>CAIPAH010000023.1 GCA_903862955.1 uncultured Opitutia bacterium
CCGGGCATATGCCTTCTTCGCGCCTTGGCGGCTTTGCGTGAGACAACAGGAAAAATCGCCAACACCTGCGCGTCGCGGCCAAGCGACGGCAGGTGACAAACGCGCGCGGCCGGGCAGGTTGGCGGCATGCTCACCCCGACCCAAATCAACGAATTCAAGACCCAAGGCTACCTGCGCGGCGCGAAAGTGCTGACCGATGCGCAGGTGGATGAGCTGCGCGCCGAGATGGAGCGCGTGATCGAGCAGCGCGCGCGGAAAGACATCCCGCAACCCGTGCTCTGCCACAATTTCACCCACGACGACTCCGCGCCCGTCTGGCAGATCGTCAACATATGGGAGGCGAGCCCGGCCTACGCGCAGCTCACCCGCAACCCCACGATCGGCGAGGAAATGGCCCAGCTCACGGGGGCAACGGCCCTGCGCATCTGGCACGACCAGATCCAATATAAGCCTGCCGCGACCGGCGGCGTGAACATGTGGCACCAGGACGCGCCGCTCTGGCCGATCATCGCGCCGATGACCGAGGTGACGGCGTGGGTGGCGCTCGATGACGTCGATGTGGACAACGGCTGCATGAGCATGGTGCCCGGCTCGCACCTCTGGGGCGACCACATGAAGTATCTCTTCACGCTGAAGGATTACGTGAAGGACATGCCGCAGGAATACGAAGGCCACAAGGTGACGGTTCGCACCTGCCCGGTGAAGAAGGGCGAAGTGCACTACCACCACTCGCTGACCTGGCACGGCTCGCACGCCAACACGAGCGGCCGCAAACGCCGCGCAATTGCGCTGCATTTCATGACCGACGAGACCCGCTACGTTGCTTCCGGCGACCACTGCATGAAGCAGTTCGTGGAAGTGGCAGATGGCGAAGTATTGAAGGGAAAGCATTTCCCGCTCGTCTGGAGCAGGAATTGACTAGGGTAGGTCCCAACCCGCGGCTGCCGCCGTCATAATTCGCGTCGCGCGTCGACTTCACGGGTCGCTCGCACACATTGATGCGATGCGCCTGTTGATCATCGGCGGAAGCGTATTTCTCGGCCGGGCGCTGGCCGCCGAGGCTCGGACGCGCGGGCACGAACTCACGCTGTTCAATCGCGGCTTGGCCATGCCGACGCCGGAGCACGGCGTGAAGCTGATCCGGGGCGACCGTAACGGTGACTTGCAGGAGTTGCAGGGCGGTACATGGGACGCGGTCATGGACACCTGCGGCTATTTTCCCCGACAAGTGCGCTGCCTCCTGGCGACACTAGCGGGGCGGGTGGGACATTACACGTTTGTCTCGACCGTGTCGGCCTACGCAGATCTCAGCCGCTCGGGCCTGACCGAGGCCGATGTGTTGGGTCGGATCGCGGACGAAACCACGGAGACGGTCACGATGCAGACCTACGGCCCACTGAAGGCCCTCGGTGAAGCCGCGGCTGAGCAGGCGTTGCCAGGGCGGACGCTGATCGTGCGGCCAGGCATCATCGCGGGGCCCTTCGATCCGACGGATCGCTTTGCCTACTGGGTCGAGCGCCTCGCGCAGGGTGGCGAAGTGCTGGCGCCGGGCGATCCTGCCCGAGCCGTGCAGTTGATCGACGTCCGTGATCTCGCGATGTGGATCTTGGCGATGGTCGAGACGAGAGAGACTGGCGTGTTCAATGCCGTTGGTCCCTGCCAACCACATACGTTCGGAGAGTTGCTAGCCGGCTGTGCCCAAGAACTAAATCCGGCGAGTCGGTTGGTGTGGGTGGAGGACGGCTTCCTCAGAGGGCATGGGTTGGCGGAATGGACGAAGTTGCCGCTCTACGTTCCGGCGCTGGAAACGCAGTTGGCGGGACTCTTTTCGGTTAACGGAGCGAAAGCGTGGAAGAAGGGACTCAAGTTGCGTCCATTCGTCCAAACCGCCGCCGATACTTGGCGATGGATGCAGTCACGGGCTGGCGGAGCCGCCGTGAAGAACGGCCTCGAACGTGCGCAGGAACAGGCGCTGCTCACCGCTTGGCGGGCGCGCAGTTAGCCGCGATGTGCGACCCAGAAGCGGCACTCGTCGGAGAAGGCGAGGACGGGGCGGGACTCCTTGGCGATCTCGGCGCGCAGGGCGTCGAAGGCGTGGGTCCAGCCGGTGGCGGCGAGGTCGGCGAGAATTTCGGCGCGGTCGGGGAGGTGCATGAAGGTGCGGCCGGTGCCGGCTTCCTCGAAATAGCGGTCGCCGAACTCGACCAGCCGCGGGTCCTGTTCGTTGCGCTCCCACCGGGCCGCTTCGAGCCGCCAGAGCACGCGCTCGGTCGGAGAGACATCGCGGTCGTGGGTCGTGAAGAGCAGCGGCGCGCCGTGTCGGCACACGCGATGCAACTCGCGTAGAGCAGTGCGGCGGCGTTCGCGGCCGGGAATCTGCATGAGGCCGTTGAACATGAAGAGCGCGCCGTCAAAGCGCAGGTCACGCAGGGCGTGGCATTGATCCAGGGCGGTGGCGTCGGCGTGGAGGAAGGTGATACCGTTGGGGCCGTCGGCGAGGCGCTCGGCGGCGAGGCTCTGGGCTTGGTCCACGAGTTCCTCGGCGAAGTCGAAGGCGGTCAGGTGGCGGTAGCCCATTTCCCAGAGGCCGAGCGTGACGCGGCCGGCGCCGCAACCGGCTTCGAGGAGCGGGGCGTTGAGATCGGGAAAAAAGCGTTCGATCAGGGCGCGCTCGGATTTCCAGAGTCCCAGCTCATGCGCGGCGCGGGTGTAGTGCACCACGGCCAGCAGGTCGTTGAAATCGGCGCGGACGGTGTCGGAGGAGATCTTTTTCAACGCGGAAGCGCGGAAACGCGGGTTGGGTATATCGCGGAAACGCGAAAGAGCGGAACGGGAAGCAGGTGCGTGCGCTTGGCTTGGCGACTTCAGTGGATTGCGGAGGATTTGGTCAGGCCTTTCGCTTCCAGGCGGCGATGAACATGCCGTTGGCGTTGATTTCCTGGGGCCAAAGAAAAACCGAAGAGGTCAGTGATGAGAGGTCAGAGGTCAGCGAGGTCGGATCAGAAGTGCTGATTTCTGACTTCTGACTTTTGACCTCTGCCCAAACTGGGATTGCTTCCAGTTCGGGATGCGCGGCGGTGAAGGCGGCGGCGACGGCGGTGGTTTCGCTGCGGGTGAGGGTGCAGACGGAGTAGATCAGGCGGCCGCCGGGCTTGAGGGAGCCGGCGACGTGGTTGAGAAGGGCGAGCTGGGTGGCGGCGAGTTCGCGGACGTCGTGCTGCGAGGTCGTCCAACGGGCGTGCGGGTTGCGTTGCCAGGTGCCGACGCCGCTGCAGGGGGCGTCGACGAGGATGCCGTCGCATTTCACCTTCACGGGCAGCTTCGTCGAGCCGTCCCAGAGGGCGGCGCGGTAGTTGAAAAGTTTCGCCCGGCCGGCGCGGCGCTTGAGGGTGTCGAGGCGTTTGGCGCTGCGATCGGTGGCCCAGACGACACCCTTGTTTTGCATGAGGTCGGCGAGGTGGAGGGTTTTGCCGCCCTCACCGGCGCAGGTGTCCCACCACGTTTCGCCCGGCTGCGGGGCGCAGGCGACGCCGACGAGCTGGGACGCGAGATCCTGGATTTCGAATTCGCCGGAGCTGAACTGCTCGGTGCGGAAGAGATCTTGGGTTCCGGTGAAGCGAAGGGCGTCGGGGGCGAGGTCAGTGCGCTGGCAGGCGAAGAGCGACTTCGCGACGGCGTCCGCGGTGCCCGGGCGCGCGCGGAGCCAGAGGGCCGGGTCGCGCTGGAGTTGGCGGAGATAGGCGGCTTTCGCAGACATTTTCACTTTATGCGGTGCGCCCTCCTTCGTCCCGCTCAGCGGGACTACGGAGGGTGAGTCGCTGCGCGACTCAGCGGTTAAGTCGAGTTCGGTCCAGAGCCATGCGGGAACCGCAAGAGCAGCTAGCGTCTCCGCTTTCACGGCCTTGGGGTCGGCATCGAAGCGCTCCTGCAGGGTGAGGGCCTGGGCGAGGCGCTTTTGCGGGGCGACCTTGGGCTCGAGCCAGGACAGCCAGCGGAAATAGACGAACACGGCGTGGCTGATGGCACGCTTGAGCGGCGGCTGCAGGTACCGGTGGGCCTCGAAATACAAGCGCAGCGCGGAATCCGCGCGCTGGTCGTCCGAGATGGCGGCAAGGACCTGCGCGGCGTGGTTGAGCGTGGCTTGGTCGGGCATGAGTGGCACCACGAAACACACGAAACACCCGAAGGACAAACCCGGAAAACGGAGGGTGCCTGCGAATGACGCAATGGGATTGGCGTGGCACGGGTCTCTGACCCGTGATGGCGAAGACCGAAGCAAATTGTAGCGCAGGCGTCCGCGCCTGCTGGAGATGGGGAATGCAGGCGGGGACGCCTGCGCTACCGGATAATCACGGGCCGGAGACCCGTGCCACGCCTAGCGTTTCGACCAACGGCGGTCCTGCTTGAGTTCGAGGCGCTTGGTTTCGAGCTGGACGCCGGCGACGGCGGGGTGGGCGCGGAGCGACTGGAAGACGGGGGCGGTGAGTTTCCAGCCGAGTGCGCCGCTGACCTCCGCGACGGGCGCGGCGCGGTCGTCGAAGACGAAGGCGAACTCCATCCGCGTGTCGCCGGTCTGCCGGTTGATGGTGTCGCGCAGCAGGCGGAAGAACGCGGGCAGCTCGGGGTGCGACGGATGCAGGAGCCAGGTGACCTTCTTGACGATGCCGGTGACGAAATTGTCGAGGGGGTAGCACTCCTTGATGTTGATGCGCGTGCCGTCGTTGCCGCCGATGACGTTGCCCTGCACGAGCACGGGCGACTCGGGCAGCAGGTTGGGCGCGTAGGCGGCGTAGGCGTCGGCGAACATGTTGAGCGAGAGCGTGGAGCGCTTCGTCGCGAGGGTGAACGCCGCCCACGGGCGGTTGTCCTTCTTCGAGAGTTTCTTCGCGATGTTCGACGCGATGCCGCAGAGGCGGAATTCGGTGCGGTCGCCGAGCGTGAGCAGTTCCTCCTCGGGAAACGTGTTGATCGCCTCGGCGAGCCCTGCGAAGACGTTCATCGGGTGGCCGGACACGTAGAAGCCGAGCAGCTCCTTTTCATACTGGAGCCGCTCTGCAGCGGGGAAATCACCGGCGGAGTCGTGGACAGTGGTCGTCACGGCGGTCGCGGGGCGGGCGGGGGTTTCCTCGGCGAGCATGTCGAGGAAGCTGTGCTGGCCGGCGGCCTTGTCGCGGGCGGTGGCGGCGACGCCGGAAAGGGCGGCGTCGATGCCGTCGAAGAGGGCCTTGCGCGAGGCGCCGCTGAAATCGAAGGCGCCGGTCTTCACGAGGTGCTCGAGCACGCGTTTGTTGAGCGCGCGGGCGTCGACTCGCGAGATGAAGTCGTCGAAGTCGCGGAACGGGCCGTTCTTGTCACGCTCCTCGATGATCTTCTGGGCGGCCTGTTCGCCGACGCCCTTGATGCCGGCGAGGCCGAAACGAATGGCGCCGCCGCCCTGCGGCGGAATGTCTAATGACGATGGGTCCTTTTCGTGGGCGGAGCCATTTGCGCCCGGTTTGCCACCAGGCATTAGGCCTTGGTCATTAGTCATTGGCCGGATCACCGGGGTAAACATTTCCCGACTCTCGTTTACATCCGGCCCCATCACCTTCAGGCCCATCGACTCGCACTCGCCGATATAGTGGGCGACCTTTTCGGAGTTGCCGAGTTCCGTGCTGAGCACGGCGGCCATGAACTGGACGGGGTAGTTCGCCTTGAGGAAGCCGGTCTGGAAACTGAGCACGGCGTAGGCGGCGGAGTGCGCCTTGTTGAAGCCGTAGCCGGCGAACTTGTTGAGGATGTCGAAGATCGAGTTGGCGGTGTTCTCGTCGATGTTGTTCACGCGCTTGGCGCCCGCGACAAACTTGTCGCGCTCGGCGGCCATGGCGGTGGCGTCCTTTTTGCCCATCGCGCGGCGCAGGAGATCGGCGCCGCCCAGCGAGTAGCCGGCGATGATCTTCGCGGCCTCCATGACCTGCTCCTGATAGACCATCACGCCGTAGGTTTCGCGGCAGACCTCCTCGAGGAGACGGTGGGGAAACTTGACGGTGCTGGGGTCCTTCTTGCCGCGCACGTAGTCGGGAATCCACTCCATCGGGCCGGGGCGGTAGAGCGCAATGAGCGCGACGATCTCGTCGATGGAGGAAAGGCTGATCTGGCGGCAGAGCGCCTGCATGCCGCCGGACTCGAGCTGGAACACGCCGGTGGTGCGGCCGGTGTTGAGCAGGGCGTAGGTCTTGGGGTCGTCGAAGCCCACGGCCTCGAGGTCGAATTTCGGGTCGACGGTGCGATGGATGTTGTCGAGGGCGTCGGCGATGACGGTCAGCGTCTTGAGGCCGAGAAAGTCCATCTTGAGCAGGCCGAGCTTGGACACGGCGTTCATGTCATACTGCACCGTGACGTCGCCTTCCTGGAGCGTGAGCGGGACGAATTCCTCGAGGGGGCGGTCGGTGATGATGATGCCGGCGGCGTGCTTGCCGGTGTTGCGCACCATGCCCTCGAGCACGAGCGCCTGGTCCCAGATTTTCTTTGCGGCGGGGTTCTTGGCCAGCTCGTCGCGGAGCTCGGCGGATTTCTTCTGCGCGTCGGCGAGCGAGATGTTGAGCTCGTCCGGGATCATCTTCGCGAGGCGGTCGGCCTCGGCGTAGGGGAGGTTGTGCACGCGTGACACGTCGCGGATGACCATCTTGGCGCCGAGCGTGCCGTAGGTGATGATGTTGGCCACGCAGTCGTTGCCGTATTTCTGGCGGACGTAATCGACGACCTCGCCGCGGCGGCGCATGCAGAAATCGATGTCGAAGTCGGGCGGGGAGACGCGCTCGGGATTCAGGAAACGCTCGAAGAGCAGCTTGAAACGCAGCGGGTCGAGGTTGGTGATGCCGAGCACGTAGGCCACGATGCAGGCGGCGCCGGAACCGCGGCCGGGGCCGACGGGAATGCCTTGGCGCTTGGCCCAGTCAATGAAGTCCCACACGACTAGGAAATAGTCGATGAAGCCGGTCTTGGAGATGACGGAGAGCTCGAAGTCGAGGCGCTCGACGAGGGTCTTGCCCAGCGCTTTGTCCGAGAACTTCTCGGGTGAATGATAGTCGACGCCGTAGCGCTTTTTCAGGCCGGCGATGCAAAGGTCGCGGAGATAGCCGGTGCGGTCGTCCTTGACCTCGGTCGGGAGCGGATACTTCGGGTAGCGCTCGCTGCCCTTGGGAAACGGGATGGTGAGCTCGCACATCTCGGCGACGAGCTGGGTGTTCAACACTGAGTCGGGCACCTCGGTGAAGATCCGGGCCATCTCATCGCGGGACTTGAGATAGAACTGCGAGCCGTCGAAGCGCATGCGCTTTTCGTCCTCGATCTTCGCGCCGGTCTGGATGCAGAGCATGGCGTCGTGCGAGGTGGCGTCGGAATTGCGGACGTAGTGAACGTCGTTGGTGCAAATGACCTTGAGCTTGAACTCCTCGGCGAGTTGCAGGAGGCCGGGGATGATCTTGCGCTGTTCCGGGATGCCGTGGTCCTGGATTTCGACGAAGTAATTCTCGCGCCCGAAGATCTCGACGAAGCGGGCGGTGGCCTTGCGGGCCTCGTCGAGGCGGTCGTAGAGCAGGTGCTGCGGGACGAGGGAGGCGAGGCAGCCCGTGAAGCCGATCAGGCCGTTGGCGTATTGCGCGAGCGTGTCGAGGTCGGTGCGGGGCTTGTAATAAAACCCCTTGAGATGGGCGTCGGAGACGAGCTTCAGGAGGTTCTGGTAACCGGTGAGGTTTTTCGCGAGGAGGCCGAGGTGGAAGATGGACTTGCCCTCGTCGTCGGAGCGGCCGTGTTTCTCGAGTCGCGAGGTCTCTACGAGGTAGAGTTCGCAACCGATGAGGGGCTTGATGCCCTTGGACTTGGCGGTGTTGTAGAACTCAATCGCGCCGTAGAGGTTGCCATGGTCGGTGAGAGCGAGGGCCGGCATGCCCAGTTCCACCGCCCGGTCCATCAGCCGGTCGATGCGGCAGGCCCCGTCGAGTAGGCTGTAGTCGCTGTGGACGTGGAGGTGGACGAAATTTTTATCAACGGCCGGCACGGAGGGACTTAACCAAGCCCAACGGCGGGCATGCGCAAGGCGGGAATGGGGAGGTTTAAGCCGGAAGCTAGGAAGCCAGGAATCGGACGAGAATAATTGTCCGGAGGCCCATACTCAGGTTCCTGGATTCCTGGCTTCCGGCTCAAAATAGACTGGGTTTTCTGCCCCGAAAAACGCCATTGACGCAGGGCTCTGGGCTTGGCCTATTTGTCAGCTTTTCCTTTCACAAACACGTCCGCACCCATGTCCATCGAAATCAAGATCCGCAAGAACGAGCCCGTTGACCGTGCGCTGCGCCGCATGAAGAAGAAGCTCGATCGCGAGAACATCATCAAGGGCACCCGCGCCAAGCGCTACTACGAGAAGCCCTGCGAGAAGCGCCGCCGCAAGGAGAAGGTCCAGGCCTTCACCCAGATGCTCCGCCGCCGCTACGCCGAGTAATCGCTGTCCACGAGCGAGTTAGATATTTTCCACCGCGCCTCCGGATTCCGGGGCGCGGTTTTTTGTTTTGGGGTGGGTTTCCGATGGTGGCCACAAAGAGGTGCGAAAAGACGCAAAAAATATCTTCGGATGGGCGTCTTGGGCTGTCGTTGTGTCCACTCTTTTTGCGCCTTTTCGCGCCTCTTTGTGGCTGATCACCAGGCTCGGGACGGCCGCGTTTTTGGTGGTCAAGGAGACGGCCGGGCCCCTTCGTTGGAGGCGTGGCGGCCAAACCCATCCTGTCCCTCTCCACCAGCTGGTGTTCGTCCCGGCACACGGACGGGTATGCAATGGCGCAGGAGATGGCCGGCCTCGGGTTTGAATACGTCGAGCTGAGCCATGGCATCCGGATCACGCTGGTTCCGGGCCTGCTCAAGGCGGTCGAGCAGGGGCTGATCAAGGTGGGCTCGGCGCATAATTTTTGCCCGCTGCCCACCGGGGTGAACCATGCGGCGCCGAACCTGTTCGAGCCGTCGGCGACCGATGCGCGCGAGCGCGACCAGTGGGTGCGCCACACCAAGCGTTCGATCGACTTCGCGGCGCAGGTGAAGGCGCGTGTCCTCGTCTGCCATTTGGGGAGCGTCCGATTCTTCTGGTTCAACCCGGCGAAGGCGCTGCAGGCCTACACGCGCGGGCGCAACCTTGCCACCCTCGCGGCGGACCCGGGTTACCAGGCCCTGCTGGCGAAGTCCCTCGCCAAGCTGCGGAAGCGCATGCCGCCGTATTGGGCGCAGGTGCAGGCGAGCGTGAACGAAATCCTGCCCTACGCGGCCGCGAATGGCATCCGGCTGGGCTTCGAGAACCGCGAGGGCTTCAACGAACTGCCGCTCGAGGCGGATTTCCCGGCCTTCATGGCGGGGCTGCCGGCGGCCGCGCCGGTGGGCTACTGGCACGACACGGGGCATGCGGATCTCAAGCAGACGATGGGCCTGCTGGACCATCGGGCGCATTTGGAGACGATGGCGCCGCGACTGATCGGGTTTCACCTCCACGACGTGAACGCGGTCGGGCGCGACCACCAGGCGGTGGGCGCGGGCAAGATCGATTTTGCGATGGTCAGCAAATTCTGGCGGCCTGAGCACGTGCTGGTGCTGGAGCTGAGTCCGCGTCAGTCGGTGGAGGACGTGGTCAGCTCGAAGGCCCGAATCGAGGCGTTGATGAGGTAGCGCAGGCGTCCCGCCTGCTTCCCGAATGATGCAGGCGGGACGCCTGCGCTACTTCACTTTTGGGAAGTGAACAGCTCGGCGATGACGTCTTCGAGCGGGACGTCCTCGATCGTGATGTCGGCCACGGGGCCGGCGCTGAGGATTTCCTGGGACACGGACACGACGTTTTCGCCCGGGACGCAGACGGTGAACTTGCCGTCGTCCGCGCGGGTGGTCGTGCCGAAGCCTGACTTCCACGTCTCGGGAAACGCATTGCCCTGCGGCGAGTCAGCGGCGGCGAGGGCGGGTTCGAAGGTGATGATCTTCTTGCGCGCGCCGCCGGCGTTTTCGAGTTGGGCGAGGGCGCCGTCGTAAATCTTCACGCCTTTGTGGATGACGATGACGCGTTCGCAGAGCTCCTTGATGTCGGCCATGTAGTGGCTCGTGAGCAGGATGGTGACCTTGTAACGGCGGTTGTAGTCGCGCAGGAACTGCCGCACGGCGCGCTGCGACACGACGTCGAGGCCGATGGTCGGCTCGTCCAGGAAGAGCACGCGCGGCCGGTGAATGAGCGCGGCGATCAGCTCCATCTTCATGCGCTCGCCGAGCGAGAGCTCGCGCACCATGACGTTGAGCTTCTTCTCGACGTCGAGGAGCTTCACGAGCTCGTCGAGCGAGGCCTTGAACTGGTCGGCGGGCAGGCCGTAGATCGCGCGCAGGAGATTGAACGACTCGATGGCGGGGAGGTCCCACCAGAGCTGGTTTTTCTGGCCGAGCACGAGCGCGAAGATCCGCCGGTAGGCATTCTCGCGCTTGGTGGGATCGAAGCCGGCGACGCGGGCGGTGCCGCTGGTCGGGTAGATCAGGCCGGACAGCATCTTCAGCGTGGTGGTCTTGCCCGCGCCGTTGGGCCCGAGAAAGCCGACGAATTCGCCCTCGGCGATGTCGAAGGAAATATCCTTGGCCGCGGCTGTCTCCTCGAATTCGCGGTGAAACAGGCCCGTCACGCCGCCCCAGAAACCGGGCTTTTTCTTATACGTGCGGAAGATGCGGGTGAGGTGGCGGACTTCGATCATCGGCGAGGCGAGAGAGTAGCGAGGAGTGGGTGGCGGGTAGCGAGTGTTTTTTAACCGCGAAGGGACGCGAACGACACAAAGCCCAATCGGGTTGGCCACGAAGAGGCGCAGGCAGCGCAAAAAGGGAATCAGCCTTGCGACTTTTGGGCCTCTTTGCGGCTAACTCCACTCACAGCCCGAGCTTGGTGTAGTCGAGGACGGTGTGGCTGATGAGGCCGGCGGCGAGGCAGGAGCGGTCGGTCAGGGGCTCGGCGGGCGAAACGTCCTCGCCGATGCGCCAGATCAAGCGGTGGGTGCCTTCGTCGTCGCGCGGGCTGAAAAGTCCGGGCACGAACAGCCGGGCCGGCACCGTCTGGCGCATCGGGGTGTCGGCGCGGCAGCGGGCCGGGAAATTGACGTTGTGGATCGTGAAGCTGTGTTTCTTCGTGCCAGAGATGAGCCCGGGCGTGAGCCTGGCGGCGTGGGCGGCGGAGACCTTGAGGGTCGAGAGCAGTTCGCCGTCGGGCACGCTGCCGTGGTCCTTGAGGTGCGCGTAGGTGGCCTCGGTGACGTCCTGGGAGAACGCGACGGCGGGCAGGCCGTGGATGGCGGCTTCCCAGGCGCCGGCGACGGTGCCACTGGCGAGGATGAAGCCGAGGGAGGCGTTCATGCCGACGTTGATGCCGCTGACGACGCCGTCGATGGGGGTCTTCACCAGGTGCGCGAGGGCGATGTTGACGCAATCGCTGGGAGTGCCGTCGACCATCCACGTCGGGCAGCCGAAGCCGCGGTTGACGGCGGCGGAGCGGACGGGCTTGGAGCGGGTCTTGGACGCGCCGGTCCAGCTCTGCTCGGTGACGGGAGCGACGACGTTGACGTCGTGCCCGGCCTTCACGAGGGCGGCGACGAGTTCATGGAGAAAAACGCTTTCGACGCCGTCGTCGTTGGTGACCAGGAGTTTCATGGAAGAGGGAGAACTTTAAGCGGTAAGCGGAAAGCTGTAAGCTTAAAATACAGCCTGCTGCATTCAGCGGTCTCGTGGTTTGCCGTAGGTCGGGCTTTACGCCCGACATGCTTGCCCGGTTGTGGAGACCCAAACCTGACCTACTACTTCAACCATTCGACAAATGGCCGACTTTCTTTGGTTAGACCACCAAACCATTCCCAATCTTCCGGGGCGCACGTATACCACGGCCATGTCTGTTCTGGTGTGATGAGGCCAGCGCGGTAGGGGTTGAGAAAGATATACAAGAATGTTGGCAGTAGTTCGTCTGTAGATCGGAGACGATGATCGTAGAAATCCTCCTGCCAGCTCAGATCGTGCCTTCGGAGCACAGGTGTCAGCGGGCCTTTCAGTTGGCGCAATGCATCTGCCAAGCTACTTTGTATCCCAAGTGTGACTAACAGGTGAACGTGGTCCGGCATTATCACCGAAGTGCGAACATGCCAAAGTCCACGTCGATTCAATGCGCATAGCTGTGCCTGCACTTGTGGTGCCAGGATTGTGCTAGCCAGGCCTGTAAGCGGGCGCCGAACACAAACGGTGAGAAAACAGTCGCTGCCCCCTAGCGAGCATCGCCCTTGGCGGAGCGCGCCATAGCCACGGTAGCCTTTTGGTTCGTCGCTCACGCAGGAAGGCAGAATTTACGAACCTGTCGGGCGTAAAGCCCGACCTACGTAAGAAATCCGAGCACAAAAAAGCCGGAGGCGCGAACGCCTCCGGCTTGAAGTAGCTTGGAGCTTTAAGCTTGGCGCTTACTGCTGCGGCGCAGCGGGCGTGGCTTCGGCCGCGGGAGCGGCGCCGCCGGCCTGCTTCTGGGCCTCGAGGTCCTTCATCGCGGCACGGCGCGAGAGGCGGACCTTGCCGGAGCGCTCGTCGATGCCGATGCATTTCACGGTGATCGACTCGCCCATCTTGACCACGTCTTCGGTGCGGCGCACGCGGAAGTCCGCGAGCTCGCTGATGTGGCAGAGGCCTTCCTTGCCGGGGAGGCACTCGACGAAGCAGCCGAACTCCTTGATGCCGGTGACGCGACCCGTGTAGATCTTGTCCATCTCGATCTGGGCGCCGCCGCCACCGCCGCCAGGGCCGGAGCCGCCGCCGCAGAGGCTGTCGACTTCCTTGATGGCGCGGGCCATGGCCTCGCCGTTGTTGGAGTAGATGAACACCTTGCCGGAGTCGTCGTCGGCGATGTCGATCTGCGCGCCCGTCGTCTCGACGATGCGGCGGATGGTCTTGCCACCGGGCCCGATGAGCAGGCCGATCTTTTCGGGATCGATCTGGATCGTCTGGATGCGGGGGGCGTATTTCGACAGGTCGGCGCGGGGCGCGGGCAGCGAAGCGAGCATCGACTTGAGGATCTCGATGCGGGCGTCGCGGGCCTGGAAGACCGCCGTCTTGGCGATCTCGAAGGGCAGGCCGTTGATCTTGAGGTCGAGCTGGAAGCCCGTGATGCCCTTGGTCGTACCGGCGATCTTGAAGTCCATGTCGCCGAAGTGGTCTTCCTCACCGAGGATGTCGGTGATGGTCGTCCACTTGGTGATGTTACCGGAAGCGTCCATCTCGGTCATGAGACCGCAGGAAATGCCGGCGACGGGGGCGATGATCGGCACGCCGGCGTCCATGAGGGCGAGGCAGCCGCCGCAGATCGAGGCCATCGAGGTCGAGCCGTTGGAGGCCATGATCTCGGAGACGACGCGGATGGAGTAGGGGAACACGTCCTCGGCGGGGAGCACCGGGACGAGCGAGCGCTCGGCGAGGGCACCGTGGCCGACTTCGCGGCGGCCGGGGCCGGTGAAACGACCCGTCTCACCGACGGAGAACGGCGGGAAGTTGTAGTGGAGGATGAAGCTCTTCGACGTGGCGCCGCCGGTGAGTCCGTCCATGTCCTGGGCTTCCTTCGTCGGCCCGAGGGTGACGATGGCGATGTTCTGGGTGTCGCCGCGCTGGAACATGGCGGAGCCATGCACGCGGGGGAGGACGCCGACCTTGGAGCTGAGCGGGCGGATCGTCTTGGCATCGCGCTTGTCGGAGCGCACGCCCTGGGCGAGCACGGTGGCGCGGTAGGCCTTGTATTGGAGGTCCTCGAAGACGACGTTGAGGTCGACGTCGCTGAAGCGGCCGGCACCGAGCTCGGTCGTCAGGGCGGCGTGGGCCTCGGCCTTGAGGATTTTGACGTTGGCGGAGCGGACGGCCTTCTCGTGACCGAAGATGGCGGCGGAAACGCGCTCGGCCGGGACGACGCGCTCGATGATGGCGCGGGCCTCGGCGGTGGCGCCGACGAGGGCGAAGTGGGCCTTGGGTTTGCCGGCGAGGGTGACGAGTTCCTTGATGGCCGTGATGATCGGCTGGATGGCCTCGTGGCCGAAGGCGAGGGCCTCGACGAACTTCTCCTCGGAGATCTGGTCGGCGGAACCCTCGATCATCAGCATGTCCTTGGCGTTGCCGACGTAGATGAGGTCGAGCGACGACGAATACATCTGCTCGATCGTCGGGTTGGCGACGAACTTGTCCTCGATCAGCGCGACGCGGACGCAGCCGATGGGGCCGCCCCACGGGATGTCGGAGATGGCGAGGGCGGCGCTGGCGCCGTTGACCATGGCGATGTCGGAGTCGTGGATGAGATCGGCCGACATGAGCTGGCCGATGATCTGGACCTCATTGAGGAAACCCTCGGGGAAGAGCGGGCGGCAGGGACGGTCGCAGAGGCGGGAGATGAGGATCTCGCGCTCGGTCGGGCGACCCTCGCGCTTGAAGTAGCCGCCGGGGAAGCGGCCGGCCGCGGCGTATTTGTCGCGGTAGTCGACGGTGAGCGGGAAGAAGTCCTGGCCTGGGCGCATGGTTTGCGCGACGCAGGCGGTGACGAAGACGTTGGTCTCGCCGACGTTGACGTTGACGGCGCCGCCAGCGAGCTGGCCAATCGAGCCGGTGGAGAACGTGAGCCCGAGGCCGGGCACGGTGACATTATGTTTCTGATTCATTTGCGGACGGATTTCGGATGCGGACGGTTATCTGGGTAGCGCAGGCGACTCGCCTGCAGCTTTGGGGTAGGCAGGCGGGACGCCTGCGCTACGATGCGGCCAATGGGCCGCGGTTGGTTGGATTCTGGGAACCCACCTTGTCTCCCCGTACGAGACGCGAGAGATTTCCGTTTGCCGCCGGCTGGCGGGGTTTGCCTGGGCGGCAAACGGAAATGTCCCGGTCTGGAGTGCGAGTGTCGGTAAAGACAACGGGCGACCCGCGGATCGGGTCGCCCGTGTGACAAAGCTGGTTATTTGCGGAGGTTCAGTTTCTGGAGCAGCTCGCTATACTTGGGCAGGTCGTGCTTCTTGAGGTAATCGAGAAGCTTGCGACGGCGGCTGGCCATCTGGAGGAGCCCGCGGCGCGAGTGGAAGTCCTTGCGATGCGTGCGCAGGTGCTCGGTCAGGTGATTGATCCGGGCGGTCAGCAGCGCGACCTGGACCTCGGAAGAACCGGTGTCCGTTTCGTGCGTTTTGTATTCGGCGATGATTTCGGGTTTAACGACTGTAGGCATGGTTTGGTGACTGAGGGTTACACGACTGTAGGGAACCCTTGCGGGCTCCGTGACCCCCGCCCCGCCCCGACAAGTCGGGGTTGAGCCGGCGTCACCGTTCCAATCCGGCGGGATGCCGGACCAGTCATGGTGGGAATCCGCAACCGACGGATTTCCACTAACGCAAGGAGACAGAATCCAAAACCTCCCCCGGTGGTGCAAGCGTAATTTTGGGCCGCCGGCAGGGTCACCCGGACCGGAGATTGAGCGACTTAACCGCTTCGCATCCGGGGAGTTGACGAATCTTCTGCACGATGTCGGCGCGGTGGTGGAAGAGTTCGCTCCGGACCACGGCGTGGGAGACCATGACGGAGAGCTTGGACTTCTCGATCCGGACGGGGTGGGAATAGGCGGCGTTGGCCGCTCCGACGAGTTCCGCCCAGTGGTCGCGGATGGTCTGCTCGGCGGAGGGCCGGCCGACCTGGTATTTGACCATGAGCTCCTCGACGAGGCCGGCGAGCGGACGCGTGGCGCGTTTTACCTGCCGGCGGGGTTCGTCGAACGGCACGCCGCGCAGGTCGCCGACCAGTTCCTCGGCGAGTTTGCTGAACGTGTGCGGCTGGTCAGGCATGGGTTGCAGACCAAGGCAGGTTGGCCGCGAAGAGGCACGAAAAGGCACAATAACTCTGAGCACATTTGCTCGTGCGCCTATGGGCGCGATGGAACGTTGAGCCGAAGCCACGGAAGTTTTTGTGCCTTTTCGTGGCCATCACTTCTGGGGATCGCGATGGTGTTCCGCCTCATACAGCCGGCTGTAGCGGACGAAGGCGCCGAAGGCGGTGGCCTGGGCGATGTAGAAGCCCGGGAAGCCATCGAGGAAACCGAGCTTCACCACGTAGGCGCGGAAGAACCGCCAGAACGGGCGGAAGACGGCGGCGAGGACGGAGAATTTTCCGCCCTTGGCCTGCTGTTGGCGGACGAAGAGGTCGGCGAACGGGTTGATCTTCGCCACGTGGCTCGCGAGCGTCGGGAACGAAAAGTGGTGCAGGTCGCCCGTGAGCGTCGCGACGGGGCCGTCGCACTCGACCTTCTCATGCACGAACTGGTCGCCGCCCCAGCGCGCGCGACCGACGTGCAGGAGGCGGAGACTCAGGTCCGGATACCAGTCGCCGTGCGTGATCCAGCGGTCAATGAACCAGACTTTCCGGGGAAAACGCGCGCCGGCGAACGTGTCGTGGTCAGCTCGGGCGAAGAACGCGGTGAGCGAGGCGCGCAGCGCGGGCGAGACTTCCTCGTCGGCGTCCAGCGACAGCACCCACGGCTGCTTCGCGAGCGCGAGCGCGGCGTTCTTCGTGTCGCGGTAACCATGCCAGGGCAGGTTGTGCACGACGGCGCCGGCCTGGCGGGCGACGGTGTCGGAACCGTCGGTGGTGTTGTTGAGCGCGACGACGATCTCCGCGACCCAGCCGGACACGCTGGCGAGGCAGCGGGGCAGCGTCTGCGCCTCGTTCTTGGCGATGATGACGACGGAGAGCGGAAGCGGGGCGGCCACAGGAAGGATGAAGACTAAATCTTTCCCACGAGCGAGCGCGGGATTTGGTAGAGGTAGCCGCAGGAACGCCACGCGCGGACGAGGGATTTCTTGGCGGTGTCGGGGTTGAACGTCAGCCAGCCGAGCAGGGCGAGGAGGGCGTAGCCGAGGACTTTGAAGACATTGCCCACGAGGCGCCCGGCAAAATAGCCCGCGGCGCCGGGCTGGCCGGCGCGGTCGATGACGCGCGAGCGGGCCGAGTCGAAGGCGTGGCGCGTGGCATAGCGGAAGGTGGTGCGATTCGCGGGCATCTGGTGCTGGACGGCCGCGGCGGGCACGAACCACACCTGGAGGCCGGCGGCGCGCACGCGGCGGATCATCTCGCTGTCGCCGCCGGAAAAATAGTTGCCGGCGGCACGGTCGAGCGCGGTGTGAAACGGCCCGAGTTGCTCAAACACCCAGCGGGGAAACGCCAGGTTTGCGCCCATCGGGGAGTGCCGGGCGTCGATCGGGCCGGCATCGGCGCGAAACGCCAGCGGGGCGTGCCACTCGGCGACCCAGGGCGGCAGGCCCTGCGGGAAGACGGGAATCACCTCGCCCCCCACGGCGCCGACGCGGCGGGACTTGTCGGCGCGCAGCGGTGCGGTGAGCTGCGTGAGCCAGTCCGGCTGCACAAGGATGTCGTCGTCGGCGAAGATGAGGATCGCGCCGCGCGCCTCGGCGATGGCGCGGTTGCGGGCATGGTCAAGTCCCTGCTGGGTCTCGAGCACGTGCCGCGGCGCCGGCTGCGCGTCGGCGAACTCCGCGACGACGGCACGGGTGTGGTCGGTGGAGTTGTTGTCGATGACCAGCACCTCGAACTGACCTGCGGGGAAAACCTGCAGCGCGATGCCGGCGAGGGTCTGGCGCAGGAAGTCGGCGCGATTATACGTCGGGATGGCGACGGTGAGCTGCAGGGGGCCGTTCAGGGAAAGCATGCGGTGACCTCCAGTTGTTGCCGGGCGGGGCGCCGCCCGCAAAGAAAAAGCTTCCCGCCCGGGGGCGCATGGCGTGGATTCACCCCATGGCTTTCAAGCACTGGCCCCTCGTGCGCGACCTGCGCTTTGCCCAGAAATGCGGCCGTTACCTGCGCGGCGCACGCAAGCGCCGGCCGGATCTCGACTGGAACGAATTTCACCGCGTGGCGCGGCATTTCAAGACGGACGACATGGGCAGTTTTCCGGAGCGGGGTTTCCTCTACCAGCTGGCGAGCGATGCGCCGGCGGGTGCGCAAGTGATTGAGGTGGGGTCGTGGATGGGCGCGTCGACGTGCTTCCTTGCGGCGGGACTGAAGGGCGATGCGGCGAAGATTTTCGCGGTGGACAACTTCCAGGGGCTTTCGACGTGCGGCGAGGATGCGGCGTGGTATAACCGGCATTTCCGGAAACTGGGGTCGAGCAGTACGCTGGAGATTTTCCGCGGCAACTTCGCGGCGCTCGGGTTCGCGAACCGGGCTGAACCGGTGGTGAGCGATTCCCTCGCGGCGGCGCAGAGCCTCCAGGCGAAGCGCGGGACGATCGACCTGGTTTTCATCGACGGCGACCATTCGTATGCGGCGTGCGCCGCGGACATCGCGGCGTGGGCGCCCTATGTGAAGCGGGGCGGCGTGATTGCATTTCACGACTTCGGGAGCCGGGCCAGCGGGGTGACGCAGGCGATTTTCGAAGCGATCAAAGCCGGCCGGTTCGCCGAGATTGTCGGCGTGGCGAACACGATCATCGCGTTCCGGATGTAAGAGCCGGAGGAGGGGATTTTAGCCGGAAGCCAGGAATCCAGGAATTCGGACTCAGCTTCCTGGTTTCCTGGCTTCCGGCTTCAAACTATCCGCGAGTGCGGTGAAAACTTGCTCCACGGTCAGGTGGCGCACGCAGTAGCTTTTGTAGGAATTGCCCGGCTCGCAGGGGGTCGGGCCCACGGCCCCGAGGCAGGTGCAGGGCAGCGGCGGCTGGAGGACCGTGGTGCGTTGGCCGAGCGGCCGCCAGATGGTGGCATTCTGTGAGCCGAAGAGCGCCACGACAGGCGTGCCGACCGCGGCGGCGATGTGCATCGGGCCGCTGTCGTGGCAGAGGAAGAGGTCGAACTGGGCGGTGAGCGCGGCGAACTGGCCGACGGTGAAGCGTTGTTCGAGGGCGACGAGGTGATACTTGGCGTGGCGGCGGATCTCCGCGACCAACGCCTGCTCGCCCGGGCCGGCGACGACGAAGACCTGCGCGCCGAGTTCGGATTGCACGCGGTCGCAAACGGCGGCGAAGCGCTCGGCGGGCCACAGGCGATACGGACTGCGGCTGCCCGGGTGCAGCAACACGCGGGCATGGGACGCGGTATATTTCTTCTCGACGTTCCCGGCCCAGACGGCGGTGGACTCGAGGTCCTTGGGCCGCGGCACGAGGCGGACTTCCCGCGAGACGATGGGCACGCCGATCGCGGGCAACAGCGCGAGGTAGGTGTCGGTGATGTGGTGCGAGTCGTAGAAGGCGTTCGTGACCTTCGCGACCTGGGTGTAGAAGCGCTGGTAACGGAACGGGATGAGCTCGCGATTGAAGGTGGCGCGGACGGCGGCGCCGGTCAGGCGGGCGACGATCGCGGTCTTCTCCGTGTTGTCGAAGTCGAGGACGTGCGTGAATCGCGCGCGGCGCAGCCTGCGGATGAAACCCGGCCAGCTCGAGAGGTGCTTGGGCAGCGCCAGCGCGGCGTCGACGTCGGGGTTGAGCGCGAGGATGTCGGTGTAGGCGGGCTCGGCGGCGACGGTGACGCGGGAGGAGGGCCAGTGCAGGCGCAGGTTGCGGAGCACGCTGCCGAGAAGGACAATGTCGCCGAGGTAGCGGCGGCGAATGACGAGGACGTTGGGCGGAGCGTCGGCCATGCGTCAGGCGGCGCTGTGCTGGCGATCGTAGAGCGACTGATAGAGGGCGTTGCCCGCGTAGAGCTGGGCGTGGGTGCCGGAGGCGACGACCTGGCCGCGGTCGAACACGAGGATCATGGACGCGTCGCGGATGGTGCTGAAGCGGTGGGCGATGATCAGCACGGTCTTGCCGACGACGAGTTTCCGCAGCGCCTCCTGGATGAACTGTTCGCTCTGGGAATCGAGGGCCGACGTGGCCTCGTCGAGGATGAGGATCGGGGCGTTGCGGAGGAATGCGCGCGCGAGGGCGAGGCGCTGTTTCTGGCCGCCGGAGAGGAGGGAACCGCGCTCGCCCACGATCGTTTCGTAACCGTGCGGCAGTGTGCGGATGAAGTCGTCGGCGTGGGCGTCGATGGCGGCGGCGAGGACCTCGTCGCGCGTGGCGTCGGGGCGGCCGAGGAGGAGGTTGTGGTAGATCGTGTCGTTGAAGAGCACGGGGTCCTGCGAAACGAGGGCGATGTTGCGACGCAGGTCGGCGACGCGCATGGCGCGGACGTCATGGCCGTCGATCGTGACGCGCCCGGCGGTGGCCTCGTAGAAGCGCGGGACGAGGTTGGCGAAGGTGCTCTTGCCGGCGCCGCTGGGGCCGACGAGCGCGCAGACGGTGCCGGCGGGGATGCGGGCGCTGAGGTCATGCAGGACGGGTTCGCCGGGATTGTAGGCGAACGTCACGCCCTCGAACCCGACGTGGCCCGCGAGACGGCCGACGGGGACGGGCTGGGCCGGATCGGTGATCGTGACGGGCTCGTGGAGGACGAACTCAAGTCGGTCCAACGCGGCGAGGCCGCGTTTGTATTCGTTGTTCATCGCGCCGAGTTTCTTGATCGGCTCGTAGCTGAAATAGAGCGCGGTGATGATGGCGACGAAGGTGGATTCGCGGATGCCGGTGCCGTAGGCGAACACGAGGGTGACAGCGATGCCGGCGGCGGCGATGACCTCGATGGCGGGGGTGAGCGCCTGGACGTATTTGGCAATCTTGACCTGCGAGGTGATGAGGTCGTGGCTGGCGGCGGCGAAGCGCTCGGTTTCTCGTTCCTCGAGGCCGAAGGCGCGGACCTCGCGGGCGGCGGCGAGGTTTTCCGCAAAGCGGGTGGTGACGACGCCGAGGTTGGTCTGGAGCTGGTAGGCGCGCTTGATGACCTTCTTGCCGACGTAGCGCACGGGCAGGACGGCGAGCGGGACCAGCGCGAGGCTGGCGAGCACAAGCCACACGCCCTGGTCGCCGAAGGCAAAGACGACGAGCGTGGCGAGCGTGGCAATCAGCTGCACGGGCTGTTTGATGCCGTCGCTGGCGAGCGTGGTGAGCGTGGCCTGCAGCTGGCCGGTGTCGGACATGCCGCGCGAAATGAGGTCGCCGGCGGCCTTACCCTGGACGAACGAAAGTGGGAGTTGCTGGAGTTTCCGAAAATAGTCGGTGCGAATCGCCTCGAGGATCCGCACACCGCTCAGCTGGATGTAGTAGCTGTTGAGGTAGCCGCTCACCGCGCGAAGCAGGAAGGCCACCGGGATGGTGGCGGCGATGAGGATGACGGTGCCGAGCGGCAGGCCGACGTGGTCGCGGTCAAAAATGACGGGAAAGACATACTTGATGAGCGCGGGGAGGCTGACGCCGTTGGTCAAGGCGAAGAGCACCGCGTAAAAAATCGCCGCGATCAAGGGACGACGGACGGGCTTCAGGTAGCGGAGATAGGGGCGGAAACGGCGCATGCGGGGGTCGACTTAGTGGAGATTGAGGCGGCAGGGTTCCACCTTCAATCCTTTGACGCGCGCACGTCCGCCTTCGCTCCAAGAGCTACGGCGCGACAAGCAGGCTTTAAACTTGGGTCGCATGTCTGAGCTTCAGTCTTTGGAGGCTCGGACGTCGAGGGCGTCTCTCAGGCCGTCGCCGAGGAAATTGAGGGAGAAGAGCGTGAGCGAAAAAACACTGCCGGGGAAGACGAGCAGCCACCAGAACTCCTCCATCTTCTCGGCGCCGTCCTTGATCAGCGCGCCCCACGAGCTCATCGGCGGCTGGACGCCGAGGCCGAGGAAGCTGAGGAAAGCCTCAAGCAGCATGACGGCGGGCACGGTGAGCGTGGCGTAGACGATGATGGGTCCGAGGATGTTGGGGATGATGTGGCGGAAGATGATCCGGCGCCGCCCGTAGCCGAGCGAGTGGGCGGCCTCGATGAATTCCATCTTTTTGACTGAAAGCACCTGACCGCGCACGATCCGCGACATCGTGAGCCACTCGACGGCGCCGATGGCGGCGAAGAGGAGCACCATGTTGCCCGCGCCCTGCATGCCCTCGAGGTGGACGGTGTTGCGGAGCCACGCGTCGAGTTTCTCCGACGGCTCCTTCATGAAGACCATGAGCAGGATCACGAAGATCGTGAACGGCAGGGCGTACATGATGTCGACGATGCGCATCATGACGCGGTCGGTCTTGCCGCCGAGGAAGCCGGCGATCGCGCCGTAGGTCACGCCGATGGTGAGCGCGACGAAGGTGGCGACAAGGCCGACCATGAGCGAAATGCGGCCGCCGTAGAGGATCCGGGCGAAGAGGTCGCGGCCGAGCGTGTCGGTGCCCAGCCAGTGTGCGGCGCCGGGCGGCGTGGCGCCGAGGTCGAGGTTTTGGTCCTGATAGGTCTGGGAGAACCACGGCCCGCAGATGCACAGGAGCGTGAGTGCCAGCAGCGCGATGCCACCGGCGACCGCCAGCTTGTTTTTCCGCAACCGGGCCCACGCGTCGTGCCACGGCGAGTGACCGTGCTCCAGCTGCGCCGGGGTGACGTCGGCGGTGGGGAGAACTTTAGGCGAAAGGGAAGGCATCGGAGTTGCCCGCGGATTTCCCGAATGGGCGCGAATCCGAAGGCTGGGGATTCGTGGTCATTCGTGTGATTCGCGGGCAGAAAGTCATTCGAACTTCAGTTTTGGGTTGAGCCAGACTTGGGCGACGTCGACGGCGAGGTTCAGGCCGATGAGGAGGGCGGCGTAGAGGATGACGGTGCCGAGGACCAGGGTGTAGTCGCGGTTGAAGGCGCTGTTGACGAACTCGCGGCCGAGGCCGGGGATTTGGAAGATCGTCTCGATGACGAAGGAGCCGGTGAGGATGCCGGCGATCGCGGGGCCGAGGAAGGAGACGACGGGCAGCAGGCCGCCGCGGAGGGCGTGGTGGAAGATCACGCGGGTTTCGGAGGCGCCCTTGGCGCGGGCGGTGCGGATGTAATCCTGATTGAGCACTTCCAGCATGCCGCCGCGGGTGAGGCGGGCGACGTAGGCGGCGTAGACGCAGCCGAGCGTGAGGCTGGGCAGGACGCGGTCGATGGGCGTATACCAGCCGGAGGCGTTGAACCAGCCGAAGTGGATGGCGAACGTGAGCACGAGCAGCGGGCCGAGCACAAACGTGGGCACGCAGATGCCGATCATCGCGGCGGAGGAGCAGACATAGTCGATCCAGGTGTTGCGCTTGACGGCGGCGAGGACGCCGAGCGTGAGCCCGACGGCGAGGGCGATGGCGAGGGAGAGCAAGCCGAGCTCGAGGGAGACCGGGAGCTTGTCCGCAATGATCTCGTTGACGGTGCGATTGGGATACTTGAACGACGGCCCGAGGTCACCGTGGAAGATTACCCGCCCGAGATAGTTGGCGTATTGCTGCCAGAGGGGCTGGTCGAGGTGGTAGGCCCGCTCGAGGTTGCGCATGACCTCCGGAGTGACGGCCTTTTCCGCCGTGAAGGGGCCGCCCGGCACGAAACGGATCATGAAGAACGTCGCCGTGACGATGATGAAGAGGACCGGGATCGTCTCGAGGACGCGGCGGGCGATGAAACGAAGCACGACGGAAAGTAAGGGTTAAGCAGGAAGAAGGAAGTAGGAAAACGCGGTGAGGTGGGCCGGGCGCTCCGCGTGCGGCAGCTGAGCGATCAAGACGCAGGTCGGAATGTCGCGCGCGGAGCGCCCGACCCACCTACGGCGCCAGATCGACGTATTTCCAGGGGCAGTTGTCGACGGGCGTGTTGACGAAGCCGAGGACGCGCGGGCTGATCAGCCGGGCGCGGGTGTAGTAAAAGATCGGCAGCACCGGCATCTCATCGAGGAGGATCTTCTCCATCCGGTGGTAGATGGCGTAGCGGCCGGTGTTGTCACGTGCGGACAGCGACGAGTGGAGGAGCCGGTCGTATTCCGCGTTGCCCCAGTTGCTGTCGTTGTTGCCGCCGCCGGTTTCCCAGAGGTCGAAGAACACGTGGGGATCGACGTAGTCGGCGATCCAGCCGGCGCGCTCGATCTGGAAGTTCCTCGCGTGCTGGTCGTCGATGTAGACCTTCCACTCCTCGTTCACGAGGTTGATGTCCACGCCGAGGTTCTTGCGCCACATCTGCTGGAGCGCCTCGCCGATGGTCTTGTGCTTCTCGAGCGTGTTGTAGAGCAGGTCGACGCGCGGGAAGCCGCGGCCGTCGGGGTAACCGGCCTCGGCCAGCAGGCGCCGCGCCTCTGCCACGTTGGCCTTGAAGCTGTCGGTGCTGCGGTAACCGAGGAGATTCTGCGGGACGAAATTGTAGGCGGGCACCTCGTCGGCGAGCGTGACGTTCTTCACGAGGCTCTCGCGGTCGATCGCGAGCGCGAGGGCGCGCCGCACGCGGACATCGTCGAAGGGCTTCCGCGCGACGTTGTAGCGATAGAAATAGATGCCGTCGTAGGGGTCGACGCGGACGGATTCGGGGTGTTCGCGGCGGTAGATCGCGAGCTTGGTGAGCGGCACCTCGTTGGTGATGTCGAGCTGGCCGGCGCGGAACATGCGCTCTTCGGTGTCGGCGAGTTCGACGGGATAGAAGTCGATCTCGTCGATCTTGACGTGGGCGCGGTCCCAGTAGGTGGGCGAGCGTTCGGCGACGATGAGCTGGTTGGGCGTCCAGGATTTCAGGACATACGGACCGTTGCCGACGAAGTTTTCGGGGCGCGTCCAGGCCGTGCTCCGCTGCGTCATGCCGCCGAACTTTTTTATCGTGGGAATATGCACCGGATACCACGCGTATTGGTTGAGGGCGTGGAGCAGAAACGGCGCGGGCTGGACCAGGGTCAGCACGAAGGTGTGGGCGTCCGGGGCCTGGAAGCCGGTCTGCGCGAAGTCGGTAAGCTTGCCGTCGTAGTAATCTTTCGCACCGCGTACGTGGTTGAAGAGCATGTAGGCATACGCGCAGGCGAGGGCGGGGGTCAGCTCGCGCTGGTAGGACTGCACGAAATCCTGCGCCGTGAGCGGGTCGCCGTTGGACCATTTGGCGTCGGCGCGGAGGTGGAACGTGTAGGTCAGGCCGTCGGGCGAGATCTCCCAGCGCTCGGCGACGCCGGGGATGATGTTCATCTGGGGATCCTCGTTCACGAGTCCCTCGCAGAACGTCTGCAGGAGGCGGTATTCCACCGTGCCGGTGACGATCTGCGGGTCGAGGTCCTGCGGCTCGGAGCCATTGCCGAAGCGCAGGATTTTGCGCGCAGGAGGGTTGCTGCCGGAGCCGGCGGTGGCGGTGGGCTCTTTTTTGGCGCAGCCCGAAAAGACCAGGGCGGCGGCGAGAAGGAGGGTGAGACGGGACAGCATGAGAAAGAGAGGAGACGCGCGCGAGCTGGGCGCAAGCGGCTTGGCGGGTTACTTGGTGGGCTCCAGCCAGAGTTCGCGCCAATCGACGGAGCGCAGGCGGTTGCTCTGCCAGCCGTGAACCGAGGTTTGTCGCAGATAGCCCTGATTGGCCTGGTAGAGCGGCGCATAGGGCACTTCCCGGACAAGTATCGCGTTCATGGTGTCAAAGGCGGCGTTGCGCTCGGCCGTCCGGAGGACGGCGTCCGATCGGGCAAAGGCCGCATCGAATGCGCGGTTGTTCCAGGCGGAGTCGTTGTTCGGATCGCCGCTGGTCGCGAGCTCGAGCGGGTCGCGGGGGTCGTCGAGGCCGTAACCCCAGCCGTCGAGGAGCAGCGTGAATTGCTTTTCGCGCAGGGTGCTGAGGTAGACCTTGAACTCGCACGGCAGCACCGACACGTGGACGCCGAGATTCTGCGCCCACATGGCCTGCAGGGCGGAGGCGAGGAGCAACGTGACGCCGGTGTTGCCGTTCAGTGTGAATTCCACCGGCGGCAGGCCGGTTCCGCCGGGGAATCCCGCCTCGGCGAGCAGCCGGCGGGCCTCCGCGGGATCGAACCCCGGGCCCGGCGGGGGAGTGTAGCCGCCGGTGCCGGGGATGACCAAGGTGGTCACCGGCGATCCCAGTTTGCCCAAGGTTGCCTTCACCAGCTGGTCGCGGTTGATCGCGAGGGAAAACGCGCGGCGCACGCGCACGTCGGTGAAGGGCGGCCGCGTGACGTTGAAGGTCAGATAACTGAGTCGCAGGTCGGGTGCGATCTGCAGCTCTTCGGGGTGGTCGCGTTCGTAAACGGCCACCTTGGATTGCGGCATGCGATAGGTGACGTGGAGCTGGCCCGCGCGAAAGGCGCGTTCCTCCGCGTTCTCATCCTCGAGCGGATAAAAGCAGACCTCCTTCAGGCGCACGTGGGCGGCATCCCAATAAAACGGGTTGCGGACCACGCGGATGACGCTGTTGGGGTGCCATTCGGCGAGCATGAACGGACCGTTGCCGACCAGCTGGCCGGGCCGGGTCCAGGCGCCGCCGCGCTGGTGCCAGCCGCCGGCCGCTTCCACCGAGCGCCGATGGAGCGGCCAGAGCGGACCCGTGTAAGCGAGGATGCCGAGCCAGTAGGGCGCCGGGTGGCGCAGGATCGTGATGAACGTGTGCGCATCCGGCGCGCGGAGACCAACGGATGCGGGATCCTTCGAGCGACCCTCGGCAAAATCCTGCGCGCCGACGATGGGGAACGCCACGTTCGCCTGCTCGCAGCCGAGGGCGGGATCGAGGACGCGCAGGAAGGAGTCGCGGAAATCCTGCGCGGTGACGGGGTCGCCGTTCGACCATTTCGCGTCGGCCCGCAGGTGAAACGTGTAGGTCAGGCCGTCGGGGGAAACATCCCAACTTTCCGCCGCGCCCGGGAGGATGGTCACGCCGTCGTTGGCGCGGATGACGAGACCCTCAAACAGCGAACTCAGCAAGGTGCCGGTGGTACCGGAATTGTTGGGATGCGGATCGAGATCCGCCGGCTCGTCATGGTTTCCCAAGTGAAGCACTTGTTCGCGATTACCTGCCTCGACCGCCGTCTCGTGCTTCGTGCAACTGCCGAGGAGCAGGGCGAAGGCGGAGAAGGGGAGGAGAAACCGGCGGGATCGCATGAACAAGAAAGGAAGACGCGCGGCGCATTACTGCAGGCCGCGCGCCAAGGTAGACGTCCCGAGCGGATTAATGTTTCGCGGCTGAAAGCATCGCGTCGCGGCGGGACTTGAACTCGTTGCCCGGACGCCATTCGGGCCACGTGGGGCTGTTGGCCACGTGGCGGATCATTTCGGCGAGGAAGGCGGCATCCTGGGCGCCGCCGGCAAAGGTCCAGTCGGGGCGGACTTCGTCGGTGACCTTGTGGTAGTTCTTGAGGTCAAAATCGGCCTCGAACTTCGTGCCCCAGCCGGCGGGCTGGCCGACGTAATCGAGTCCGCGCTTGGGGTAGATGGCGGGCACGCCGACTTTTGCGAATTCGAAGTGGTCGCTGCGGTAATAGGAGCCCTTCTCCGGGGCCTGGTCCGGGGTGATGGTGCGACCCTGGCTCTGGGCGACCTCGGTGGCGACGTCGTCGAGCGTGGACGCGCCCAGGCCGATGATGCGGACATCACGCGTCGGGCCGTAGTAGTTCGCGCCGTCCGTGTTGATGTTGGCGACGGTGTGGTCGAGCGGGTAGAGCGGGTTGCGCGCATAGAAGCGCGAGCCGAGCAGGCCCTTTTCCTCGGCGGTGACGGACAGGAAAATCACGGTGCGCTTCGGGCGCTGCGCGGCGGGAGCCTGGGCGAGCGTCTGCGCCACCTCGAGGAGCATGGAGCAGCCGGAGGCGTTGTCGTCGGCGCCATTGTAAATCTGATCGCCGGGCAGGGCGGGATTGCGGCCGAGGTGGTCCCAGTGCGCAGAGTAGACGACGTATTCATTGCGGAGCTTGGGATCGGAGCCGGTCAGCTTGCCGACGACGTTGCGCGAATCGACGTTGCGCAGCGTGGTGTCGATGCTGAACGACGCCTTGGCGCCGAGCGCGACGGGGTGAAAATCGCGGCTGACGGCGGCGGCCTTCAGCTTGAAGTAATCCTGCCCGCAGGCGGCGAAGAGCTTCTGGGCGGTCTCGACGGTGAACCAGCCGTTGAGTGCGATGTTGCCGGCGTTGCCGTCGGGGGTACGCAGCGTGAAGTTCTCGCGGCTGTTGCTCGCGATGACGACGGCGAAGGGATACGCGGCGGGGACCGTCTCGTGGACGATGATGCAGGCGGCGGCGCCCTTGGCGGCGGCGATCTCATACTTGTACATCCAGCGGCCGTAGTAGGTCATGGCCTTGCCGCCGAAGACCTTCGGGTCGAGCTGGCCGGTCTTGGGATCGAGGACCGGCGGGTCGTTGACGAGCATGACGATGGTTTTGCCGCGGACGTCCACGCCCTTGTAGTCGTCCCAGTTGTATTCGGGCGCCACGACGCCGTAGCCGACGAACACGACGTCGCTCTCCTTGCCCTCGACGTGGGGGACGACGCGCGTGGTGAATGCGACGTAGTCGTTGATGTTGGTGAGCGGAATGACCTTGCCGCCGACTTTGAAGGAAAGCGTGGGCTTCGACGTGATGCCCACCAGCGGCACGTCCTGGATGTAGGTGCCGTTGGGATTGCCGGGCTCGAGGCCCATCTTTTTGAACTCGCTGACGAGGTAGGACACGGTCTTTTCCTCGCCGGCGGTGGCGGGACCGCGGCCCTCGAATTCGTCCGAGGCGAGCACCTTGGCGCGCGCGAGCATGCGGGCGGCGTTGGGTCCCTCCTTCGCCGAGGCTTCGGAGGGCGCGCTACGCGCGGCGTCCGCAAGGGCGAGAGAGGTGGCGCAGGTTGCGGCGAGGAGGAGGAGCTTAGTCTTCATGGAGGTAAACATCTTGGTAGAAACGTGTCCAAAGCGGGTCTTGATGCCAGCCCCGAACTGCGGGGCGCATGAGCCAGTTGGTGGCGTTGAAATACAGCGGCGCGAGGGGGCATTCCGCGAGCAGCCGGGCCTCGGCCTCGCGCAGCCGGCCGGCCTGCAACGCCGCATCCGGCGTGTGCGCGGCGCGGGCGATGAGCTCGTCGTAGCGCGGGTCGCTCCAATGCGGGTAGTTGGCGGGCGAGCCGGTGGTGAAGTCGCCGAGCAGGTTGGCGGCGTCGGCCACGTCGGGAATCGCCGTGATGAAACCGATGTCGTAGCGGCCCTCACGCAGGGCGGCGACGTGCACCCGGGCCTCGCGGGTCACGAGGGCCACGTCGATGCCGAGTTCGGTTTTCCACATGGCCTGGATCGCCTCCGTGACGGGCGTGCTGACGAAACTCGACAACTCGAGGCGGGGGAAACCGCGTCCGCCCGGGAAGCCGGCGTCGGCGAGCAACTGGCGCGCAGTGGCAGGGTCCTCGCGGATTTCGCCGGCGAGTCGCGTCTCCCGGTCATCGCCGTCCCGCAGCGCCGCGGGCACCAGTCGAAAGGCAGGCTCCTGCCCGCCGTGCACGACGCGGTCGACGAGTTTGGCGCGGTCCAGGGCCAATGAAAGCGCGCGCCGCACGCGGACGTCGTTGAGGGGGGCGCGCGTGGTGTTGAAGGCCAGGTAACGCGTTTCCGCCAGCGACGCGTGGTGCAATTCGTTGCGGTGCTCGGCGCGATAGGGATCGAGCTTCGAGAAGGGCACGGCCATCGTCACGTCGAGCTGGCCGGCGCGGAAGGCGCGTTCCTCGGTGTCGCCGCTGTCGAAGGCGATGAACTGAATCTCGTCGAGGCGGATGCGGAAAGCGTCGTGGTAGGCGGGATTTTTCCGGACGACGATGCGCTGGTGCGGCTGCCATTCAGCGAGGGTGAACGCGCCGTTGCCGACGAAATGCGCGGGGCGCGTCCACGTGCGGCCGAACTGCGCGACGACGCGGGGATTCACGGGAATCCACGGACCGCTGGCGACATAGGCCAGGAAGCGGGGCTGGGGCTGCTCGAGGGTGACCACCAGCGTATGGGCGTCGGGCGCGCGAAAGCCGACGGCCTGGAAGTTGTCGAGCTGGCCGGTGGCGAAGGCGCGCGCGTTTTTCACCATGAAGAGCAGCGGCGCCTTCTGGGCGGCGGTGGCGGGCGTGAGCACGCGGCGGTAGGAGGCGAGGAAGTCGGCGGCGGTGACGGGTTCGCCGTTGGACCAGCGGGCGTTTCTCCGCAGGTGGAACGTGTAGGTGCACAGGTCCGGCGAGATTTCCCAGCTTGTGGCGGCGGCCGGCTGGGACGGGCGGTTGTCGGGGGCCGGCGCGACCAAGCCCTCGCTCAGGGCGCGGATGATGAAGAGCTCATCGGGCAGGGAGGCCGTCGCGGGATCGAGGTCGGCGGGCTCGTTGCGCTGGCTGATGCGGAGGACCTGCTGGGCCGGAGCCGCGGAGTCGGTCCGTTTGCAGCCGGAGTGAATGGCCACAAAGAGGCACAAAAGTGCACAAGAACCAATCCAGCCAGAGCTCCGTTTTTTGCGCATTTTTGTGCCTCTTTGTGGTCAAAATTCCGGCGGCCTATTCCTCCAGCCAGACATGTTTATACGGGTGGTGGTCCAGCAGCGTGGGGTGCCAGCCTTTGACGGACGGTTGGAGGAGAAAGACGTGCGTGTTGTAGTAGAGCGGAATGATGGGCGCGTCGGCGAGCATCAGGGCCTCGGCTTGCTGCAGCTGGCGGGCGCGCTCCGCGGCATCGGGCGTGCGGGCGGCGGCGAAGAGGAGACTGTCGTAGGCGGTGCTGGTCCAGGTCGTGTGATTGTTGCTGCTGTCGCTCCGCCAGAGGTCGAGGAAGGTGCTCGCATCGAGGTAGTCGCCGACCCAGTCGGAGAGGAGGATCTGGAAATTCCCGGTGCGGCGCTCGGTGAGGACGACCTTGAATTCCTGGTTCACCAGGCGCACGTCGAGGCCGAGCTCGCGGCGCCACATTTCCTGCAGGGCCTCGGCGAGCGTGCGGTGATTCTCGGACGTGTTGTAGAGCAGCTCGACGGGCGGCAGGCCCTTGCCACCGGGAAAACCGGCGTCGGCGAGCAGTCGGCGGGCGGCGTCGAAATTGACGGCGAGGCCGGTGGGCGCGGTGTAGCCGGGCAGGCCCGGGGGCGTGAGGGCTGTGGCGGGGTGTTGGCCGCCGTGGAGGATCTTTTCGACGATGGCGGCGCGGTCGATGGCTTGCGCGAGCGCGCGGCGGACGCGGACATCACCGAGTGGCGGACGCAGCAAATTGAGCCGGAGAAAATAAGTGTCGAGATAGGGATCGGTCCGCAGGAGCTGCGGCGACTCACGGCGATACGTGTCCACCTTGCTGAACGGCAGCACGTAGGTGACGTGCAGCTGGCCGGAGCGGAAGGCGCGTTCCTCGGTGTCGACGCTGTCGATCGGGTAAAAATTGATCGCGCTCAGCCGCACGTGGGCGGCGTCCCAGTAGGTGGGCGATTTTTCAACGATGATGCGGCGATTCGGCTCCCACGACTTGAGCGTGAACGGACCGTTGCCGACGAAGGTGGCGGGCTTGGTCCAGGGGTTGCCGCGTTCGCTGGCCGGGCCGCTCGCGGCGATGGTTGGCACCGGCACGGGCAGCCAGGCAGGATTGGTCAACAGCGAGAGGAAATACGGCGCCGGGTGTTCGAGGCGGACGCGCAGCGTGTGCGGGTCGAGGGCGGTGACGCCCACGGAGTTGAAGTCCTTCGTCAGCCCGCGATGAAACGCCTCGGCGCCTTGGAGCAGGTGCAGCAGGTCGGCGTTGGTGGCCCCGAGCGACGGCGTGAGAATGCGGCGCCACGATTCGACAAAATCCTGCGCGGTGACCGGGACGCCGTTCGACCAGCGAGCGCCCGCGCGCAGGTGAAACTGGTAGGTCAGCTGGTCGGCGGAGATTTCCCAGCTTTCGGCCACGCCGGGCACCGGGTGGAGGTCCACGGGATCCTCCGCCACGAGGCCCTCAAAGAGGGCGGACGCGATGTCGCCCTCGGCGATGTTGGCGGCGAGCTGGGGGTCGAGATCGCTGACCTCGGAGCCGATGCCGCGATGCAGCACTTGGTCGCGGTTGCCGCTTTGCACGGCGGATTCGCGACGGGCGCAGCCGGTGATGGCCACGAAGAGGCACAAGCAGGCACAGGAAAGAGTCGGGCCGAGGAAACGGAATTTTTTGTGCATGCTGGTGCCTCTTCGTGGCCAACGCTCGCCTTAGCGGCGAAGCAGGCACACGGCATGGGCGGCGATGGCGAGGCCGCGGCCGATGTCGTCGCTGCCCTCGTTGGTGGTCGCCTTGACGCCGATCTCGTCGGCCATCAGGCCGGATGACCGGGCGAGCGCGGCCTTCATCTCGGCCAGGCGCGGGGCAATCTTGGGCTTTTCGGCGACGACGGTGGCGTCGAGGTTGACGAGATCAAAGCCGAGCTTGCGGACCTCGCCGACGACGCGCTGCAGGAGTTTCTGGGAATCGATATTCTTGAAAGCGGGGTCGGTGTTGGGAAATTGGTGTCCGATGTCGGGCAGGCCGGCGGCGCCGAGGATCGCGTCACAGATCGCGTGCGTCAGGCAGTCGGCGTCGGAGTGCCCGTCGAGGCCGTAGTCAGTGTCGAACTTCACGCCGCCGAGCACGAGGGGACGGCCCGCAACGAGGCGGTGGATGTCGTAGCCGTGGCCGATGCGGATTGTAGCCATAAGCGGTAAGTTTTAAGCTTTAAGCTGCAGTCAGGCGGCGGGTGACGAGAGCAGGAACTCGAGGTAGGCCAGGTCGGACGGGGTGGTGAGCTTGGGGTTGGGATGCAGGTTTTCGAGCAGCGCGATGGGATGGCCGAGTTTCTCGACGGCGGCGGCGTCGTCGGTGATGTGGTGCCGGCGGGTGGCGACGCGGGCATAGGCGCGGACGATGAGGTCGCGCGCGAAGACCTGGGGCGTCTCCATCGCCCAGAGCCGCGCGCGGTCGAGGGTGCGCAGGCGGGCGTCGTCGCGATGCTGCTTGATGGTGTCAGTCACGCGGTGCGCGAGCACGACGGCACCCTCCTTGCGGACGATTTTGTGCAGGGCCACCAACTGCTCGGGCCGCACGAGCGGGCGGGCGCAGTCGTGGATGAAGACGTAGGAGATGTCCTCCGGCAGGGCAGCGAGGGCGTTCATCACGGAGTCCTGCCGTTCCCGTCCGCCCTGGACGAGCGCCGACGGGGTGGGCGCGTAGGCCATCAGCTCGGTCATCTGCCGCGCGTCGCGATACACCACGACGTAGAAGTCGGCGATGCTGCTCTCCATGAAGGCGGCGACGGAATGGACGAACACCGGCCGGCCCGCGAGCGGCGCCAGCACCTTGTCGGACACGGCGCCGTTCATGCGCGAGCCGCTGCCGGCGGCGAGGAGAATGACGGCGGTGCGGCTCATGTGAGGATAGAGATCAGAAGTCAGAAATCAGAGATCAGATCCGGAATTTGGAAGAGGGAAGCCAGGGAGCCGGGAACGGAGATGGGTCAGACTGATAACGGGCGGCTGGGTTCTGCGTTCTGGGTGATTTCTGCCAAAATCGCGCGCGCGACAGCAGCGGGATCCTTGGCTTTCAGGATGGGGCGGCCGACGACGATGTAGCTCGAGCCCGCGCGGGCGGCCTCGGCGGGGGTCATCACGCGCTTTTGGTCATCGCCACCGGCGTCACCGGCGGGGCGAATGCCCGGCGTCACGAGCTGGATTTTGGCGGGCAATTGGCTGCGCAGCATGGGAACTTCCAGCGGCGAGCAGACGAGCCCGCGCAGGCCGGAGGCGGCGGCGAGATTGGCCAACCGGCTGACCTGGGCGTCGGCGGCGGACGTGACGCCGGTGTCGTGGAGCGCGGCAGTGTCCATCGACGTGAGCACGGTGACCCCGAGCAGGAGCAGTCGCGGGTTGGACTGTTCCTGGGCCTGGCGGGCGGCGGTCATCATTTCGCGTCCGCCGGACGTGTGGATCGTGAGCATGCCGATGGGCAGCGGGGCGAGGGACTCGACGGCCTTGGCAACGGTATTGGGGATGTCGTGGAGCTTGAGGTCGAGGAAGATGCTGTAGCCCTCGTCGGCGACGGCGCGCACGTAATCGGGCCCGTAGGCGGTGAACATCTGCAGGCCGATTTTCACCCAGCGGAGGGAACCGCGGAGCTGGCGGAGCAGGGGTGCGGCTGCTTCACGGGTGGGGACGTCGAGGGCCAAAATGAGGTCGCAAGCCATGGCGAAAAAGGCTGACGGCCCGGGCCGGGCATCGCCAATGTTTTATTTGCCCGTGAACCCCGTCGTCCTTGCCTGTCCCGCCAAGCTAAACCTGCTCCTCGCCGTGACCGGCCGGCGGCCGGATGGCTTCCACGAGCTGGTGTCGGTGGTCGCGCCGGTGGCGCTCGCGGACACGCTGACGGTTGAACCCGCGGCAGAGTTTTCGCTCAGCTGTGACGATCCGACGGTGCCCACGGACGGCACGAACCTGGTGCTCAAGGCCGCGGCGGCGTTTCGCACGGCCACGGGCTGGCGGGGCGGGGCAAAATTCACCCTGGCAAAATGCATTCCCGCCGGCGCTGGCCTCGGAGGCGGCAGCAGCGATGCGGCGATTGCGCTGAAGGCACTGAACCAGCTGGCGGGAAATCCGTTGGCACCGGACGCGTTGGCGACAGTGGCCGCGGGCGTGGGCTCGGATTGCGCGCTGTTTATCGCGGGCGGGCCGGTCGTCATGCGCGGCCGCGGGGAAAAGGTGGAACGACTGCCGGAGGCCGTGGCGGCGCGACTGCGGGGGCGGCGGGTGTTGATTTTCAAGCCGGCGTTTGGCGTGGCGACCCCGTGGGCCTATGCGCGACTGGCTCTGCGGAACCAAGGCGCGGTGAAGTCGCAGGGCTACCAGACGCCGGCGCAGGCGGAAAAGCGACTGGCGGCATTCGTGAGCGCGGTCGAAACGGGCGCGGGACTGGAGGGCGTCCTGTTCAACGATTTGGAAGCGCCGGTCTTCGGCAAGTTCGTCGCGCTGCCGCTCCTGCTGGAGCATTTGCGGCATCGCTTCGGGCTGGCGGCCCGGATGAGCGGCAGCGGCAGCGCGTGCTTTGCGTTGTTGCCCGACGGCGCGCCGGTGGCGGGTATCACGGCCGCGGTGCGCGCGGAGTGGGGCGATTCAACCTTCGTGGCGGAAATGACGCTGCGGTGAGCGCGACGCGCCCGGAATCGTAAATCCGCATTGACGCACCCCGCGGGGCGGAGCGTTATCGTTGACGCCGTCCGCGCGTTCCCCCGCGCTCGTGCTCCGCAACCACATGGCCAACCAAGGCAAAGCCGAAATCACCGTGCAGGGCATCTCCGCCTCGCAGGGCATCGCCTATGGCCAGATTTTCGTCTTCATCCAGAGCGACGTCGAGGTGCCGAACTACCAGGTCGACGCCGACAAGCGCGTCGCCGAGGTGGCGCGGTTTGAGAAGGCGCTCGTCGCGACGCGGCAGCAGATTTCCAAGATCAAGAACGAGGTGGAGAAAAACCTCGGGCCCGAGGAGGCGATGATCTTCGATGCGCACCTGCTGGTGCTCGAGGACCAGGCGCTGATCGGCGAGACGATCCGGGAGTTCGAGACGACGGGGCGGAACATCGAGACGTGTTTCAACCAGATATCGTCGCGTTACATCCAGGCGTTTTCCGAGATCGACGACGAATACCTGCGCGAGCGCGCGGGCGACATTCGCGACGTCGCGCAGCGCGTGCTGCAGAACCTGCTGGGCCAGGCGGAGAACAGCCTGAGCAAGCTGGCCGACAAGCGCATTGTCGTGGCGACGGACATTTCGCCGTCCGACTCTGCCAGTATCGACCGTGGCCAGGCGTTGGCGCTCGTGACGGATTCCGGCAGTCGCACGAGCCATGCGGTGATCGTGGCGCGCTCGATGAAGGTGCCTGCGGTGGTAGGCGTGCGGGACCTGACCACGCGGGTGCACAACGGCGACTGGGCCATCGTCGACGGCTACGACGGCATCGTCATCCTCAACCCGTCGGAGACGACGCTGTTCCGTTACGGCAAGATCCAGGAACAGAAGAAAACCTTTGAATCGCGCCTGCTGAAGGCGAACGACCAGCCGGCGGTCACGCTGGACGGCGTGAAAGTTTCGCTGATGGCGAACATCGAGCGCGTGGACGAGTTGCCGATGGTGAACGAATACAAGGCGCAGGGCATCGGGCTGTATCGCACCGAGTATCTGTTTCTCAATTCGGCCCGCCTGCCGACGGAGCAGGAGCAATTCATCGCCTACCAGACGGTGGTGAAGGCGCTCGCGCCGTTCCCGGTGATCATCCGCACGCTCGACATTGGCGGCGACAAACCGATGGCGGGGCATCCGCACCTTTTTCCGAAGGAGGAAAACCCGTTCATGGGTTTCCGCGCGATCCGGTTCTGCCTCGTGCACACGGACATTTTCAAGGACCAGCTGCGCGCCATCCTGCTCGCGAGCGCCTACGGCAAGGTCCAGCTGATGTATCCGATGATCAGCGGCGCGGAGGAGCTGGCGAAGGCCAACGCCGTGCTCGCCGAATGCAAGGCGGAGCTGAAGGCCCGCGGCGCGGCGTTCGACGAGAACCTGGACGTTGGCGCGATGATCGAGATTCCGAGCGCGGCGGCGACGGTGGACCTGCTGGCGAAGCAGTGCGCGTTTTTCAGCATCGGCACCAACGACCTCATTCAATATCTGCTCGCGATCGACCGCGTGAATGACCGGATCGCGCATCTCTACGAGCCCACGCACCCCGCGGTGATCCGCACGCTGAAGCAGGTCGTGGACGAGGCCCACAAGCGAAACATTCCGGTCAGCGTCTGCGGCGAGATGGCCGGCGACCCGATTTTCACGCCGCTGCTGCTCGGCCTGGGCATCGACGGCCTGAGCATGTCACCGGCATGGCTGCCGTCGGTGAAATACCTCGTGCGCGCGATGACAATGGCGGACGCGAAGGCGCTGGCGGCCAAGGCGCTCGAGATGAGTTCGCCGAAGGAAATTTACGCGATGTGCGATGCGTTTTATCGCGAGCGGGTGAAGCTGGAATGAGGGGCGGAAGTCTGTTTCACGCCAAGCCGCAAAGGCGCAAAGCCGAGCGGCCTCGTCACGCGGCGGCGACGGGCCACATCGTGGGGAACTGGGGGCCGCGGAATTTTTCGCCGGGGGCGGGATGCTCGGGGTAGCGCTTCATCATCCAGTCGTTCATGTGCTCCTGGCCGGGGCGGTAAGTGCATTCGCCGGACATGACGTGCGAGACGAGGGCGCGGCGGCGGGACGGCGAGAAGTTGCGGTCGCTGCCGTGGAGGAGCAGCCCGTGGTGGAAGCCGACGGCACCCTTGGGAATGATGAGCGGCACCTCGCGCGTGACGAAACCATCGGGGAGCTTCGGTTTCTGCACGTCGTCGCCGCTGATGCCGACCGGGAGTTTCCAGATGCCGAGCTTGTGGCTGCCCTCGAGGAAGACCATGGGGCCGGACTCGGGTAGGACATCGTCGAGCGCGATCCAGCAGGTGACGGTGCGGCACTCGGCGATCATCTGCCAGTAGGCCCAGTCCTGATGGTAGGTGACGACGCGGCCGCCGAAGGGTGGCTTGTCGAGGAGCTGGTCGTGCCACATGCGGATGCTGGGCGCGCTGATAAGCTGCGCGGCGATGTGGCCGATCTTTGGGCTGAGCACGGTGCGGGCGAGGGTGGTGTCGGCCTTCCACGTGTTGTCGATCTTGGTGAGGTCAACCGGCTCGCGGCGCAGCGTGACGACGTCGGGCGGGGCGCCCTTGTCGAACGTGCCGGCGATCACGCGGTCGGCGGCGGCGTTGATCTCACCCACCTCCGCGTCGGAAAAAAGCTTCCCGTGGATGTGGTAACCGCGGGCGTCAAAGAGGGCGATTTGCTCAGGCGTGAGCGTGGAGGAGGCGAGGGGGGGCATGGGGAAATGGGGATGCGCCGGGACGTTCGACACGACCGGCGTGGCTGGCAAGAGCGCAGCGGCAAAAAATTCACCCCGGGGCGGGACGAGACGGCGGAGCGGAAACGTCAGCGGCTGGCCTTCCCGCGTTCGGATTTGCGGATCATCAGCTTCAGGGCGGACCAGGTGTCGTCCACGGCGCAGACCTTGATGTCCACAAAGCCCAGCGGGAGGGCCAGTTGTTGGATCGTGTCCTCGGTGATGTCCGTGGCCACGCCGGAGGTTTTCTTCGGCCACGACACCCAGACGACGCCGTCCGGCGCGATCGTGCGGCGCAGCGAGGACAGGTGTTTTTGCAACGCCGCGGCCTGAGCGGTGAAACAATGGACAAATTTGACCCCGGGCTCGGACGCCTTGAGCCAGGTGACTCTCACGTCGGCGGGAAGCGCCAGAATCTTTCGGTAGTAAGCCGGATCGCCGGCGACCCACGCGCGCGCTCCGGGCGTGTAGCCGAGTTTCTTCCAAAGCGGGGTGGCAGAGTATCCGGCCATGGCGGAAACCGCGCGGGTCAGACCGGCTTCTCGATGTCCGGAAACGCCTTGGCGTAGCGGCAGACCTCGACCGAGGCGCGCAGGCCGCCGGTCCAGAACGGGTCACGCTCGTAGAGCGCGACGACCTCGGCGTATTTCTCGACGTCGACAATCCACAGCCCGCCGATGACGCGGTCATCCGACTCATGGCGCATGGAACCGGCGACGCGGACCCTGTCGCCCTGTGCCCGGAGATACTCGAGGTGCGCATCCATCAACTGCGGCCGCAGGTGGCGCATGGCGGGATTGTCGCGGAATTGGACGATGAAGAGCATGGGGCAATGCCGGAGTTTGGTTACTTCTCCACCTTGTAGGAAAGTGAGAGTTCGTCGCCAGGTTTTCCGCGAATTCCCCAGTTCGCTTTCGGACTTTCGTGGATCGTGATCTCGACATCTTGCGGAGCGATGCCCAGCTCTTTCTCGAACCGGCCGAAGATGGCACGAATCAGGTCCTTCTTCGTCTCCGTCGTGCGACCCTCGAACATGCTGATTTCGATGATGGTGTAGCGAGGGCTGCGGTCCGATGGATGGATGAAATCTTCCTCCTCGAGTGAGATGAAACGGTGAAAGCGCTTGTCGGCCGGCAGGCCAATTGCAGCCGTCACGCATGCATGCAACGTGTCAGAAATCGCCTGCTGGCGCCCGGCAAGGTTCTGACGCCGCGAATAAATTTTGATCTGAGCCATAGCTAGCCCCGCAGGATGCTGTCGGATTCGTTCATACCCCGAGTCGTCGCGGCTTACTTTCCCGACTTAATGCCGCTCGCCAGCAGTGTCTCGAACCGGGGTTCGTTTTCCTCGCGGGCGACGGCGGTGACTTCGACTTTCGTGAAGCCGGCTTTCTTCAGGAAGCCGTGCAGGGCGCTTTCCTTGAAGCCGAGCCAGACGTCGGCGTAGAGCTCGCGGGCTTTTTCGAAGCCGTGCTCGTTGAGGTCGAGGATGAGCACCTGGCCGCCGGGCTTGAGGATGCGGAACGCCTCGTTGACGGCGGTCTGCGGGTGCTGGGCGTGGTGCAGCGCCTGGCTGAGGATGGCGAGATCCACGGAGCGGTCGGGCAGGGGGACGTCCTCGATGTCGCCCTGCTTGTAGGCGAGGTTGGCGAGGCCGTTTTTCTGGGCGAGCTCGGTGCCGACCTCGACCATCTTGGCGGAGTTGTCGATGCACCAGACCTGCTTCGCGCGGCGGGCGAGCAATTGGGAGACGAGGCCCTCGCCGGCGCCGAGGTCGGCGATGGTGATGGCGGGAGTGAGCCGAAGCGCGAGGTGGCCGAGGGCCTCCCAGGAGCGGCCGGGGCAGTAGTTTTTGCCGAGGCGGCCGGCGATGAGGTTGAAATATTGCTCCTGCGTGCGGCGGCGCTTTTGAAGAATGCGATCGAGATTGGCGCGGTCATCCCCGAGCGAGGCTGATTCCGAAACGGAGTCGATCGCGGCGCGGAGGAGCGTGAGGGACTTGGGCGCAAGGCTGGAGCGCAGCGAATAGAAGGCCTTCTTACCCTCGCGGCGGTCGGTGACGAGGTCGGCCTGGCGCAGAAGGGCGAGCTGCGACGAGATGCGGGACTGGCCCATGCCGAGGATTTCCTGCAGCTCGGCGACGGACAGTTCCTCGCGCGAAACGAGGGCGAGGAGCCGCAACCGGGTGGGGTCGGAGAGGATTTTCAGGATGTCCCAAGAAGCGTTCAAGCGGGCGGGAGACTGGGGAAATAGCGGAGGAAAAGCAATTTCCGAGACGGGAGCCGGAAACCCGGGAGCCGGAAGTTTTTTTAGCCGGAAGCCAGGAAACCAGGAAATCGGAAAGTCTGGTTCCTGGTTTCCTGGCTTCCGGCTTCCAACTCCCATCAGGGTTCCGGCTCCGGGCACGAAAAAGCCCCGACCTTGCGGTCGGGGCTGGAAAAACATTCTCGCTCAGGCCTGGTTGGCGTAGCGGGCGATGCTGACGATGGTGTAGGTCTCGTCGGTTGTGCCGCTCTTCACCTTGACGGCGTCGCCCGGCTTCTTGCCGAGCAGCGCCGCGCCGAGGGCGGTCTTGTAGGAGATGATGTGCTGGTCCGGGTCGCCGTCCCAGGCGCCGAGGATGGTGTAGCGAACCGAAGTGCCGGTGCTCTCGGGGCGAACTTCGACGACGGTGCCGGCGCTGACCTGTTCGGTCGACGCTTCCTTGAAGTCGGTGATGCGCGCGCGGCCGAGGTCCTTCTCGAGGTTCGTCTTCTGGGCCATGAGGACCTGCTGGTCCTGCTTGGCCATCTTGTATTCGGAGTTTTCCTTGAGATCGCCGTGCTCGCGGGCGGTGGCGATGGCCTTGGAGTTCTCGGGAATCTTCTTGGAGACGATGATCTCGTATTCCTCGCGCTTGCGCTCGTAGGAGGCCTTGGAAACGAGGAGCTGCTCCTCCTTGCCCTCGGCGTCAGCGGCGACCAGCGACTGGATCTTGGGGAAGATTTTGATGAAGCGGGCCAGCAGGGACTTCTTGGTGAGTTCCTCGAAGCCCTGGTTGAGCATGAGGGTGTTCGCGAGGTCGCGGGCCGTTTCCGGGTCGGCGGTTGAGAGCAAGTCGGCGATGAGGTCGGTGTCCTCGCTGAGGATGTCGGCGAGCGGGATGCGGCGGGCGCTGGAGGCCTGGAGGGCCTCGTAGTCGATGGCGAAGAACACGGCGCCGAGGAGGCGGGGCGTGATCAGGTCATTGAGCAGCTTCGCGAACTTCTTGGAGTGGCGGTTCTTGACGATCCAGAGGAGCACCGGCGCGCGCAGGTTCTGCTCGGTCTGCCAGCGCTTCAGGGCGGCGGCGAGTTCGTCGGCATGGCCGTCCTCGATGAGGAAGTTGATGCACTCGGTGGTGAACTTGCCCTGCGACGTCTTGAGCAGGGTGAAGACGATGTCGCGGGCCTCGATCGGGTGGGTGGCCTTGACGAGTTCGAGGAAGGTGGACTGGAAGTGGACCGGGATCTTCTCGGCGATGGCGGGAAGGTCGCGGGCGTTGGCGATGAGGGCCGCCTGGCTGGGCTCAAAGACCTCGGACGAGCCGGCGAGCTTGGCAAGGTCGTCGCGGACGGACGCGCCGTAGAGGCGCTCGGAGGCGTCGAGCTGGTTGGAGTCCTTCACGCCGTCGGCGACGGTCTTGAGGACGGCGAGGAGATCGGTCTTGATTTCCTTTTTGGCGACGGTGGCGACGAGCTCCTCGGCCAGCGCGATGCGGCGGCGGGCGGAGCGGGTGCCATGAAACTGCTCGAGGATCTCGTCCTCGGCGGAAACGGGGGTTTCGCGCAGGATGAAGCACTCGGTCTTCTTCTCGGGCACGGAAATGCGCGGATCCTTGCTGATGGCCTTCTTGGCCGTGGACCACCACTTCTTGTATTTGTCCTCGCCGACGACCTGCGTGAGCGTGATCTCGAGGTCGATGGCGCTGGTGGCGTGGTTCGGGTAGGCCTCGAGGGCCTCGGCGATGAGCTGGGCCGGATCGTCGGCGATGAGCTCGGCGATCTTCTTGGGCTCGGTCTCCTTGCGCACGAGCAAGTGCTTGGCGGGGAGGACCTCCATCGTGTTGAGGCAGAACGCCGGGTCCATGGCGTGGGCCTTCTTGCCCTTGAAATCGATCACGAGACGCTGCGCGGAGTCGTCGTAGGACTTGATCTGGCCGAAGCCCCAGCTGCGGTGAATGACATACGCACCCGGCTCCATGGCCTCAAGTTTGGCTTTGGCCGCCTTGAGGGAAGGGTTCTTGGCGATGAGTGCGGAGAGGGCTTCGGAATTCATAGTTACGAAAGTGATGGCCTGAACGGGATAGTTGAGCGGAGAATGGCTAACCTTGTCAAACAGTGTGTCGAAATCGTCTTCCCCGGGTGCTGTCACCCCCTCTGGCCGCCCAACCGCCTGGCCGGCGGCCGTTAACCTCCTCGCCCGCTGGCTCGACCGGCGGGAACGCATTGACGAGCTGATCGACTCGTTGCCGCCCGGCCTCAGCAGCGCCGAGCGCGCCCGGTGCCAGCACCTCGTCTTTGGCGTCGTGCGGCATTACGGGCGATTGGAGGCCGCGCTGAGCCGGCTGGTCTCGCATCCGCCCCGTTTTCCGACGCGCGCGGTGCTGCTGATGGCAGGCTACGAGCTGATCGAGGCGGCGGATTCCCCCGCGGCCGACGGACTCGTGGCGAAGATCGTCCACCACGCGGTCGAGCAGACCAAGGCGGTGGCGAGCAAGTCGGAGGCGGGCCTCGTCAACGCCGTCGTGCGCAAGCTGGCCGCCGTGCTGGCGGTGCCGCCGCCCCCGAAGCTGGCCTCGGCGGAGGTGCTTTCAGAATATTTTTCCCACCCCGACTGGCTGGTTAAGCGGTGGCTGGTGGATTTTGGCGCCGATGCGACGCGGAAGCTGCTCGAGTGGAACCAGCAGCCGGCGACCGTCTATGCGCGTTGGCGCGGGCGCGAAGGCGAAGCGGTGCCGGACTTCCTGAAGCCGACGAAGTGGGTCGGGTTTTACGAAGTGCCCTCGGGGCACTGGTCGCAGGTCGAGCCGCTGTTGAAGAGCGGCACGATTTACCTGCAGGACCCCGGCACGCGGCTCGCGGTGGAACTGCTCGCACCGCAGCCCGGCGAAACGGTGCTGGACGGCTGCGCGGCGCCCGGCGGCAAGAGCTTGATGATCGCGGACATGATGAAACCCCCGGCGGGCGCAGCGGTGGTGGGGAAAGTCGTGGCGATGGATCTGCCGGGTCCGCGCATCGACCGGTTGAAGGAAAATCTGGCCCGCGCCCATGGCGTGGAAGTGGCGCTGGTGCAGGCGGACCTGCTGGCGAATCCCGCCCCGACGCTGTTTGCGCACAAGCTGCCGGACAGTTTTGCCGCGGTGCTGATCGACGTGCCCTGTTCCAACAGCGGCGTGATGCGTCACCGCGCCGACGTGAAATGGCGGCTGGAGCCGCGGGATTTCGAGAAGCACGGCCGGCAGCAGCTCGCGCTGTTGCACGCCGCCGCGCGGCTGGTCGCGCCGGGCGGGCGCCTGGTTTACTCGACGTGCAGCATCGATCCCGACGAGAACGAGCGCGTGATCAAGGCCTTCTTCGACAGCCGTGCCGGCGGCCCCTTCAAGCTGGCGGGCAGCGCGGTCAGCCAGCCGTGGGTGACCGGCCACGACGGCGGGTCGGCGTTTTTGCTGCAGAAATCCGGATGACTTGGCGGGCAGCTGAGTGCTGACGGCTACGGCACCAAGTCGAACACGTTGAGGCGTTGGGGGACTTCCTGCGGGCCGTTGAGGAAGGTGAACTCGATAGCGGTGGCGGTGGCGACCAGGAGTTCGTAGCGGCGGATGTCCCATTTGGCCACGGGCTCGCCGTTGATCCGGGTGACCAGATCGCCGGGCTGCACGCCGGCAGCGGCGGCGGGAGAATGGGGCACCACGCTGGCCACGCGCCAATACGCGGGAAGCTTGGTGAAACTGAGGCCCGCGCTGCGGCTGGGTTCCGGGGGGATCGGTGCGGGATTGTCGCGCTGGAACGTCACCTGGTTGTGCTCCTGGTCGAAGGTGACCGTGAAATTCCGCAGGACGCCGCCGCCGAGCGAGGCGAGTTCGTCGGTCAAGTCCGCCACCGGGCGCGTGAGCGCGTATCGGCCGATGGTCAGCGTGGTCGCGAGGCGGCCGACGCGCTGGGTGCGGTCGCCGGTGGAGGTGCCCAGCGTGTGGCCCTCGCGCGGGGCAACGGCGAATTCGGGGTCGAGGCCGACGGGGTTGATGCTGAGGCCCCGGTCGCTGCCGGAGTCAATCAGCGTGGCGAAGACCTTGTCGCCGAGGCGGACGGGGATGATCGGGGTCTTGCGGTCGTTGTTGAACGCAATCGTGGAACCGCCGTGCGGCGGCCCGGCGCTGCGGCGTTGGAGCAGCACCTGGCTGTGGGGATAGTCGAGCGTCAGGACCGTTTCGCGGAACAGCGGGAAGCCAAGGATGGCGTCGATCTTCATGCCAAGGTGGGCGGAGAGCGGGCCGCAGTCGTAGACGAGGGCCTGGACGTCCTCGAAGCGCGCGCCGTCGAGCTCGAGCCGGCTCAGCATGGTGGGCGCGAGGAGGGCGGTGTCGCCCCCGGCGGACTTCACGCGCACGAGGGGCGTGTCGGGTGGGAACGGATTTTTCACGCCGTAGCGCGCGGCGAGTTCGGGCGAGACGAGCGTCACGGATGCGCCGGTATCGATCAGGAAATGATAGGGCCCGTGCTTGTCCCACTTGGCCTCGACCACGAGGTAGTTGGAAACCGTGAGCGCGGAGAGGATGACGGGCGGCGAGTCGAGCTTGGTGCGGCCGGGGCGCGGGGGTTCGCGATGAAACGAAATGCAGCCCGTGACCAGCGCGAGCGCGACGAGGGCGGCGGGCCAGCGAAGAAGGCGGGACAGGGCGGCGGCGGTGGACACGGTGGAGCAAACACGAAAAACGGTCCCGCGCGCGACGCCAAGGCACAAACGCCGCGGGCTACTTGTCGCGGGTCTTGCCAGTCTCGAGATGAAATTTGTGGAGCAGCCGGTGGAGAATGGGCATCAAGAAGAACCCCACGGTGGTGAGAAAGACCACGCCGCTGAAGAGCGAGTAGGTGCCGACAAAGAGGCGGCCGCCCGCGGACTTGATGGGATCGAGTGGTCCCATGCCCGAGAGAATCATGGCCGCGTTGGTGTAGGCGTCGATCCAGCCGAGGCCCTCGAAAAAATGGTAGCCCGCCATGCCGATCCCCACGGAGACAACGAGCGTGAGGACGGCGAACAGCCCGTGGCGCCGGAGCCGCGCGTAGAAACTTTGGCGAGGCAGGAGTGGAGTGTGGAGCGGTTCGAACATGGCTTACGCGGGGCTAGCCCAGCAGATCGCGCAATTTACGCTCCAATTTTTCCCGCGCAAAAGGTTTTTGGAGAAAAGCCAGGGGTCCGGCGCCCGGGATGCGGGCCGCGCGGTCGCTTTCGCTGTAGCCGCTCATCAGCAGCACGGGCACTTTCGGGGACAGGGCCCGCAGGATCGTGAGCGTGTCCTCGCCGTTCATGCCGGGCATCGTCAGGTCGAGGAGCACCACGGCGAAGTCCGCGGGCCCCGCGCTGAACTCGGCGAAGCCATTCGGGCCACTGTCGGCGGTGACGACGGTGAAGCCCAGCGTGACCAGGAGACCGGCCGTGGCTTCCCGGACCTGGGCTTCGTCATCGATGACGAGCGCCTTGCCCGAATACTTCCGGGTTTCGACGGCGGCAGGCGCCACGGTCGTGGGGGCCTTGGCGCTCACGGGCAGGAGGAGCGTGAAGGTGGAGCCCGCGGCGGGGGTGCTGACAACGTGGAGTGCACCGCGGTGGCCGCGCACGATGCCGCGCACGGCGGCCAGGCCGAGGCCGCGGCCGGCGAATTTGGTGGTGAAGAACGGATCGAAGATGCGCGAGAGCGTCGCTGCATCCATGCCGCAGCCGTTGTCCCGCACCTCAACGAATGCGTATTCTCCCGGCGTCAGGGCGTCGCCTTCGCGGGCGGCATGCAGGAAGTCGTGGTCGAAGGCGCGGATGCCCGTGGTGAGGTTGATTTCGCCCAGCCGCGCGCTGACGGCGTCGGTGGCGTTGAGCACGAGATTCATCACGATTTGCCGCAGCTGCGTCGCGTCGGCCATGACGATGACGGGGTGCGGGCTGAGGTTGAGGTGCACCGTGGCGCGGCTTACGAGCGTGGTGTGGAGCAGGGGCAGCGTGTCGGACACGAGCTGGCTCAGGTCGACGGGCTCGACGAGGAAACTGCTCTTGCCGGAGTAGGCGAGCATCTGCTGGCAGAGCTCCGCGGCGCGGGCGGTGGCGAGCTCGATCTTGTGGAGATGCGGGAGGACGTTGGAGTCCTTGCTGAGCTTGAACTGCGCGAGGTTGGCGTTGCCGAGGATGCCGGCGAGGATGTTGTTGAAGTCGTGGGCAATGCCGCCTGCGAGCAGGCCGAGGCTCTCGAGCTTCTGGCTCTCGAGCAGCTTGCGCTCGATGGCGAGCTTGTCCGCCTCGGCGCGCTTGTTCGCGGTGATGTCGATGGCGAGGCCCTCGAGGAAGAGCAGCGTGCCGTCGTCGGCATAGACGCCGCGGCCGCGGGCCAGGATCCATTTCTCGACCTTGCCGCGGGTGATGAGCCGGTATTCCACCTCGACGTCGCGGTGCTCCCGCAGCGCCACCAGCGTGTCATTGCGCACGCGATTGACGTCATCCGGGTGGATCAGCTGGCGGAAGTGCACCTTGCCCCAGATGAAATCGTCCGCCGAGTAGCCGGTGAGTTCGGCCGCGCCTTCGCTCGCGTAGATGACCTTGAGTTGGGCATCGTATTGGCAGCGGAAAGCCATGCCGGGCAGGGCGTGCAGGAGGCTGTCGAGCAGGCGGCGGCTCTCGTTCAGCTCGGCGGTGCGCTCGGCGACCTCGCGCGCGATGTCGGCGGAGCGGCGCCCGAGCAGGTAGACCAATATGGCAACCAGGAGCGTAATCGTCAGCATGCCCGCGGAGCGGACCCACGGCAGGGGCGTGAACTGGTCGTCCATCCAGCCAGCGCGAGGCCGGTAAACGATGCGCCAATTGCGGCCGCCGATGGCCAGCGGATAACTGACGGAAAGGCTCTCCCGAAACAACTGCTCCGTCATGGCTGGGGTCCCATGCACCGGCTGCTCGGCGGGTCGGTAGTAGAGGATGCGCCGGGCCGGGTTGGGCTCGGACTCGTCGACGAAGAGCATATCGAGGATGCTTTCGGGCTTCCACGTCCGGCTGCGGGTGGTCTCAAGCATGTCCTCAACGCGGAAAACGGCCTCGATGAATCCGAGAAATTCGCCGGACTCGGGGGCCGCGCCGGGCACGTCGCGGTAGAGCGGCCAGATCATGACGACGCCCTGCTGGTCCTGGGTCTCTTGCACCAGATGGATCTGTCCGCTCAGCGCCATCTGGCGGCTGCCGCGCGCGCGTTCGAGGTCGCCTCGCGTCGGGCCGGTTTGGAGATCGTAGCCGAGGGCCCGCTCATTGCCGGCGAGGGGTTCGATGAAGGTGATGGGAAAATACTCGGCCCGTTCGCCGGCGGGAACCAGGTGTCCCGCCGCGTCGAGTTCGGTGAAACCGGCAAAGGCCTTGCCCGCCGGATGCGGCCACGCCTGCTCCACGGCGGCGCGCCGGTCGGCGGGCACCGCCGGAACCCATTCGAGGGCCGTGATGCCGGGATTGTGCTGCAGGAGTGTCTGCGCGATGTGGGTGAACTGAGATTGGTCCAGCTCCCCCTTGAGCGTAAAGACCAGGTGCAGGTCAAACAGGGCGTCCACGTAACTGTCGATGATGCCCTCGGTCAGGGAGTGCAGGACGGCGGCGCGGCGGGCGAACTCGTCCTCGGCGCGCTGGTGGTTGTACACACGCGTTTCGTAAAAGGCCCAGATCGTCGTCGCGATTCCGACCAGCAGGATCAGGACGACCGCGATCCGCGCCGAAGGCGGCGACGGGTGGCGCAGGTCGGGGTCCGATGACGGCATCGGCGGAGTTTGGCTGAGCACCGTCGGCGGGCAATGGTTTCCGGCGCGAAAATCTACTTAGAAGCTTCCTTCACGAATGCGGCGGAGGGGCCGACGGACGACGAGAAAAGCCACTCGCTCACGCTCGTAGCTACGGCCGGAGCTGAGGCCGGAGTCTACTGGCGGTAAGGCAGGGGATGCCGGGAGGTCAGGGCAACGACGCGGGCCTTGGTGCGGGCGATCGCGGCGGCTTCGTCCGGGCTGCCAATCGCGGTGAGGACGGCGTCGATGCAGGCCGCGATCTCCTCCATGTCCGCTTCGAGGAAGCCGCGCGTGGTGACGGCCGGGGTGCCGAGGCGGATGCCGGAAGCCTGGAAGGGTGAGCGCGTCTCGAACGGGACGGTGTTCTTGTTGCAGGTGATGCTGGCGCGATCGAGGGTTTCCTGGGCGACCTTGGCGGTGAGCTCGGGGAGCTTGGGCCGCAGGTCGACGAGCATGAGGTGGTTGTCGGTGCCGCCGGAGACGATCTTGTAGCCGCGCTTCGCCATGGCGGCGGCGAGGGCGCGGGCGTTCTTCACGATCTGGGCCGAGTAGGTCTTGAACTCGGGCTTGAGCACCTCGCCGAAGCACACGGCCTTGGCGGCGATGACATGCATGAGCGGGCCGCCCTGGGTGCCGGGGAACACGGCGGAGTCGAGGGCCTTGGCGTGCGCGGCGCGGCAGAGGATGAGGCCGCCACGGGGGCCGCGGAGGGTCTTGTGCGTGGTGGTGGTGACGAAGTCGGCATGCGGCACCGGCGACGGATGCACGCCCGCGGCGACGAGGCCGGCGATGTGCGCGATGTCGGCGAAAAGCAGGGCGTTCACGCTGCGGGCGATCTCGCCCATCCGCGCGAAGTCGATGACGCGCGAGTAGGCGCTGGCACCGACGGTGATCATCTTGGGCTGCTCGCGCTGGGCGACGGCGGCGAGCTCGTCGTAGTCGATGAGGCCGTTGTCCTCGCGCACGCCGTATTGGCAGAACTTGTAGAGCTTGCCGGAGAAGTTGGCGGGATTGCCGTGGGTGAGGTGGCCGCCGTGGCTGAGATTCATCCCGAGGAGCTTGTCGCCGGGCTGGAGCACGGACGCGTAGACGGCGGTGTTGGCCTGGGCGCCGGAGTGCGGCTGCACATTGGCGTGGTCGGCGCCGAAGATCTGCTTGGCGCGCTCGATGGCGAGGGTCTCGATCTGGTCGACGAACTCACAGCCGCCATACCAGCGCTTCCCCGGGTAACCCTCGGCGTATTTGTTGGTGAGCACGCTGCCCTGCGCCTCGAGCACGGCGGGATACGTGAAATTTTCCGAGGCGATGAGCTCGATGTGGCTCTGCTGGCGCGCGAGCTCGGCGGAAATCGCGGCGTAGACGGCGGGGTCGAGTTTTTGGAGCGAGGTGGCGTTGAGCATGATGGAATTTTCGAATCTGGATTTTCGAATTTCGATTGCAAGCCAAGCGACCAAGCGGCGGCGACAAAGTTTGTCTTAACCCGGCCGGCCAAATCCGGTTGGGCCGACGGCTCCGGGTTGGAAACAATCCAAAATTACGGCAGGCGTGATTTGAGCGCCGCGAGCAGCGAGGGCAGGGCCTCGACCATTTCGTCGCGGACGGCCTCGTAAACCCGGAGTGGCCCGCCGTAGGGGTCGCCGATTTCCTTGTCGTCCTGCCCGGGCATGAACTCGCGGAAAAGCAGGAGGTGTTTCGGCGCGGGATCGGCCTGCTCCCGGATGATCGTGCGGTGTGACTCGGTCATGCAGATCACCGCAAACGCCTCGTCGAGCATGGCCTGGGTCAGCGGCCGGCTGACATGACGGGAGATGTCGATGCCGGCCTTGCGGAGCGCGAGCACCGAGTTTTGCGAGACCCGCTCGCCGGTCCGCGCGGACACGCCGGCGGAGATGATGCGGAGCGAGTGCAGGGGTTCGGGCTGGGCGGCAAAGGCGTGCTGCAACAGGCCCGCGGCCATTGGACTGCGACAAATGTTGGCCGTGCAAACGACAAGGACAGTGGCGGGCGCGGGCATCAGTGACGGATTAACGGATAGGATTTCCGGGGAAACGCAAAACGGGAGTGGCCGGCTCAGACGTGGCGAAGGGCCAGGAGGGTGCGGTGCAGGTGCACCGCGCGGAGCAGCACGTAGTCGATGACTGGCGCGGGCGCCGCCGGCACGGTGGAGGCCGAATCGGAGGGGTCGGAATCATCCTCCTCGGCGGCTGGGCCCGTCCGCTCCTGGGCGATCGACGCCTCGTCGTGGCGGGGCTTTACCCGCGGATCGGTCAACAGCGTGGCCAAGGCCGTGCCGTGTTCCAGCGCCTCGTAGGCGGTGCGGTCCGCGCGGTCGGACGTCTTCACGACGATATCGGTTTCCAGCCGCGAAGACCGGGGGCCCAGCGTGACCAGGCCCGGGCCGGGCTCGTGGGCGGCGAGGTAGGCGAGCGCGGCGGGAGCGGTGTCGGCGTTGACGAGCACGAAGACCGGCGTGGCGGCCGTGGCATGGAGCTTGAGCCACGCGCCGAAAGCCGTGGCGGCGTTGTCGTCGCCGTGGGCGAAACGCAGGTCCAACACCAGCGCGCCCCGGGCGGCCGCAGTCGGCAGGTCGGCGGGCAGGGTGTGGACGCGGCAATACGCGAGGCCCTGGCCCAGGTCTTTCTCGAGGCGGTCAGGCGCGGCCAAAGCCGCGACGGGGAGCAGAACGGCGAGCAGGGCGAAAAGGAAGTGTTTCATCGGCGGTTGAGCTGGCGGGCGCCGATGTCTCGGCGAAAATATTTGCTGGCGCACAGGACGGCATCGCACGCGGCGTAGGCGCGGGCGGCGGCCTCGGGCAGGGTGGGCGCGAGCGCGGTGACGCCGAGCACGCGGCCCCCGTTGGTCACGATTTGGCCGGCGGCATTCGTGGTCGTGCCGGCGTGGTAGATGAACGTGGCGGGCGGGAGTTGGGCGGGGAAGGTGATGACGTCGCCCTTGGGAAATTTTTCGGGATAGCCCTTCGCGGCGACGACGACGCAAAGCGCGAAGTCGGGGCGGACTTTCAGTCGGAAACCCGCGAGCTCGCACCGCGCGGCGCGCCAGAGCAGTTCGAGCAAGTCACAGTCCAGCCGGGGCAGCACCACCTGCGTCTCGGGATCGCCGAAGCGGGCGTTGTATTCGATGACGCTCGGGCCGGTCGGCGTGAGCATGACGCCGACGAAGAGTGTGCCCCGGAAATCCATGCCCTCGTCGGCAATGGCGTTCACGGAAGGCCGGACGATTTCGCGGTCGATGCGTTCGAGCAGCGCGGGCGTCACGACCTCGGCGGGCGAGTAGGTGCCCATGCCGCCGGTGTTGGGACCGGTGTCGCCGTCGCCGATGCGTTTGTGGTCCTGCGACGTCGGCAGGATGACGTAGTCGCGACCGGAAACCACGACGAGGATCGAGGTTTCCTCCCCGAAAAGGCAGTCCTCGACCAGGATCCGGCTGCTGCTGGTGCCAAACTTGCCGCCGAGCATGTCGCGCACGGCGGCCTCGGCTTCGGCGAGGGTGGCGGCAACCACGACGCCTTTTCCCGCGGCGAGGCCATCGGCCTTGATCACGATCGGGACCGGCCGCGAGCGCAGGTAGGCGAGAGCCGGCTCGACCTCGCGGAAGAATTCGGCGGCAGCGGTGGGAATCCGGTATTTCAACAGGATTTCCTTGGTGAAAATCTTCGACGACTCGAGGCGCGCGCCATCGGCCTTGGGGCCGTAGGCGGGGATCCCGGCCTTGGTCAGTTCGTCCACCAAGCCGAGAGAAAGCGGCACCTCGGGTCCGACGACGACGAATCCAACCTGCTCGCGTTTCGCCAGTGCCACCAAGGCTGCGATGTCCTCGACGGCAACCGGGAAGCACGGTGCGTCCTGCGCGATGCCGGCATTGCCCGGCGCACAGAGAACGCGGGGCTTCGTGGCCGAGGCGAGGAGCAGGCGGACGAGCGTGTGTTCGCGTCCGCCGGCGCCGACGACCAGGACTGAGGAAGGCAAAGGCATCGGCATTGGGGATGGGTTATCGGTGATAGGTCATGGGTGGAAAGCCTTTTTGCCTTCGCCTATGACCAATTGCCCCTGGCCCATGACCCGTCTCAGAGCACCTGTAGCTTCTTGCGGTAGAACGCCACGACTTCGGCGGGGTCGTCGGTGAAGAGGATGTAGTCGGCCATCCACGCCGGGGCGCGATTGGTGCGGATCATTTCGCGCACCTGTTTGCGGAGGTCGCCCCAGAAGCGCGCGTTGAAGAACACATACGGCACGCGCGGGCGGATGCCGAGCTTGAGGTTGCACATTTCGATGCCGATTTCCTCGAGCGTGCCGACGCCGCCGACGTTGAAGATGCAAAAATCCGCCGCCTCGAACCATTTCTGGCGGAAGTGCCGGGACGATTCCTGGAAGGTGTTGAAGAAATCCACGCCGAACTCCGGCGGCTGGGCCTCGAGTTCGAGGAAGCACGCGCCGGTGAGCGCGCCCTGGCCGCGGGCCTGATCGGTGGCGAGGCGCATGACGCCGCCGCCGCCGCCGGTGAGCACCCCGACATTGGGGCCGATGAAGCCGGTGAGCTGCTCGACGAGGCCGGTGATGCGGGCGGTGTCGGCCGCGTCGATGCCGACCGCGGAGCCGTAGAACGCGAGGATCGTGGTTTCCTGGAATTTGCGCGCGAGTTCCTCGCGCACGAAGAAGCCGTGGTCCTTCTTGTAGGTGTGCAGGTAGAGATCCTTGGTGATGTCGTCGTGCCAGTAGACTTGGACGCCGATGGCTTCGTAGGTGTCGAGCCGGGCGTGAGCATTGCTGGAAAGGAAGTAACCGTGGGTGCGCGACGCCTTGCGGAAGATGATGCGCCGGAGCTTCACGTCGCCGATACGGGTCAGGAGCTCGATGTGCTCGAGCAGGTCCGGAAAGTAGTCCATCACGAGCGTGTCGGCGTCGGGCGGCGCGTCGTCGAGGGCCTGGATCATGGTGCGACTGCCGATGGGGCAGGCGTCGCCCTCGAGGAATTTCTTGAGGTCCTCGTTGGCGCGGACGAGCACGCTGCGGTTCTCCATCGTGCCGCTTTGGCCGCGGACGCTGATCTTGGTCCTGGGGCGGGCCTCGGCGTTGTGGACCGGCGGATTGGTGTCGAGGCACTTGTAGAGGTTGCTCGACGTGGCCAGCAGGCGGACGCGCTTCTTGGTGAGGGTCTTGACCTCGGGGTTCGTGAACGGCGGCGCGCGGAAAATGTCGACCGACACCATGGGGTTCACCACGGGCTGGTCGCCGGTGTTGTAGATCTCGAGCATGACATTCGTGCCGAACGTCTTGATCGGGTCGAGGAGGACGGCGCTGGTGTGGAGGCCGAAGTTGCCCTCGCCCTGGTTGAGCACGACGAAGTGCTCCTTCAGATACATCGAGCAGCTCGTGAGGATGCCGGCCCGCGGCGCGATGGTGAGCGGGGAGGCGTCGTGGCGGACCTGCACCTTGTCGAGGAAGTTGCGGCCGGCGTTGCCGCTGACGATGTGCTCGAAGTTGAGGCGGGAAAGCTTGGTGGAGAGGGTGTAGCTGACCTGGTGCGGCGTGAGGAAAACCCGGCCGCGGCTATCGATGCTGATCGTGTTGGGCAGCTTGAGGTCGTTGTGCTTGATCGCCTCCCAGATTTCGCCGGAGGAGAGCTTGGCGGCGGCGGGCGCGTGGAAGAGGCGCCCGACGGGGGTGCCGGGGCGCAGGAGCTTCTTCCAGTAGGGGGAATCGGGGAAGCTGCCGTCGAAGATGAACGCGTCCGCGTCCAGGACCAGGCGGTTGCCGTCGGCCCGGACCGGTCCATGGGTCAGCATTTCTATCCCAATGCGGGCGAGGGAGCTGCGTTCGGTGAAGTGGAGTTCGCCGAGGATGGGCTTGAGGTAATCCAGCTCGGCGGGATGACGCAGCCAGAAGGCCAGGGTGAGGGCGACCGTGCGCTCGTCCTTGTTCTTTACAGTGAGGATTTGCCCATCGTGGCTCGTCCAAAATTGATCGGGGTTCATAGGGAAAGGGGTCAGGATATGTCGGATTGGCGTCGCGGACACAAGCGGGGAGTAATTGGTTGCCTTTCCCCGGGACGGCTGGCACATGGAAAACTTTACGGCACAAAGTCCGGCCGATTCGTTCCATATCCCTTCGACCCCACGTTCTCATTCATGAAACTCCCATCCTCTGTCATGACCTGCCTCCTGGCGCTCGGCCTTACGGCCACGCTCCGGGCCCAGGACATCAAGCTCAACATCCCCGGCGGGGCCACTCCGCCGGCGTCCGCCCCCGCCGCGGCTCCCGCAGCGGCGGCCCCGACCGCGCCGGCCCCGGTGTTCACCGAGAGCCAGCTCCTTGAGGAGTATGGCTGGTTCATCGGCAAGCGCGTCGGCTTGAGCGACCTCAACTTCACCCAGCAACAGATTGAGGCTGTCCTGAAGGGCCTCACGGCCGCGTCGTTCGGCAAGCCCTCGCCCCATGAGCTCGAAAAGATCGGCCCGAAGATGGATGAGTTCATCAAGGCCAAGCAGGCGGAATATATGTCCAAGCTGAAGGCGAAGAGCCTCGCGGACGCCGCCGTCCTCCTGACCGAGGTCAAGAAGAAGAAGGGCGTGACCGTGCTGCCGGACGGCCTGTGCTACGAGATTTTCGCCCAGGGCGAGGGTCCGGGCCCGAAGCCCACGGACACGGTGACGGCGCATTACGTCGGCGCGCTCGTCGATGGCACGGTGTTTGACAGCTCCGTCTCCCGCCAGGAACCCATCGCGCTGCCGCTTTCCCAGATGATCCCGGGTTGGATCGAGGGCCTGCAGAAGATCGGCAAGGGCGGCAAGATCCGCCTCTACATTCCGCCGGACCTCGCCTTTGGCGATGATACGCGTCCCGGCATCCCGCCTGGTTCGACCCTGGTCTTCGACGTCGAAATCCTCGACATCAAGCCCACGCCGCCCGCTCCCCCGGCCGCCGTCGACACGTCGACCCCGCCGCCGCCCGACGCCCCCGCGGCCCAGCCCGGCAAATAAGTTCTTCGAACTTCAACGAGCCCCCGGTTTTTTCGCCGGGGGCTTTTTCTTGCCCGTTTTTGTCGCGGGTTCTGCGCCGACGGCCGTCCGCAGGTCGGCCAGGAAGGCCGCCACGTCCTGCTGGGTGGTGTCCCAAGCGCACATCAGCCGGTAGCCGTGTTCCCCCGTGAAATCGTAGAAGTGCCAGCCCCGGGCCGCGAGGGCCGTGGCGACCTTGGGCGGCATTTGAACGAACACGCCGTTTGCCTCGGGCTCCATGATGAGCCGTAGCGTCGGCAGGGTCCGGATGGTCGTGGCGAGCTGCCGGGCCCGGGCGTTGGCGTTGGCACCATTCCGCAGCCAGGTGCCGTCGCTTAGGAGCGCGATCCACTGCGCGGCGGCAAAGCGCATCTTTGAGTCGAGCTGGCCGGCCTGCTTGACGCGGTGGGCGAAATCGCGGCCGAGCGTGAGATTGAAGAACACCACGGCGACGGACGAGCTCAGGCCGTTCTTCGTGCCGCCGAAGCAGAGCACATCCACGCCGGCGCGCCAGGTGAAGTCGGCGGGCGTGAAGCCGCGCTCGGCGAGGGCGGCCGCGGCGTTGGCGAAACGCGCGCCGTCCATGTGCACCGCCATGCCGTTGGCGTGGGCCAGCTTCGCGAGCGCGCGCACCTCGGCGGGCGTGTAGAGCGTGCTCCATTCGGTGGACTGCGTGAGCGAGAGCGCGCCCGGCTTTTGAAAATGGACGCCGCGCTCGCGCCGAAGGACGGGTTCGATGTCCGCGGGCCAGAGCTTGCCGTGCGCTCCCGGGAGCGCGACGAGCTTGGACCCGCCGGTGAAGAATTCCGGCGCGCCGCATTCGTCGGTGTCCACGTGCGCCTGCTGGTGGCAGAGGATGCTCTGGTGGCTGCGGCAGAGCTGGGCGACGGCGAGCGCGTTGGCGGCGGTGCCATTGTAGACCAAGTGCACGTCGCAGGCGGTCCCGAACACCTTCCCAAAGCAGCGGTTCAGGTCGGACGACCACGCGTCGGCGCCGTAGCTTTCCACGCTCCCGGTGTTGGCGGCGGCGAGCGCGGCCCAGGCTTCCGGGCAGATGCCGGCGGTGTTGTCGCTGGCGAACGTGAAGTCGGCGCGGGGAGCCGGGGTGATTTTCGTGTTTGGCAAGGCGGGGCAGGAGCCGTTTCGTGACAGCGCACGCGATGAATGCGGCAGACGTCAATCTCTACCTCGTCGGTTTCATGGGCACGGGCAAGACCACCGTGGGGCGCGCCGTGGCCCAGCGGCTCGGTTTTACGCTGGTGGACAGCGACCACGAGATCGAGCGGCTGTGCGGGAAGAGCATCTCCGAGATTTTCGCGAGCGAAGGCGAGGCGGCGTTTCGCGCGCACGAGAAGACGTTCGTCACGAGCGGGCACGCCGCGACGCGGACGCTGGTGGCCTGCGGCGGCGGCATCGTGATGCAGCCCGGCGTGCTCGAGCTGCTCAAGTCCCGCGGCGTGGTGATCTGCCTGCACGCCTCGATCGAGACGATCCTTGAGCGCACCGCCCGCAACCGCAACCGGCCGCTGCTCAACGTGGGCAATCCCGAGGAGCGCGTGCGGGCGCTGTACGCGGAGCGCGAGGCGGTTTACAAGCGGTCGGGCGCGGTGATCCTCACCGACTCGCGGCCGCTCAGCGACATCGTCGCCCACGTCGTGCGCACCTGGCGGCGCGAGGCGGCGGACTTCGCGCGCCGGACGCCCGGCGCCGCCTGACATGGAGGCGCGCGCGGAGGAGTTGCGCCGGCGGCTGGCCGCGCTGGGTTTCGATGACGTGCGCTTCGCCGCGACTGCGGCGCTCACCGACGAAGGGCTGCCCGCGTGGCTCGCGGCGGGCCTGCAGGCCGATATGCAATGGATGGAGCGCACCGCCGAAAAACGCCTGCAGCCTGACGCGGTGCTACCGGGCGCGCGCTCCATCATCATGCTGGGCGTGAATTACGGTCCCGCCCGGCCGACCGGCGGCAGCGTGCAGTGGGCGAGGTATGCGCTGCACGACGACTACCACGACACGGTCAAGCCGGGCCTGGTCGCGGCCGGGCGCGCGCTCGAGGAAATTTACGGCGTGAAAGGCGAGGACTACCGCTACTATGTCGACACCGGGCCGGTGCTGGAGCGCAGCTGGGCGGCGCGCGCGGGCGTGGGTTTCGTCGGCAAGAACGCGATGTTGATCTCGCGCCGGTACGGCAACTGGCTGCTGCTCGCGGCTATCCTGGCGCGCGTGGAGCTGCCGCCGGATCCGCCGATTCGCAAGAAATTCGAAATTCGAAATTCGAAATTCGAGAATGCCCCCGGCCTGTTGTGCGGCAAGTGCACGCGCTGTCTCGACGCGTGCCCGACGAACGCCTTCCCGCGTCCGGGCGTCGTCGATGCGCGGCGGTGCATTTCCTACCAGACGATCGAGAACAAGGGCGTGATTCCGCGGGCGCTGCGCGCGGGCATCGGCGCGCATGTTTACGGCTGCGATGTTTGCCTCGAGGTGTGCCCGTGGAACCGGTTCGCGCAGGCGGGCCGGCGGATGCTTTTGACGGTGCGGGACGAGATTGGCGCGTTGACGCTGGCTGAACTGCTGGAGCTCACGCCCGAGCGGTTCGCGGCGGTGTTCAAGGGCACGCCGATCAAGCGCGTGAAGTTCGCCGGTCTGCTGCGCAACGCCTGCATCGTCGCGGGTAACTCGGGCGATCGCAGCCTGCTCCCGGCGCTCGTGCGGCTGGCGGCGCACGACGTGGCACTCATCCGCGTCCACGCCGTCTGGGCGGTGCGACGGCTCGGTGGGGACGCGATGCTCGCGTCCCTGCGGGCCGGCGAGAAGGACGCGTCCGTGTTGGAAGAATACGCGGCGGCCGACTAGAACAACGCGCTCATCTTCGCGACGAAGGCCGGCGGGGGGCGGGTGGGGCGGCCGTGCAGGTCGCAGAAGGCGTGGGAACTGTGGCCCGTTGCGAGGAGCTCCTCGCCGCGAAAGACCTCATATTCGAGGCGGATGCGCAGCAGCGGCTTTTCCTTCATCGTGGCGACGATCGTGAGCGTGTCGTCGTAGAGTGCGGGCCGGACGAATTTCGCCGCGACTTCCAGCACGGGAATGCGGTAGCCGTCGGTCTCCAGCTGGCGATAGGGAAAGCCCTGTTCGCGCAGGAGGGCAGTGCGCGCCACCTCGAACCACGGGAGGTAGTTGGCGTGATAGACGATGCCCATCATATCGGTCTCGGCGTAGCGGACCGTGACTTCCACGCGTGATTGGATCATGATTCTGTCCCCCCTGCCGGGTTGCCGAACAGGGCCGTGGCGGATTCCTTCCAGCAGTTGCGGCCGGCCCATTCGCGGCCGGCGTTGCCCAGCTGGTGGCGGAGATTTTCGTCGTGGATCAGCCGTTCGAACGCCGCCGCGAGTTGGGCGGGGCGGTCGGGCGGCACCAGAAGCCCCGTGACGCCGTCAGCGACCGCTTCGGATACGCCGCCGACATCGTGCGCGACCACGGGCAGACCGTGCGCCGCGGCCTCGAGATAGACCAGGCCGAAGCCCTCGATGCTGTGGTCGAGGTTTACGCTGGTCATCGCGAAGATGTCGGCGCGGTCATAAACCTCCGAGAGCTCGTCGTCGGGCAAATTGCCCAGGAAATTGACGGTGAAGTCCGACTCCGCCGCGGCGATGCGCAGTGTCTCGGCGTAGCTGCCCTTGCCTGGGGCGCCGACGACCCAGTATTCGAGCTGTGCGCGCACCGCGGGGGCGAGGGCCTGGAGCGCACGGAGTGTGAGGAGCTGGCCCTTGCGGGGATGCAGCCGGCCCACGGTGAGCACGATGATTTTTCCCTTCGTGCGGATCGGCTTGGGGGGAACGACCACGAAGTCGGTCCGCAAGGCGCCGGGCGTGAGGAAGATCTTGTCGGCGGCCTCGGGGAAGGACGCGAGCAGCAGCTCCTGCGTGTAGTTCGTGAGCGTGCTGATGCGCGAGGCGTGGCGGATGAGACGGCGGGCGAGCCAGTGGCGGACGGGGCTGCGGGTGAACTTCAGGATTTCCGAGCCGTGGAAGGTCAGCACGAGCCGGCTGGGGCGAAACGCGTGGAAGAACTGCAGGAGCATCATCGTCAGCATCGGCCCGGGCTCGGGCAGATAAACGATGGCGTGGCGCAGTTCGCGTCGGGTGCGCACCAAGTGGCAGGCCAGCCGGAACTGGCACCAGAGATCATGCGTGCCCTTGAGCGGCAGGCGGCGCAGCCGGAAGGGCCATTTTTTCTCGCCTTGGGGCGGAGCGGACGGCGCCCAAACCTCCACGTCGAATCCGAGACCGGCGCTGGCGCGGGCGATTTCCTCGGCGAAGGTCGCGATGCCGCCCCGGACCGGGTAAAACTCATGAGTGATGAGGAATACGGGACTCGCGGCGAAAGGCGGGCTGGGGGAAAGACTCATGCGCGTGCGGCAGTCATCAAGGGGTTAGGTCGGGACCGGGCCCCTTGCAAGCGTGCCGAATGGGTGGCCGGCGATTAATGCCGGAACTTTCGCCGTCGTTTTACAACCATGGCAGTCTGCAGGACCAAGAATGGGGTTTACTTTCCGAGACCTGCCAGCATACAAAGGACGAACAATGCCAGATGCCGTTCAACTCAGCCAAGGTGCCGCCAAACCATTTGTCATTCCAGGCAAACCGTTTGCACCTGAGGATGAGGCCGCACTGCGCGAAGCCCTGAAACGTTGTTCGCCCTCGACCTTTGAGGCGGCGGTGCAGTTTCGCAAGACGGGCAATCCAGAGCATTTGCCCGCGGTAGTGATCGGCGTCATTGAGCGCTTTGTCGAACCCGACCTGCGCATCAAGCTGAAGGATGCGGACGACGATCTCCGCCTGATCGAAGACTTGGGCATCGATTCGCTGACGATGATGGAGATCGTGATCCTCGTGGAGGACGTGCTCCAGATGTCGATCAACAACGACGAATTGCGGAACCTGCGCACGGTCGGCGACGTGAAGACTTTCATCGATTGCAAAGTGCGTGGCCTCTCGCTGCCGAAACCCACGAAGTTCCTGCCGATCGAGCAGATTGCGGCGATCATGCCGGTCCAGCCGCCGTTCCTTTTCCTCAACGAGGCGTCGGTCAGTTCCAATGGCGCCAACGGCAAATACAAGATCTCGGGCCAGGAGTTCTTCCTGCAGGGTCATTTCAAGGACAACCCCGTCATGCCCGCGTCGATCATGCTCGAGGCGCTTGGCCAGCTCGCGGTGCTTTATCTGCTGGAGGGTGCGTCGACAGAGCCGGGCAAGGTCATCAGCCCCAATACGATTTTCTTCACCGGCTGCGAGGGCGTGCGCGCCCATCGCGTCTGCCGCCCCGGCGACATTCTCACCCTCTCGATCAAGCCGAAGCGCATGAAAATGCCGCTGGCGACGTTCGAGGGCGCCATCCGCGTCGGCCAGGAAAAGGCCGCGATCGCAGAGGAGATCACCATGACCTTCGGTTTTGCCGAGGCCGTTGCGCAGCCCGTGCCCGTCAACGGGACGGCCCCCAAGTTGAATGGCGAGAACGGGAGCCACAGCCCGACGCCCCTGCGCGCGGCCGTGAACGGCTGAGCCTCCGTTAACTTTCTGCCTTTTCCGGCGGCCTCCTGCGAGGCCGCCTTTTTTGTGCCGGCGGGATTCGCCGCCTCCCGCGTTGACCAGTGGCGAGAACTGGTTTCATCCTCTCAGGTCAATTCCCACCTTTCGCAAGCTCCGCGCCCCCGGCAGGTTCGGGACGCCGCCTACCACAATTCCACGCATGCCTAGAGTTTACATCACGGGCCTCGGTTTCATCACCAGCATCGGCAACGATGCCGCCCGCGTCACCACGAGCCTGCGCGAACTTCGCCACGGGTTCGAACTCTACCCGCCGTTCCAGAAGCCCGAGATTCCGGTTAAAGTCGCCGCACCCGTCCGGGAGTTTTCCACCGACTCGACCGACTGCGAGGACTGGACGTTCCCGTCCCGCTACACCATCAAGCGCGAGGTGCTCCGCGGCATGGCGCCGCATGGGGTGTTCGCGTGGTGCGCCATGCAGCAGGCCATCGAGGACGCCAAGCTGAGCGATGCCGACGTTTCCAACTCCCAGACCGGCCTGTATGCCGCGTCGGGCGGCTCGCCACACCTCATGGGCTACATGCTGCAACGCATGCACTCGGTCGGCGTGATGCGCTGTTCGCCGCTGGGCATCGTGGCTTCAATCGCCGGCACGGTGCAGTTCAACCTCGTGGCGCACTTCAAGATCAAGGGGTCGTCCTGCGGTTTCGCGTCGGCCTGCGCTTCGTCCTCGCACGCGCTGGGCTTTGCCTTGGACGACCTGGTGCTGGGCCGGCAGAAACGCATGTTCGTCGTCGGCGCCGAGGATGGGAACATGGACGCCATCCTGCCGTTCGCCGGCATGCGCGCGCTTTCGCTCCAAACCGACCCGAACCTCGCGTCGCGCCCGTTCGACGCGGCGCGCGACGGCTTTGTCGGCACGGGCGGTGGGGTGGTGCTGGTGTTGGAGACCGAGGACGAGGTCGCCCGCCGCGGTGTGAAACCTTACTGCGAAATCCTCGGCTGGGGCCAGGCGTCCGACGGACACAACGTCGCGATCTCGCATCCCGAGGGCACGGGTCTGCGCGCGGCGATGGAAAATGCCCTGCGGGCCACGAAGGTTGCGCCGGAGGAGGTCGATTATGTGAACGCCCATGCCACCTCCACGCCCATCGGCGACGTGTCCGAGGCGAAGGCGTTGAAGGCGATTTTCAAGACGCCAGCGGCCCGACCCGCGATCAGCAGCACGAAGTCCCTCACCGGCCACGGGCTTTCCCTCGCGGGGGCGATGGAGAGCGGCTTCTGCGCGCTGGCGATCCGGGACGGCTTCATGCCCGGGTCCGCGCACATCACCCGGCTGGACCCCGAGTGCGAAGGCCTGAACATCATCCGTTCCACGCTGCCCGCGCAGCCGCACATTGCCATCAACAACGTCAGCGGCTTTGGCGGTGCCAATGTCACGCTGGTGTTTCGGAAAGCCGGCTAACCGTGACCGTGGCGCGCGTTTCCGACCTCTACCGCACCGCGTTCGTGACCGGCGCGAGCACGGGCTTGGGGCGGGCGTTCGCGGAGATGCTGCTCGCTGACGGCGTGAAGGTGTGGGGCACGGCCCGCGATGTCGCGCGGCTCAGCGGGCTGGCTGCGCAGCCCAATTTCACCGCGGTCGCGCTCGACCTGCGCGACGGCGCGCGGGCGGAGGCGGTCTTCCGCGAGGCCGAGGCGGCGTCGGGCGGATTCGATCTCGTGGTGAACAACGCGGGCTACGGCGTGTATGGCGGGTTTGCCACGACCGATTTTTCCGTCTGGCAGGAGCAGCTCGAGGTCATGCTGGTTCACACAGCGCGACTGGCGCACGCGGCGCTGCGGGGCATGCTCGCGCGCAAGCGCGGGGTGCTCGTCAACATCTCGTCGTTGGGCGCGGAATTCCCGCTGCCGTATCAAAGCGCCTACAACATGTGCAAGTCGGGCCTGAGCGCGTTGAACGAGAGCCTGATGCTGGAAGTCGAGGGCACTGGGGTTGTCATCCTCGACGTGCGCCCGGGCGACTATCGCACCGACTTCGAGGGTTCCGTGCGCCGGCCCGCGGGCGAGGTCACTCCGCGCATGGCGCGCGGGTGGACGGCCTTCACAAAGATGATGGAGGACGGCCCGCCGCCGGCCCACGCCGCCGCGGCGTTGCGTCGCGCCCTGCTGCGCGGGCGCAGCGGCACGGTACGGATGGGACGGTTCTTCCAAGCCGTGGTAGCGCCGCTGTTGGCGCGACTGGGTTCACTCTCGCTGCGACGCCGGATCCAGGCGCGCTACTTCGACGTCACCTGACCATGTCCAAAGTTCGCATCCTCGTCCTCACATCCAGCACCGGTGGCGGTCATGACGCCCGCGCCGAGGCCTTTGCCGAGTGGTGCTTCCAGCTTTACCGTCACGACGTGGACGTCCGCATCGAGCAGATGCTGGAGCAGTCGTCGGTGGTGAACCGGGTGGGGGTGAATTTCTACAACCGCATCCAGAAGGCGGCGCCGTGGGTGCACATCTGGTTTTACACCGTGGTCGAGGTGCTGAGCTATCTGAACCGCCGCCGGGTGACGTTTGGCGCGGGCTACTACACCGAGGTCCTCCGCGAGTATCAGCCGCACCTGATCTTCAGCGTGCATGACTGCCTGAACCGCGGGTATTTCCAACTGGCGCGGCAGATCCTCGGCGCGGACAAGGTGCGCTGTGCGACGTATTGCGGGGAGTTTTCGGGCGGGTGGGGGTATTCGCGCAACTGGATTGAGCCCACCGTGGACCTTTACATTTCCCGCACGCCGACGGCGCGGGATTTTGCGGTCAAGAAGGGCATTGCGGCCGAGAAGACCCGCGTCCGCGGCAACCTGATGCTGCCGCGCGCCAATCTCGAGCTGATCGCCCCGGAGGAGCGCGGCGGTTTCCGCGAGCACAAGCTCGGGCTGCGGCCCGACCTCTTCACCGTGTTTCTGGCCACCGGCGGCAACGGCGCGCACAACCACTTCGATCTCCTGCCGGTGCTCGTGAAGCACGCGGACCGGGTGCAGGCCATCGTGATCTGCGGCAAGAACAAGCAGGCCTACAACGAGCTGGTCCACTGGCGCGCCAACCATCCCGAGCTTAACTGCTACATCGAGGGTTATTCCGAGATCGTGCACCTGCTCATCCAGGTGAGCGACGTCATCGTCACCCGCGGCGGCACGACGACCTGCGCGAAGGCGCTGAATTTCCGGTGCCCGATCGTCTTCAACGCGTTTGGCGGGATCATGCCGCAGGAGGAGCTGACCTGGAAATTCTTCCGCAACGGCGCGAAGTGCGAGAAGATCGAGAACGCGGCGGATTTCGCGGCGATCATCGACCGCTGGATGGCCGACCCAGCGGCCTACACGCAGGCGCGGGAGGATTTCCTCCGGCTGCGCTACGTGGAGGACCCGACCATCGTGATCGACGAGCTGGTGGCGCTGGCGAACGAGCCCGCTCAGGCCGCCCTCAAGCGCCTGCCGTTTCCGCCGCCCTGAGCCGCACCGCGCTCAGCGCGGCTTGGTGATCTCGACGAAAGTCGTGATGACGGGGAGTTTGCCGCCGTAGCACCAGTTTTCCTCCGCAAAATCGGGGTGGTTGCGCGGGGAGGTGACCGGGTAGTCGGCAAACAACCGCTCCAACTCCTGCTCGCTGAAATAGCGCACGCCGCGTGTGAACGGCACGGGCTCGCGGGAGCAATCCGTGGTGATGAGCAGCCGGCCGCCGGGGGCCAGCACGCGATACATCTCGGCGAGCGCGCGCTCGATCGCGGGGATGTGCTCCAGCACCGAGAGCGAAATGATGCAGTCGAACGACGCGTCCGGCGCGGGGATGCGCGTGAGGTCGATGTTGCGCACGGCCAGGCCGTGGCTGCGCATCGACCGATGCCAGGCCCAATAGCCGATCTCGGTGGGTTTGACGGGGGCCAGTCTAATCCGGCGCAGGGCGCTCTTGCGGGCGCGGGCCCAGAGCAGGTCGGAGACGGTGACGTTGGGATGGGTGCGGGAAAGGAAGAGCCCGAGATACGTGTTGAACGCGCCGGTATCGAGGATGCGCGCCTCGCGAGGTAGTCCCTTCGTGGCTTGGAGCACCTGCGAGAGTTCCCAGTCCCGCATGCGCACGGGGAAGGCGAAATCTGCGCCGAGCAGCCCCCGGACGGTCTGGTCGTAGGCCGCGAGCAAGCGCTCATCTTGGTCGGTGAAGGCGCTGCGGCGGTAGAAATTCATCCGGGGGAAAGAATCAGGTTCCATGCCGTGCCGGGGCTCCGCGAGCGAAAAATGCACGCGCAAAGGGCTTCCCGTGCGGGCCGGCGATGTTCTAGGTTGGGAGATTGGAAACTCCCAAGCCCACCGTCGTTTACCTTTACACCACGTTTCCCAAGGCCACGGAAACCTTCATGCAGCGCGAGATCATCGCCATGCGCGCCCACGGCGTGCAGCTGCAACTCTACTCGCTCTGGGGCGGCGGGGGCACTTTCCGCGGGCTGCCGGTGGCGCATTTCAACAAGTGGCGCCTGCTCACGCTGTTTTGGATGATTCCCTATGAATCATGGCGCCGACCGGAGGTGCTGAAGCAGGTGCTGCACGGCCTGTTCACGCGCCGGGCGCCGTCCTGGCTCAATTTCTGGGAGAACATGCTGGGCGCGGGCTTTGCCTGCCTCTGGGCGCGCAGATTTCGCAAGCACCCACCCACGCTCATCCACGCCACGTGGGGCGGGGCGCCGGCCACCGCCGCGTGGCTGCTCTGGCGGCTCGACGGGCATCGCTACAGCGCGGCGGCGCACGCCTACGACATCTACGAGCACGGCGGCGACTGGTGGTTGCGCGACAAGCTGGAGCACGCGGCCTTCATTCACACCTCCACCGAAATGGGCCGGCTCGCGCTGATCGAGCGGGGTTTGGCGCAGGAGCGCATCTTCTGCATTCGCCGCGGACTCGACCGGCTCGCCGCGCTCAAACCCCTCCGCGCGTCGCGTGCCCCGCTGCACCTGCTCTGCGTGGCGCGGCTCGTCGAAAAGAAGGGCCTCGACCACCAGTTGCGCATCTACGCGGCGTTGCGGGCGGCGGGGGTGGAGTTTGTCGCGCACATCGTGGGCGAGGGACCGTTGCGGCCGGAACTGGAGAAGCTCGCGGGTCACCTCGGCGTTGCCTCACAGGTCGCGTTCACCGGCCATCTCCCGCAGCACGAGGTTTGGACGCAACTGGAATGGGCCGACGTGTTGCTGCACACCGGCGTCATCGCGCCCAGCGGCGATCGCGACGGCCTCCCGAACGTCATCCCCGAGGCGATGTCGCTCGGGACGCTCGTGGTGACTTCCCCGGTCGCGGCCACGACCGAGGCGATCACGGACATGGCGACCGGGCTGGTCGCGCCGGTGACGTCGCCCGCGGCGTGGGTCGAGGCGTTGCGGCGCCTCTCGACGGATGATGCCCTGGCGGAGAAACTACGCGCGGCGGCGCACCGGTGGGTCGAGGACAATTTCGACGCGCACAAGAACGCGGAGCGCCTGCTCCGGCAGTTCGAGCGCGTGATCGCGGAAAATTGAGTTTGTCGGCCATGATCTACTTCGACGTCACCAAATCCGCCCAAGCCGGACACCGCTCGGGCCTGATGCGCGTGAACGAGTGCCTGCGCGCGGCGCTGGGTGCGGCGGCGACGGAAGTGATTTGGGACGATGCCCTGCGGGAATATCCGACGGGCGACCGCGTCAAGCCCGCGCCCGGCGACTGGTTCCTGAGCGCGGAGCTTGCCACGGACGCCGAGCGGCCGGGCCTGCAGGAGTTTCTCCAGTCGAAGCAGCTGCGGTCGGCAGCGATCTTCCACGACGCGATTCCCTTGAAATTTCCGGACATCACCTGGCCGCAAAGCGTGGCGCGGCATCCGGCCTACATGAAGCAGCTGGCGGCGCGGGACCACGTGTGGGCCGTGTCGGCCGCGAGCCGGACGGAGCTGGTGGAATTCTGGCAGTGGCAGGGCGTCGCGCGGACGCCCCCTGTGGACGTGCTGGCGCTCGGCGCGGATTTCAACGCCGGCCCGCGCGTGACGGCGCGGATTCGACCGGTCGGCGCGGTGCCGCAGCTGCTGTGCGTCGGCATTCTAGAGCCGCGCAAGAACCAGACATTGCTGCTCGACGCGGCGGAGAAGCTCTGGGCCGAGGGCCGGCGTTTTCAGCTGCACCTGGTGGGCCGCGTCAACCCGCACTTCGGCCGGCCGATTGCGGCGCGGATCAAGGAGCTGCAACAGAAGTATCCCGGGTTGCGCTACCACGACGCGGCGGATGACGAGACGGTGGCGGCGCTTTACGCGAACGCGCGGGCGAGTGTGTTTCCGACGCTGGCGGAAGGCTGCGGGCTGCCGCTGCTCGAGTCGCTCTGGCAGGGCGTGCCGTGCGTGTGCAGCGATCTGCCAGTGCTGCGGGAGAACGCCGCGGGAGGTTGTTTGCCGGTGCCGGTGAACGACGTGGCCGCGTGGACGGACGCGCTGCGGCGCGTGCTGACCGAGGATGAATTCGTCGCGCAGCTGGAGCGCGAGGCGGGTTCACGGTCGCTGTCGACTTGGGCCGAAGCAGCTCGGGCGGTGCGGGGCGCGTTAGGCGCCTGAACGAGCGGGCCTAGAGCTTCTTCACCGCGAAGGCCATGGCCTCGGCGATCTTCTCGAGCTGCTCGTCCGTGTGCATCGCGGAGATGGCGGTACGGATGAGGTCCTTGCCGGCGGGGACGGCGGGCGCGATCGACATGACGGTGAAGACACCCTTGTCGAGCAGCGCCTTCCAAAACGGGTAAACGCGCTCCTTGGAGCCGAGCACGATCGGCACGGCCGGCGTCTCGCTTTCCCAAATGTTGAGCCCGAGGCCCTTGAGCATGGCCTTGTATTTCTTCGTGTTGGACCAGAGCCGCTCGAGGTGCTGCGGCTCCGTCTGCATGATCTCGAGCGCGGCCATGGCGGCCGCGGTCTGGCCGGCGCTGATGGCGGCGGAGAAGATCGTCTGCTTCGAGTTGGTGCGGAGATATTCGATCACCTCGCGCGAGCCCGCGACGTAGCCGCCGGTGCTGGCGAGGGACTTGGAGAGGCTGCCGCAGATGAGGTCGACCTTGTCGCCGAGACCGAAATGGTCGGTCGTGCCGCGGCCCTGCTTGCCGAGGACGCCGAAGCCGTGGGCGTCATCGAGGATGGTGAAGCAGCCGTATTCCTCGCCGATCTCCGTGAGCTCCGGCAGGCGGGCGATGTGGCCTTCCATCGAGTAGACGCCCTCGACAACGAGGACCTTGGCAGCATCGAGATTGCTCGCGCTGAGGACCTCGCGCAGGTCGTCCGGGCTGTTGTGCGAAAAGCGCTCGACCGTGGCCAGGGACAGGCGGATGCCGTCCCAGAGGCAGGAATGCAGGTTCTTGTCGGCCAGGATGACGTCGCCCTTCTGCGCCAAGGTCGCGACGGTGGTCATCACGGAAAGGTAGCCGGCGGCGTGGATGTGGCAGGCCTCCTTGCCGAGGAAGGCGGCGAGCTTGTCCTCAAGCTCGACGTGGAACGCGCGGGAACCGTTGGACGAGCGGGCGCCATTCGTGCTCGTGCCCCACTGGCGCGTGGCGTTGTTGGCGGCCTCGATGACCTTCGGGTGAAACGACAGCCCGAGGTAATCGTTGCTCGAGAGCATGATCATGTCGCGCCCGCCGAGGCGGACGGTCGTGTCCTTCTGCGATTCCATTGCCAGGTAATACGGCGCATACTTCAGCCGCATCTTCGTCGCGTAGTCGTCGCGGCAGCGGTTGAGGATCGCTTTCTTGTTTTTGACGAAGAAGGAGAGTGCCATGGAAGCAGGGGACGATGGGGAGGGCGGACGGTGATTGGCAAACGGAAAGGCTGGGCCCGAAATCAGCCCCGCCGGGGCAATTCCCTCATCCAAGCCGCGAGGTCGTCGGCATACGCGCGCCATGATCGGAAAGTGCGGCGGCGAGCGGCGGCGGAGAGGGCGGCGACTTCGGTGGGGGCGGCCAGCAGTTGCGCGATGGCGGGGGCGAGGTGGGTCGCGCCCACCGACGGGAGCGCCAGGCAACCTCCGTCGCGCGCGAGTTCTCCGAGCGCACCCGTTGCGGAACACACGCAGGGCCGGCCGCGGGCCAGGCTCTCGATCACCGGCAGGCCGAAGCCCTCGGCGAGGGAAGGATAGACGGTGAACGCGCACTGGGCGTAGGCCTCGTCGAGCGCGACGTCCCCGAGCGGGCCGTCGTAGCGCAGCGGCCGTCCAGCCGCCTGCAGCGCTTGGATCTTGGCCAACGCGGTTCGGCCGGTTTGACGCTGCGCCGAGCCGACCAGGCGAAGGGAGAATTGCTCGCCGCGCGCCCACAGGAGCTCGCAGGCGTCGAGGAGAGCGACGTGGTTCTTGCGTCCCTCCAATGTGCCGACGCACAACACCGTGGGCACGCTTGCTGCCGCTGCCGACGGAGTGGCGGCGGGAGTTGGCGTCAGGTCGACTCCGAGCGAAATGGTCCGCACCGGTGGCGGGTTGGCGACACCCAGCCAGCGCCAGTAGGCCAGGAGCGAGTCACGGGAATCATCGGACACCGCTGCGATGCCGTCGAAGCGCAGGAGTTCCAGCAGGTAGCCGGGAAAACGGGCGACCGTGCCCGACGGGCTGAGCTCGGGAAAGCGCAGCGCGATGGCGTCGTGGAAGACGGCCACCCGCGGAAACGTGGCGGGCAGCTGAGAGGCGACCGCCGGTGAGAAAATTTCCGCCGTGAGGAAGCCATCGAATTCCCCGCGCAGGGCGAACTGCGCCGATTGGCCATTGGCATGCCGCCAACGTCCGCGCCACCGCGCGGTCCACGGCCAGTGTGCGCCGCGGGTTTCGCCGGGGTCGTTGCCCCGGAGATTCGCGAGTTCCCAAGGTTCCAAGGTCCGCCACGCGCGGAGATAGGGATCATGCGTCACGGCAGTCGCCGCGCTGCCGAGTTCGCGTTCCAACGCCCGTGTCACGCGCTGGATCCCCGTGCGGGCGCACGTGTGGCTGGTGTGGGAGAGGTCGAGCAGGAACGCCATGTGGTTCAAGGTTCTGGCAGGACCAGGTGCGCATCATAAAGCGCAAACGCGAGTTGCCGCCCTTTGGGCCCGGGCGATTCCGCGACCGCGGGCTCGGGCGTGAGGAACTCGAGTTGGCCTTTGCCCGCCACCAACCGCGTGGAAACGGCCACCGGCAGTTTCTCCGGGCCAACGGTGCCCGTCCAGAGCACGCCGCGGGCGTCACGAATCGTGAGCGAGCGGCGGACCAGGCTGCGGAGGAAGAACTCCAGTTGGACCGGTTGGTCGCGCTGGCTCCAGCTTTGCAGGTCCACCCGGCTGGCAGGCCGGCTCCACGCGCGGTCATGGCGCCAGCCGCGTTCGACGTCATACCAGCCGTCGCCGAGCCGCGCGACGCACGCGGTGCCGTGTTCGCTGACGGCGGCGATTTCACGCTGATCGTGCGAAACATGGCCGAGCGCCAGCAGCCCCGCGAAGACGGTGAGGTTGCCGGCGAGCAGCCAGGCAAGGGCGGCCCGCGAGCGATGGGCGAGGACGTTGAACGCGAGATTCAGCGGCAGCAGCACGCGGGTGGCGGCGCCGGGATAGCCCTCCCACACGGGCGCGCCGAGGAGGAGCAGCAAGGCGGTGTAGCCGAGTCCGATCCTCCACCAGCGGTCATCCGGGCGGCGGTGAACCAGAAAATAGGCCGCCTGGACGGTGAGACCAATCGTGGCGAGGACGGTCGTCCACACGGCGAGACGCTCAGACTCAAATCTCAGCCCGCTGACCAGGCCGGCCCATTTGCCGATGTAACCGGTGACCGGCCAGGTGAAATTATAGAGGCCGTTCGAAGTGCCGCTGACCCGCCAGTTCACATAGAGCACCCACGCCGCGAGGGGCGCGACGGCGACGATGGCGCGGAAAAGATTGCGTCGCGAGAACCAGGGTCGCTCGACCAACCCCGTCAGCGTGAGGAGGGAGGATTCTCGCGCGAGCCCAGCCGCCGCGAGGCTGCCGAGAGCCCAGCCGCGACGCCCGCGCTCGGCTGCCAGCAACGCCCCGGCGAGAATGGCCAGCGCAACGAGGTCGGTGAGTGCGAGCCGCACGCTCGACAGCGCCCCCGCGGAAAACAGCACGCCGGCCCAAGCCAGCCAGCCACGCACGGAATCGACCGCGAGCAGGCGCCACAGGATCAGCGCGAGCGCCAACCAGGCGGCTACATTCAGCAACGAATAGATGTGAACGATCCAATCCGGGTTTCCCGCTGCGAGCGTCCAGGCGAGCAGCGGCGGAAGAATGCGCCGCGCGCGGTAGGCCAGGCTGTCCATGGCAGGCGCGAGTTCGGGCGACGTGAGCGAGGGATGATAGGCGATCTGCGCGTAGTAGAGCCCGTCGTAGCCGCCCGTGTCGCGATAGACGAAGACCGGCCGCTCGCGGAAGGCCGCGATCTTCGCAGTGTCGTTCGACGAATCGAGCTGCAGGAACGAGGTGAACCCGTAAACGGGATGCCAGAAGCGCGCGACCAGCACGAGGAACACGGCCACCGTGGCGAGTCCCAGGACTCGGACGAACCGCGCCGGATGGTTGCCAAGGCTCACCGGGCCACCTCACTTGCGGGGGGCGCGACGAGCCGCCAGACGGTGACGTTGCCCGGGTGTCCGACGGCCACCCACTCGCCGCCGAGTTTTTTTTGCAGCTCGGCCTTCTCAAAGCCAAAGAGCGGTGCGTAGATCGGGCGGTGCAGCTTTGCCGCGGTGCGGCAGAGCAGGGCGAAGTCCCACGGCTCGGTGAGGTCCCAGCGCACGATCGCCTGCGTGTTGTAAAACAGCAACGAGCCGCTGAGATTCCAGGCGAGCAGGATGGCGTCGGCCGGCACCTGCTCGCGCACGAAATTCCCCGCGAGCCAGTAATTCTTTTCACCGTCCCGGATCCACGTGACATGGAGATTGTCGGCGAGCCGGTATTGAAAACCCAAGCTGGCCAGCAGCAACGCGGTGGGGACGAGCCACGGGAGGTGGCCCGACAGCCGCGTGGCGAAATGTTGTCCGGCGAGCAGACCGGCGAGAATCACGGCGGGGAACGCCGGCAGCAGGAACCGCAGATACCACCAGGTTTCGCCGGCGCAGTAGTAGCAGGCGTAGAGGCCGACGAGCCCGGCGACCCAGGCGAGCAGGAAGAGGCCGGTGCGGGGCGTGCGGCGCAATAGTCCGGGCAGGCCGAGCACGGCGAGGATCACCACCGGCGGAGCGAGCAGAAGGGGAATCCACCAAGCGAAATGCCGGAGGTTGCCGCCGAGGAACTCCCACGCGAAGGCGTCAAAGATGTTGTGGCCGCCGTGATTGTAGCCGGTCTCGAGCACGCGGCCGTAGACGGCGAAGTTATACGCGCCCAACGCCACGGCAAAGGGCAGGCCGCCGCAGCCGAACCGGATCCATGCGCGCCACTGCGATCCGAGGATGACGAGCAGGGGCAGGATAATCACCGCGCCGGTGGGACGCACCAGCACGGCCATCGCGAACGCCGCGCCCGCGGCGATCGCCCAGCCCAGCCGGCTGCGCGCCCGCCAAGCGCAATAGAGGGCGGCAAGAGCCCATGTGGTGGCGACAGTGTCGCTCATCGGCTGCAGTGATTGGTAAATCCAGACCGGGCAGGCCCAGAGGAGGGCGACGCCGCCGAGGGCCCAGCCCCGGCCGAGTCCAAGCAGGCGGCCAAGGCCGTAGAGCAGGGCACCGCCCACCAGCACATTGAGGACATTAATGAGGCGCGCGGCCTTCTCAAAGCCGACGAGGGCAGCGGCGGCGACGTAGTGGAGTGGCAGGCCGATGGGGTAGGACGGCACGAGGCGCGCCGTCACGGCGTCGACACTGCACCCAAGCGGCTGGTAAAAATAGTTGTCCCACTTGGGCGGGTTCAGCCCTGGGATGACGCGTGCCGGTTCCGAAAGGCGTCCTTGGGCCAGAAGCCGGGCGCTGTTGAGATAGCCCGACGAATCCGAGCCGCCGGCATAGGGTGCGCCCTGCCGGTAGATGAACCACGCGTAGAGCACCGCCGCCAGGGCAATGGCGCCGAGCACGGCAAAACGTTGGTTAAACCGCGTCGGGGGCGGGGAAGTGGTTGAATCCATTCTTGCGTCAGAGCCACGAAGAGAATGCCTTTTTTGCTTTCGTGGCCAACCTTAGACTTTTCCTGCAGCGCTCTTTGCACCGGCTGCCCGCCGTGGCCTATGTGGCGACCGTGGCGGTGTTTGTCTGGATCTGCTCGCAATTCTACCTGCCGGGCAAGGGCTTCACCTACCTGATCATGTTCGGCGACCAGGAGCATGCCCGCTACCTGCCCGTACTGCGCGCCACGAACCATTACGAGCTGGAGAACTCGCCGGGCTACGACGCGCAGTATTACGCGCAACTCGCGATGCAGCCGCGGCTGTCGGATCCCGCGCTCACGACGGGCTTGGACAACCTGGAATACCGGGCGCGGCGGATCCTGTTTTGCTGGACGGCGTCCGCGCTGGCGCTGGGCGACCCGGTGCGGGCGATGCACATTTACGCGGTGCAGAACATCGTTTGCTGGCTGCTGCTCGCCGCGCTGATGCTTTACTGGTTTCCGGCGGTCAGCTGGGGCAATTTCCTCCGCTGGTTCGGCGTGTTGGGCTGCTTCGGATTGTGTTTCAGCGTCCGGGGTTCGCTCGTGGACGGGCCGAGCTTGCTTCTGATCGCCGCTGGCCTCGCCCTCGCGCAATCCGGCCGGCCGTGGTGGTCGGCGGTGGTGCTCGGCGTGTCGGGCCTGGGCAAGGAGACGAACCTGCTGGCGGGCGCCGCGCTGGCGCGGCCGAGTGAGAACACGGTCAGGGGCTGGCTCGCGATGGCGGGACGCGGCGTGATCATGGTTCTGCCCCTGGCGCTCTGGCTGGCGGTGCTGGCCCGCTGGATTGGCGGCATCGGCTACGCGGGCGAACGCAATTTTGCGGCGCCGTTTTCGGCGTATGTGGGCAAGTGGCAGGAGACGCTGGGCCAGCTGATGACGCCCGGGTCGGATCCGCTGGCGCGGATGAGCGCGCTCATGCTCGTGGCGCTGACCGTGCAATTTCTTTTTTTCGCCCTGCGCCCGCGCTGGTCGGATCCGTGGTGGCGTGTGGCCGCGGCCTATTCGGCGCTGATGATCTTCCTCGGCGCTGCGGTGTGGGAAGGCTACCCCGGGGCGGCGTCGCGCGTGCTGCTGCCCATGACGCTCGCCTTCAACATCCTCGTCCCGCGCGGGCGGAAATGGCTGATCGTGCTGCTGCTGGGCAACCTCACGGTGTTCGCGTCCTACGACGCCCTGCGGGCGCCGGCGCGCGAGAGCTTTCGCGTGGAAGGGCCAAGCGCACTGCTCATGGCCCCGGGCAGCGGGCAGACGGTGGCGGCGGTCTTCGACGACCAGTGGCACCCGGACGAACGCTCGCGGCTGGAATACTGGCGCTGGAGCAAGGGCTCGGCGACGGTGACGCTGCGCAACCCGCAATCATATGCGCTGCTCGTGACGGTGTCGTTCACCATTCGCTGCAACGACGTTCGCGAGGTGGGGCTGTGGCAGGAAGGCTTTGGCCGCTGGGAGCGGACGCTGCAGCGCGGGGAAATGCGTGATGTGAAGGTGCGTAACATGCGCCTCGAGCCGGGCGACACGGTGTGGAATTTCAAGACGGACCGGCCGCCGATCAACCCGGGCAACAACGATCCCCGGAAGGTCGCGTTCAAGTTGAGCAATCTCGAGATCGACGTGCTGGGCCGCGCGGACGACATTCCGCCGCGGGCGATGCGCTGACGCACCCCGGCGTCAGAAGCAGGCGATGGACTCCAGCCGGCGGCGATAGCGCGCGCCGATGACCGCCGGGGAGAATTGGACCTCGATCGCGGCCTGTGCGGCAACACCGAGCGAGCGGGCGAGCGCTGTATCGGCGCAGACCTGTTTCATCCACCACGCGGCGTGCGTGACATCGGGCTCTGCCCAGACCTGGCCCTTGCTGTAGGGCCCGCGGCTCTGCGCGATGGTCGTGAGCGTGTAGTTCACCGGGCAGCCGGTTTGCGCGGTGATGAACTCGGCGGGAGCGGACCAGTTGGTGGAGATGACGGGTTTGCCCAAGGCCATGCACTCGGCGAGGGCGAGGCCGAAGCCCTCGGCGCGGTGCAGCGAGACGAAGCAATCGCAGGCGGCCTCGAGCTGGTAGATTTCCTCGCGGGACAGCGTTTCCGTCAGCAGCACGGTGCCCGGCAGGTCGCGCACCGCGGCTTGGAGTTCGGCAAAGTCTGCCGCGTTGGCGGCTGAGTTCTGGACCTTCACGACGAGCGCGGCGTTGGTGCCGGCGAGCCCGGACTGGCGAAAGGCCTCGATCATGCCGCGGGGATTTTTGCGCTCGGAATAAGAATTCAGGTCGTAGAGGCAGAGAAAAAGGAATTTGCCCGCGGGGAGGCCGAAGCGCGCGCGGTGGTCGCCGGTGGGACGCGCGAACGAAATGGCGTGGGGCATGGTGACGACCGGTAGCGGGGATTTGTGGGCGATGGCGGCACGGACGAATTCGCTGGGGCACCACACCTCGTCGAAATAGCCGAAGTTGGGAATCCAGGCGTCGGGAAACTCGGGGAGCTCCCACGCCCAGTAGGCGATATTGTATTTTCCCTCCCGGAAGCCCCGCCCGTGGTGATAGTCGAGATCGCGCGTCGCCGGCGGGTCGAGGTGCACGACGTTCACGGGATGCGGGTTGGCCGACTGCAGGCGGGCGGCGTAGGTCTGGTCGCCGAGGCGGTTTTTGCAGTGCAGCTTGAGCGGCACGAGTGTGGCGGGAATCCCCGCGGCGTCGGCGGCGCGCACCATGCAGCGCGCCGACTCGCCGACGCCGAGGTCGGCGGTGAGGAAGCCGGCGATGTTCAGCCCGAGCCGGACGTGTTTGCGGGCATACGCGGCGGAGTAGGGCGCGAGGCGGACGGAGAAATCGAAGATCAGCTCGCCCGCGGCATCGGCGAGGCTGGCGATGCGGAGCTGCCGGTTCTTGGTCTGCTGCCGATAATGGTGCAGCGACGCCCAGCCGGTACGGCGTCCCAGCCAGGCGAGGAAGTTCGTGAAATGCACGCCGGTCAGGGCGAGCGAGATCGTCGGAGCGTGGCCCGTTGCCGAGGGCGGCAAGTTGAAGCGCAGCTCGAACGGGCCGGGTGCGAGATTCTGCAGTTCACCCACCGTGGTCCCGTCGACGCGGCACACCAGCCCGGGCGCGGTGGCCTCGAGGCGGCGCGCGGCGGTATGCGGCCGGTATTCGCCGCGGAGGACAAGCACCTGGCCGGCCTGTCCGGGAGGCAGGCGCAACGTGGCGGTTTCGCGGATCCAGGCTGACGCCGGATCAAAATCATCGAAATACAGCCCGGCGTGGTGGGAAAACCGCCCCGCCGGGGCGGATGAAGTGGAGCGGACGGCGCGCATGGATGATTCGGACACAGTGGATGCGGCCCCGTTTGCCTTGGCAAAGCTTTATCCCGCGGTTTCGATGGCGGGCGATGGAAGCCGAGGAATACCGCAAGCTGGCAGCGGTCGAGGACGCCATGTGGTATTTTCGCGCCTTGCACGGCCATGTCTGGCGCGAGCTGAAGGCGCATACGCCGGCGGGGCCGGGGCGGATCCTGGATGCCGGGTGCGGCACGGGCGGGCTGATCCGGCGGCTGGCGTCGCGGCGGCCGGACTGGCGCTGGACGGGCGTGGACGTCTCGCCGCTGGCCTGCCAGCTGGCCCGGGAGCGGGGTATTGCCGATGTGCAGGAGGCGTCAGTCGCAGCCCTGCCATTTGCCGACGGCGAATTTTCGGCGGTGGTCTCGGCCGACGTGCTCTATCACCTGGATGACGACGATGGCGCGCTGCGGGAAATGGCCCGCGTGCTGCGGCCCGGTGGCGTGATGGTGATCAATGTCCCGGCGCATGCGTGGCTCTGGTCATATCATGACGTGGCGGTGGACGGTCGTCGCCGCTACGCGCGCAAGGAAGTCGCCGCCAAGCTGCGTCGCGCCGGGCTGACGGTCGAGCGGGTCACGCATTGGAACACGCTGTTGCTGCCGTTGATTGCGGCGCGGCGGAAGCTGTGGCCGGCGCCGAAGACGGGCAGCGACGTGAAACTCGCGGCGCCGTGGGTGGAGGTGGGGCTCTCGGCGGTGATGGCGGTGGAGATGGGTTGGGCGAGGAACTTGGGGGACCTGTCGTTGGGGAGTTCGATCCTGGCGGTGGCGCGGCGCTAGGTGTTTGCCGCGGCTCTTTTCATTGTCGGGGCGGGGACCCTCTGCTAGTCTGCTCCTCTTTCATGAATTATCTGTGGGTTTCCTTCGGGCTGCTGCTGCACATCCTGCTTTGGGGTGTGGGGTTGGCGCTGCTGGTGACGCCTCGCCGGTGGCGCGATTTCTGGCCGGTTTGGGCCGCCCCCTGCGGCGTCCTCCTGCAGTCGGCGGTCGTCTGGTGCGGGGCCCACACGACCTGGGCCGGGACGGACGCCTACGCCGGTTGGGCGGAACTCCTGCCGGTGGCCCTGCTGGTAACGGGCGCGTGGCGGCGGGGTTGGACGCAATGCGGACGTGATTTGGGCAAGTTCGCCGGCCTGGGAGTGCTCATGGTGATTTCGCAAATGATGCTGACGTTACCCCTGGCCGGGACGGCGCGCATGCTGACGACGGTTTCCCTGGGGAGTTGCGATGCGGCGGACTACGCGGCCGGGGCGCGGGTTTTGCAGGAGTTTGCGAGCAGTGACCGGAGCGGCTTCATCGGGCTGACCGAGGTGGTGCGGGTGGGCTCGGCGGATAATTTTTATGATTTCTGGCTGCGGCTGAATCACTTCACGCCCTCGGCCCTGATCGCGTTCAACGACTCGATCTTCGGCCTGGCGCCCTACGAGACCACTGGGCTGATGACGGTTGTGCTGCTGATCCTGGTTCAGCCCATGGTGTATTGGCTGGCGCGCTCCACGGCAGGGCTCGGCTGGTGGGCGAGCGGCTGGGTCACGTTTATTTACGCCATCAACCCCATCACGGGCTACGCCATCTATAATGTGTCACCGGGCCAGATCATCGCCGCGCAGGCGATTGCTTTGCTGACTTGGGCGGGCGTGGCGATGTGGCAGGAACCCGGCGGAGGGAAGCGTGGATGGGTCTACGGGGGACTGCTGATGGTGGGCTTCGGCCTCATTTGGGGCGCCTACAATTTCATGGTGGTCGTTTGCCTTGTGCCTGTTCTGGGCGGCGTCGGCGGCTGGGTGCTCTGGTCGGGATCCTGGCGAAAGTTTTTCTGCTGGCTGGGATGGCTCGTCGTTCCCCTGGGCGTGAGCGCCCTGTTCTTCTTCGCGCGCGCGGCCGGGTTGATCGAGCGCTTCGTGCTGTTTCGGCAATACGACTTCGGCTGGAAGATCCCGCTGCTTCGGCCGGAAGGCTGGCTGGGGATGCTCAGTGGGGTGGGGCCCAGGCCCCTGGCGGAATTCAACGGGTTCTGGTCGGGCTTCCTGAGCGCGGTAACGCTGGCGCTCGTCGTCGCGTCCTTGCTGGTCACGGCGGCCCGGCGCTCGCGCCAGGCGTGGCTGATGACCGCCTTCCTGGTTCCCGTGTTGGGCGGCTATGGCTACCTCGAGTGGCGCGGCTTCCGACTGGGCAACAATGCCAGCTATGATGCCTTCAAGCTTTTCTCGGTGTTCTACCCCGTGTTGCTGGTGGCGCTGTGTCACTGGCTGACGTGGCTGCAGCGCCGCAGTTCGACCCTGCGCGGGCTGGCGATTGCGATGATCCTGCTGGTCACGGTCCTGAACCTGCGGGCTGGTTACCGGATGTCGGAGCGCGTCGAGAACACGCAGCTCATCGTGGATCGCGACCTGCTCGCCCTGCGCAGTGTGGAGGGGCTGGACCAGGTGCACTCGCTGAACATGCTCCTGCCGGACTTCTGGGCGCGGCTTTGGGCCAATGCCCTGATGCTCCGCAAGCCGCAGTATTTCCCCACCCACACCTACGAAGGCCGCTTGAACACGGCGCTGAAAGGCGAGTGGGATTTCAACGGCGGGACGCTGCAGGTGCGGGTGCCGGGCGACGACTGCGTGACGATTGGCCGGCGCTATTCGCTGGTGCGCACCGGCAGCCCCTTCTGGCTGCGGGTTTCGCTGGGCGACGGCTGGTACGGCACCGAACACCTGCGGGGCCGCCAGACGATGCTGTGGAACTGGACGAAGGGCGATGCCACGCTGGAACTCATCAATCCGGCCGACCATCCGATGAAGGTGGTGCTGCATTTCATGGCGCGCAGCTTGGTGAACCGGGACATGCAAGTCTGGGTGGGCGACACGAAACTCCGGACGGTGCAGATCGGCACTGAACTCCGGCCGGTGCGTGTGCCGCCCATTTTCATTCCCCCCGGCAAAGTCACCCTCTCGCTGCGATCCAGTGTCCCGCCCGTGCGCGCCGGCGAGCACGACGAACGCTTGCTCGGATTTGCGGCGTATGCAATTATCGTGGACGTGCGCCCGAATGCTGAATCGATGGAGCTCGGATTCTAAGCCGGACCGGCGCCCTTTCCACCCCATGCGACCGTTCACTGCCCATCGCTCCGCCTTCGCCGGGAAGCGAGTGCTGATCACCGGAGGCCTGGGCTTCATTGGCTCCAACCTCGCGCGGGCGTTGGTCGCGCTGGGCGCAAAGGTCACGATTGTAGACAGCCTGATCCCGGAATACGGCGGCAACCGCCGGAACCTCGCGGGGATTGCCGGGCGGGTGCGGGTGCACATTGCCGACGTGCGGGACTGGCCGCGGCTGCCGCGCCTGATCCACGGGCAGGATTTCCTGTTTAATTTGGCAGGGCAGACGAGCCACATGGACTCGATGACGGACCCGCAGACGGACCTCGACATCAACTGCCGCGCGCAGTTGGCCATCCTCGAGGCCTGCCGCCTGCACAACCCGGGCATCCGCATCGTGTTTGCGAGCACGCGCCAGATCTACGGCCGGCCGGATTACCTGCCGGTGGACGAATCCCACCCGCTGCGCCCGGTGGACGTGAACGGCATCAACAAGATCGCTGGCGAATCGTTTCACCTGCTCTACTCGCGGGTGCACGGACTGCGCGCGACGGCGTTGCGGCTCACGAACACCCTCGGCCCGGGCATGCGCGTGAAGGATCCACGGCAAACGTTTGTGGGCGTCTGGATCCGCCGCCTGATCGAAGGCGAACCCTTCGAGGTGTGGGGGGGGGAACAGTTGCGCGATTTTACCTATGTGGACGATGCCGTCGAAGCGTTCCTGCTGGCCGCGAGCCGGCCGGAGGCCGTGGGGGAAGTCTTCAATCTCGGCGGCCCGCCGCCCGTCACGCTCCAGCGGCTGGCGGAGCTGCTGGTGGAACTGAATCGCGGCGGGAGTTTCGTAGTGCGGACATTCCCGGCGGATCGACGGAAGATCGACATCGGCGACTTTTATGCCGACGACCGCCGCATCGGGCGCAAACTCGGCTGGCGTCCCCGCACGAACCTGCGCCGCACGCTGGCGCTGACCCTGGCCTATTATCGGAAAAACCTTCGTTACTATGTCTAAACCCCTGCTGACGGCGGACCCCCAGGCGGGTTATCTGGCCCATGCGGAGGAGATCCGCGGGGCGATCGACCGCGTGCTCGCGGGTGGCCGCTACATCCTGGGACCAGAAGTGGAGGGTTTCGAACGCGAATTTGCCGCCTACCACGGCGGCGGAGAGTGCATCGGTGTGGCCAACGGCACGGAGGCCCTCGAACTCGCGCTGCGCGCCGCGGGGGTCGGCCCGGGCGATGTGGTGGCCACGGTGGCGAACACGGCTTCGGCCACGGCTGCGGCCATCCAGCAGATCGGCGCCCGGCCGGTATTTGTGGAGATCGACGCGGACACGATGCTCATGTCCGTCGCCGCGCTGGAGCGGATGCTCGAGGCGATGAAGGGACGAGTGAAGGCAGTCGTGCCCGTGCATCTCTACGGCCAGCCGGCGGCCATGCCGGCCATGGTCGAACTGGCGCACCGGCATGGGGCGATGGTTGTCGAAGACGCCGCGCAGTCGCACGGCGCCAGCGTGGGCGGTCGCAAGGCTGGCACGTGGGGCAACTTGGCGGCCTACAGTTTTTACCCGACGAAGAACCTCGGCGCGCTCGGCGACGGTGGCGCGGTTTTCACCCGCGACGCAGCCCTGGCCGCGAAAGTGCGGCTGCTCCGCCAATACGGCTGGCGTCAGCGCTATGTGAGTGAACTCCCGGGCCGCAACAGCCGGTTGGACGAGCTGCAGGCGGCGATCCTGCGCGTCAAACTCCGCCACCTCGACTCCGAAAACGCGATGCGGCAGTCGCTGGCGGCGCGGTATCTGAAGTTGCTCGCGGGCGGGCCGGTTCGGCTGCCGGTGACGGCACCGGGAGTGGATCCGGTCTGGCACCAGTTTGCGGTGCGGACGCCGAAGCGCGACGCGCTGGGGGCGCACCTGGCCACGCGCGGCATTCATTGCGGGGTGCTTTACCCGATGGCGATTCACCGTCAGCCTGCCTACGCCGACGCCACCGTGAAGCTGCCGGAAACCGAGCGCGCTTGCGCGGAAGTGCTCTGCCTGCCGGTGCATCCGGGGCTGGAGACCGGGGACGTTGACAGAGTCAGCGAAGAAATCCTTGGTTGGGGCCGTTCATGAGCACGGCCAACCCCGCCCTGAGCTTCGTCATCCCGCTTTACAACAGTGCGGAAACCATCGGCGCGGTGGTGCGGGACATCGAGGATCTGGCCATCGAGGGCGGCCACGAGATCATCCTGGTCAACGACGGCAGCCGCGACGCCACGGGCGAGGTTTGCCGGGAGTTGTTGCGCACGGTCCGGGTGCCGGTGACCTACGTCGAGCACGCGCGCAATTATGGTGAACACAACGCGGTGCTGACGGGCTGGCGCCACGCGAGCGGGGCGCACGTGGTGAATCTCGACGATGACGGCCAGAATCCGCCCGCAGAGGCCGTGCGGTTGTGGCAGGAGGCGCGGCGCAGCGGCCTCGACGTCGTGTTTGGCCACTACGCGGTGAAGCAGCACTCGCTGTGGCGCAATTGCGGCAGCTGGCTGACCAACCGGATGACCGACTGGGCGCTGGAGAAGCCCAAGGGATTTTATCTCTCGAGCTTTCGCTGCGTGACGGCGTTCGTGGCGCTCGAGGTGGCGGTGCACACCGGTCCTTATCCGTATATCGACGGGCTTATCCTGCAGGTGACGCAGCGGATCGGTTCAATCGAAGTCCGGCACGAGGAGCGCAAAGCCGGCGCGAGCGGCTACACGCTGCGGCGGCTGCTGCGGCTCTGGACGAGTGCGTTGGTGAATTTTTCGGTGCTTCCGCTCCGGGTGGCGACGGTGCTGGGCTTGGTCATGGCCCTCGCCGGGCTCGTGGCCATCGTCTGGGTCGTGTGGCTGCGGATTACGGACCAGGGCCCGACGTTTGGCTGGGGCTCGCTGATGGCGGCGCTGCTGGTGTTCTCCGGCACGCAGCTGGTGCTGCTGGGCCTGATCGGCGAATACATCGGGCGGACCTTCCTGACAGTGAACCAGCGTCCGCAGGCGGTCCTGCGGCAGGTCGTCAAGGGCGGGCCGGGTTGAGCTCCGCCGCGCCGCGGGTTGGCCTCAGGCTCGTGTCTGAGAGCCGAGCAGGCTCTCCCAACGGACGAACTCCGCATCCAGTGCCGCATTGAGCGCGCGGGTGGCCTCGGCAGGCGGCGTGCTCCGCAGGTGGAGGACATACGCGAGCACTTGGCGGGCGGCGGCGTGATTGATGGGATCGCGGGAGCTGAGCCAATGCGCCTCGAGGTAACGCCAGCACCAGGCGCGGTCGATTCCCGCCACCAGCTCGGCGCGCCACCGTCGCGTGAGGCGGCGGGTGTTTTCCTCGTCGCGGGCCTTGCGCTGCGGCGAAGCGCTCACGTGGTGGCGAATCACGCTGCGCAGCGCGACCGCGTTGATGCGTCCCAGTTGGGCGGCGCGAAAGCAAAGATCCACGTCCTCGCTGCCGTTGACGTAGCCCTCGTCGAAGCCGCCCAGTTGCTGCCAGAGGGCTCGTTCGAGCAAAACGCACGCGCCGGTCACCGCCACGGACGGACGCACCGGGTGCAGCCAGCGGGCGAGGGGACTCGGGCGCTGGCGCAGGTGCTCCAGCTTGCCTTTGACGTTTACGAACATGCCCGCGTGGTCGACGTCGCCGCTGGGAATGCTGAGCTGGACATTGCCGACCAAACCCGCGCGGAGGCCGAGGGCGCGGTGCGCGGCCAGCAGGGGCTCGAACCAGCCGGGCGGGAGCACGAGGTCGTTGTTAAGCAGAGCCAGCAGATCACCTTGGGCGAGGGCGGCGCCGCGGTTGTTGGCGGTGGCGTAGCCGAGATTGCGGTCGTTGAGGACGACGCGGAAAGGTGCCCGCAACGTGGCGAGCCACGCCCGCGTGCCGTCTGTGCTGCCATCGTCGACGAGGATGATCTCGTGGCTGAGCCCGGCAGGCAGAGTCGCCTGCAGGCTCGCGACCATCGCCTGGGTGAGCGGCAGGCAGTTGAAGAGCGGAATGACGAACGAAACCTCCATCGTTAGGCCACAAACAGGCAGAAAATTTCCCCCGGTCCGACTCAAATCTCGGCGTTGTGCGGGCTCACGTGGCTCAAACCGTGCGCCCCGCCAGTCGGCGGCCGTATCGCATGAGGGGTGCTTCGAGCTTCGCGTGCAATCGGCCGGCGAGCAGCAGGATCACGGGCAAGCCCGCGGCGAGGAGCCAGACGGCGGCGGCCGTGCCCTTGATGCCAGGCGCGAGTCGGAGCACCAACGCCAGCCCTCCGACGAGCAGCGGCCAGTGCAGCAGATAGAGCGAGTAGGAAATGCGTCCCAGCCAGAGCAGCGGACGGCGGGTCAGCAGCCAACTTCCGGCGGCGGCGAGAGGTTGGTGCGGAGCAAAGATGACGGCAAAGGCTGCCAGCCAGAGGAGCGGCGCGGGGTCGTGGAAGACGTAGGTTAGGAATGCCGCGAGCGCGAACCCCGGCAGCCACCACCAGCGCGGCATCGCGGACGCCGCCGCGTCGTGGGTGCCGTGGAGGAACGCGGAGATCATGCCCACCACAAAGAGCCACAGTTTGAGTCCGAGAAATCCCCCGTAAGTCATGTCGTCGGCGGCCAAGAAGAGGGCAGCGACCACGGCCAGTGCGAGCAGCCCCGCCAGGAACCGTCCGCCGCGTCGCCCGGGCCCAAACGAGAGCAAGGCCGGCGCGACGAGGTAGAACTGCCACTCCAGGGTCGCACTCCAAGCCGGCGGCAGCACATCGCTTATGCCTTGCGGCGGGGGCCAGCCGGGCGGAGCCAAACCGTGGAGCAGGGGAAGTTGGAGCGCCAGCTGGACGGGCCAGTGGGCGCGTACGTTTGCAAGGTCCGAGGACCAGCGCTGAAAGTAATCGGTCGAATGCCACGGTGCGGTGCTCGACACGAACCCGCTCACCGAAATGAGCGCCAGCGTGAGCGCAAGACAGGTCAGATAAACCGGGAAAAGGCGGAAGGCCCGCCCGGTGACGAACGCGCCATAACCCGGCGGCGTGGCGCGCAACATCTTGAAAATCGCAAAGCCGCTGAGGATGACAAACACGTTCACTGCGGTCCCGGCGTAGACGAGCCATTCCCAGATGGACCGGGGCACCAGCGCGGGGCGGACTGCATCCAAGCCGCAGAGGCACACGACGTGCGACACCACCACCCACAACGCGAGCAACCCACGCAATCCTTCCAGCTCATCGATGCGCCGGGCTCCAAGGTTAGCCTGGGGCGGCGGGGGCATGGAAGTTCAGCTCAAAAGCTTCCGGAGATACGCAGCGTAACTGGACTTGCCGAGCTTGGCGATGTTGGCCTCGAGCTGGGCCCGGTCGATCCAGCCTTGGTGGTAGGCGATTTCCTCGAGGCAGGCGATTTTCAGGCCCTGGCGGTTTTCGATGACGGACACGAACTGCGCGGCTTCGAGGAGGGAATCGTGGGTGCCGGTGTCGAGCCACGCGGTGCCGCGGCCGAAGAGTTCAACGCGCAGCTGGCCGCGTTCGAGATAGAGGCGGTTCAGGTCGGTGATCTCAAGTTCGCCGCGGACGGAGGGCTTGAGGCTCTTGGCGAGCTTCACGACTTCGCCATCGTAAAAATACAGGCCCGGCACGGCGTAATTGGACTTGGGCTGCTTCGGCTTTTCCTCGAGCGACAGCACGCGACCGTCCGCGGAGAATTCCACCACGCCGTAGTCGGTGGGATTCGCCACGCGGTAGCCGAAAATGGTCGAGCCGCTCGTGCGCGCCGAAGCGTCCGCGAGACACTTCACGAAATCAGCGCCGTGGAAAAGATTGTCGCCCAGCACCAGCGCGGACGGTTCGCCTTTGAGGAAGCCGGTGTCGCCGGCGATGTGGAACGCCTGGGCGAGCCCGTCCGGGCTCGGCTGTTCCGCGTAGCTGAACTTCAGTCCGAGATTGGCGCCATCGCCGAGGAGCTTTTTGAAATTGGGCAGGTCCGTCGGCGTGGAGATGATCAGGACCTCGCGAATGCCGGCGAGCATCAGTACCGACAGGGGATAGTAAACCATCGGCTTGTCGTAGACCGGCATGAGCTGCTTGCTCACGGCGATGGTCAGGGGGTAGAGCCGGCTGCCGGAGCCGCCGGCGAGGATGATGCCTTTGCGGGCGGACGCTGCCGCGGGCGATGGGCGAGAGGCGATGGGCGAGGGGGCAGACATTAGTTGGAAGTTGAGCGGGCCTTGATCAAGGCGCCGAGCATTCTGCCAATGGCGATGCACTCTGATTCACGCGAGGCAAATTCGTTGGGACTCAATAGACCAACGTCCATGGCGATCTCGAGTTGGGTGCGGACCTCGGCCAGGGAGCCTTTGGCAATGAAGAAAAATCGAACTGAATCACGGTCCGTGTCCCGTTCATCGCCCTAGGCAATGTTGGAAGGGACACTGACCGCTGCCCGTCGAAGTTGGTCCCGCAAGCAAAAATCCCGCGCAAGCGGGCCGGTCGCGGTGAGCCGATAAATGGCAACAGCCAGCTGCTTTGCATCTGACCAAACCTTGAGCTGCTTAAAGCCTATACCCATCGCCTCTAGCGCTTGGCCCCGAGCCGTTCGCGCGCATAACGCGTCGCTGTAATATTTGCGCACCATTCGCGATGTCCCAGATACCAATCGACGGTCTTGGCGATGCCGGTGGTGAAATTCTCCCTCGGCTTCCAGCCGAGCTCGCGCTGGAGCTTGCCGCAGTCGATGGCGTAGCGGCGGTCGTGCCCCGGGCGGTCGGCGACGTATTTGACCTGCGTGATGTAGCCCTGGCCGTCGGCGCGCGGGGACTTTTTGTCGAGCAGGGCGCAGATCGTCTGCACGATCTCGATGTTGGGTTTCTCGTTCAGGCCGCCGATGTTGTAGGTCTCGCCAACGCGGCCCTTCTGCAGCACGAGCCAGATGGCGGCGGCGTGGTCCTCGACGTAGAGCCAGTCGCGGATCTGCTGGCCGTCGCCGTAAACGGGCAGGGGCTTCCCCTCGAGGGCGTTGAGGATCATCAGCGGGATCAGCTTCTCAGGGAAGTGGTAGGGCCCGTAGTTATTCGAACAGTTGGTCGTAAGCGTCGGCAGGTGATACGTGTGCTGGTAGGCGCGCACGAGGTGGTCGCTGGCGGCCTTGGACGCGGCGTAGGGACTGTTGGGCGCGAACGGCGTTTCCTCGGTGAATGCCGGATCGGTTGCGGAGAGTGTGCCGTAAACCTCGTCGGTGGAGACATGGAGGAAGCGGAACGCAGCCTTCCTTGCCTCGGGCAATTTCGTCCAGTGTTGGCGAGCGCAGTTGAGCAGCCGCAGCGTGCCGACGACGTTGGTCTGGATGAACGGCTCAGGGGAATCGATCGAGCGATCCACGTGCGACTCGGCGGCGAAGTTGACGATCGCGTCGATCGCATGCTCCTCGAGCAGCTTGGTCACGAGCGCCGTGTCGCCGATGTCGCCCTGCGCAAACACATAGCGCGGGTCGCCCGCGAGGTCGGCGAGGTTGGCGGGGTTGCCGGCATACGTGAGCGCGTCGAGGTTGACGAGTTTCCCGAGGGGCGAGCCCTTTTCGGTCAGACGCTGGCGGATGAAATTGGAGCCGATGAAGCCGCAGCCCCCGGTGACGAGTAAGTTCATGAAACGGAAGGGGATTTTTCCCAGTTGCGCAGGGCCGTCTCGACGGCGGCGTGGACCTCGGTGAGGCGGATGCCGACGCGGGCGAGCTTGGTGGAGTCCATCACGCAGTTGGAGCGCGGGGTCTTGGCGGCGACTTTCATGAAGTCGGCTTCACTGGGGAAAAACTCGTATTTCTTCGGGTGCACGCCGCTTTTCTCGATCAGCGCCACGACCTCGTGGGTGGTAATGGCGCCGGGGTTGGTGACGTTGTAGGTGCCAAAGGGCACGCGTTTTTCCCAGCAGGCGAGGGTGGCGGCGCAGAACTCGTCGAGCTGAGAGATGGAATTGGTCGCGGCCAGCAGGCGCGGGTAGCGCATCAGCTTGGTGAGGTAGTTGCGGGGCGTGTCCACTTCGTTGAACGGGATGCGCAGGCGCCACACGAAGAGGTTGGGGCGGCCGGCGAGCACCTCCTCACCGAGGGCCTTGGTGCCGCTGTAGAACGAGCAATTGTCCTGGCGGAAGGTGAAGTTGGGCTCGTCGGCCTCGCTGAAACCCGAGCCATCGGGCCGCGCGCCGGTGAAGATGCAGCCGGAGGAGACGTGGCCCCAGGGCACGCCGGCGGTGGTGCAGGACTCGGCGACGAGGCCCGGCAGGACGGCATTGCCCATCAGGCACTCACCCTTGTGGAGTTCGCAGGCGTCCACGTTGGGCTTGCCGGTGTAGCCGGCGGCGTTGATGAGGAATTCCGGGCGGTCTGCGCGCAGGGCGGCAGAGAGGACGGCGGGGTTGGTGTAGTCCAGATCGGCCCGGCGCAGGTTGCGAAACGGGATGCCCTTGCGTGCGAGCAGGGCTTGATACGCCTGGCCGACATAACCGGAACCTCCGAGCAGATAAATCATGATGGACGATGGAATCCCGCGACGGGAGACGAAAAACGTGGAAGGATATTACGACTTGGGAAGCTCATTCTTCTTCCGGTAATCGCCCCGGCTGAAGTATTTCTCGAGCCAGACGTAGGCGCAGATGAAAAAATAGCGGCTGCCCATCTCGCTGATCTTGAGCTTGGGCACGCCGTGTTTCCGGTTTTGCCAGGAAATGGGAATCACGGTCCAGGTGTAGCCGCGCACGATGGCTTTCAGCGGCATTTCGACGGTGAGGTTGAAATGGGGCGACAAATATGGCCGGCAGCCCTCGATGACCGTTCGGCGGTAGGCCTTGAAGGCGTTCGTGGTGTCGTTGAGGGGAATATTGAAGCCGACCCGCACGAGAAAGTTGGCGATGCGGTTAACGAAAAGTTTCACCCGCGGATAGTCGATAACCTGGCCGCCCTTGACGAAACGGCTGCCGAACACGCATTCCCAGCCCTCGTTGAGCAGCCGCCAGTAGCGGACGGCGTCGTCGGGGGAGTCGGACGCATCGGCCATCATGATGGTGCAGGCGTCGCCTTTGATGTTGTTGAGCCCGCAGATCACCGCCCGGCCGAAGCCGTGGGCGCCCAGGTTCTGCACGGGCGCCAGCGTGGGAATGGAGCGGCGCAGATCCTGGAGCACGGCCCAGGTGCGGTCGGAACTGCCATCGTCGACGACCACGATCTCATGGTTCACCTGCTCCCGGACGAAGGTCTCGTAAATGCCGGTGACGGTGTGCGGCAGCGATTCCTCCTCGTTGTGCGCGGGGATCACCACGCTGTAGAGGGCGATGGGTGCCGGGGCGAAGGGGGTGGCGGAACGCATGGCGGGTCGGGGCGGCGGTCAGGCTGGCTTGCGCGCGATGACGAGGAATTGCCGGCCCTTGATCTTCCACAGCCAGGGCAGCGCGATATACAGCTGCACGAAGAACATCGGGTATTCGGGCGCGCTCACCATCGTGAAGGGCAGGAAGCGGGGCAGGATCACCTCGATCTCATAGCCCTCGACTTCCATCGCCTCGCCCAGCGACGCCTCGGTGAGGTAGACATGGTGATCGTAGAAGTCCCAGTATTCGCCGTGGAGGTATTTGACGTTGGGCCCGAGCGCGATCAGCCGTCCGCCGGGCTTGAGGCACCGCAGGGCGTGGCCGAGCGTGCGATTGAGACAATCCTTGTCTGGCAGGTGCTCGAAAAAATTGCTCGTGAAAACGGCGTCGAGGCTGTTGTCCGGCAGCGGCCAGGCGGCGGAGCAATCCTGGTGGAGGAATTTCACGTCCGGCCGCAGATGCCGCGGGGCATCCGGATTCAGGTCCATGGCAAACTTGGCGCCAGCGGGGATGTTGTTGATGAACTCCCCGTAGCCGCAGCCGAGGTCGAGCACGGCGTCGGTGGGCCGGACCCAGCGGCTGAAGAATTTCCGCGTGAGGACCTCCCAGACCCGGTTGCGATAGGCCGCCGTGCGGGCGAAGCGGCGGTGATAGATCTTGGAAAGTTCCTGCGGATTGGCGGCCATGCGACGAAGAGGAATCAGGTCGGGGTGGAGAGTTCGAGCCAGCCGAGATGCAACTCCGCGTGGCGCGCGATTTCCTCGAGGACGGTGGTGGTCGGTGTGACGGGTTGCCAACGCCAAATTCGCGTCGCCTTCGCGTGATCCAGCACGATCCACGGAATGTCGAACTTCCGGGGCGAGCCATCCGCCACCACGGGGCGCGGCCCGAACCGCTGCTCGCACCAGTCGCTGAGCTGGCGCAGGGACATCGCGGAGGCGGCGCCGCCGGAAAAGTTCGCCAGGCGTTCGGAGGCAGGGAGGGCGGGTGCGGCCAGCTGCTTTTCCAGCACCGGGAGAAGATCGTTGGGATGCAGGCAATCGCGCACCTGGTGCCCTTGGCCGCCGAAGCCGAGATATTTAAGGGGGCGCTGGCGGAGCCAGGCATTGATCCAGAAGGCAAAAATGCCCTGATCCGCGCGGCCGAACTGGCCGGAGCCGGCGAGGACGCCGCAGCGGTTGACGAAAACGGGAAAATCGAACGCCTCGCCGTATTCCAAGGCCAGCGCCTCGGACGCGAGCTTGGTGGCACCGTAGAGCGAAATGGGCGCGGTCGTGGCAAATGACTCGTCCACGCCGGCAGCGGTGAGACCCGGGGGAAGCTTGGCCGCCGGATCGGGTCGGAAGGCATGCGCGGCAGCCACGACCGGCAGGGCGGCGAGGGGAGCGATGGAATAAACGCGGCTGGTGGAAAGGAGGATGAAGCCGGCTTGGCGGGCCTTGCAGTATTCCAGGATGTTCACCGTGCCGAGGAGGTTGTGGTCCACGAGCTCGCGGGAACTGGTGCGGCCATCGACGCCGGCGAGCACGCTGGCGTTCGCGGCGGCGTCGATCACGAAGTCGGCGGCCGGAAGCACATCCATCTCTGCGGCATTGCGCAGGTCAGCGGTGAGAACCTTGATCCCCAAACGCTGGAGCGGCTCGCGGTTGGTTTCGCTGCCCGGGCGGATGAAATTGTCGAAGCCAGTGACCTGATGACCGGCGGCAACGAGCCCTTTCGCCAGCGTACTCCCGACAAAACCGCAGATGCCGGTGATAAGAATGCGCATGTGCGAACAAGGAAACAGAGCCGTCCGGGCAGGTGAAGCGGGAAATGGCCCTGCAGCGGCTCAAAACGTCGCCGTCACCGACAACGAGAGGGTACGGCCGCGCCAGTCACCATAGGGCTGGACCCCGGCGCCCGTGGAATCGTTCGCATATTTGGGAAATGGGGACGCGAAGACGTTGTTGACCCGCAATTGACCGCGCAGCCCATAGCGCGGACTCAGCCACGGCAGCCACCGGCCCAAGTCGCTCTGGAGAAACGCGTCAAACTGCCAGAACGGCTGAATTTCGGAGCCACCCTGACTGGGCTGCTCCGCCACGGGGAGCACGCGCGAATGAAAATAATGTCCCTCGACGCCGAAACCGTAGAGGTTGTTCGACCACCCGGCGCCGAAATTGGAGCGGTAGCGGAGCAGCCCCGACGCGAGCCCATCAGGATGGCGCAGTTCGTCCACCGTCGGGGACGTGGGGAAAACCTGTCGCTCATATTTCTGGAAATAGACCAGCCGACCATACAGCTCCAGCGTGCCCCCGGCGCAGTCCATCCAGGCGTAGTCCACCGCCAGGTTCCAGTTTTGCGAATCGCGCGACGCGACGTTGACCGCGCCCGTGATCAGCGACGTCGCGACACCCAAGGAATGCGGGTCGCCGGGGGCCAGCGGGGCGCGAATGACGCGTTCGGGGAAGATCGATTCGACATCGAGGAGCCCTTGCGGGTCCAGCACCGCCACCTCGTTAACCTTGTGGGTATCCACAAAGTCCAGCGAGGCCCGGAAACGATGGGTCCGGCCGCGCTGCCAGATAACGCCTGCCGTTTGGGTCACAGCTTCCTCGGGACGCAAATTGGGGTCCTGCGCGTCATTGGCGGACACGAGGTAACTCTGATTGCGGGCGGGGTCGTAGATGGCGGCATAACTGACCCCGGTGTCGGTCCCCGTCCCAGCGGTGATCGGACGACTCAAGGTCGGCGTGGGGACGCGATTGGATGTGGTGACGCTGCCGCGCAGGGAAATCCCGTGGTTGAAGTCGAGCTTCAGGGCAAAGGTCGGAGCCACGTTGGATTCGCGGGAAGTGCCCGCGGCGATGTAACGCACGGCCACGTCGCCCTGGACGCTGTGCAGCCACGCCGGAAGCCAGCGGTCAGGCAACAGCGGCGCCTGCATTTCCCCGAAAACGCTGTAGCGCTGCAGCGTGCGGCCGCTCCACTCCGCAGGCGGGTGAGCCAGCGTGCCGTCGGCGAAATACGGCTGCTCGAGGTAGCTGCCCAGGTGATTCCGCCGATAGTCGCCCCCGAAGTTGATCATCCCGACGCCCGTGGGCAGGAGGACATACTCATTGGTGACCCGCACCGCGGCATCAATCGTGTCGTAGTTGCCCAGTGTCACGAAGTGGCCCACGCCCCCATAGTAGATGAGGGCCCGGTCGTAGAAGGCCTGGGGCGGCCCGTGGACTTGCGTGTCGCGCAGCGGATTGTAGATGCCGTCATCGACGAGTTGCTGCCAGCGGTCCGCATCGACGCCCGCCACGCCGCGATACTTCACGAGGTTGTGGGAATACTGGGTGTCGAGCGACACCCGCCACTCCGACGGAAGTTTAGCCAGCAGCCCGACGACGGCCGACGCGAAATCGAGGCGGGCTTCGCTGTAATTTTCGCCGAGGAGCGGGGCGACTTCGTTCAACGAGACTTTGACGTCCTGGTGAAAGGGATTGAACGGGGAACTCGAGGAAAGATCCAAGTCGGCGGTGAACACATCGAAGCCGCGATGGACGACCGTGTGCACGTAGGTGCCGTCCACGCCGACCTGCAGCCACGGGCGGACGTCGTAGGCGACGGAGAGGAAATAGGCGGAGCGTTTTTGCTGCCGGCCGAAGGGGTATTGGAGACTGTCCGGTGACGCGGCGAAATCGCCCGGGGCGGAAAAGAAGCCGAAGTTGCGCACGCCTTCGCGCCCGGCGAACGCCGCCAGGCCGCCGGTGCCGTCTGCGCCCGGGGTCACGGAGGTCACTGTGGGTGATCCCGGGCCGAACAGCGGAGTCTGATCGGCGCTGCGGACATTCGGGGTTGCGCGGAAGACGGGATCGTCCAGCGCGACGGAGGCGGACGGGCGGGCTTGGTGGTAGCGCAGTTCGGCTTCCGTGGGCGGAGTGGCCGACGTGAAGCTGGCATTCAGCCGCAGCCGCAGCGCCCCATCCAGCAGCGTCTGGCCATTCATGAGCGAAAGGGACGATTGGGAGGCATCGAAACCGCCCAGCGCGTTGGTGTAGGTGCCGGTCACCTCGGTGGCGTTGATGTCGCGGCCGGAGCGCAGCACGATATTGATGACGCCGCCGACGGCCGTGCCGTTGTAGAGCGCGGAGGCCGACACTGGCAGCACTTCCACCTGCTGGACCATGCTCAGCGGGATGAAATTCACGTCCGGGGGCAGGGTGCCGCCCACGTTGGTCAGCACTTCGGGCAGGCGTCGGCCGTTGACGAGCACGACCGTCTCATCGGCGCCGTAGCCGCGCAAATTCAGGTTGGTGCTGCCGGCGACAAAGCTGTCCTGCGCGCCGTTTTGCTCCGGCGGATGGGTGCCGGCGTCGCTTTCCAGGATGACCCGCCGGAGAAATTCATTCAAGTCGACGACGCCGCTGCGGGTGATTTGCGCGCGATCGTAGATGGAATAGGGCAGCGGATCGTTCACGGTGCGCGGGAGATCCAGGTTGCCGGTGGCCGACGGATGGACGAAGGGCGTTTCACTGCGATCAAACGGCTGCCGCCGCTCGACCTTCGCCTCGACGATGTAGGGTTCGAGCTGCGTCAGGTCGCTGGCCGGCTTGAGCGACTGGGTTTCGAGCGTCACGCTCCGTCCGCGTTCCACGTGAATGCCGGTGATTTCCAGCATCTGGTAACCGGTCGCGGTGACCAACAGCTCGTAGGTGCCCGGCGGCACACCTTCGAAACTGAATTCGCCCTTGGAATCCGTGAGGGTGGAATCGCGGAGGCGGTTCAGGCTGACGCGGACGACCGGAGCCGGGACGCCATCGGGCGCGAGCAGCCGTCCATGAATTGAACCGGTGGGCACCGTGGCCGCCACCACGACAAACTTTTCCGTCCCGTTGCGCCGCGGCACAAACCCGCTGTTGCGCAGGAGCGCGACAATCGCCGCCATCGGTTCATAGCGGCCCACCACCGCGTTGGCTTGCGCATGGCTCAGGTCATCGAAGGAAAAAAGCACTTCGACTTTCGCCTGCCTGGAAAACGCCAGCAGCGCGTCCGCGGCGGTCTGCGCAGGGATATCAAAATCCATCGGCGCTCCCCGGCCCACGGCGGGAGCCAGCCCCAACCCCACTACGAGCCACTGCACTGCGAGCAAAATCAGGATTCTGGCGCGCGGAGTGGAAGGGAGGCTCAAGGTGGGAAGTGGAGAGTTGGCCAGGCCCAGCCGTCATCGGCTGGGACCGCTTGCGGGGCTTGCCGTCGGGCGCGAATTTGTCGGACCGATTTGAATGGTTCCGCTCAGCCCGCGGGAGACGCGCACCGGCAGGAACGATTCGAGTGCGGAAAGGAAACCGTCGAGATCGTCCAGGCTGAAGCGCCCGCCCACGCTGAGATTGGCCACCGCGGGATCGGCGGAGATGCCCCGTCCATGGTAGTGGGCGAAGCGGGCCAGCGCGTCGCTGAGCGGCACGCCGTGAAATACCACCTGCCCCTGTCGCCACGCCACGGCGTCATCGATCGCGGCCGCGGACAGCCCCGTCACGGTGAAACCATGGCTGCCGTTTGAAAGCTTGTCGCCCGCCCGCAGGGCAATGGGGGCGCCGGGCTGGCCGGGTCCATTTTCCTCGGGACGAACCTGCACAGAGCCTTCCACGACGAGCACCTCGAGCGTGGACGTGGTCTCCGCCCGCACATCGAACACCGTGCCCGTGACCCGCACCGAACCCGACGGAGTCTCCACGATGAACGGGCGGGCCGGATCCTTGGTCACGGTGAAGAACGCCTCGCCGCTCGCGAGCCGCACGCGGCGTTCGACGGGCCCGAGCTCGATTTGCAGGCTGGTCTGGGCGTTCAATTCGGCCCGCGTCCCGTCCGCCAGGGTCAGGGACTGCCGCTGGGCGACGGGCGTGGCAATGCGCTCCACCTGGCTGCGGTGACGCCCCGGACTCAGGGTGAGCACCACCGCGGCGATGGCCGCCGCAGCAGCCAGGCCGGTGGCGAGCCACGGAAAGCGCCAGGTGCGCTTTGGGGGCGAAATTTCCTGCGGCAGTTCAATCGCGCCGTGGGCGGCGAGCGTCGGGAGCAACAATTCGAGATCGGCGGAAAACTGGCAGTAGAGGGACAGGAGCGTGCGATGGGACGGATCCTTGGCCAGCCAGGCGTTGAGCTCGTTCTGGTCGGCCGCGGAAAGAACGGAGCCGTCGAGTCGGGCCGCCCAATAGGAAGCCAGCTCGTCGGGCTCCGTCGGATAATTCGGATTGGATGAGTTCATTTCACTACCTCCTGATTTGCGCCGGGCCGGGCCAACGACCCGCTCTGCTCCGCCGTCGCCGCGCGCAACAGCCGGAGGGCCCGTGCATGCTGTTTCTCGACCGTGCTGACGGCAATGCCCAGCCGGAGGGCGATTTCCTGGTGGGATAGTAACTCAATCTTGCGCAGGATCAGAACGGCGCGGCAGCCCTCGGGCAGCTGCGCGATCGCGCGCTCGAGATTCTGCCAATCCTGCCGGGCCATGACTTCGTCCGTCACACTGGGCGCGGATGAGGCGGCCGATTCGATGCCGTTTGCGGCCGGGGCGAACGGAGCGATGCTGCGGCGGTGCAGTCGGTTGATGGCCAGCCGGCGCGCCGTGGCATACAGTACCGCCTCGGGACAGACCGCCGACTGATCCTGCACCTTGGGATAAACCCGCAGGTAGGCATCGTGCGCCACGTCCTGCGCCTCGGTCGCGTTGCCCAGCAAGCGGGCGAGATAGCGCCGCAATGGCGTCAGCGTCGCCCGATACAGCCGGGTGAAATCATACCGATCGGTAGAATTCTCAGGCATGGAGGGGAGTGAGGGAACGATGGGACATGCGCACGAATTGCGACACGCGAAGCCTAGAAACCCGCTAGTCGGATTGCAAAAACATTGAAGGACGGCACAGCGTGGATGGAGGTCGGCCATCCCTGATGACAATCCAGCCGGGCTAACCCGCTATTCCCGCCGCAACGAATTGAGCAATCTGCCCGGCTGCGACACGTCCGTGCCAGGCGGTCAGCTCCGGGCGGGTTTGCGGGCCAGGGCAACGAAACCGCCGGCGGGGACGAGCCACGGCCGCTGACTCCATGACTTCGGCAACACGGCGCGCAGGAACCGCAACACGGGCGTGATGCCGACGACAGGGTAAGTGACGAAGTGCCAGGTGACGTAGTCCAAACTGAGCATTTTTTTGCCGCCCAAGATGCGGATGTCGGTGAAACCGGCCTGCGTCAGCTGGCGCCGCAGCGTCGTCGGCGTGAAGTAGAACAGATGCTCCGCCTTGAACTCCAACCAGCGCGAGCCCATCAGGCGCGCGGTCCATGAGGCAAAGTCGGGCGTCACGAGGAAAATCCAGCCGCCGGGCTGCAGGAGATTGCGCACGGTGTCGAGGAACACGCCAGGCTGGCGGACATGCTCAATGACGTCACAGGCCACGCACAGCTCGTAGCTCGCGGACCGGCCTGCGAGAACGCTGATTTCGCCGCAATGGACCGGGGTGCCGGGTGGAAGCTTGGCCTGCGACTTGCGACAGGAGTGGGGCGAATAGTCGATGCCCTCGACGGAGAAATTGCGCCGGGCGGCCTGCACCAGGAAATCGCCGTCGCCGCAGCCCACCTCCAGGAGGCGCCCTCCGCTGATGCCGGACTTGGCCAGCTGGTCGAGGTAGTGCGCCGCGGTCGCCTGCTTGCAGCGGCTGACGGCCACGCCGGCGGCCTGTTCGTCGCCGAAGAAACTGTAGTGCGGGTGATAAATTTCGACCAACTCGGCGTCGCTGGGCTGCGGATTCAGCAAGTGCAGCTGGCACCCCTCGCAGCGCACCACGGGGTGACCGGCGGAAAGGCACACGGGCGAAAATTTCCGGCCGTCGCACAACGGGCAGGCGCTGACGGTAACGCGACTGTTCGAGGGAGCGGGCGAGGCGGAGACGTCGGACATCGGGAGAATCAGTTCAGCGGCCCAAAGCGCGCCCGGGCCCAGGCGACGAACCAAGTCATGGGATCGTAGAACATGCGGATTTTTTTGCCCTCCTCGAACGAGCGCGAGTGGTAGCGGATCGGGATTTCAATTGGCCGGTAGCCTTTGCGGACGAGCTTCATCAGCAGTTCCCAGTCGAAGTCGAATCGGTTGCAGTGGAAAGCCAGGCCCGTCAGGCACTCGCGCCGGAAGACCTTGTACATGGTGAAGGGGTCGCGGAGCGTGAGTCCCAGGGAGACGTCGATCATCGCCGTGAAGAACCAGTGCGCGCCATTGAGCAGGGCGGCGGAGAGGAACTGGCCCTTGAACTTGCGGATGGACCACTGGCCCGGGCTGTGCCGCGACCCGAGCACGAAGAGGTGCGTGCCCGCGATGATGGGCGCGAGCAGGAGTTCGTAGTCGGCCACATCGTATTCGAGATCCGCGTCCTGGATCAGGACGACGTCGCCGGTCATCTGCGCGAACCCGGCGCGGACGGCGTGGCCCTTGCCGCGCGGCCGGTCCTCGAGGACGATTTTCACCCCCGGGCGGCCCTGGTATTGCTGAACGATCTCGCGCGAGCCGTCGGGCGAGTTGCTCTCGACGATGACGACTTCGATGTCCCAGCCGGCAATCCGCTTCGCCATCAACGCATCGAGGGCGGCCTGCACCGTGGCGCGCTCGTTGAACACCGGCACCACCACGGAGAGCGTGGGATGCGCGGGCAGGGGACCGGGCTGGGACCGCGGGGTCGCGCTCATGCCGGGGCCGAGCCGGCCGTGGAATCGCGAGGAGGAGTCATCCGCCACAGCCAGAGGAATCCCCACGCCGAAAGCAACAGACCTGTGGCACCGAGCCAGAGCGAGAGAGTGAAATGCTGCGGCCAATAGGCGAAGGTGACTTCGTGGCGTCCGGCGGAGGGGATGGCGACGCCCTTGAACGCGTGGTTGACGCGGAAATACGGGGCGGGTTTGCCGTCGACCGTGACGCGGAAATCCTCGGCGTAATACGTTTCCGAGAGCACCGCGACGCCGGGTCCGGATGCGTCGACCGTGAACGAGGTGTTGTTGCTGGTCAGGCGATAGTCGGACGCGGCCCGGACGTTGCGGCCGGCGAAATCAGCGGGCAGGACGGGAACATTTGGCTCGCCGGATTGGATGGCGGCGAAGGGCTGGCGGTCTCCCTTGCGCACGAGTTCGCCGAAATCGTGGGGCTGGGCGTAGGTTGCGAGGCGGTCGGTGAAGAAGGCGCGGGGCCACGCGGTGGGGCTCGCGTAAACATCGAGGTCGAGGTTCTTGAGGAGATTCAACCCGGCGATGGTGAGAGGCGGATTCGCGCCGTCCGCGACGTAGAAGCCCACGTTCATCAAGTCGTGGATGGGGAGGAGACGGGGCGAATCGTCGGGCTTGTTGTAGGCTTCCCACACCCAGACCCGTTCGAGGTTAAACTCGGTGGCGATCTCCTGATAGTAGCGGTTCCGCAGCGCGTCGACGCCGTAAAGGCTCTCCCAGCGCAGGGCGGAGTTGTAGGACGGAAAGAGCGTGTTGCCCCAGCCCACGACCCGGGCGGGATCGCGGCGCTGCGAGTCCAGGAACGTCGCTCCGGGGGACGGCGAGTGGAGGTCGCTGCGCAGGCCGGGGGTGAAGGCGTAGTGGTTGAACCAGGTGTTGGCGAACTGGCTGTGCCGCCAGAGCAGCAGGGGCATCGCGACCAGCAGGACGACCCAGAGCGAGCCGGCGCGCCCTTGCTGCAGGCCCCAGCGGAACCCCAACGGCACGGCGACCAAGGCGACGGCGAGCGCGGGGAGGTAGCCCTTGAAAAACGCGCTGTACACATAGGCGCGCGTGGAGAGGAAGAAGATCGCGACCAGCACGACGATGAGGGCGAACGTCAGCCCAAGGCGCTTCCACCAACCGGGATTGCGGACCTGTTGCAGCGCATCGCGCAGGCCGCAGCCGGCCAGCACCGCGGCGATGACGATCAGCGGACAGGAGAATACGTCGCCGGTGTGGTGGACGTTGCCGAGGAAGGGGATCTTGATGATGACGGACTCGGAGATGACGCCGAACGCGATGAGGAACGGCGGAAGCACGCCCAACAGGAGCGTTCGACCCACCGGGTCGCTGCGCCACAGGCGGGGGCTCACGAGCCACCACGCCACACCGAGGAGGAGGAAAAAATTGAGGGCGGGTGCGACCACCAGTTCATCCACCGTCGACTGGCGGTAAAAGATGTCGTCGAAGATGCCGATGACCTGGCCAACCATCAGCGGATGTGCGACCGGCGTGTCGTAGCCGGTGAACGAGTGGTGCAGGGAATCGAGAAAGGACATCCAACCCGGCGCGGTGAGCAGCACGAAGGCCCCGCCCGCGAGGGCCGCAAAACCGAGCACGCGCCAGCGGCGTTCGCGAGTTTCCGGGAGCGCCAGCAACAGGAGCGCGCCGACGAAGTTGAGGCAGACCATCGTCATGTAGGCCTCCTTGACGGTGCCGCTGGTGAACATGGTCCAGTTGGTTGCGACGAGGGCGGCAAGCCAACCCGCCTGACGGCGGGGAGTGTCCGCGGAAATCAGGCCGGTCCACGCCCACAGGATCAACGGCGCGTAGCACATGCTGAAATTGGCGGGGTGGCAGAGCCGGTAGGTGAAGAAGCCGATGAAGACGCCGGTGATGCCCACGAGCACCGACGCGGCGAGGTGGCGCGTGAGCCGCCAGACGATGAACGCCAGTCCCGCGCCGAACAGCCAGTGCGCGAGCAGGAACCGCACATCCCACGCCCACGCCGCGCCGTCGGTGGCGATGGTCAGGAAATTAAACGGGTCGCCGAACATCGACTGGCCCTGGCCGAGCAGCGGTTCACCGGCGAGGGAGTTGCGGTTCCAGAGCGGCAGCTCGCCATGCTTCAGCAGGGCGTCGCGCTGGATCATCGGGTAGTAGAGGTGGTTGAACAGCAGGGCGCCTGTGTCGGACGCCATGCCATTGATATACATGTATTCCTTCGAGCCCGGCAGCGTGGGCAGGTTGCCGTAGAGCATGAGGCCGCCGTTGTTCGGCGAGGCGAAACTCCGGCCCTGGAAGAGGATGGGGTGGCACTGCACGGCGACGGCGAGCAGGACCGACGTGGCGATCGCGGTGCGCGGGCGACGCTGCGCCCAGCGGCCCAGTGCCATCGCGAGGCGCAGGAGGCGCGATGCCACGAACGGGGTACCGAGGATCAGGCCGATGATGAAGACCGGAATCGCGCGCGGTAATCCCTCCCGCAGCCAGATCTTGCCCGTGGGTTGGAGCACGAGGGGCTCGGGCAAGTCGATTTCGAGGTAGGGGTCGTGCGAGTTCGGCTTGGTGACGACGGTGAACGTGTCGCCTTGGACCGTCACGCGGGCGATGTCGCCGTTCGGGCGGAATTGATCCGGCTTGAACTTATGGACGACCTTGCCGCGGACGTTGGCAATCTGGGCGTGAGAAAACGTGAAGACGCCGACGCCGTCGATCGGGTCGAGCCGCAGGTGATAGAACGTCCCCATCGGCATCATGTAGCGGTAGACGACGGGCTTGGGCTCGATCTTCAGCGGCTGGCGGGACGAGTCGGTCTCGTTGTAGCCCTTGCCCAGGTCCCAGAAAACCTGCGTCGTCCCCGGCGAGGTGGACGTGAGGGTGACGTCGAAGAAGAAATAATCCCGCCGGTCGATGCTCGTGCTCAGGTAGGGCAGCGCGGCCGCCACGGCGAGGACGAGGGCCAGGCAGATGGCGCGCCAGTCAAACCAGGCTTTCATCCGGAGGTGGCAGGTCGTTCACGCCAAGCTTGGACGATTTGGCGGATGGTTTCCTCTAGCGAGATTGTGATGTCCCACTTGGGATAATGGGCGCGCATCTTGCGCAGGTCGGAGTAGTAGCAGATGTGGTCACCCGCGCGGTTCTGGTCGAGGTAGGTGTGGACCTGCGCCTTGCCGGTGAACTTCTCCGTGAGCTTGAACGCCTCGAGAATGGACGTGCTGTTGGCCTTGCCGCCGCCGAGATTGTAAACCTCCCCCGCGCGGGGCGCGTCGACGAAGGCCGCCATGAAGCGCGCGACGTCGAGTGAGTGGATGTTGTCGCGGACCTGTTTGCCCTTGTAGCCGAAGACCTTGTATTCGCGTCCCTCGAGATTGCAGCGCACGAGGTAACTGAGGAAGCCATGCAGTTCGACGCCGCTGTGGTTGGGGCCGGTCAGGCAGCCGCCGCGCAGGGCGCAGGTGGGCAGGTTGAAGTAGCGGCCGTATTCCTGCACCATGACGTCGGCCGCGACCTTCGACGCGCCAAAGAGCGAGTGTTTCGACTGGTCGATGGTGAACGTTTCGGCGATGCCGTGCGCGTAGGCCGGGTCGGCGTAGTCCCAGCGCGTGGCGAGTTCGGTCAGCGCGATGCGGTTGGGGGCGTCGCCGTAGACCTTGTTCGTGCTCATGTGCACGAAGGGCGATTCCGGCGCCGCCTGCCGCGCGGCCTCGAGGAGGTTGAGGGTGCCGACGGCATTGGTGTCGAAGTCGTCGAAGGGGATGGCCGCGGCGCGGTCGTGGCTCGGCTGCGCGGCGGTGTGAACGATGACGGACGGTTTGAGCTGCTTGACCAGGGCGAGGACGCCGGCGCGGTCGCGGATGTCGAGCTCGTGGTGGGCGAAACCCTTCAGTTCCTTGGCGAGGCGATGCTGGTTCCAGCGCGTGTCGCCCTGCGGTCCGAAGAAGACGGCGCGCTGGTTGTTGTCGACGCCGTGGACGGTGTAGCCCTGCGCGGCGAAGTAGACGCACACCTCCGAGCCGATAAGGCCCGACGAACCGGTGACTAAGATCAGCTTGGCCATGAAGATAGAGTCGTTGCACTCATACAGGCGGGGTGGGTCACTTCCAGCCGATTCTTCAACCCACCCGCTGGCATATATTTCCGAGCCATTTGATTGACCTTGGCGGCCCGGCAGTGGCGATAATTGGCCCAGTCTTGTCTTCAACTTACCGCCCACGCATGGAACACGCGCACAAGCCCGGCTTTCGCTTCGCCCTTTTTGGCGCGGTCATGCTCGTGGCGCTGGGCTGGGCCTGGTCGACGAACCACGTCTGGGAGGACTACTACATCACGTTTCGGTCCAGCAAGAACCTGGCGACGGGTCACGGCCTGGTCTTCAACGAGGGCGACCGCCTGCACACCTTCACCTCGCCGCTGGGCGTGCTCCTGCCGGCGGCGGCCAGTTACCTGACCGGCAACGACTCCGACACGGCGGCGATCTGGCTCTTCCGCGTCTGGAGCGCAGCGGCCTTCGCCGGGGCGGTGCTGCTCGTGCTGGCGCTGGCACGACGGTATCAATACGGTGCGTGGGTCGCGGCGGCGCTGGCGGCCTTCGTGGTGCTGGACGGCAAGAGCCTGGATTTCACCACCAACGGCATGGAGACGGGGTTCCTGCTGCTGTTCATCGCGTACACGCTCTGGGCGATGTTTGTCTGTCCGGGCCGGCGGTGGCTGCACCTCGGCTTGGCGTGGGGCGCGCTGATGTGGACGCGGCCCGACAGCTTCCTCTACATTGGCCTGCTGGCCGCTGGCGTATTCTTCTTCAATGACCCAGTCCGCAGCGGGCTGACGCGCGGGCAATGGTTCAAGCTCTTCATCCAAGCCGGACTCGTCTGCACGCTGATCTACCTGCCATGGCTGGAGTGGGCCTGGTGGTATTACGGCACGCCGGTCCCGCACACCATCACCGCCAAGGGTGGAGTTTCCACGGAGGCTAGGACGGTCTTGGGGGTGTTGGGAACGTTGGTGAAACTGCCGGTGACGGTTTGGCGCGGCTCCACGTCGCTGGAGGCGACCTTCATGCCGTCATATTTCCAGATTGGCGGCTGGCCCGTGGTCGCGGTGGTCGTCGCGCGCGCGCTGGCGGTGATTCTCGCGTTCCAATGGGTGGTTCCGTTTTGGCGGCTCGAGGTCCGCGTGGCCGCGTTCGCCTACTGCGGCCTGCATGTTTACCTGACGTATTATCCGTTCTTTCCGTTTCCCTGGTATCTGCCGGGCACGACATTGCTCGCGGCGGTCACGCTGGGCGGAATGCTGGCGCAAGTGTGGGCCGTGGGTGAACGCAACTCGGCGGAGCCGAGCCGGGCCAGGCGGGCGCAGTGGCTCAAGATTGGCGTGCTGACGATCGCTATCGCCGGGCTGGGAGCGGAGTCTTGGCTGACCTGGCAAATGCGGCGGGAGATGCAGATGGAGCAGATTTACAGTGCCACGGGCACGCGGCGGAAAGTGGGCGAGTGGCTGAAGGCGCATGCCCAGCCGGGCGACACGGTGTTCATGGAACCGCTCGGCCACATCGGGTATTTTTCCGGGCTGAAGACCTACGATTTTCCCGGGCTCTCCTCGAGGGAAATGACCGACGCGGTGCGCGCGGTGGGCACGAACTGGGCCTACCTGATCGATTACCTGTCGCCCGAGTGGATCGTGTTCCGGCCGCAGGAATACGAGCGGGTGCGGCCGACGATCCCATGGCTGTTTGGCGAAGGGAAATCCTACCAGCTGGTGAAGGAATTCAACAACCTGCCGGCGATCCTGCAACTCGACGTCCACGGCCGCGGCTACATCGCCTTCGACGCGCACATGCTGGTGTTTCATCGCCAGGTGCCCAGCCGCAACCGGTCCGCGACCTTGGTGAAGTCGACGTTGGCCCGGGCCGGGCTGAAGCCGGTGGAGCTGAAGGGCCAGCCATTGTATCGGCCGCCGGTGAACCGCGCGTTGACGGTCAAGTTGCCGGAAAACGCGAGCCGCGTCTGGATCACGTATGGCATTCCCGAGAGCGATGCGCCCGGCGGACGCATGCCGGACACGGTGGAGTTCACCGTCGACCTGTCCGACGGGCCCCGGAAGGAGCGTCTGTTCACACGCAAGATGGGTCCGCAGCTGGACCAAACCGAGCGGCGCGTGCCGGTCTTCACCGCCCAGTTGCCCCGCCACTCGGACCAGGCGGTGCTCATCCTCACGGCTGCGCCCAGGCACTATCCCCAGCCCGTCAGTGTGGGCTGCTGGGGTGAACCGGAGTATGTGCCATGAATCGGCCCCCGTCCCGTCCCATGACTGACCTCGCCACCTCGGTCCGACTGCGCTGGATGGTTTTCCTCGCCGCGATGCTGGTCGCGATTGGCTGGTCGCTGGCGACGGACCACGTGTGGGAGGATTTCTACATCACGTTCCGCTCGAGCAAGAACCTGGTGGCGGGTCACGGCCTGGTGTTCAACGTCGGCGACCGGTTGCACACGTTCACCTCGCCGCTGGGCGTGCTGCTGCCGGCGGCGGCGAGCTGGGTGACGGGCGGGAAGTCGGACCTGGCGGCGATCTGGGTATTCCGGCTGTGGGGCGCGGCGGCGTTCGCGGGCGCGGCGGTGCTGCTGGCGGCGCTGGCGCGGCGGTTGGGCTACGCGGGCTTTGCCACGGCGGCACTGGTGGCGATCGTGGTGCTGGACCCGAAGAGCATCGATTTCTCGACGAACGGCATGGAGACGGGATTCCTGCTGCTGTTCATTGCCTACACACTCTGGGCGATGTTCGTCTGCCCTGGCCGGCGGTGGCTGCACCTCGGGCTGGCGTGGGGGGCGTTGATGTGGACGCGACCCGACAGCTTCCTGTACATCGGCCTGTTGGCGGCGCCGGCGTTCTTCTTCAACGACCCGGCGCGCAGCGGGCTGACGCGCAGTCAGTGGTTCAAGCTCTTCCTCCAGGCCGGGCTCGTCTGCACGCTGCTCTACCTGCCTTGGCTCACGTGGTCGTGGTGGTATTACGGGACGCCGGTGCCGCACACGATCACGGCGAAGTCCGGCGACTACATGGCGGCGAAGTCGGCGTGGGGCGTGTTCAAGACCTTCCTCGATTTTCCGGCGAACGTTTGGTACGGCGCGACCTCCCTCGAGGGGGCGTTCCTGCCGTCGTATTACCAGCTGGGCGGCTGGCCGGCCGGCGTGGTGACCGCGGTGCGGTGGGTCGCGCTGCTGGTGGCGTTTCAATGGGTGCTCCCGCTCTGGCGGCTGGAGGTGCGGGTCGCGTCCTTCGCCTTCTGCGGGATGCACGTGTATCTGTCCTATTTCCCGTATTTTCCATTCCCCTGGTATCTCCCGGGCACCGCGCTGCTGGCGGCGGTGACGCTCGGCGGGATCATCGCGCAGCTGCTCGCCTGGGGCGCGTCCGGCGGTGCGTGGGGCCGCGGGCTGAGGCTGGTCGTGGTGGTGCTGGCCGTGGCCGGAATTGGCGCGGAGAGCTGGCTCACGTGGCAGATGCGCCGCGAGATGGCGCTGGAGCAGATTTACAGTGCCACCGGCACGCGGCGGAAGGCGGGCGAGTGGCTGAAGGAGCACGCGCGCCCGGGCGACACGGTGTTCATGGAACCGCTCGGGCACATCGGGTATTTTTCGGGCCTGAAGACCTACGACTATCCCGGGCTGTCGTCGCGCGAGATGGTCGACGCCATCCACGCGCTCGGCATCGACAGCGGCTACCTCGCGGAATTCCTCTGCCCGGACTGGCTGGTGCTGCGCCCGCACGAGCAGCCCAAGATGCACGCGTCCGTCTATCGCCTGTTCGGCGAAGGGCACACCTACCAGCTGGCCCACGAGATCAACAACCTGCCGGCGGTGCAGCAGCTCGACGTCTATGGGCGGAAATACATCGAATTCGATTCCGACCTGCAGATCTACCAGCGACAGACTCCGCGGCGCTACCGCCTCGATCCCACAGTGCAGTCACCCTACGCGGGCCTCGGCCTGCCGGTGTTCGAGATGGAAGGCCGCCAGCTGTTCCAGGTGCACGCCGCGGGGATCATGAGCTTCCGCGTGCCGGCGAAGCTGAAACATTTCCGCATCGGCTACGCGATGCCGGAGGGCACCTACCGCGGGCCGACAGTGACGGACGGCGTGAAGTTCGTCGTGATCTGGATGGAAGGCCGCAAGTCTCAGCGGTGGCTGGACCGCACGCTTGACCCGGTGGCGCACCCGGCCGACCGCGGCATCCAATATTTTGACGCCGACCTGCCGCCGCATGGCGACGGGGCCACGCTGATCCTGATGACCTTGCCGGGCGCGACTGACGCGATGGACTGGAGCTGCTGGGGACTGCCGGAAGTGCGCTGACGGCGCCTTCGGTCAGGTGACCGCGGCAAGCTGTGCGCGTGGCCACCATGCCTCGACCGCGTCCCACAGCGCCGCGATTACGAAGATCAGCAGCAACGGATAAATCGGCGCGAAGGTTGAAACGGCGATGACGTTGAAGGACGTGACCTGCACCAGCGCATTGATGACGAGGTAGGCAAAGACGCCGCCCCACGCGGCGACGGCGAGGACGAAGGGAAACGTCAGCGTGCGACGCCAGATGCATTGGACCAGCCGGACCAGGGCGATCAACTGCGCCGCGTAAAACAGCCACGTCAGCCAGGGCCGGAGGTCGTCCCCGATGACTTGGAGCATGCTGAATTTCATCCGGTCGAGCGATTGCTGGTTGCGCAGTTCCAGCACAGGCGCCCGCTCGGAGGAGGAGACATTGTCGCGCGTCAGATCGTGGAAGAGCAGCAGCTCGTCTCCGTCACCGATACTGAGGGGCGTGTAGACACTGAAGGAGCGGAAATTCACCACGAATTCTGCAAACGACCAGGTCATCCCAGCCACCGCGCCGGCCTCCCCGGATTTCCAACGCGGCAGGAAGCCGCTGCGGTGCGGATAGGCGGGCAGGCGGCCTTGGTCGCAGGCCTGGTTGATTTCCGCCGCCATCTGCCGGTAGAACGCGAGTGCCTCCCGGGCGCTGTGGCAGTAGCCCGCAGCGGCCACGGCGTCACGGAGGGCCCACATCATCCAGCCGCCGCCGATCTGCCGCTCCTCGGCCGGCAGGTGCGTCATGACGGACGATCCGCCCGCCCAGTCCTTGCCGATGTCGCCCTCGAGGTAGGGCTGGAGTTTGGCGAAAGTCGGGCTCACGGCATACATCGCTTCGCGCGCCTGGCGCGTGACGGGCACATAGTCCAGGTCGGGACCAATCTTCACCCGTGTCATGGCGCCGTAGGCGTCCTTGAAGTCCTTGGCGTGAAACTCGACCGTGCCGAACCAGCCGTAATGCCGGTGGTTTTGCCACGAGACCAAGAGGAGTGGCAGCGCAGCACAGAATGCGGCATGGCCCAGGGAATGTAGCAGGATGAAGCCCTGCGAACGCGCCAGGCGGAAAGCCCAGAACAAGGCTGCACCGGCCAGCAGGGCCACACTCGGGACCAGCCAAACACTTTCCTCGCGGGTGAGCCAGAAGCAGCCAACCGACAGGCCTAGTGCAATCGCCCACGGCAGCTGGCGGCGCACGGTCTCGGCTCGTCGAAAATAGAGCGCAACCAATCCCGCGATGATGGCCACGCCGAGCGGCGTGTAGATTTGCTGGCGGATGATGCGGCCCATCGTGGGCGCCTCGTAGGACATCGGGTTCCACAGCAGCAGCGAATAGATCGCCAGCCGCAGCGCGCCGGACGTGATCGCAGGACGACAGGCCCGGGTGAAAAGCGCGCAGGCGCCGGCATAGGCCAGTTGCACGCCCAGGCCCAGCGGGAGGCCGACCCAGTAGAGCAGCGCGATCCACATCGAGTAAAACGGGCCCTTGGCCAGCGTCATCTGGCTGTAGGCCCCGAGCCAGTCGCCGCGCACCAGCGACTCGGCCAGCTGCAGGAACAGGCGGTCGTCGTGCGCCGCACCGCCGATCGCGTAGACCGCCTGGCAGCGGGTCAGCCAGAGCTTGAGCACAGTCAGGATCACTCCCGCCCAAAACCAGGATTGGGCAGCCCGCGAGGGCGGGGAATTCATCACGGGGGCGGGGCTCATGCGGCAGGCAGCATCGTCGCGTGAACCCGGCGGCGGATCAATCGTTTCATGCATCGTCGCCGCGCGTGTCGAGCCGCAGCACGCCGAGGAAGAAACTGGTGAGGATCATCTGGCAGCCCAGCGCCAGGCAGAGCGTGCCTGGGATGACCCAGCGGAGCGTCTGCGCGGGCTGCAGGTTGCCGAAGCCCTGTGAACGCCAATACCACAGCGCGCCGACCCAGAGCAGCACTCCGCCGAGCAGCAGCGCGCCGCCGACGATGATTCCGGATTCGAGCGTGAGCTTGTCCAGCCACGACTCGAACTGGGCCGATTTCGGGCGGAGCCCGGCGCGGATGGTGAAGTATTTGCTGAGCGCGGCGAAGGACACCGCCTGAAACCCGATCAGCACGCCGCCCGCGGCAAACAGGAGCGTGTGGACATCGAGGTAAACGTGGCCGATTCGGAGCGGACCCGGCAGCAGCGCTGCCCCCACGATCGTGCCCGCGCCCATCAGGAACAGCCCCGGATAGAAAAACAGCCAGCGCGGGCTGAACAGCAGCATGAACCGCAGGTGACGCCAGCCGTCACGCCAGGGACGCAGGTGCGGCGGACGGTCGCGGCGGTCGGGCCGCAGGGTCGTGGGCACCTCGGACACCTTCAGCCCGAGGACGACGGACTTGATGACCATCTCGGACGCAAACTCCATGCCCGTGGTCCGCAGGTTCATCCGCCGGTAGGCGTCCGCAGAGAACCCGCGCAAGCCGCAGTGAAAATCCCCCAACGAGGTCCGGAAAAACAGCCGCCCGATGAACGAAAGTACGGGGTTCCCGATGTAGCGGTTCTTCCACGGCATGGCGCCAGGTTGGACGCCGCCGCGAAAGCGGTTGCCCATCACCAAGTCGGCGCCGGCGCGCAGCTCGTTCACAAACCGCGACAAGTGGGAGAAGTCGTAGCTGCCGTCGGCGTCGCCCATCACAATGTAGCGGCCGCGGGCGGCCGCGATCCCGCCGCGCAAGGCGTGGCCGTAGCCTTTCTCCGCCACGCTCACGACGCGCGCGCCGAGCCGGGTGGCGATGGTGACGGATTCGTCGGAACTGCCGTTGTCCGCGATGACGATTTCCCCGCTGAGCCCAGCCTGCGCGATCGCGGCCTGGGCCTCGCGAATGCAGTCACCCAGCGAGCGCGCCTCGTTCAGGCAGGGCATCACGAGGGTGAGTTCCGGGGAGGCGGGGACTTCGGCCATGGCAGACAACTCAAGACGCCCGCGCCGGTGCGGCAATCCGCAAAACCATGGGCGGGACGCGGCTCACCACGCCCGCCTCCGCCGCCGGGCGGCGATGAAAGTCGCCAAGCCCAACACCGCCGATGCCGCCGCGGTCACGCCCAGTGCATTCTGGCCGAAGCGCGTGGGCTCGAGCGCCCGGTCGCGGCGATGGCTTTCCGCCACTTCCGGCCCGCTGGCGGCCTGCGGCGGGGCGGCGGCGACCCAGCCCTGGGCGTCGTCCCGGCCATCGTAGAAGATCACTCGCGCAATGCACCCCGGATACGCCTGGACGTCGACGGCCCAAAAATCGATGTCGGTGGGATTCGGGCCGAGGCAGGCGATCTCATCGAGCAGCGTGCCGTGGGCGTCCTCGACGCGCAGCCGCAGGCCATTGCCCGGGCTGACGGGAAAGCCGGCGAACGGGATCACGAGCCAGGGCGAGTGGATGGTGAAGGGCGTGCTCTCCGCGATGCCGACGAAGCCGGGCCCGTCGATTTCCGTGCCGAAGAAATGATTGCGAAACTCGATCGGCCACAGGTCGGCGCCGCCGACGAGGTTGTCCTTGGGCAGCTTGGTGTCCGTGGTGATGTGGAAGGAAAAGTTCGACACGGTGCCGGGCGGTTCGAGGAGCGCGAGCCAGCGGCGTTCCGCGCTGAATTCCAAGGGATGCGGCCAGAGGAAGAGCAGGGCGGCTGAACCGAGCGCCACGGCGCCCAACACCGGCGCGAGCCACGGGTCGCGCACCTGCTCCAAGGCATCCGCCCCGGCAGCGGCGTTTCCCCGGCTCAGGAACAGGCCCAGCAGCAGCAACGCACCGCCGGTGAACGCGATCTGCGGCCAATGAGAGCGGATACCCGCCGCGGCGGCACTCACGCGATCGCCGCGCACGGCAGCGTGGGCCGGCCGCAGGCTGGCTGGCAGCAAATCGGCAAGGCCGGGTTGGTCGAGGCTGTGCGCGACCGTTTCGGGATTGGGGTAGAGCACCGCGCGCACCACATCGGACGAAAGGCACTGGATGTCCTTGGTCGCGAGATACTGCCGGACCGCCTCGTGGCGCGTGTGGGCCCAAGTTTCGCTGTGAGCCTGGTAATATTCGGTGTGGCCGCGGGTGCTAATGCGGTTGAGTCCCCACGCGAGGGTGATCGCCCAGGCGACACCCAGCACCGCGAACAGCCAGCGCCGTGGGGCCGGCGCCGCCTGCAGCAGACGCCAGAGGGCCACGCCGTTGGCGAGCACACCGAGGGCGAGCAGGTCGCCGTAGCGGGAGACGAAGCCGATGTAACCGCCGCCGCGCGCATAGGCGAAGGCCGCGGCTTGGGCCGCGCCCCACACGGCGAGGGCCACCGTGATGCAGTCGAAGTTTTCCGCGCGCGGTTGGCGGCGGATCTTCAGGGCGAGCAAGAGGGTCGGCAGACACAGCAGCAGGCAGGCTCCCGGCCATTCCGTGGGCCAGCCCAGCTGCATCAGGAAAGCGGCGAGAAATTCCCGGGGGGAGTGGGCGGTGAGGGCGAGCGTATGGGCGGGTGCCTGCTGGGCGCGGGCATAGATCACGAGCGCGATCCCGCCGGCTCCCAGCAGGGCCGCGCTGAGCCAGCGCCGGCGTCCCGGGGCCGAGGTCCAGAGCACCGTCAGCAAGACCACGACCGGCGCTGCTCCCATGCTGCCGTAGGTGAAAAAGGCCGCGAGCCCCGCGGCCTGCGCCAGCCACCAGCGGGCGGTTCCCGGGGGACACGAGAAGGAACCACGGATGTACAGGAAGACCAGGAGCAGCGCCAGGGGCGTGTGCGATTGGAAGCCCCACGTGCTGTTTTCCCAGCTGAACGGCAGCCCGCTGAGCGTCACCAGCAGCAAGGTCAGGACCAGCGCCGGCCACAGCGGCAAATTGCGCCGGAGCCACAGGGCAACCGTGCCGGCGAACACGCCGTGGAGCGCGGCATTGAAGGTCGCCTGCAGCTGGGGATCCCAGCGACCCAGCAGCGAGGCCTGAAGCCATGCGATCAGCCGCGTCCAGAGCGGCACATGCTCATTGTGCGGCGCGAGGAAATCCTGCCAGCGGAGCTTGCCTTGCAGCCAAGGCACGAGGATTTGCCGGGCTTCGGCGTCCCATTGGTCGAGGATGGGCGTGTCGCTCGAAAACAGGTGAATCTCCCGCAGCCGGAAGGCGAAGACCAGGCTGGCGACGCCGGTGAACCACAGCCAGCGGCCGGCCGTTCCGGCGAAGGCAGGGGACAGAGGCGGGGCCGGCTTCATGGCAGGGCCCGCTTATTTGATCTCGATGTCCGTCCAGCCGGTCCAGTCCCAGGAGAAGTCATTATACGGGCCGGGCTTGACCTGCAGGTAGATGTGCCCGCCGACGAGATGATTCAGCTTCGCCTCGAAAGTCTGGAGACCGGTGTCGTTGATGTTGTTGAGCGGGTCGAGGAACCGGTCAAAGAGCTCGACGCGCGTCGTGCCGTCGGACCAGTACACCACGAACTCGGCCCCGTTGGTGCGTCCGCCGTTCGTGTAGGCACCGGGCATGAAGCCATACTTGCCGCGGATCACCGTGGTGCCCTTGGGATTCTCGAAGGTCATGAGGCTGGGCGCGTGCATGATGGCGACGTCGCGGCCGTTGATTTGAACCTCGGAGAACGGGTTCTGCGCCTCGTAGGTGAGCGGGGCGGTGCAGAACATGTGGAACATGTGGCTCAGGATGCTGGCAAAATACTGGCTGCCGGAAGAAGGAGTCGGGAGTTCGGACAGCTCGTAGCTCACGGTGTCGGCGAAAAACTTCCGGTCCTGCGGGGCAACCTCCAGGCACACGCTCTCGACCTGGCGCCTGGACCGGTTGTCCGCGAACTCCATGTAGCTGGCGGGGTCGTCGCAGAAGGGGTTGATGATGAAACCGGTCCGACCCATGGGCAGGGGCACGAGGAATTTGCGGGTGTTGCCGTTGGTGCCCTTGATGTTCAGCCACACTTGGGGCGGCTTGTAGAGGAAGCTGCGCAGGCTGCCGAGGAGGGAGGTCCGGAAGTCGAGCTTGAGCCACAACGGGTGGCTGTTCCACGCCTTCAACTCGAAGGGCCGGTCGAACGGCATGGTCTCGGCGTGGACCAGCTTCGGCTCGAACGCCTTGGCGTCAAAGCTCCCGGGCTTCTTCTTCCAGATGAGGAAGCCCTTTTCCGTCCGGACGAACTCGTAGCGGTAGGCCAGGAGGCGCAGCGCCATGGAGTCGTCCATCGTCGGCAGGCGGTTATCGATGGTTTGGATTTTGAGCAGGATGTATTCGGGCGCGCTCTCCGAGGCGTAGAAATCGTAGTTCAGCTGCGCGAGCAGCGGCATGAAGGTCGAGTAGCTTTGGATGACCGGGCGCGGGTGGTAGTTCAGCCGGTTCAGGATCGCGACGTTCTGGTCCACGCCCATGACGTCCACGGTCGCCTGGCCCACCTGCTCACGGGTCTGGTAGAGGTCCGCGATCTTGCGCTCGTCATTCAGGGCATCGCGGTAGTGCTGCCGGGTGGCTTTCCAATCAATGACCGAAGCGATGTTGTTCCAGATCTGCTCCTCCATCCGGCCCAATGATCCGCGAACGACGCCCGTGAGGGCGTCCTCGATGGCCCACACGCTCAGCACGATGAGGCCGAGGAACACCCAGCGGTGCAGCCGGCGGAAGCGGTCGGGGTCGTCCAGCAGGGCGGGATACGCCGTCAGGGGCAGCAGGGCGCAGAAGAAGAAGCCGATCATGTGCCCGTCGGCGCGCACAAAGCCGTGCCGCCAATTGAGGTAAATGAATGCACCCAAAACCAGCACGTTGGCCACGGCCCGGGGTTTGTCGGGGTTGAGCTTCAGGTGCGCCAACGCATACGCGATCATGGCCAGCAGGACGACGATGCCTTTCCACAGGGGCCCAAGGGGGGACGGGAAGCCCATGGCCCACTGGTAGCCCTGGCTGATGGCCCACGAGCCTTGGAAATACGCGGGCAGATTGCGCAATTCCTGGCCGCACAGCAGCCAGATCAAAAGATACGCGGTGACGAAGCCCGCGGTCAGCAGGATCGTTTCGCGCCACTGCCTGCGCCAGAGGCGGTAGCCGCTGCCCACGCAGACGATGAGCATGGCCAGCATGCAGTCGGTGAACTTGATCTGCGAGTAGAGGGCCAGGACGGCGGCAATCAGGACGGTGCTGAGATCCCAGCGGTCACCCCGGTGCCGGAGCAGTTCGAAGCCCAGCATCGCAATCACGAGCATGTGGAGCGCGTCCGCATAAGAGATCCCGAAGAGGAGGAAGAACGCGAAGAAAAGGAACCGGTTCGTGCCCGACAGCCGCTGCCCCTGCAGGAAGATCACCACGGCGGAAATGACGGCCAGCGTGATCTGTCCCGCGATCAGGCTCCAAAACAAGAGCCCCGAGAACGTGTTGCTCATCACGAACCCCAGCGGGCCGTAGGTGAACACGACGTCGCGCCCGAACTGCATCCCGTGGTCGTACATGTACCCGAGCGCGATGCGCCAGGACGGATCGAGACCGGAGCCCGGCATCAGCGGGAAGGTGAAAATCCCCACCATCAGGGCTAGGAACAGCACGCTCCACCCCAGCGCGCGTGACACGCGGGCCGGCACTATGGGTGCGAGTGGAGTTTGAGACATAAAGTGATGATTGGCGGAAGAATAACTAATCGTCTAGAGAGAATTTTCCGGAGAACACGCCCGCCGGTCGATGGCTGGGAAACATCCGTCCCGAAGCCCAACAGGCGAGAGGGATGCCAATGATGACAGACGTCGATGGAAAACCCGCTATTCAAGCGGGATTTAGGAAGCTCAGGGCCCCGCCAGCCACGCTTCCTTGGCGATTTCCACGTGACGGGGCAGGACTTTGTGGGAATCAAAGAAGCGCAGGGCCTTGGAATAGGCCGTGGGCGTGAGCGACTTGCCGCTGCGTTCCTTGGCCAGGCAGGTCCGCATCATCTTGGAAAGTGCGACCGGGTCGCCCGGGGACACCAGGTAGCCGTCCTGCCGCTGCCCCACCATGACCGCGATGCCGTGGACGTCGGTGGTGACCATCGGGGTGCGGAACGCCATGGCTTCCATGACGACGCGGGGGAACGACTCCTCGTAGCTCGAGCAGACGAATAGATCGGCCGCGACGAAGTAGTCGAAGACGTCGCGCGTCTCGGGCACGAAAGTGATGTTGATCAGCCCCAGCCGCCGGATGTCGCGCTGCAGCAGGTCGAGAAAGACCCCTGGCCGGGCGCCCACCATCAAGAAGCGGAATTTCCCATGGTGGCCGAAATGGCGGTTGAAATGCTCGATCGCCCGCAGGAAGTCGTGCTGGCCCTTGCGCTCGACGACGGTGCCGATGTTGGCGATGACCGTCTCGTCGTCCGCAAACCCGAGTTTTCGGCGCAGCTCGCCCCGTGGGTGCGTCCGCCGGAACTCATCGATGGCCTCGAGGCGGATCCAACTGGGCACGATGCGATAATTCCCGTTGCGGCTGTAGTCGCCGTAGTAGGCTTCCGTCGCAGCGCACAGGAACAGGACGCGGGTGGCCTGCTCGAGCGCCTGCGCGGCCAGGAAGTGTAAATCCAGCGCCAGCTTCTGCTCGAAGAACCGGAACAGCGACGTGCTTTCGTGGATGTAGAAGAGCGAGGGTTTGCCGGCCGCGCGGGCCGCGTGCACGCCCCAGAAGCTGGCCAGCGTGTTGCAGACGACGAGATCCACCTGGTCCCATGCAATGGCGCGCGCATAATCCGCGACGCGCGCGCGAAAGTCCGGCTCGGTCGTGGCGGCGAACAGCGCGCTGGTGTCGGCGACGGTGACGCGCGCTCCCAGCGCCTCGAATTCCCGCCGCAGCGGTCCCTCCTGCGTAGCGAACACTTCCAGCGAAAATCCGGCCGCCTGGCTCAGGTGGGTGGCGTATTCCAGCAGAAACAGCGGCGCGCCCTCGAGATTGAGATTGTGCGTCAGCAGCAGCAGTCGCAGCCGGCCCACGCGGTCCGTCCGGGCCGGCAGGGCGCCGACGCACTCGATCCGGCCTTCCTTGAGGGCGAGGTGGGGGCTGAAATACGGGTCGCGGAAGCGCGGATAGCGCCGGACAAAGGCGACGTGCTCGGAATCGTCGAAGGTCACGCCCCGCGTGGCGCTGCCCCAATGCATCAACTTCGCCTGGGGCGTGTAGATGATCCGGTGGCCCGCAGCCCGCACGCGCAGGCAGTAGTCGACGTCGTTAAATGCCACCCCGAAATCCGCCTCATCAAAGCCGCCGAGCTCCTGGTAGAGCGACGTGCGCGTCAGGAGGCAGGCGCCCGTGACGGCCGAAACCTCGCGCGCGGCCGCGTGCCATTCCGCCGGCACATCGGACGGGAGGACCTTCGCGAAGGGCGTATCGGCCAGGCCGCCGTGCGGGCCGATGACGATGCCGGTGTGGTTCAGCGTCTTGTCGGGATAAACCAGTTTGGCCCCGACCACGCCGACGTCCGGCTGCTGGAACCACGCGGTCATTTCCTCGAGCCAGCCTCGTTCCAGCGCGTTCACGTCGTTGTTCAGATGCAGCACGAGCGGAGTGTCGAGGAGCGGCCCGGCCAGGTTGACGAGGTGCGAATAATTGAAGGGTGCGCTGCGATCCGCCGGGCGAACCACGCGGCAGCGGAGGTCTTTTCGCCGCTGGATGGTCTCCAGGTAGAGCACCGCATCCGCGTCGCGCGAATGATCGTCGACGATGATCAACTGCGCGTGCCGCCAGTCCACCGTCTCGTCGAGCAGTTCGACGCACTCCTGCAGCAAATGCAGCTTGTCGCGCGTCGGGATGACGATCGTGACGGACAACTGCGCGCCATTCATCGGCTCAGCCCTCAGTTGGTGAAAACGCCGTCGCTGGAGATGCGCGGCCTCAGGCAGGAAGGGCGCGGCCGGCCGGCCGCGGCGCCGCATCGCGGCTGCCAGGGCTTGGCGGGCCTGCTCGACCGAGGGGTGTGACGGATCCATCTCGCGCGGCACGCCGGCATCCGCGTGGTGGCCGATGAGGGGGATGTGCGCGACTTGGCTGGCGCGCAGGTCGTCACCGAGGCGCAACAACAAATCAAACCAGGGCACGAGGTGGAACTCGGGCCGAAACGAGCCCAGCGCGGCGAACCGCTCGAACCGCACGACGCTCAGCTGGCCCGGAAAGAGGCCCGAGTCAGCAAGAGCCGGACTCCACGCCGGCTTGAAAACCGGATCCGAGCGTCGCCCGGCTTCGTCCATCCGGTCCTCATCCGTGTAAACCAGTTCCAGTTGCGGATTCGCCACGATGGCCTCGGCCACCTCGAGCAGTGCATCTAGCGCGAGGCGGGAGTGCCCAGCGAGCAGCGTCAGGTGCGTCCCCGCGGCGCGCTGGGCGGCCGCATTGAGCGCGCGGATGGCCATGGCCGGGTCGGCGGCCTCGACGAACGAGCAGCGGGCATCGAGCGCGGGCAGTGGCATCGGCCCGACGAAACACGCCTCCCAGCGGGGATAAATCTGCGCCCGCAGCGATTCCGCGCAGGCCTGCAGCTGCGCGGCGGTGCAGCCGGTGGTTTCCACGAGCACGACAAACCGCGGGCCCGAATCCGCGATTTTTTGGGCCGCGGCCTCCAGGATCGACTGGAGACGCGGCGCGAGCTGGTTCGCCAGCAGCCACGCGGCGTAAGGTCCCGGAGTTGCGTGCGCCAGATGCGCGAGGGAGGCGGGGGCGAAGCGGCGGAAATAACGATAGGCCTGGGCGCAGGCGCGCCAGAGCGAGCCCGCGGGACCGAGGCGGATTTTTTGCTCCCGGCACGCCCCAATGAAGAGCCTGACCACCGCGACAAATTCCCCGCGGCTGAATTCCGGCAAAGGCCGCTCCAGCTGGTTGCAGGCGCGTTGATAAAAGCGATGGACGAACACGAGGTGCCGCGTCCCGTCCTCCAACTCGGCGAAGATCTCGAGATAGGCGGGATCGCCGGCGTTCTCATGGATGTCCACCAAGCCGAAGAACTGCGACCGGGCCGCGTAAGGATGCCCGGGGAAAAGCTCGCCCGCCTCGGCGCGCGGACGGTCGCCGTAGTCGAGTTCGTTTTCCGCGAGCGGTTGCGTCGTGCCGGTCAACCGGCGAATGCGCTGCTGCTGGTGGATGATCCAGCCTTCGACCTTCAGCTTGCCGTATTGGGAGCCGCCCGTGAGCAGGGGATTTTCCAATGAGCCGAAGAAGGGCGGGTTCGGCAGCGTGTCGAGCGTCACGGCCGCCGCTTCCACGGCCAGTCGCCGGGCGAGCGGACGCAGGTCGCCTGTGGGATCGGCGCGCCGGGCCTGGAGAAGTTTGCGCAGCTGGTCCGGTACAATGTCCGCCCGCAGCCGGGCGCCCGGAGCCGGGCCCTGCACGACGTGGATCGGGGTGTGCCAGATCTCCACCCAGCGGCCGCCACGCTCCAGCAGCTCAAGCCGCAGGTGCCGCGCGCCCTGGGGCGGCTGGACGCGGAGGGAAAAGCCCGCGTGGGGCCGCCCAGAGTAGCCGCGATGCCGTTGCTCCAGGTCTTCACGGGGCAGGCCGAAGATGCCGAGATATGGCACGCCATCGATCACCGCCCGCACATCCGAAAAATCACCGCCCACCTTCGACAGAAACCACCCGCTGATCCAGACCGGCTCACCCGCGAAGTCCCAAGTCTTGGGCTCCTCGATGTCGAAAATATAGGCGTCGTTTTCGTTCACGTTGGGGGCGGACCACCAAGGCAGAGCGGTGGGATCAGCGCAAGCGCGCGCGGTCAGCGGCGGGTGGCGGCCGCGTCCTGCAAGAGGGCGGCATGCAACGGCAGCGACGAGTCCACGTGGTAGCGCCGCACGACCGCGGCGCGGGCCCGGTCCGCGCGGCGCGTGTCCCCCGCGAGATGCGCGGCCAACGCCTGCTTCATCGCCTCGCCCAGCTGGTAGCGGTCGCCCGGCGGGATGAGCCAGGCCTCGTCGCTCGCGAGCATTTCCGGGATGCCATTGACGTTGGTGGAGATGATCGGGAGCCGGAAGGCCGCGGATTCCAGCAGGACGCGCGGGAAGGATTCCTCGAAGCTGGTGCAGACAAAGACGTCGGCTAGCCGGTAGAAATCAAAAATCTCCCCGGTTTCCGGAATGAACACCGCCTGGTCCAGACCGTGCAGCGTCACCTCCTGGCGGAGCGCGTCGAGATACGTTCCTTCCCGGGCGCCCACCATGACGAACTGAATTTTGCGGCCGGGGTAGGTGACCCGGAGCTCCTCCTTCAACAGCTCGATGGCGCGGACGAAGATGTGCTGGCCCTTGCGCTCGCAGACGGAGCCGATGTTGACGAAGATGACCGCCTCCGGATCGAGCCCGTGCTTCCGCCGCAGCGCCGCCGGGTCGTGCGCCGCCACGAACGCGTCAATCCGCGCGACATCCACCCAGCTGGGCAACAGTCGGAAATTGCCCCGGTCACCCAGGTAATCGAAGACCGCGCGCGACGCGTCGGCGGTGAAGACCACGCGGGTCGCGGACCGAAAGGCGTCCTCGACGACGGGAAAGAGCGCGGGTGGCAGGAGCGGCGCAAAGAAGCGGCGGATCGGTGAGCTTTCATGCACGTAGAGCACCGACGGCTTGCGCGCGGCCTTGGCCAGGTGCACGGCCCAGAACGACACCATCGTGTTGGCGATCAGCAGGTCGACGGCGGACCAATCGATTCCCTTGCCCACGACCGTGAGCGCCTCCGCAAAGTCCGCCGGCGATGCGGCGCTGAGGGCCTTCGACACGTTCAAGATCTCGACCGGCATGCCGGCGGCAGTGAAGACTGCGCGCATGGGACCGTCCTGGGGCGCAACGACGCGGACCGTGACGCCGGGCTGCTGCGTGAGGAAGCGTGCGAGCTCGAAGATGAACCAGGGCGCGCCCTCGAAGTTCAGATTGTGCGTGGCCAGCAGCACGCGCAGCGGTCCGGCCGATGCCGTGGTTTCGGGCGGGAGCTGTTCCGGACCGTGTCGACGCGGTCGGGCGGGAGCCTCCGCCTGATAGTTGCGCCAGGCGCCGCGCATGCCGTCCAAGGCAACCGAAAGCCGGCCGAAGGGAAGATGATGGCGCCGCGCGGCTTGGTGCAGCGCCCACACGGTGCGGGCAAAGGTGCGCCGCGAAAGAGCCGGCAAGGGGACTTCGGCGCCGGCGATGACGCGGGGCGTGAAGCGCTGGGCAAACACGAGGTGTTTCTCGCCGGATTCCAACTCGGCGAAAACCTTGAGCAAGGCGGGCGCGCTCTGATTTGCCGGGAGATCGACGTGGCCGACAAACTGCGAGCGTTCGCGTCCGGGCAGGTCGGCGAAAACCTCACCGATGTCCGCCCGCGGCAGGCCATGCAGCAGCGTGGACTCCTGAACGGCGTCGGCCAGCGCGGTGAGGTGCCGGATCTTTTCCGTCCGATGGGCGACCCAGCCGGTGAGCGACAACCGGCCGTAGCGCAGCCAGCCCGTTTCGCGGGGTTCTTCCAGCGCACCATAAAACGGTGGATTTGGCAGCGAGTTCAGGGGCTCCGAGAGCGCGGCCGAGACGACCTCGTCGGCGAGGGCGGCGAGCGCTTGGTTCGGGCGCTGGGTTTGCAGCCGGAGCAGCTCGGGGACCAGCCCAGGCAGCCGCGACGCCAGGTCGCCCTGATCGGGAGCCGCGGCCGCACCGGCATCCACCGTGATGGCGGTGCGGAAAAATTCGCTCCAATGCCCACTGGGATCGCGCACCTCCAACCGCAGCTCGCGCGCCCCGGCGTGGGGCTCGAGCAGCAGCACGAAGCCCGAATAAGGCGGACCCGGGTGGTGGAGAAACTGCAGGTCCTGCGTGGGCTTGGGCAGGCCGTGAAGCCCCAGGATGGGCCGTCCGTCGAGCCACGCCCGCAGGTCGGTGGCAAAGCGCTGTTCCCCGGCCCAAAGCCAGCCTGCGATCCACGTTTTCCCGGGCGGAAAGTGCCAGTTGGCGGGATGGATTTCGACGGCGAATTGCCAGCCGGGGGATTCGGGCATGGGTCAAATTTGACCGGCGGCCACGGCGCAGGCGAGCGCGGTGTGGGCGGGCAGGACAATTTCGGCGGTGAACGTCGACTCGATCCGGGCGCGGGCCCGCGTCGCTTGCGCGCGGCGGGTTTCGGGCCCGGACAGGATGAGTGCGAGCGCGTCGGCCCAGGCGGGCGTGTCGCCCGGCGGCACCAGCGTGGCCTCGATCCCGTCGCGGGCAATCTCGCTGATGCCGGCGATCGCCGAGGCCAGCAGCGGTGTGCCGCAGGCCATGGCTTCAAACACGACCCGGGGAGAGGATTCCTCGTAGCTGGAACACGCGGTGACGTCCGCCGCGGCGTAGTAACCCAGGAAGTCCGGCGTCTCCGGGTGAACCACCAAGTTGGGCAGCGCCAGGCCGGCGAGTACTACGCGGAGAATGTCGTCGTAAGGTGCATGTCGCCCGCCGAGCAGAATGAAACGCGTGCGGGCGGCGAGTTCCGGATGACGCCGGTTGAACAGGTCCACCGCCCGGGCAAAGCCAAGCTGGCCCTTGCGATCGCACACGGTGCCGACATTGGTCACGAGCAATTCGCCGGGCTTGGCGCCGAGCTTCTCGCGCAGGGCCTCGCGCGGGTGGGCGGCCAGCCATGCGTCAATGCCGCGAAGATCCACCCAGCCTGGGGTCAGCACCGCATGGATCGGCCGGCCCGGCCACGCGTGGTAACGACGGGTGGCGTCGCTGGTGAACGTCACCGCGTCCGCCAACACGAGGGATTCCTCCACCATCGCCAGCACTTCCGGATGCATGGCGCCCCGGTAGAACACTGCGGGGCTCGTGCTCTCGTGGACGTAAGAGAGCACCCGCTGACCGGCGGACTTGGCGGCGTGCACCGCCCAGAAGGTCGTGAACGTGTTGGCGATGACGAGGTCGGCGGCCGTGAAATCAAATGCTCGACCCAAGTCCGCCAGCGCCGTGTGTGCGGAGGCCGCGCCGTCCGCGCGGAAAACCGGCGTCGGGTCAACGATCACAACCTTCGCGCCGAAATCTTCGAAGCGGGAGCGCAGGATCCCATCGCTGGCGCTCACCACGGTCAGGGCCACGCCGTCCGCGGCCAGTTGTCGGGCGAGGTCGAGCAGGAAAAGCGGCGCGCCTTCCAGGTTGAGATTGTGGCTGGCCACGATGGCCCGGGTGAGCCGGCCGGGCGGCCGGGCGGACGCGGTGGTGGGACGCTCGGCGCGGGTGGAAGCGAGGGAGCGGGTGAAATCGCGGCGCAACTGCTCGATCGCGGGTTCGAATCCACCATCGGCGACGAGGCTGCAGCCGCGGACGCGCAGCGCGCTGCGCCACGCCTGCAACGCCTCCTCGAAGTCCGCGACGTTGGATCCGGGAAACGGATATTTTTCCAGCTCCGAATCGTGCCGCCAGGTGGTTCGCACTTGGACGAGATGCAGGCTGCCAGGCGTGGTCTCTGCATACAGGCGCACCGCCACGGGATTGGGCAGTTGGGAGGGCACGTCGACATGACCCTCGTAGCCGGAAGCGGCCGCGGTGGGGTAATTGGGGAAATGGGGAATCAGGTTGGGCGTGGCCCGGCCGTAAGTCAGGGGTTGCAGCACCTGCAAATCGGCCGTGGCCCAGAGCCGTGTGATCGGTTCCTTCGTGTGAAACAGGTAGCCCACCACTGAGAGCAGGCCGAAGCGGCTGCTGTTCGCCATCGCGGGCTCGTCGGCGTGGCCGATGAACGGCTGGGGCGGCTGGAGCAAATCCTGCACGACGGGCAGGTGGGCCGCGAGTTCGGCGGCGAGCTTGACCCACGACGCGTCGGGCCGGAGTCGTCGTTCACGGAGGATGAATTCCAGACCTCGGATGAAATCATGGAAGCGCAGCGGCGCGGGTTCGGCCGCGGGGATCGAATCGGCCCGTACGCCAGTCACGTGAAACGTCACGCGTTGGAAGGGCATCCAACGTCCTTCAATCTCCTGCACCTCGAGCGTGACCTCCTCGTTTCCGGGAGGCAGTTCCACGGCGACGGTGAATTCCGCCAGCGCTAATTTCCGGCCGAGGGCAAAATGCTCCGCCAGATCGGCGCGCGGCCCACCGTGGATGCCAGGAAAAAGCCGGCCGGCGATGCGCGCGCGAACGTTGACGAAATGGCCGCCGGGTTTCGGCCACACCCAGCCGCGCAGTCGGTGCCGGCCCGGAGGTAGCGCGGCGTTCGGCGCCGGGGATTCGAGCTGGGAGTAACTGAAGGGCGTCTCGTGCATCGAAGGCTCAACCGAGCCAGGCTTCGCGGACCATTTGCAGGTGTTGGGGGAGGGCGCGGGCCTGGTGATAGCTTCGCGCCGCGCGGGCATGGGCCATGGAGAGCATCTTGCGGTTGCCGGCGAAATGGTCGGCCAGCGCCTGTTTCAAGGCTGCGGCGAGCTTGAACGGATCACCGGCGGGGACGAGGTAGGCCTCGTCGGTGTTGGTGACCATCTCGGGAATGCCATTCACGTCGGTGCTGACAATGCGATTGCCGAACACCATGGCCTCGAGGAGCACGCGGGGAAAGGACTCCTCGAAGCTCGTGCAGACCAGCAAGTCGGCGAGCCGGTAGAAATCGTAGATCTCGCCGGTTTCCGGAAAAACTTTCACCTCGTGGAGGCCCATGAGCTGGATGTCTTCCTGGAGTGACTCCATGTAGAGCCCCGGGCGGGCGCCGACCATCACCCATTGAATTTTCCGGCCGGGAAAGAGGTCGGGCAGCTGCTTGGCGAGGAGGTCGATCGCGCGGATGTAGATGTGCTGGCCCTTGCGCTCGCAGACCGAGCCGATGTTGACGACGAGCACGGCGTCGGGATCGAGCCCGTGTTTGCGGCGGAGCGCCGCCGGGTCATGGCCGGAGGCAAACTGCTCGATCCGCGCAAAATCGACCCAGCTGGGCAGCAGGCGGAAATTGTCGCCGGTGTTGTATTCCTCGAACAACGCGCGCGTGGCCTGGGCGGTGAAAACGACGCGCGTGGCGAGCCGGAATGCGTCGGCCACGGTCACGTGCATGGCCGGCGGCAGCAGGGGGGCGAAGAAGCGCTTCACGGAGTTGCTCTCGTGGATGTAGAGCGCGGAGGACTTGCCGAGGTGGGCGGCGAGGTGCACGCCCCAGAACGTCAGCATCGTGTTGCAGACGAAGACGTCGGTGTCATCCCACGAGCGCGTCGCGGCGAACTTGCGGAGCGCAGCGGTGAAATCGTCCGGGACCTTGGCGGCGAGGAGTTCCGCGACGTCCCAGATCTCGACCTTCAGCCCCAGTTGCTCGTAGCGGGCGCGCAGCGGGCCGTCGCTGGGGGAGGCGATCGTCACCATGACGCCCGGCTGCTCGGCCAGGAAGCGGGCGAGTTCGAAGATGAAGATCGGCGCGCCCTCGAAATTGAGGTTGTGCGTGAGTACGAGCGCCCGAAAAGGCCGGGCGGTCTGCGCATAGCGCTGGTGGTAGGGATTGAGCGGCAGGTTTCGCGGCGGAAAATTGAGGGCCTCGTTGAGGTAAGGATCCCGGTGGCCGCGGTAACGCTCGAGATAGGCGACGTGTTCCCGCTCGGCATAGGTGTGTCCCCGACTCGCGCTGCCGACATGGCGGAGCACGGCGGATGGCGAAAACACGGTGCGAAAACCGGCGGCTTGGGCCCGCAGGCAAAAGTCGACGTCGTTGTAGGCGACCTGGAGTTTCTCCTCATCGAAACCCTGCAGCTGGCGATAAAGGTCGGTGCGCGTGAGGAGGCAGGCGCCGGTGACAGCAGCGACATTGCGCGCGGCGTGCGGCAGGAAGAGATGGCCGAGGTCGTCGGCCGGCTCCTTTTCAAACAGGACATGGGGCAGGCCGTCCGAGCGGCTGAGCGCGATGCCGGCGTGGTTCAGCGTGCCGTCGGGGTAGAGCAATTTCGCCCCCACGACGCCCACGCCGGGGACGGTAAGCCACCCGGCGAGATCCTCGAGCCAGCCAGGGGCGAGGGCCTCGACGTCATTGTTGAGGTGAAGGACAAAGGGTGTGGACGCCCGGGCGGTGCCGAGATTGACGAGACGGGAGTAGTTGAAGCCCTCGGGTGAAACGGGGGCGCGGATGACTTCGCAGCGCAGGTCGGGGCGGCCTGGCAGGGACTGCAGGTAGGCGATGGTGTCGGGATCGTCGGAGTTGTCGTCGACCACGACCACCTGCACGGAATCGCGTGGCGTGGAGCGAGCGATGGAGTCGAGGCAGGTGCGGAGGAGGTCAGCCCGGTTGCGGGTGGGGATGACGATCGTGACGGGATTCTCGCGCAGGATGGCCGGGTTCCATTTCAGCTGGTAGAGGCAAAGCGCGTAGTCCTCGGCGATCTGGGGCAGCACGGGCTCGGCGCGGAGTGCGCGATGGCGGAGGGCGTCGACGATGCCTTTGCGGGCGGTTTCGAAGAGGTAATTTTTCTGGTCGCCGCGGGTGGCGGTGCTTTGGGCATGCGCACGCCAATGGTAACTGATAAACGGCACGTGGATCACATCCGCGGCGGGGATGAGTTCCCAGCACCGCAGGAACAAGTCGATATCCTGCGCGCCATTGAATTCGGGCCGGAGGCGGCCGGCTTTTTCGACTAGGTCGCGGCGGATGACAGTGAGGTGGTGCGTGTAGTTGTGCGTGATCGCCATCTCCGGGTTCCAGTCGCCCTTGAACTGCGGATCGAACCGGCGGCCGGTGTCGTCGATCTTGTCCTCGTCGGTGTAAAGATAGCCCGCCGTGGGATGGCGCGCGATGGCCTGGGCAACATGCAGCAGCGCGTCGTGGGGCAGGACGTCGTCGTGGTCGAGGAGGGCGACGAAACCGCCCGTGGCCACATCGAGCGCGGAATTGGTGGCCCGGGCGATGTGGCCGTTTTCCGCCCGGAAGACAGGCTTGATCCGGGCGTCGGCGCGGGCGGCTTCCTCGAGGATCTGCCGAACATGTGGCTGCGAGGAAGCGTCGTCCGCGATGCAGAGTTCCCAGCGCGGGTAGACCTGCAGGCGCAGGCTCTCGAGCAGTTCGCGGAGGTATTTTTCCGGGGTGTTGTAGGCCGGCACCACCACGCTGATGAGCGGGCCGCCGGCCGCGACCAGGGCGGCGGCGTCCTGCTCGAGCACGGCGCGCAGGCGCGGCGTGAGCCGGTTGTGCCAGCACCAGCGGGTGTAGGGGTCCTGGTCGCGTCGCCGGACAATCTCGGCCGGCACCGCCGCCGTCTCGCCGTGGCCCAGGGTGGCGGCGAGGTGCTGCTGCAGCCGGGAAATTTCCGCGCGGGACTCCTTCCAACTGTCGAAGCGATACCGACCGACCAGCACGCCGCGCAGCATCGCGGCGACGACCTTGAAAAAATAGAGCCGGCGATAAATCGGGACCGGCCCGCTATGTTCATCGCGGCGGTCCAGATACATGCGGCGGGCAAAGGCCAGCCGGCGGGGGCCGTCGCCCGTCTCCGCGAAGATCTTCAGGTTCGCCGGGCTGGGGGTGTCGGGGCGGATGTCGACCAGGCCGTAGTAGCCTGACTTGAGCGCGTTGGCATGGTCCGGGCGGTGGGCGGCGACGTCGGTTCGATCCTTGGGAAAGACCAGGCGGTTCTCGGTGAGCACGCCGGTCGTGGCGCTGAGCTGCTGGATTTCGCCGCTGGTGCCGAAAATCCAGCCGGTGATGCGGAATTTGCCGTAGCCGGCATTGATCCAGAAGCCCGGGTTTTCAATGAAGCCGAGGAAGCGCTCGCCGATGACGATGTCGCTGGTGGGCATGAGCACATCGTTAAGCACGGCATCGGTTTCGCGGCAGAGCTGTGACCAGGACGCTCGGTGAAAATGCCGGTAGAGATGGGCCAGGGTCTGGTAAACCACCGCGGCGCGGAGGAGGCGCGGCGGCTTGGTGGCGCTGGAGGGCAGGCCGGACGTGTCGAGGGCGGTGCGGAAGAACTCCCGCCAGCCCCGGCCATCGTGGTAGTCCAGGGCCAGTTCCCTGGCTCCGCGCCACACTTGCACCCGTTGCACGAAGCCTGTCCGCAGCGATGGCACGCCGGCGCCGAAGGCGGCCAGCGTGTCCGGACGGTCGAGGCCGTAAATCCCAAGAAATACCCGGCGATCCACGCGGGCGCGCAGATCGACGCAAACCGCTCCCTCGCCGGGAAAAAGCCAACCGGTGACCTCGATGCCAGCGACTTCCGGCCGCCAATGGGCGGGACTGTCGATATGGAAGCGCGGTGCGGGGGGGGCGGTCATGAAAACAGCGGGAAATTAAGCGGTGACCCCGAGGGGAGAGTAAAGCCTGTTCCGGCCGGCGGGTGACCCATTAAACGGGTTGGCAAGGCCCGGGTGATGACTTTGCCTTGCCGGATGGGAAACCCCTCTGCCGCGCGACCGCCCGGCCGCCTTGAGTCGTGGCTGGCACTGGCGGCTTTTGTGGCGTGCCTCGCGGGGCATTTTGCGGGGGCCATGGTCGGCTGGCAGAGCCGCAACCTGCCAGGCGTCGAATACCGGCAGGCGCAGACGGCGATTTCAGCATATTTCATCAAGGAGAGCCGCGATTTCTCCCTCGCGTATCCGACCCCGGTGCTGGGCAAGCCGTGGTCGATTCCGCTGGAATTCCCGCTTTACCAATGGACTGCGGTGGCGGTGAGTGACGTGACCGGCCTGGGCCTGACCAAGGCGGGGCGGGTGGTAAGCCTGGCGTGTTTCTACCTGATGTTGCCGGCGCTGTTTCTCCTGCTCGGACGCTGGCGGGTGGCGCCGGGACACCGCTGGCTGGTGCTCGCAGTGGTGGTGACGTGCCCGCTGTATGTCTTTTATTCGCGGGCGTTCCTGATCGAGACGATGGCGCTGATGTTCGCGGTGTGGTTCTGGGTGGCGTTTGAGCGGGCCGTGACGGCCCGCAGCCTGGGCTGGCTCGCAGTGGCGGCGGTCGCAGGCACCGGGGCGGGGCTGGTCAAGGTGACGACGTTCATGCTCTACCTACTGCCCGTGGCGGGCTGGGCGGTGGGGCGCCTGTGGCGCCAGCGGGCGAGCGCCTGGCGGGGGGACCTGGCATGGGTGCTCGGGGCGGTGGCGGTGCCCTTCGCGGCGACGCTGGGCTGGCTGAAATATTCGGATGCGGTCAAGGCGCTGAATCCGAACGCCGGTTTCCTCGGCTCGGCTGCATCATTGAGTTTCACACTCGGAGCGCCAGCCACGCGGTTTTCGGCGGAGCTGTGGGCGATGAAGGGCCGGATCATGGCCACGCAGCTCACCTGGCTGCCGATGCTGGTGGCGTGCGGCGTGGTGGCACTGACGCTGGCGCGAACGCGACTGAAGGAGCTGGCCTGGTGCCTCGCGGTGTTTGGTGCCGCGCTCGTGGTTTTCCCGATCCTCTACGCCTACCATGAATACTACTACCTCGCGAACACCGTGATGCTCATGCTGGCGGTGGGATTCGTGGTGGTGGGCTTGGCAGAATCCGCCCGCCCGCGCTGGCTGCTCACCCTGGCGATGCTCCTGGTGATCGGCGGGCAGGCCTATGCCTATTTTGAACGGTTTTACCCGGTACAGCGGGGAATCAGTGCGGGAGGTGATGGGCTGACGCAGGCGCTGCACCTGCTCACCGACCCGGACGAAGTGGTCGTGGTGACGGGACAGGATTGGAACTCGATGACGCCCTACTACGCGCAGCGGCGGGCGCTGATGCTGCGGGCCGATGCCGAGAACAATCCCGCGCAGGTGGACGCCGCCCTGGCGGCGCTGGCCGGGGAGAAAATGGGTGCGCTCGTGCTGACGGGTCCGGTGGGAAGCCGGGGTTGGCTGGTCGAGCGCTTAGTGGCGCGAGGGTTGGAGCCACAGCCGCTGTTCTACTGGCGCGACGCGGCGGTCTACCTGGCGGCAGCGGATCATGCGCGGAATGTCCGGAGGCTCGACGAACTCGTCTTCCCGGAAGTGCGGGTCGCGCCCGGCGCGGGGAAGTTCCACGAGCAGCCCGTGAACGGTTGGTATCAGGTGCGGTCGCTCCCTCGCGACCAGCGGGCGACGTTCGACGGCATGACGCCGGCGCCGGTGCGGTTTTTCAGCAGTTACGGACTGACCTTGGAGCGCGCCAACGGGCGATTGGATTTCGGAGTGCACCCGGTGACGCGTCTGGTCTTTGCGCTGCCGGCCGGCCGGCATGTCCTTCGGACCACGGTGCTCTTCGCGGAGGATGCCTACCGGGCGGACCTGCCTGAGGCCGATGCGACCGACGGCGTGGAAATCACCCTGTCTGCTGCGGGCCCGGGCGACACCGCGCAGGTGCTGGGTTCGCGTCTCGTGGATCCGCGTCACCGCCCCCAGGATCGCGGGCGGATTCCGTTGCTGTTTGAATTCACGCTCCCGGCCGCGGGGGAAGTGGAGCTGTTCATCGGTCCCGGGCCGGCGGGCCGCACCACCCGCGACTGGGTCATGCTCGGCCGGCTGGTGATCGACTGACGCGGGTCAGTGGATCGAGATGCGTTCCCAGTACGCCCAGTCGTTGGTGAAGTTGCCGCGCGGACCGGCGGTGATGCGGAAAATCACGGGCCCGGCAAATGGCCCGGCATGCGCGAGGTGAATCGACTGCGGGCCGCGATCGGCAGGGTGCTGGACCGGGTCGAGGTCGCGTTGATAGATCATCCGGCGGGCGCCCTGCGGCTGCTCCTCAATGATCTCGACCGTGATGCCATCGGTGATGGCGGGACCGCCCGGGGCATAGGCGGCCGACACCAGCCCGACCACGGCTTCGATCTGCGTGGCGCCCGGCGGGGCGGTGAACTGCAGTTCGGAAATGGGGTGCGCCAGAATCGCGACGCGCCCATCGGCCTGCCCGAGCATCACGCCGTAACGGCCGCGGGCGCGCGTGGGGTGCGGGCTCAACTGCGGCACCGCCAGCGTCCCGGCGTCGGCCTCGACCATCGGGACGTCTTCGAGTTCGGCCAACGACGGTCCGTTGAGCGTGACGCCGGCGAAGGTGCGGCCGGCGAGCCGGGTGCGGGCGCTGGCGATCACGCTCTTGGGCAGATAGAGGTCGCCCTCGGCGCTGCTCGCGAACGGCACCGGTTCGAGGTGGAAGCGACTGAGGCGTTCGCGCAGGAATTCCGGCGCGGCCTCCTCGTTCACGTCCCGGCGGTTGAGCAGGGCTGTGATCCGGCGGGGCGGCAGCTGCGCGACGACGCGCTCAAGCGCCGCGGTGTCCAACTCGCGCCCGGCCGGCACGGAGATCACGCGGCGCTGGGCGTAATACGGCACCAGCGTGTTCCAGTCCCAGCCATAGACCAGCACGACGTCGTCGGCGGGCACGGTTTCCCGCAGCACCGCGGCGATGCCCGGCGCCGCCGGCAGCACCCGGCGGTGATAATCCCAGTAGCTGTCATGGAAGAGCAGGCCCTGCCCGCCGAGGAACAGCGCCGCCGCCAGCACCCGCGCGCCGCGCGGGAGGCGGGGGCTGTTCCAAACCCCGGCGAGCAGGATGCCCGCGGCCGCGAGGGGGAAGAGGGCGGTGGCGCAGTAGTAATAGTCGTGGCGGAAATAGAGGTTGGAGAACAGCAGCGGCCCGGTGAGGAAGCAGGCCGCGCACCACGCGGCGGCGCGCCGGCAGGCGGGAGTGACGAGGGTCGCGCAAAAGGCGAGGAGCACGAGCGAGCCACCGCTGACGATCAGCCCGGAGAGGTTGCGCCAAAGTTCGGCCCAGACGTCGCCGGCGAAACGTTGCCCAACGGTGCCCCAGACCCAACTCGAGAGCTGCGACGACTTCAGGTAATCGGCAAACGGATTGGCGTCCTTCACTCGGTCCGCGTGCCGCACCCACCAGCCCGCCACAACAATCCCGGCCAGAACGGGGCCCGCGGCAAACAGCGTGCGGCGCGAAAGCGCGGCGGGCGCCTGGGTCCGATGGGCCCAGTGTTGGCGCCAAGCGGGCCACGCCAACAGCATTGCCGGCGGCAGGAACACAGCCCAAGTGGTGATCTTGGTCAGGCCGGCGAGGATGGCGAAAAGACCGGCGGTGACGGCCCAGGGCGTGGAATCGTCCCGCACTGCCCGCACCAGTGTGTAGAGAAACCAGGCCGAGAAGCAGAGCGCGGTCGTCTCGATCATGAACGTGCGCCCGTAGAACAGGTACACCGGGCCCGAGAGCACCGCGCTGACCACGAGCAACCGGCGGGTGGGCGCAAGGTCCAGCAGGCCCGCAATCAGGTAAATCGCGGGGAGCGTGGCCCCGAGAAACGCGACACTGACGCCGCGCCCGGTGGACTCGAGGCCGAGGTCGAAGGTCCGGCTGACGGCGACGACGAGCCATTGGTAGATCGGAAATTCGAAAGGGACCGACCACGGCGGCCCGAAGATGGGGAATTCATAATCCACCCGGAAGCCATCGACCTGCATCCAGTAGGCGGTGACCGCGGTCTGCAGCTGGCGGAACTCGTTGCGGTCGAGGATGGAGGCGTGCCAGGAGCGCGTGAGCAGCCAAGCGGCACCCACGAGCGTGGCGCCAAGGAATGCGAACAGCCACGCGCGCGACGGCGGCGGGAGGGAAACGGGCCCGGTGTCCGGCTCAGTCATGCGTAACCAGCGGCGGCGCGGCGGATGCCTTCGTCGAGGTTTACGGCCGCCTTCCAGCCGGTGGCGGAGGCGAAGCGGGTGTTGTCGAGGCGACTGTCGTGGACATCCCAGGTGGGCGCGGGCTGCGGCTGCAGCGCGACGCGGCGCCCGGTGTGCTTTTCCACCAGGCCGATGACCTCGCGGACGGAGTGCGATTCACCCGCGCTGAGGTTGAATGTGCCGGTCAGGCGCCGGGAGAGAACCAGCTCGAGGGCGCACAGGAAATCCGTGTAGTGCAGGAAATCCTTCCGCGCGCTGCCGTCGCCCCACAACGTGAGCGGCTGTCCCTCGACTGCGCAGCGCAACGCGTGCGGGATGAGTCCCTGCGCGCGATTCGGGGGAACGGGGTAGCCGTAGGGATTCGAGATGCGGAGAATGGTGCAGGCTAGCCCGTGATACGTGGCGTAGGTCGCGATGAGTTGCTCCGCGGCGCGCTTGGCGCGGCCGTAGCTGCCGATCGGGAGGCAGGCGTCCGTCTCGACGTTGGCCCGGCCGGGCGCGTTGCCGTAGACCGTCCCGCCCGAGGAAAAGAAGACAAAGTGCAGGCGCTTGGATTTCGGGGACGCGGCGATGGCTTCGAGCAGGTTCTTCAGGAGCGGCAAGTCCTGTTTTTCCTCCATGCCCGGGTCCTTTTCGGAGGTGGCGGGCAGGGTGCTCCACGCCAGATGCAGCAACGCGCTGGATTCACCCGTGGCCAAGGCCGGGATCAATTCGGACAAAGGGAGCAAACCGGGGCCGCCTTGACGCGAATACAGGGACAGGCCGGGCTCGGACGCACGGAAATGTTCCGCGATGAGCGAAGCCAGTCGGCCGCGTCCGCCGGTGACGATCAGTCGTGAGTTGGTCGGCTCAGGCATGAGTCACGACGGTGCCAGCGACAGATAGAATTTGGCAAGCGCCGCCGCGCTGCGCGGCCAGCTGAAGTTTTTTTCCGCGAAGTCGCTCGCCCCGTGACCCAATCGGGCGGCCAGCTCCGGGTCGGCGCGCAATGCCCGCACCGCCCGGGCGATGCCCGCGGCGTCGGCGCGGTCGAGCACGTAGGCATCGACGCCATGCCGGACCACCGTGCCGAGGTTGGTGCGTGGCAGCACGACGGGGCGGCCGATGGCGAAGAACTCGGGCAGTTTCGAGGGAAAACGATAGTCGTTGAACGCATCCGGCGCACCCGGTTGCACGAAAATATCCGCGAGCGCCAGCAGCGCCGGGAGGTGGCGGTGGTGCGAAATCTGCCCGAGCGAAAGCACGAAGGGCTTGGCCGCCGCCGCCAGGTCGGCGGGCAGCGGCACGCGATCGAGGCCGGTGCGGATCAGCGTCACGGCGTCGCCGGAGGCATTGAGCTCGACCACCGCGGCATACAGTTCGCGCACTTCGGCGGCATTGGCCGCGTGGACGTTGCCGTGATAGAAGAGGACCGTCTCGCGCGACCGGGCATCGAGCACGCGCCGGAAGGCCTCGGGGCGCGGCCGGGGATAAAAATACCGCGCATCCGCGGCCGGCCAGATCGCGACGCAGGGTTTCCCCGCGGGAACAAATTCCCGAAGACGCTCGGCGATCACCGTCACACCGTCGGCAGTGGCGAGAAAGATGCGGCTGCGGTGCGGGTGGGACAGATCCGCGGGCACAACCGCGTCGAGTTCGCGATCGCTCATCCGGTCCAGCGCCGAAAATTCGCGCCCCACGGTGATGCTGAGGAGCTGCTGCTCGTTGTCCTCGAGGTGAACGAAAACCCGCGAGCCGTGCCGCGCGCGCAGTTTTTCGGTGAGGATCCGGACGTGTTCCCGCGGCGTCCATGCGTGGATGACGTCGGGCCCGCGACCGTTGGCGAAAATTACACCGCCCTCGGCCTCCGCAAAAGTCAGCCCGCGAAACGCCGGTCGCTCGTGGTGTGCGAGTGCGTCGAGGTCGTGCGGCACGGCGACGCTGCACGTGTGGCCGGCCGCGGCGAGCTCGTTGGCCAGGGCGGCGACGTGCAGCGCGCTGTTCGAGGCGAAGCTGCCGTGCAGCACGAAGAAAACGTTCAGCGGCCGGGCCGGGCGGGAGGGGCCGGCCGAAGGCGCTTTTGGTGCGTTGCGATCCTCATCCAAGCCGATGCGAGACGCAGTGAGGTCGAGATCGACGGCGTGGTTTTCGTCGGTGGCGACGCTGAAAGTCACCGCGGTGCGGGCGATGGCGAGTTTTCCACTGGCGAGGCGCGCACGCACGCGAACCGGCCCATGGCCGGCGACGAGAAAATCCTGGCTTCGGAAACCTGCGCGACCGGCGTGCGACACTTGGGGAAAGAGCGATTGAACGTCTGTGCGCGTCAGCCCGACGTCGCAGGCGATTTCGCGATGACCGTAACGCAGCGCGAGTTCCTTCACGGGTTCATCGGCCGAGAGCGCCCATCCGCCCGCCTTCACGCGGTCGTGCAGGACACCTTGTGAAATTGGCTCGTCAAGCACCGCGGAGAACGGCACGGGCTCCACGACGAGGGAGAGCTGCTTGAATCGTTGCCAAGTGCCGTCCGGGCGTTGCGCCTCGAGGGACGCGACGAAGACGCCCGGCGGGAGTGGGCCGGAGAGAACGAAACCGGATCGCGCCGCCGCAGTTGCCGATGGAAAAAGCTGGGGGACGTCGGTTCGCGTGGTGCGCTGCGTCTGAGGAACCACGCCGGCCGTCGTCACCAGGCGGACGGCGGGTGGATCGGGCAGGTCCTCGGCGAAGCACCAGCCTTTGACGGTGACTCCCGACGCGCTCGAGCGCAGCGGTTGGGGCGTCTCGATTTCGCTGTGCAGCCGGAGTGCGCCGGGGGAATTCATGACTTGCCGCCGGAGAAGATGCGTTCCACCGCGCGCAGCCACGCCGTCCACCGCCAACTGCGGGTGGTCTTCAAGGCGCGCAGGTCGGCGTCGATTTGTGCGAGGCGCTGCTCCCGGGCGGCGGCCTCGCGGAGCTGCGCTTCGAGCTTCCGCTGGATTTCCGCAAGCTGCGCCTGTGCGACTTCGAGGGATTGCGTGATCGCCTGTTGGAGACGCTGCAGCTGGGCCAGCTGGGTTTCACTCTCGGCGCGGAGACGTTCGGCGTGTGCCGTCTCGGCCAGCTTCTGGTCCGCCAGGGATTGGGCGCCGTGCAGGAGGCGGTTGGTCTCGTCGAGGCGCGCGGCGGTTTCGTCCCGCGCGTCCTCGAGTTCCATGATGCGGACTTGGGCGAGGATCAGCTGCTGCCGCACGCGGGGCAGAACCTCGGCCGGGTCCGGTGGGGCGGGATTCATGACGAACTGATCATCAAGTCGCAGCCGTCCGCGATGTGAAGTTTAATGTCGCCGAGGCCAACCGGACTAGGACGCGCGCACGCCCAGTTTCCACAGGAACTGAATCCATGCGCTCCGGCGCAGGTAGCGGAGCAACACGGGGCTGGTTTCCAGCTCGTGGATCGGAAACGTCCGTCCCTGTGAGCGTTCGCGCAGGAGGGTGATTTCCCTCTGTCCCGTGTCGTGCATCGAGAAACTCGTCTTCTGGGTCGGATGCACGCGGAAGCAGGCGAGGAAGTAGGGCACGCGAACGATGCGCGCGCCGGCGGCGGTGAAGCGCAGGAGGAGGTCCCAATCCATCGCGAATTTGAACGACGTATCCAGCCCACCGACCTTATCCCAAATCCGCCGGCGCCAGAACAGCGTCTCCTGCGGCACGAAGTCATTCAGGCGCAGCACGGTGTCGTCGTGCGGCGGCAGAAACCAGCGCGCGATCTCCTGCGACGCCTCATCCACGACGATCCGGTGGCCGTAAACTGCATCCACCTCGGGGTGACGGGAAAAATATTCCGCCACGAAGGCGAGCGCGCCGGGTTGGTAGGTGTCGTCGGAATTGATCCACGCCATGATGTCGTCGGGCCCGCCCGTGGTCCGGGCAAAACCGCGGGCGATGGCGTCCGCCTGCCCGCCATCGCGCTCGCTGGCCCAGGCGTGGAGACGTTTCGCGTGACCCTCGACGATCGCACGGCTGTTGTCGGTCGAGCCGCCGTCCTGGACCACATACTGGCAGGTGACGCCCGGCTGCTCGAGGACGCTGCGCATGGTTTCGTCGAGGTAACGACCTTGCTGGAAGGAAGGCGTGACAATGGAAATCTTCGGCCAATCCGGCCGGGCCGGCGTGGGAGGAAATTTCTCCGCGCGCACGGGACGGGGAGGGTAGGCCATGTGCGCCGGCATCTGGAAAAACATCAGGTCGGTCCAAGCCCCGCCGCCGAGCCAGAAGGGGATGATCTGGCGTTCAACGTCCACGCTGCGCGAAAGCAAGGTCTGCCAGTCGCCGACGGCGGGCAGGGCCTCGAGCACGAGTGCGACGCGGCCGGACGGCAGCGTGCCGCGGATCTCGAAACCGGTGGCGTTGTCGGGCGCGTCGGGCATCGCCGCCTTCACGTCGGGGCGCGGCAGGCCAATGACGCCGTCGAGCTTCACCGCGTCGGCCCGCAACCGGATGCCACGAATGGATTTCCCGTCCGCACCAAAGCACCAGCCCCGCATGATCAGGCAGCGCGGCCAGCGGTTCCAATCCTTGGGCTGATCGAGATGGAACCTGGGAAGCGAATTATCCACGGGAGGCACCAGACAAGCGCCGCTCCTCCGCGATGAAAAGGCTATAACAGGCGCGGCGTCAGAGCTTGAAGCCGGCGTCGGTCGAGTCCTTCAGGAAGCCTTTCACCGTGTCGAGGGAGAGCTCGGTGAGGTCCATGCCGAGCATCTTCGCGGCCTTGGCAATGATGTCGTGGGGGACGGTGATGATTTTGCAGCCGGCTTCCTGCGCCTGGAAAATGTTGAGCACCTCGCGCGTGCTGGCCCAGAGCAATTCGGCCTTGGGCTGGCCGGCGAGCAGCGGCACGCAGGCGCGGACGATCGGCATCGGATCGACGCCGGTGTCGGCGATGCGGCCGGCGAAGACGGAGACGACCGAGGGCACCGCGGGGTTGAGCGCGGCGGCGACGCCTTCCACCTGCTTGACTGTAAGCAGTGCGGTGACGTTGAGCTTCACGCCCTGCGCGCCGAGTTCCTTGATCAGCGGCAGGCAGGATTCGCCCTTCGAGTTGGTGATCGGGATCTTGGTGTAAACGTTCCTGCCCCACGACGTGATCATCAGCGCCTGGCGCTTCATGTCGGCGACGTCATCCGTGAAGACCTCGAGCGAGATGGGCTTGGCGGTGACGGTCTGGAGGATGTCCTTGGCGAAGGCTTCGTAGTTTTTGACGCCGGCCTTCTTCATGAGGCTCGGGTTGGTGGTGAGGCCCTTGACGTAAGGCTTGGCGTAGAGATCGAGGATGCCGGCCTTGTCCGCGCCATCGGCGTAAATCTGGATTTTGAGTTCGGTGAGGGATTTCATGGCGAAGGAAGGGGCTCATTGAGCTTTTGGCTCTCCGGCTGGGCAAGGATAATTCGGGCGGCGGCGGCGAAGCTCGGGACAGTAAAGTCCGGGACGGCGTGCAATTGTTCCTCGTAGCCAAAATCTATGAATACCGTGCGTACGCCGGCGTTGTGGCCGCAGTCGACGTCGCGCCAGCGGTCGCCGACCATCCAGGAGCGCGTGAGGTCGAGGCCGAGTTCGCGGGCGGCATCCAGCAGCATGCCGGGCGCGGGTTTGCGGCGGGGGTCCGCCGGGTCGCCGGCGCGGCCGGGCGAGTAACAAACCTCGATGCGCTCGATCTCGGGAATCAGGTGGCGAAGCTGGGCATGCATGGCCTCGATGACAGACTGGGATTGGAGGCCTCGCCCGACATCGGGCTGATTCGTGGCGACGACCAGCGCATACCCGGCGGCGTGCAGTTCCCGGCATGCGGCGGGTACTTCCGGGAAGAGTTGAAACTCGTCAACGGTGGCGGGCGCGAAAGGGTTGCCGTCGCGAATCACCGGCACGTTCAGCGTGCCGTCGCGGTCCACGAATACGGCGGGGCGCAGGGCGGTCACACGAACTTCAGTTTGCGCGCGGCAAAGACCACCATGCGCAGCAGGAGCCATCCGTGACTCCAGCGGTGGATGTTGGTGGTGCCGTAGGTGCGCTGCTTGTAACGGATGGGCACGTCCGCGATCTTGAGGTTGAGCTTGGCCGCGCCGAAGAGCAGGTCGAAGTCGCCGAACGGGTCGAAGTCGCCGAAGTAAGCCCGGTTGGCGGCAATCCGCTCGTAATGATGGCGGCTGAGCACCTTGGTGCCGCAGAGCGTGTCCTTCACCGGCTGGCCGAGCAGCCAGGTGAAGATGATGCCGAAGGCCTTGTTCGCGCAGAGATTCAAAAACTGCATTGCCTCCTCATCCATCGGATACACCAGCCGCACGCCATTGGCAAATTCCGCCCGGCCGTTCGCGATCACCTCGTAGAACTTTGGGAGTTCTTCGGGTGGCATGGTGAGGTCGGCGTCGAGGATCATCAGGATGTCCCCGGTGGCGGCGGCGAAGCCCAGGCGGACAGCGTCGCCCTTGCCCTTGCCGGTCTGCTGCATGATTTTGATTTTCCGATCCGGGTATTCCTGCGCGACGCGCTGGATCTGGGCCCACGTGTCGTCGCGCGAGTGTCCCTCGACAAAGATGAGTTCGGTCCCCGCGCCGAGCTCGGCGGTGCGGCGGACGGCGGCCTCGATGTTCCCGGCCTCGTTGCGGGCAGGAATGATGACGGAGACAGTGCGTGGCTGCGCGGCAGGGCGGACGGGCCGGGCAACGATGAAGACGGTGAGGCAGGACCACTGCACGAGCGGCGCCAGCCAGCGGTTGAGGAGCGGGCTGAGCAGCGGGATTGGGATCGGCAGCAGCAGCCGGGCCTGCCGGCAGACGGGATTCCAGCCAGCGAGCTGGAGCAGGTTGATCACGTCGGACGGCGCGAGCCAGCTGTTCTCCGGCTCATTGGATTTCAGCCCGAGCAGTCGGGCCAGCGAGAGCAACGGCCGCCAGAGTGAGTTCTGGAAATTGATGATCAGGCGCGTGCCGGGGTGGGCCGAGCTTTGCAACCGCTCCAGCAGCAGCTGGACGTCTGCGGCGCGGTTGAGCGTGTCGGAGAGGATGATGACGTCGAACTGCTCGTTCAGCTCGGCGAGTTCGCCCGCGGCCACGTGGAAACGGGCGTCGGGGACACGGAGCTGCGCGGCGGCAATCTGCCGGGCCGAGAGATCGATGCCAGTCTTGCGCGCGGCCTTGATTTGCGCGAGCAGCTCGCCGGAACCGCAGCCAACCTCGAGGACGCTGGACTCGGCCGGCACGATCAGGTTGTAATAATGGGCCAGCAGCTTCCGGTAACCGCGGGCGCCCCAGCGAAGTTCCGTGGGCGCGGCCTCGTAGAAATCGCGCACCTTCTCGAGGTGGCGGGCGGTGGGTTCAGGCAGCGGGCTGGTCATGACGGGCGAAGGCCGAGCGAAGGCGGGACGCGCTCAGGGCTTCGCGGGGGCGACGCTTTCCCACTTGGTTTGGTTCAGCTTGAGATCGGGATGCGAAACCCAGAGGTGCCAGACGACGGCCTGGAAGGCCTCGCTGTGGGGCGTGATGTTGTTGGCGTTGACCGTCGGGATGATCACGCAGGCGTCGGCGACCTTGGCGGTGTAGCCGCCGTCCTTGCCGACGATGCCCAGGATGCGGGCGCCGACCTGCTTTGCCAGCTGCATGGCCGCGACGAGGTTGGGTGAGACGTTTTTCTCCAGGCTGCCGCCGCCGACGGAAAGGATGAGGAGGGCGTCCTTGGCGTTGAGCCGCGAGCCGCGGAGCCACTCTGCGAACACGCTGGCCCAGCCCTCGTCGTTGGTGCGGGCGGTGAGCTCGGAGACGTTGTCGGTGGGCGCGTAGACCTCGAGACCGGCGATCTTGCGGAAGTCGTTCACGGCGTGGGAGGCGTTGGCCGCGCTGCCGCCGACACCGAGGATGAAGAGCCGGCCGTGACGCGCGCGCAACGCGACGAGTTCCCGCACGCATTTCTCGCAATCATCGGGGTTGAGCGCGGCGACGATGGCGGCGGTTTCCTTCAGGTGTTGGACGGAGTAGGACATGGCGGAATCAGCTCCGCGGACCATGCCCGGTCCGGAGAAGGGCGTCGAGTTCGTTCAGCCCCGCGTGGGAGCCGATTTCGTAGAATCGCTCCTTGATCTCGAAGCCGGCGAGCTGCTGGCGCGCGACGAGGGCCTGCTGGACGTCGGCGAGATCGACCGGGGCTTCGCGGGAGAAACCGTCAAACGCGGCGCGGCGGAACACACCCAGCCCGTAATCGACATGGTGCATCTGCGGCTTGGGATGTATCTTGTCGTAGGCTTTGATTTCGCCGCTCTCGAACCAGACGTTGCTCGTCTCGTAGCGACCATGGTTTTCATAGACGGTCATCAGGCCAAGTTGGCCAGAGTCCTGGAACGCCTGGCCGACGGCTATGTAATCCGTCGGAAGGTAGCTGTCGCCGTAGAGGACGTAGAACGCGTCGCCGAGCTTGGGCAGTGCGCGGATCAGCGCGCCGCCGGTGCCGAGCAGCTTCGGACCGTCGAAGGCGTAGTCGAGGCGCACGCCCCATTTGGAGCCGTCGCCGTAGGCGGCGACAATCTGCTCCCCGAGGTGGCCCACGCAGAGGACGATGCGGGTGAGGCCGGCGCGCTGCAGCAGGCGGAGCTGGTGGGAGAAGAACGGCTCGCCCGCGACCTCCACGAGGAGTTTTGGGATCTTTTCGGTGATGGGCTTGAGCCGGGTGGCCAAGCCGCCAGCCAGGATCGCCACGGGCAGGTCTGGCGGGACGGACGGCATGCGTCAGTTTTGTACGACGACCTTGGTGCCCTCGAAGTCGAAGCGGAAGCGCACCTCCTGCAGGCCCTTTTCGCGCATCGCGTGACGCAACTTCTGCTTGTCGCCGGCGTAGAACATCAGGAATCCGCCGCCGCCTGCGCCGATGAGCTTGCCGCCGAGGGCGCCGTTGGACATGGCGCACTCATACCAATCGTTGATCTGGGTGTTGCTCATGCCGGGCGTGCGGGCTTTTTTGCGCTGCCAGTGGATGTCCATCAGGTGGGCGAACTCCTCGAGATTGCCTGACTCCAGTTCAGCGAGCGACTGCCGGCCGAGTTCCTTCGTGATGTGCAGGTTTTCGAGCATCGCCTTGTCCTGCTGCTGGGACTTGTCGTCCTGGTCCTTGAGGATGGCCGACGCGCTGCGGCTGTAACCGGTGAAGAACAACAGCAGGTTGTCCTCGAGGTTGAAGAGCGTCTCCTCGGAGATCGCGCACGGGCGGTATTCCACGCGGCCGTCGGGATGAAAGGTGAACGCGGTGATGCCGCCGATGGCGGCGATGTATTGGTCCTGCTTGCCGACCGGCTCCTTGAGGCGGTCGATTTCAATCGCGCAGGCCTCTTCCGCGAGTGCGGCCGGGGAGATGTGATGCTTGTTGGCCGTGTGGAGAACCTTGAGCAGCGCGGTGGTGAAACTGCCCGACGAGCCGAGGCCGGTGCCGGCGGGAATGTCGGCCATGGAGGTGAGTTCGAGCGAGCGGCCCTCGAGGCCGAGCGCGGCGAAGGCCTCGCGGATGATCGGGTGCTTGAGGCGGGACGCCTCGGGCACGCGCTCCAGCTCGGAGTATTTCACGATCAAATCCGGCACGAACGTCTGGTGCAGCGTCAGGTAGACGTATTTGTCGATCGCCGCGGCGACGAGGAAACCGCCGTGCTCCCGGTAATACGAGGGCAGGTCGGTGCCGCCGCCGCCAAGGGAGATGCGCAAGGGAGAACGGGTGATGATCATGACGGGGAAGGAAAGACGAGCTTAGGCAGAAAAACGGCCGGGGCGAAGGCTAGAGTTTTGCGGTGGAAACGGGAAAACCGCTGCGCTGGTAGATCGTCTCGACGATCTCGAGGGTGCGGATGCCCTCGTTCAGGCCCGGCACAGGTTCGCGGCCGAGGCGGATGTCCTCAACGAACGCCTCGACCTCGAGGCGCCAGGATTCGTCGCCGGCGGGAAAGTCAAAGACCGTGGTTTCGGGCGGGCCCATTTGCGGCAGCATCTGGTAGAACGTCAGGCGCTCGGGGCCGTAACTGCCGCCGAGGCCGTCGATGGTGATTTTCGCCGAGCGGCCGTAAATCTCGAGGGAGAAAAGGTTCTTCCACTCGGTGCAGCTGACGTGCAGCCACGCGGTCTGACCGGCGGCGGTGCGCAGGGAGAGGAACGCGTTGTCGTCCACTTTCATGTCCCAAAAGCTGGTGGTCGCGTGGCCCTCGATGGTTGCAAAGTCGCCGAGGATCCAACCGGCGAGGTCGATGAGGTGCACGCCCTGGTCAATGAGTTCGCCGCCGCCGGACAGCTGGGGATCCGCGCGCCATTCGCGGTCATAGCCCGTGCGGCCGCCGTGGCCGTAGCGCGCGCGCAGGAACATCAGCGGCCCGAGCCGGCCTTCGTCGAGCAAGGCGCGGGCCTTGCGCAGGGCGGGGTGGAAGCGGTGATTGTAGCCGAGGCGCACGCGAACACCGGCGGACTGGGCGGCATCCTGCAACCGGCGCAGTTGCGCGGCATTGAGTGCGCCGGGTTTCTCCACGAGCACATGCTTGCCGGCCTGGACCGCAGCGAGGGCGAGCGGGGCGAGCGAGGCGTTGAGCGTGGCGACGATGACGGCCTGCACCGCCGGGTCGGCGAGCAGGACGCGGTGGTCGGTGACGGCGCGGCAGCCCGGCTCGAGCTGGGCGAGCGCGGTGGCGCGGGCGACGTCGAGATCGCACGTGTAGCGCAGCAGGCCGTGAGGGCCGAGGGCGAGGACGCGCTTGCGACCGATGAGGCCGCAGCCAATGACAGCGAAATTAAGTTGCTCGGGGTTGGCGCGAATCATTCCTTGGAGCGGATGTTGAAGGCCAAGCTAAGTGACAGGCAGACGCAAGTGAGGTTTGTACGATTCTTGACGGTGGGCGCGTCGGCTTTCGTGGTGCAGGTGCTGGTGATGAAGCTGCTCCTGACGTGGCTGGGCACCAACCTTTCGTTCACGCTTTCGTTCATGTGTTCGACGACGACGCACTACTGTCTGAACCGCTTTTGGGCGCTGCCGAGTTCGCGGCAGGACACGCGCCGGCAGTTCGGTGAATACCTGACCACCGTGGCCATCAGCTACGCGATCAACCTGGCGGTCTTCCACCTGTGCCTCGACGTCATTGGGCTGGGCAAGATCTGGTCCACGGCAGTGGCGGTTCCTCCCTCCACGGTCGTCGTGTTTCTCCTGCTCAACTACCGCGTGTTCCGCCACCGCGGCGCCTAGCTCCACTTCTGGCCGCGGTCCTCCGGCACGATGCGGCGGAGCGTGTAGATGTCGGACTTGGCGAGTGCGTCCCGTTTGGCTCCGAGTTCCTTCCACGGGTCCCACTGCGCGCTGAGCAGCTTGCCGGTGATGCCGTCGCTGGCGGCGGAGGCGAGCCAGACACACAGCTCGGCGCCGACGTCGAGGGACGCGCCGCCGGACTCCTTTTGCTTCAGGGCGCGCTGGTAGAACGCCTCGCCCACGGCCTGCGGGCCGGCTTGGAGCAGCTCGTCAAGGAAACGGGTGTTGAGGGCGCCGGGCGCGACGGCGTTCACGTCAACTTTGTGTGCACGTAATTCCTCGGCGAGGGTCTCGGTCAGGCGCACCACGGCCGCCTTGGAAGCCGCATAGGCGCTGATGTTGGGCATCGGCGCGGTCGCCCCGCCGCCGGAGAGGTTGATGATCTTGCCGCGACCCTGGGATTTGAAATGGGGAATGAGGGCGCGGCAGGGGAGCAGTACGCCGAAGAGATTGATTTCAATGGCATGCTTCCATTCGCCCAGATTCACCGTCTCCGTCGGACCCATCGGCCCGTAGATGCCGGCATTGTTGACCAACACCTGCACCGAACCGAGGGACTTCAGCGCGGCGGCGGCGAAGCCGTCGACGGCGGCGGGATCAGAGACATCGCAGCGCAGGGGGACGATCTTCTGGCCTGGCTGAGCCAGCGTGTTCAGTTCCCTGGCCGCGGCGTCGAGCTTGGCGGTGTCGCGGGCACAGAACGCGACGCTGGCACCTTCGCGGACGAAATGGCGGGCGATTTCCAAGCCGAGGCCCTGACTGGCGCCCGTGATGATGGTGTTGAGGCCGGAGAGTTTCATGCAGGGGATCCCACGGTGACGTATTGGAGATGAGGCAGCCCCGCCACCGACTTTTCGAGGAAGCGGGTGGCGTCAATCACGAGCGGCCGGCGAAGAGTGGAAAGCAGCGTGGACCAGTCCAAGGCGCGAAATTCGGGCCACTCGGTGCAGACCACGACCGCATCGGCGCCGGCGAGGGCTTCGGCGGCGCTGGACTTGAAGTGGATGAAACTTTGCTGGGCCGACAGCGGCGGCGAGGACGGATCGCAGGCGCGCACCTCAAAGCCATGCGCGGCGAGAACCTGGCCGAGCTCGAGTGCCGAACTCCGGCGCAGGGTGCTGGTGCCGGGTTTGTAGGTCAGGCCGAGCAGTGCGACGCGCTGGCCGGGCTGGTCGCCGAGAAATTTCTGGATCTTCTGCCAGGCCCAGAGGCGGTGTTGGTCGTTGCTGCGCTTGATGGCCGGGAGCACCTCGAGCGGCTCGCCCAGCTTGCGGCCGAGGTTGGCGAGGGTGACGACGTCGCGGGTGAGCGTGCCGCCGGCGATCGCGCTGCCGGGCGAGAGGTAAGCCCGCGGGCCGATGCGGCTCTCGCTCTTGAGCCCGCGCTCGACCTCTGTGGCATTGGCGCCGGTGTCTTCGCACAGGCGGGCAATCTCGTTCATGAACGTGATGGACACGGCGAGGAATGAGTTGATCGCGTGTTTGGTCATCTCGGCCGATTCCGGGCTCATCCAGACGATTTCCCGGGTGAACGGCGCGAAGAGCGTCGCCAGCTGGTCGCGGGTGAGCCCGTCCCGGCAGCCGGCAATGATGCGATCGGCGTGGTTGAAGACCTCGAGGGCCTGGCCGAGCCGGAGGTTCTCGGGCGAGCAAGCGAAACGGAGTCCCAGCCCCGCGAATTCCGTCTCGATCTGGCGACAGGTGCCGACCGGCAACTGCGACGAGATGAGCACCAGCGAGCCACGCCGGAGCGCGGGAAGGCAGCGCCGCACATCGCGCAGGACCGACTCGGTGTCGGACTGGTCGTTGTCATCCACCGGAGTGTCGTAGGTGACCCACAGGATGTCCGCCTGGCCGCAGGCGTTGGCCACGTCGGTGGTGAAGCGCAGCCGTCCGCTCGCGAGGCCGGCCTGGATCAGCGCGTCGAGGCCCGGTTCAGCGAGTGGCGCGCGGCCGGAACTCAGGCGGGCGACGTTGGCCGCGTCGAACTCGAGGCCCGTGACCGAGAAGTGCCGCGCGCAGGATGCAGCGGTCACGCAGCCGAGGTGCCAGAGGCCGAGGACGGTGAGGTTCATGTGAGGTGGCTGGAGTAGGAAGTTCAGGGAAGGTTCCGGCGTTGATAGAGCGACATCTCCCGTCCAAAGATGGTGAAGGTATCAACGAGCCGCAGGTTTTGGTCACACCAAGCCTTAAGCTGTGGGTAAAGTCGTCGCATCTGTTGATCGTAGGGCCAATAGCCGTTACCCGGCATCCAGTCGGTGAGGATCATGAAGTCGGTGTCCCTCAGTTTGAAGAATACCGTTTCGTCCGGTCCTGTAAGGATGCTGTCGGGCAGGTGAACGCCGAACGGAATCCAGACTCCATGGCGTTCGTAGCAAACCAACCGGAGAATCCGTCCATCAATGAAATCGACGATCTGATCCACGCCGACACTGGGTTGAGCAATGTGCCCCGCGCGGACCGTGCGGAAAATATAATCGGATACTTGGTTAACCTTTATCGCGCTCTCGAGGAACTTTGGGGTGTGGGGTTGCCGGAGTTCGCGAAGGATGAAGTAAGTGCCGCCCGCCGCAAGAGCGGCGAGCGCAGGTAGGGCCGGCAGCAGACACGTCCAGACTCGGCCGGGACCGAACTCAATCTGGTTCCACAGGAACTGCCAGAGGCAGAGCACCGCCATCACCACCCCCGGCACGAGAACCCCAAGGACGGCCTCCGATTTTTGCCGGTGGATGATAAGGATCAGCGCCGGGACGAGCATGAAGACCAAGGCGGAATAGAACCAGTCGGAACCAAGGCGGGCGGCCAGTTTCCGTGGATGGCAGGCGACGAACAACAGCAGCAGGCCGGTGAGACCCGCCACTGTCCACCCAAACCAAGCGCCGAGATAAAGATCTCCTAAGTGTCCGAAGACAAAATTCACGGACTGGCTGAGGTCAATACCTCGCAACCGCGCGGCACTCTCGGTGCCAGTCACCTGGCCGACCCAATAGTAATCCCGAATACCCACCCGGTTCACCCAGAAGACCGGGAAGGCCAGCGCGGTGGCGACTACGGCCGCGAGCAATAGATTGAGCAGGCGGCCCCGCCGATCCCGGTGACAAAGCAGCCACAGGGCGAAGATAAGAAAAATTGGAACGAAATAGGCGCCGGTCAAAAAACGCTCCAACAGGGTCACTCCCACGGCGCCGCCAAACACCAGCGACCAACGGGTCGAGCGAAATCCATCGGTCAGGAGGACGGCACAGGCGGCCATCCCGAACAGGCACATCGCCCCATGATCGAGTCGGAAGTCCACCGCCGAGCCAGGCTCCCCAGACCAAGGCCGCACTAAACACAAGACCAGGCTGAAACCCATCCATGAGAGAACCCGCGACCCGGTCACCCGATGAATCGTAAAGAGCAACGCGGCCTGCCAAACGAGGAAGACAAGCAGGTTTAGGCTAAGTGCAGCGCTACGGGATGCCGAACCGGCGACCCAGAAGGCCAATACCGCGCAAACATTATGGAGCTTTCCCTGCACCGCGGGAGTGTCCCAGGCAAATTTTAGACCGGCCGCGAGGCCGTGCTCCTGCATATGATCGTAGGCGTAGTAAGATTCGGTAAGATACTGGATCTGGTCATTCCAACGCGGGTAGATCGAGGCGTGATGACGGGAGGTCATCTGGTCGAATAACAGAAATTCGCCCAGCATGATAAGGCAGGCCGCCAGCCACATCCAAGTGACCAAGGTCGTTTTGGTTGCGAGCTTCATTACGAATGCGCGGGCTCGCCGGAACCGCGGGCCGGGTAAACCCAACGGTTGGCCTCGAGCCAGCGGAGGGTGGCGATGATGCCCTGCTCGATGGTCTGCCGAGGCTTCCAGCCCGTGGCCATGATTTTCTTCGTGTCGAGGAAGATGAACGGATTGTCGCCGATCCAGCCGCGCTCGCCGCCGGTGAACTCCAGCTTGGGCTTCAGGCCGAGCGCGGCGCAGAGGTAGCCCACGCTGGCCCGCACCTCGACGTATTCGGGCGTGCCGAGATTGTAGACCTGCGTGCGGTGCTTCGCGTCGCGGGCCGTGTGCGTGCGCGTGACATGCAGCAGGGCGGAGACGCAATCCTGCACATACAAGTAGCTCTTGCGCTGCCGGCCGTCGCCGAGGATGCGAAGCCGGTCGGGATGCTCCACCAGCTGGCGATAGAAATCAAACACGTGGCCGTGCGTGTAGCGTTCGCCAAGGATCGAGACGAAGCGGAAGAGATAGGCCTCGTCGAGCTGGCCGCCCTCGGCGTAGGCCGAGATCAGGGTCTCGCCGGCGACCTTGCTGGCGGCGTAGAGCGACGTCTGGATCGGGAAGGGCGCGTCCTCGGGCGTGGGGATCAGCGTCGCCTCGCCGTAGACCGAGCCGGTGGAGGAAAACGCAATGCGCCGGATGCCGTTGGCGCGCATGGCCTCGAGCACGTTGAAGGTAGCGGTCGTGTTTTGCTCGAGGTCCTTCCGGGGATGCGCCCAGCCGTCCTTGATGTCGGCGTTGGCCGCGAGATGGAACACGAAGTCGCAGCCGCTCATGGCGGCCGTCAGCGCGGCGAGGTCAAGGTTGTCGCCCCGTACCAGGCGGAATCCGCGCTGGGGGACGGCGTCGGCGAGGAACCGCTCCTGGCCGGTGGAGAGATTGTCCCAGCCCACGACGGAGGCACCGTCCGCCAGCAGGCGGTCGATGAGGTTGGAGCCGATGAAGCCGGCGGCGCCGGTGACAAAGATTTTTTGCACGGGGAAACGAAGTCAGCCGCGAAGCGGCTCGGGCCGCGGGCGGAGGGCCACGGCGATGACGAGGTTGGTCAGGATGAAGGGCAGAAAGGGCAGGGGAAAAAAACTCCGCGTCTCGGTGGTGAAATAAGGCTTCAGCTCCCCCAGGATTTCGTGGGGCAGGTTGATGTGCTCGCGGCTGTGAAACCACCGATACGAGCCGCCATAGAGCCGCTTGTAGGCCCGCTCGGCGGAGATTTTGCGGGCCAGCGCGTAGGCGGGGCTGCCCTCGCAGGGAATCACGATGAGCAGGCGGCCCTTTGTTTTGTTGAGCAGCCGGTAGGATTCGCGGATCGTGGCGGGGAGGTTCGGCAGATGCTCGAGGACGTGGATGGCGATGATGCGGTCGAAGAAGCCATCGGGAAAGGCGAAGGGCTGCTGGCAGTCGCCGACGACGGTCTGGACGCGCGGGAAACGGCGGCGGATTTCCGCGGCCATGTTTTCCCGGAACTCATTGGCGAAATAGTTCTCCTCCTGGACCGGAGTGAGTTGCTCATAATGGAGGTGTTCGCCGAGGCCCGCGCCGAGCTCGAGGGTCGTCCGGAAGTCCGGGCCCGAATGGCGGATGGGAAACCGGTGGTTGAATTTCTCGAGCAGGCCGTAGCGGCGGCGACTGGCGAGTTCCACGTGCCAGCGCTGCATGAAGTCGTTGCTGATCCGCTGTTGCTCCGCCGTGAGCACGGGGAGCACCTTGGGCCACTTCGGCGTCGGCATGGCTTCATGCATGGCCGTCAAAGCCCACCGCGCGATCCACGATGAACTTGGGCCGTGCCCGCACCTCTTCGTAGATGCGCCCGATGTATTCGCCGAGGATGCCGACGCTGATCAGCTGGATGCCGCCCATGAACAGCACGAGGATCACGATGGTCGGATTGCCGAGCGGGAAGGGGAAGCCCATGAGCTTCATCACGAGGTAGGCGAGCGCGATGAGGAACGAGCAGGTCGCGATGATGAACCCGGCCATTGTGCTGAGCGTCAGCGCGTAGGTGGAGAAGCAGAAGATGCCGTTGAAGCCGATGCGCAGGGAACCGAAGAAGCGGTTGTAATTGGTCTCGCCCGCGTGCCGGGCCGGCCGGTCGAAGGGGATGATGATCTGCCGGAAGCCGACCACCGCGACCATGCCGCGGAGGAAGCCGTGGGATTCCTTGAGCTTGACGAGTTCGTTGACCACCCGGCGTGACATGAGGCGAAAATCGCCGGTGTTGGGCGGGATGCGGACGTCGGCGATCTTGTTGATCACCTTGTAGCCGGCGGCCGCCACGGTCTTCTTGATCCACGGTTCACCCGAGCGCTGGCGGCGCTGGGGCAGGACGACGTCGTAGCCCTCGTGCCACCGGGCCAGCATTTCCATGACGAGTTCGGGAGGATCCTGCAGATCCACATCCATGACGATGACGGCCTCGCCGCTGGAGTATTCCATCCCGGCAAGGGTGGCCATCGGCTGGCCGAAACGGCGGGAGAATTTCAGCAGCTTGACGCGGCCATCCTGTTCACGGGCCTCGAGGATGGCTTCCTCGGTGCGGTCGGGCGACGGGTCGAGGGAGAAGATGATTTCGTAATCCTCGGTTACACCCGCCAGCACCTCGCGCATCCGTCGGAGAAACTCCGGGACGTTTTTTTCCTCCTTGTAAACGGGGACGATGATGGAAAGCAGCATGTGCCGCGATCCTCGCGAATTGACCCGACAAAATCAACCCCGGGCAAGGGGTGGCGACCGCCGCTCAGGGCTGCTCCTTTTCGAGCACGATCAGCAGGCGGGCGGCGAAGATCCGCGGAAACGGGGCGGCGAGGAAATCCAGTCCGCGGATAATTCCGGCGAGGGCCGGCGGGCCGAGCTGGGGCCCGGAAAACCCGCCCGAGGCAAAATACGCGAAGGAGGTGATGGGCCGCATCTCGCGCACACGCCAGCCAGCGAGCAGGTCACGTCCCTCGCCCCACCAGAACAGGCGGGTAGCCGAGCCCTGGGCCGCGTAATAATCCACCTGGTTGGCGGTGAAACCGGGCGGGGCGTCCCACGTGATGGGATCGCGCACGGCGACGGGCTCATGGTGAAAGAAATGGTAGACAAACCGGCCGACCCAGCTCGCCGCCGGTTCAAACAGGATCAACCGGCCGCCGGGGGCGAGTACGCGGTGGAACTCCCGGAGCGCCGTGCCCGGGAAGCGAAGGTGGTGCCAGACATCGAAGAGGATGAGGTGCGAAACCTCACCGGCGGCGAAGTTCAGCTGGTAGCAGTTTTCCTGGCGGTCGAGCCAGGGATTGGGAAACAAGTCCGTGAGGACACAGCTGGGGATGACCTCCTTGATGCAACCCAGGCCCGAGCCCAGCTCCACCACCGGGCCAGGCAGGGCCGGGTCGATTTGCGCGGCGATCAGCCGGTAGAACTGGCGGTAGACCGCCTGCAGCGCCGGCTTGCGCAGCCACGCGGCGCGGTTCCGCTGGATTTCCACATTGTGCTGGCTGACGGGGAGCGCGGTGGAAGCTTTCATGCCGGGGACGGGCCGGTCAATGCCGCGGGTGGCGAGGGCGCGGAGGAACGGCACAGCGGTTGGGGTGAATTTACCACGGCAGAAGCTGGAAGGCAGCCCGCCCGGGCAACGACGTCGAGGAGAAACTGGTCCCGGGACCGGCGGAGTCTGCTTACCGGCGGGAAAACGCCAGGAGGCGCCAGTCGCTCAGGGCCGGCTGGCCGGGAGAGGGGCGGAGCGGGATTTCCTGGCATTCGCAAAAACCCAGGGCGTTGAGCCGCGCCGCCAGCGCCGCTCGCTGGGGCGCGGCGAAGGCGGCCTCCAGATAGAGCAGGCGGCGGGCGGAACGCAGGTCGGCGGACTCCAGCTCCTTGAGTTGGACGACGCGGTTGGGAATGGGCCGGGTGTAGGTGAGGCTGGCGCCGAAGATGAAATCATACGCCACCACCACGTCGTCGGCCTGGCTGGCACGGGAAAGACCCGCCGCGACGCTGCGCCAATTCGAGTCCTGCGACTGGCCGGAATCGAGCAGGGGATCGAGGTAGTAGCTCCGGCTTTGATACACGCCGGACGCCACCATGACACTGGCGACGAGGACAACGGCGGCACCGAGTATCCGACGCACCCCCCCACGGGTCCCGGCCGCCTGCCACCGGTCGCATAGGTGCGCGAATCCCAAACCCAGCAGCCACACCGCGTAAAAATAATGGATCACAAAGTACCGCGGCCAGAGGGAGAGATCATCCACGCACAGGAAATAACCCACCTGAAATGCAAGGGGAAAGAGGATGCAAATGAGGGCCAGCGTGCCCTGGCGCTTGATCTCGCGCACGCCGAGGCTGATGGCGAGACCGGGCGGGGCCCGCAGGACAAGGACCGCCGCGACCGCCAGGGTGACGAGCCAGAACCAGAACAGAAACGTTGCGAAGGGCGCCCGGCCCGCCAGATGGCCCGTCAACACCAGGTGGAAACCGTCCGCAAGCTGCGGCCAAAACGCGGTGGTGGTCTTTCCCCAGCGCCCGATGTCGATCTTCTGCGGGTGGGAGAGCAGATACGGCAGGGTGAGCGCGAGGACGATGCCCAGGCTGAGCGCCAGATGTTCCAGGAAGCGCCACCGGTGGGGCCGGGCCCGTGCGGCCAGAAAGACGAATTGCGCAATCGCGGGAAGGACGATCCAACTCTGGGTATAGTAGCCCAAGGTTAGGAGGATCCCGTAGGCAGCGAACCAGCCGGCATCCGCCCATTTCCGTCCCAGTTCCCGCTCGTCGAGGCGCAGCACGAACACCGTGGACCAGATGTACCAGGCGACGCCGACCACGTACTCCCGGATCTGCAGCACGTGCATGAAAAGGTAGGCATTGAAGGAAAAGGCGAGGAGGAGGAAAACCCGGGGACCGAGCCGCCACGGTGCCGAGAGTTTGAGCAGGCCCTGCAGGCAAACCCAGAGGAAGAACAGGTTCACGAGCCGGAGGAAGACCACGTCGTGCGTCTGGGCCACGCGCATGAGCGAGTTCTGCAGCAGGAAATAGAGCGGCTGGTAGGCGTAGGGGGAATTGGCGGCCAGCACGGCATCCCACGTCGCATGGGGGCTCGTCTCGTGGAGCGGAAAAACGGCGCCGCCATTCATGATCGCCAGCCGGATGCCCTCGTCGCTGCTGATGCCCTTCAGGTCGATCATCAGGCCGTAAGCGGCCAGAACAAGAAAACAGACCAAGGCGAGGACGGTGCGGGGCTCGAGCTGTGGTTTCCCGTTCACGCGGTCACCTCATGATCTCAGCGCGCGGGGACCTCCGCGGTGCCCCCGCCGGCAGTCAGTGGCCCTGACGCGGCAATCCGGGGGGCGGCCAGCTCTTGCGAGATGTAGCGCGTCGGTTGCATGCGAAGGGAGGGCTGTTCAGGAGTTCAGAAACTGCGGGTCGTGCCCTGCGGGGTAGCGGGCAAGCTATCACTTTGGGACTTGGCCAACGAGGCAAAACTGTTGAGCCCGAATTGAAACGTGTCGTAGGCGTCGCAGACCAGCCCCTGGCGTCGGGCTAGGTCGACGATGTCGGCCCGGCTGTAGTAGTGCTTATGGTCGGCAATCTCGGGGCCCGAGATGATCTTCAGCCGGAAGGCCAGGAACTCGAGCACGGGCCGGGCTGCCGGGGTGGGCGTGGTGAGAAGGATGCGGCCGTCGTCCTTCAGGATGCGGCGAAACTCCTGGAAAAGCGTCCCCACCTGGTCGAGGGGAATATGCTCCAGCACGGCGAGGATGGTGACCCGGTCAAAGGTGCGGTCCGGAAACTCGAAGTGGTCCTTGAAATGAAACCGCTGCACTTCGAGATTCGGCGCGGGCCGGCAGGGCGCGGCGTCGTAGTCCAGCCCGATGCCGTGGCTCAGGTCCGTTTGCACCGACTGCAGGAACAGCGCCTGGTGGCCGCAGCCGAAATCCATGAGCTTCGTCCCCGGCCGGATGAAACGCCGGACGATGCGCGAGCGCCAGCGGCAGATGAACAGATCGAGGGCGTTGAAATCCTTGGTCCCCATGCGCGCGTGGATCGGCTCAGGCCGACGGGGAACGCTGGATGCGCTTGATGACGACCCGCTCGAGCTCGAGGAAGCGCTGGTTGACCGAGCTCAGCACGAGGCCGAGCGACAGGCTCAAGCAGGTCAGCATGAAACCGGAAATCGCGACGATGGCGGAGGCGCGGCTGATGACACGGTGCTGCTGGACCAGTTCGACCAGCGGCAGGGCGCCGAAGGCCAGGGTGCCGATGAACAGGAGAATCGCGAGTGTGCCGAACAGCGTCAGCGGCTTGTAGGCGCGGAGCAGGAGGAACAGGCGCAGCAGCACGCGAATTCCGTCCGGGATCGTCCGGAGCTTGGAAAAACTGCCGGCGGGCCGCTCGCCATACGGGGCCTCGATCTCGCGCAGCACCATGCCGCGGTACAGGCTCTGCACGGTCAGCTCCGTCTCGACATCGAAACCGCGGGAGGTGATCGGGATCCCCAGCGCGCACTCGCGGGTGAAGGCGCGATAGCCCGAGAAGATGTCGGAAATGTTGGCGTCGAAGATCTTGTTGATGATCTTGCAGACCAGCTGGTTGCCGGCCACGTGGAACTTGCGGAAGGACTTGTCGGTGTATTGCTCGAGCCGCGCGGCGACGACCATGTCGGCATCGCCGGCAAGGATCGGGGCAAGCAGGCGGTGGACGGCGGTGGCGTCGTAGGTACCGTCGCCGTCGATCATGATGATGACGTCGGCGTCCACGACCTCGAACAGGGTGGCAACCACGTAGCCCTTGCCCTGGCGTTTCTCGCGGATGACGGTGGCGCCGGCGGCGCGGGCGAACTCGGCGGTGCGGTCGGTGCAGTTGTTATCGAACACATACACGGCGGCCGACGGCAGCTGGGCTTTGAAATCGGCGACGACCCGCGCGATCGTTTTCTCCTCCTGGTAGCAGGGGATGGTAACCGCGATGCTCGGCGGGGAAGCGGGGGTGGGAGAGGCCATGGGACGGTCGGAAGCAGAGACGGGCGGCAAATGGGTAGCCAGCAAAAAGGCCATGTTCGAAAAGGGATGTCCACCGCGATTTGGCGGCGGTCCATCGCGCGGCAGGCGGGTTACTCGGCCGCCACGATGACGATACGATGGCCGGTCCAGTAGTGCCGCAGGCGGCTCCAGGCGTCGGTGGCGAGCGCGATCGCGAAGGCGGCGCCGGCGCAGATGATCACGATGAGCTCGGGAACGTCGCGGCAGGAGGCGAGCGCGTCGGCGTAACGCCAGGCGCCGAAATAGAGCACCAGAATGTGCCAGAGGTAGATTTCCAGCGTGAATCGGCCGAGGTAGGCGGCGAGCCCCGCCCGGGGATTCCAGCCCAAGGACAGGCCGACGGACAGCCCCAGCACCATGGCGAGGTCGTAGAGCATCATTTCCGGCCGCACGTAGGCGAAATCGAGGCGGTTGAATTCGAAATGCGCGCCCATTTTTTCGGGATCCAGCAGGTGCTGGGCGTTCCAGGCCATTGCTGCGGCCGCGACGCCCAACAGGAGCCAGCCGCCCGCCCGGAGTGCGGTCCGCGAGAAGAAACCCTCGAGGGTGCGGATATGGAGGCCGGCGAAGAAATAGAACATCCAGAACAGGACATTGGGCCGGCCCCACGTGTAGTAATCGAGCGTACCCCGGTTGCAAAGCACGCCCAGCCCGAGGTGCAGCACCAGGAGCAGGACCGCCAGGCCGAGCGCGGCCCGCGAAGGACTGAGGGCGGGAACCAGGCGGTTCAGCCAGTCCGGCAGGACCTTCAGGACTGGCTGCAGCACGTAAAGCTGCAGGATGAGGGGAATGAAATAGAGCGTCGGCTCGACGCCAAAGAGGAACAGGCGCTGCGCCAGCCAGCTGAAGCGGGCGCTGAGGCTGGGCAAGGCCTGCCAGGCGGCGAAGTGATTCAGCAGGAAAAAAGACGCGAGGCTCGCAATCAGGTAAGGGAAGCCGATCCGCCAGAAGCGGCCGCGATAATATTCGCCCAGGCTCACGGTCTTGCGGGACGAACCGGCCAGCACGCCGGAAAGAAAAACGAACATCGGGACGGCGAAGCTGAAAACCTGGTTAAGCGTAAGGCCGAGATAAAAGGACGGGCTCCACGCGAAGACGTCCGTCGTGACGAAGCTGCCGGCGAAATGGACGCAGACCACGCCGAAGATGCTCCAGCCGCGGAGCGTGTCGATGTAGGCGTTGCGCCCGGGCTGGGGAAGGGCGGCGTTCATGGCTTGCGGTAGCCCGTCACCTGCAGGCTGCTGAACAGGAAATAAAGTTGCGGCTGGGGCGGCTCCAGCTTCTCCACCGTGCGGTGCAGGTTGAGCACGCGATGCTCCTTCACACCGAAGAGCTCGTAGTGTTCCCGGGCGCCCTTTTCGAGCGGGTAGTGCTGGGAGACGAGGTAGTTCTTGATGTCCGAGTAGCGTTCCACGTAGTCCAGCCAGTCCGGGTCCTTGCCCAGCGCGACGTTGCGGAACTCGAGCACGTTGCGGCCCGGCTGCGGCGCGAGGGTGACGGTTTCCGTCTGCCACGCAGTGCGCTCCGCCAGCGAATACGTCTTTACCACCTGGCCATTGAACACGACGTCCACGGTGCCGCGTTCGCGCGCCTGCAGGCGCAGGGCGAAGGAAACTTCCAGCAGGCCCAAGTCCTTAGTCGCGGGAATTTCGAGGCGCACGACCGGGGACTTCGCCCAACGGATGACGGGGAGGTCCCACTGCGTGTAGGGACCCTCCGGCGCTGCCAGGCCGTCGCTCGTGACGGTGTGCTTCGGGTCGGCGACCATGAGATCCTGACTGAAGATCAAGGCCGGGTTGTCCGGAGCCTCGATCTCGGGAGGCTGGTCACGGAAAAGATAGAAGATGCTGGTCGAGCCGATTTCCTGACCGTTAGCCTGGTCCTGCACGCGGATGGTAAAACGCCGGAAGGGGCGCGTGACGGAGGCGGTCGCTTCGCCGCTGGCGGTGAAGGTGGCCAGGGTTTCGGTGGTCAGGTCCTCGTATTCGACGCCGACGGTCAGCCGCGCTTGGTCGGGGAGATTCAAGCCGGCCACCTTGATGCCGAGATGCTTGTACCGATCGGGGTTGTGCGGGCCGTAGTAGAGCGCGACCAGGACATTCCGGTCGGTCTCGGAGGACGGGACGCGCTCGGGGCGCGGGACGAGTCCATAGTAGTCCAGCGCGGGTTGACCTGAGCCGATGGTGCCGAGAAATTCCACGCCGGCGGTGCGCTTGCTGGGAATGGCGACGGTGGTGAACGACGAAAGCTGCTCAATGTTGCTGTACGCGACCTTGCGCGGAAAACCCCATTCGGACATCACGTTGTAGGCGTCAGGCTTGAGTCGGGACGAAGCCGTGAAGCGCTGGTGCCGGCCGAGGGTCATCAGCAGGAAGATGCGTTCGTTGCCGTCCTGGGAATCGATGTTGACCCGCGGCTGCGTGCTCAGTCGCTGAACCATCACGGCCGGCAGCGCGGGGAGGGCCGGCGGGGCGGGACGGCCGGCCCAGAGCGGCGCATAGGGCCGGCTGGTGTTTTGGAAAAGGTAGATCGCGGCCAGCCAGACGCTGGTGAAGGCGAGGAACAGCACGATGCCCCGGGTCGCGCGTTGGAAGCGCGGGCTGGCCCAGCCGGCCTCGACCACAGCGGCCATGCAGGGGCTCAGCACGAGCACGGCTGGCACGAAATAGCGCTGATTGTAGAGCGACCACTTGTTCAGGATAAAGTAGGTCGCGAGCCATCCCAGGCCGAGGGCAGCCAGCCACACCATGGGCGGCGGCACGCGCCGCGCGCGCACCAGGCAGAACGCGGCGCACAGCAACACGAAGGGCCCGGTGAAACCGTACCACACGTGGTCCTCGTTCAGGTCCGGGGGAAAGAGATAGAGCGGGGAAAAGGCGTAGTTCTCGTTCCAGTGCGGGAAGAAGGTGCGCTGGCCCCACGCATTGAGCTGCGCCGTGAAATTCAGGTCGAAGGTGAAGCGGTGCAGTGGCTCGAGGCAGAACTGGAGCAGGAAGGCCTCGGAGGTCTGGAACACGCTCGCGATGCTGAAGGGCCGGTTGAGCGTGTAATTGTACGTCTGATTCATCCACTGGCCCGTCTCGGCCAGGTTGATGAGTGCGAACGGCGCGGCGAAAATCCCGGCCAGGACCGCGGGGAGGATCCAAGCGCGCACGCCGCGGAAGAATTGCGGCAGTTCGCGGCGCCGGGCATGCTGCCAGAAAATCACCGCGACCAGCAGTCCGGCTGCCGGCCCGAAGAAGATGACCGTGAGCTTGGCGCCGCCGGTGAGTCCGGCGGCGAGCCCCGCCAGCAGGGCGTCGCGCGTCAAGCGATATTCCCGCCAGCGCAAGCCGAACACCAGGGCACACAGCAGGCCTGCGCCCGTCGGCAGGTCGTTCGTGGTGGCGGTGGCCTGGGCCAGGACTTGGGTCGCGGTCAGCGCCAGCCACGCGGCGACCAGCGCCGCCTTGGCGCTGAGCCCGCTGAGCCGGCAGAGACGGTGGACCGCCACGCCGGCTGCGACCCACGCCGCGAGGTTGATGAAATTCAGGGTCTGAAACGGCGGGCCGTAAAGCAGCACGAAGGACTGCAGCAGGTTGAAATTGAAGGGGAAGAAGATCTGCCGGGGGTTGCCCGTGTCGAAGTGCGCGAGATTGTTCTGCCCGAGGTAATACGCCGCCCGCGACAGGTGGTAGGCGAGCGAGTCATAGTTGTTTGGCACGTATGTGCTGCCGATGCGGACGCTGATGTAGGCGATGGGCAGCAGCGTGAGGAAGAAGACCGCAAGCACGCGCGGTCCGGGCCGCGACCCAGGAGCTTCGGGGGCAGGCGCGGGGACGGGTTCCGGTGCCACGCGCCGGAGCACCAGCCAGGTCAGCAGCGCGAGCGCGAGCGACGTCCGCAGATACCAGCCGGGTTCGCCCAGCCGGCTGAAGCCCGACAGGACCAGGCTGGTGGCGATCAAGTTGGCCCAGAACAGTACCCCGGCGGCCAGAAGGCGGTCCAGCGGCGAGCGCAGCAGGCGGCAAGCCGTGGCGCCGCACGCCCAAAGCAGAATCGCGGTGTGTGCGAGGAAAAGTGCCATGCTATGCCGGACCGGTCACGGTGACATAGAGCGCGCAGCAGCCATGGCAGCCCATGAAGCGGCCGTGGCCGGCGGCCTGCCACTCCTGCGCCGCCCGCTTCACGCCGATTTTGCCGGTGTCGTTCTCCGTGTTGAGGAAATCATGGACGAGGACGGGCGTGCCGACCTTGAGATACTGGCTGAGGATCTCGAGGTCGGCCTTGCATCCCTCGTAGCTGTGGTCGCCGTCGAGAAACACCATGGTCGGCGTGATGGACCAGCGCTGCACAAAGTCGCGCAGCACGCCATGGAACAGGTGGCAATACTGGCCGAGCATTTCGCCGGCCAGGATCTGCCGCGTCCGGGTGATCGAATCGTCCATGATGTCGATGCCGTAGAACTGGGGCCGCTGCGTGCGGGCGGGATTCGCCAGCGCGCCGCGCAACTCGACCGTCGCCGAGCGTCCGCCAAACGTGCCGATTTCCAGGATCACGTCGCCCGCGAAATAGCCCATCTCGTAGAGCTTGAAGGAATCGCCCGGCGTCTGCCAGCCCGGCAGGGATGAGGTCTGGTCAAAAATCTGCGCGTGGGCCTCCGACAGGAAGGACTCTGCGCCGGGCCAGGACGGGCGGTACAATTGCGTGGAGACGACGTCCGTCGGTTCCTGGAACGGATACGTCAACGTGGGCGGGTTGTGCCCGGTGCCGGCAAGCTGCCGGCCGGTGAGATAAACGTGCCAGCGTTGTTCCTGCCACCACATCGAGAAGCGCGCGAGGGCCAGCTGCCGGGACCAGGCGGGCGCGACCATCATGAAGCGCTCGTCGTGGATCATGGCTCGGATGGCGGCCACCGCCCCGGCGGCGTCGCCATTGCGCACGAGCTTGCCGGTGATTTCGTTGCGAACGATCTCCTCGACGCCGCCGGCCTTGAAGGCGACGACGGGCAGGCCGCAGAGCTGGGCCTCCATGACCGTCTGGCCGAACGCCTCCTCGGTGGCGGTGCTGAGAAAGATGTCCGCCGCCTGGTAAATCGTCGCGAGCTTGTCCGCTTGCAGATGGTAGCCGAGCCCGGTCATGCCGGGGATTTCACCCGCATTGTGGCCGAAGGCCGTGAAGCAGACCTCGTCCTTCAGGGCGGCGACGATCTCGCGCAACTGCCGGCCGCCCTTGCGCTCCTCATGGAAATTGACCGCGGCGCACAGCACGATGGGCATCCGCGGAGGCAGGTTGAGCAGCTGGCGCGCCGCAAGCTTGTCGGCCGGCTTGAAGGTGTCCTCGTTGGCGCTCAGCTCGATCGTTTCGATGTGACCGCAGGACGGCATCGCCGTCCGGAACATTTTCTTGCTCCAGAGGCTGTTGGCGATCACCTCGATCCCGTCCGGTCCGCCGAAGATCTGGCGTCGCGTCTGCCACGCGCCACGAATGAGCGCCGGCTCGAGCGGGGGATACTGCGTGGCGGTGGGGCAGGACTCGTCGCAGCCGGTCAGGTAGCGCGTGCAGTCCCCTGGGTAGGCGCAGCGGCCGGTGAAGAGGTAGGCATCGTGGAGGAACGCCAGCACGCGGCAGCCGATGGCGCGCAGGGCGGGCAGCAATTGGAAGGGCCAGCGGGCGGCGTGGAGGTTGCCCACGATGATGACGTCCGGGTTGAACCGGGCCACCTCCATGAGGAGGCCCGCGATGACGGTCTCGTCGGACAGGTGCTTGCCGCCTTCGAGGTGGTGCACCTCGCGAATGCCGCGCCAGAGGTCGGGATCGATCACCCGCGTGGCAACGTTTTCCAGCTGGATGTTGCCGTGGGCCCAGGTAAGCACGCCCGCCTCGATGCCGAGGCCCATGATGCACTCGAGCTGGCGGGACTGGGCGATGCCGGCGCCGTACTGGAAGCCCACGTCGTTCAGGAAGAGCACGCGGCGGGGCAGGTCGGGCGTGCGGCGTTTATCGGCAACGGGGGTCATGAGGCGGCGTCCGCGGTTTTCTTCAGCAGGAAGACGCCGGTGATGGCGGGGCCGACGTGGCTGCGGTAGCAATCGTCGATGTATTTGAGCTGGGGCTTCAGGTGCCGCGAGATGTGCTTCAGGAACTCGGCGTCGAAGAGCATGCAGTATTTGAGGTAGTTCAGGAAGAAGATGGAGAAACTCACGAACTCGGCCTGGAACGGCGGGGCGAAGTCGCCAAACGTGGCATTCGGGAAGAACTTCAGCTGCAGGCCGTGGGCGGCGCCGAGCTCGCCCAGCTCGTGCGGGTTGAACAGGTGCTTGTCCTCCGCCGTGGTCTTGTCGATGTCGCGACGGCAGTAAAACCGGATGGTGTCCACGAAGTTGCCGAGCTGCTTTTTCCAGGCCGCCTCCAGCTCCACCCCCGCGGCCGCGAGCACCGGCGCGATGGTCTGGCCCAGGGCGCCCATCAGCACGTAGCCGTATTCGCAGGGTTCGGCGCCCATGACGAGGGCGCCGCCGGGACGCAGCGTGCGTGCGCTCGCCGCGATGAAGGCCTCGACATTGAGGATGTGATGCAGGGTCGATCGCATCGCGATGACCGAGAACATCTCGGAAGGCAGCTGGCCCAGGTCGTCGGCGTTGAGCACGGCGAAATGCCGCCGGGCAGTGTAAGCGTCGTTGCCCACGTGGCGCTGGGTCAGGCGCAGGAAGGCCTGCGACGGATCGGTGACGAGAAAATCGGGCCCCGGATAATTCCGCGCCAGGCCGAAAGTGAGGTAGCCCGTGCCACAGCCGATTTCCAAGGCCGGCCCGGTGGTGTCCACGCCGTGGGTGGCGAGCAGCCGGCACAGGCCCTCGCCGTCCGCCGGCTCCATCGCGGTCACGCCATACTGGCTGTCGTAGTCCTCCTCCGCGTGCATGTACGGGCGGTCGGGCGACAGCTGCAGCAGGCCGTGCCATTTCGGCAGCGTCTCAACCCACGCGGTGAATTTGCTGGAGGCGGATGACATCAGTCGGGAAGGAGGTTAGCGGTGGGCGGCGTTCACTTCCTGCAGCTCGGGCAGGTACGGGACGTGCGCGCCGCCGGTCTTTTGCTTTTCGTGTTCGCGGAAGATGGCGAGGATCTCGGGGACGGCGAGGATGCGGGCGCCGGCCTTGGCCATGCGCACCCACAGGTCGTAGTCCATGCTGTAGTAAAGATCCTCGCGGAGCTTGCCACCGGCGCGGTCGAAGACGTCGCGCGTGAAGAAGACTTCCGGCTGATGGAAGAAATTCCCCTTCAGCCAGCAGTTGCCGAGGTCGAGCAGTTCGTGGAGCGGCAGCGGCACGATGCGATCCATCGGCAGGGCGCTGCGGTGAAGGTGGCGGGGCAGGGCCTGGAGATCGAGCACCCGGGCGCACCGGCCCGCGATCACGTCCACATTGTGCAGCAGGAAAGTCTGGCCCACGGTGAACAGGCTGCCCGGCGCCAGACGGTCGTCGCTGTTGAGCCAGGTCAGGATTCGGCCGGTGGCACGGGCAAAGCCCTTGTTCAGCGCCTCGGACTGGCCGCCATCCTTCTCGCTGGTCCACCACGCCAGGCGGCTGGCGTATTTCTGGATGATTTCAACCGAGCCGTCGGTGGATCCCCCGTCGACGATGAGGTATTCCAGGTTGGGATAATTTTGGTCGAGGACCGAGCGGATGGTTTCCTCGAGATAGGCCGCCTGGTTGAAGCTGACGGTGACCACGGAGATCTTGGGCCACTCCGCCGGCTGGGCCGGGCGGGCCGGATAGACATCCTGCGGCCGGATGCCGGGCCACTGGATCCCGAGCTGATTGGTCGGCAGGCGCGGCCCCAGCCAGCTGGCGGGCGGGCGGAAACAGACGATGGTGTCGCCGAGAATGGTGGTGCGCGCGTCGTCCGGGGGGAGCCAGTCCAGGGACGCTTCGCAGCCGCTGATCAGCAGCTTGTGATGCGGCTGGAGGCGGCCGAGCACGCAGGGCAGCACCGTGTCGCGATCGGAAGCGTCGAACAGCACACCGTCAAATTCCGCCAGTCCCGTACAATAGGTCTCGGTGCCGACCTTGCGGCCCTCACGCTCGCCAAAGAGCTGGTAATGATCCCAGCCGCTCGGCAGCTGGCCGGCGGCCACGGCCGCGCCGACGTCGGGATTGGCCAGCAGGTAGGCTTTTTCGTTGAACAGGCTGTCGATCTGGCCGAGCCACTCCCAAAATGTTTCCGCCCAATAGTGCAGCAGGCCGAAGCGGTCGCGCACGTATTCCTTGGGACTGGCGTAAACCTCCACCGAGGTGCCCAGGGACGAAAGCCAGAGGATGTGGGGCAAGAGCCGCGGGTGAAATTTGACGACGGCGACGCGGCGGAGATTCCGGCTGTAGGGCTCGAGTGCGGCGCGGGTGGCGGCGTAATCCGGCCGACGGGCGGCTTCGGATTGCCGCTGCAACTCCTCCCCGGTCGTGCGCAACTGCTCGTTCAGGCCCGCAATGACGGCATCCCGCTCCGCCGCAATCTTCACGTGCGCCTGGATCTCGGCGTCCAGTCGCTGGATGTAGGCGACGTTATGCTCATGGTCGGCGTAGGCCGTCTTGAGTTTTTCCTGGAGGAAATTGATCGATTTCAACCGCTCCGCGCTGTCGGCCTCCACCTCGCGCAGGAAACCCACGGTCTGCTGCGTCGCCGCATAGGCGTCCCGGGCGTCCTGCTGGAACTTGGCCATGGCGCGCTGCGATTCATCGCGATCCTGCTCCACCTCGCGGAGGAACCCAATGGTCTGCTTGGTCGCAGCACGGGCGGCGCGGGCGGCGGCGCGCGCTTCCTCGATGGCTTGCAGCGCGGCGACCCGGTTCTTTTCCAGTCCCACGAGGCGCGCGGCGCGATCCAGCTCGGCGGCCTGCAGCGTCGCGAGCAGGTGATTGAGCGCAAGTCCGCTGCGGGGATCGTCGGTCCGGGCGGGCGGGACGATGTCCGGCGATTCCCCGGCGCCCGAACCCGGCTCCTGCAACAACTTCAAATAGGGCAGGTAAACCTGCTCGCGCAGCCCGGGCGTCACCGTCGCATCGTACTTGTGCAGCCCGGGATCATACAGCTGGCGTCCCAGGTGCTGCAGGGCGTGGAAGTGGTAGAAAATCAGGGGCCGCTTGTTGAGCCGGACGCCCTGTTTCCCGCCGGTGATCGCGCAATCGCGGATGTTCCAGGGCGCGGCATTGATCCCGGGGTTTTGCAGGCTGAGGGTGCCGGGAAATTTCTCCGTCCACGCGTCGAGGTATTTCTGGTCGGCGTAACGATCGGCCTCGAGAAGGTTGAAGCACCATTCCGCGCACTTCGTGGACCAGTCGGCGGCGCACGTCTCGCCCGTCGGGTCGTGGCGGAGGGAAACCCAGCCGACGTTGAACTTCCCGTAGCGCTCGAGATGCGCCAGCGACGCGGGGAAGCGGTGGGGTGTGATGGCCACGGACGCGGCGCCGATCTCGTCATAGATGGGCTGCAGGGAGCTGAAAAAATAGAGGTCGGCGTCCAGGTATGTGAGCAGCTCGCCCGCGGGCAGCTGGCCCAGAAGGTGCCGCATGAGCCAGGAAGTGCAGGTGAAGTAGAATTCGAGCTTGGTGCGGTCGGATTGCGCGGCGGCGAGTGCCGGATACCGGCGGGTGAGCTCCGCCACGGGCAGCAGGCGGAGGTGTGGGAGGGCCCGCGTCCGCAAGGCGGACTCCGTTTCCGCATCCATGCACAACACGACCAGCTCGAAATCCCCGGCATGCTCCACCAGCGACCGGTGCAGCGCGAGGCCGCGGGTCAGGTAGTTTTGGTCAAAATAGGTGCAGAAATATCTCATGAATGAGGCCGCGGGACGCAGGAGAGCCAACCACACTAAAGATCGGAATCCTCTGCAAGCCGGCGGCGGAAATCACGCCAAAAGGAAGGAGTTGCGCGAGACAGGCCAGCGAAAAACGAACCGCCGCCCGGCCCTGCGGACGGCGCGCGGCGGCGGGTTCAGGCCGGGCCGGACGCCATTTTCCTCAGGATGAACACGCCCGTGATTTCCGGACCGGGATGGCTGCGGTGGCACTCGTCGATGAAGGCGAGTTGATCCTTCAGGTGCGTGCGGATGAGACCGACAAACTCCGGGTCAAAGCTCATGCAAAACTGGAGGTAAATCAGGAAGAAGCTGCTGAAGCAGTGAAAGCTCTGGATGTAGGGCGGCGCGAAATCACGGAAGGACGAGGTGGGGTGGAATTTCAGCTGCAGCCCGTGCGCGGCGCCCAATTCGCCGAGGTGGTGGGGGCTGAAGTAGTGCTTGTCCTCGGCGTTGGTCTTGTCGAGGTCCCGCAGGCAGGAGAATTTCACGGTCGCGAGGAAATCGTCGAGCCGCTCGGTCCATGCGGGACGCATGTCGATGCCGGCCGCCTTCAGCGCGGCGGGAATGGACTGGGCCACCGCGGCCATCAGCAGGTAACCGCTCTCGCAGGGCTCCGCGCCCATCATCAGCGCGCCGCCGGGCCGCAGGAGGCGCGCGCACGCGGCGATGAAGTCCTCCACCTTGAGGATGTGGTGCAGCGTGGAGCGGAGGGCGATGACGGAAAACATCCCGCTTGGCAGGTCGCCGAGATCATCGGCGTTGAGCACGGCATAATACCGGCGGGCGGGCACCGCCCCGTGCTCCTCGAGCTGGTTCTGGGTCAGGCGCAGGAAGGCCGGGGAAGGATCCGTGATCAGGAAATCCGGGCCGGGATAATACCGCGCGAGGCCGTAGCTGAGATAACCGGTCCCACACCCGATCTCGAGGGCCGGGCCGGTGGAATCAATCTGGTGGGTGGCGAGCAAGGCGCACAGCCCCTGGCCCTCGGTGGGATCGGGCGCGGTCACGCCGTATTGCGTGTTGTAGTCGCCCTCCGTGTGCATGTACGGCCGGGCGGGGGACAGCTGGAGCCACCCGCGCCACTTGGGGAGGCGGTGGATCCATGCGGTGAAGGATTCGGGGACGGGAGGCATGCGGGGCGCGGGCGGGAGAATCAGGAGGAGGATTGATGGGCCGCGCAGACGGCGCGCAATTCCGCGACTTGCGCGGGGTCAGCCGCGGGGCTATCGGGCACGATGGCCAGGATTTCCGGCAGGGCAAACAGGCGGGCGCCGGCCTTGGCGAAACGCACCCACAGCTCGTAGTCTGCGGTGGAGTTGAGATCCTCGCGCAATCTGCCGCCCGCGCGTTTGAAGATGTCGTCTGTGAAAAAGACCTCGGGCTGCTGGAAGAACCGGGCATGCAGCCAGCCTCGATCCAGCGCGAGCAGTTCCTCGGCCGAGAGCGGCTGGATCCGGTCCAGCGGGTAATGATTGCGATGCAACGAGTGGCCGGCCGGGGCATGGTCGGCCGTGATCCCACAGCGGCCCGCAACGACATCCGTGCCGTGGAGGAGAAACGTCTGGCCCACGGTGAAAAGGCTGCCGGGAGCCAGGCGGTCTCCGGGGTTGAGCCACGTCAGGATCCGTCCGGTGGCCTGGGCGAGACCGCGGTTGATGCCTTGTGTCAGGCTGGTTGCGTTTTCGCCGGAGCGCCACACGAGGCGGGCGGCATGGGGTTTGATCACCTCGGCCGCGCCATCGGTGGGGTCACCGCCGATGACGATATATTCCAAATTCGGGTAATTCTGGTCGAGCACCGAGCGGAGGGTTTCCTCCAGTATCGCACCCGCATGGCCGGCAACCGTGATGACCGAAATGCGCGGCCAGGCCGCGCATTGGGTGGGTTTTTCGGGATAGATTTCCTCGGCCGTGACCGCCCGCAGGTTGCGGCCCAACAAACCCGTGGGCTGGCGCGGGCCCAGCCACGTCGCTGGTGGACGCGGGCAATACAGGGTGTGCCCCATCAGGTACGTGCGGCCTTCATCCAAAGGCAGCCAGTCCGTGGGCGGGATGAAACCGCTTACGAAAAGCTGGTGATGCGGCTGCATCCGGCCGGCGAGGAATGGCGCGAGCGAGGGCGCGTCTGAACCATCGAACGCCACGGCGTCGAAGTCGGCCAACCCGGGCGAGTAGGCGGGCGTTCCCGCACTGCGACCTTCACGCTGGCCGAAACGCTGGTAGTGGTCCCAGCCGCTGGTCACTTGGCCCATGGCGATGGCGCGCACCACATCGGGATGGGCCAAGCGGTAGGCGCGCTCGTCAAAAAGGCTGTCGAGGTGTCCCAGCCATTCCAGCAGGGACTCCTGATGGAAACCGACCCCGCCGTGGGCGGCGGCATATTCGGGGGGACTGCCGAGCACCTCGACGGCGGTGCCAAACAGCGAGAGCCAGAGAATCTCGGGCAGCAGGTGCGGATGGAATTTGGCGACCAGCAGGCGGCGGATCTTGCGGCTGTAGGGCTCGAGCACCACGCGGAGATCCTCCTGCTCGACCTGGGCGGCGGCGACCGCGCGCCGGTCCAGTTCCGCCGTGAGGCTGGCAATCTGCGCGTCCTTGCTCGCGGTCAGCGCCGCCGTTTCGGCCAGCAGCTCCTTGATGTAGGTGACGTTGCCCGCGAGGTCGAAATAGGCCTTTTTGACTTCCTGGTTCAGCTTCAACAGCGACAGCCGCTGGGCGGCCCGGTCGGCCTCGACGTCCTTCAAGAGGAGCTCGGTGTGGGTGAGGACCTGGCGGCTGGCGGCCAGCGCCTGGCGGCTCGCCGCCTGGTTCTTCTCGAGCGCGAGCTGGCTGGCCGCGGCTTCCTCGCGGGCCGCGCGACGGCTTTCCAGCAGCGGCAGCAGAGCCTGGCTGGCGCGGGGATCGTCCGCGCGGGCGGGTGGGACAATGTCGGGCTCGTCGGACGCGGAGGCGAAGCGGGCGAGTTCCCGCAGATAGGGAAGATAAACCAGCTCCCGGAGTTCCCTGGTGGGCGTGACCCCGAAACGAAAGAGACCGGGGTCATACAGCTGACTGACGAGATGACGCAGAAAATGGAAATGGTAGAAGACCAGCGGCCGTCCGTCGACCAGCGGGCCCGGCGCCGCCGCCATGAGGTGAACATTCGCGACGTTCCAAGGCGCGAGATTTGCCCCCGGGTGGTTCAGGGCAACGGTGCCGGGAAACTTTTCGGGCCACGCCTCAAGGTATTTCTGGTTACCATAACGCGCGGGTTCGAGGAGCGCGAAACACCAGGTCGCGCATTTTTCCGCCCAGTCGGCGGCGCAGGCGAGGCCGGTGGCATCGTGACGGAGCGCCAGCCAGCCGTTGTTGAATTTGCCGAACCGCGCCAGGGCGGCGTGGGCGGCCGCGTAGCGGAACGGCGACAGCGCCACCGAGGCGGCGCCGATCTCATCGTAAATGGGTTGGGGCGAACTGAAGAAATACAGGTCGCCCGCGAGAAAGGTCAGCAGCTCCCCGGCGGGGATTCTCGGCAGCAGATGCCGGAAGAGCCAGGGCACGCACGTGAGTTGGAATTCCGCCTCGGTCCGGTCCACCCGCGCGGGGGCGAGCGCCGGAAACGCGCCGGTCAACTCCGCGAGGGGGACAAGGCGCGTGTGCGGCAGCGCCCTGATCTGGAGTGCGCCGGCGACGACCGCGTCCATGCACAGGATCACGAGCTCGAACTCCCCGGCATGTGTTGTCAGCGACCGGTGCAAAGCAAGCGCGCCGGGCAGGTCGCCTTGGTCAAGTGAAGTGCAAAAATGCTTCATAGCCGACGCCGGAGGGCGAAACCTTGGTAAGTTAGCTCAACCCCGTCGAGGAGCTGCCGGTCAATCGCGTCAAACTGGGCCACCGGTTCGTAACCCGAGGGCAGCTGTTCGGCCAGCCGCGACCGGCTGAAGAACCACGCCGGATACGACGCAGAATAGAGGCGTGGCGAGACGGTTTCGACGGTGAGCCGGTCGCGGGTCCCGTCGATGACCGGGGTGCGGTCGAGGATAATCCAGGCAAAGCCATGCCGGGCTACATCCTGAAGAAAGGCCCACGGGTCCGGTAGGTAGGGCAACACGCCCGACAGGAGCAGGACGGTGGGTTGACGTTCCCGAAGGCAGGCCTCGATCGTCTCATAAAATCTCAGGCACGCGTTGGAAAATTCCCTCTGGCCGCAGGCGACATGGGCCGGGAGTTCCACAATGCTCCATTCCAGCCCAGGCAGATGGTTCAGGGCATTGCGGCACTGGAAATAAGTGCTGCCCAAGGAACCGCCGAAATCGAGTACGGAGAGCCGGCCGCCATTTCCGGCCGCCGCCTGGAAGAGGATGTCCAGCAGGGGGACCGGGAGCTCGAGTTTGTCGAAGGTCATCGCATCGCGTTCATACGCCGCCTCCCCGCGCACCACTTTGTGCAGGGCGACCCGCGTGCGTTCCAGGATTACCGCTTCCTCATAACCCGTCGAACAGGCGCGGGCTTCTGCGAAACTGGCGAAATCGCCGGAGTAAACCACATCGGGGACAAACAACGGCCCAGGATTGGAGTTCATGAGTTCCGCAAGCGGCGGGCCGGAGTGTAATGCCGGGCCCAGGCCGGATCTTGTTCAAATCCGAGCGCAAGCAGGCTAGGGCCAATCAATTCATCCAGCAGGCGGGCATGCTCGGTCTCGTACCAGTTCTTCCAATCCCCCGTCTGCCCTCGGCGAAAGAAGTCGCGATTGTTGCCGGTGAATACCGCTTTGAACCCGGCGTGATAAACCTGATCTGTCTCCGCGTAGGTGTGGACGAGCGGGAGTCCCAGATGCGCCATCGCCCGGCGAAGGGTGCGTTCGAAATCCTGCATCATTTCCTCGTAGGTGAGGAAGCAGACGTCGCCGGCCTGTCGCGCGGAAGCGACGTGCGCGGCCCAAGCGGGGGCTTCCCGGCGCAGGAAATCCGCAAAAGCCCTGGCGTCGAATCCCGGATCGGCGCCGCCCCGGGAAAGGAGAACCTCGGTACCCTGGATGCGCTGGGTCGCGAGTTCCTCGCCCTGGGCATAGGCTTGCAGGAAGAAATAGTAGCTCAGCAAGGAGTCCCGGGCATCGCGGGCGATGTAGACCAGGGGCGCAGGGGGATGGCGGCCGCGAAAGGTGGCCAGATCGTCATGCGATTTGATGCAAACCGGTTGGTCCGGGCGCTGGCGGGGTTCGCACCAGAAATGAAAGCCCGCGGCCGGGTCACCGTGCAGTTCGGTGTAGAGCTTGAAGGGCGTGTAGGCCTCGGCGCGCACGCCACCCACGAGCATCGTCAGGCAATTGATCAGCCAGGTGTTGCCCGAGCGCGGGTAGGAGACGACGTAGAAGGAGTTCGGCGGCAGCGGAGACGGCATGGGTCAGGCGGAGGGAAGAATCTCCATCATCGAACGACCCGGGAGCCCCGCCATACCAAAATGCAACAGCTGGAACGGCGCGGTTTCCTCGCGGAGGCGGACCGAGACGATCGCGAGGGCATGCAGCTCGCAGATGCGCAATTGTGACTGCATGTACGCATCATACGCTATGCCCGGCTGCTCGAGCAGGCCGCCGGCAATCATGTCCAGGGACACATCCACGGTGTAGTCCGCGCAATGCAGGTTCAGCACGGTATCCTGCCGGAACCGGAGTCGCGTGCCGGCGCTGACGCGGGCGGGTTCGCGGATGCCATCCTGCAGGGTGATCCGGGAATGCACGGCCTGCGTGGTCTTGTCGCGCAGCGTGACGCAACCGACGCAAAATTCCATGTCGTGCAGGATCTCGAATTCGTAGTACACCGCCATGGTTTCGCCCTGCAGGAACAACTGCTTGGCCTGGCCATGGCTGTCGCACACGGCGAAACCGGTGCAGCGTGCCCAGCCATTGCCGATCTCGCGCGTGCCGGCGGGCGGAAGCTGGACCGCGGCCCCCGGCCAGCCGAGCCGCGAGGGCTCGCGGCTCGGCGCGGGCGGAGGTTTTCCCGGGCGGGCCGCGCTCGCGGCGAAGGCGGCGACCTTTTCCTGTTGCTCGAGTTGAAAGTAGACCTTGGTCGCCTCGGCGGACGGGCCGTGAAACGCGACCTCACCGCGGCGGAACACCAGCGTCTTCGCGCAAAACTGCTGCACGGCGCCGAGATCATGCGTGGCGAGCACGATGCAGACGCCCTTGTCCAACAGTTGCCGCATGCGCTCGTAGCAGCGTTGCTGGAAGAAGACGTCCCCGACGGAAAGCGCCTCGTCCACGATCAGGACCTGCGGCTCCACCGCCGTCTGCACGGCGAAGGCCAGCCGCACCATCATGCCGCTGGAGTAGGTCTTCACCGGCTGCTCGATGAAGTCGCCGATGTCGGCAAACGCCGCGATCTGGTCGAACCGCTCGTCCACCTCGCGGCGTGACAATCCCAGCACCGCGGCGTTCAGGTGGACGTTCTCGCGGCCCGTGAAATCCGGGTTAAAGCCGCTCCCCAGCTCGAGGAGGGCGCCGACCCGCCCGCTGACCCGCACGGTGCCCGCCGTGGGTTGCAGGGTGCCGGCGATGATTTGCAGGAGGGTGGACTTGCCGGACCCGTTCCGGCCGATGATCCCGACGCTCTCGCCTTTGGCCACCTCGAATGACACGTCCCGCAGCGCCCAGAAATCCCGGAAACTCCGGGTGGCGCGGGACTGGAGGGACTGGGCGACGGACGAACCGCTCGGAAAGAGACCGGCAGCGCGGGCCAGCACCGGGGACGTCAGGCGCGAGGACGGAGTTTCCCAGATGCGGTAGGCCTTGCTGACTCCCTGCACGGAGATGACCGGTGGTTCACTCATCGGGGATGAAAGACCAGAGCATGCCAACGGCGAGGGGAGGGATGCGACATGGCGGAAAGGGAGATTGCAGTGTTCGAAGCCTTCACGGTTTCGGCAAGGAAAAGCTCGTCCCTCGATGCGGGCAACGTGATCGTGGGGAAACACGCCGCCATGTCGGAACCCTCTTTTGCCATCCCCGAACAGGCGGTTCCTGGACCGGATGCCACCTATTATCCGCAACTGGATGGCCTCCGCGCCATCGCGGTCATGTCCGTGTTCATCGGCCATCTCGTCCCGCTCCGGTTTTTGCAGAAGATCGTCAGCTGGGGCGATACCGGCGTGATCCTGTTCTTTTGCCTGAGTGGTTTTCTTATCACGCGAATTCTCCTCCGGGTGCAAATTGATGGAACCGGCAATAGATGGATGAGCCTCCGGTCGTTTTATGTGCGACGGGTGCTCCGGATTTTTCCGATCTACTACCTCGTCATCGTGCTCGGCGTCCTCGTGGGCTATCCCCCGGTACGCGATCAGTTCCTGCGTCTGGTCACCTACAGCTTGAACGTCCCCGGCCTGCCTCCGACGGATCACCTGGGGGCCTTTTCCCATTTCTGGTCCCTCAGCGTGGAGGAACAATTTTACCTGTTCTGGCCGATGTTGGTCTTGTTTCTTCCGCGGCGAAATCTCCCGCATTTCATCGTGGGGTTGATTGGCTTGTCGCTTGGTTACCGACTGGCGTTCGCGCTGGCGGGGGCATCATACAAGCTGATCTTCGCGAGCCTGTGGGGCTGTCTGGATTCACTCGGTCTTGGGGCCCTGCTGGCGATTGCGTGGGACGAGCCCAGCTGTCGGTGGGCACGCGGCCGCCGTTTTGTCCGAGTGGGAAAGATCTTCGGCGTCGTCTGGGCCCTGATGACCGTCGGCATCCTCGCCGGGGGCCTTGACTCCGAGTTCACGGGGTATCTTTGGTTCGCGGCGGTGTATTTCACCACGGCGGCGATTGCGTTCACCGGCCTGATCGCATTCGCGCTCAGCGGGAGCAAGAACTGGTGGGGAAAATTCCTGGAAAGCTGGCTGATGGTTCGCTTGGGGCGGATCAGCTACGGATTGTACGTCTATCACTTCTTCTTTCCCTACCTCCTGCTTTGGCTGGTGGGCCACCGGTATGTTCGGCTCACGTCGGCTTGGCACTACGCGGGATGGAGCATCTGCGGCAGCCTGGTCGTCGCCCTCCTGTCCTGGCGTTTCATCGAAAAACCCATCCTGAACCTCAAGCGGCATTTCCGTTACGACGAGGGCCGGCGCGCAGCCTAGGCGTAAACCGTCAGAGGATCATGCCGGCCGCGACCGTCGTGTTGTCGGCCGCATCCACCAGGATCAGGCAGCCGGTCTGGCGGTTCTTGCGGTAGCTGTCGTAGCACAGCGGCGCCGAGGTGTGCAGGGTGACGCGGGCAAGGTCGTTCATGGCGAGCGGCAATGCGTTCTGATTGCGGTGCAGCGTGGTGATGTCGAGTTTGTAGCGCACCTGCGTGATCGTGCACGCGATCGCGTTGCTCGTGTGGCGCAGGACGTAGCGGCGCGCCGGGTCGAACGGGGTCGCGGAAAGCCAGCAAAGCATGCTCTCGAATTCCTGGCCCGTGGTCGGCTGGTTGTTCGGCTTCGCCAGCAGGTCCCCGCGGGCCAGCGGCAGGGGCGGATCGGTTTCCAGCACGACGGACATCGGGTGAAAGGCCTCGTTCACCGGTCCGCCGGGACCGTGGATGGCCGTGACGCGGGCGCACTGGCGGGAGGGAAAATGCATGATCTCCTCGCCCGGGCGGAAGATCCCGCTGGCGACCTGGCCGGCGCAACCTTGGAAGGAAGGGGCCGCGTCACTGGGGCCGATCACCAGTTGCACCGGGAAGCGCGCGTCGACGTGGTTGATCTCGTTACCGACGTAGACGGTCTCGAGCGTGTAGAGCAGCGGGGGGCCGTCGAACCACGAGAGGCGCGCGGACTTTTCCACGACGTTGTCACCCGTCAGCGCGGCAATCGGGATGAACTGGATGTCGAGGCCCTCGAGCCGCTCGGCATACGCCATGAACTGGTTGCGCACGTGCTCAAAGGCGTCCTGGCGGAAATCGACCAGGTCCATTTTGTTCACGCAGACGATGAGGTGCTTGATCCGCAGCAGCGAGGCGAGGAAAGCGTGGCGGCAGGTTTGCTCCGTCAGACCGTTGCGCACGTCGACGAGCAGCAGCGCGAGTTGCGCCGACGAGGCGCCGGTCACCATGTTGCGGGTGTATTCGAAGTGACCGGGGCAATCCGCGAGGATGAACTTGCGCCGCGGCGTCGCAAAATAGCGGTAGGCGACGTCGATGGTGATGCCCCGCTCGCGCTCGGCGCGGAGGCCGTCGGTCAAAAGCGCGAGGTTCGTCGCCGGGTCGCCGCGCCGCACGCTGGCCTGTTGCACCGCTTCCCATTGGTCCTCGAAGATGGACTTGGTGTCATGCAGCAGCCGGCCGAGCAGCGTGCTCTTCCCGTCGTCCACGTTGCCGCACGTGATCAGGCGCAGCAGATCCATGGTGGGACGAGTGGTGGGGGAGAGGTCAGGCATGGGTGTCCGCAATTTCGTCCGTCAAAAATAGCCGGCTCGCTTCCGATCCTCCATCGCTGAGTCGGAGCGGCGGTCGTCATAGCGCGTCCCGCGCTCCGTCTGCCGCGCCGCGGCGACCTCCGCGATGATTTCCTCGAGCGTGCTGGCACGGGAGCGGACGGCGCCGGTGCAGGTGAGGTCGCCGACGGTGCGGAAACGGACCCGCTCCCGGGAAACCTGCTCACCGGCCTGCAGCGGCAGCAGCGGTGACGCGGCCAGCAGCGTGCCGTTCCGCAGGAAGACGTCGCGCTCGTGCGAGAAATACAGCGAGGGCAGCGGGAGTTTTTCGCGCGCAATGTAGGCCCACACGTCCAGCTCGGTCCAGTTGCTGAGCGGGAAAACGCGGAAGTGCTCACCGGGGTTTTTCCGGCCGTTGTAGAGATTCCACAGCTCCGGGCGCTGGTGATGCGGGTGCCAGTGCCCCGACGCGTCGCGGTGCGAAAAAATTCGCTCCTTCGCGCGGGCCTTTTCCTCGTCGCGCCGTCCGCCGCCGATGGCGGCGTCGAAATTCAGCTCGGCGATGGCGTCCAGCAGCGTGACGGACTGCAGGGCGTTGCGGCTGGCGTTGGCGCCGGTTTCCTCGACAGCGCGGCCCCGGTCGAGCGTGTCCTGCACCGTGCGGACGAGCAGGCGAAAGCCGAGTTCGCGGGCGAGGCGGTCCCGGAATTCGAGTGTCTCGGCAAAATTGTGCCCCGTGTCGATGTGCAGCAGCGGAAACGGCGCGGGTCCGGGCGCGAACGCCCGGCGGGCCAGAGCGGCGAGCACGAGCGAGTCTTTGCCGCCGGAGAACAGGATGGCGGTGCGGGGAAATTGTGCGGCCGCCTCGCGGAGGATGTGGATGGCCTCGTGCTCGAGCGCATCAATCTGACTCAGGTGCAACCGGGACATGCCGCGATTCAGGGGGAAAGGGCCGGCAGGCGTTGCAGTACGAACTGCAGCAGCACGGCGGAGGATTCGGTGGGGATTTGCGTGGCAGTGTGGATCACGAGGTCGGCCTGTAGAGGCGCTTCGAATGGCGAGGACATGCCGGTCATTTGGGGCACGTTGCCCTGCTGGGCGCGGGAGTAGAGGCCCTTGACGTCGCGCTGCTGGCAGACAGCGAGCGGCGCGTCCACGAAGACGAGCGAGCAGCGGTCCCGCCCGATGATGTCGGCCACCATCGTGCGGTTGGCTTGCAGCGGGGTAATGAAGGAAGCGACGGAGCAGAGTCCCGAATCTGCAGCGAGGCGGGCAACCTGCGCCGCGCGCCGCAAGTTTTCCGCGCGGTCGGCGGCGGAAAAGCCCAGCCCTTGGCACAGCCCGGTGCGCAGGGCGTCACCGTCCAGCGCCAGCATCGGCCATCCGCGCCCGCGGAGGTCGGCGATCAAGGCGTTGGCCAGCGTGGATTTGCCCGCGCCGGAGAGACCGCAGAGCCAGAAGACGTGTCCGGGAGATGGAGAGCGGGCCATGGTCAGAGCACGTCGGCGAAGGCTGGTTTCATCTTCTGGAAGGCCAGATGACCCAGGATGCAGATGAGGAACCCGGCGAGATACAGGTAGCCGAGATGGTGGTAATTGATGGGGCGGGCCCAGAGGGCGGCATCGCGGGCGAGGTCGATCGCCAGCAGCAGGGGATTGAAACGAACGTAAGGCCAGGCTGCGGGATATTTCTGGGCCGTGAAGAACACGCCGCTGGCCCACATCAGGGCCATCGAAAGGAAGGCGGTGATCTGGTTGATGTCGCGGAAGAAGACGCCGAGCGCCGAAAGCAGCCAGCTGATGCCCAGGCCAAACAGGATGAGGGGCAGGATGATGACGGGCAGCCACAAGGTCGACACGGGCAGGCCACGGCCAAACAAGAGCAGGCTGGCCAGGACCAGTCCCAGGCTGATGAGCAGGTGGAACAGGGCGCCGCCGACCGTGGAGGCCGGCAGGATCTCGAGGGGAAAGACCACCTTCTTCACGAAGTTGGGATTGGAGATGATCGTGGTCGGCGAGACGCCGAGGATTTCCGCCAGAAAGTGGAAGAGGGTGAGGCTCAGGAAGATTCCGAGCCCGTAATCCAGTTTGGTTTCATTGGGGACCACGCCGTAATGTCCGCCAAAGATGTAGCCGAGCACGACGACATACAGTCCGAGCATTAAAAGGGGGTTGAGGAGCGACCAAACCAGGCCCAGATGGCTGCCCTTGTGGCGCAATTCGACATTGCGCAGCGTGAACTGCCAGAGCAGTTCACGCTGTCGCCACAAGTCTACGACAAAGGCGAGGGGAGCGGGGCGCGGGGGACGCGGAGGAGGATCCTGGCTCATGTGGAGAAGACGTTGTGAGCGGGATGCTTAGTAAAGGCAATTCAACGCGCAGGCGTGCGGTGCGGGCGCGAAACCGTCGCGCATGGACATTCCTCCAGCCTTCTGATTCGTTGGATTTGGCCGCTCGCTTTTGTGGTGGAACCACTGCACTTCAAAGGCGTCCTCCAGACCATACCATCGCCTAACTCATCCCTGCGCCCTTGGTGACGCTGGGATTCCACCCCCGAACCATGCTCCGACTCACCCGTCTCCTCGCCCTCGGCTTCGCCAGCATCTCCCTCATCGCACCTGCCGTCCGCTCTGCGACGTATGCCTCCACACCGCTGCCGCTGCCCGAGACCTATTTTCCCGCGCTGAAGACGATCTTGGAAACGGCGGTCAAGCAGTCGCCGCGCATGATTGCCAAAAACGCCGATAACGCCGCGGCTGAGGGCAACCGCATCGTGCAACGGGCGGGCCAGCTGCCGTCAGTCAATGGCTGGGCGCAATACTTCCCGTGGGACTGGCAGGATCGGCGCGATCTGACGAAGACCACCATGACCACCAAGCTCAATTACAACGTCACCGTGAACCAGCCGATCTACCACTGGGGCGCGCTGCAGAACAACACCCGCATCGGCGAGCTCCAACTGCGCATGACCCAGGGACAAACGGCGGATGGCTATCGCATCCTCGTGCAGGAAATTCGCTCCCAGTTTCTCTCGCTCATCGTTAAGAAAGCCACGTTGGCCAGAACCCACCTGAGCCGGCAGATGGCCGAGGACAACTATGCGGCATCCAAGGTGAAGCTGGAGAAGAAGGTGATTTCCGACGCCGACATGTTCATGCCCACGTTCTCCCGCGACCAGGCGCAGCTGATGGAAGACCGCGTCAGTGAAGATTATGAGAATGCCAAGTCGGTCTTCGCGAAGCTCTGCGGCACATCCATCCTGAGCGACGACCAGATTCCCAACGAGATCCCGGACGTTTCCGATCCTGCGCCGGCACTCGAACCGATCCTGCATGCCTACATCAGCCAGCCGGAGCCGGAATCCTTCGCACTCAAATCCCTCGGGGACCAGATCGAGGTGGAGAAACTCACCTACAAGAACACCGACATCCGGCTACGGCCCAACTTCAACTTCGTTGCGGGCACCAGTCTGGACCAGCAGAGCTACACGACCAACATCGCGCAGAAATACGCGGTGACGGACTATTTCGTTGGCGTGCAGCTGAACTGGGCGATCTTTGATGGCTTCGCAGTTTCAGGCGCCAAGGCCAGTTCGCTGGCCCGCCGCCGCCAGCTGGAGCAGAGCTACAAGAGCCTTTCGGCCGACCTGGTGGATGCGGCCCGTAGCCAATACAAGCAGATCGGGTTCTCCCGCCGTTCCATGGAACTCTCGAATCGACTGCTGAATGGCAGCGTCGGGGCGTTGCGGGAAAAGAAAGCCGACCTCGCCCGCGGCCTGGCCTCCGAGATCGATGTGAACACCTTCCAAATCCAGCTCGCGGACGCCCAGATCAATGCCTACGTCTCGCGGTCTGACTACCTGATCAAGTCGAGTGACTTCCTGTCCACGACGATGCAGGATCCCGCTCTCGCCAACCTCCCCAACAAGCCATGAACAAACGCTGGTTGATTGCGGCGGCCGCCGTTGTGGTCGTCGGTTTAATCCTCTTCGCCGTCGTCAAGCCGACGGCTCGTGTGGCGGCCGTGGTGCCTGGCGTGGCCCTCAAGGTCGTGACCGGCAGTGTCACGGTCCAGGCGGAGTTCGCCATGGAGCTCAAGAGCGAGATCAGCGGGCGCATCATGAAGAGCGAGCTCGACATGGGCGGGAAGATTCCCGCCGGCACCGTCCTCGCGCAAATCGACCCGGGCGACCTCCAGCTCACCATGGAGCAGACCGAGAACGACTACGAAGCGGCGAAAAAGCGCATCGCGGTCGGCTCGGCCATCAAACTCGACCTCGAAACGGCCCGCGAGTCCCTCGACAACTACGAGCGGCTGACCAAGACGGGCCAGTATCCGCCCGCGGAACTCGAGAAGCAACGCCGTCTGGTCAAGCAGATCGAGCAGAGCCTCGCCCGCGAAGAGGTCGCGAACAAGCAGCTCCTCGACAACTACGAGAACACCATCAAGGTCCAGCACCGTCAGCTCGACAAGATGACGATCACCGCGCCGTTCGAGGGCATCGTCTCCGCGGTCTTTGCCCGTCCGGGTGATCTGATTGGCTCCAATTCCCCGATCGCCACGCTCATTTCCACCAGCCGCACCGTCGAGGCCAAGATCAGCCAGGAGGACTTCGCCGTCATCAAGCTTGGGCAGAAGGCCACGGTTCGCTTCCTCGGGCGCGATTTCGAAACCTATCAGGCCGAGGTCGTGCAGATCCTTCCGACCGCGGATCCCGAGACGCAGCGCTACCTCGTTCATCTCGACGTGAAATGCCCCGCCGACGTGCTCGTGCCGGGCCTGACGGGCGAGGTGAACATCATCGTCGGCGAGCGCAAGTCCCAGACCCTGATTCCCCGCCGCGCGCTGTTCGGCAACAATGTCTACGTCGTGGAAGATGGCCATGTGCGCCTGCGCAAGGTGGAGCCGGGCTACGTCAGCATGAACATCGTCGAAATCACCAAGGGCCTCGCCCCGGGGGATCTCGTCGTCGTCGAGGAGCTGGACAAGTTCCGCGACGGTGACCGCGTGCGGACGGAGCTCGTGAAATAACCGCGCCGTCTGCCGGCTGCGTTACCGTCCCAGCGCCACGTCTCCCATGTCTCCCAATCTCCGCATTGCCTGCCGCTTCCTCACCGCGAAGAAGCGCGCCATGCTGATGAGCCTGTCGTGCACCGTGCTGGGCGTCGGCCTGTTCATTGTGACGCAGGCCACTACGAGCGGCTTCGAGGATTTCTTCATCAAGACCATCCTTGGCACCGACGGCGCGCTGCGCATCCAGGACCAGATCCAGGACACGCTGCGCAGCATGAACGGCGGCGCCGGCTCGGACTTTTTGTTCAGTCACCGCGACGGCGTGAAATACATCGAGGGCGTCGAGGAGCCCAAGGCCGTGATCAGCGCGCTCCGGGAATTCTCCAACGTCTCCGGCACGTCCGCCGTCCTGCGGGGCAACGTGCTTGTGCGCAGCTCGTTTAAGAACGAGAGCGCGCAGGTCTTCGGCATCGATCTGGACGAGCATCTCAAGGTGTCCGACCTCAACCACCAGATCGTGCAGGGGGATCTCTCCACGTTCCGCGAGGCTCCGACCGGCGCGCTGGTGGGCAAGGTGCTGGCCGACCGCCTGCAGCTGGACGTGGGCAACTCATTCCTATTGGACGTGCAGGGCCAGTTGCGCCGCTTCCGGGTGAGCGCGATCTACGAGACGGGCATCGCAGACGTCGACAAGGCCCGCGTGTACGTGCACATTAACGAAGCGCGCTCGCTCCTAAAAAAGCCGATCGGCGTGACCTTCATCCAGGTCAACCTGTTTGACAAGAACCGGGCGCCGCAGGATGCGGCTCAAATGCAGGAGGTCCTGCGCCACAGCGCGAGCCCCTGGCAGGAGAGGGAGAAAGCGTGGCTGTCGGCGTTTCGCGCCCTCAGCGTTTCGTCCGCCATCACTGTGTCGGTCTTCACGCTCATTGCCGGCCTCGCGATGTTCAACACGCTGGCGATGATCGTCCTCGAGAAGACCAAGGACATCGCGATCCTCCGCTCGATGGGCTATGAGCGCCGCGACATCACGCAGATCTTCCTCTGGCAGGCCGCCATCGTCCTCGCGATCGGCGCGGTCCTCGGCGCGCTGGTGGGCGCCGTCGGAACCTTCGCCGTGTCGCTGATCCCGCTGCCGATCAACGGCATCTTCAAGACCGAGACCTTTCAGGTGTCCTGGAACGCCTGGCATTACGTCGAGGCCGTGCTCACCGCCGCCATCATGGTGATGGCCGCCAGCATCATCCCCGCCCGCCGCGCCGCGCGGCTCGAGCCGGGCGACATCGTGCGCGGCACCGCGCAATAACCCGCCATGGCCGATCCCGTTCCGCTCGCTCTCCGCTGCGCCAACCTCCACCGCTACCTGGGGCAGGGCGAGGGACGCGTGCATGTGCTGAAGGGTGTGACCTTCGAGGCGCAGCGCGGGCAGGTTTACGCGATCGTCGGGCCGTCCGGCTGCGGCAAGAGCACACTGCTCTACCTGCTGGGCCTGCTCGACCAGCCCGACGGCGGGGAGATCGCGATCAACGGCCAGACGATGTCGAACAGCGACGACGCCGCCCGCACCGCGGCCCGCGGCGCGCACATCGGCTTCGTGTTCCAGTTTCACTTTCTCATGCTCGAGTTCAGCGCGCTGGACAACGTGATGATGCCGATGCGCAAGCTCGGCAAACTGTCGCCCGCGGCCATGATCGAGCGGGCGCACGCGCTGTTGGGGTCGGTCGGGCTGGGGGACAAGACCCACCGCCTCGGCACGCAGCTCTCGGGTGGCGAACAGCAGCGCGTGGCGGTGGCCCGCGCGCTCGCCAACGAGCCGACGATCATCCTCGCCGACGAGCCCACGGGCAACCTCGACGTCAAGAACTCCGCCATGGTGTTCGACCTGCTCACGCGCCTCGCCAAGGACCACGGCCAGGCCGTCGTTTTGGTGACCCACAACCCCGACATCGCCAACCGCTGCGACTTGGTGCGCCCGATGCGTGACGGCGTGTTCGTCTGATTGGACGACCGAAATCAGCCACCGTTCACCCGGCGGCCCCGCTCCCGGCCAATTGGCGACCCATCTCGGTCTGGTTCCTGCTTAGGGGCGGTTATTTTCTCCCAGACGCCCGGTCCGTCCTCCTTTTCCCGGATAAGGCAAATGAATGATGGAAAAGTCAGCACTTATGACTGGGAGAAAGAAAATTAGCCCGGAAATTTTGGTTTACATCGGAAACACCGCCGCCTTGTTTCGGAAGCGATTTTAACCATTCAACGACGACCTGTGAGCCACGACCCATCGCGAAAACATTTTCTGGCCAAGTGCCTCGGCTTCGTGGCCGTCGCCGGCCTGGCCCCGAAACTGCTCGCGAAGCCCGCTGTCATGCCGGCCACCTCCGCTTCCGCCCCCCGCCCGGTCGTTTCGCTCCGCCCCGATTCCCGGGCGGTCTCCCGCCGCACGGCCGCGGTGTGAGTCGAGGCTAACCGAAGCATAACTGGCCCATGTCGAACATTTTTCCCAAGTCGGCGAACAAGCTTCCGCTCCAGATCATCGTGTATCTGGTGGTGCTCAGCGGGATCCTGACGGCAGGCGCCACTTATTACATGACGCCGAAATACACGCGCGTCGGTTACGCCCCGGTGCAGCCCGTGCCCTACAGCCACGCGCTTCACGCCGGCCAGCTCGGGATCGACTGCCGTTACTGCCACAGCAACGTCGAAACGTCAGGCGTCGCCAACCTGCCCACGGCCCAGACGTGCATGAATTGCCACAACCAGGTGAAGAAGGACAGCCCCCTGCTCGCGGTCGTGCGCCACAGCTTTGAGACCGGGGAGTCGGTCCCGTGGGTCAAGATCCACCAGACACCCGATTACGTCTACTTCAACCACGCCATCCACGTGAACCGCGGCGTCAGCTGCTGGGAGTGCCACGGCCAGATCAACGAGATGGAGGTCGTCGCCCACGACAAGCCCCTGAGCATGGGTTTCTGCCTCGATTGCCATCGCGATCCCGCCCCGCACCTGCGCCCCCGCGACCAGGTGACGAATCTGGACTGGCGCCCCGCCAACGCCACCGAAGCCCGCACGCAGGGCGACAAGTTTGTGCACGACTGGAACATCAAACCTCCGCAAAGCTGCTCCGGTTGCCATCGATGAAACGCAAATTTCACCATCCTGAAGCTTCCGAACGCGAACTCGCCGGTCCGAAATACTGGCGCAGCCTCGATGAGCTTGCCGCCACGCCGGGCTTCAAGGCGCAGCTGGCGCGTGAATTTCCGGAGGGTTCCTCCTCGCTCGAAGGCGTCGACCGCCGCCAGTTCACCAAGATCATGGCCGCCTCGTTCGCGCTCGGCGGTCTCGGTCTCGCCGGCTGCCGCCGGCCCGAGCAGTTCGTGCTGCCGTTCGGCAAGTCGGTCGAGGGTGTGATTCCCGGCCTGCCCCTGTATTTCGCGACGGCCATGCCGCGTCGCAATTCCGCGATCCCGCTGCTCGCCGAAACCCACCAGGGCCGCCCGACCAAGCTTGAGGGCAATCCGACCTACCAGCCGCACGGCGGCGCCAGCTCGCTGGTCGCCCAGGCGTCGGTGCTCGACCTCTACGATCCGGACCGCGCGACGAAGCACACGATCAAGGGTGTGGACGCGACCTCCGCTCAGGTTGCCGAGGTCCTTGCCGGTATCGGTAAGGCTGCCTCCGCCAACGGCGGGGAGGGGCTCGCGTTTCTCGCCGAGGAATCGGGTTCACCCACGCGCGCCCGCCTGCTGGGCCGGCTGCGCCAGAAGTTTCCCCGCGCCATCTGGGCGGAATACGAGCCGGTGCAGGACGAGCCGCCGGCCGCCGCCGCGCGCGCCGCGTTCGGCCGCGACGTCAAGCCACTCTACCGCTTTGCCGCCGCCAAGCGCATCGTAAGCTTGGACGCCGATTTCTTCCACGCCGAGGCCGGCAGTCTCTATTATGCGCGGGAGTTTGCGAAGGGTCGCCGCGTCAAGGAGCGGACCGACGCGATGAACCGTCTTTATGTGATCGAGAGCGGGCTCTCGCTCACCGGCAGCATGGCCGACCACCGCCTGCGCCTCGCCAGCAGCCACATGGCGGCCTTCGCCGCCGCGCTCGCCTCCAAGGTCATGGGCTCGTCCGCGCTGGACAGCCTCGCCCAGGGACTTTCGTTCAAGGACCAGGAAAAATGGCTCACCGCCTGTGCGGAGGACCTGCTGGCCCACAAGGGCGCCTGCGTCGTCGTCGCCGGTGCGCATCAGCCGGCCGCGGTCCACGCGATCGCCTACGCGCTGAATTCCTTCCTCGGCAACGTCGGCACGACGGTGGACTTCGTGGAAGTCGCCGCCAACGGCGCTTCCAGCATCGCCGGCCTCGCCACCGCCATTTCGGGCGGCTCGGTCAAGACCCTCATCGTCCTCGGCGGCAACCCGGCTTACAACGCGCCGGCCGATCTCGACTGGAGCAAGCTGCAGTCGTCCGTCCCCGAGGTGATCCGCGTCGGTTACTATGCCGACGAGACCTCCGCCCTGGCGCACACTCACATCGCGAGCACGCACTATCTCGAGTCGTGGGGCGACGCCCGCACGGTGGACGGCACGATCGTCCCGGTGCAGCCGATGATCCTCCCGCTGTTCAACGGCCTGACGGAGATCGAGGTGCTCAGCCACGTGCTCGGCGAGGAGAAGACCGACCCGTATTCCCAGGTTTACACCACCATCACGGGACTCGCGAAGGGTGAGGACGCGGAAAAGACGTTCCGCCAGTTCCTCTACGACGGCCTGCTCAAGGGTTCCGAGTATCCGACCGTGGCGGTCCGCTTCGATCTCAACGGCGCTGGCGCCCTGTTTGCCTCGCCGCCCAAGGTCGAACAACTCTCCCTCCAGAATCTCGAGGTCCGCTTCGTCACCGACCACAAGATGGACGACGGCCGCTTCGCCAACAATGGCTGGCTGCAGGAGTGCCCGGACCCGATCACGAAGATTTCCTGGGACAACGCGATCCTCGTCAGCCCGAAGCTGGGCAAGGAACTCGGCATCGACCCGAAGGGCTCGACGCTGCAGGTCGCGCGCGTCGAGGAAAACGAGTTTGAGATCGGCAAGGAGAATTCCCGCGTGTTCGAGGTCACCGTCGGTGGCCGCAAGATCCGCGGCCCGGTCCACATCCAGCCCGGCCTCTCGAATTACACGCTCGTCATCGCCCTCGGCTACGGCCGCACCGCCACGGGGCACGTCGGCACCGGCGCGGGCTTCAGCGCCTATCCGCTGCGGACGACGACCACGATGGCCTTCGCCACCGGCGCAAAGCTGACCGACACCGGCACCCGCACGCTGCTCGCCAACGTCCAGGAGCACTGGTCGATGGAAGGCCGCGACCTCGTGCGCGAGGCCAACCTCGACGAAGTCCAGAAGGACGGCGGTCCCGGTCTCGCCTACGTCAAGGGCATCGGCATGGAGTCGCACAGCCCGTCCGTCCTCGGTGAGGTCGGCACGGCGATGACGCCGGCGGAGCGCGCCAAGGAAATTCCCCGTGGCGGTTCGCTTTACTCGACGCCCAAGTTCGACGGCCTCCACCAGTGGGGCATGTCGATCGACCTCAACACCTGCATCGGCTGCAACGCTTGCGTCGTCGCCTGCCAGGCCGAGAACAACGTCCCGATCGTCGGCAAGGACCAGGTCCTCCGCGGCCGCGAGATGCACTGGATCCGCCTCGACCGCTACTATTCCGACGGCCGAGCCGACGCGGCGGCCTTCGGCGGCGAGGGCAACCACGAGTTGCCCGAGGATCCCCAGATTTCCCTGCAGCCCGTCGCCTGCCAGCAATGCGAGCTGGCCCCGTGCGAGACCGTGTGCCCCGTCAACGCCACCGTGCATGACGACGAAGGCATCAACACGATGGCGTATAACCGCTGCATCGGCACCCGCTATTGCGCGAACAACTGCCCGTACAAGGTCAGGCGCTTCAACTTCTTCGACTTCAACCAGCGCCAGCTTGACAGCCTCTACCTCAGCCAGCTCGGCCCGAAGGGCATGCCGGAGCTCGTGCAGATGGTGAAGAATCCCGAGGTCACCGTCCGCATGCGCGGCGTGATGGAGAAGTGCACGTATTGCGTGCAGCGCATCCAGAACGGCAAGATCGAGCACAAGGTTGAGGTCATGAAGAAGAACAACGGCGCCGCGGTCTCGACCGACGAGCTCAGCGTCCCGGATGGCACCATCAAGACGGCCTGCCAGCAGGTCTGCCCGGTGGAGGCCATCGTGTTCGGCAACATCCTCGACGCGACCAGCGAGGTTTCGAAGGCCAAGGCACACGCCCAGGACTACGCGCTGCTCGGCTACCTCAACATCCGCCCGCGCACCACCTACCTCGGCAAGCTCCGCAATCCGAACCCGTCGATGCCCGACTACGCCGCGATTTCGATCCCGTACAGCCGCAAGGAATACAACCTCAAGAATCATCCCGCCGGTCACCACCCCGAGCATGAGGAAACGAAGGAACCCGGCCACGCCATGCTCAACGCGGTTAAAACCATCGGAGGGCTCAGCTAATGGCCGCCCATGCTGACACGGCCGGTCACCCGGCGATTCTCGACGAGGTGAAGCCCGCGGTGCTGCCGCGCGCCATCCTCGTGGCCAACAACCGCAGCTTCTCGTGGATCACCGAGAAGATCTGCGGCATCATCGAGGGCAAGACCCCGGTGTGGTGGTGGTGGTGCTTCGCGGTCGCGTGCTTCGTCGCGTCCTTCACCGTCGCGGGCCTGACCTACCTCGTCGCCACCGGCGTCGGCGTCTGGGGCCACGCCAACCCGGTCAACTGGGCGTGGGACATCGTCAACTTCGTGTTCTGGATCGGTATCGGCCACGCCGGCACCCTGATCTCCGCCATCCTGTGCCTCCTGCGCCAGAAGTGGCGCACATCCATCAACCGCGCCGCCGAGGCCATGACGATCTTCGCCGTCGTCTGCGCCGCGATCTTCCCGGTCTTCCACGTCGGCCGCATCTGGTATGCCTGGTTCCTCTTCCCGATCCCGAACTCCAACTACATCTGGCAGAACTTCCGGTCGCCGCTGGAGTGGGACGTGTTCGCCGTCTCGACCTACGGCACGGTGTCGGTCCTCTTCTGGTATATCGGCCTGATCCCCGACCTCGCGGTGCTGCGCGACCGTTTTGAAGCCGCGGGCAACAAGCTCCGCTCATTCCTCTACGGCCTGTTCGCCATGGGCTGGCGCGGATCCAACCGCCACTGGAGCAACTACGAGATGGCCTACCTGATCCTGGCGGGCATCTCCACGCCGCTCGTGCTCTCGGTGCACACCATCGTGTCGTTCGACTTCGCCGTCTCGCTGCTCCCGGGCTGGCACACGACCATCTTCCCGCCGTATTTCGTCGCGGGCGCCATTTTCTCCGGCTTCGGCATGGTGCTCACGCTCATGCTGCCGCTGCGTGCGGTTTACCATCTCGAGGACCTGATCACGCAGTATCACATCGATTGCATGTGCAAGATCACCTTGGCGACGGGCACGATCGTCGGCTACGCGTATGCGATGGAGTTCTTCATCGCGTGGTACAGCGCGAATCCCTACGAGGGCTTCACCTTCATCAACCGCGCGTTCGGCCCGTATGCCTGGGCATATTGGATCATGATCAGCTGCAACGTCATCACGCCGCAGTTCTTCTGGTTCAAGAAGGTCCGCAACTGCACCTGGTTCGTCTGGGTCCTCTCGATCTTCGTCAACGTCGGCATGTGGTTCGAGCGCTTCGTCATCATCGTCACCTCGCTCGCCCGCGACTTCCTGCCCTCGAGCTGGGGCTACTACAGCCCGTCGATCGTCGAGATCTTCACCTTCTTCGGCACCTTCGGCGTGTTCTCGGTGCTCTTCCTCCTCTTCATCCGCTTCCTGCCCATCATGCCGATGGCGGAACTCAAGGCCGTCACGCCGCAGGCCGACGTCCACGGCGGCCACGGCGACCCGGCATCCGGGCAGGAAACCCACTAATCTCACCCGACCATGGCTGCTCCATCCTATGGCCTGATCGCCACCTTCGACACCGCGCCGGAAATCTACCACGCGGCGGCGCAGGTGCGTGACGCCGGCTACAAGAACTGGGACGTCATTTCCCCGTGCCCGCTGCACGGCCTCGACGCCGCGATGGGCCTCAAGCGCTCGATCGTCCCCCGCATCTCGCTGGCCGGCGGCATCACAGGTTTCTGCACCGGCATGTCCCTCATCTGGTGGACGGGCGCCTACGACTACAAGCTGACGGTCGGCGGCAAGCCGCTCTTCAGCCCGATGTTCGCCTTTCCCGTCTCCTACGAGCTGACGATCCTGTTCACCGCCTTTGCCACCATTATCGGCATGTTCATCGTCAACGGCCTGCCGCGGCACCACCACCCGGTCCTGAAATACGACCAGATCAAGCGCGGCCTGGACGACCGGTTCTTCATCGTCATCGAGGCGCGCGACCCGCGCTTCAACCTCGCCAACACGTCCGCCCTGCTCGCGAAGCTCGGCGGCACGGGCATCAAGGAGCTGGAAGCCTGACCCATGCGCAACGTCTACCTAGTCACAGCGTTCGTCGTGGTGCTCGCGGTCTCCATCCTGGGTTTCCGCGGGACGAAATTCACCCAGCCGCCGATGGACGTATTCCCCGAGTGGGCCTTCCCCGGCATGAAGCGCCAGCCCAAGCCGCGTCCGCAGGGCGAGAGCAATTTCTTCGCAGACGGCCGCGCCGACCGCCCGCTACCCGCGGGGGTCGTGTCGCGCAACCCGCTGCGCAATGACGACGCGCTCTACGCCGGCAAGGCCGCCGACGGCTCGTGGGTGCGCGGTTTCCCGGTTTCCGTGGACGCTACGCGCATGGCGCGCGGCAAGGAACGCTACACGATTTATTGCTCGCCCTGCCACGGTGCGGTCGGCGACGGCAACGGCATCACGAAGCAGTATGGCATGGGCGCGACGCCCACCTACCACGACGACCGCCTGCGCAAGATGGCCGAGGGGGAGATTTTCAACACGATCACGCACGGTTCGCCCAACAAGAACATGCAGTCCTACGCCGACAAACTCTTCCCCGAGGACCGCTGGGCCGTGATCCTTTACGTCCGCGCCCTGCAGCGCGCGCAAACCGGCACGACGGCGGATGTCACCACCGACGCCGGTAAACAAGCCCTTGGCCTGAAATGAGCACCCACGCCGCCACCGTTCCCGCCGCGCTGCCTACCGCGGCCTCGACCGCCGCCACGGCCGGCAAGGCCCTCACCGTCGGCCTCATCGGCCTCGCCGCCACCTTGCTCGCCGCGCTGTTCGCCCCGGAGAAGCACGGCGTCGCGTTGTCCTATCTCGTCGGCGTCAGCTACTGGACCGCCATCGCCATCGGCATGCTGCTGATGATCCTGATTCATCACATCACCGATGCCTCCTGGTCCGTCGTCATTCGCCGGCAATGGGAACACGGCCTCGCCGCCTTCAAGTGGCTCTTCGTTCTCTTCCTCCCGCTGCTCATCCTCGCGTGGGCCGTGCCCGGCTTCGTCTGGCCCTGGATGGACAAGACCCACGTCCTGCACGGGCACGGCACGGTTGGCACCGACATACTTTACCTGAAGAAAGAGGGCTTCCTGAACATCTACACGTTCACGATCATGACCCTGGTGTTCTTTGGCTCCTGGGTGTGGCTCTCCGCCCGCCTGCGCCGGGCGTCGTTCACGCAGGACACCGACGGCAATGCCGCTTGGACGTTCAAGAATCGCGTCACCTCCGCCATGGGCCTGCCCATCGCGGCGCTGACGCTCACGTTCGCCGCCATCTACTGGATCAAGAGCCTGGAGTATCACTGGTTCTCGACGATGTATGGCGTGTGGTTCTTCGCCAACTGCGCACGCGGCGCCCTCTGCTGCGGCGTGCTGATCATGGTCTGGCTGCTCCACCGCGGCGACTACAAGGGCATCCTCAACACGAACCATTTCCACAGCATCGGCATGCTGATGCTGGCCTTCACCGTGTTCTGGGCCTATGTGACGTTCTCCCAGTATTTCCTGATCTGGAACGCCAATGTCCCCGAGGAAACCTTCTGGTATAACCTCCGTGAGTTGAACCACGACGGCACCACCAACCAGTGGTGGTATGTCGGCCTTGTCATCCTCTTCGGCCACTTCGTCATCCCGTTCTGCGCGCTGCTGTCCTACCGCTTCAAGGTCACGCCGCACATCATCCGCCGCATCGCCTACTGGGTGCTCACGATCATCCTGATCGACATCTGCTACAACGTGCTCCCGGCCCTGAAGGATGAGCACGGTGACTCGCTCCCGTTCCTCTCCATCAACCTGCTCTGGGTGCTGACTTCGGTGATCGGCGTCGGCGGCATCTGCATCTGGGCGTATCTCCGCAGTTTCCCGACCACCAAGCTCATCCCGATCCGCGACCCGCGCATTGGCGAGTGCCTGACCCACCATGAGTGACACGCCTTCCCGCTCCACTCCGCTCGTGACCATCCTGACCGTGCTGGCGGGCTTCGCCCTGTTCGCGGTCGTGGTTTACTATGCGTATCTGCCGAGCCAGACCGGGGCCTACACCGCTGACGGCATCCACACGGCGGAGCAGCGCCACAAGAATCTCACCGAACTCCGCGCCAAGCAGGCCAAGCAGGCCGCGAGCTACGCGTGGGTTGACCAGAAAAATGGCGTCGTGCAGCTCCCGCTCGACGTGGCCATGGAGTTCACCGTGCAGAAATACGCGGCCAAGAAATAACCGCCGCACCCATCCTCTTAGCAATGACCACTGTCCCCCCAGCCGCCGAGACGGCCGAAGTCACCGAGATCGACAGCTCCGCGCGTTGCTCGCTGCTTCTGCTGCTGACCTGCGCCGCCCTCTGGCTGGTTCTCAGCGGCGTGCTCGCCGTGGTGAACCTCGTGCAGCTCACGACGCCGACCTTTCTCGCCGACTGCCCGATCTTCACCTACGGCCGCTCCTCGGCCCTGCAGCAGTCGATCTTCGTCTACGGCTGGGCCGCCAACTCCGGCCTCGCCGTCGCGCTGTGGATCCTCGCCCGCCTCGGCGGTGAGCCGCTCCGCTCGCTTAACTGGCTCAAGGCTGGCACCGTTTTCTGGAACATCGCCCTCGTGGTCGGCTTGGTCGGCATCGCCTCGGGCGATGGCACCTCGAACGCCTGGCTGCATCTCCCGCGCTACGTGCTGCCCGTGATGGTGGTCGCCTACGGTGTGATCGCGATGCCCGGCGTGCTGGCCTGGACTGGCCGCCGTTCGCCCATGACCTTCGCCGCGCAGTGGTATGCCGTCGCCGCGCTGTTTCTCTTCCCTTGGCTCTTCTCGGCCGCGCAGATGATGCTCGTCTTTGCCCCCGAGCGCGGCGTGCTGCAGGCGCTCGTCGCCGGCTGGTTTGTGCAGGGCGCGTGGACGCTCTGGCTCGCGCCGCTCGCGCTGGCCCCGGCCTATTATCTGGTGCCCAAGATCACCGGCCGGATCATCCCGAGCTATGACTTTGCCTCGCTCAGCTTCTGGACGCTACTCTTCGTCGGCGCCTGGACGGGTGGGCGCCACCTGATTGGCGGGCCGGTGCCGGCGTGGATCGCGACCATCGCGGTTGTCTCCTGCGCGCTGCTGCTTTTCCACTACATCGTGGTGGGCGTGAACCTGCGCGCGGCCTTTTCCGCCAACGGCAGCACCGTCCTGCGTTTCGTGGCGTTCGGCCTCGGGGCCTACGTGCTGGGCGGCTTCATCGATGCGGCCACCGCGATGCGCAGCGTCGCCGTCGTCACGCAGTTCACCCACTTCAGCACCGCCCAGTCGCAGCTCGCGCTCAACGGCGCCTTCTCGATGGTGGTCTTCGGCGCCATCTACTTCCTCGGCCCGCGTATCACGGGCCGCGCCTGGCCGTCGCTCGGACTGATTCGTGCGCACTACGCCGCCGCCGTGATTGGCGTGACCGGCCTCGTGCTCGCGCTCTTCGGTGCCGGCTGGGTGCAGGGGCATGACCTCAACGACGCCACCGTTTCCTTTGCCACGATGGCCGCCCACACGCGGCCGTGGCTGCTGGCCGCGACCGCGGCGCAGGCCGTGCTGCTCTTCGGCAACCTTCTGCTGGCCGCGCATCTTTTCTGGATCGGCCTGGCCAAGTCCGCCCCCGCGACGGGCCTTTTCCAGTCCGCCCCGACGATGGAGGCGTCCGTGTCATGAAAAACGGCTTTACCTATTTTCTCGGTTTGTTTCTCGCGCTGGCGCTCGCCTGGACCGGCATCGTGCTGGGTTCCCACGCCCAGCTCGGCCGCCTGTCGCCGTATTTTGACGAGAACGAGGGCAAGGCCTTCCCCGAGCGCATGGCCGGCATCGCCGCCCGCGGCCAGCTCGTCTACCAGGACCTTGGTTGCGCCGCCTGCCACACGCAGCAGGTTCGCCGGCCGGACTTTGGCAGCGACAAGGCCCGCGGCTGGGGCGACCGCCAGAGCGTCGCCCGCGACTACATCAGCCAGGCGCATGTGCAGCTCGGCGATAGCCGCATCGGCCCGGATCTGGCGAATTTCGGCGCGCGTCCGCTGGCCGTGGATCCTGACCGCCTCACGCAATATCTCTACGATCAGCATGGCGGCATGCCGTCCTATCGCTTCCTGTTCGACGAGCGGAAGATCACCGGCGAGCGCTCCGCCAAGGCGCTCAAGGTCGCTGCGCCCGCAGGCACCGAGGTGGTCCCGACGCATCGCGCGGAGGCACTCGTGGCCTACCTGCAGAGCTTGAACAACGTTTACGAATATCCCGAAGCCCGCCCGGTCGAGCCTGCCGCGGCGAAGGAGGGGGAGCACAAATGAGCGACCCGACGCCCAAAGACCCGCGCCTGGAACAGGCCGGCGCCACCGACGAGAGCCTACTGGCCGCGCACGAGAAGCTGCTCGGCCGCAAGCCCGATGACGGCGCGCATTACAAGATGCTGCCCCTTGTGCTGCTCTTCGTCTTCAGCGGACTCATCTTCTACGCGGGCACCTACCTGAACCGGTATTCCGTCCGTTACGATGCGACGGTGTTCGATGAAAACGGCCATTCCACCAAGGGTGTCGCCGCCGTGGCCAAGGCCGATCCGATGGTGCTCGGCAAAAAGAACTTTGAGGCCGTCTGCATCACCTGCCACCAGGCCACGGGCCTTGGCGTGGCGGGCGTTTATCCGCCTTTGGCCGGCTCCGAGTGGGTTAACGGCTCCGAGGAGCGCGTCATTCGCATCGTGCTTTACGGCCTGAAAGGGCCGGTGACCGTCAAGGGCGCTACCTACGGCGCGGTGGCCATGCCGGTCTTCGGCAAAGTCACCGGTTCGGGCTACAATTGGAATGACGAACGCATCGCGGCCGTCCTCACGTATGTCCGGGCGTCGTTTGGCAACAAGGCGCCCGCCGTCACCGCCGAGCAGGTCGCCGCCATCCATGCGAAGGAAGGCGACCGCAAGGAATGGTCCGAGGAAGAGTTGCTGAAGATCAAGTAACGCTTTCCCGCCTGTCACCGAGCCGCGCTCACCGAGCGCGGCTTTTTTGTGCCCGCCGGGTGGCTCGCACGGCTTCACCCGGGCGGGGTAACCGCTGCAGGTGCGGCGGGCCTTATTCGCCGAGTTTGCGGTGCGGAACGAGATAGCCCTGCACGTAATCGCGCACGGCCTCGGTCAGCGGCGTCATCGGACGGTCATAGCCCGTGCTGCGAAGCTTTCCCACCTCGGCTTGGGTGAAGTATTGGTATTTTCCGCGCAGCACTTCGGGCATCGCGATGAACTCGATCTTCGGCTCCTTCCCCAGCGCGGCGAAGATCGCGCGCGTCAGCGTGAGCCAGGTGTTGGCCTGCCCGGAGCCGAGATTGTAGAGCCCACCCGCGGTCGTCGCCTTCTCGGCGAAATGCAGCGTCATCTCGACGGCGTCCTTCACGTAGAGGAAGTCGCGCATCTGCTCGCCGTCCTTGAACTCCGGTTTGTGGCTCTTGAAGAGCTGCACCTGGCCCGTCGCCAGGATCTGCTGATACGCCTTGTTCACCAGCGAGCGCATGTCGCCCTTGTGGTCCTCGTTCGGCCCGAAGACATTGAAATATTTCACGCCGACCATGCGCGGCAGCCAGCCATTTTTCTGGGCGAGCAGGTCGAAGTTGTGCTTCGACTCACCGTAGAGGTTCAGCGGGTGCAGCCGCGCGAGGTTCTCGTCGCGGTCGTCCATGCCCTGTGAGCCATCGCCATACGTCGCCGCCGACGACGCGTAGATGTAGCGCGCGCCGTGCCGCAGCGACCACTCGGCGAGCTCCCGCGTGTAGGCGAGGTTGTTGTCGTTCAGGTAAGCGGCGTCGCCCTCCGTCGTGGACGAGCAGGCGCCGAGGTGAAAGATCGTGGTGAAATTGCCGAATGCCGTCGGCGTGTGGGCGAGCCGCTGGCGGAAGTCGTCCGCCTCCACGAATTCGGCGAACTTCAGGGGGCCGAGATTCTTCCGCTTCTCCTCCAGGTCGGCCAGCGAGCTGGTCCGCTTGTTCTCCGGCTTCAGGAAATCGGCGATGACGATGTCGCGGTGCCCGCGCTGGTTGAGCGCCCAGACGATCGCGCTGCCGATGAAGCCGGCGCCGCCGGTGACGAGGATGCGACCGTTCAGCGTGCTCATGTGGCATCCTTGGACATCTCCTCCGAGCGCGCTTTCGCGGCGAGGATGGTTTCCTTCATCAGGCCGCGAAAATCGCGTGCTTCCATGCGCTGTAGGCCGGCGAGCGTCATGCCTTTTGGCGAGGTGACCTGGCGGCGCAGTTCCTCGGGATCCGTGCCCGTGCGCGCGAGCAGGCGGGCCGCGCCGAGGACGGTTTCAACGGCCAGCGCCTTGGCGGTTTCCGGCGGCAGTCCGCCGGCCACGCCGCCATCGCGCAGCGCGGCGGCGAATTCAAAGAGAAAGGCCGGGCCGCTCGCGCTGACCGCCGCCGCGACATCCATGAGCGCCTCATCCACCTCGATGGCGTTGCCGAGGGCGGCGAGCAGGGCGTCCACCGTGGCGCGGTCGGCTGCGGTGAGCGGGGCGCGGCTGCACCACGCGGTCATGCCGGCGCCGATGCGGGCGGGCGTGTTGGGCATGGCCCAGACGATGTTACGGGCCTGCGGAAACGTCGTGGCGAGACGGGCGAGGCGTTTGCCGGCGAGGACGGAAATCACGAGCTGGCCCGCGGTAAACGCGGCGAGGCGCGGATCGGCGCCGGCCAATTGCTGGGGCTTGAAGGCGACGACCACGACGTCGGCGGCGCGCGTGAGATCCTCGAGCGAGGACGCGAGGCGGATGCCGGTGCGGGCGGCGAGAACCGCCGCGCTCTGGCCGGAACCGCCGAGGCAGGTGAGATCGGACGGGGTGACCGTGCCCTTCGCGAGCAGGCCGTCGACCATGGCGGACGCCATGTTGCCGGCGCCCAGGAAGGCAAATTTAGGCATCGCTGCGTTTGCGCGGCTTTTGCTCCAGCGGATGCAGCAGGACACAGCTGGTTCCGCCGCCCTCGCGGTCGTTCAGCATGACTTCGCCGTCCAGGTTGCGCAGCGCGTGCCGGGCGATGGTCAGGCCCATGCCCACGCCCACCGTGTGCTTGGTGCTCACGAACGGTTCAAAGACGCGGTCGCGGACTTCGGGATCGATGCCATGCCCCTGGTCGTCGATGCGGATCTGGAGGAATTTGTCCTTGCCCGCCTTCTCGATGAGCGACGTGTGGATGGAAATGGGCCGGGGCCCGGCGGGCGAGGGGTCGTAGGCCTCCCAGGCGTTGCTCAGGACCTTGGAAACGACCTCCTCAAACACCTCGTAATTGGTGTCGAACATCAGTTCACCCAGCGGGTTGTCGATGGTCACTTGGGCGGAAACCTTGGAGTCGGTCTGGAAACGCTGAACGCTGCTCTCCAGGAGCTGCTGCAGGCTGCCCTTGGCGAAAGGAGGGTAGGTGCGGACCACCAGGAGGCTGAGCTGCTTGATGATCGAGACGATCCGCGCGATGGCATTCTCAATCTGCTGGGCGTTTTTCTTCACCTGGTCTGGCTTGTCGTAATACGCCTTGATCAAGTCGAGGTGGCCGATGACGACGCCGAGGAGATTGTTGAGATTGTGGGCGATGCCCTGCGTCACGGCGCCGATGGTCGCGGCGCGGCGCGCGTCCACGAGTCGGCGCTGCAGGGCAATCATCTCGCGGTTGATCGACAGAAAACGCAGCTGCGTCTGCACGCGGGCGAGCGTTTCGTCCAGGTCGATGGGCTTCGTGATGTAATCGACGGCGCCGACGCTGAGACCTTCGATTTTTCCCTCCTTCGATGTCCGGGCGGTGACGAAGATGACCGGGATGGCGCGGGTGTCTTCAGACGCCTGCAACCGGCGGCATACCTCGATGCCGTCCATGTCCGGCATCATCACGTCGAGCAGGATGAGGTCGGGCTTGGACTGTGCGACGAGATCCAGCGCCTCCACTCCACTGTAAGCCGGGACGACATGCAGGCCCTCGCGCTCGAGCTTGCGCTTGAGCAACTGCACGTTGATCGGCTGATCATCGACGATCAGGATGGATGGGGCGGCGGTCATACCGGCCGGAAGCAAAGGGGCAGGATTGCCCAAGCGCAAGCTAGTGCGCAGTTTGGAGTCGATACGCCTTTACAGTATTTTGCATCAGCATGGCGACCGTCATGGGTCCCACGCCGCCCGGAACGGGGGTGATTTTGCTGGCCAGCTTGGAAACCGTGGGGAACTGCACGTCGCCGACCAGCCGGAAACCCGACTTTTTGGTGGCGTCGGGCAAGCGGTTGATGCCGACGTCGATGATCACGACCCCCGGCTTGACCATGTCGGCGGTGACGAACTCCGGCCGGCCGATGGCGGCGATGAGGACGTCCGCCAGCCGGGTGATCGCGGGAAGGTTGGCCGTGGCCGAGTGGCAGACGGTGACGGTGCCGTTGGCGCCGGCCTTCTTCTGGAGCGCGAGCAGCGCGACGGGCTTGCCCACGATGAGCGAACGCCCGACCACGACGACGTGCTTGCCCTTGAGGTCCACGTTGCTGCGCTTGAGTAATTCCATGATGCCGGCGGGCGTGCAGGCGACGAAGCCGGTTTCGTCCTCCTGCGCGATCTTGCCCAGGTTGAGCGTGTTGAAGCCATCGACGTCCTTGGTGGGGGAGACGCGGCGGAAGACCGCGACCTCGTTGATGTGCTTCGGCAGGGGCGACTGGACAAGGATGCCGTCGACCGCCGGGTCGGCGTTCAACTGGTCGAGCAGGGCGAACAGCTCGTCCTGCGTGACCGTTTCCGGGGGCAGGATGATGCGGCTGGTGAGGCCGATCTCCGCCGCCGTTTTTTCCTTTTTCGCCACATACGAGAGCGAGGCGGGGTCATTGCCCACGCGCACGAGGGCGATGCAGGGCTTGCGCCCCTTGAGGTTGGCGACCTCGGCCTTCAATTCTGCAATGATGGCCGAGGCGATTTGGTTGCCGTCGATGAGTTCCATGGGAAAAGGCCCTCTGACCATCGCGCTCCGCCCGGCGGCGGACGCTGCTACCTCAGCTGCAGACTCTCCACGACGATCACGATGTCCTTGCTGCCAGGCACGGACTTCGCGGCGCCATACACGACCACGTGGTGGTCAATGTATTTGTCGAGCTGCTCGGTGAGCAGGAGCTTGCTCACGTCGAGGTAGGCATAACGCTCGCCGCCGTCGTCATCCAGCGCCCAGTCATAGGGGCGGCGGGGATGAAACGCGCTGCGAGTGGAAACAAATTTGCCCTGGACGAGCCGGGGCAGGGCGCTGGAGCCGCCGTCACCGAGGTTGACCATCGCGACCGGCTGGCCGGCCGTGGTCACGCCATAGGCGACGGGCGTCATCGGCGCCGGGGAGGGAGGCGGCGGGCTGCTCATGGGCGCGGCAACCGCCGCGGGCAGCGGGGCGCCGGCCGCGGCGCTGAGGCGGATGTAGCCGGTCAGGCGCTTTTGCAGGCTGACCTGGGTCCATTTGCCATGGAGGCCGGTGATGTTGGACTTGTCGCCCTTCGCCATCGTGGTCAGCACGCCGGACTCCGGCTTGGGAGCGAGATGAATGGGAGCGCCGTCGCGGACATCGAGGCTTTTGAGGATGTCCTTGTTGAGCACATACCCGTCGAACGGCCCGGCCAGTTCGATCGCCGTCCAGCCGGCGGGGGTGTTGGCCATCGTAGCGCCCAAGGTCGCGACGGGCTCGGTGCCGGCGCCCAGCACGGTGATGACCGCGGAGCTTTCGTCCGGCGAGGTGTGAACGGCCGTGGCGGAGCCCAACGGGGCGGCCAGCGCGGCAGCGGCGGTCGCGAGCAAAACGAAGAGGAAATTGAAGAGGGTCTTCATGATCAGGTATCGAGGGAAGGAGAGGAGGCTTCGAGTGCCGCGTGCGGGGTCCGCGGGGAATGGAAGAGCATATCAATCTCCTTTGTAGTGAGGACTTTCATCGCGTGCAACGGGATTCCCTTCACCTGCAGCGAGCCAATCTGGTACCGGCGGAGGCGCTTCACGTCGTAGCCGAGGGTGGTGAACAGCAGGCGGATCTCGCGCTTTTTGCCGTGGTGCATGTGCACGTCGAGATTCGTCGAGCTCTTGCTCGCGTCGGGGCTGATGAGCGCGGCGCGTTCGACCTTGAGTCGCTCGCCCTCGAGCACGATGCCCTTGACGAGCAGCGGCAGGCGGGCGGCGGGGTAGGGCTGCTTGAGGATGACGTGGTAGCGCTTCACGACCACGTTCGACGGGTGCATCAGCCGGTGCGCGAGGTCGCCGTCGGTGGTGAGAATGACGAGCCCCTCGCTGTCCATGTCGAGCCGGCCGGCGCAAAAGAAGCGATACTTGGCCATTTCGCGGGGCAGCACGCTGAAGATCGTCTCGGTGTGGTGCGGATCCTCGTTGGTGCAGACGAGGCCGCGGGGCTTGTTCATCGCGAGCGTGATCTTGGGCTGGGCGACGGGTCGCACGGCCTTGCCGCTGACGGTGACCTTGTCGACGCCAGGAGTGATTTTCTGCCCCAGCACGGCCTTCTTGCCGTTCACCCAGACGTGGCCCTGCGCGATGAGCGCCTCTGCGTTTCGCCGCGAGCAGACGCCGGCGTCAGCGATGTATTTTTGCAGGCGAAGGAGGTCTCGGTCGGGCATGAGGTGTCAGCCAGTTGGCGGGAGATTTTAAGACGTAGCAAGCCTGCGCGCGGCTCGAAACCATGCTTGCCAGAGCCGAGCGCGCGCCGCTTTCATCCGCAGCCATGTCGGACGACTCCGCCTATTCCAAAGACCGGCCGTTCCTCGCGCACATTACGCAGAGCCGGATGCTGAACAAGCCGGGTTCGGCCAAGGAAACCCGGCACTTCGAGGTCAGCCTCGCCGGCAGCGGGCTGTCCTACAAGGCGGGCGATTCCCTGGGCGTCTTCGCCGAAAACCGAAAGGTTGAAGTCGACGAAATCCTCGCGGCGCTCGAGGCGAGCGGGGACGAACCCGTGTCGCCGGTCATGCTCAAGCTGCCGGCCCCGATTTCGCTGCGCGAGGCCCTGTCTTCCAGGCTCGCATTGAAAAGTCCCACCCGGAAGGTGATCGAGACGTTGGCGGAACGGGCAACTTCGCCCGACGAGAAGAGCCGGCTGGCCAACCTGCTGGTGCCGGAGGCGAAGGACGTGCTGGGATCGTTTCTGTTCGAGCGCGAGTTCGTCGATTTGCTGGCGGAATTTCCCAGTGCCCGGCTCACGCCGCAGGAGTTGGTGGACCACATGCGCAAGCTGATGCCGCGGTTGTATTCGATCGCGTCGTCGCCCCGGGCGCATCCGCAGGACGTTCACCTCACGATCGCCGTGGTCCGCTATGTGACCAACCACCGCGAGCGCGTGGGCGCGTGCTCCACGTATCTGGCGGATCGCGTCGCGGTGGGCCAACCGACGGTCCCCGTCTTCGTTTCCCACTCGCACTTCGGCCCGCCGGACGACGGCGCCAAGGATGTGATCATGGTCGGGCCTGGCACGGGCATCGCGCCGTTCCGGGCCTTCGTGCAGGATCGGATCGCCAGCGGGGCGACCGGACGCAACTGGCTTTTCTTCGGCGACCAGCACCGGGCGACGGACTTTCTCTACGAGGAAGATTGGTCCGCGTGGCTCGCCGCCGGTCGCCTGACGCGACTCGACACCGCGTTTTCGCGCGACCAGCTCCTCAAGGTTTATGTGCAGGACCGTATGCGCGATAACGCCGCCGAGCTCTGGTCGTGGCTGAAGGGTGGGGCCTATTTCTACGTCTGCGGCGACGCCAAACGCATGGCGAAGGACGTGGACACGGCGCTGTTCGACATCATCGCCCAGCAAGGCGGTTTGGACGCCGCGGGCGCGGCTGACTTCATCAAGCAGCTAAAGAAAGACCGCCGCTACCAGCGCGACGTGTATTGAGGGGTATGGCCCTGGCGGGAGCTTGGCCGTGGCTGGCCAATTGCATTTTTCTCCTCGCTACCCGGCGCCCGCTACTGGCTACTATTCCGCCATGCTTACGTTCAAACAACGCACTGCTTTGGTCACCGGAGCCGGTCGCGGCATTGGCAAGGCCATCGCCGAAACCTTGGCTCGCCAGGGCGTGACCGTCATCTGTGTCTCGAAGTCGGCCGAGTCATGCGGCGCCGTGGCCGCTGCCATCACGGCTTCGGGCGGCAAGGCGAAGGCGCTGGCGGTGGACGTCGCGGATGCTGCCGCCATCGCCAAGGCGGCGGAGAGCCTGCTGGCCGAGTTTCCGGTGATCGACATCCTCGTCAACAATGCCGGCATCACCCGGGACGGCCTCCTCTTCCGCATGAGCGAATCCGATTGGAATGACGTCCTCGCGACGAATCTCACGAGCTGCTTCCACTGGACCAAGTACCTCGGCCGTCCGATGACCCGTGCCCGCTGGGGGCGCATCGTCAACATCACCTCGGTCAGCGGCATCATGGGCAACGCCGGCCAGGCGAACTATTCCGCGGCGAAGGCCGGCATGATCGGCCTGACGAAGACCCTCGCCCGGGAATTTGCCGGCCGGAGCGTCACGGTCAACGCGGTGGCACCCGGATTTATCAAGACCGACATGACGACCGAGTTCGTCAACAATCCCGAGGTTTCCGCAAAGATCCTCGAGGCCGTGCCGCTGAAACGTTTCGGCGAGGCCGCGGACATCGCCGCCATGACCGCGTTTCTCTGTGCAGAAGAAGCGGGTTACATCACCGGCCAAGTTTTTGCCGTTGACGGCGGCATGGCGATGTGAACCCTCTCAACCACTCGAATTTACAATATGGCTGACCAAAAAACCATCGAACAGCGCGTCAAAGAGATCATCGTTAATCAGCTCAACGTGAACGAGGAGCAGATTACACCGACGGCCTCGTTTCTTGACGACCTTGGGGCCGACTCGCTCGACACCGTCGAGCTGATCATGGCTTTCGAAGAGGAGTTTAAGGACGAGATCAAGGGGGAGATTCCCGAGTCCGACGCTGAAAAGCTGCAGACGGTTGGCCAAGTCATCGACTACATCAAAGCCAAGGCCGGCAAAGCCTGAGTCCTACTAGGTCAGAATTTTTGGCGTTCTGCCTGTTTCCCCGCGGAAATCGTCGCAGAACGCCATTTTTGTCTTTGGATATCCGGAGGTAGTTTCTCCCGCTCATGGAAATTCCGCTCACCCAACGCCGCGTCGTGATCACCGGCCTCGGTGTCGTCGCCTCCATCGGCCACAATGTGAACGACTTTTGGGCGAGCCTTGTCGCCGGCCGGTGCGGGATCCAGCGCGTCACGCATTTTGACCCCACGGCCTACGCCAGCCAGATCGGCGCCGAGGTGCGCGACTGGGACGCCGCTCAGCACATGGACCCGAAGGAGGCGCGCCGGAACGACCGTTACACGCACTTTGCCTTCGCCGCTGCCCGCCAGGCCGTGGCGGACGCGGCGCTCGACGTGACGCACGAAAACGGCGACCGGGTTGGCGTCATTATCGGCTCCGGCATCGGCGGCATGCAGACGATCGAAACCCAGCACGACGTGCTGCGCGAGCGCGGCCCGCGCAAGGTGTCGCCGTTCATGATCCCCGCGCTGATCGGCAACATGGCCAGCGGACTCGTGGCCATCGACCTGGGCGCGCGCGGCCCGAATTTCGGCATCGTCTCGGCCTGCGCCACGGGCACGCATGCCATTGGCGAGGCGTTTCACGCGATTCGCCGCGGTGACGCGGACGTGATGGTGGCCGGCGGCAGCGAGGCGGCCATCACGCAACAGTCTTACGCCGGCTTTTGCTCGATGAAGGCGATGAGCACGCGCAACGACGCCCCGCAGAAAGCCTGCCGGCCCTTCGACAAGAACCGTGATGGCTTCATCATGGGCGAGGGCTCTGGCATCCTGATCCTCGAGTCGCTGGAGCACGCGCAGTCCCGCGGTGCCCGGATTTACTGCGAACTCGCCGGCTACGCCGCCACTTGCGATGCGTTCCACATCACGCAGCCCGACCCGGAGGGCAAGGGGCTGACGCTCGCCATGATGCGGGCCCTGGCCTGTGGCGGGGTAAAGCCGGAACAGGTGGATTACATCAACGCCCACGGCACCTCCACGCCCTACAACGACAAGTTTGAGACGCTCGCGATCAAGAAACTCTTCGGCGAACACGCGCGCCGTCTCGCCATCAGCTCGACGAAATCGATGACCGGGCATCTCCTCGGCGCCGCGGGCGGTATCGAGTCGGTGATCTCGGTGAAAACGATCGAGACCGGCATGATCGCGCCGACGATCAACCTCGAGGAACCCGATCCGGATTGTGACCTCGACTACGTGCCCAACGTCGCCCGCGCGGCGAAGGTGCGCACCGTGCTCAGCAATAACCTCGGCTTCGGCGGCCAGAACGCCGCCGTCGTTTTCCGCGCGTTGTAGCGGCCGCCGTGAAGGCGATCTGCCTCAGCCTGGTCGCGTTGAGTCTCGCCGGCTGCAGCCGGCACGGGACCCCTGACGTCGCAGAGAACGGGCCGCCGCCGACCCGGGCGGAAATCTGGACGGCGATCCAGCCGCTGGCGGCACGCTATCGGATCGCGCCGGAGTTCATCTACGCGCTCGTGGCCGCGGAATCCAATTTCGATCCCGCGGCCCACTCGGGCTCGGCTCGTGGCCTGTTGCAGCTCAAGCCGGTGGCGTGGCAGGCCGTTTCGAAACGGCCCTACGAGCCGGGAGTCTGGGTGTGGCGCGAAAATCTCGAGGTGGGAATCGACTATCTCGCCTATTCGCGCGCGTATCTTCACCGAAAGACAGAATTCTCTTATCCGCTGCTGCTGGCGGCGTTTCACTACGGCTTGGATTACGTCGAGGAACGCAACTTTGACGTCCGACGCATTCCCATCCCGGACAACCCGGTTTACCGCGAACTTTGGTCGGGCAATCTCTCGCCCGTGGCCCCGCCGCGCTAGTTTTGCGCGGGCATGCGGCCGCGGCCTGGGCCGAGCCATTTCTTGAGGCAGGCGTGAAGTTCGGCCCGCCGCACGGGCTTGGCCAGAAAGTCGTCCATGCCGGCCTTGGTGCAGGCGACGCGAACCTCCGTCTCGGAACTCGCGGTGAGCGCGACGATCGGAATGCGCCGGCCCTCTTTGCCTGCCCGAATCAAGCGCGTGGCCTCAAAGCCATCGATGCCAGGCAACTGGCAGTCCATGAGGATCAGGTCCCACGGCTCGCGTTCAACCCGGTCCACGGCGGTGGCGCCATCCGCGGCGACGCTGCCCTTCAAGCCGTGCTTTTCCAGCATGCGGCAGATGAGGTTCTGGTTGAGCAGGTCGTCCTCGACCACGAGGATCCGGCCGGACAGCAGCTCAAAAGGGCCGGTGCTCATGCTGGGCGCGACGGCGGGGACGGTTGGGGTCGGGGTCTTGTCCATCAGCGGACTAGCTGGCCCAGAAGAACGGGGGAAGAAAGCGAATTCCCCCCAATTGCCGCCTGCTACGTAGATATACCCCAAGAAAAAGCCCGCGGCTGCAAACCGCGGGCAAAAAGGAAGAAGGAAACGGAAGGCTCAGGCCTTCTGGACGAGGCCGGCCTTGATGGCCTTGACCGAGACGAGCATGCGCTTGGTGCCGCCGTTGGCCAACCGGACGCGGATGCGCTGCAGGTTGGGACGGAACTTGCGCTTCGTGATGCTCGTCACGTGGGTGCCGATGCCGCCGCTCTTCTTGGACTGACCCTTGCGGTTGATGATCGAGCCCTTGACGGGACGGCGACCGGTGATTGCACAGATTCTGGCCATGGTGGTTTTGAGTTGGTTAAAGGGTCATACGTAAAGGTCGGGCCGAGGCTGAAGCAAGGGAAATTTAGCCCTCACGGAAGCCATGCAGCACCTGAAACTTCTGCCCGAGATGCGAGGGATGCAGCAACTGCAGGAGGGATTGTTTCTTCGGACTGAACCGCGCGGCCTCCGCGGACGTGACGGCGGCGATGTGGGCTGAGGCGTGATGGACCAAAAAGGCCTCCTGGGACTCGACCGCGACCTCGCCGAAGCCCTGCAGGGACAGGGGGGATTTGAGCCAGTCCCAGCAAACGTGGCACGTGAGGTCCTGGTCGCCGGGGCGGGCCAGCAGGTCGTTGGATTGGGAATGGCGGTAGTAGGCCCGGGCCGTGCCTTCGGGGCAGTGCGTGGTCAACTCCGCCCAAGACTTGCCGTAATCGCACGCTACGAAAAGCCCGGTCCACGTCGGCGCCGCCAGCTGCTCCGCGAGCGTCCGGGCGGCCAGCGGGGCATCGATCACATAGCCCTCGGGAGCGGTGGCGGGCAGCTCGCCGGGGGCGATGGTCGGCATTTCGCGATAACTCAGCGTGTCGCCGGATAAGCACACGCCGATCTCTCGCCAGGCATTTTGGCGGAACACGAAGCGGCGGAAAGGCTGGGCGTCGAAGAGCTCGTTGGAGAACACGACGCAGCGTCCCGAGAGCTCAAGCGGGTCCCCGAGTCTCGCGGTTCGCGCTGCCGCGAAGGGATGCGTTACACCCGTAAGGACTTCGCGCCCTGGTTCAGCCCCAATCTCGACGAAGGTGTAGTCGCGGGGGTTGCGGCCCTGCAGCAAGGTGACGGCCGCCGCGCAGATGAGTTCACCGAACACCGGGCCGCTCGTGCTGGCGGTGAAGAAATCCGTGTCCGCACCATAGCCGACGCGTGTCTTGGGACGCCGATAGTAACCACAGACGGGATCGTAGAGCGCCAATTCCATGAACCGCGCAAACGGAAGCCAGCTTTGGGCGTCGGCGTGTCGCCGAAAAGCAGCCAGGAAATCCGCGGAAGGCACAGACGATGGGGGAGTTGACGAACCCATTTACAAACCGAAGCAGATGCACACAGTCACCGGGATGCTCAAACGCATTCTCATCATCGCCGCCGGCGTGGTGCTTGGCCTGGTGCTCTCGCTGGGCGCGGCCCGGCTGGCGCTGGCGTGGGGATTGTTTCCCAACCGCGATCTCGAGCGATCGTCAGCCTACATGCGCGAAGTGCTGCAGCTGGTGAACGAGAACTACGTGGATGCGAAGTCCTCGAGCTACGACCAGCTCGCGAAGTCCGCCCTCCACGGCATGGTCGAATCGCTCGACCCGCATTCGGAATTTCTCGAGTCGAAGGACTACACGGAGCTGGAGGAGGAGTTGAGCGGGGATTTCAGCGGCATCGGCGTGCAGGTCGAGATGCGCAAGGGCCGGGTGGTGGTGATCGCGCCCATCGCGGGTTCCCCGGGCGAGAAGGCCGGCATCCTGCGCGGGGACGAACTGCTGAGCGTCGACGGCAAGCTCCTCGAGCGCGGCCTGTCGATGGACGCCGTGATCGACCGCTTGCGCGGCAAGGCCCACACCAAGGTCGCCGTGAGCCTGCTGCGGCCCAGCACCGGCCGCACGATCGACCTCACCTTGGTGCGCGAAGTCATCAAGCTCGAGAGCGTGCGCGATGTGCACGTCGTGGGGGAACACACGGGCTACATCCAGTTGACGGAATTTTCCGACCACACCGGCGAGGAGTTTGGCAAGGCGCTGGACCAGCTGCTCAAGCAGGGCATCGACAGCCTCGTCCTGGACCTGCGCAACAACCCTGGCGGGCTGCTCGACGCGGCGGTCGACGTCGCCGAACCGTTTTTCCGGAAGGGCGAACTCATCGTCTACACCCAGGGCCGCAAGCCCGCGGATCGCGAGGAGTATCGCGCCTCCGCCGAGGGGGACCCGCTCCGCCTGCCCGTCGCGATCCTCATCAACGCCGGCAGCGCCAGCGCGGCCGAGGTGGTGACCGGCGCGCTGAAGGACACCGGCCGCGCCGTCGTCGTGGGCGAGCGCTCGTTCGGCAAGGGCTCGGTGCAGTCGATTTTCAAGCTCAAGAACGGCGAGGGCCTGCGGCTGACCACCGCGAAGTATTACACGCCGAGCGGCGTGAGCATCCACGAAAAGGGCATCGCGCCGCAGGTGGAGGTCGTGATGACGCCCGAGGAAGACAGCCGGCTGCAGCTGCAGCGCCTCCGGCCGGACGTGTCGGATCCGAAGGATTTCAAGGAGAGATTTGGCTTTACGCCCGTGGAGGACCGGCAGCTGGACGCGGCGCTCGACGTGCTCAAGGGCATCAACCTGCTGCGGGAGCGCGCCGCGCCGGCGGCGGCGCACTAGCCGCGCATGATCCTCGCCCTGGAAAGCTCCTGCGACGAGACGGCTGTCGCGCTCTTCGACCCCGCCCGGGGCCTCGCGGGAGAGTGGGTGCACAGCCAGATCGCGCTGCACGAGCGTCACGGCGGCGTCGTCCCGGACCTGGCCACGCGCGAACACCTGCGGCACTTTGGGCCGCTGCTTGAGCGGGCCAAGGCCATGCCGGAATTTGCGCAGGTGTCGCACGTCGCCGTCACCAACGGACCCGGCCTCGCCGCGTGCCTAGCCATCGGGGTGGCGTCGGCCAAGGCAGTGGCTCTGGCCAAGCGGTTGCCGGTGGTCGGGGTGAATCACCTCCGCGGCCACGTCTGGTCACCTTTCATCGCGCTGCACGCGGAGGCGCGGGGCGAGTTTGCCGCGCGTCTCGACGAGTTGCTGCCTCATCTGGGCCTGATTGTTTCGGGAGGAAACACGCTGCTGTTCGCCCTCGACGCGAGACGCCGCGTGACCGTGTTGTCCAGCACGCGTGACGACGCGGCAGGCGAGGCCCTCGACAAGGGCGCCAAGTTGCTGGGACTGGGTTATCCCGGTGGTCCGCTGATCGAGCGGCAGGCGCAATCCGGCCGGCCCGATGCCTACGATTTTCCGCGGGGCATCGGTCGTCGCGATGAGTTGGATTTCAGTTTCTCCGGGGTGAAAACCAGCCTGCGTTACCTGATCGAAAAGCTGTCCCCGGCCGAGGTGCAGGCCCGCCTGCCCGACCTGTGCGCCAGCTACCAGCAAGCCGTGATCGACGCGCTGGTGCGCAAGGCGCGTGTGGCGCTGGAACGGGGTGGGGACGGATTTCGCAGCCTCGGACTGTCGGGCGGGGTGGCGAACAACCGCTTGTTGCGGGCGACGCTGGAGACGGAGGCGAAGCGCAGTGGCATTCCGTTCCTCGCCGCCCAACCGCAGCACACGGGCGACAACGCGGGCATGATCGCGTTTGCGGCGTGGGCCGACCCGGCGGGGACGGAGCGGACGGCGGGCTTCGACCTCCGGGTGGAGCCGAGCGCGGGCCTGGCCTGACAAGCCTACTTGTAGTCGCGACGGAGATTGCTCGGTAGGATGCCGAGTTCCTCGCGGTATTTCGCGACGGTGCGGCGGGCGAGACTGAGGCCCTTTTCCTGCAGCTTGACGACGAGTTCCTGGTCACTCAGCGGCGCGCCCTTGTCCTCGATGGCGACGATGTCGGCCAGCATTTCCTTCACGCTGGTGTTGGAAACGGAGGCGCCGCTGTCGGCCTGGTAGCCGGTGGTGAAGAAGAATTTGAATTCGAATATGCCGTGGGGCGTCTTCATGTATTTGTTCGCGATGGCGCGGCTGACGGTCGTCTCGTGCACGCCCACGATGTCCGCGATCTGCGTCATGGTCAGCGGTTGCAGGTGCGACACGCCGTGTTCGAAGAACGGCGTCTGGGCCTTGATGATCTCGCGGGTGATGCGCTCGATCGTGCGCTGGCGCTGCTCGATGGAGTCGATGAGGAACTTGCCGGAGCGCATGCGCTCACGGAGATATTCGCGCTCGTCCTTGCTGAGCGTGCCCTTGGCGATGAGGTCGCGATAGGTGCTGGAAATGCGGAGGCGCGGGATGTAGTCGCTGTTGAGGTGGATCTTCCACTCGTCGCCGTCCTTCTCGACGGTGACATCGGCCACCACGACGCGATTGTTGTCCTCGGCAAACCGCCGGCCGGGCGCGGGGTCGAGTTTGCTGATCTCCTCGATGGCGGCCTGCACGTCGTCCGCCGGCGCGCCGAGCTTGCGGGCCAGTTCCGGAATGCGGCGGCGGGACAGCAGCTCGAACTGGTCGCGGAGCATGCGGGCGGCCAGGGAATCGCCGCGGCCGCGCGCCGTGAGTTGGGCGAGCAGGCACTCGGCCAGGGTTTGGCTGCCGATGCCCGGCGGATCGAAGCTTTGGAGGAGTTTCAGTGCCTCGAGGACGGTCTCGTAGGGCAGGTTGGTTTGGAGCGCGATGTCGGCGGGCGGCTGCGCGAGATAACCGCGGTCGTCGAGATTGCCCACGAGCTGGCGTAGCGCTTCCAGCACCGGTGGGCCGAGTTCGTCCAGCGCCACCTGCTGCATCAGGTGCTCCTGCAGGGAAGTCTCGGTGGCGAGGGAATCGAAGAAATGCTGGCGCCGCTCGGCGTCCTCGGCCGAGTAGGGCTGCGAGCCGCCGGCGGTGGACATGTGGTCGCGCCAGTCCTGGTCGAGTTTCCCGAGGATCTCGAACTCCTTGCTGAAATCCATCTCCTCGCGGCGGTCGCCGGCGTCGGAGGGCGCCGTTTCGGGCGTCGCCTCGTCATCGCCCGTGGCCGCCGGTGTGTCGGGCTTGTCGATGCTCTCGCCGTCCATCGGCAGCTCCTCGAGCGTGGGATTGGACTGCAGTTCCTCCTGGATGACCGACCGCAGGTCGAGCGCGGCGACCTGCAGGATCTTCAGCGAATGCCGCAGCTGGGGCGCGAGAACGAGTGACTGGGTCTGGCGCTGGCGGAGGTCGTGGCTAAATCCGGGCCCGCTCATGTACTGGATGAAGTCTGGCGGTTATCATCGCAGGGGCGTGGGGTACGGGGGACGGGAAGAAACCGAGGTGCCGCCGAGTACGGTCACGCCAAGCAGCTCCTTGAGGTAAACTCCGAGCTTCTCGTTCGTGGGGCCGTAGCCGTCGCTGTAAAGATACATTTCCAAGTCCGTGAGCATCGCGAAGGCCGATTGGTAGCGCTGGTCGCGGTCGCGTGTGAGCGCCTTCTGGATGATGGCTTCGAGCTTGGGGTTGATGTCCGGGCGCAGTTTCGAGAACTGCGGGATGGGCATCGAGAGGATGTTGCGGCGGGACTGCGCGCGGTCCACCGAGCGGAAGATGTTTTTCCCGAGGAGGAGCTCGGTGAGCACGATGCCGAGGGGGAAGAGGTCGGCGCGGGCGTCGGTCACCGCGTAGTTGGCCTGCTCGGGTGAGAGGTATTCATCCTTGCCCGCGATCACCTTGCCTTCCTCGTTATACATCAGGTCCAGGGCCTTCGCGATGCCAAAGTCGGTGAGCTTCACGTCGCCCTCGTGGGCCATGAGGACGTTCTTCGGGCCGATGTCGCGGTGGACGATGTTGAGGTGCCGGCCCTCGCGGTCGGTCTTCTGGTGGGCGTAGGCGAGGCCGCGGGCGACGCGCGAGACGATGAAGGCGGCGAGATCGACGGGGATCTGCTTGTTGCGCTCGCGGTGCTTGTCGATGAAGACCTCGAGGTTCACGCCCTGCACGAACTCCATCACCATGAAATACTGTCCGCCGACCTGGCCGAGGTGATAGGTCTGGACGATGTTGGTGTGGATCAAGTCCGCCACGAGCCGGGCTTCGCCGATGAAATTCTTCTGGAATTCCTCGATCGCGGAGAACTCCTCGCGGATCAACTTGACGGCGACAACCTTCCTGAAGTTGCCCACGCCGAGCTGGACGGCCTCATACACGACACCCATGCCGCCCTCCGCCAGCTTGCGGAGCATCTCGTAATGAATCTCGTTGAAGAGGTGTTTGATGGACGCCACGACCTGCGAGGAAAAGCGCGGCGGGGTGCACTGGCAAGTGTGCATTCAGAATTCGGCGCGGAATCTGCTGTGCGGATATTTGACAGTCGGGATTCCGAAACTACGGTGCGGGCATGATCACCCTTTCCGCCCGCGCCGCCGATCGCGTGCGCGTCATGCAAGCCGAGCTCGACGCGCCGGCGAAGCGCCTGCGCGTCTTTGTCGAGACGGGCGGCTGCTCGGGTTTCCAGTATGGCATGTCCTTCGACGAGCGAAAGGACGGGGATGCGGAACTGGAAAGCGAAGGCGTGCAGTTCCTCGTGGATCCCTCGAGCCTGGCCTACCTCGACGGCTCGGCGATCGATTTTGACGACGGCCTGCACGGCAAGGGCTTTGCCATCAATAATCCGCAGGCGCAGAGCACCTGCGGTTGCGGCAAGTCCTTCAACTGACGGACGCCGCGGCCGATTTGGTCGCTTCGTGGAGGGCGACGGTGCCGAAAGTCAGGCCGCGGGCGTTGACCTCGGCAAAACCCGCCTGGCGAATTTCCGCCGCGAGGGCGTCGCGGGCGGGAAACTGCTCGATGGTTTCATTGAGATAGACGTAGGCGGCGCGATCGCCCGTGATGAGCCCGGCGATGCGGGGCAGCACGCGGCGGAGATAAAAGAAGTAGAACGGGCGCAGCCACGCTTGCGGCTGGGAAAACTCGAGCACAAACAGCCGCCCGCCCGGGCGCAGCACGCGCAGCATCTCGCGCAGCGAGCGGTCCCGGTCCGCCATGTTGCGCAGGCCGAAGGAAATCGTGACGGCATCAAAGCTGGCATCGGGCACCGGCAGCGCCAGGCCATCGCCCTGCTGAAATTCGAGGTTGGCTTGGCTCGCGACGGGCAGGGCGGATTTCTTCACATTGGCCTGATCCAGCATGGGTTGGCAAAAATCCATCCCGACAATTCGCGTCCCGGGCGCTAATCCCCGCCGCAGGGCAAAAGCCACGTCACCGCTCCCGGTGGCCAAATCGAGCACGGCGGACGGCGAAATTCGGTTCACCGCCCTCACCAGCGTGCGGCGCCAGCCGTAGTCCAAACCCAAGCTTAGCAAGTGATTGGCCAAGTCATACCTCCCGGCGATCCGGGCGAACATGGAGTTGACTGCGACAGGGTCAGGCATGGGAGGGTTTGGGAGGATAGATATTAATCACACCCATAATAGTTGACGCAATTGCACATCTGCGAGTAATTTAGGGCTGTCGGTAAGGCTTTTGACGAACGAAAGGAAATCCCAATGTCCACCAATCTAACCAAGCGAGAGATCGTTTTGGAAATCTACAAGAAGACCAGTTTCCCCCAGAAGCAGGTCGTCGAGACCGTTCAGCTCACGCTGGACATCATCCAAAAAGCGCTAGCTGACGGCCGCAACGTTGAGTTACGCAATTTTGGCGTCCTTGAAGTGCAGGTTCGCAAGGCCCGTATTGGCCGCAACCCTAACAAGCCCGAGGCGGAAGTCGTGATCCCCCAGCGGGCGGTCGTGAAGTTCAAGTCCGGCAAGATTCTCAAGCAACAGCTTAAGAAGCTCGACCTTGCAAAGTTGCTGCCCGGGCCCTGAGGTCGACTTCAGTCTGCAGTGAACGAGGCCGGGTTAAACCCGGCCTTTTTGCTGGACGGATGAATATTTGCATCGCCCTGCCTCGGCGGGATTCGCCATTTTGCCCCTGATGGCCACGTTCCAGTCACTGCCCGGGTTCCGCGAGTTCTATCCCGACGAGTTTGCCCGTCGAAAGCACATCTTCGACCTCTGGCGCCGCGCCGCCCACGCGTTTGGCTTTGCGGAATACGACGCCCCGGTGCTCGAGCCGCTCGAGCTCTACAAGGCCAAGTCCGGCGACGAGATCGAGGGCCAGCTTTTCAGTTTCACCGACAAGGGCGGCCGGGAGGTTGCGCTGCGTCCGGAAATGACGCCAACCGTCTGCCGGCTGGTGGGCGCCAAAGCCAGTGCGCTGAAGCGGCCCGTCAAGTGGTTCAACATCGGGGAATTCTACCGCTACGAACGCATGCAGAAAGGACGCGACCGCGCGTTCCGCCAGCTCAACGTCGACATTTTTGGCGAGGCCGGCCCCGAGGCGGAGATCGAGCTCATCGCCTTGCTGACGCAATGCCTGGGCGCGTTCGGCCTGACCGACCAGGATTTCTATGTTCGCATCAGCGACCGCAACCTGTGGTTTTTTTACCTTGAGGCGCTCGGCTTGGACCAGGCGCGGGTGCGGGCGATGCTCGTTGCCGTCGACAAGTTCGAAAAATACGGCGACGACGCCTTCAAAGGCTATGCGGAACAATTCGGCGCCCTCGATGCCGAGCTAAAAGCCAAGGTGCTGGCGTTCCTGCAGATCAAGGATTTCGAGTCACTCGAGCGCACGCTGGGTTCGCTGCCGCACGAAAAAATCGTGGCGCGCCTCGCGGACTGGAAGAAGCTGCTGGGCGGCCTGGACGCGATGGGCCTCAGCCGCTACATCGCGGTGGATTTGGGCGTGGTCCGCGGATTGGCCTACTACACCGGATTTGTGTTCGAGGCCTTCGACCGGAAAGGCGAGTTGCGGGCGCTGGCGGGCGGCGGACGCTACGACGACTTGGTGGAGAAACTCGGCGGACCGGCGCTGCCGGCGGTGGGTTTTGCAATCGGGGACGTCACGACGGCGCTGCTGCTGGAACAGCGCGGCAAGATGCCGAACTTCGTTCAAGGCCCCGACGTGTATTGCGTGATCGGCGGCGAGGCCGGCCGGCGGGCGGCGTTCGCGGACATCCATCCGCTGCGCGCGGCCGGATTCCGCGTCGACTACCCGCTGAAGGACGTCGCCTTCGGCAAACAATTCAAGCTGGCGGCGGACTCGGGCGCAAAGCTCGCCCTGATTTACGGCGACGACGAACTCGCCAAGGGCGTCGTGAAGATTCGCGATCTCGGCGATCGGACGGAACACGAGGTGGCGCGGGCGGACGTGCAGGCGACCGTGCGCTCCGTCCTCAGCGGCGGAACGTGAAGACGTATTTTTTCAAGCTGATCCCGCCGCGGCGCACGTTTCCCGGCGACATGACTCCGGCGGAGGCGAAGTTGATGCAGGAACACGCGGCCTATTGGCGCGCGCAACTGGCGAAGGACCTTGCGATCGTGCTGGGTCCGGTGATGGACCCGGCGGGAGCCTACGGCATCGGGGTGATTCGCGCCACGGATGACGCCCATGCTCGCGAGCTGGCGGAGGCGGATCCCGTGGTGCGAGCTGGCGTCGGCTTCCGGATCGAACTGCACCCGATGGCCAGCGCGCTTGTTCGCGCCTGACGATTCGCAGGGCGGCGGCGGCCGCGGGCCAATCAGGCTTTCCGGCGCCGGGAGAGATCGCGCGGACCGAACGCCGCGGGCAGCAGGCGGTCGAGGGTGGTTTCGCTCCGCTCGGCCGAGTTGCAAACGCTGAGGATGAGCGCCGTGGGGCCGAATTCATTGATCACCTGGCGGCAAGCGCCGCAGGGCGACGTGGTGGTCTTAGTCGGCGTGTAGACCGCGACGGCCTTGACGGAGCGTTCACCGGCGGCGATCGCGGAAAAGATGGCCGTGCGTTCAGCGCAGTTGCAGAGGCCGTAGGAGGCGTTCTCAACGTTGGTGCCGGTGTAGACCTTGCCCGAACCCGCGAGGACGGCGGCGCCCACGCGAAACTTGGAATAGGGTGAATACGACGCCTTTGCGGCGGCGCGCGCGGCTTTCTCGAGCCGACGACAGAGGGGGGCGGGAATTTTGGCCGGCATGATCAGGACTCTGTCATTCTGAGCGCAGCGAAGAATCCAGTGCGAGCCAGTTCGCCATGTCCAAGTGGATTCTTCGCTGCGCTCAAAATGACGGCGGCTCAGAGCCCAAGCTCTTGCTTAACCTCGGCAAAAGCCTTGATCGCGAAGTCGAGATCCTCGCGGCTGTGCGCGGCGCTGACCTGCGTGCGGATGCGGGCGGTGCCCTGGGGCACGACCGGGTAGAAGAACCCGATGACGTAGATGCCTTTCTCCAACATCTTCGCGGCGAATTTCTGCGACAGCGCGGCGTCGCCGAGCATCACCGGCACGATAGGGTGGGTGCCGGGCCGGATCGTCAGGCCGGCCTTCGTCAGGCCCGCGCGGAAATACTGCGTGCTGGCCTCCAACTTGTCGCGTAACGCGGTCGACCGGGAAATCAGGTCGAGCGTGGTGATGGAGGCGGCGGCGATGACCGGCGCGAGCGTGTTGGAGAAAAGATACGGGCGGGAACGCTGGCGCAGCAGGTCGATGATCTCTTTCTTTCCGCTGGCATAGCCGCCGCTGGCGCCGCCGAGGGCCTTGCCGAGCGTACCGGTGATGAGGTCGATCCGGCCCATGACGCCGCAGTGTTCGTGCGTGCCGCGGCCGGTTTTGCCCATGAAGCCAACGGCGTGGCTGTCGTCCACCATGACGAGTGCGCCGTATTTGTCCGCGAGGTCGCAGATCGCTTTCAAGTTCGCGATGAAGCCGTCCATCGAGAACACGCCGTCGGTCGCGATCAGCTTGAAGCGGGCCTTGGCGGCGTCGGCTTCCTTCAGCTTGGCCTCGAGGTCGGCCATGTCGTTGTTCTTGTAACGATAGCGCTGGGCCTTGCAGAGGCGGATGCCGTCGATGATGGAGGCGTGATTGAGCTCGTCGCTGATGACGGCGTCCTCGGCGCCGAGGAGCGTTTCGAACACGCCGCCATTCGCGTCGAAGCACGAGCCATAGAGAATCGTGTCCTCGGTGCCAAGGAACGCGCTGAGCCGGGCCTCCAGTTCCTTGTGGATCTGCTGCGTGCCGCAAATGAAGCGGACCGACGAAAGCCCGTAACCCCAGCGGTCGAGCGCGTTGCGCGCGGCGGCGATGATCTCCGGGTTGTCGCCGAGCCCGAGATAGTTGTTGGCGCAGAAGTTGAGGACCTTCGCCCCGCCCGTGACCGTGATGTGGGCGCTCTGCGGCGTGGTGATGACGCGCTCGCGCTTGAACAGGCCGGCGGACTCGATGTCGGCGAGCGTCTTCTGGACGTGGGCGAGGTAGGCGGGCGTCATGGCGTCAGCTCCAGGTCAGCACGATCTTGCCGCTCTTGCCGGAGCGCATCAGGTCGAAGCCCTGCTGGAATTCAGTGTAGGGAAACCGGTGCGTGATGACGGGCGAGATATCGAGCCCGCTCTGGATCATGGCGGTCATCTTATACCAGGTCTCATACATCTCGCGGCCATAGATGCCGCGGATCGTGAGCATGTTGAAGACCACCTTGTTCCAGTCCACCGCGGCGGCGCCGGGCATGATGCCGAGCAGCGCGATGCGGCCACCATGGGACATGTTGTCGATCATGTCGTTCAATGCGCGCGGATTGCCGGACATCTCGAGGCCGATGTCGAAGCCCTCCTTCATGCCGATCTCACGCTGCACGTCGGGCAATTGCTCCTTGGAAACGTCCACGGTGCGCGTGGCGCCCATCTTCTTGGCGAGGGCGAGGCGGTCGGGATTGACGTCGGTCACGACGATCTTGCGCGCGCCCGCGTGGCGGGCGATCGCGACGGCCATGCAGCCGATCGGGCCGGCGCCGGTGATGAGCACGTCTTCGCCGACGAGATCATACTGCAGCGTGGTGTGTGTGGCGTTGCCGAGCGGATCGAAGCAGGAAAGGACATCGAGCGAGATCGCGGGGTCCACGTGGACGGCGTTGCTCGCGGGGATGCAGAGGTATTCGGCGAACGCGCCCTGGCGGTTCACGCCGACGCCCTTGGTGTCCTTGCACAGGTGGCGGCGGCCCGCGAGGCAGTTGCGGCAGACGCCGCAGACGATGTGGCCCTCGCCGTCGACGAGGTCGCCCTTGGTGAAACCGATGACGTTGCTGCCGACTTCCTCGATGACGCCGACGAATTCGTGGCCGATCACCATCGGGGCCTTGATGGTTTTTTCCGCCCAGGCGTCCCAGTTGTAGATGTGCACGTCGGTCCCGCAGATGGACGTCTTGCGGATCTTGATCAGGACGTCGTTGATGCCGGGCTTGGGCACCGGCACCTCCGTGAGGGCGACCCCGGGGCCGGGGGTTAACTTGGCAATGGCTCGCATCATTTGAGCAGGCATGGAGATAAGGTTGCATACACTGTGACCGGACGCTCTCGCGAAACAACCCCGAAGCCGCGTTTTCCCGCAGGCCGAAGCGCGCTTAATGGGCGGCGTTAGCGGCGAAGACGCCGCCCCGCTGATTTACTCCGCGAAAAGCTGGGCGCCCTCGAGCGCGAGGAGGCGGAGCTTGGTCTTGATGCCGCCCGGGCCGGAGAAGCCGGTCATCTTGCCGCCGACCGAGACGATGCGGTGGCAGGGCACCAGCAACGGCCAGGGATTTGCACCGAGCGCAGTGCCGACGGCACGGCTGAGGCCGGAGGCGTAGCCCAGCTTGGCGGCGATGTCGCCGTAGCTGGACGTCTGGCCGGCCTTCACGGCCAGTGTCGCGTGGTAAACCTCACGGGGAAATTCCGCGACCGAACGGAAGTCATACTGCACGTCCGAGAAATCCTGGAGATCGCCGCCGAGATGTCGCTGCACGCGGGCCACGAGCTCCTGGATCGGGGTGGGAATCTCGGTGACATCATCGGGCTGTACGGGGGCCTCAGGCAGTTCGAAGCTGGTGAGGCCGCAGAGGCCCCACGAGAGGGCGCAGGCGCCGAAGGGGGTCGGAAAGGTGACGCGGGGCATGGGGGTGATGCCGGGCCGGGAGGATATGGGTTTGCATCATGTGCGCGTTGGCTTTCGTGTCGAAGCGATTCCATGCAGAACCGCTTTTACAACGCCTTCGACACCGAGACCTACGGCGCGGGCCGGAAGGCCGACTATCGCAGCGCGTTCCAGATCGACCGCGACCGGATCATCCACGCGCACGCGTTCCGCAAGCTGCAGTCGAAGACGCAGGTTTTTCTGTCGGGCGAATACGATTTCTACCGCACGCGGCTGACGCATTCGATGGAGGTCGCGCAGATCGGGCGCTCGATCTGCCACTACCTGCTGTCGCGCGGCGGACCGTTGAAGCCCGACTTCTGCATCGACAGCGACCTGGTCGAGGCGATCTGCCTCGCGCATGACCTCGGCCACCCGCCGTTCGGCCACTCGGGCGAGCGAACGCTGCAGGAGCTGATGAAGAAGTGGGGCGGCTTCGAGGGCAATGCGCAGACCCTCCACCTGCTCACGGCGACGATTTACCAGAACCAGTCGAGCGTCCGCGGCATGCAGCCGACACGCGCGCTCCTCGACGGCGTGCTGAAATACAAGAAGCTCTTCAAGGAGTTCGCGCAGCCGCCCCAGAACCATTTCCTCTACGACCCGCAGGCCGAGGTGCGGAAGTTCGTCTTCGGCGGTGCGAAGGTGCCGCGCGCGCTGCACGCGGGGGAGAAACTCAACGCCTTCAAGAGTGTCGAGTGCCAGATCATGGACTGGGCGGACGACGCGGCGTATTCGCTGAATGACATCGTCGACGGCGTGAAGGCCGAGGTGCTCTCGTTCGAGAAGATCGAGGCGTGGGCCGCCAGCCAGCCGATCGATGCCCAGCAGCAGCAGCTGATCGACGGGCTGTTCGATGCGATGCGTGGGGACCGGATCGAAGGGATGTTTTCCCAAAAAATCGGGACTTTCATCCGGGCATGCCGCCTGCGGGAACGGGAGACGTTCATGACGGCAAAGACCAACCGTTACCGCTTCGAGCTGGTGGTCGACCCGATGGCGGAGCGTGAGGCGCTCTTTTTCAAGAAGATGGCCAACGACATCATCTTCGAGAGCCCGCAGCTGCAGCAGATCGAGCACAAGGCGCGGCGCGTGCTGTTCGACCTGTGGAATTCCTGCTGGAATAACTACGTCGAGAAGGGCCCCCGCGTGATCAACATTTTGCCCACCCGCGTCGGGAAGCTGATCGACGCGGAGAAGACCAAGGCCGGGAAGGCGCGGCAGATCTGCGACTATCTTGCCGGGCTGACCGACGGACTGATCGTGCGCACGTATCGCCGGCTGTTCGACCCCGAGTTCGGCTCAATCCGCGACCTGAGCTGAGGAGGTTGGCCACAAAGAGGCGCAAGGGCTCGGGGGCTGCGAAGGAGCCACCATTGCGCCTATAGGCGCGCGGGAGATTTGATACGTAGCCGCGGAGTCCTTGGGCCTCTTTGTGGCTAAAATTCCGGAGAATTTAATCAGGCCGAGGGGGCGGGCTTGAGGTGGCCGGCGTCGACGGCGCCTTGGACCATTTTTTCGGCGTAACGCCAGAGCTCGGCGCAGCCTTCGGCAATGTGCTTGTTGCGCGCGAGGACGCGGTCCTGCGTGACGCCGTGGCGGTTCCACGCGGCGCCCTCGGTCCGGCAGTTGAGCAGCATCGGCTGGAACCGGTCCATCGCAGTGGCGAATTTCGACTCGGGGGTCTGCTTTTCCTCGAACTCATCCCAGAGCGCGCGGAACTCGCGGCCCTGGTCGGGCGGCAGCAGGCCGAAGATGCGGTCGGCCGCGCGGGCCTCGCGCTCATGCTGCCCGGCCATCGCGGCGGTGTCGTAGGCGAAGGTGTCGCCGGCGTCGATTTCGACGAGGTCGTGCAAGATGACCATCTTCAACACGCGCAGCACGTCGAGCTTCGGCGCGTTCGCGTGCTCGGCGAGGGTGATGACGCACAGGCAGAGGTGCCAGGAGTGCTCGGCGTCGTTCTCCGCGCGGCGGCTGCGGGTGTTGATCGTCTGGCGGAAGATCTCCTTCAGCCGGTCCACCTCGAAGATGAACTCGATCTGGCGGGCGAGACGGTCGGCGGGGGAGGGTGCGTCCATGCGCCGACCAAAGCCGCCCGCGGACCGCATGGCAATGCGCAGATGCCGTTCATCGCGGCGCGCTTGCCTCGACCGCGTGAAAGCCCACCGTTTCCGCCATGCAAAAAACCGCCCTTTTTGTCCTCAGCCTGCTCCCCCTGTCGCTCATGGCCGCACCCGAGAAATTGACTTACCCCGCCGCCCTGCGCGGCGACGTGGTGGATGACTACCACGGCACGAAAGTCGCCGATCCGTATCGCTGGATGGAGGCGATCGATTCGCCCGAGACGAAGGCGTGGATCGCTGCCGAGCGCGCGCTGACCGCCCACGCGCTGGCGCAAATGCCGGAGCGCGCGGCCATCCGCGCCCGGTTGACGCAGCTGTGGAATTTCCCGCGCTTCAGCCTGCCGGGCAAGGAAGGCGGCCATTATTTTTTCACCAAGAATGACGGTTTGCAGAACCAGTCGGTGCTCTACGTGCAGGACTCGCTGACGAGCCCGCCGCGGGTGCTGCTCGATCCGAACGCGCTTTCGAAGGAAGGCACCGTGGCGCTCGGCGTGACCTCGGCCTCGCACGACGGGAAGTGGCTGGGCTATGCACTCAAGGCCGCAGGGTCGGACTGGGAGGAATTCCGGGTGCGCGACATCGCGACGGGCAAGGACACGGCCGACCAGATCCAGTGGGTGAAGTTTTCCAACCTCAGCTGGACGAAGGACAGCCAGGGGTTTTTCTACACGCGCTATCCGGAATTGGCGAAAGGCGACAAGCTCTTTGGCAAGCTGGTGCACCCGAAAATTTATTATCATCACCTCGGCACCGCTCAGGCCGCTGATGTGCTCGTCTACGAATTGCCGGAGCACCCCGAGTGGTTCCTGGGCGCGGGCCTCACGGACGACGGCCGCTACCTGACGCTCTACGTCAACCAGCCCGGCAACACGCACAACGCGATTTACTACCGCGACCTGGTCGATCCGCAGCATCCGCAGCTCGACGGGCCGCTCGTGAAGCTGCTGCCCACATTTGATGCAGACTATCGGGTCGTTGGAAACCAGGGGGACACGTTTTTCGTGAACACCAATCTCGCGGCGACCCGCGGCAAGATCGTCGCCATCGACCTGAAGGCGCCGGACGCGGCCAACTGGAAGACGCTCGTGCCCGAGTCGGCGGACAATATCAGCGGGGTGCAGTTCATTGGCGGGCGCTTCGTCGTGGAGTATCTGCACGACGTGAAGAGCCGGCTGGCGGTGTTCGCCGTCGATGGAAAGCCGTTGGGCGACATTGCGCTGCCCGGCATCGGCAGCGTGAGCGGGGTGAGCGGGCGGGCGGAAGACGCCGAGCTGTTTTACGATTTCTCCTCGTTCCTTTCGGCGCCGCAGATCTTCCGCTACGACCTCGACACGCAGCAGGGCGGGATTTTCCAGGCGCCGAAGATCGCCTTCGACGCGTCCCGCTACGAGACGGAGCAGGTTTGGTACATGTCGAAGGACGGCACCCGAATCCCGATGTTTTTGACGCACCGGAAAGACCTCGTTCGCGACGGCAAGGCCCCGACCTGGCTCTACGGCTACGGCGGCTTCGATATCACGATGCACCCGGAATTCGCCGTGCCGCGGCTGGTCTGGCTCGAAATGGGCGGCATCTTCGCAGTGGCCAATCTCCGCGGTGGCGGCGAATACGGCGACGCGTGGCATCTCGCGGGCACGAAGGAGCGGAAGCAGAATGTGTTCGACGATTACATCGCGGCGGCGGACTGGCTGGTGGCACAAAAATACACGAGCCACTCGCGGCTCGTGATCCAGGGCCGCTCCAATGGCGGCCTGCTGATTGGCGCCGTGCTCAACCAGCGCCCGGACCTCGCGGCGGTCGCGATTCCGCAGGTCGGCGTGATGGACATGCTGCGCTACCACAAATTCACCGTGGGCGCGGCGTGGGCGGGTGATTACGGCAACAGCGACACGCCGGAAGGGTTCGCCTACCTGCGGGCCTACTCGCCACTGCACACGATCAAGCCCGGGGCGGATTACCCGGCGGTGTTCATGACGACGGGCGACCATGACGACCGCGTTTTCCCGGCTCACACCTTCAAATACGCCGCCACGTTGCAGGCCGCGATGGCCGGCTCGAGTCACCCAGCGTTGATCCGGATCGAGTCCAATGCCGGCCACGGCGGCTCGTCCGGCACCACGCCCGTTTCCAAGACGATCGACGAGTGGACGGACATGTATGGCTTCGCGGCGCATGTGCTTGGTTTACAAGTAAATTAGGAAGTCGGCGGGGTCTGACTCTTTGTCATACCCCGCGTGTTTTCCTTGCTAGCCCGGCGCGTGGACTTTTCCCTCGGAGGCATTTTGCCCCCATGAAAGTCCTCGTCGCCGACAAGATCTCACCCAAGGGCGTCGCCCACCTGCGTCAGCAGGCGGGACTTGAAGTCATTGAGGCCTATGGTTCGACCCCGGCGAAGCTTCTGGAACTGGTCAAGGACGTCCACGCGATCGCCGTCCGGTCGGAGACGAAGATCACCGCCGAGGTATTCGCCGCTGCGCCGCTGTTGAAGGTGGTTGGTCGGGCCGGGGTGGGCGTGGACAATGTCGACGTCGAGGCCGCCACGGAGCGGGGCGTCATCGTGATGAACACGCCGTCGGGCAACACGGTGGCGACGGCGGAGCTGACGTTCACCCATCTCCTCTGCGGCGCCCGCCCGGTCCCGCAGGCGGCGGCTTCGATGCGTGCGGGGCAGTGGGATCGCAAGAATTTCTCCGGCAGCGAACTCTTCCGCAAGACCCTCGGCATCGTCGGCCTCGGTCGGATCGGCTCCGAGGTCGCCAAGCGCGCCCAGGCCTTCGGTATGCGCGTGCTGGCGTTCGACCCATATCTCGCGCCGAGCCGGGCCAAGGCCATGCAGGTCGAGGGTGTGACGCTGGACGAGTTGCTGGCCCAGTCGGATTACATCACGGTCCACATGCCGCTGACCGACGCGACGCACTACCTCATCGACGAGGCCGCGCTGGCGAAGTGCAGGAAAGGCGTGCGGCTCTTCAATTGCGCGCGTGGCGGCATCATCAAGGAAGATGCGCTGCTGGCCGCGCTCAAGTCCGGGCAGGTCGCCGCGGCCGGGCTCGACGTTTACGAGGACGAGCCGCTGGCGAAGGAGAGCGAGTTTCGCAGCTTGCCGAACGTCGTCCTGACGCCCCACCTCGGCGCGTCGACGGCGGAGGCGCAGGACGCGGTCGGCCTGGAAATTGCCGAGCAGATCGTGGACGTGCTCGGCGGCGGCATCATCCGCAACGCAGTCAACATGCCCAGCATGGACGCGGCGGCGCTGAAGGTGCTGGGGCCGTATCTCGAGCTCGGCGACCGGCTCGGCACGCTCGTGCAACAGGTTGCGCCGAAGCAGGTGGCCTCGCTGCGCATCACGTATTGGGGCAAGATGGTCGACATGGACGCCAATGCCGTCACGCGCTCGATCCAGCGCGGGTGGCTGCGCCGCATCAGTGGCGACTCCGTGAATTTCGTGAACGCGCCAGTGGCGCTGCAGCGGCTCGGCTTGAAACTCGAAGTGGTCAAGTCGACCGACGAGACCGATTACACCGAGTTGATCGCCGTGGAAGCCCTGGCGGGCGATGGCAGCACGCATTCGGCGAAGGGCACGCTGATTGGCAAGGCGAGCATGCCGCGAATCGTCGAGCTGAACGGCCGCGGCGTGGAGGTCGAGGCGCACGGCAAGCTGCTGATCATCGAGAACCATGACGAGCCCGGCATGATCGGCTACGTCGGCACGCTTTTGGGCAAGGACAAGGTCAACATCGCCAACATGTCGCTCAGTCGGCAGCAGGCCGGCGAGACGGCGCTGATGGTGATCAATCTCGACAGCGAGCCGAGCGCCACCGCGCGCGCGGAATTAAAGTCGCACCGCGCCATCAAACTCGCGAAGTTCGTGCAGCTGTAAGTTGCCGCCATGCTCGCACCCCTCGTCATCGCCGTGGTCGTTGGCTACCTGTTGGGCTCGCTGCCTTTCGGGTACCTGATTGCGCGCGCCAAGGGCGTGAATATCTTCGAGGTCGGCAGCAAGAGTTCCGGCGCGACCAACGTCCGCCGGGTCATCGGCAGTGGTGCGGGGATTCTCGTGCTTTTCCTGGACCTGATCAAAGGCGCGCTGGCAGCCTACATTGCCGCGATGCTCTGCCCGTCCGATGGCTACTGGGCCTTCTTTGTCCTGATCGGCATCGTGGGCGCCTTGTTGGGCCACAGCTTTTCGTGCTTCACGCGATTTCGCGGCGGCAAGGGCGTGGCGACCGCTGCGGGCGGATTTCTCGTGCTGTTTCCCCTTGGCACCCTGGCCGCCGCGTTGGTCTGGGGCCTCGCCGTGGCGCTGACGCGCTATGTCTCGCTGGCCTCGATGGTCGCCGGAGTCGCGTTGGTGGCAGCGGCCGTGATGCTGCACCAGCCGCCCTTGGTCCTGGGCGCGTGCGTCTTGGTTCTGGCCTTCGTCATCATCCGCCATCGCGCCAACATCTCACGCCTGCTGGCCGGGACGGAGAACAAGATCGGCCAGAAACCCGCGGAGCCCAAGCCATGAGCCAGCCTCTCGTCATTCGCATCGGCATTTGCGGCCTCGGCACGGTGGGGCAGGGCGTGTGGAAGCACCTTTCCCGCATCCGGACCGAGCTCGAGTCCCGCCTCGGCGTGAAGCTGGAGCTCGCGCGCGCTTCCGTGCGCGACCGCCGCAAGGTCCGCACGGTCAAGCTGGCCCCCGGCAAGCTCACCACCGACCCGCTGGCGGTCGCGACCGACCCGAACATCGACATTGTCTGCGAACTCATCGGCGGCACCACGGTGGCGCGCGACGTCACGCTGGCCGCCCTCGCGTGCGGCAAGGTCGTGGTGTCCGCGAACAAGGCGCTGATTAGCAAGCACGGCGCGGAACTCTTCGAGACGGCGCGGCGCCATGGCGGTCATTTCCTCTTCGAGGCGAGCGTGGCCGGCGGCATCCCGCTGATCAAAGCCCTGCGCGAGGGCCTCGTGGCCAACCGTTTCCCGCTCATCTACGGCATCCTCAACGGCACGTGTAACTACATCCTCACGCAGATGGAGGAGCAGGACGCGCCGTATCCGGCCATCCTCGGCGAGGCGAAGAAACTGGGCTACGCCGAGGCGGACGAGTCGCTGGACGTGCTGGGCTGGGACACGGCGCACAAGGCCGTGGTGCTGGCGTTTCTCGCCCACGGCACGTGGGTGAAGCCGGAACAGATGATCGTCGAGGGCATCGACCGCATCACGCCGGGCGATTTCAAGAATGCCGCTGCGCTGGGTTACGGCATCAAGCTGCTCGCGGTCATCGCGCGGGATTTCAAGTCGGGCGAGCTGAGCGTCCGGGTGCACCCGACGCTGCTGCCCGAGAGCCACGTCGTGGCCAAGGTCAGCGGCGTGTTCAACGCGGTCTCCGTGCAAGGCGATGTCGCGGGCACCACGCTCTATATCGGCCGCGGCGCGGGCCAGGACGCCACCGCCAGTGCAGTCATCAGCGATCTCGTCGATGCCGTTTCGCTGCTGAAAAACGACCGCCGGGCGTTCATCACCGCGCGCAAAAGCAATGCGCCCGCGCGGCCGGAGAAGGTTTGCCGCCTCGCGCCTCCGGCGCACATCCGCGGGCGTTACTACTTGCGCATGACGGTGAGCGACGAGCCGGGTGTGCTGGCGCAGATCGCCGCCGCGATGGCGGGGCAGGGCGTCAGCATCGCGAGTGTGATCCAAAGCGCCCAGGAGCCCGCGGGCGCGGCGTCGCTCGTGCTCACGACCCACCAGAGCGACGAGCGCGCGATCGCCGCGACACTGTCCCGGCTGGCGCGCCTGAAATGCGTGCTGGAGAAGCCGCTGCTGCTCCGCATCGGGGACTTCTCCGAATAACTTTACTGCCATGGCACGCATCGTCCAAAAATACGGCGGCACCTCGGTGGGTGACGTCCAACGCATCAAGATCGTCGCGCAGCGCATCAAGGTTTCGCGCGACGCCGGCAACGAGGTTGTCGTCGTTGTCTCCGCCCGCTCGGGCGTGACGAACGAGCTGATTGCGAAGGCCAAATCCGTCCACGACACCCCCAGCGAACGTGAAATGGACCAGCTGCTCGCGATCGGCGAGCAGGAGACGTCCGCGCTGACCGCGATGGCACTGCACGCCCTCGGCGTGGATGCGGTGAGCTACACCGGCGCGCAGGCGGGCATTTTCACCGACAAGGTGCACACGAAGGCGAAGATCCGGACGATCAACGCCAAGCCGATCGAGAAGGACTTGAAGCTGGGCCGTGTCGTGATCGTGGCCGGCTTCCAGGGCATCAACGAGGAGGGCAACGTCACCACCTTCGGCCGCGGGGCCTCGGACCTCACGGCGATCGCCCTCTCGGCGGCGCTCAAGGCGGACAAGTGCGAGATCTACACCGACGTGGACGGCGTTTACACCGCTGACCCGCGCGTGGTGAAGGACGCGCGCAAGCTGGACGAGATCTCCTACGATGAGATGCTCGAACTCGCGTCGCTCGGCTCCAAGGTGATGATGTCGCGCTCGGTCGAGTTCGCCAAGAAATACGGCGTCGTCTTTGAAGTCCGCTCCAGTTTCAACCATAACCCAGGAACCATCGTGAAAGAAGAAGTCGCCTACATGGAAAAGGTCGTGGTCCGCGGCGTGGCCGTGGACAAGGACCAGGCCAAGGTCATCGTCAGCAACATTCCCGACAAACCGGGTTCGGCCGCGAAGGTGTTCCGGGCGCTGTCGGATTCGAACATCAACGTCGACATGATCGTCCAGAACGTTGGCCGGCAGGGCGTGGCGAACCTCACGTTCACTGTGCCGCAGACCGAGACGGCCAAGGCCGTCAAGTCGCTCAAGCCCGTGCTGGCGGCGCTCGGCGGCGGTGAGATCACGATCCATGAGCAGATCGCCAAGCTGTCGGTGGTCGGCGTCGGCATGAAGACGCACTCCGGCGTGGCCGCGACGCTGTTCCAGGCGCTGGCCGACGTCGGAATCAACATCGAGCTGATCAGCACGTCAGAGATCAAAATCTCGATCGTGATCGACCAAGCCCGGGCCGACGAGGCCGCGCGCGTCGCCCACGGCGCGTTCCAGCTCGACAAGAAGTGACGAGCGGGGCGGCCCGCTTTCCCGCCATCCGCCATGCGCTATCTTTCCACTCGCGGCGAAGCCCCTTCCCTTGGCTTTTCCGATGCCGTGGCCACCGGGCTGGCGCCGGATGGCGGACTGTATCTGCCGACTTCGCTGCCGGATTTTTCGAATGACCTGGTCCGGCTGGCGCGGCTGAATTACCCGCAGCTGTGCCTTGAGTTCCTCAGCGGCTTTGCGACGGATATCCCGCCCGCGACGCTGCGCGCCATCGTCGAGAAATCCTACACGAAGTTTGACCAGCCCGAGATCGCGCCGCTCAAGAAGCTCGGGCCCGATCTTTACGTGCTCGAGCTGTTTCACGGGCCGACGCTGGCGTTCAAGGACTTTGCGCTCCAGCTGCTGGGCAACCTCTACGAGCACCAGTGCCTGACCCGCGGAGAGACGATCAATGTTCTCGGCGCCACCTCGGGCGACACGGGTGCGGCGGCGATCCACGGGCTGCTGGGCAAGCCGGGCACGGCCATTTTCATCCTCTACCCGGACGGCCGGGTGTCGCCGCTGCAGGAACGGCAAATGACCTGCACGGGCGCCTCGAATGTGTATGCGCTCGCGCTGGACGGCACGTTCGACGACGCGCAGGCCGCGCTGAAGGTGATCTTTTCGAACGGCGCCTTTCGGCGCGGCCACCGGCTCTCCGCGGTCAATTCCATCAACCTCGCGCGCATCCTGGCGCAGTGCGTCTATTACCTGTATGCCTGGCTCAAGCTCTCGCCGGCCGAGCGCAGCAGCGTGGAGTTTATCGTGCCCACGGGCAATTTTGGGAACGTGTTCGCCGGCTGGCTGCTCCAGCAGATGGGCGTGCCGATCGCCGGGTTCAAGGTGGCGACGAACCAGAACGACATCCTCTGCCGCTTCTTCGAGACGGGCGAATACCGGGTGGGTTCGGTCTTGCCGAGCCTCGCGCCGTCGATGGACATCCAGGTGGCGTCGAATTTTGAGCGCTTCCTTTATTACCAGGCGGGACGCGACCCGCAGCGCCTGCGGGCGATGATGGAGGAGATCAAGAACACCGGGGGCGTGCGGTTGGAAAACTGGGAGCGCGGACGCTTCACGGCCTCGCGCTGCACTGATGCGGAAATCCCCGGCATCATCCAGCGCGTGCACCGGGAGCACGGTTACATCGTCGATCCGCACACGGCCTGCGGCTTCAAGGCGCTGACGCCGGGGCGCGTGAGCGTGGTGCTGGCGACGGCGAGCCCGGCGAAATTTCCGGAGACGATTCGCGCGGCGATCGGCGTGGAGCCGACCGCGCCCGCGCTCGACGCGCTGAAGCACCGGCCCGTGATCAAGCACCGGCTGCGCGCCGATCCGGCGGAGATCATGCGCTTCATCGCGCAGCACGCTGTGTAGAACCCGTCATGTCGCGCGTGGAACCAGCCCTCGAGTCGACGCGCGACGACCGGGAGGCCGTGCGCGCGCCGCTGTGGGCGCGAAGCGCGGGCTTGGCCGCGGGCGTCATCGTCCTCGCGACGTGGATGGCCTACGCGAACAGCTTTTGGGTGCCGTTCCTCTTCGATGACCAGCAGACGATCACGTTCAATGACTCGATCCGTCACCTGTGGCCGCTGGGGCCGGTGCTGTCGCCGCCGGCGGGTGGCGGCACGTCGGGGCGGCCGCTGGCCAACCTGACGCTGGCGGTGAATCACGCGATCGGGGGAGACGCGGTGGTGGGTTATCACGCCTTCAACCTGGCGGTGCATGTGCTGGCCGCGCTCACGCTGTTTGGGATCGTCCGGCGCACGCTCTTGCGGCCGCAGTGCGGCGATCGCTTCGCTGGACTTGCGCTGCCTCTCGCTGGCGTGAGTGCACTCCTGTGGGCGCTGCATCCGCTGCAGACCGAAGCGGTGACCTACCTTTCGCAGCGGACGGAGTCGCTCATGGGACTCTGCTACCTGCAGACGCTGTATGGCTTCATTCGCGCCTCGGAGTCCGCCACTCCTCATCGCTGGCTGGGGTGGTCGGTCGTGGCGTGCCTGCTCGGCGTGCTGACGAAGGAAGTCATCGTGACTGCCCCGCTGCTCGTGTTGCTCTATGATCGCACGTTTGTCGCCGGCACGCTGCGCGAGGCATGGCGGCAGCGGAAGGGCTATTACGTGGCCCTGGCAGGCACGTGGGTTCTCCTGGCGTGGCTGATGCGCGGTCTGGCCGCGCGCCATGTCGGATACGGGCTGGGGGTGTCACCGTGGGCGTGCGCCCTGACCGAAAGTTGGGCGGTGGTGCATTATCTCCGACTGGCGATTTGGCCCCATCCGTTGCTGTTCGATTACGGGGCGGGCCTGTTGCCGGCCTCGGCCCTGACGTTGGGGTGCATGCTGGCGGTTGCCGGCTTGGCAGGCGCGACGCTTTGGGCGTGCGGGCGGCGTCCAGCATTGGGTTTTGGCGGGGCAGCCATGTTTTTGTGCCTCGCTCCCGCGTCCAGCGTTATACCGGTCGTGATGCAACCGGTGGCGGAGCATCGGGTCTACCTGGCGCTGGCGGGCGTGGTGGTGCTCGTGGTGGTGGGAATGCACGCGGTGCTTGGGCGATGGACCATCGCGGTGGCGGCGTTCCTGGCGGTGGTGCTGGGGTTTCTCACTGTCCAGCGCAATGCGGTCTATTTCAGCGAGGCCACGCTCTGGGGCGACGTGGTGAGCCAGCGGCCGGACAATGCCCGCGCGCAAAACAACCTCGGTTCGGCGCTGGTCCGGGAGGGGCGGGTGGGGGAGGCGAGCGAACATTTCGCCCGGCTGGTGCAACTGAAACCCGCCGACGCCGAGGCCCGCTACAACCTGGGCAATGCGCTGCTGCAATTGGGCCGGATCGGCGAGGCGGCGGAGCAGTGCGCCGTCGCCCTGCGGCTGAAGCCGGACTTCGTCGAGGCGCATTGCCTCATGGGCAGCGCGCTGGCCCAGAGCGGGCGGATGGACGAGGCTGTGAGGCATTTTCAGGCCGCGGTGAAACTCGATCCCAGCTCGTTCGGGACACATTTCGATCTCGGGCAGGCGTGGTTCGAGATGCATCGCTACCCGGAGGCGGCGGAGGAATTTGCCGCGGTCGTGCGACTGCGCCCGGATTTTGCCGAGGCGCACCGACGCCTGGCCAACGTCCTGACTCAACTCAAGCGCGGGGACGAGGCGAGGGCGCATCTGGCCGAAGCGCAGCGGTTGAGTGCCGCAGTCCATCCGGCGGCAACGCCCGGCCGCTAAGTGCGCCTTGCCTGACTGCTCATGGCGGCCAAGGCTCGCGGCGCCCTTTCCATGACGAAAACGAATGCGACGACCGGCCAGTCAGGGAACCCGGTAAATCTTCCCGCGCCGCCCGCGCGTCGGGAAATTTTCATCGCTGCGGGCATCATCGTGATCGCGATATGGCTGGCTTACGCGAACAGCCTCACGACGCCTTTCGTCTTCGACGACTTCCTGGCGATTACGCAGAACCCGACGATCCGGCATCTGGAGCGGCTGGGCGACGTGCTTTCGCCGCCGAAATACGCGACCGGCTCAGTGGGCCGGCCGGTGGTGAGCCTCTCGTTGGCAGTCAACTACGCCCTCGGAGGTTACGACGTGCGCGGGTATCATATTTTCAACACGTTGGTGCATGCGCTCTCGTGTCTCGCGCTGTTTGGCATTGTGCGGCGGACGTTGCTGCGCCCGGGATTGCGGGAGCGATTCGGCGACGTGGCCCTGCCATTGGCCCTGGCGGTGGCGCTGCTGTGGGGGCTGCATCCGCTGCTCACGGAGTCGGTGACGTTCGTGGTGCAGCGGTCCGAGTCGCTGATGGGCCTCCTTTATTTGTCCACGCTCTACGGGTTCATTCGCTCGGTGGAGTCGCCGTCGCCGCTGCGCTGGCAGATCTTCACCGTGGTCGTCTGCCTGCTCGGGACGGCGACGAAGGAGGTCATCGTGTCGGCGCCGGTGCTGGTGTTGCTGTATGACCGGACATTCGTGGCCGGCGGGTTTCGAGCGGCGTGGCAGGCCCGCAGAAATTTATACTCGGCGTTGGCAGCGACCTGGCTGCTGTTGTTTTACCTGGTCGCGAGCGCGGGCCAGCGCGGCGGAGCGGCGGGGTTCGGTCACGGCGTGAGTTCGTGGGAGTATGCCCTGACGCAATGCCGCGCGATCGTCCACTACCTGCGCCTGGCGGTGTGGCCGCATCCCCTCGTGGTCGATTATGGCATGGCGGTGGAGCACAGCCTGGCGGACGTCTCGTGGCAGGCCGTCCTGCTGGTGACGCTGGTGGCGGCCACGTTTTGGGCGCTCTGGCGCCGGCCGGTGCTGGGGTTTGTGGCGTTCTGGTTTTTCGCAATTCTAGCCCCCAGCTCGAGTTTCGTGCCGCTCATCACGCAGACGGCGGCCGAACACCGCATGTATTTGTCTCTGGCCGCGGTGGTGGTGCTTGCCGCGGTGGGCTTGCATGCGTGGGTCGGGCGCCTTGGCGTGTGGATCTGCCTCGGCTTGGCGGCCGTGGCGGGCGTGGCCACCGTGGTGCGCAATTCGGACTACGAGAGCAACGTCAAGCTCTGGACGCTCACGGTGGCGGCGGAGCCGCAGAGTCCCCGCGCACAATCCAGCCTCGGCTGTGCGCTCGCGATCGCCGGGCAGAATGCGGAAGCGGAGCAACACCTCGCCGAGGCCGTGAAGCTCAAGCCCGACTATCCCGAGGCGCAGTTTAACCTGGGGAATTTCCTGTTCCGCCAATTTCGGCCGGCCGAGGCCCTGGAGCATTGCGAGGCGGCGGTCCGCCTGAGGCCGCCGTATTTCGATGCGCACTTTGTGCTGGCGGGCGTCCTGGTCCAGCTAGGCCGGCCGGAGGACGCGCTGACGCACTTCGAGGCCGCCTTGAAAGTCCGGCCCGATTACGTCGAGGCCAGGCAGACTTATGCCGAGACTCTCGTGCACATGGGGCGCGTCAGCGAGGGCCTGGCGCAATTTGAAGAGGCGCTGCGTCTCCAGCCCCGCAATGCCGCGCTCGAACTGGGCTTGGGCAGTGCGTTGGCGGAACTCCAGCGCTGGGACGAGGCGGCGCCTCATTTTGCCGCCGCCGTGGAGCTAAAGCCGGATTCCCCCGAGAACCAGGTCGCGCTGGGCGGCGCGCTCGGGCGGCTGGGCCGCGTGGGCGAAGCGGCGGAGCATTTTGAGGCGGCGGTGCGGCTTGACCCGGATTCCATCGCGGCGCGCTACAATCTCGGCAATGCGTGGTTTGCCCAGCACCGCTTTGCCGAAGCGGCGGAGCAATACGGCGCGGTGATCCGGCTGCGGCCGGAGTTTGCCGAGGCGCACAACAACCTCGGCAACGCGCTCACGCAGCTGCGCCGGTTTGACGAGGCGCTGGCGCAATACGAGGAGACGTTGCGCTTGAAGCCGGATTTTGCGCCGGCGCGGAACAATCTCGCCCGGCTGCAGGCCTTGCAGGCCCGGTCGCGTTGAGCTGAACTCGAGCCATGCCTTCGCCCGCCACGCCCGGCACGAAACCGCTGCCTTCCCGTTCCGCCGCCTGGCTGGCCGGCGTGGGAATCGGACCGGCGGCGGCGGTCATCGTGCTGGCGACAGGAATCGCCTATGCCAACAGCTTTTCATGCCCGTTCGTGTTCGATGACCTGAAGTCGATTACGGACAACGCGACGATCCGGCACCTGTGGCCGTTGTCAGACGTGCTCTCGCCACCGAATCACGTGACGGGAGTCGTGGGCCGCCCGATCATCAACCTGTCGCTCGCGATCAACTACGCCCTCGGCGGACTGAACGTCCAAGGCTACCATATTTTCAACACGCTCATCCACGCGCTCGCGGGCCTGGCGCTGCTGGGCGTGGTGCGGCGGACGCTGTTGCGGCCGGTCTTGCGCGCGGAATTCGGGGCGATGGCGCTGCCGATCGCGGCGGTGACGGCGCTGCTTTGGGTGCTGCATCCGCTCCAGACGGAGTCCGTGACGTGCGTCGTGCAGCGGACCGAGTCGCTGATGGGTCTCTTTTTCCTGCTCACGTTCTACAGTTTCATTCGGAGCGTGGATTCGCCGAAGCCCGGGCCGTGGCGGATCCTCACGATCGTCATCTGTGTGCTCGGCATGGCAACGAAGGAAGTGATGGTGGCGGCACCGGTGCTGGTGCTGCTGTATGACCGGACATTTGTGTCGGGTAGTTTCGCCGCGGCGTGGCGGTCCCGGTGGAAAATGTATCTCGGGCTGGCGGGAACGTGGGTGTTTCTCGGCTGGCTCATGACGCGCTGGAGCCAGCGCGGCGGGGTGGTGGGCTTCGGGTTGGGCGTGAGTTCGTGGGATTACGCGCTGACGCAGTGCCGGGCGATCATCCTCTATCTTCGCCTCAGCATCTGGCCGAGCCCACTTGTGGTCGACTACGGCACTGGCGTGGTGCACCGGCTGGGAGACGTGTGGCTGCAGGGGGTGGTGCTGGTCGCGTTGGTGGCAGGCACGTTTTGGGCGCTCTGGCGTCGGCCGGTGCTCGGGTTTCTCGCGTTTTCGTTTTTTGCGATCCTCGCGCCGAGTTCCAGCATCGTGCCGCTCATCTCGCAGACGATCGCCGAACACCGCATGTATCTGCCGTTGGCGGTGCTGGTCATTTTGGCCGTGGCGGGCGGTTGTCGCTGGCTGGGCAGTCGGAGCCTCGTCGCGTGGGTCGTGGTCGCCGTGATCGCGGGGTGGGGCACGGCGGAGCGCAACCGCGACTATCGCGATCCGTTGACGCTGTGGGGCGCGACAGTGGCCGAGCAGCCGGACAACCCGCGCGCCCGGATGAATTTGGGCACGGCGCTCTCCGGGCTCGGCCGGCTCGAGGAGGCGCGCGAGCAATTTGCCGCGGCGGTGACCCTTTCGCCCAATTACGCGGAGGCGCATTACAGCCTGGCGGGCGTGCTGCTGCAGTTGAACCGACCGGCGGAGACGCAGGCGGAAGCGGAGCAGGCCGTGCGGTTGAAGCCGGATTTGGCGGAGGCGCATTACGTGCTCGGCACGGCGCTGTTGCAGCAGAGGCAGCTGGAGGCGGCGCTGGCGCAATACGAGCAGGCACTGCGGCTGAAACCCAACTTCCCCGATGCCGAGCACACGCTCGCCGGCACGCTCGCCATGGCCGGCCGAACCAGCGAGGCGATGACGCATTACGAAGCGGCACTGCGCCTGCAGCCCCGCAATGCGCTGCTCTACCAGGAAATGGGCAATCTCCTCGCGCGAAGTGACCGGCTGGAGGAGGCCGTGACGCGCTACGAGACGGCGGTGGAGCTGGATCCGCGCTCACTGATCGCACAGTTCAACCTGGGCCACGCACTGGCGGATTTGCACCGCTGGTCCGAGGCCGCGGAGCATTTTTCCGTCGCGGTGCGGATCCGCCCGGATTTCGCCGATGCGCACAATTTTCTCGGGAAGGCGTTGATGGAATTGGGGCGGCTGGGCGAGGCGCAGGCGGAGATCGAGGAAGCGCTTCGGCTGCAGCCGGACTTCCGGCGCGCGCGAGAGAATTTGGACCGGCTCGACGCGCTGCGGGCCATCGGGAAAACGCGCTGAAATCCGGCGCGGGACTACGTGTTTTCACGCCAAGATTTCTGAGATTGGATTTGCTCCGGCGCGCGATCTGGAGTGGTGTGGGTCGTGCCCTTCCGTCTTCCCGCCGCCCGCATCAACTGGACCAACAGCGCGTTCCTTATTGGTACCGCCGTCGTGACGATCACCGCTGTGCCCTGGTATCTTTGGCACTACCATGCGGATGCCTTTCAGATCGGAATGTTCCTGTTTTACTGCGCCGCCACGGGCATGAGCATCACGCTCGGCTACCACCGGCTGTTTGCGCACAAGGCCTTCGAGGCCCGCTGGCCCGTGCGGCTTTTGACGCTGATGTTTGGCGCCGCGGCGTTCGAGAATGCCGCATTGAACTGGGTTTCCGACCATCGCCGGCACCACAAGCATGTGGATGGCGCGGAGGACCCTTACGACATCTCGCAGGGTTTCTGGTATGCGCACATGGGGTGGATCCTCTTCAAACTCGATCCGGAGCCGCCGCTCGACAATGTCGCCGACCTGCGCAAGGACCCGCTGCTGCGGTTCCAGTCGGATTTCTACGTCCCGATCGCGGTGGGGCTCGGCTTTCTCGTTCCCGCCGGCTTGGGCTGGCTGCACGCGGGCGCCGTGGGTGCCCTCGGCGGTTTCCTGCTGGCAGGCGTGGCGCGCGTCACCGTCGTCCAACACATGACGTTTTTCATCAACTCGCTCTGCCACACCATCGGCAGCCGGCCCTACTCGGACCGCTGCAGCGCGCGCGACAGCTGGATCATGGCGCTGTTCACGTTTGGCGAGGGCTACCACAACTATCACCACGAGTTTCAGCACGACTACCGCAACGGCGTGAAATGGTGGCAGTGGGATCCGACCAAATGGTCGATCTGGACGCTCGAGCGCATCCGCCTCGTGTCCGGCCTGCGCCGCGTGTCCGAGGAAAAGATTTTGCTGCTTCAGTTGTCCGAGGCCCGTCGCCGACTCGATGAGCGCCTGGCCTGCCGCGTGACCCCGCTGCAGGGGCGCATGCGCCTCCTGCTGCAGAATTCCGGCGTTAAGCTCCATCAGCTCGGCGATCGCTGGGCGGCCATCAAGGCCGAATACTCCGAGAAGAAGGACATCAAGGTGGAACACGCCCGCGCCGCCCTGGCCGAGATCCGGCACGAGGTGCGCCACGCGTTCGACCTGCTCGAGCTCGCCAGCGCAGTGGCCTGAGTTCAGAGCAGCGGCGCCAGCAGGCGGCTGAAGTCCTCCAGCATGCCCGACCACAGGCGGTGCGGGCGCTTCCGGTTGACGAACTCGCGGCAACTCTCCGCCTGCTCGCGGGCCCAGGCCTTCATCGCCAGCGCTTCGGCCGTGGTGTGCACCACCACGCCGATCTCGAAGTTCACGAACAGGCTGCGCAGGTCAAAATTCGCCGAGCCCAGCAAGCCGACGCGGTCGTCCACGATGACGGCCTTGCTGTGCATCATGCCGGGCTGGAACAGCAGCACGCGCCCGCCGGCCAGGCAGAGTTCCCGGATGTAGTGCCGTCGCGCGAAGTCCGTCACCGGGTGATTGGAATGTTCGGGCACGATCAGGGTCACCTCGCGTCCCGCCCGGGCCTTCACGATCAGGGAGCGCAGCAGCACGTCGTCGGGGATGAAATAGGGCGTGACGATCCAGATGCTCTTCTCGGCCTCCTGGATCATGGAGATAATGCCCTCGTAGAGCGGATCGCCGGGCACGTCCGGGCCGCTCGCGACGACCTGCAGCTCGGCCGGGCCCCGGTCCGCCGCCGAATCGATGCGCGGGCCGCGGCGGAGCGTTTCGGGGGACTGGCGGCTCGCAAAGCACCAGTCCGCGATGAAAACCTCGTTCAACAACGTCGCGGCGGGTCCCTCGATCAGCGCCCCGAGATCGCGAAAACGTTTTCGGTAGGGCGCCGACCCCATGTATTCGTTGGCGAGGTTGTGGCCGCCGACGATGGCGATGGCGTGGTCAAAGACGGCGATTTTGCGGTGATTGCGGAGATTCGCCGAGCCGCGCGAGGTGAACGGCAGCACGCGCATGAACTTGCACACCTCGCCGCCGGCCGCGCGCAGCTCGGCGTGGAAGCTCGGGCGGATGAACATGCAGCCGACGGCGTCGAGCAGCAGCCGCACCTTCACGCCCTCGCGGGCGCGTTCCGCCAGCAGCCGCACGAGGCTCCGACCGGTGTCATCGCGCCCGAGGATGAACGTGTTGATGTGGATCGTGCGGCGGGCCGCGCGGATTTGTTTCACCAAGGTCGCGTAGGTGTCCTCGCCGGTGGTCAGCAGTTTTAGCCGGTTGCCGGCGACGGGTGCGCCAGCGCCGCTGGACATGATCGTGTGGGCGACGGGCTGCGTGGCGAAGATGGAGGCGGTGGCGGGCGAATGGGGCAGGTGAGGGGTGAGGGGAGCCTTGCGGGCGGCCAGCCGGCGGAGTTTGCGTCCGCCGAAGATGAGGTAAAGCGGCACCCCGACGTAGGGCAGGAGCACGATGACGAGCAGCCAGGCAAACGTGTTCGCCGGGGCCTTTTTTTGGCTCATCAGGCGCGCGACCAGGAGCAGGGCGAGGACGAAACCGCCGATGGTGAGCAGGTCGTTCAGCAGCCCCCGGGCGAGGAAATCCGAGAGTATCTCTTTCGCGTCGGTGAACATGGCCGGGGTGCCAGGACAGCAAGCCCGGAGGGGGCCGGCAACGCGACGCTGAAAAAAGCCTTGAACTAAGCAGGGTGAGCCGAGAGTTTTCGCGCTCCCCATTTGGTAGGATACTCAAGTGGCCAACGAGGGCAGACTGTAAATCTGCTGGCTAACGCCTTCCCTGGTTCGAATCCAGGTCCTACCACCATCCTTCGCCGAGGCTACGGATGGCACGGCCACCCCCTAGGATTACGGGGTCGCCAGTGGGCTGAGTGGGGAACCCGAGAGCGAAGGATGCCCTTCGAAGTCCCGCCAACGGCGGGACGAAGTAGGGTGGCATACCTGAGACGCCTCATTTCGCGCGATTGGCCGATTTCCGCCCCCTCCGCCCTCAAATCAACCCCGCCTCGCGGAAGCTGTAAAACCCTCGCCCGGTGGGGTCTGCAGCGGTGCGGCCAAGGATCACGTGGTCCAAAAGGTCGATATCCACGGCTTTGGCCGCCTCCCGGAGCTGCCGGGTGATCTGGAGGTCGGCGGCGCTGGGCGCAGGGTCGCCGCTGGGGTGGTTGTGGACGCAAACGACCGCCGTCGCGGCCTCCCGGATGGCCTCGCGGAAGACCTCGCGAGGATGGGCCAGGGCGGCGGTAGCGGTGCCGGAGGTGACCTCCACTCGTTTGAGCAGCCGGTTCTTCCGATTCAGGCAGAGCACCCAGAATTTCTCCACCTCCAGTCCCAAGGTGAACGGCTGGAAATACGCCGCCACGACGTCGGCGCGGTTGAGAACGGGCGCGTCGGCGGCTTGCTGGCCGATGACGCGGCGGGCGATTTCCATCGTGGTGAGCAATTGCAGGGCCTTGACGTGCCCGATGCCCCGGAGCGCCCGAAACTGTGGGGCGCGCCACGCCATCAGCCCGGCGAGCGAACCGCCCTCGGCCAGCAGGCGCGTCGCGAGGGTCATCACGTCCTGCCCGCGGGTGCCGCTGCGCAGCAGCATCGCCAGCAACTCGGTGTCACTGAGCGCGCCGGCGCCGAGGCGCTCCAACCTTTCCTGTGGTCGCTCGCCGGCGGCCATCTCCCGCAGGCGATTCGGCACAGGATACTCGGCGGGATCGGCCACAGGAAGGTTGGAGCAGTGACGAGCAAGGCTGCACGTGGAACTGAATCCGACATGCGTGCCGTCTTTTTTCCGCAATCCACACCGGCTCACGCGCACGTACGGCCCACGCGGAATGGCTTGGACAGGTTTTCGCGTTCTGCTAAAGTCATGGTTCTCCACCATGAATCCTCTACGCGTCACCGTCTGGGGCGAGAACGTCCACGAACACAAAAACGCCAAGGTAGCTGCCATCTACCCGCGCGGCATGCACACCGCCATTGCGGAGGGCTTGCGCGAGCTGCTGCCCGGCGTCGCGGTGTCGACGGCCACGCTGCAGGAGGCCGAGCACGGCCTGACTGTCGAGCGGCTGGCGGCGACGGATGTGCTGACGTGGTGGGGCCACATGGCGCACGATAAGGTGAGCGACGAGATCGTGGACCGCGTGCAGAAGCGCGTGCTCGAGGGCATGGGCCTGATCGTGCTGCACTCGGGGCACTACTCGAAAATCTTCAAGCGCCTGCTCGGCACGACGTGCTCGTTGACGTGGCGGGAGGCCGACGAGAAGGAGCGCCTGTGGGTGTGCAACCCGGGTCACCCCATCGCGCGGGGCCTGGACACGTATTTCGAGCTGCCGCAGGAGGAAATGTATGGCGAGCCGTTCGCGATCCCGGCGCCCGAGGAGCAGGTGCTGATCTCCTGGTTTGAGGGTGGCGAGGTGTTCCGCAGCGGCTGCTGCTGGCGCCGCGGCAACGGGAAGATCTTCTATTTCCGTCCCGGCCACGAAACCTACCCGACCTACCTCGACAAGAACGTCCGCAAAGTCATCGCCAACGCCGCCGAATGGGCGCGCCCGCAGGGCCTGTGGATCGACTCTTGCCCGAACGCGAAGAACCCGCCGGAGAAGATTGGGGCGAAGAAGTAAGCGATTTGGGTTGGCCACAAAAAGGCACAAGGGCTCAGGGGCGTCGAAATTGCCTCCCGTGCGCCTATAGGCGCGATGGAGGGTAAAGCCGCAGCCTCGGAAACTTTGCGCCTCTTTGTGGCCAACCACCGCTCAGGCATTCTCGGATTCGCAGCCGAAGCCGAGGTGGTTGCCATCGAGGTCCAGGACCACGAAATCCCTCATACCGTAGGGGTAGTTCTTCGGCTCCGTTTTCAGGCGGGCACCTTTACGCTTTAGCTCGGCAAAATACGCGTCGATCTCATCGCAAAAACACATAGACGTTTCCGCCACCCAGCGGTCGCTCGTGGGCGTTATGCCCCGACAGGTGCAGGTAGACCTCACCAAACTTCAAGCCGGCGTAGTCGCCGAAGCGGAATTCCTCCTCGAACCCAAGCACTTCTTTGTAGTGCTTGAGGGCGGCCTCAAGGTTGGAAACCTGAAAGACAGCGGCGGCTTTTTGCGGGGTCATCGGTCTCCGTTACCTCATTGCCGCCAGCGCCGCAGGCTTTGCGCGCTCAGAAGTGCTTCACGTAGCCGTTGCGGCGGAGGCGCTCGAGCCAGCGTTCCTGGCTGATCTGGCCCATCTGCTGGGCGAGGAGGCGCTCAATTTGGTCGCGGACGTCGTCGAGCTGCTGGATGCCGGCGTATTTGCGGTCCTGCACGTAGAGCAGGAAGACGCCTTCCGGTAGCACCACGGCTTGGGAGCACTCGTCCTTCTTCATGTTGAAGACAATGTCGGTGAATTCCTTGCGGAAATCGGAGCGCTTCACCCAGCCCCAGTCGCCGCCCTTGGCGTGGCGGGAGTCCTGGCTGAATTCCTTGGCGAGATCCTCGAACTTCACGCCGGCCTTCAGCCGCGCCAGCACGACGTCCGCCTTGGCCTGCAGGTCGGTGTCGGATTCGCCGTTGGCGTGGGTGAACTGGATGAGGCGGAGGTGCACGCTGTCTTCCTGGTAAAACCGGTCCTTGTTTTCCTTGTAGAACGTCTCGATGCGCACCGGGCTGATGACGGTCTGGGTCTTGCGCTGCTGCTGGCGCATATACTGGTAAATGATGTCCTCCTCGACCTCGCGATGGTAGTCGCGCAGCGTGATGCCGCGGCCCCGCAGGTAGGCGAGGAACTTGGAGCGATCGTTGTCGAACTGCTCGCTCTCGATCTCCGCGATGCGGTTGTCGACGAAGCTGGCGGGGATGTGCTTTTTCTCGTCCTTGCGGAATTCCTTCACGATCAGTACGCGGTCGATGAGCTGCTGGATGACGTCGTCCTGGAGGGCTTCGAGCTTCTCGTTGAACTCCTTCTCGCTGCGGGCTTCGCGCTGCAGCTGGGGGATGAGCGGGCTGATTTCACGGCGGACATCGTCCACGGTGATGACCTTGTCCTCCGCGATGGCCGCGATGCCGTTGGCAAAGCGCAGGTTCAGGCCGTCATTGGCGGCGGACTGGCCGCGGGCAGCGGCAAGGAGTCCGACAGCGAGGAGAGCGAGGGTGAGACGGCGACCGAACATCATGGATTGGGCAGGTTGTTCAAAAAAGAGACGATTTCCCTTAACCGTAGAAGCGGGCGGGGGGCGGTCAACCTTGGAAACCGGGTGCCAACCTGCACCCAGTCATCGCGGCGGCCGGTATTGCGCAGGCACTTCAAGCGGCTGGACTCCGTTTCGACGGAAATGATGCCTTTTTGTTCCGCCCGAATGCGGACTTCCGTGACGAGCAGGAGCGCCTTAACCTCCTCGCCGAACTTGCCGAACCGGTCCCGCAAGTCGTTTTCGATCTGTTTCAACGCCGGCAAGGTGTCGGCGAGGGCGAGTTTGCGGTAGAAGTCGATGCGCAACCGGCTCTCTCCCAGATAGCTGGCAGGGATGCGCGCCTGGATGCGCTCCACCTCGGTGTGGCCGGCTTGATCTTCGGCATCCTTGAGGGCGGTGTAGCTGTCCTCGTGGCGGCCGCGGACGGGCCCGCCGGCCGGCGCGGGGCTTTCGCCGATAAAGACGAAGTCGAGCTTCACGCTGGCGCGGATGGCCGCGGCGGTCTTTTCGCCCTTCAACCGGGCCACCGACTGGCGGAGCAGTTGGCAGTAAAGCTCGAAGCCGACCCCGACGATGTGGCCGCTTTGCTCGGCGCCGAGGAGGTTGCCCGCGCCGCGCAGCTCGAGATCGCGCATCGCAATCCGAAAACCTGCGCCGAGCTGCGTGTGCTGCCGCATCGCGGTCAGACGCTGGCGGGCGACGTCGAGCAGCCGGGTGTGCCGGTGGAGCAGGAGATACGCGTAGGCCTGGTGTTTGAAACGCCCGACGCGGCCACGGAGCTGGTAGAGTTGCGACAGTCCGAAACGGTCGGCGCCCTCGATGATGATCGTGTTGCAGTTCGGGATATCGAGTCCGCTCTCGATGATCGTGGTGCACACGAGCATCTGGTAGCGCCCGGCGACGAACTCGGTCATCACTTCCTCCAGCTCGTGGGCGTTCATCTGCCCGTGGCCAACGCCGATGGTGAGTTCGGGCAGGAGTTTCCGCAACTGGGCGGCGATGAGGTCGATCGTCTGCACGCGATTGTGCAGGTAAAACACCTGTCCGCCGCGGCGGATCTCGTGGTGGACGGCGTCGAGGACGACCTTTTCGTCGTAGGTTTTGACGATCGTTTGGATTGGATGGCGGTTAGTCGGCGCGGTCTCGATCACGCTGAGGTCGCGCGCTCCCGTGAGCGCCATGTAGAGCGTGCGGGGAATCGGCGTGGCGCTCATCGAGAGCACATCGACGGTGGCGCGGAGGGCCTTGAAACGCTCCTTGTGCTTCACGCCGAAGCGCTGCTCCTCGTCGATCACGACGAGGCCGAGTTCGCGGAACTGGACGTCGCGCTGCAGCAGCCGGTGCGTCCCGATGAGGATGTCCACCTGGCCCGCGGCCGTGGCCGTGAGGATCTTCTTTTGCTCCGCGGGCGTGCGAAAGCGGCTGATCATCTCGACGGCGATCGGGTAGCCCGCCATGCGCTCGCGAAACGTGTTGAGGTGCTGCTGCGCCAGCACCGTCGTGGGCACGAGCACCGCGACCTGCCGGCCGCCTTGGACGGCCTTGAACGCGGCTCGAATGGCGACCTCGGTTTTGCCAAAGCCCACGTCACCGCAGATGAGGCGGTCCATCGGGCGGGTGTGCTCCATGTCCGTCTTCGTCTCGGCGATGGCCTTGAGCTGGTCGCGGGTCTCGGTGAACGGGAACGACGCCTCGAACTCCTTCTGCCAGGTGGTGTCGGCGGAAAACGCGTGACCGGGCTGCGCCTCGCGCGCGGCGTGGATGCGCAGCAGCTCGGCGGCGAGGTCGATGGTGGCGAGCTCGGCGGCTTTGCGCGCTTTTTCCCAGCGACCGGAGCCGATGCGGCCGAGTTGGGGCTTGGCCTTGCTCAGGCCCACATAACGGCTGATGAGATGCGACTCCTGCAGGGGCACGTGCAGCGTCACGTGGTCGTCAAACTCGAGGGAAATCACCTCGCGCAGGCCCTGGGCGGTATCGAGCTTGGTCAGGCCGCGATAGAGCGCGATGCCGTGCTGGAGGTGGACCACGAAGTCACCCTCGACCAGTTCCGAAAAATCGAGCAGCTGGTCGATCTGCGCCCGCTGCGCCACGGCGCGCGGATTGAGCAGTGGACGTCGCTGCCGCTGGCGGCCGAAGATCTCGGTCTCGGTGACGACGACGAGGCCGGTCGAGATGTAGGGCGGGGTCTCCTGACCCCGCCTGGATAGGATCGCGGAAGTGGCGGGGTCGGGAGACCCCGCCCTACAATCGAGCGTCGCGCCCGGACGAAAGGTCACCCGGAAACCCTCGTTGAGCGTGCCGCGGAGGAAACGTGGGCGCATCGCCTTGAGCGCGGGTCGCTCGGCGAGGATCTCCTTGATGCGCTGTTCCTCGCCGTCCTTGCCCGTGACGATCACGATGTCGTAGCCGACTTTCCGCCACGCGGCGACTTGCAGGAGAAACTTCAGCCGCGCGTCCTCTTCGACCTGCAGCCGTTCCTGGGCAACCAGGGCGCCCTCGGGGTAAGTGCGGTGGTGGGCGAGGCTCTCGGTGTCCCACGTCGCCTCGTCGGACGCGCCGTCGAACAGCGCGCTGGCCTCGTCCAGATCGCTGAGGCCGAAGGCCCCGGCGCAGCGGGCCAGCAGCGGGGCGAGCCCCGGGCTGCTCTCCTGGGCGAACGAGCTGAATTCCTCCTCGAGCGAGGCGGGCTCGACGAAGACGAGCTGGGTGCCGGTCGAAAGGTAGTCCGCGATGCCGGTGGTCGACTCCGCGAGGCGGACGCGCGGCGAGGCGGAAAGCGTGATCGTCGTGACGCTGGCCCCCGAGCGCTGGGTGACGGGATCGAATTCGCGGATCTCCTCAATTTCATCGCCGAAGAAATCGAGCCGATAGGGCTGGTTGGCCGTGACCGGGTAAACGTCAATGATGCCACCGCGAATGGCGTAGTGGCCGGGCGCCTCGCACACGGCCTCCGAGTCGTAGTCGAGCTGCTGCAGTTGCTCGAGCAGACCTTGGAACGACTGCTTCTGCCCGCGGGCGAGGGTAAATTCGCGCGCGGAGAATTCCTCGAGGGCGGGCACGGGCTGAAGCAACGCCGCAGGCGTGGTGGTGACGACGAGCGTGTCGGGCGCGGTGGCCAGCGCGCGCGTAGCGCGGAGCCGGGAGAGCACGGTCACCCGCTCGCTCGAAGCCGCGAACGCCTCGCGCATGTCGCGGCTGTCGCGCATCGATTCCGGGAAAACGAGGGCGGCTAAGGGCCGCATTCCGCCGGCGGCGGCGCAAAAGAACGCGATGTCCTCCGCCAGCTGTTCGGCGGTCTTCAGGTCCTCGGCGACGACCAGCCAGACCGGCGCGGGCTGTCGGCGCACCAGCTCAGCGATCACCGCGCCCCGGGCGGGCGGGCAGATGCCGGTGAGCTTGTGACGCGGAGAATCGGCAGGCATCGGAAGATCGCGAAAACGCGGAGGAGCGGAAACGGGAAGGCGACCAAAGGCAAAAGCGCAATTCCGCGCTTCCGCCCCTTCGCGTTTCTGCGATTAGAGAGTGGATCCCGGCTCGAGCGCCTTCAGCGCTTCCAGCGCGGCGGCTTCCTCAGCGTCTTTTTTGGAGGGGCCAGCGCCGCTGCCGAGCGGGCGGTCGAGCAGGTGGACGGTGACTTGGTAAGCGCGTTGGTGGGCGACGCCCGTGGTCTTGGTGACCGTGTAGCGCAGGGCATTATTGCCGTGCTTGGGCTGTACGAGTTCCTGGAGGCGTCCCTTGGGGTTGTCGGCGGGCAGGGTTTTTTCCAGGTGGGCGGCGAGGTCGCCGTAAATCCGCAGGACGGTCTCGCGCGTGGGGCCGTAGCCCGCATCGAGGTAAATCGCCGCGACGAGCGCCTCGAACGCATCCTCCAGCGCGGACTGGCTGCGGGCGAGCTCGGGGGTGGCGGGTTGCACGCGGAGGGATTCGTCGAGCGACAGTTCGCGGGCGAGCTCGGCGATGAAGCGACCCTCGACGAGTTTCTTGCGGAGGTTGGTGAGCACGCCCTCGCGCTCCGAAGGATAGAGGCGGAAAATCTCCTCGCTGAGCACCAGCTGCAGCACGGCGTCACCGAGGAACTCGAGACGCTGGTTGGCTTCCTTCAGCCCGGGCAGTTCGTTGGCGAGGGACGGATGGGTGAGCGCGCGCGCCAGCAACGCGGGGTCGCGGAACGTGTAGCCGAGGCGGCTTTGCAGCTGGAGCAGGACGTCGCTCATGAACTGGCGCTGGAGTAGCGGCGGAGGCCGCGGTGGAAGACCCACACGGCGGCGCCGACCCACAGCAGTGCGGCCGCGAAAATCGCGAGGGCCCAGCGGGGTTGGAAGCCGCGCAGCAGGGTTTCGGCGGGCGCGTTGCTGACGACGACGACGGGCAGCACCCAGACGAAGGCGACGCTGGCCACGCCCTTGAAGGCGGCCTTGGGCAGGCGCGAAAACTCCGAGAGCGTAAAATAGATTCCCTCGATGCCCTGGGCGCTCGTGATCCAAAACGCCAGCGAGATGGACAGCACCAGCATGCCGTAGTGGATGATGAGGCCGGAGAAGATCATCAGGGCGTAGACGCCCAAGTCCAACAACGTTGGGTGAAGTCCCAGGCGGTGCGCGGCGTAGGCTACGACACCCATGGCGACGAAGGAGTTGATCAGGCCATCCAGGTCGATCTTCCGCGTGGAGGCCATGAACAGGATGTTGCCGGGCTGGGCGAGGAAGTAGTCGAAATACCCGGTCCGGATGTTGCGGCCCATCTCGAAGATGCTGCTCCAGAAGAAGCCCATCAGGAAGCGCTGGATGAGGAGCGAGGTGCCGACGAGCAAGAGCATCTGGTATTTGCTCCAGCCGGCGATGGACGTGGTGTGCTCGTAGATCACCGTGATCAGGAGCAGGTTCACACTCATCCAGAACAGCTCGACGGTGGCCCAGAGCAGGAAGTCGAAGCGGAACATCATCGTCCGCGCGACCGAATACCGCGCGCTGGCCAGCCAGATTTGGAGATACTTCGTCATGGTGCGTCAACCGCCGACGGCGGTGTGGCGGCGCAGGCCACGGACCCACAGGAGCTGGTTAAGGCCGAGCAGCAGGATAACCCACGCGATCTGGATGCCAAAGCCCTGCCAGACCTCACCCAGGGAGTGAATGCGGCCCGTGAGGATCGCGACCGGGAAATACGTCTGGTAATAGAACGGCAGGAACTGTGCGACGCGGAAGACGCCGGCCGGCAGCAGGTCGAGCGGGAACATCTGCCCGCCGAGCAGGGATTCCACGGCCATCGAGAGGATGACGAAGCCCTGGATGTCGAGGAACCAGAACGTCATCATGCCGAAGCAGTAGGCGATGCTGAATTGGATGAGCGCCGAGAGCGCCATGGCCGGCACCACCAGCCCGATGCGCCAGAAGTCGTGGGGCAGGGTGATGTATTCGTGCAGCAGCGGCAGGGTGACGAGCAGCGGCAGCAGGATCAGGATGCCGGTGACGAGGCGCGCGGCGACGAAGATGCTGAAGCGGTAGAGGAAGTAGTTGATGGGTTTCAACAGGAACTGGTTGATGAGGCCGTTGCGGATTTCCTCGCTGATCTGGTAGTCCTCGTTGAAGGCGCCGACGAAGAACTGCATCACGAGCATCACGAGGAAGTAGGTGAGCGTCTGCCCGAAGCTGAAGCCGCCGATGTCCTTCGCGCCGGAATACACCGCACCCCAGAGGATGAAAACGACTACCAGGTGAAACATGTAGAAGAAGCCCCGGACCGCGAAATTCACGCGATAGACGAGGTTGCTCTGCAGCCCGAGGAGGAAGGCGTGGCGATATTTGGTCAGGGCGGTGAGCACGGGTGGGAAAGTAGCGAGTAGTGAGGCGGGCGCTGCGGGCAGGGCAAGCGCGGGTTTGGGCCTTGGGTAGGTCGGGGTTTATCCCCGATATGAAACGCAGATATCGGGCGTAAAGCCCGACCTACGTCAGGACGCCTATGCCAGGCCGAAGCGGGCGATGACTTCCTTGGCCAGGGCCCGGTAGGCGGCGGCACCGGGGCCGTGGGGGTCGTAGGCGAAGATGGGCTGGCCGAAGCTCGGCGCCTCGCTCAGCCGGACGGTGCGCGGGATGACCGTGGCGAAGATCTTGTCCGGCAGGTGCTGCTTCACCTCGTCCACGACCTGCTTGGCGAGGTTGGTGCGCGAATCGAACATGGTCATCACGATGCCGCCGAGCTGCAGGCCGTCGTTGACGTGGGCGTTCTTGAGCCGATCGACATTGCGCAGGATCTGGCCGAGCCCCTCGAGGGCCATGTATTCGCACTGCAGCGTGATGAGCAGCCAGTCCGCGGCGGCGAGGCTGTTCATCGAGAGCATGCCGAGCGCGGGCGGGCAATCGATGATGATGACGCGGTAGCCGTTGGAAGCGCGGATGGCCTCGAGCACACCCCGGAGTTTCATCAAATAGTTTTCGGTCTGCGCCAGCTCGATCTCGGCCGCGGCGAGGTCCTCCTCGCTGGGAATGAGGGCGAGATGCTCGTAGGCGGTGGGCGTGATCATCTCGAAGGCGGTGCCCTCGCCCCGGAGCGGCCCGTAGAGGCTCCGCCCGGCCACCTTTTCGATGCCGACGGCGCTGGTGGCGCTGGCCTGCGGGTCCAGGTCGATCAGCAGCGTGTGGATCTTCTTCTCGGCCAGCGCCGCGGCGAGGTTGACCGCGGTGGTGGTCTTGCCGACGCCGCCCTTCTGGTTGGCGATGGTGAAAACAGTGGTGGCCATGAAGCCCCCGAGTAAGGGCGATTCGGGCCGGGCCGCAAGCACGGCGGGGAGAGTTAAGCGCGAAGACGCGAAGGGCAGACGCAAAGAAGGCGAGGGCCGATCCATCCCGCGATGGTTCGACACTCGCCTTGCGCAGAACATTGCGACTTCGCGTCTTTGCGCTTAACCTTCCGGCTTACTCGCCGACGAGGTGCTCGATCTCCTCGCGGGTGAGGGTCTGCATGTCGATTTCCTTCTTGATCGCGCCGAGGCTCACGAGGCACTCGGTGAACAGCTCGCGGGTGCGCAACTCCAGCGCCTTGGCGTCGAGGGTCGTCATCACCTCGATGATGTGCGTGCCCTTGCGGACATGGGTGCGTTCGTCGGCCCGGATGTAGTCGGAGATGTGGCGGAGCAACTCGTCGTTGCGGCTGGCGGCGGTGTCGATGAGGTCGTTGATGGTCTTCAGCACGCCGACTTCGCCGAAGAGGTTGATCTCCGCCATCGCGAACGCCGGGTCCATCGGGCCGCGGCAGGTGGAACTGGTGAGGCGGTTGCGCAGCTCGTAGGGATCGTAGCCCGACGCGAGCATGGCGCGGTGGCCGATCTCGGTGTGGCGCGCCTCGTCCCACGTGACGCGGGCGAGGTCGTATTCGGCGTCGAAATCCTTGAAGCGAATGTCCCAGACGAATGTCCCGAAGGCCTCGATGGCGTCCACCTCATCGCGCTGGGTGCGGATGAAGCGCAGGCGGAGGGCCTCGTAGGAATCCTTGTCGAAGCGCGTCGCGCCGTCGGCCTTCTCGTAGTCGCCGGTGTGGCGGAAGGTATCGAAGCGGGAATCGCGCATCGGCGTCGTGCCGCGCTCGTAGGGCTTGGTGTCGATGCGCAGCGGCTTGGGCGCCTCGGCGCGCGGGTCGGCGCCGGTGATGCCGCCAATGGAGGCGAGCAGGCGCGAGAGATGCCAGCGCCACGTGGAGAGCGGGGCTTCCTCCACGCCGCCGGCGATGTAGGCGTCCACCGCCTCGTCGGCCCACGCGAGCATCGGCTCGTAGTCGGTGAGGATGCGGCGGAGGCAGCGGATCGTGGGGACGTCGGTCACCTGGTCGGTGTCGTCGATGTGGTGACGGTAGGTCGTGGCGATGGCGCGGCCGACGACCTGGTGCACGCCGACCAGCAGTTCCGCAGGCGAGGCAGCGCTGAGCATCTCGTCGATGAAGCGGTCAATCTCGGGATCGCGGAAGGCGTCGATGGCCTTCGGGCGGAATTCCTGCTCCGTGAGGCGCTCGCGCAGCATGCGGGCGGCGTCGGCGTGGTAGAAAATGTGGCGCCCGGTCTCGAGCTTCACCTCGTAGTCGGGAATCGTGAGCGTCCACGAGCCCAGCGCGTGCATCAGGCGGCGCTCGAAGTAGAAGAAGCGCAGCAGCCGGCGGCTGTTTTCCTTGACGGTGAACTTGCCGCCGAGTTGGCGGCGGTCGACGGGGAAGCGATACGGGTATTTGGCGCGGCGTTCGGCGGCGGCTTCGCGCTGGCCGGCGAGGCTCTGCGCGACGAGGGGGGCGGGGGTGACGGGACCGGTGGAGGAATCTTCAGGATGTTTCATGGGATAAAGCGCGGCGGGGCGAGGGTGGAGACGCGGCGGGGCTGACCTAGACTACATCGTAGACGCGAAGGCGCGGGGCGGCGTTCAGAATTTTCCACGGAAATGTGCAGAAAATTAACGAGGCGCCAAAAACATGCACCCGGGATCAAGGCATTTTTAAGCCGGAAGCCAGGAAACCAGGAAACGGAAAATGCACGGAAGCAGGATGACTGCTTCTTGGTTTCCTGGCTTCCGGCTTCAGCCTTTGACGGCGCCGCTGGTCAGGCCGGAGATGAACTCGCGCTGCAGCAACAGGAAGAGGAACATCACGGGCGCGATCGAGACGAGGGTGCCGGCCATGATCAGGTTGTAGTCGGCGGCATAGAGCCCCTTCAGTTCGAAGATCGCGACCGGGAGCGGCTGGAGTTCGGGCGACTGCAGGATGATCTGCGGGGTGATGAAGTCGTTCCACAGCGCGATGAAGGCAATGATGAGGTAGGCGCTGATCATCGGCCGGATGAGGGGCAGGACGATGGTGAAGAAGATCCGCACCTCGCCGCAGCCGTCGATCCGCGCCGATTCCAAGATGTCGTTGGGCACGCTGTTCACCATCGCCTGCCGGAAGAGATACAACCCAAACGCCGGAGCGACCGCGGGCAGGAAGATGCCGAGATAGTGGTCCACGAGGTGCAGGTGATACAGCGTTTCGAACCGGGGGCTGAGCAGCAGCGCGCCGGGGAGGACGACCGTGCCGAGGATCAGCGTGGTCAGCAGCTCGCGACCGGGAAACTTGAACTTGGCGAGCGCGTAGCCGCCGGCCGCGCAGAAAAATGTGGCCAGCAGGCTGCCGACCGAGGCGAGGAAGACCGAATTCAGCATCGCGCGCGGCACGGGCAGCTCGCGGAAGAGCCGGACGAACTGCGCCAACGAGAGGTGGTCCCAGGCGACGCCAAAGAGGCCGTCGCCCGGCGGCAGGAACTGTGACGTGTAGAAGTCCTGCTTCGACTTCAGCGACGCGCAGATCATCCACAGGAAGGGCAGCAGCGTGAGCAGTCCGAAGCACACCAGCAGCACGTAGATCACCAGCGTGCTGGGCCGGAGCAGGGGACGGTGGTCGGGCGTGCTCATGATTCTTCCGCCCGAGCCAGACGGCGTTGGATCAGGGCGAAACCGACCAGCACGAGCGTCAGCATCCAGCCGATGGCGCTGGCGTAGCCGAGGTCGCCGCTGCGGAAGCCGGTTTGGAACAGATACGTCACCACCGTCAGCGCGTGGTTGTCCGGCCCGCTGCCGGCCGTGTCGTTGTAGAGCAGGTAGGGCAGGTCAAAGAGCTGGAAGCTGCCCGTGACAACGAGCAGCAGGATGATGTTCAGCACTGGCCGGATTTCCGGCAGCGTAACGTGCCAGAAGCGCTGCCAGGCGCCGGCGCCGTCGATGTGCGCGGCGTCGAGCAGCTCACCCGGGACGTTCTGCAGCGCGGCGAGAAAGTAGACCATGTAGAAGCCCGCCGAGAGCCAGAGTTGTGCGAGGATGAGCGACGGCATCACGTAGCGATCGAGCCAGGGGAAGTCGGGATTCCACGCGGGAAACAGGTGGTGCAGCGAGGCGTTGATGAGGCCGGTGCGCTTCTCGAGCATGAACGAGAACATGATCGCCACGAACGCGAGGCCGACAATCGACGGCGAGAAAAACACCAGCCGGAAGAACCGCCGGCCGCGCAGGTCGGAGCGGTTGAGCAGCAACGCGAGGCCCAGCGCCGCGGGGATCTGCAGGACGACGGCGGCAAGTGTGAACACGATGGTGTTGCCCACGGCGGTCCAGAGGAAGGGATCATGGACCAAAAAACGCAGGTTCGCAGTGCCGACGAATGCCGTGGTTTTCGGCCCGTAAGTCTGTTCGAACGCCAGCATCAGCGAGCGCACCGCGGGCCAGGCGATGAACGCGCCGAAGGACAGCAGGAACGGCGCGAGGAACAGCCACGGGGTCCAGGGCGAGTGCAGGCGGGAGGATTTCATCGGTCGGCGCGCAGGAAGGCGTTGCGGTTGATCTGCGCCTCGATCCTGGCCTGCGCCTCATCGAGCAGCCGCTGCGCCTCGGGGACGAGCGACGGGACGTCGTAGAGGCGATGCTCGTCCGCGTAGCGACAAAGCCGGATCACCACCGAGCTGAGCAGCTGCTGCGTCATCGGGTAGTACGGCGACGACGGGCGCACCGGCACCTCGGGCGCGAGCTGGATATACATCCGGCCGATGCGCTGGTTGCCGTAAAACGGGTCGGGTTCGTCGTAGAACGGCTGGTTCCAGTTGGCCTTGATCGGCGTGACGATGCGGGCGACATCGTAGAGCCGGTGGGCGGTGTCGGAAGACAGGTAGAGCTGTTTGGCGAAAGCCCACGCCGCGCTGGTCGTTGGCCCGGCCTTGGTGATGCCGAGCATCGTGCCGCCGAGGACGGACGTCCGCCGTCCACCTTTTTCCCAGGCGGGCAGGGGCATCAACTTGAACTTCCCCGCCATGTCCGGAATGGCCACCCGGATCTGGCCGGCAAACCAATCGGGGGCCAGCATCCCGATCACGTAGCCCTCGCGGATGAGTTGAATGGCGGACGTGCCGCCGATCGGCGCCTCGGCGGCCACCTGCGTGGGGCCGGTATACCATGTGGCCATCTTCGCGAGGATGCGCGCGTTGAGCGGCTCGTTGAGCTTGGGATGGTTGGCGTTGTCGAACAGCCGCCCGCCCCCCTGCAGCAGCAGGACTTCGTGGTAGAAAAGCGACGTCGGCGAGGAATTCAGGAGATAGCGGTCGGGACGCCCGTCGCCGTCGAGGTCCAGCATCAGCGGGCGCAGCAGGCGGAAGTAGTCGTCCCACGTCTCGATCTTCGACACGTCGATCCCCGCCGCTTCGACGAGGTCGGACCGATACATGAGCATCACCGGGTGAATGTCGTGCGGCAGGCCGAAGATGTGGCCGCGGGTTGTCCACGGGCTGAACGACGGCTCGTTGATGCCGGTGCGCAGGTTTTCACGGTCGAGCCGGTCGGTCAGATCAACGAAGCCGACGTCGGCGACGGGCCCGGCGAAGACCTGGCCGATCATCGAGCGCTCCACCTCGATGAGGTCCGCCACGGGCGTGTCGGAATAGAAGCCGCTCAGCATGCGCGTCTGGAGGGCGGCGCCGGTGATCAGCTTGACCTGCACGGGCGTCGACGGGTGCGCGCGGTTCCAGTCTTCCGCGATGTAGCCCGCGATCTTGGCGTGATTGGCGTCAAACGTCCACATCTGCATCCCATGGTTTGGCCGGACCGGCAGGAGCGCGACCAGCACGGTCGAGACCACCGCCATCAGGAGCACGATCCAGAGGCCGGGGGAGAACAGTTTCAGCAGTGAGCGCAAAGGGAAAGCGTCACCGTGCGAAGCAACCGCCGCGGGGAAAAGCGAAATCAGCGCAAATAATCAGGCCTTGTCGGGTCGCGTGGCCTCCGCGGCCGAATGGCCGGCCGGGGATGTCGGTCTGACAGCCGAGGGCTACAAGCCGGTGGATCAGCCCCCAGTCGAGGGATCATCGCTGCCGGCGGACGTGGGCTGGAGGGCGTCCCGCAGCACCTTGAGCAAGTTGTCCTCGGTGAAGGGCTTCTTCAGGATCGCCCGGATGCCGCACGCGAGGAGGGCGGCTTCATCATCCGTGGCGTTCTTGTCCCCGAGCAAGCCGGTCGCCAGGAAGATGGGCATGGCCGGCGCCAGTTCGTGCATGAGCTTGGCGGCGGCATCGCCGCTCATGCCCGGCATCATCCGGTCGATGACCACGACTTTGACGCGAGCCAGGTTCGCTTTGAACAGCTCGAGCGCGGCGGCGCCATCGCTCGCCACCATGCAGGTGTAGCCGTTCTGCTCGAGAATCAGGCGGGTGACCTCGAGGACGGTGGCCTCGTCGTCGACCACGAGCACCAGCTCACCCTGACTCTTGGTGAAGGGATGGGCGCTCCTGGACGCCGCCTCGGCGGTCGGCTCGGGCACGGCGGGGAAATAAACCTGGAACTCAGTGCCGTGGCCCAGTTCGCTACGGACCTTGATGAAGCCGCCCGAACTGCGGACGATGCCTTGAACGGTGGACAGGCCCAGGCCGGTGCCCTGGCCGCGGGGTTTCGTCGTGAAGAACGGGTCGAAGATCTTCTTGATGTTTTCCGGTGCGATGCCCGTGCCCGTGTCGGATACCGCGATGACCACGAAATTACCCGGCGCCACGCCCAGGTTCTCCTTGGCTTCGGTTTCGTTCACAGCGCGCTGGCTCAATGTGAACGTGAGCTTCCCGCCCTGCGGCATCGCGTCACGGGCATTGACCGCGAGGTTGAGCAACACCTGGTGCAGCTGGGTCGAATCGACGCAGATGAAATCATCGTCGGTGGTGAGGTCGTAGGAGAGGGCGATGTTCCGGGGCAGCGTTTCGGACAGCAGGCGCACCATCTCCTTGACGAGGCGCCCGACCTTGACCAGCGCTGGCCGGCCATCAGCCCCGCGAGCGAAGGTGAGCACCTGGCGCACAATGTGGGCGCCGCGCTGGGCGCACTGCTCGGTCACCTCCAGCAGGTGGCTCTCCTTGGGATACTTCATCTTCAGCAAGCTCATCGCGAGAGTGATGGGCGCCAGGATGTTGTTGAGATCGTGGGCGATGCCGCTGGCGAGCAGGCCGATGCTCTCGAGGCGCTGCGTCTCATGCAGTTGCTTCTGCAGCGACAACTTTTCCGAGATGTCCTGCTTCACCGCCACAAAGTGCGCGATGTCGCCGCTCCGGTCGCGCACGGGTGTGACCGTGACTTCCTCGGTGTAAAGGGCGCCGTCCTTGCGGACGTTCACAAACTCGCCGGACCAGCTCCGGCCCGCCATGATGGTCTTCCACATCTCGGCATAGTAGGCTTCCGATTGGTGCCCGGATTTCAGGATGCGCGGATTCCGCCCGAGTGCTTCCTCGGCCGTGTAGCCGGTGGATTTGGTGAAGGCCGGGTTCACCCACTCGATGTTGCCCTTCAGGTCGGTGATCACGACCGTGTTGGTCGTGGCGTTCAGCGCCGCGGATTGGAGGTGAATCGCGGCCTGGATCCGGTTCCGGGTGGCTTCGCGTTCAAGATTGTCCAGCGCGTAGCTGATGTTGCCCGCCAGCCGGATGATGAGGGTGGAGACGGCGTCATCGAAGGCGCCAAGTTCGCTCGAATAGAGTGTGAAGCTGCCCACCACCTTGCCACCCCGGGTCAGCGGCACGCAGGCCGAGGAGCGGAGACCATACTCCGCGGCGGCCCGGTGCCACGGTTCGGTCGTCGGATCCTGTTGGAAATCCTGGCTGAAAATCGGCCGATTCTCGCGGATCGCGCGTCCCGTCGGGCCGCCGCCGTGGGGATCGTTCGGCGAAACGGAGATGTCGGCCTTATCCAGATAGCTGCGGCCGGTTCCGAACACCGCGGTGGGTTTGACCCGGTCGCTGCCGGCTTCAATCAATCCCACCCAGGCCAGAGCCAAACCGCCAATCTCCACGGCCCCCCGGCAGCTTTCCTCAAACAAGGTCTTCTCGTCCGGGCTGCGCACGATCGCCTCATTGCAGTAGCTCAAGGCGGCATAGAGTTGCGACATCTGGTGGAGCTTTTTCTCGTTCAACTTTTGCGCCGTAACATTTTGGGCGATGCCGTGCGCGCTGACTATCCGGCCGGAGGCGTCCCGGTCGGCTTCGACGCGGACCGCCAGGAATTGTAAGTTCCCCTTGGGCGCCGCCACTTCCAATTCCATTTCGGCCGGTTGCCCCAGTTCGAGTGCGTTGCGCACGGCGAGGGACATGATCTGCCAACTTGCCGGCGTGAGGAGATCTTCCTGTTGATCGAGGTCTGGCGCCGGCTCGCTGGGGTCGAGTCCGAACATCCGATAGAGTGGTTCCGTCCAAGTCACCTTTTTCGTCGCGGCATCCAAACTCCAGCTGCCCGAGTCGCCCATGCGCTGGGCCTCCAGGAGGTCCAGCGCCTTTTGGAGCAGTTGCCGGGCGAGGCGGCGCCTAACCCTGGCCACCCGGTGCTGCCAGCCAAACGCGGCGACTACCAGCAGGACGCCGAGCGCGATCTGCCAGCGGTAGAGTCTCAACTGGCTGGCTTCAATCGGGCGCGGTTCGATCGGCCCGATCCACTTGGCGTAAATCCGATCGAAAGCGTCGCTGCGCATGGTGCGGGCGAGGCCCTCGTTGATGTGCGCCAGCCTGGCCGCATCACCGCGGTGCACCACGACGTGAAACGGCACCGTGAAATCCTCCACGAATTCACGGTGCAGCCCCCAACCCAATTCGGCAGTGGTCGTCTGCGTCGGCTGCACGAGGAAGACGAAGTCACAGGCTCCGTCGTTGACCGCGCGGAGGGCCGCCAGCTTGGAGGGGTAGCCGATCACGTGGGCGCCCCAGGCCTGGTGTTCCTGGATGCTTTTTTCAGCGGCGCTGCCCGTAATGAGACCCATCTTCCGGCCAGCCATATCGGCGGTGCGGCGGACGGCGGGCCGGTCGGGGCGGGTATACGTGATCGCGTGGACCGTGGCGTGGCCCAGGGAAAACTCCATGGTGGCAGCCCGCTCGGTGGTGTACACCACGTTGGCCAGCGCGTCGAGACGACCGGCTTGGAACTCCTGCAGGATGTAGCCCCACTCATTCGGCACGAGCTGAAATTCAATTTCTCCCTCCCGGCCCACCTCGCGCAGGAGTTCGGCCGTGAAACCATCCGGAGCCCCGTGGGGATTCACGAACGACAGCGGCGGGGTATTGTATTCAATGCCAATGCGGATCTTGACCGGCTCGGCGGCGAGGTTGCCCAAGGCCAGCCCGAGCCCGGCCAGCAGCAGTCCCGCGCCGCGCAGGATCCGAGCCTGGCGGCACCCAGAATTAACGAGTTGCCGACGACGGCCCAGCTCTCCGAAGACAAGCGTTTTTACGGCCAGGATTTTCATTGGAGGAAGGGGCACCGCAGGCTCGGGGCTGTGCTCCTTTTGGGGTGAAACGAGCTTAACCCGCGGCGCCGGTTCCGGCTGTGCACATTGGGCCCAATGCTGTGCATATCTTGCCAGCTCCGTCCCGCGACCGATCGGAGGCGACAGGCCAATCCCCAAATTGGCAGGGTTCGGCCGCCGCACTCCGGGCGACGGGATCGCCGTCGACCGGGTGTCGCGCGGCGTATTTCCGTAGCCGTGATCGCGTAGGTTACCGGATGTTTCCGTTTAGGGAAGTATGTCACTCTGTGGAGGCGGGAAGACCGGCTGCGAGGTCCCCGCCCAGCGACACGAGACCAACCCCCGCCCGTCATGAATGCTGCGTCCCCCCAGACATTATTGCCCACGTGTTTTGCGCCCGCCGAGATCAGGTCCGGAGCGGAGCTCAGGGAACAGATCCGGGAGCTTGATCGCAGCGGCCGGCTGCGGTCGCTGATTGATTCCATCCCCGGGCTGGTCGCGGTTTTGAACGGCGAGCGCCAGATCCTGCTGGCAAACACGGCTTGGGAGGAGATGGCCCGGCAGTTGGGCAAGCAAGAGTTTGTCGGGCTGCGTCCGGGCGAATTTCTCTCCTGTCGATGGGCCGTATCCGCCCTTCATGGCTGCGGGACATCGGAAGCCTGCCGCGAATGCGGGGTCGTGCAATCCATCCTGTGCGCCCAGGGGGGCGAACGCGCGGCCAAGGAATGCCGCATCACGAGCGTCTATCGGGAGGCCTTCGATTTTCGGGTCACGGCCAGCCCGCTGGAATGGCAGGGCCAGGACTACGTGCTGACCGTCTTCAGCGACATCAGCGACGAGAAGCGCCGCCAGGCGCTGGAGAAAATCTTCTTCCATGACGTGCTCAATACCGCCGGCGGAATCTCAGGCATCGCCGCCCTCATCGCCGATGAGCCCGAACTCAGCTATGAGCTGAAGGACGACCTGCTCCTTTCGGCCGAGATGCTGGTGAGCGAGATCAAGAGCCACCGGATGCTCCTCGCCGCCGAGAACAACCATTTGTCGGTGGAGACCACGGCGGTCAACGCCCGGGTGGCGCTCGAGAGCGCGCGGAAACTCTACGGCAATCACCCGGCGGCCACCGGCCGGAAGATCGAGATCGACCTGGGCGGGACCGGGTTCGAGGTCAGGACCGATCCGACGATCCTGCAGCGCATCCTCGGGAACATGCTGAAGAACGCGCTCGAGGCCACCCCGTGCGGCGGAAGGGTGTGGCTGGGCGCCGACGCCAGTCCCGAGGCCTTCACCTTTTGGTGCCAGAACGGCGGGGAAATTCCGCAGGCCCAGGCCTTGCAGGTATTCCAGCGCAGCTATTCGACCAAGGGCAGCGGCCGCGGGCTGGGCACCTACAGCATGAAACTGCTGGGCGAAAAATTCCTTCGCGGCGCGGTGAGCTTCTCCACCTCGGCCGAGGAAGGCACGCGCTTCCAGATCAGCCTGCCCCGGACGTAGGCCTCCCCCGGACGCGGTGCGCCTCCCCATGGCCAGATTGCCTACCACCTTGGGGTCGCGGAGAACTCCGGGTAGTGAACTGAGACATTTCGGCCGGTCGCTCGGCACAGCTCCCGGCGCGTGGCACCGGAAAAATTGGAGGCGCGGGCCGGAATTGAACCGGCGCATAGAGGTTTTGCAGACCTCGGCCTTACCACTTGGCTACCGCGCCTTGACTGACAAGGGGGCGCACGTTGCAGCAAAAAAAATGCCGCCGCAAGGATTGAAATCGCCTCGACCGGAACGTCCTTGGCGGGGCCCTCCGTCCGGGGCCCTTCCACAGTTGCCAATCCTGTCGGAGGTGGCTTGATTGCGCCCCACTTCGATGGCGCGCGTGCTGGTAATTGATGATGATGAAATCCTGCGGGGAACGCTGGTCCAGACGCTCGCCTCGGCCGGGCACGTGGCGGTGTCTGCGTCGGACGGCTTCGAAGGCGCGACCCTGTTCCGCAAGGACCCCACCGACCTCATCCTGATCGACCTCAACATGCCCTATGGTGGGCTGCAGACGATCCGCGTGCTGCGGGCTGAATTTCCCAAACTCGCGATTATCGCCATGTCGGGCAACCAGTCCCAGCTCAGCATGGCAGGGGCGATCGGCGCCAACCGCATCCTGCCCAAACCCTTCACCTTTCCCCAGTTGGACGAGACCATGATTGCGGTGCTGGGCCCAACGGGCGGCGCAGCGCCGGTGAAGCCTTGAGCCAGCCCAACGGCTCGGCTGCGGCTCAATACGCGCCGCATTCCTCGACCAGCTCGGCGACCCGGAGGAGGCGGCTTTCGAGCCCGTCCGGCGGGACCTGGTCGGCCACCCCGAGCGCGTAGCGTGGCTCGGTGCGCATCACGGCGAGGGTGGCCCGCACGTGACGCTCGAATTCCGCATCGCTCACCGTCGGCGAAAAATAAGCGCCGGGGATTCCGCCCCAGAACTTGGTCGGCGTGGGCCCGCAGAAGTTCGCCCAGTCCTCCACGGCCAAATCGCCGACGGGGGACGGCGTGAGGCTTTCGATGAAGTCGAAGCCCACGGTGCACTCCTGGCGCAGCAGGCCGCGCAGCGTGCCGTCGAGGTGCATGCAGGAAAACTTGCCCGCGGCCCGGATCCGCGCGGTCCATTTTTCCTGGTAAGGTCGCATGTAGCGCTCGAACAACTTGGGCCCCACGCTTTCAGAGGAGAGATTTTCCGGGATCATCAGCAGTTCCGCGGGACTTTCCACCGCGATGGCCGCGGCGGCGTCGTGCGAGCGTTGGACGACCTGCAAGGTCTCGGCAAACAGCGCGGGCGCGTCGTCCAACATGTCGACCACCGCAATGATGCCGGCATCCAGCGCGACCATCTGCATGAAGGGGCTTTTCGGCAGATAGGCGAGGTGCAGGCCGATCTCCCCGATCTGCGGTCCGCGCGTCTGGCCGAAGGTGTAGTCCGGCGTGTAGCGGGTGTGGGCGTGGAGATATTGGTAAGCCGGCAGATCGTCCGCGCTCTTGAGGAAATGCTCGATGGGTCCCTCCGTGAACGACTCCGGCAGCCAGGTCCACCGCTCCTGCAGCGTCCCATGGGGCGTCTCGATGCGGCGAATGCGGGTGGGCCCTTCGCGATGTTCGGTCACGCGGCAGCCGTCGATGATGGTTTGGAATGGGAAGTAACCCTGGAGGTAGAAGCCCAGCCGCAGCTCGCGGTGCCAGTCGAGGTAGGCCGCGCTTTGCTTGAAGTCGGCGGGACGCTGCCCGCGGCCGATTTGTGCGGTCGCGAGGTAATCGAGGTCGCCGAACCACGGCACGCAGTCGGCCCGCTGTCCGCGGAGGAACGCGAGGGCGCGCTGGCGGGGAGACCAGGGCAAAGCGGACCGCGCACCACTGACGGGCGTGTCGGGAGCGGGCGGGGGAGGCGGTTTATTCATGAGCAGAATTTCGCAAGAACTGCGGAGCTAATTTCCCGCCGCTGCATTAGGATGTCGCCACAGCCCGAGGAGGAGCGCGAAACCCATGACGACCAAAATCGAACTTCACGAGGTGGACGCAGCAGCGGAAGCCTGGCTGCCGGAAACGGTGGACGTAAAAATCGAGGACGACTTCGCGCCGGAATTTGCCCGCGTGAAAGGAGCGATCCGCAAGACCCCCGCGGCCGTGGTGCTGGAGCGGGATCGCCGGCTCTTCGCGAACTATCTCCCGTTCTGGGACGACCTGCCCGACGGGATGAGCCCTCCCGACAGCAAGCCAGGCGAGGGCCAGTATTCCATTTAGCGACCGCCGGACTCGCGCACGTTCTCGCATCGCCTCTGGCCGGCGGGGACGATTGCGCGACCGGCAGTCGCAAAATTTTGGCCGGGCTGGCGGAGGAGACGCCCGGGAAGCGGCGCGAAATGCAGACGGTCCGGGTCAAGGCCGGAACCCCGGTTGCGCCAGGGTCTCCTCGATGAAGGCCAGCAGGTTCTCCAGCGGCACGTCGCCCTCCACCGCGTGCGCGGGAGCCAGGATGTAGCCTCCCTCGCGGCCGAGTTCGATCAGCCGCCGCGTCTCCGCGCGCACATCGTCCGTCGAGCCGTAGGGCAGGGTGCGCTGGGTGGAAAGCCCGCCGAAGAACGTGATTTTCTTGCGATAGCGACGCACGAGGTCGTGGACGTCCATGACTTCGGGTTGGAAGGGATTGAAGCAGTTCACGCCGTCCGCAATCAGGTCGTCGAACAGCTCGTCGACGTCGCCGCAGGAGTGGATGAACACCTTCTTGCCACCGGCGTGCACGGCTGCGTACATGCGCTTGAGCTCGGGCTCGATGAATTCATGCCACAGGTCGGGTCCCATCTGCAGTCCATGCTGCTGGCCCCAATCATCGCCGAAGCAGACGGCGTCGATCTCGTAGTCGAGCGCGTGCTGGACCTGCGCGAGGTTGAAATCCGCGATCGCGTGCAGCAGTTCGCGCACGAAGCCGGGGTTCTCGATGAAGTCCATCATCAGGTTTTCCATGCCGCGCAGGGTCCACGCGCGTTCGTAGAGCGAGAAGCCCAGGGGAAACACCCGGAAGCAGTCAGGCCGACGGGCCAGCATCTCCGGAATATCATCGAAGAAAACGCCGTCGCGCGGATTAGGGAAGCGATAGGCGCCCATGCGGGCCTCGGGCAATTGCAGATTGGCGACCATCCCGATGTCGGCGTCGATGTGCCGGTCCCAGACAACGCCAAACGGGTCGCGATAGAAATCCCCGCCGAGATTGGTGAAGGCACCGGCCGGGTCGCCGGCCCAGACGAGATGAGCGTGCAGCAGGCGGTCGAGGTCGAGGTGGCCGAAGTGATCCTCGAGTTTTTCGCGGGCTTCGAGGGTGAAGCCGAAGGACCACGGGACGTAAGGCGGCCGTTCGTGGGCGAGCACGCGGTGGATCACTTCGCGCTTGGTCAGCGCTACATCCCGGCGTGGCGCCACGGTCGGCTCCGGGCGGGCGGCCATGGGCGGTCGTCCCGGGGGGCTCATCTGCGCCTCTTTCGCGCCGGCGGCTGGCAGATTTGGTCGAGGGTCTCGATTTCCCGTCGAGCGATGCGGCGCAGCGTGGAGCAAAGATGGGTGGCGGCGGCGGCGCGCTCGGCGACGATGGCCGCGTGCTGGCCGTGTTCCGGCTTGGCCAGGCTGATCTGGGCGTTGATCAGTGCCTCAAGCATCGCCTGCTCCAGCGCCGTGAAATAAATCCGCATCGGATTCTGGGCGGAACGCGGGACGGGCCGGGGGCCGGGGTGGAGAGGCTGGTGACGGGGCAGCTCGTTCATCACGACGTCCAGCGTGCGGTCGAACATGAACACGAGGGTGTCGGGATTGGCCAGCGGGGTGTGCAGCCGCTCGATGCGGAGCAGTTCCTCCCAGCGCCGGCGGATTTGCGGGCGCAGCGCCTGAAGTTTCTGGATCAAGTCCGGCTTCATGGCCGAAAGGCGGGAGACCGGCGTGTGGCCCAAAGACCTGCGGAGGCCATGGGACGAACCCTTGGGTGGGGGGACCGGGCGCGTTTCACGATGCTGGGGTGGTACGGGCCGGGGAGGCCTGGCTATGAGGGGAGTGGACACAATGTCCTCAGCTTCATCATGCGCCAAAACGCCGGGACGGACTACGCAAGCGTTGGCGGAATCCGCGCATTAATTGCCCAACCCGGGCCCGACACGCCGTCGTAAGCGAAAACAGGCGGGCGCAAAGCGCGGGTGGAGTCGCTGTAGCCCCTGCCGGATTTTCGCCGGACCGCCCGGGAAACGAGAACGAGGAGTGGCGTGGACCGGCCATGACACACGTGCGCCGGGTCGCCGCGCGATTAGCTTTGATGCCGGTGCGGTGCATCCCTAGGTCAAAGAATTCCGCCGTCACGTCGGCGGCGCCCGCTGAGGAATTTATCCATGAAACCACGCTTCAAGCAGTCCAAGGAAATCAAGGTAGGTGTCGTCGGCTATGGCGGCGCCTTTAACATGGGCCGCGCCCACCTGCAGGACATGCAGCGCGCGGGCATGACGCCCCGGGCGGTGGCGGAGCCCGACGCCGCGCGGCTGGCCGTGGCGGCGAAGGATTTTCCGGGCATCCAGACTTTTTCCAGCGTCACCGAAATGCTGGCGGGATCCGATGTTAACCTGATCGTGCTCATCACGCCCCACAACACCCACGCGCCGCTGGCTTTACAGTGCCTGCGCGCCGGTCGCCACGTGGTTTGCGAGAAGCCGTTTGCCATCACCACCGCCGAGTGCGACGCGATGATCGCGGCCGCCAAGAAATCCGGCGTGATGCTTTCCACTTATCACAACCGCCACTGGGACGGATCGATCCTGAAGGCGCTCGAGGTCGTCAAGTCCGGCGTCATCGGAGACGTCGTCCGCGTCGAGTGCCACATGGGCGGTTGGGGCAAACCCGGCGACTGGTGGCGCTCCAGCAAGTCAATTTCCGGGGGCATCCTCTACGACTGGGGGGTCCACGTGCTCGAATACACGCTGCAGCTCGTCGGCTCGGAGGTCACCGAGGTCACGGGCTTTGCCAAGCGCGGCTTTTGGGCGGCGCAGTCGAAGTGGGGCAAGGACACGATCGAGGACGAGGGTTTTGCCGTCGTGCGTTTCAAGAGCAGCGCGTGGGCGACGCTCTGCATCTCGCAGATCGATGCGAACATGAAGCGCGGCATGGTCGAGGTCACCGGCACCAAGGGCACGTTCCTCTGGGAATACGACACGCACGAGATCATTGTCCGCGACGGCGACCTCACCCGCGTGACGAAGGGCCGGAATCCCCCGACGCAGTGGGAGAAATATTACGACAACATCGCGGCTCACCTGACCAAGGGTGTGCCGCTGGTCATCACGCCCGAGTGGGCGCGCCGGCCGATCCACATCCTCGACCTTGCCGACCGCAGCGCCAGTGAAGGGCGGACGCTGAAGGCGAAATACGGTTGAGGCGCGTGACGCGCCTCAGCGGGGCAGAGGTCCTGGGCGAGGGGTGATGGGCCCGATGTCGGGCCACCCCTGCCTCTTGCGGTGCCCTAGCGCCGCGGGAGGTGGCGGTATTCCTCGCTCGCGCGGATGGACTCGCGCACGCGGTTTTCGTCCCAGCCACGCTCGAGCATCTGCTTGGTGTAATACGCCAGCCCCGAGGGATCGGGGTCGCGGCGGAGGAGGTCGCGGTAGGCCCGCGTGATGCTTTCGCGGGCGGCCTTGGACACGAACTCGGCGCTGTGCCGCAGATCGGCGCGGAATTCGGCCTCGGTCATGCCGTTGCGCACGGCGCGGAGGTAGCTGTCGTGGCCTGAGGGATCCGGATCGCGGCCGAGCACCTCGCGGTAAACCTTGCGGATGATCGCCTGCAGGTCGCGCGAGCGAAATTCCGGGCTCAGCCGGAGATTGTCGCGCAGCTGGGTTTCGTTCCAGCCGCGCTCCATCAGGCGGTCGCGGTAGTCCCGCAGGCCCCGCTCATCGGGGTCGCGGCCGAGGATATCGCGATAGGCGGCGCGGACGGCGCGCTCGGCCTCACGCCGCTCCCAGCGGTAGAAATTCGGCGCAACCGGCTGGATGAATTCGAGGCGGAGCGAGGAAATGCGGTTGTTCCAGGTCGCGCCGCGATGATCACCGAGCGAGAGGGCGCTGAGATCGGCGGCGTCGCGGGTGAGGGTGGCCTGGGCGCCGCGAAATTCGGCGTCCTCGAACACCACCAGGATGACCGGCCCCTCGAGGCGCACGGACGAAATCCGGTCGTTCCACGTCCGGCCGCCGCTGTTGCGCAGGAATTCCAAGTTCTCGATGACCGTGCCGGCGTCGACCACCAGCGGATCGCCGCGGAAGTTGGGTTCCGGAAACAGCAACGCCCGGCCCCGCGGCGGCAGGGGTTGCGCGTGGACGGGAGTTGCGCCGACTCCCGCCAGCAGCGCGCCGAGGGCGAGCAAAACGGCAAGCCCCCGCACTGCGCAGGAGGCGGAGAACCAAAGGCGGAGAGTCGGATGCCGGGACGGGGTCGGCGTCGTGGTCAGCATGGGTTTCAGCTTTCGACTCTCACGAACCTACTCCGGCTGGCTCAGGCGCGCTTCCAGGCCTTGTCCAACTCGCGGCGCAGAATGACCGCGTCGGGCCACGCCGGGGGGAGTCCGCTGATATTGTAGCCGGCGCCGCCCTCGTGGTAGGGCCCCATTTCCGGGCAGACGAAGAGCGTGCGGTTCTTGTTTTTCGGTGCGGCCTTCCAGCACTTGAAGAGCGCGACGCAGAAATCGAGGTAGCTCTTGGCCTCGTCGCTGAGCTTGCCCTTGTAAGTGACGGGAACCTGGCAGTGATGGCCGTTGAAGGGACGGCAATGGGACTGCTCGCCATTCTGCACGAGGGCGGGGTGGTCGAGCAGGCGGTCGGCGTAATTGCCGGGCCCGAGGTGCTTGACGACGGAGAAGTGCGAGAAGTCGAAGTTGATTTTGATCATCTTGCCCGTGGCCTTTTTGTAGAGGCGGGCGATCTCGTAGGTCTTCTCGGGGGTTTCCGTGCAGCAGTCGCGGTGGACCTCGAGGGAGAGGACGACGCCGCCGATCTTCGCGGCTTCCTTTTCCATCGCGATCCAGTGCTTGGTCGCGAGGGCGGGCGGGGTGTCGTGGTCGTCGAGCTGGACGTTGATCTGCACGGCGCCGGCGTCCTTTTGGGACTGGATGCGCTTGGCGAAGTCCTTCGGATCGCCCGAGGACGTGGACACGAAACCGAGCAGGTGCTTCAGGCCGTATTTCTTGGCGAGGACGAGGTGCTCGGGCGTAAGGCCGGTGGTGAAACCATCAAAGCCGGCGGCTTTGACGGCCTTGATCTTCTTATCGAGCGACCACTGCGTGGCGGCCGTGGGGTGGTTGACGAGGGACCAGAGGTTGGCGATGTGGGCGATGTTGGGCATCGGAGGAAGGAGTGTTAGGTGTTAGGTTTTAAGTGTTACGTGAACCAGATGCGGACGAAGGTGGTTCGCTCCAAGTGAGAGGGTAGGCGATTCGGATTCCGAAACGTAAAACCTCACACCTAAAACGTAACACCCACGCGTTTACGCGTGCCGTCCCTTGAAGGTGAGTTCGGCGACGCCGGACTTGTCGAGGCCGCCGAGGCCGAGGGCCACCATCTTGTCGAACTGGGCCTTGGTGGCGTTGGCGAGCGGGAGATTGAGGCCGACATCCTTGCCGAGCTGGGCGGCGATGCCGCTGTCCTTCGCAGCGTGGGCGCCGGAGAAGAAGCAGGAGTGGTCGCGGTTCTGCATGTCCTCGCCGTCGGTCTTCAGGACCTGCGAGTTGGCGCCGGTTTGGAGGAAGACCTCGCGGAGCATGTTGAGGTCGAGCCCGAGGGCGGCGCCGAGGCCGAGGCCCTCGGCGAGGCCGGCGGTGTTGATGTTCATGACCATGTTGACGAGCGCCTTGACCTGCGCGGCCTGGCCCGTGGGGCCAATGTAGCGGAGGGCGGTGCTGAGCTTCTCCAGGATGGGCTTGATCTGGTCGAAAGTGGCCTTGTCGCCGCCGCACATGAGATAGAGCGTGCCGTTGCGGGCCTGCGGGATGGACGAGGCCATGCAACCCTCGAGGGTGACGGCGCCGGCTTTCTTGGCGCGCTTCTCGACCTCGACGTGGGTCTTCGGCGTGATGGTGGCGCAGTTCACGAAGACCTTGCCCTTGGCGCCGGTGAGGAGGGAATCGCCGCTCTCGGCGAAGACGCCGAGCTGGGCGGCGTCATCGGTGACGACGGTGAAAATGACATCGGCGGCCGCGGTGACGTCGGCGAGCTTGGTGGCGTGCTTGGCGCCAATTTCCTTGGCGAGTTCCGCGGCGGCGGGTGCGTGGGTGTCGTAGACGGCGGTGACAGTGTAACCGGTATCCTTGAGGCGGCGGGCCATGTTGCCGCCCATGCGGCCAACTCCGACGAAGGCGATTTTTTGGGACATGATGTGAAGGAGGGAGGGGTTAGGGTTTAGCGGGTCGTGAAAAAAGGATTGTGGCGCTTTTCCTGGCCGAGGGTGGTGAGCGGGCCGTGGCCGCAGGCGAGGACGGTGTCGTTCGGCAAGGGCATGATCTTCTCCTTGTTGTTCCGATACTGGTCGGCGAAATTTGTGGGGCTGCCGCCCATCGAGCTGGAGAAGATGGAGTCGCCGACGATCGCGAGCGGCCAGCTGAGGCCGGTGATGTAGAACGTCGTCATGCCGGGCGAGTGGCCCCAGGTGAAGAGCGTCTTGATCGCGAGGGGACCGAGGTGGAAATGCGCGTTTTCCTTGAAGGTCTTGGCGCCGGGGTAATCGACCGGCTCGAGCTCGCTCGCCCAGACGTCGGCCTTGGTGGCGGTGGCGAGCTTCTTGAGGTCGGCGATGTGGTCGACGTGGGTGTGCGTGAGGAAGATGTATTCGACCTTCAGCTTCTCGGCATGAATCGTGTCGATCATGGCGTCGGCGTTGGCGCCCGTGTCGAAGGCGGCGGCGAGCTTGGTGCGCGAGTCCCACACGAGGTAGCTGTTGACGGTCATGTCCTCGAACGCCGAGTTGAATGCCGCGAACCCCGTGGGAAAGTTCGGCTGCTCGGGATACCAGGACTTGGCGGTCAGGACCTCGAGGGCGTCGGGCCCGAGATGGAGGTGCCGGGCGACGCGGCGGATGACGGCGACGAGGGGCTTGCCGCCCTTGACCGCGGCCAAGTCGGCGAGGCTGACCTCGGCGCGCTTGGCCAGGTCCTCGTCGCTGATCTTGAGCCCGCGCTGGGTCTTGTTGATGACGTCGTTGAAGTTATCCTCGAGGGGAATGCGAGCCATGCCCGGGCAGTAAAGCGAGGGGCGCAAGCGGCGCGCAAGCCGTAATCGTGGCAAAAATGGCGCGAGGGGCGCACCCGCGCGGGTGAAGGGCGATAGGCAATGGGCTATGGGCCCATCATCGTCCACCCATGGCCAATCACCCATCGCCTCGAGCCCGCCGCGGCCGGAGGACGCGGTTTACATCGGCTTCGGCGAGCGCGGGGGGCAGGTGTCGGCGTTGGCCAGGGGCTTGACGCGGCGGATGCGCGAAAGCAGGTCGCAGTAGAAATCGTAGCGCGGGTCGCCGGGCGTGCGCGGGAGGACCGGCGCGAGCGCGAGCACCTGGTCGTCGTTGCGCTTCTGGTATTCGGCGCGCACGGCGGCGCCCCGCTCGCGGTAGTTGGAGTTGTCCACGCCACAGACCTCGCCCAGCAGCGGCAGCCACTTGTGGGCGTATTGGACGTGCGCGGTCTCGTCGATGATGTCGAAGAGCATCATTTCGGCGGACTCCAGGTCCTTGCCCTCGCGGAAGTCGCCATAGGCCTCCTGCTTCACGATGAAGTGGCCGGTCTCTGCGACCAAGCCGATCATGAACACGTGCTCATACATCTGCGTGCGGCTGATGTGCGTCTCCATGCGGAGCGGGTGCAGATACTTGGCGTAGTCTCGAAACGCTTCGTCGAGGGTGATTTTATGCTCCTTGGCCGCGGCCTCGAGGACCTTGATGCGCTCGGCTTGGTCGTAGCCGGGGAAGCCAACGTCGTCGAAATCGATGCCGAAGTCGCGCAGCCGGGAGTAACCCGAGTCGCCGTGGCGGGACTCGTCCCAGAGATGGCGCGAGATGTCGTGGTGCCACTCCCACGGCAGGTAATGGCCGTCGTAAATCCACAGCAGCTGGTCGTCGGGGAGGTTTTTCTCCATCAGGTAGCCCCAGCCCCAGAAGAGACGGCGGGCCTCGACGCTCGTGGCGAAATCGACGCGGAGGTAGTCGCCAAAGTCATGCTTGTTGCGGATGGGCACGTCGCGCGCGCTGAAGCGGGCGTATTTGAAGTTGGTGTTGGCCCCCGCCGGCGCGGCCCCGGTGTCACCGGCGGCGAGCGGCAGGGCCGTGTGAAATCCGCCGCACTCGGCGATGGCGCGCTCCACGGCGTCGCGATACGCGCGGTTCGTGGTGTGGGGATGACGGCGGCGGAAGTCGCGATACCAGAGGAACTCCGAGCTCTTGATCTGGTTGATCTCGTGCAGCAGCGCCACGGTGGGCGCATCGTGCACGGGATGGGCCTGGCGCGAGTAATCGCCGTAAGCCGTGACGAGCGCCTTGAGCAGCAGCTCATAGATGCCATCGAGCGCGTCCTGGTAGGTCGGCGCGAGCAGGACGGTGTTCGCCAGGCGCTCCAGCCGGCTGGAGACGGGGGCGTCGGGCTTGCCGCCGGGAAATTGCGCGACGCGCTCGCGCAGGCGGCGGACGCATTCGGCCTGGTCCCAGACGTGGCGGTGGATGGCGCTCTTGTCGAACCACGGGGCGATGTCGCGGCCCCAGCCGCAGATCAAGCGGTGCGTCGCCTTTTCGAGATATTGCCAGTCATTGAGCAGGTCGACGATGAGGGGCTTTTGCTTGGACTCGGCGGAGACGACCAAACGACGGGGCGCAGGGGCGGCGACAGGAGGGCTCATAGTGCAAAAGGTAGCATTCATCCTTGCCATCTGGCAATGTCTGCAACGGCATTATTTGTGCCTAAAATTGACTATCACCGCTGGCATGACCCGCTGACCGCGCACGGGATGAAGCCGTCGGCGGAGGCGGCGGGGGACAATTTCCAGATCCACGAGTGCGGCCAGCTCCGGCTCAACGCGAGTTGGAATTATCAGGGCGTGTGCAGTCCGTTTTGGCGGCTGTATTACAACCGGACGCCGGGGGCGTGGATCGAGTCGGGTGGCCGGCGACTGGCCCTGACCCCGGAGCGGTTTGCATTGGTGCCGGACGGGGTGGCCTTCGATTGCGGCAGCCGGCCGGGCACGGCGCACTTGTGGGTGCATTTCTCGTTGTATCCATCCCTGACTCGGGCGCACTCCGCGATCGTGGAGGTGAGGGCGACGCGCCCGGCGCGGGCGCTGGCGGCGGAGTTGGAGCGCCGGATCGTGGCGCAGGCGGCCCAGCCGGCGGTCCATACCGGCGCGGCGCTGTTGCACCTGATCTTCGCGGAGTTGGGGCCGGATTGGTCCGCCGCCATCCCGCCGCGACTCGGGAAATTGTTCAGCTGGATCGAGCACGCGATGGGCGGCGAGATCTCCAACCGCCTGCTGGCGGCACAGGCGGGTTTGAGCGTGGAGGGATTCATCCGGTGGTTCAAAGCCACGACGGGCCGGACGCCCGCGGCGTTTGTGGCGGAGCGGCGCATCCGGGAGGCGTGCCGGAGGTTGGCGTTCACGGACGACACGATCGACCAGGTGGCGGAGGGCGTGGGCTTTGCGAACCGCCATCACTTCAGCCGCGTCTTCAAGCGCTATGCCGGTTGCGGGCCGGCCCAGTTTCGCCGGGGGCGGGCCCGCGCCTAGGGTCCGCCGGCGGGATGTTGTTTTATATTATCCCGGTGATCACCGATATAGATAATTCACCAAGACGGAACGTGACATGTTATAGCGGGTCATTTGTATGTTTAAATCCTATGGTCATCAATAAACTCAGACTCCTCGAAACAACCAAAGCCAAGGTCGCCAAGCTGGAGCAGGCGATCCGGTCCGAGATGGCGCGCGAACTTGCGTCCCTGCCGCGCAAATACGGCTTCAGCAGCACCCAGGCATTTCTCAAGGCCGTGCGCAGCGTCGCCGGCAATTCCATGGTCAAGGCCGGCAAGAAGCTCGCCGGCAAGCGCCGCAAGCGCGCCGTGATCACCGCCGCCACCAAGGCGAAGGTGAAGGAGCTCGTGACGGCCGGGAAGACGGGCAGCGAGATCGCGAAGGCGGTCGGCATTTCCCTCCCCAGCGTCCAGAACATCAAGAAGGAGCTGGGCCTCGTCAAAGCGCGCCGCTGAGCCTAACGCTCCCCGGCTGTTTCCGCCCTCGCGTCACCCGCGGGGGCTTTTTATTTGGCTGGTCGCGGCCCGTCGGTTGGCTGAACACTGGCGCCATGTCGGAGAATTACATCCAAGCCTGCTCCGGTGGCCGGCTGCATGACGCCCGCGAAGCGTCGATCTCCCCGCTGAACCGCGGCTTCCTTTATGGCGACGCCATTTACGAGGTGTGGCGGACGTATCACGGGGTGATCTTTGCCTGGGAAGAGCACTGGCGCCGGTTGGAGTGGTCGGCGGCGGCGCTGCATTTTGCGCTGCCCACGGGCCCGGGGCCGATGCTCACGGAAATCCAGCGTACCGTGGCGGCTTACCGGCAGGCGGGCGGCACGGGTGACGATCTCTACATTCGCTTGCAGATCACGCGCGGCGGCGGGCCGATCGGCTTGGACGTCGCACTGGCGGACCACGCCGATTACGTGGTGCTGGTGCAGGCCAACAAGGCGCATCCGCCCGCGAGACTCCGCGACGGCTTGAAACTTTCGCTGGCGACGTCGCTGCGGCGCAACCCGATCGAGAGCCTCAATCCCGCGTGGAAGACGGGAAATTACCTGAACAACATCCTCGGGTTGCGCGAAGCCCGCGCGCGCGGGGCCGATGAAGTGGTGATGCTCAACCACGTGGGCGAAGTGACGGAGGCGGCGGTTTCCAACCTGGCTTTCGTCCGCGGGGGAAAGGTTATCACGCCGCCGCTCTCGGCGGGCATCCTGGGCGGAATCACGCGCGAACTCCTGCTCACCGAGGTGGCCCGCATGGCCGGGATCACGGCGGAGGAGGGCACGGTGCGGCCGGAGGATCTTTCGCGGATGGACGAGTGTTTTTTACTTTCGACCACCAAGGATCTCACGCCGGTTGGCGCGATTGACGGACATCGCTACCCGGTCCGCGAGGACTCGGTCACGGCCAAACTGAAGGCGGCGTTTGGCGATTACACGCGGGCCTATGCGGCGCGGCATCCCGAGCTGCGCGTGTTGCCCTGAGGGAACTGCACCCGAACCGAGCTTTGGCCATGAGCGACGCAGACGACCCGGCATTCGAACAGTTTTGGGCGGACGCGCAGCAGCCGAAGTGGGCGGACAAGTCCGAGCGCTCGCAGCTCCGGCTGGACTGGTGGCGCGATGCGAAATTTGGGATGTTCGTGCACTGGGATCCATCGAGCGTGGCGGCGAGCGAGATCAGCTGGAGCAAGCAATTTTACGACGACACGGGTGAGCAGCTGCGCGACAACCCGCGGCCCAGTCCCGACCTCTACGACATCAAGGAGCATCGGTTCTGGCTCGACTGGTTCAAGCCGGCGGTGCCGCGCGAGGTGTACGACAACCTGTATAAATCGTTTTATCCGGGGATGTTCGACGCCGACCGGTTCGTCGCGACGGCGCAGCAGGCGGGGATGAAGTATCTCATCCAGGTCACGAAGCATCACAACGGATTCTGCATGTGGGACACGCGGTTCACGGATTTCACCATCATGGCCACGCCGTTCCGTCGCGACATTGTGGTTGAGCTGGCACAGGCCTGCGCGCGGGCGGGGATGAAGTTCGGCATCTACTACTCGCAGCGCGACTGGCACCATCCGGACTACGGCCCGGAGCGGATGGCGAAGTATAACGAATACATGTTTAACCAGATCGAGGAACTGCTCGTGAAGTGTCCCAATATCGCGGCGATCTTCTTTGATACGGAGCAATATTACCCGTGGCAGCTCTGGGACGGGAAGAAACTCTTCCGCATGATCCACCGGTTGCGGCCGGAGATCATCATCAACGACCGCTGTGGCGTGCCCGCGGATTGCACGACGCCGGAGCAGAGCATCGGGGAATACAACCTCGAGCGGGACTGGGAGTCGTGCATGACGTTCACGGGCTTTTGGTCATGGCATGGATTTCAGGCCCCGGTGATTTCCTTTGAGGAGTGCCTGCGACATCTCGTCCGGTGCGCGGGCGGGGGCGGCAACCTGCTCATGAACGTGGGCCCGCTGCCGACCGGGCAGATCGATCCGCGGGAAGCCGACCGGCTGCAGCGCGTGGGAGCATGGTTGGGAAAATTCGGCGAGAGCATCTACGGGACGCGGGGCGGGCCGTTTCCTCCGGGCGATTATGGCGTGTCCACCCGCAAGGGTCGCACGGTTTATGTGCACGTGCTCCAGTGGCCGGAAGGCGATCTGCTGCTGCCGGCGCTGGCGGGACAGGTGAAGTCGGCTCGAGTACTGACCGGCGGGAAAGTGAGCGTGCTGCAGAGCGCTGGGAGCCTTCGGATTTCCGTTGCGCCGGCGGGTCGCACGACGCCGGATACGGTGGTGGTTTTGGAGTTGGCCTGATGTAGGGCGGGGTCACCGGACCCCACTGCCGGGCGTGGCATGGGTCTCTGGCCCATGATTTCGCGATGGCTTAGCGATCAGAATCACGGGCCGGAGACCCGTGCCACGCATCAATACTGCGCCAGCGTCGAATCGACTTCCTCGGCCCAGGCGGCGATGCCGCCGGCGATGTTGGTGACGGCCGGGAAGCCGTGGGAGCGGAGATACTGCGTTACCGCCCGGCTGCGCTGGCCGTGGTGGCAGATGATCAGCAGCTGGCGGTTCCGCGGCAATTCGTGCAGCCGACCGGAAATCTGCCGCATGGGAATCGGCTGTGCGCCCTCGACATGGCAGATGGCCAATTCATCTGGCTCACGCACGTCGATGATCAGCACTTGGTTGGGCTGGGCCTGCGCAAGGGCGTGGGCTTCGGTGGCGGTTATCTCGAGGGGAACGGCCGGCTGGTCCATGGGCCGCACACAGAGGCTCCGCGGCGGGCGGTGCAAATGAAATTGCGCCCCGGCGGCCGTGCCGCCGAAATCCTGGCATGCGTTGCCTCGGCATCGATTACGGCACCCGGCGCATCGGGCTCAGTTACGGCGATGATCTCGGCGTGGCGACGCCTCTGCCCGCGATTGTGGATGCCGCGCCTGAGCAGCGCTGGGCGGCGTTACTGGCCGTCGTGAAGCAGCGCGACGCGACTGACCTCGTGCTGGGTTATCCGTTGAACATGGACGACACCGCCGGGCCGAAGGCGAAGGAGGCTGAGGCGCTCGCGGGTCGGCTGCGCGCGGAACTCAGCCTGCCGGTGCACCTCGTGGACGAGCGGCTGACGAGCTACGAGGCAGAGGCCACGATTGCGAAGTCGAAGCGCCGCGAGGTGCGGGCGAGCGGGTTGATCGACTCGCGGGCGGCGACACTCATCCTGCAGGATTTCCTCGACCAGAAATCGCCGCCACCGGCGGTGCCGGATGCGGATTCGGACTAATCGCGGAAACGCGGAGGGGCGGAAATACCGGAAATCGGTTCATACTTGGATGGTCATTCTGAACGAAGTGAAGAATCCAGTTGGACGCTATCGAGACTCGCGGCGTAGTTTTACTGGATGTCAAACCAGCCCCAAGCGGCCAGACTTCGCTGCGCGCAGAATGACAACTCCCGGCCGTTTCCGCTCTTCCGCGTTTCCGCGATAACGTATTCATTCTGAGTCTCCTCCCCATGCCCGCCTCCAAAACCCAGCGTTGGAAATGCATCTGCGCCTACGACGGCACGGGCTTTGCCGGCTGGCAGAGCCAGGCGCGGTCCAACGCCGTGCAGGACGTGATCGAGGCGCGGCTTGCGCAAATATTTCACGCGCCCATTCGCATCCACGGCAGCGGCCGAACGGATTCCGGCGTGCATGCGCGAGCCCAGGTTTTTCACTTCGACGCTGAATGGCGGCATGGCGTCGACAAGCTGCTGGCGGCCTTCCGCGTCGGCCTCCCGTCCACGATCCAGGTGAAATCTGTGCGGGCGGTGCGCGCGGATTTCCACGCGCGGTTCGATGCGAAGGCGAAACGCTACGAGTATCACCTGCAGCGGGGCGATGCGGATCCCTTCACGCGGCCGTATTGCTGGACGGTGTTTCGGGAACTGGACTTTGCCGCGATGGAGGCGGCTGCGGCGGTGTTGCGGGGGCGGCACGATTTCCGGGCGTTCACCGCGCTGAACGGACAGGGCGAGTCGCAGGAAAACACCGACCGAAACCTGCGCCGCCTGGACCTGGTGCGGAAGGGCCGGAGCATCCGGATCGTGGCCGAGGCGGAGGGATTTTTATACAAGATGATGCGCAGCATCGTCGGGCTGCTGGTGAGCGTCGGGGAAGGAAAGCTCTCGCTGGCGGACGTGCGCGCCATCCTCGCGTCGAAGGAACGCACCCACCGCGTGCTGACGGCGCCGCCGCAGGGGCTGTTTTTGGTGAAGGTGTTTTATTCCTGACCGCGGCCACGGGGCATAGGCATACGGAAATATCGCGGAAACGCGGAGGAGCGGAAGTGGGGAATAAGGCAGAGTCGGCTTGGCGCGTTTTCCCAGGCTCGACGGGATCGGAATTACAATTTCCCTGATTTTCCGCTCCTCCGCGTTTCCGCGATAAATCCGCTCCGCCTCATTGTGACCAAGGTGAATGCGATGCTCAGCCAACTCGCGCGCGGGGTGGGCGAGGTCGTCTTTCCGCCGGTGTGTGTGCAATGCGGCGGCTTGGTGGATAATGGGACCACGGACGACGGGACTACGGACAACCGGACCGCCGGATTCTGGCATGTGTGCGGCCGCTGTGTGAAGCAGATGGATTACGTGTCGCCGCCGCATTGCTCGACCTGCGGGCATCCGTTTTACGGCGAAATGGAGGGGGAGCGGATGTGCCCGCATTGCGAGGGACTGGCGCCGGCGTTTCGCGAGGGCCGGACGGCCGTGTTGTCGAAAGGACCGGCGCGGGCGCTCGTGCACGAGCTGAAGTATCACCAGGGACTTTTCGTGCTGTCGGACATGGAGGAGGTATTCCGGCGGTCACCGCACGTCCTGGAACTTGCGCGCGGGGCGGTGCTCGTGCCCGTGCCATTGCATCCACGGAAGGAGCGGGAGCGCGGCTTTAACCAAAGCAGGTTGCTGGCCGAAGCGCTGGCCCGCGCGGCGGGCGGGGGGACGCGCGTGGAATCGCCGCTCCGCCGCGCCGTGGATACGGTTTCGCAAACGCATCACGATAGACGCCAGCGACAAGCGAACCTGAAAAATGCCTTTGCACTCGCCCCGGGCGCGGCCTTGAATCCGGGCCTGCACCACGTCTTGGTTGATGATGTTTTCACCACCGGTTCCACCCTTAACAGCTGCGCGCTCGTGTTGCGACGCGCCGGCTGCCTGAACCTCGACGTCGTCACCTTCGGCCACGGCTGATCCCTCTCATGGTCCACTTCGACAAACCCACCTACACGGTCCGCCGCACGCGGAAAAAGGAGATCCCGCACGGGCTCTACACCAAGGATCCCGTAACCGGGGAGTCAGTGTTTACCAAGGAGTTGGAAGACAACCAGATGGTGGTCCCGAAGAGCGGGCATCATTTTCCCATCGGCGCCCGGCAGAGGATTGCGAAGCTGGTGGACGAGGGGACTTTTTCCGAAACGGACGCCGGCGTGCGTTCGGCGGACCCACTGGGGTTTGTCGACTCGGCGCCGTATCCGACCCGCATCAAAAAATACGAGAAGGAAAGCGGCCTGCCTGAGGCGGTGATTTGCGGCACGGGCAAGATTCACGGGATCCCGGTTTCGCTGGCGGTGATGGATTTTCGGTTTTGCGGCGGCACCCTCGGGTCCGCAGCGGGCGAGAAAATTACGCGCGCAATCGAGCTCGCGGTGGCAGACAAGTGCCCCTGCATCATCTTCAGCACCTCCGGCGGCGCGCGCATGCAGGAAGGCATCCTTTCGTTGATGCAGATGGCCAAGACCAGCGCGGCGCTGGGCCGGCTCGCGGCGGCCGGGTTGCCCTACATCTCGGTGCTGACCCACCCGACGACGGGCGGCGTTTCGGCCAGCTATGCGACGCTGGGTGACGTGATCCTGGCAGAACCGGGTGCGCTGATCGGCTTTGCGGGTCCGCGGGTGATCAAGGACACGACGAAGCAGACGCTGCCCGCAGGGTTTCAGACCTCGGAATTTTTGCTGAAACACGGCTTGGTGGACCAGATTGTAAGCCGACTTGAGCTGCGCGATCGCATCGGCGAGCTGCTGCTGGCCCTGCACGTGAAGAAGAAGGCCGCGCCGCCGACCACGGTGGTCAACACCTGACGCGGGTCCAGCCGCCCGCCATGCCCGCCAGCGACCCGACCGATTACGCGGCGGTGACCGCGTATCTCTTCAGCCTGAAGGCGAAGGGCGTGAAGTTCGGCATCGACCGGATGCGGCCGTTCGCGGCCGCGCTGGGCCATCCCGAGCAGGCGGTCCCGTGCGTCCACATCGCCGGCACGAACGGCAAAGGGTCCGTCGCCGCCATGCTCGACGCGATCTTCCACGTGGCCGGATGGAAGACCGGCCTCTACACGTCGCCGCACCTGGTGAAACTCGGCGAGCGCGTGCAGGTGGACCGGCAGATTCTCAGTGAGGCGGAAATCATCGCCTACACCCGCGAGCTGCGCGTCGTGGTGGAGAAGCTGGCCGAGCCCGACCCGGACAACCACCCGAGCTTTTTTGAGTTCATGACGGCGATGGCGTTCCTGCAGTTCGCGCGGAGAAAGTGCGACCTGAGCGTGATCGAGGTCGGCATGGGCGGACGGCTCGACGCGACGAACATCGTCAACCCGGAGGTGAGCGTCATCACCTCGATCAGCCTGGACCACGGCGAATTCTTGGGACGCGAAATCGAAAAGATCGCCGCGGAAAAAGCGGGCATCATCAAGCCCGGCCGCCCGGTCATCATGGGCCGCGTGCCGACGGCCGCGGAGCGGGTTATCCGGGAAATCGCCCGGGAGCGCGGGGCGCCGTTGACGTCGGTCGCAGAGGAGTATGGGGACGACCTGGCCGGCTATCCGCCGACGAACCTGGAGGGCGACTACCAGCGCTGGAATGCGGCGACGGCCACGCTGGTGGCGCAGACGCTGGGGCTGAAGTGGCGGCTGACGGACAAGGTGATTGCGAGCGGGCTGCGTCACGTGGACTGGCCCGGCCGCTGGCAGCGCGTGCACGTGGGCGGCCGGCTGGCGATCCTGGATGCGTCGCACAATCCCGAGGGCGCGCAAATGCTCGACGGCAACCTCACGCACCTCGTCGCCGAAACCGGCCGGGCGCCGGTGGTGATCACGGGGGTGCTCGGCGCGGAGCGCGCGGGCCCGCTGCTGGAAGTGATTGCACGGCACGCGAAGGAGATTCACCTCGCCGTGCCGCAGCAGACCCGTGCCTGCAGCCATGCCGAGTTGGAGGCGTTGATCCCGAAGGATTTCAAGGGCCGCGTCGTCCGGGCGACCGTGGACGGGCTGTTCCCGAGTGCCAATCAGTGCACGGCCGGCGGACCTGATGACGTCCTGGTCGTGACCGGATCGATTTACCTGCTCGGCGAAGTGATGGCCCGCCTCGAACCCCAGCGCGGGGCGGGCGAGGGGCGACTGCAGGATTTTTGAGGGTGACCAGATCCGGCGTCGCGCACGAGTGTCCAGCTTACGCCAGTTTCACTAACTCAACCGTCGGCGGCACGTCCTTGATGATCTGCGAGGGGTCGGGGCCGACGCCGAGGTAGCGGAGGTTCGGGAGCTTTTCGGCCTTGGGCCAGGACTCGCCGGCGTAGGCGGCGTTGAGCGTGGCCTTCATCATCGCGGCGACGTAGCGGCGCGCGTTGAGCGGGAGGTCGGCGAACCTGCGGACAGTGGAGATGTCCTCGGTCCAACCAGCGTGTTTGCTGTAAACGGGCTTGAGCGTCTTGCGCACGGCCTCGTTGCGGGGGACGTGGACGTAGCGCTTGCCGGCGGCGTCCTCATAGGCGGTGCAGATCTGCAAGTCGCCGTGCCAGTCGCCGGAGTAGGTGAGGGCATCGGCCTTGTTGATCATCAGGTCCTGGAAGCCGCCGTAGCGGAGGACGTCGCCCTTCTCCACCGCATCGAACCAGCCGACCATGCGCTGGCGGCCGGTGCTGGTGCCGAACTCGAGGCGCTTTAGCTTCGTCGTGAGCGGGTGGGCGTCGTCCATCTGCGTGATGAACGTGTGCGTGCCGACCTTGGTGTCGTAGGCCTTGGCGACGCCGAAGGTGTGGATGCGCTGCACGGGGATGCCGGCGCTTTCGAAGAACTCGGGCGTGAACGTGTGCGACGCCGTGACGTTGGGCGAGTAGCCGTGGCGCTTGTCGAGCCAGTAGGCCTGGCCGAACTCGCCGATGATGGTGCGCCCGGCGCGAAGTTCGCGGAGGATGAGCTCGCGGACCTCGCCGATGTTCTTCGCGAGGGCGGTGCCGGCTTTCCAATAGACGTCGGTCAGCAGGTCGAGGTTGAGGGTGAACGGTGTGGCTCCGCGGAAGCGTTTGAAATCAAACTCCTCCTCGCCGAACACCCCGAGTTCGATCCCCTCGGCGTTGGCGCGGAGTTCCGCGGTGGTGAGCTTGTCGAAGAAGCCGGCGAAGGTTTCCGGGCTGACGCGGCAGACGTGCTGGATGGTGCGGAGGGCGCGGTCGGCGCGCTGGGCGAGCTTGCGCGCGAAGTAGTTCGGGCCGGCGAGGAAGTCCGCGAAGGTGATCTGCCACTGGCCGACCTCGTCGAGGTAGGCCGGGGTGATGCCGCGCCCGGTGGAGCCGCGGGGTTCCTCGGCGAGGATGTTGGCGCGATAGTCCTCCCACGCGAGGTCGAGCAGGCGGTGCGTGAGGTCGGAGACCATGGTGCGCTCGTCGATGACGAGGCGCGAGAGAATGGCGTAGCCTTTTTTCTCGAGGGGTTTCATTTCCCAGCCGATCTTGCGCGGGTCGGCGACGACGCCGCTGCCGATGCAGAGATGCGCGGCGCCCTGGACGACGACCCCGGCGGGCAGGAGGTTGAGCTTGATGCCGCCGGCGGTGTGGCCGGAGTTGGCGCCGCCGTTGACCTTGAGCACGACCGAGACGGGTGAGGAGGTATCGCGGAGTTCGTTGGCGATCTCGGGGATCAACCGGCCTTTGCCCTCGTCACCGAGGGAAATGCCCACATCGGCGATGAGCTGGCTGCGGAAAGGAGTAAGCGACATGCTGGGGAAGGCAGCCAGAGAGAATCCCCAGTTGCCGGAAAGTGAAAACCTGACCGCCCGCCCTGCGGCAAGACTAAAGCAGCCGGATGACGCAGTGCAGCGGCGTGGCATTGGGATTAAAGTAGCGCAGGCGTCCCGCCTGCATTCCATCTCCGTGCAGGCGGGGACGCCTGCGCTACTTTGGACCCGCGCCGCGCGCGGGCTTGCGCTGGGACGCGGAAAACATTCGCTCATCGCCCGGCGCCCATGGCTGACGTCCCCCATTTCAAGATTCCGCTGAACCTCCCGCACGCCGGCCGCGTGGCGGAGCGAATTCTCACCATGCTCGATCGCGAGGGCCTGCCCGGACCCGAGGCTGAGCGGATCGCGCACCGGCTGGCTGCTTTGCTGGAGCCGTATCTCAGCTCGGGTGAGAATCCCCGGCCCGACCTGGCGATCCGCGCGCGGGACGAGGCGGCCGGTTTGGCGCGTCAACTCGTGGACCACATCGAGCGGAACCAGTTGGGCCACGACCGGCTCGGGCAGTGCGTGCGCAACCTGTTTGAGTGCCTCGAACTCGGGCCCGAGGGCACGGTGATTTCGCTGCGCGCCGGCGAGGATCCGAAATCGTTCCAGCGGCCGACCTGAGCGTTTCTGCTCCGGGCCGTCGCGCGCGCGTTGCGCTAGGCGCGGTTACGAGGAGGCCTCGGTTGGCGCGGGCGCCGGGCGGGTGATGGCCCAGGCGACGAGGCCGCAGACCGAGCCGCTGATGTGGGCGAGGGGCACGACGCGGAAGCCGGCGAAGTCATGCACCAGCAGCGGCGCACCGGTCACGGTTTCCAAGGCGATCTTGACCATGACGAGGCCGGACACGGCCACCCAGAACCAGGTGGGCTCGGCGTTGTTTTCGCTCAGCTGCACGAAGGCCAGAAAGACCAGGACACCGGTGGCGACGCCGGAGAGGCCGGCGTAACGCTCGAGGTCAGGCTCGCCGACCAGCAGGCACGCGGAGATGATGGGCGGACATGCGAGGTAGAACCACCGGGCGGACCGCGGCCGGATGTATTCCAGCCAGCAACCCGCCGCGAGGAAGATGACGAGGTTCCAGATGAGATGGCTGGAGCTGAAATGGACGATGTGGCCGGTCCAGGCGCGCCAGATTTGGCCGTGCAGGAGGAGGTTGCGATTGTAGAGCAGCCAGCTGTTGAGGACCGGAAAACAAAAAACCAACGCCGACACTGCGGCGATGGCGAGCGTGGCCCCCGGCAAGGCGGGCGGAGGCGGAGGAAGTTTTTGGTCTTCTTTCGTCGGCACCGAAGCCACCACATTAGGGCAAGCGCGCCGGAAAACCAGCCCGCAAATGGCGGGGTTTTGCCGCCATTACCCGTGAGCGGCAAACGATGCTTTCAGGGCGAAGCTTTCCGGCCCAATCCACCGACCAGCATGAGTCCGGCGCAAACCGCGGCGGCGATGTGGGCCGACGTGGCGACGTGAACCTCGGGATCGTCAAACTGGATCATGCCGCCACCCCGGCCGTGACCGACGGTGGATTCGAGGACGATTTCGCCCACGTAAATGGCGAGCACGGCGGGCCAGAACCAGTCCTTCCAGTTGCGCTGCCAGCCCTGGCCGGCAACGAAAAGCAACAGCGCGAGATCCACCGCGCTCAGTCCGCCGTAACGGGTCAGGCTTGGTGCAAAGAAATACACGGCGGCGGAAATGACGGCCGGGAGGAGGAAAAGGACCAGCGCAAACAGCCGGGCCGGCCTGACACCGACCATGTAGCCGAGGATGACGAACAACCCCGTGTCCGCGATAAAGTGCGGCCAGCCAAAGTGGACCAAGTGCCCGGTCCACACCCGCCACCATTCGCCGCGGCTAATCGCCGCCCGGTCGTAGAGCAGGACCGGTCGCCACGCAGGTTGAGACTGGATGACGAGCGCCGCCAATGCAGTGGCGAGGAACACCCAAGCCAGCCTACATTTCAGCCAGCTCCGGACGTTCATCCTCTTTTAGCCCGGAGGCGTCGCATGCAGGCCAGCAGGCCCAGAGCGCCGAGGAACCAGCCGCTGGGCGCACCGCCGCCACCACCGCCACCGCCGGATGACGTGGGTGGAATGGTGGAGGAGGTGGAAGTGCTTCCGGAGCTGGCGAACGAAAGATTGAGCGTGACCGCAGCGCAGTCGGCACCATGACCGTCACTGGCGTTGAAGCCGTCGACGCCGAAATAATACGTGACGCCCGAAGTTGCGCTGAAAGTGACCGAGCTGTATTGGACGACTCCGGGCTGGACGTCATCGCTGAAAGTAATCGTGGTCAGCGAACCGACGGAAGAACCGGTATAAACCCCGAGGGTCGTGTCAAAAAGGCTGCCTTGGGTCGTCAGGGTGGCGGTGCCGGTGCTGGGGGCCGTCCATTTCCACCAGACGGAACGGCCGCCGGAGTTGCCGGCGTGGTTGGGCTCGCCTGCCTCCTTGGTGGCATTGGTGTTGTAGCCCGTGACCGTGGCGGAGGTGCCGCTCAACGTGATGGCGGTGGCGGAAGCAAAGTTGTCGTTGGCCGGCACACCGGGCGGGCCGTAAAGGCTTTGTGCCCCGTTGATGTCGTCGGCCTGGAGCGAGTCGATGCTGCTCTCATGGCTGTTCATGATGGCGGTGACCGTCTGCCCATTCTCGTCGGGATGGTCCAGGCCCAGGGTGTGGCCGAATTCGTGCAGGGCCACCCGCTGGATGTCCTCCTTGCCGGCCATGGCGCCGGCATGGAGCGGGCCGCGATAGGAGTCCCAGGTGAACGCGGTGTTGAAGATCGTGTCCGCCTCGACGCGGTCGTTCCCGTTATACCAGGCGGTGGTGATGGCGAGCGTGTTGCTGTCCCACGTTGTGCCGTAGGGAGAAGCCGAGAAGAAGACCTCGTTAATGCTGTTGCCATCGGAGCCGTTGCCCGGGGCGACGATGGTCGAGGTGAACTGGGCGTCGCCGAGATTGGGATTCCAGCCGCGGGTGGCGCCTTGCAACGCCGCCTGCAGGGTGGTGGCGCGGGTGTTGCCGTCGCTGAGCACGATCGAGTTATCCACCATGAGCTTCATCGCGATGTTGCCCGGTGCCCACTTGAGCGGGAGGTGGGTAGTGTCATTCGTGATAAACACAAAACCGCTGGCCAGTGCGAGCAACGCTCCTCCCGCCGCGACCAGAACCAGGAAATGCGGGCGCTTAGTTCGCATTGGTCGGGGTGGAGTTGGCGTGGCGGGCGAGCGACTGGCGAACCTGGATGGAAAACTCGGTCATGGTCAGCGGGCGCGGGCCGGCGCTGGCCACGGCAGTGGCCGGCGTCATGGGTTGGACCACGTCCTTCACGTCGTAAAGCGCGCTGCCATTGCTCCGATGCACCACGTCCTGTCCCGTCGAGGGATCGTGCTGGACGAGGAACTGGCCATACATGATGGCCACGAGCGGGATGAACTGCCGGCCGTTGCCGCGGATGAACAGGATGTCGTCATCGCCGACCAGAAACGCAGGTGCGCCCTCCACGACCATGCGGGTCTGACCGATGGTGCCACCGAGCACTTGCAGCACGAGCGGCGACGGGGGCAGGCCCTTGATGACCTCGGTCACCTGGATGGTCACCATGGTGATGATGTGCCGGCCCCCGCTGTCGGTGCGCCACTCGGACGTCGCGGATTTCACCACGCCGCGCACGACGTAGTCGGCCTGGCTGACGAGCGAATCGAAATCGGGGGCCACCACGCTGGTGGCCCGGGCACGGAGCGGGAGCAGCCCCACGGCCAGCGCTACGACCGCACTGGACCAGAATCGGAAGCGTTTCACACGGGGTGTGACGACGGGAAGACGGGTCGGGTTCCTCAACATTGAAGATTTTCTCCTCAAATAAAGCCGGTCGGCGATTGCGGACGTAACTAGGTGTCGCCGGATGACTGCGCGAGGCAAAACATCAGGCACGGGCCGCCAACCCTTCAGGGTGCGCTTAGGCAGAAAGGCCAGCGACCGGGGCGAGCCCGGGCTGATCTCGTCTCACAGTAGGCGCCTGCTGCGCAATCCATTATCTTCTCTTGGCAAACAATCTGCGCGCAAGGCCCAGCAGACCCAGGGCACCGAAGAACCACGTGCTGGGCGCGCCGCCCCCGCCGCCGCTGCTGCTGGAACTGGACGATCCATTGGTGGGCGGGATGGTGCTCGTGGTGCTCGAGGTGGTAGTGGCCGCAACGAGGGGCAGGGTCGTGACGACACCCGCAGGCGTGATGAGGCGGATCGAGGCGTTGCCAGTGTCGGCGACAAACACGTTGCCGGTGCCGTCCACGGTGAGCGCTTTGGGTTGATTAAACCATGCATCGCTGCCGGTGCCGTCCTTGAATCCCGCGACGCCTGGCAGGCCTGCCAGAGTCGTGACAAGCCCGGCTGGGGTGACCTTCCGGATGCTGGAGTTGCCCGTGTCGGCGAGATAGACGTTCCCGGAGCCATCCACCGCGAGACCGCCGGGCGTATTGAACAACGCATTGCTGCCGACGCCGTCACTGGAGCCCACCACCCCGACCACGCCGGCAACCGTGGTGACGACCCCGGCCGGGGTGATTTTGCGCAGGAGGTTGTTCGTGGTGTCGGCGACGTAGATATTGCCGCTACTGTCCAGGGCGATGCCGGTCGGGTTGTTGAATCTTGCCGCACTCGTGGTGCCGTCGGCGTAGCCCGCGATGCCCGCACTGCCGGCAACAGTGGTGACCACGCCGGCGGAAGTGACCTTGCGGATCGTGTGGTTCGTGGAGTCGGCGACATAGAGTGTGCCGGCGGTGTCGCGGGCGATACCGATGGGCATGGAGAAGGTCGCGGCCGACCCGGTGGCGTCGACGTTCCCGCGGACGGTGGGACTGCCCGCGAGCGTGGTAACCGTGCCGTCGGGTTGAATCACGCGGATGGTGGCATTGGCGGTATCCGAAACGCCGAGGATGCCATCCGCCGTGGAGCTCAAGCCGGTGGGTTGGTTAAAGCGCGCGACGCTGCCGGATCCGTCCTTGGAGCCAATGCCGTCGTTGGTACCGGCCGTGCTGGTGGCTCCGGCGAGCGTTGAGACCGAAGTGGAGGATGTGATTTTCTGGATGGTTAAGAACGAGGTGTCGCTCACGTAGAGATTGCCCGAGGCATCGATCGTGATGCCCGCGGGAAAAGCAAAAAAGGCTTGGATGACGATAAGCGTGCCATACCCGGTGGTGGTAACGACGCCATTGGCGTCCGTGATCACGGCGCGGTAGCGCAGGCCGGACATGCCGGCGCCGACGGTCGCGATGGTGAGATTGGCGGTGCTCGATCCGCTATAGGTGGAGCCATCCGTAGTATTGGACCAACTATTCCCGTTATTCGTGGAAACCTGCCATTGGACGGTTCCTGCACCGGCATTGACCGAGAACGTGACACCGTGCCCGTTGGTGACCGTCGCACTCTTCACGGGGTAAGTGTCCGTGTAGGAAAGATTGAGCACGATGCCGCCGCAATCGGCGCCATTCCCGTCGTTCTTGTTGGATCCGTCGACGGCGATGTAATAGGTGGTGCCGGAAGCGGCCGAGAACGTCACCGAACTGGTGCGGACGGCACCCGGTTGCGCATCGTCATTCGTTGCGACGGTGGTGAGAGTCGTTACGTCCGAGCCGGTGTAAACACCTAGGGTGGTGTCGAAGGCACTGCCGGCGGTGGTGATGGTGACCTGGGAGGTCGAAGCAGCGGTCCATTGCCACCAGACCGAACGGCCGCCGACGTTGTTGCCGTGATTGGGTTCGCCGGCTTCCTTGGTGGCATTGGTGTTGTAGCCGGTTACGGTGATTGAGTTGCTTTGGAGGTTGATGGTGTTGGCGGAGGCAAAGTTGTCGTTATAGGTAGGGACCGGCGGGCCATAAAGAAACTGGGCGGCGAGGACATCATAGACTTGGATCTGATCCGCGTCGACCGCGTCACTGTTCATGACGGAGGGGACGGTCAGGCCGGCGGTATCCGGGTGATCGAGACCGAGCGCATGACCCAATTCGTGCAACGCCACCCGCTGGAGGTCGACCGGGCTGGACTTGGCCGCACCGCGATAGGAATCCCAGGTCACCGCCGAGTTGAAAATGATGTCGGACTCCACGCGCTTGTCGCCCACATACCACGAGGTGGTCAGCGCGAGGGTGTTCGCTTCCCAATTCCGGTTGTAGGGCGTGCTGGCAAAGAAGACCTGGTTGATGTGGTCGCCGTCCGCGCCGTTGCCGGCGGGCAGGATTTGCGGGACGAACTGCACCGCACCCAGACGCAGATTCCACGCCTGCATGGCGGCCTGGATGCTGGTCGCCCGGGTCGTCCCGTCGGTCAGCACGGTCGTATTGTCGGCCATGATCCGCATTGGGATCGGGCCCGGGGCCCACCTCAGGGGGAAGCCGGTGGTGTCGCTCGTGAAATAGGCGTAATTAAAGCCGCAGGTTAGGAAGACCGCTGCCAAGCCGGCGAGGGCGCGGATCAGCAATTGGGGGGGATTAATTCGCATTGGCCGAAGGCTGGGATGCATGTTGGGAAGCTGAGGCGCGGATCTTGTCCGCAAAGGCGGAGACGGTGAGCGGGCGCGCGGCAATTTGGGCCGCGTTGGGCGTCATGGGCTGAGACACTTCGTTTGTGTCGTACAGCGGGATGCCATTGCTGCGGAGGACAATCTCCTCACCCGAGACGGAATCGCGCACGATCGGGTAGCGGCCATACATCAGGCCCACCAGCGGGGAGAATTGCTGCCCGTTGCCATGGATGAAAAGTATGTCCTCGTCCCCGACTTTGAATTTGGGCACGCCATCCACGGCCATGGTGATTTCGCCCATGGTCCCGCCGAGCATCTCCAACACGAGGGAGGAGGGCGGGTCGCCCTTGATGACCTCACGAACCGTCAGCTCCACCTTGGTGACAATGGATCGATTGGCGCCTTCCACTTGCCACTCCGAGTTCACCGACTTGACGACCGTGCGGACCACATAATCGGCCTGGCTGACCAAGGAATCGAAGGCGGGCGCGGTTACGGTCGTGGCGAAGGCGGCCGGGGACGCCATGCCAAGAGAAAGCGCGAATAGGGCACACGCGCGAAGCTGGGATCGTTTCACGAGGATGAGACGGCAGGGAAAGAGATAAGTTTCAAGAATTTCCCGACTTTCAACCAGACAAAGGACGAGGGCAAGCGTCCCGCGACCCTAGCCCTTGCGCGTTGCGACCTCGATCACGTCATGCGGGGCGGCTTCCTTCTGGCCGGCGGCGCTGACCTGGACGTAGCGGGCCTTGGCCCGCAGTTCGGGGAGATTCGCGGCGCCGAGGTAGCCCATGCCGGACTGGACGCCTCCAATCAGCGTGGCCAGCACGTCGTCAACCGAACCGGAAACTTCCTTGAGCGCCTCGATGCCTTCGGCGGCGGCCTTGCGGGTATGGTCGGCCTTGTCGTGGCCGTAGCGGCTGGCTGAGCCGGCTTTCATGGCGGCGTGGCTGCCCATGCCGCGATACTGTTTGTAGACCTTGCCGCTGATCTCGATGATTTCGCCCGGCGCCTCGCGGCAGCCGGCGAGCAATCCGCCGCAGATGACGGCGTCGGCGAGCGTGAGCGCCTTGACGATGTCGCCGGACTTGGTGATGCCGCCGTCGGCAATCAGGCGGACGCCCTTCTTTTTCGCCGCAATGCTGGCGACGTAGAGCGCGGTAAGCTGGGGAATGCCGACGCCGGCGACGATGCGCGTGGTGCAGATGGACCCGGGGCCCTGGCCGACCTTGATGGCGTTGGCGCCGCAGTCGGCGAGGAAGGAGACGCCCGCGGCGCTGGTGACGTTGCCGGCGATCAGGGTGAGAGCGGGAAAGGCGGCGCGGACCATCTTCACGACCTCGCCCATGCTGGTGGTGTGGCCATGCGCGGAGGAAACGGCGATCGCGTCGATGTGCTCGTCGACCAGGTGTCCGACGTGGGTGAGTATCTGGTCGCGGTCGAGCGTGCCGTCGGGCTTGCGGAGCGGCGAGAGCGCGGCGCCGACGACGAGGCGGAACTGGGCGTCGCGGGCGGGCTTGTGGCGGGCCTTGGCCTCACCGGTGATCTTCTCGACGTCGGAAATCGTGACGAGGCCGCGCAGGTGGCCGGCGGGGTCCACGACGAGCATCTTGTTGAGGCCGACGTGGGAGGAAAAGAAGTGGTCCGCGGCCTTGATCGGGTCCTTCGCGACATCGCGCTCAAGCACGGTGATGAGCTGGGCGCGGGGCGTCATCACGGCGGAGACCTGCTTGGTCTTGTAGCGCTCCTTGACGACGTTGCCCGACAGGAGGCCGGCCAGCTTGCCGGCGCCGTCGACGACGGGGAAGGTCGAGAAAGCGAAGCGCTTGGCCTCGATCATGGCGATGACATCGCCAATGAGCTGACCGGGTGTGACGGTGATCGGATCCTGGATGAGGCCGTGGATGTGGCGTTTGACGCGCGCGACTTCCTTCACCTGCTCCTTCGCCGGCATGTTGTAATGAATGAGGCCGAGGCCGCCGTTGAGCGCCATGGCGATGGCCATGCGGGACTCGGTGACGGTGTCCATGTCCGACGAAATGACCGGGATCTGCAGTCGCAGCACGTCGGACAGCGCAGTCGCGGTGTTTGCGTCCTTGGGCAGGATCTCCGAATAGAGCGTCGCGAGCGAAACGTCGTCGAAGGTTAGCGCCGTCGGGAGACTGGCGCGGAAAAACGCGTCGGCCGGCAGGTAAAATTCCGCATCATCCTTTGCCGCAGGAACTGCGGCCAACTTGGCAGACGCGGGACGGGGGGACGTGGCAACCTTTGTCATGGTTGCCATGAACGAAGTAGGGCCCTGCGCGCGGAGAGCAAATAGAAATTCGGGTTTAGGGTTATGCGGGCGGAATTTTCCACGGTCGTAGCCGAGTCGTCTTCCTTTTCCCGTGTCATCCGGCCTCAATTGGGTTTTCCATGGGAGCGACAAATTTGCCTCCGATGCAGTATCGACTCCAATTCCGCCGTTACCGGCTGCCGTTTCGGTCCGCGATGCGGACGGCGCACGGGCCGTGGACGGAGCGTGAAGGCCTCCTGGTGCGGCTGGAGGATGCGGCGGGCGGGGTGGGTTATGGCGAGGCGGCGCCGATCCCCTGGTTCGGGAGCGAAACCGTCGACTCCGCCGGGTCCGCCTGCCGGGAGCTGGGCGAAGCCGTTGATGACGAGCGTCTCGGCGCGCTGCCGCGCGAACTGGGCTGTCTCAGGAACGCGTTGGCCGCTGCTCGTCCGCGCGAGAAAGCTTTCGCGCCCGTTCACCCGCATCTCGCGGTGGCGGCGCTGCTGCCGGCGGGCCGGGCAGTACTGGGGCTGATTGCGGCGAAGGCCGAGGCGGGGTTTCGGGTCTTCAAATGGAAGGTGGGCGTCGGCGACCCGGCCGATGAACTTGCCTTGCTGGACGACGTCTGTGCGGCGCTGCCCAGTGGCGCGAAGCTGCGGCTCGACGCCAACGGCGCCTGGGACCGGCGGCAGGCGGAGCGCTGGCTGGCGCGGTGTGCGGACCGCCCGGTGGAGTTCGTGGAGCAACCTGCCTTCGCCGGGCCTACGGCGGGCAGGCCCTCTGCGACAGAAATGCGAAAGGTTGATGATTTGTTGCGGGGGTTGGCGGGGGATTTTCCGACGCCGATTGCGTTGGACGAGTCGGTGGCGAGCGATGCCGACGTCGAGCGCTGGCTGGCGATGGACTGGCAGGGCGTGTGGGTCATCAAGCCGTCGCTGCTCGGCGATGTGGCGACGACGCTGGCCGGCCTCGCCAAGGCTCGGGCGACAGTGGTCTTTTCGTCCGCGTTGGAAACCCGCCTCGGCGCGCAGGCGGCGTTGCGGGTGGCGTTTGGTTGGCAGGGCGAGCCGCGCGCGCTGGGCTTTGGCGTGTGGCCGCTGTTTGCAGACGGGCGATTTGACGGACCCTACGCGGGGCCGTTTTTGCATTGGGAAGATGTGAATCGGATCAACCCGGAGGCCGTATGGAACGCGCTGAGCTGAGCAAGCTGCTTCGTTCCACCGGCTGCGCGGAAGTGAGGGACGGCTTCACCTTCCTGTGCGATCCGGCGTGGGGCGCCAGCGAGCGCACCGCCGTGGCGTCGCTGCAGAAGTCGAAAATCGAAATTCAAAATTCTAGAATTGAGTCCGGCTGGCTCTGCGTGTCCACGGGCGGCACGAGTGGCGGGGTGCGGTTTGCGCGGCACGACGAACGCACGCTGACGGCGGCCGTGGAGGGATTCCGCGTCCATTTCGGCCTGGAGCGCGTGAATGCGGTGGGCGTGCTGCCGGCGCATCATGTCAGCGGCCTGATGGCGCGGGTGCGCTGCGCGGCGACGGGAGGGGAATACCTCGCCGCGGATTGGAAATCGCTCGAGGCGGGCCGGCGGCCGGTGCTGACCAAGGTGGGTTGGGTGATTTCGCTGGTGCCCACTCAGCTGCAACGGCTGATGCAATCGCCGGACACGGTTACCTGGTTGCGGGGATTCAAGGTGATTTTCGTCGGGGGCGGGCCGGTTTGGTCGGAGCTGGCGGATGCCGCCGCGGCGGCCGGCCTGCCGGTGTCGCTGAGCTACGGCATGACGGAGACCGCGGCGATGGTGACGGCGCTGCGGCCGGAGGACTTTTTGGCGGGTGACCGCAGCTCGGGGTCGGCGCTGCCGCACGCGCGCGTGGCCCTGGATGGCGAGGGCGTGGTCACGATCACCGGGGAGTCTGTGTTTCGCGGCTATTTCCCGGGAGACGACGCCACCCGCGAGTTTGTGACGGAGGACCTGGGGCGGATCGACGAGCGCGGACACCTGCACGTGCTCGGCCGCCGCGATGCGGTGATCATCACGGGTGGGAAAAAAGTGCAGCCGGCGGAAGTCGAGGCGGCGCTGCGGGCGAGCGGGGAATTTTCCGACGTGGCGGTGGTGGGTGTGTTGGACCCGGAATGGGGCCAGGAAGTGGTGGCCTGCTATCCGGCGGCCGGGAAGGAGCCGGATCCGGCGCGAGTGGCGGCGGCGGTGGAGGGCCTGTCCGCCTTCAAGCGGCCCAAGCGTTTCCTGGCGGTCGCGGACTGGTCGCGCAACGCGCAGGGGAAGCTGAATCGGGCGGCGCTGCTGGCGGCGGCGCAGGCGACGCGCTAGGGCGACGCGGCCCGGGATTTCTCAGCCGGCTTTTATCCAGGCGAGCAGCACGGGCGGGAGAGGGGCGCGCTCGCGCTTCTGGCGGGAGATGCAGACGTGCTCGGTGCGGACGCGGGCGGCGACCTTGTTACCGCCGCCGAGCCGGATGACCTCGTAGCGGATGGCGAAGGAGTTCTCGGACAACAGCGCCGGCGAGACGGTGATCTTGAGTTTGTCGCCGCAGGCGAGGGGCCGGAGGTATTCCGCCTCGCTCTTTGAAACGGGGATGACCACGCCGGTTTCGGAAAAAAACGCCTTCAGCTCGATGCCGGCGGCTTGCAGGGCTTCCTCGTAGGCCTCGTGGCAAATGGAAAGGAAGTTGGCGAAGTAGACCACCCCCGCGGCGTCGGTGTCGGGGAAATGGACCGTGCGGTGGTAGGCGAAGGGCATCGGAAGGCAGTAAGCTGTAAGCGATAAGCGATAAGCTCCAGAGAGAATTTGGTGGGCTAGTGTTTCGCCGACTTGCGCTTAGCGCTTACCGCTTAAAGCTTAGGGCTTCCCCATGACCAAAAACGAGATCGCCGACGTGCTGGACGAGATCGGCACGCTGTTGGAATTGAAGGGCGAGAACCCGTTCAAGATCCGCGCCTACCAGACGGGCGCGCGGGCGCTGGAGGCGATCGAGGAGGCGGAACTGACGCGTCTCATCCAGGCGGAGGAACTCAAGACGGTGAAGGGCATTGGCGATGCCCTGTCGCAGAAGATCACCGAGCTGCACACCACGGGAAAATTGGAATTCTACCAAAAGCTGAAGGCCACGGTTGAGCCGGGGCTGCTCGAGATGGTGGAGATCCCGGGCCTGGGGCCGAAGAAGATCCGGGCGCTGCGGGACAAGCTCGGGATCACGAGCATCGCGGCGCTCACGCAGGCGTGCAACGAGGGCAAGGTAGCCGCGCTGGACGGGTTTGGCGAAAAGACGCAGGAAAAGATTTTGGCTGGCATCAAGAACCGCGAGGCCTACGGGCGGCGTCACCTGTGGTGGGACGCCTGGGAAATCGCGACGCCCATCGTGGCGGGGCTGCGGAAGCTGCCGCAGGTGAAGCAGGCCGAGGCAGCGGGCAGCCTGCGGCGTGGCATGGAAACGGTCGGTGACTTGGACTTTCTCGTGGCGGGGAACGAGGTGGCGCCCGTCGTGGCTTGGTTCACGCAGCTGCCAGCGGTGAAGGAAGTAACGGCCTCGGGTGAGACGAAGGCCAGCGTGCGGTTCGAGAGCGGGCTGCAGGCGGACCTGCGGATCGTGCCGGAGGACCAGTTCGTCTTTGCATTGCACCATTTCACCGGCTCGAAGGACCACAACGTCCAGATGCGGTCCCGCGCGCAGTCCCGCGGGCTGAGTTTGAGCGAGTGGGGCTTGGTGCCGGCTGAAGGCGAAGGCACGGCGAAGGAGAAGGCGGAGGCGGCGCGGGCCAAAAAGGGCAAGGTTGCGAACAAGATTACCAACGAGACCGAGCTGTTCAAAGCGCTTGGGCTGTATTTCATCCCGCCGGAACTGCGCGAGGGTCTGGGCGAAATCGAGGCGGCGGAACAGGGTGAGCTGCCGCGGTTGGTCGAGCTGAAGGACCTGCACGGGGCATTTCACAATCACACTACCGCGTCCGACGGCCGCAACACCCTCGCGGAGATGACCGCCGCGGCGGAGGCGCTGGGCTGGGAATACCTCGGCATCGCCGATCACTCGAAATCCAGCTATCAGGCCAACGGATTGAGCGAGGAGCGGCTGTTGAAGCAGGTGGCGGAAATCCGTGCGCTCAACGCGTCCAGGAGATTCAAGACCCACGTCTTCGCGGGCGTCGAGTGCGACATCCTGCCGGACGGCCGGCTGGACTACGACGACGCCGTGCTGGCGAAACTCGATTACCTGGTCGCGTCGGTGCACAATGTGTTCACCCAGGACGAAGCGACGATGACCGCGCGCATCATTCGCGCCATCGAGCACCCGCGCACCACGATGCTGGGACACCTGACCGGCCGCCTGCTGCTGCGCCGCGAGGGCTATCGCGTCGAAGTGGGCAAGATCATCGACGCCGCGATTGCGAATCACGTGGTGATCGAGATGAATGCGAGTCCCTGGCGGCTGGACATGGACTGGCGTCACTGGCGCAAGGCAGCCGAGCGCGGCTTGGTGTGTTCGGTGAACCCCGACGCCCACGAGACGGCGGGGCTCCAACATGTTCGCGCCGGCATCAACGCCGCGCGAAAGGGCTGGCTGACGAAGGAGAACGTCCTCAACACGCTCGACCTAGCCGCGGTGAAAAAGCGTTTGGCCCGCTAGTGGGAGCTGGGGCGAGGCGATCCCGAGGTGGGATCACCTCAGTGCAACTGTGCGACGTCGCGGGCGGGGATGAGCTTCGGCACCCACTTGATGACGTGGTAGGGCGACTGGCCGTGGTGCATCCGGTCCCAGTAGGGTGCGGCGTAGGGATAGACCACAATGTCGCTGGCGGGTTGGTAGCGGGTGAAGAGACTCTTGCGGATGTGGCTCTGGTCGTAGCCCCACGTCGCGCCCGCACCCAGGTCCACGTAGACGATGTAAACGGCGGCGAATTCCTGCGCGCGGATGCGGGCGTTGAGGTTTTCCCGGATCTGCTGGAGGTCGCGCTGGACGCTGATGTAGGCGGCGGGAACGTCCGCGCCCATGTGGTCCATGGCTTGGACAATGCTCACCGTGTGGCCGTGCGTCAGGAGCGTGACGTCAGAGTGGGTGTGGACGAAGGGCTCGAGCAACGGATCGGCGAGGATGGGTCCGCGGACGTCGCCGACGCTGGCTTCGAGATTTTCCCAATGGTCACGTCCGGGCAGCGGCGGAATCAGGAAGCCGAGCACGACGACGTTGGCCCAAAGCAGCGCGCGCCCGGCGCGTGGCCACGCCGCGAGTCGCCGGAGCGCGACCACGACGAGCGGTGCGAGCAGCAGGTGATAGAAATACACCAGGTAATTGCCGGCGTGCCAGCCGAGCATGCCCAGCAGGGCGATCGCAGAGAGGACGGCGGCCCAGTTCCACAGGTCGACGGCGGGACTGATCCAAGGCCGGTCCAGCGTTGCGGAAAATTGGCGCCGGACGGGTCGGTCCAGGCAGGCGAGGATCAGCACGCCGCCGGTCAGCACGACGAACGCGAGCGTTTGGCCCAGCAGGATATCGAGATGGCGTCCGGCGACGGTGCGGTGAAAGACCACGGTCGAGAGATAGTAAAACGGCGCGACGGCGTTCAGCACGGCGGCCACGAGCGCGGCCAGCGCGGCGGACAGCCCGAGGTACGCGAAAGCCCGGCGCGGCGGGCCGAACAGGAACAGATGCGACACCACGATGCCCCAGCCGAGGGCGAAGTAGGGTTTCGTCAGCGCGGCCAGCGTCGCCAGGACAAGGCCGGCGAGGAGCGCGGGCCAGGTGCCGCGCCGGCTGACGGCGAGGGTGGCGACGAAGAGCGCGGTGCCCAGCAGGTCGGCGTTGGCGGACAGGGAATGGCTGCTGACGTTGAGGATGTAGACGATGGCGAGCCCGGCGGCGGTTTCGATTCCGCCCACGCTTTCGCTGCGGAGCACCCAGGCGAGAAGGCCAAGCAGGGCGAACAGCGCGCAGCTGCTGGCCCAGCGATGGGCGACGTAGGCGTTGGGGATCAGCGCGGTGAACGGCCGGGCCCAGAGCGCATAGCCGGGGCCATAGACGTTGGCGCAGGTCGTGACGCCCGTCTCGGTGTAGGCGTTGCCACCGGCGGTGATCTCGACGAAGCCGGGCTCGTCCTGGGTGATGGGATGCCCGATCTGCAGCACCTCGTAATGCAGCAGGCCGTAATACGACGTGACGGCGAGCAAGGACAGCAGGAGGCCGAAGCGGAGGGGGTTGATCATGCCCGTGACATCACTGGCCACTTCCCGCCGCGGAGCGCAAGCCGGGAGCGGGCGGCTATTTCGCCAAAGCCACGAGCACAGACTCGAAGCCGAGCAGATCGAAGATTTTCGCCACCTGCTGGGCGCGCGAAAATGCCTGAATGCTCTGGTCCCGATCGGTGATGCCCTTGGGCACCTCGATGTGGATGACCGTCTTCCGGTCGATGGCGTTGTTGGCCAGCAGGTCGAGCACCCGGTCCCGGGCGACCGCCTGGCCGTCCGCGGACCGAGCCACACCGCCGGCATCGAACGTGATCACATACACGGGATACAGCTTGTACCCGCCGACGATCATCGGCGCCGGCGCGGCGGGCTGGGGTGCCGGCTTGGTTGCGGGCTTCGGCGCGGGGCCGGCGCAGGCGCACAGCAATAGCGTGGCAACCGCGGAAGCGAGACGGGCGGAAATTCGGTTCATGGCGCGAAAAATTTATCGTCCCCCGCGACCGAAGAGGGCGACGGGAATCGTGGCGAGGAGGATCTTGAAATCGAGCCACAGCGACCACTGGTCGATGTAGGCGAGGTCGAGGCGGACCCAGTCGGTGAAGTCGGCGATGTCATTGCGGCCGCTGATCTGCCAGAGGCAGGTGAGGCCGGGCTTCACGCTCAACCGGCGGCGGTGGGTGTCGTTGTCGAAGCGCTGGACCTCCGCGACGGGCAGCGGACGCGGTCCCACGAGGCTCATCTCGCCGCGGAGCACGTTCCACAGTTGGGGCAGTTCGTCGAGGCTGTGCCGGCGCAGGAAGCGCCCGAGCGGCGTGACGCGCGGGTCGTTGCTCACCTTGAAAACGGGGCCGCGCATTTCGTTCTGGCTCGCGAGCCCGGCCTGCTCGTCCTCCGCGCCACGCCGCATGGAACGGAATTTCAGCATACGGAAGGCGCGGCCGTTGATGCCGGCGCGCTCCTGCCGGTAGAGCGCGGGGCCGGGGGAAGTCAGCCGGATGGCGAGGGTGATCACCAGCAGCAGGGGCGAGAGCAACACGAGGAGGATGCCGGCCGCGACGTAGTCGAAGATCTGCTTGATCAACAGGTCGCCGAGCGAGGCGGATTGGGCGCGATAGTAGAACACCGCCTCGCCGCCGAACTGGTCGACGGTGACGCGGGGCCACGGCACGGCGGACCAGCCCTGCCGCACGAGCACCTCGACGCCCTCGCGGCCGCACGCGCGCAGAACGGCCGAGGCTTGGTCGCGGGCGACGCCGGCGAGGTTGAGGATGACGACGTTGATGGACTGGTCGTGGAGCCGGCGGACGAATTCCTCGGGTGACTGCACGGCCGGGTCGAAATCGCCGGCGTCCTCCAGCGTGGCGCTTTCCGCCCGCGTGAGTGCCTCGCGCAGTTGGCGGTTTTCCTCCGGCTGCCCCACCCAGAGCGCGCGGCGCTGCCGCTGGCCGGAGGCGAATTTCCGCGCATCAAGCCAGGCGGCAAACTCGTAGCGGGCATACACGAGCACGCCGCCGATGGCGCCGACGAGCATGATGACCGAGCGCGCGAGCTGCTCGCGCAGGACGAACAAAAACAGAATCAGCCCGATGACGGTGAACGCGCAGCTGCGCAGCACGACGAAGAGCGCACGCAGCCGCTGGCTGGCGCGCGGCGCCTCATAAAAACCCTGCCCGGCCAACACGAGCGGCCCCAGCACCACCACGGCAGGCAACAGCCACAGGTAGGCTGCGATGGGCTCGAGTGCGTGCCAGTGAAACCACCGGCTGCCGGCCTCGCGCAGGATGTAGCCGGCCAGCAGGCCGATCGCGAAGAGACACCCGTCAGCCACCTGGAGGATGCGCGTGCGCGTCTGCTGGAAGTGCGAAAGCATGGGGCAGGATGCAGAATCAGGGAGTGGGCCGGAGGCTGCAATACCGGGCCGGGCGGCGCAGGCCGGCCGGACGGGTCAGAAATTCTTCACGTAGGTTGCGCCGCTGGCATCCGCGAAGGTCAGGCTGTCGGCCGCGATCTTGACGAGGCGCAAGCCCAGCGCGCGGTTCACGACGTCGTTGGCGCGATAGACCTTGTCGTTCATGAGGACCTTGCTGCCCGACTCCGAGGTGCGGATGCCCGTCACCCGAAGCTTGTCGACGTAATCGTTAATCCGGTCAGCCAGCGATCCCTCGGGCACGGGCTCCTTCGCAACGGTCGCAGGCGCTTCCGCGGCGGGGGCCGGGGCCGTAGTGACCGGCGCGGCCGAGGCGGCAGCGGGAGCGGGCGCCGGGGTGTTGTCGGCGACGGGGCGCGGGGCGGGCGGGGTTTCCACCGGCGGGGCGACGGGCAGGGGGATCTTGATGGTCACGGGCGCAATGACCACGGGACTGGGCGCGGGCGTGAGCGGAGCGGCAGCCTTCGGCTCGACGGCCACGGGAACCGGAACAGCCGGGGCGAAGGCGACGACCTTTGGGGCCGGGGTGCGGTTGACGAACATCACGGTGGCCACGACGGAAATCACGATGACGACGCACGCGCCGGCGCCGATCATCACCAGCAGGCCCTTGGGCATGCCACTGCCACCGCGGGGGCCCATGGATCCGCCGGGCATGGGCGGGGCATCGCTGGGACCGGTCCGCTGGTGCTGGGCCTTCTTGAGGGCTTCGTTGATCAGGCTCATCGGGACAACGGGGCGTTCAAGAGGGCGAAGTGAGGTTGCGCATGTCCTTGATCGCGCGGCGGACGTCCCAGTAGTTCACCTCGTCGGACCCGCGGATGAAGGCGGAGAGGATGGATTTGTCGCAGAGATTGTTGACGATGCGTGGAATGCCCTTGCTGCCGCGGTGGATGGCGCGGAGGGCCCACTTGGTGAAGTTGGGCCGGCCCATGCTGCCGGCGAGCGTGAGGCGGTGCTGGATGTAGTGGGCGACGTCGTTGAGGGACAGCGGGTGCAACTCGTAGTGGACGAGGATGCGCTGGCGCAACTGGCGGAGCTCGTCGCGGGCCAGGACCTCCTTCAACTCGGGCTGGCCCATGAGGACGATCTGGAGGAGCTTCTGCTTGTCGGTTTCCAGGTTGGACAGCAGGCGGATTTGCTCGAGGACGGGGAAGGAAAGATTCTGCGCCTCGTCGATGATGAGCACAATGTCGCGGCCGGCCTCGATGCGCGCGAGGAGTACGCGGTTCATCTGGGCGACGAGGTCGACCTGGCTGCGCGCGAGCTTGGTCTCACCGAGATCGGTGAGGATGGCCTTCAGCATCTGCGTCTCGGTGACGCGCGGGTTGAGGATCAGGGCGGTGTCGAAGTGCGACGGGTCGAGTTCGTTGAGGAAGCAGCGGCAGAGCGTGGTCTTGCCGCACCCGACCTCGCCGACGAGGACGATGAAGCCCTTCTTTTCCCGCACGCCGTATTTGAGGTGCTGGAGGGCTTCCTGGTGGGTCGGACTGAGGTAAAGAAAGCGGGGGTCCGGGGTGATGTTGAACGGCATCTCCTTAAACCCGTAATAGCTCTGATACATGCGGGCTTGAGGTAGGGGCGCGGCCGGGAAAACGCACGCCAAATTCGCGGAGGCGCCGGGGGTTTGACGAGTTTCAAACAACCTGCCGGGGACGGTCCGGAAAAAGCATTGCGTGGGCCGGACGAGGCGCGGTTCACTTGGGAAAATTCATCGTGAACGTGCGGCGCCTCATTGTCGGGTTCTACTTCGTGCTCTTTCTGGGCGTGGGGCTGACGTCCGGCGTCTTTTTCCTGCAGGCCCGGGCCGAATACGACCAGCTCAAGCAGCAGGAGGCGGCGAGCCGCCGGCGGCTGGAGGATGCCACCGCCAAACTGCGCGAACAGGAAAAGATCATCGAACGCCTGCGCAACGATCCCGTGTTTGTCGAGCAAGTGATCCGCCGCCGGCTCAATTACGCCAAACCTGACGAATTCATCTTCCGCTTCGAGGACTGACCCACGCCCGCATGGCCACTGACCCGCTCATTGAGAAATTCCGCACCGCCGGGCAGGGTCAGGTCTTTGCTTTCTTCGACGAGCTGGCGCCGGACGCCCAGCGTCGGCTGCTCGCGGAGGCTGCGGAGATTGATTTGGCCGAGGTCACGCGGTTGACCCAGACGCTGCTCGCGCCGGGCGCGGTGGCGGGCGTGAATCTCGGCGGCCTGGAACCGGCGCCCTACGAAGCGCTGCCGGCGAAGGGCGGGGACGCAGCGGCTTGGGCGAAGGCCAAGGCGGCCGGTGAAATTGCTTTGCGCGCCGGCCGGGTGGCGGCGTTCACGGTGGCGGGCGGGCAGGGGACGCGATTGGGCTACGACGGGCCGAAGGGCACGTTTCCGGTGACGCCGGTGAAGCACAAGCCGCTCTTCCAGGTTTTCGCGGAAAAGATCCTCGCCGCCGGCCGCCGCTTCGGCCGGCCGCTGCACTGGTTCATCATGACCAGTCACCACAACCACGCCGCGACGGAGGCGTTTTTCGGCGAGCATGAGTTCTTCGGCTTGGACAAGGCGCGGGTGCATTTCTTCCCGCAGGGGAGGATGCCGGCGGTGGATTTCGCGGGCAAGATCATGCTCGAGGGCAAAGGCGCGATCGCGTTGTCGCCCGACGGGCACGGCGGCTCGTTGCGGGCGCTCGAGCGCAGCGGGGCGCTCGACCTGATGCAGCGCGAGCACGTGGACACGCTGAGCTATTTCCAAGTGGATAATCCGCTCGTGCGTTGCGTGGACCCGGCTTTCATCGGGTGGCACATCCTGCGCGGCTCCCAGATGTCGAGCAAGATGGTGACCAAAGCCTACGCCGAGGAAAAGCTCGGGCACTTTTGCGTGCAGGGCGGGCGGCTGGTGGTCGTGGAATATTCCGACCTGCCGATGGCGATGCAGCGGGAAACCGCGGCCGACGGCCGCCTGAGGTTTGAAGCCGGCAGCATCGCGATCCACCTGTTGGACCGCGAGTTTGTCCGCCACGTCGCGCGCGGCGAAGGCGTCGCGCTGCCGTTTCACCGGGCCGACAAGAAAATCCCCACCGTGGATGCCACGGGTCAGCCGGTGCAGCCGGCCAAGGCCAATGGCGTGAAATTCGAGCTCTTTGTCTTCGACGCGCTGCCCTTTGCCCGGAACCCGCTCGTCATCGAGACGAACCGCAAGGACGACTTCTCGCCCGTGAAGAACGCGGAGGGGGTGGACTCGCCGCAGACGTGCCGGGACGACCAGCTGCGGCAATTTGGTCGGTGGCTGCGGGCGAGCGGCGCGCCGCTCGCAACGGACTCCAGCGGGCTGCCGGTCGTGACGCTCGAGGTCTCGCCGCTGTTCGGTTACGACGAGGATTCATTTGCCGACGCGTGGAAAAAACTCTCGCCCCCGCCGAAGGTCTCCGACGGTCTTTATCTTTCCTGAAGCCATGACGACGCTCGAAAAAATCAAAGCCGCCGGCTCCGCGCAGAAGCTGCTGCCGGGCGCCGTCGAGAATCTCACGGCGTTCCTCGGCGCCAACCTGCCGGCCTGGGCCGTGACCAGCATTGACGAGCTTGTCGCGAAGGACGCCTGGGGTGAGTTGAACGACCGGTTTTACCGCTTCCTGGAATTCGGCACCGGCGGCATGCGCGGCCGGACCATCGGCGTCGTGCCCGCGCCGGCGGAGACGGGCAAACTCAGCCCGATCGGCACGCCGGAGCACGCGGCGATCGGCAGCAACATGCTGAACGACTTCACGCTGATCCGCGCCGTGGTCGGACTGTTTCGCTACACGAAACGCTATCTGGGAACGCGCCCGGAGGCGCAGCGGCCCAAGCTCGTGATTGCCCACGACGTGCGGCATTTCTCGCGGCCGTTCTGCGAACTGGCGGCGTCCACGTGGACGCGGCTCGGCGGCGAGGCCTTCATTTTCGACGGCCCGCGGCCGACGCCGCAGCTCAGCTTCAGCGTCCGCTGGCTGCACGCCCACGCCGGCATCGTGATCACGGCGAGCCACAATCCGCCGCACGACAACGGGTTCAAGGCCTACTTCGAGGACGGCGCGCAGGTGGTGCCGCCGCACGACAAGGGCATTGTCGACGAGGTCAACGCCGTGGCGCTGACGGAGCTTAAGCAGTTTCTGGCGGTGGACCTTACCTGCGTGACAACGCTCAAGGCCGATGCCGACGACGCCTACCGCAAGGTTGCGCTGACGGCGATGCTGGACCCGACGGTTTTGCGCCGGACGAAGCTCAACGTCGTCTACACCAACATCCACGGCACAGGCGCGTTTCACGTGCTGCCACTGCTGCAGCAGGCGGGCTGTGCGGTGCAGGCGGTGCCCGAGCAATTGCAGCCGGACCCGCGTTTCCCGACGGTGAAGTCGCCGAACCCGGAGAATCCCGAGGCCCTGGCGATGGCGATCAAGCTGGCCGACCAGCAGGGCGCTGAGCTGGTGCTGGCGACGGATCCCGACGACGACCGCATGGGCTGCGCCGTGCGGAATCGCGCCGGGAAAATGGAGCTGCTCACGGGCAACCAGATCGGGTCGCTGCTGGTGGAATACCGGCTGATGAAATACAAGGAGCTGGGCTGGATCCCCGCGGCGGGGTCGTCGCACGCCTGCATCATCAACACCGTGGTCACGACACAGCTGCAGGCCGCCATCGGCCGCGGTCACGGAGTCAAGGTCATCGAGACGCTGACCGGCTTCAAGTGGATCGCCGCCAAGATCCGCCGCTACGAGGACGAGTTGCGCGCGAAGATGCCCAAGGGTTTCGACTACGATGCGACGCCGTTCGCCGAGCGGGCCAAGCTGTTGATGCAGCACAGCACGTTCTACGTCTTCGGCACGGAGGAGAGCTATGGCTACCTGCCGAACGACTGTCTGCGCGACAAGGACGGCAATTCCGCCTGCCTGATGTTCGCCGAACTCTGCGCCTGGGTGAAGGGCCGCGGCCTGACGGTGCCGGAGTATCTGGACGAGATTTTCCTGCGCTACGGCTTCTTCCTCGAGGGCGTGATCAACCTCTACTACGAGGGCGCCAGCGGATCGGAGAAGATCAAGCGCATCATCGAATCGTATCGCGCGAAGCCGCCGGCGGGGTTTGGCGACGTGCAGGTGGCGAAATTCCAGGACTACGGCCGCGAGAAGATCGTCGATGCCGACGGCGAGGCACTGCCCTCGCAGGATCTTTACTTCGTCACGCTGTCGAATGGCTACAAGTTTGCCGCGCGTGGCAGCGGGACGGAGCCGAAGATGAAGTTTTACCTGTTCGCCAGTGAAAAGGTCGCCAGCGCGGCGGAGCTGCCGGCGGTGAAGGCGAAGACGAAGGCGACGCTCGACGGGCTGATCAAGCTGATCGAGGCCGACGCGCGCCAGCGGGCGGAGGGGTGAAAAGAGTTAACCGCGAATGGACACGAATGAAATTCCCCCGACGCGGTGATCGGTGGTATTTTGAATTCGCGTGAATTTGCGTCCATTCGCGGTTCCCAATTTCCATGAAACCCAAGCGCCTGAAGCTCGCCGCCATCGGTTGCGGCAGCCGGACCTTCATCTATTTCGAATTGGCGGCCAAACAGCCTGACCTCTACGAGATCGTTGCCGCGGCCGACCACACGGCTGCACGGCGGGAGAAGGCCCGGTTGCTGTCGCAGAACCCGGCTTTCCGCGAGTTTCACGACGACGTGGCGATCCTGGCCGAGCCGAAGCTGGCCGACCTGATGATCATCGCCACGCAGGACGCGTTTCACTTCGCGCACGCGTCGGCCGCGCTGCGCAAGGGCTATGACCTGCTGCTGGAGAAGCCGATCTCGACCAACCTGCGCGACGTGCTGGCGCTCGAGAAACTCGCGCGCGAGCTCGGTCGCCGCGTGCTCGTCTGCCATGTGCTCCGCTACACGCCATTTTATCGGAAGGTGAAACAAATCGTCACGAGCGGCGCGCTCGGGGCGATTGTCGCGTTCGAGGCGACGGAGGGCGTGGAGCCGTGGCACCAGGGACATTCGTTCGTGCGCGGGCATTGGGGCGTAGTGGGGAAGTCCACGCCGATGATCATCTCGAAGTCCTGCCACGACATGGACATCCTGTCCTGGCTGGTGGACTCGCCGTGCACGGCGCTGGGCAGCTTCGGCGGCCTCATGCATTTCCGTCCCGAGAGCGCGCCGGCGGGAGCGCCGGTGCGCTGCACGGACGGCTGCCCGGTGGGCGAGACGTGCCTTTACAACGCGCATCGCTACCTCAGCGATAAGAAGAACTGGCTGGAGATCATCTACGACCGCGCGAAGACCGCGACGGACGCAGAGATTGTGGATTGGCTGCGGACCAGCCCGTGGGGACGTTGCGTTTACCGCTGTGACAACACGGCGGTGGACCACCAGACGGTGAACCTGAACTTCGCCAGCGGGGCGACGGGAACGTTCACGATGACGGCCTTCAGCGCGGGCCGTGACCTGGCGATCTTTGGCACGAAGGGCCGCCTGCTGTCGGGCGAGCGGGTGAAGAAGACGGCGGGCTGCGACATCGTGGTGGAGACGTTTGCGACTGGGGAGTTGGAGCGCATCACGATTGATCACGAATTAGACGGCTGGCACGGCGGCGGCGACGCGGGGCTGATCCGGACGCTGCACGCGGAGATGAGCAAGGCGAAGGCCGCCGACATGGAGTCGTCGCTGGAAAAGTCTGTGGAGAGCCACGTGATGGGATTTGCGGCGGAGGAATCGCGTCGCACTGGCCGGACGATGGACCTCGCGGAATTCCGGCGTGCTCACGGCGGGTAGGCGCTCGGCTGACAGTTAATTCCGTCGACTTGACAGGGAAAGGCGGCTGGTTTTCTGGCACCCCATTGGAGTGCATGAAATTTCTCCGCTTTTTCGCGATCCTCAGTTTACCCGCCGTGGGTTTGTTCGCCGAAAGTGCCGCCGACCCCACGAAAGTGGCGCACAGCGAACCGGTGGTCCTGAAGGCCGATCCCCGGGTGCGACTGCACATCGGCGCGGAGCGGCTGGTGATGGCGAACGGGCTCCAGCCGTCGATGCTCTGCACGGCGAAAGGCACGCTGGTGGTCCAGGCGCAGCGCACCGACAAGCCGGAGCCGTCCAAGCGCCTTTCCTATCCGTGCGAAATCGGGACGGTGGTGTCGCGGGATGGCGGGAACACCTGGACCGAGTTTCCGCGCAAGAAGGGCGAGAATGGGCTGAATTTTGAGGGCGGCGTCATCCAGTTGCGCAACGGCCGGATCCTGGCGCTGGACACCTACATCACGCCGGGCCAGTCGGACGACACGGGCGACGGGCAAGTCTACTACTCGGATGATGACTGGCACACGCTGCAGGGGCCGGTGGACAATTCGTTCAGCATCCCGGGCGTCAATTTCTACGGCTCGACCGACGACTACGGCCGGCCGCACGCGGCGGCGCGGCTGCACCGGCGGATGCTGGAGCTGCCCAATGGCGACCTGCTGACGACGGTTTATTGCTGGTTCAAAGGCGACCGGTCGCCGGTCTATTACATGCCCACGCTGTGGAAGGGCCGCACGGTGCTGCTGCGCTCGCACGACCAAGGCCGGAACTGGCGGCTGGTTTCTGTCGTAGCCGTGAGTTCGACCCTGACACCTGAGGGATTCGGCGAACCGGCGTTGACGCGCGTTTCGAAGGGCCCGCACGCCGGAAGGCTGCGGATCTACATGCGAACCGGGCGCGATTTGTATGAGACGTGGTCCGACGACAAAGGCGCGACGTGGGTGGCCCCGCGCCCGGTAATTTTGGGCGTGGTGGACATCCACCGGACGCAGGACTGGGCGGAGATGTTTCGCGGCGTGACGGACAAAGACGGCAAGCCCATCGACCTCGAGGGTGCTTTCGTTGACCCGGACGTGATTGAGTTGCGCAGCGGAGCGTTGGTGCTCGCGGTCGGCGCGCGTATCCCGGCTCGCGCCTGCTGGCCCCGCGCGGGTTTTGCCCGCAACGGCGACTACCTCGCGGTCAGCCTCGATCACGGCGAAACGTGGAGCCATCTCGTACAACTCGTCTCGGGAGTGCTCACGACCCACTACATGGCGATCGAGGAGACACCCACGGACAACGAGCTTTTCGTGACTTACGACTTGGGCGACTGGAGCAGTGGGAAGGGTCGCAGCATTTTTGGCCGTCCGCTGCAGTTGGAAGTCGCGGCCGCAGTGAAATGAAGCCTGCGTCCCGACTGAAATCGTTCGCGCTACTGGCGCTCGGGTTGGGGCTGGCCGGCGCGCTCCCGGCGCAGGAGTTGCACGCGTTCTGGCAGCAGACGCTGGCGAAACTGGCGAAAGAGCCGATGGAAGCGCAGGTCGAGCAGTTGAAGGATCCCGTGCCGTATCGCACATTCCGCATCACGCTGCGCGGCTTGGGCGGAGTTCATTTCCGCGCGTTGCTGGCCCTGCCGGTGCAGGGCGAATCCAAGGCTGGGCCGTTGCCGGCGATTGTCACGATTCCCGGCTATGGCGGGACGCAGCAGGGCGTGATGCTGGGCGAATGCATGCGGGGCTACGCCGTGCTGCAGGTCTTTCCGCGCTCGCAGGGCGAGTCAGAAGCGCTCTGGAAGATCGATGGGCCGGACAAGCTCACCTGGCACACCGCGCAACCGGAGGGCGCGTATTACCAGGGCGCGTATGCGGACGTCATCCGCGGCATCGATTATCTCGTGACGCGCCCGGAGATCGACCCGACGCGGCTGGCGCTTGTGGGCACGAGCCAGGGCGGCGGCATGGCGCTGTCGGTGACGGCACTCGACGCGCGCGTGAAGGTGGTGGTGGCCCACGTGCCGTTCCTGTGCGACTTCCGGGCCGCGGCGCGAACGCCGAATTCCTTGGTGAAAGTCCTGCTCGATCGGGCCGACCTGAACCACGAGGCGACGCTGCGCACGCTGGACTATTTTGACCCGCTGCTGCTCGCGCCTGACCTGCGCGTGCCGGCGTTGATCAGCGCGGGCGGCCGGGACGAGACCTGCCCGGTGGCGACGATCCGGGCGGTGTTCAACCGGCTCCCCGGCACGAAGTCATTGATGGTCTACCCGGAGCTGCCGCACACCTCGTGCGCGGCGTTCTACGAGATGACGTGGCCGTGGTTGGATTTCTACCTCCGGCGGTGAACTCCGAGGGTAGGGCGAGTTATCCTTAACGAGTCGTTAGTCGTGGCTTGCGGAGGCAATTGTCGCAGCGGAATCAAACCGGCGCGTTAAGGACAACGCGCCCTACCTCCTACAACAGCAGCAGCGACGGGTTCTCGAGGTGGTCGCGGATGGCGTTGAGGAATTTCGCGCCGAGGGCGCCGTCGACCACGCGGTGATCGCAAGAGAGGGTCAGAGCCATGCGCTCGCCGATCACGATGGCGCCGTCCTTCACGACCGGCAGCTGCTGGGTCGTGCCAACGGCGAGGATGGCGGAGTTGGGCGGGTTGATGATGGCCGAGAAACGGGCGATGCCCATCATGCCGAGATTCGAGACGCAGAATGTGCCGCCGGTGTATTCGGCGGGCGCGAGTTTCTTTTCCTTGGCGCGCTTGCCCAGGTCCTTGGCCTCGGCGCTGATCTGCATGACGGATTTCTTGTCGGTGTCCTTGATCACCGGCGTGATCAGGCCGTCGTCGATCGCGACCGCGAAGGACACGTGCGCGGCGCCGTGGGCCTTGATGCCAGCGACGTCCCAGGAGCTGTTGACGGCGGGCACGGCGCGCAAGGCGGCGGCGCAGGCTTTCAGGATGAAATCGTTCACCGACAGGCGGACGCCGTCCTTGGCCAGGCCGGCATTGAGGTTGTTGCGCAGCGTGCTGAGCGGCGCAGCATCGACGTCGATCTCGAGGTAGAAGTGCGGGATCGTGCTCTTCGACTCGACGAGCCGGCGCGCGATGACGCTGCGCATGTTGGAAAGGGGGACGGTGGCCTCGGCCTGAACGGGGCCCTTGTCGAGGACGGAGCGCCACGGCCACGCATCGGCCTTGGGTGCGGGGGACTTGGCGGCAGCCGGCGCGGCGGCGGGAGCGGGCGGGTTCTTGGCGGCGGCGAGGATGTCAGCGCGGACGATGCGCCCGCCCGGGCCGCTGCCGGCGACGCGGGAGTAATCGATGCCTTTTTCCTCGGCGAGTTTGCGGGCGAGAGGGGAGATGCGGACGCGGCCCTCCTTCGTTTCGCTGGGCGGGACTACGGAGGGTGCGACTGCCGTCGCAGTGGGAGTAGCGGCAGGAGCCACAGGAGCGGGGGCTTTCACTGCGGCGGCGGCAGGCGCGGCGGCGGGAGCAGCCGGAGCCGCAGGTTTGGCGGCAGGGGCGGGCGCGGCCGGAGGAGTTGCGGGCGCGGCGGGAACGTCGACTTTCTCACCGGGCTTGCCGATGGCGGCGAGCGGGGCGCCGATGGCGACTTGGGAACCGGCGGGGACGAACTGCTTGAGCAGGGTGCCGTCAAAAAAGGACTCGAGCTCCATCGTGGCCTTGTCCGTCTCGACCTCGGCCAGCATGTCGCCGGTCTTCACGCTGTCGCCTTCCTTCTTCAGCCACTTGACCAGCGTGCCAACGGTCATGGTATCGCTGAGCTTGGGCATGTCGATGATTTGGGCCATGGGAGGAGAAGCTGTAAGCGTTAAGCGGTGAGCTTTAGGCTGGAAGGTGAAGGTTGAAGGAGTCGGGTTGTTTGCAGCTTGGCGCTTAACGCGGCCGCCTTATTCGAGGGCGGCCAACGCGGCTTTGAGGACGCGCTGCGGGTTCGGGAGCTGCTCGGACTCGACGGGCGGGCTGTAGATGGCGGGGGCGTCGACGGTGGCGAGCCGGTGGATGGGGCCGTCGAGTTCGTCGAAGGCCTCGCGCTGGATCATGTAAGCCAGTTGGGAGCCGACGCTGGCGAAGGGCTTTTGCTCCTCGACGATAAGGACGCGATGCGTCCGGGCGACGGAGGCGAGCACGGTGTCGATGTCGAGCGGGCGGATCGTGCGCAGGTCGACGACTTCGACGGAAACGTCATGTTCCTTTTGCAGCAGCTCGGCGGCGGCGAGCGAGTGCAGCACGCTGCGGCCGTAGGTGACGATGGTGAGATCCGTGCCCGCGCGCTTCACGTCGGCCTGGCCGAGTGGGATGAGATACTCCTCGGCAGGGACCTCGCCCTTTTCGCCGTAGAGGATCGTGTTCTCGAGGAAGAAGACCGGGTCGTTGTCGCGGATGGCGGACTTGAGCAGGCCCTTGGCGTCGTAGGCGGTGGCGGGAACGACAACCTTCACGCCGGGGTGATTGGCGAGGACGTTTTCCGGCGTGTGCGAATGGGTGGCGCCGACGTTGGTGCCGCCGTTGGCGGGGCCGCGGATGACGATCGGGCAGTTGATCAGGCCGCCGGACATGTAGCGGACGTTCGCGGCGTTGTTGAGGATCTGGTCAAACGCCACGGAGTAGAAGCTCCAGAACATCAGCTCCATGACGGGACGGATGCCGAGCATGGAGGCGCCGACGCCCATGCCGATGAAGCCCGCCTCGGAGATGGGCGTGTCGACGATGCGCTTGGGTCCGAATTTGGCGAGGAGGCCCTCGGTGACCTTGTAGGCGCCGTTGAACTGGGCGACTTCCTCGCCGAGAACGACGACATTGGCATCGCGCTCCAGCTCCTCGGCAAGGGCGTGGCGGATGGCTTCGCGGTAGGTGATGACGGGCACGGGTGAAAAGTTGAAAGATGAAAGTTGAAAGGTGAGCGTCCGCTTAGTCGAAGAACAGCCGGCCCTGGGATTTGCGCTCGGCGGGATTGTCGGCTTCCCAGTAAACATCCTTCTGGATGTCGTCCGGCGTGGGGAACGGGCTGGCCTCGGCGAACTCCGCGGCGGCGTCCGCCTCGGCGCGGGCGGCCTGGTCGATCTGCTCGACCACCGCGTCGGTGAGCACGCCCTCGGCGAGGAGCGATTTTTGGTAAACCTGAATCGGATCCTTGGTGCGGCGGTATTCCTCGACCTCGGCCTTGGCCCGGTAGGTGTTGTCCGGATCGGCGACCGAGTGGCCACGGTAGCGGTAGGTATCGAGCTCCACGACGGACGGCTTCGATTCCTCGCGGGCGCGGTGGAGAAATTCGTCCATGGTCGCGCGGACCTGGTAGATGTCGTGGGCCTCGCACTGGCCCCAGAGCATATCGTAGCCCTCGGCGCGCTTGGACAGCGCGCCGGCGGAGGAGCGCGACTGGCTGGTGCCCATCGAATAGCCGTTGTTCTCGATGACGAATACCACGGGCAGCTGCCAGAGGGCGGCGAGATTGTAGGCCTCGTGCACCGCGCCCTGGTTGACGGCGCCGTCGCCCATGAACGCCATCGCCGCGCCCTTGAGGCCTTGGTATTTCAGGGCGTAGGCGAGACCGGTGCCGAGGGGAATCTGGCCGCCGACGATGCCGTGGCCGCCCCAGTAATTGCGGTCGGGGGCGAAGAAATGCATGGAGCCGCCCTTGCCCTTGGAGCAGCCGGTGGCCTTGCCGTAGAGCTCGGCCATCTGCTCGTTCAAGCCCATGCCGACGGAAATCGCGTGGCCGTGGTCGCGGTAGGCGGTGATGACGTGGTCGTTCTTGCCCATCAGGGAGCAGCAGCCGACGGCGACCGCCTCCTGGCCGATGTAAAGATGGAGGAACCCGCCGATTTTCTTGGCCTGGTAGGCGCGCAGGGCGCGCTCCTCGAAGCGGCGGATGCGCACCATCGTGCGGAACAGGCCGATCTTGTCGTCCGCGCTCAGCCGCAGGTTGATCGGGGCGTTGCGGGCCGGGCTCGCGGCTTTGGTGTCGATGGCGGCAGCTGGTTTCTTGTTCGCGTCGGAAGGCATTGGTTTGGACTAAACGAAAAGTCTTTGGCGGCAGTCTTAGAAATCAAGTGTTTAGTCCCGCGGTGACGGGATGATTTCCTCGATGATTACCTGCACCGGCTGGCCGGGCGCGCAATCCGCCCGCAGCGCCACGAACTGGTCGCGGTAACGGTCATAAATGGGCCAGAGCGCGTTGCGGTCGGTCTCGGGCACGGCGAGCTGGCGCACGGCGTCGCGGGAAAAGAACCCGAAGCGACCCTCCGCGATGTCGGGCGGCAGCGCGGCGATGGGTTTCCGGCAGCGGAAGAGGAACATGAGCCAGTGGGATTCGCCTTCGTAGGCCTGCTCGGCGATCATGGCGAAAAGATGCAGGTCGGCGGTGGTGATGACGTGGCCAGTTTCCTCGCGGGTCTCGCGGACCGCGCACTCGAAGGGCGACTCGCCCACGCTGGTCTCGAGCTTGCCACCGATGGGACTCCACACGCCGAGATTCGGCGGCCTGGCGCGCAGCAGGAGCAGATGCTCGCCGGCGGCGTTCTCGAGAAACACGAGGACGGCGAGTTTGTGGGAGAGCTGTGAAGTCATGCGCGAGGCTGGTGCAGTCACCGGACAGTGGAGCGTGTCGGCGCGCGGAGGTGGGACAATATTTTTCCCCGTCACCGCGGCGTCGGCCGGGCAGGGCTTACGCTTAAATTACGCGGGGTTCATTGGAGAAAAGTGCCGCGATCGGATGTTCGTCGCGTCCGCCGTCTGCCTCGAATCGCCCTGAATTTCACCGATGCGCCTCTCACCCCAACTCGTGATCGATGCCGGCGCCGGCCATGTGGCCTTGGCGATCTTTGCCCCGGGTGCCGGTGGGCGGCTCGTCTTGGAGGATTTTGCGCGGGAGACGACGTCGTCCGATCCGTCCCTCGATGCTGGCTGGGTCGCACGCATGGCCGGGTCGCTGGCGAAGTTTTCTGCTGGGTGGAAGTTCCGCGGCCCGGCTGTCCTGGCGGTGCCGGGGCATATCACGATGACGAAGTTCATCCGGACGCTGGCGGTGATGCCGTCCCTGCGTGAACGGGTCATCCGGTTTGAGGCGGCGCAGAGCCTGCCCTTGCCTCTCGAAACCGTGGTGTGGGATCACCTGGTCGTGGCGGACGGGGAGGAGAACACCGAGATCATGCTCTCAGCGGTGAAGCTCGACGTGATGGAAAATCTCTGCGCTGCAGTCGAGGCAGCGGGCTTTCCGGCCAAGCGCGCCGTCTCGTCGTGTCGCGCGCTGGTTCAGGCATTTCGCTTCAATTACCCGGACGCCACCGGGCCGGTGCTGGTCGTGGACGTGGGGGCGCGTGCCACAAATGTCCTCGTGATCGGGCCGGCGGGACGGTTTTTCGCCCGGACGCTGCTGCTGGGCGGCAACGCAATCACTGCGGCCGTGGCGGAGGAGTTGCAGGTCGATTACGCCGCTGCGGAGAAGCTCAAGATTGAGGCAGTTCAGCATCGACCCGACCGCCATTTCGATTCGCCGGCAAGGGCGACGGTCGAACGGTCGGCGGCGGATTTCGCGGGGCGGTTGCAGCAGGAAATCGTGCGCACGGTGGGGAGTTTTGGTTGGCGGACGGGAACGCCACCGCCGGTTGCCCTGTATCTCACGGGCGGCGGTGCGAACTTGCCGGGCCTCGAATCGGCGCTCGCGGAGAGTTTGAAAATGCCGGTGCGACGCTACGACGCGCTGCGGAATATTGAACTGTCCGGGAAGGCTCGGTCCGCCGGCGCCGCCGAGGCGGGACACCTTTTGGCCAATTTGGTGGGCCTCGCGGCGTCCCGGCCCCGCGAGGTGGGTTCGGCGAGCGGCTTGCTGCCGCCGGGAATTCGGGCGGCTCGGACGTTCCGGCGGAGACAGCGCGCGTTGCTTTGCGCGGGGGCGCTGCTCGTTTTCGCCCTGCTGGCCCCGATCTGGCACTTCCGCCGCTTGGCCGAAGCGGAGCGCGCGCGGGTCGCCGACCTCCGTGCGCAACTGCCGTCCGTGCAGGCCATCGCGCAGCAAAATGACGCGAACCTGGGGCGGTTGGCGGTGACGAGCCGGCAGATCGATGCGACGCGGCGGGTCCTCGAAGCCCGGTCGAGTTGGATCGAATTCCTGGGCGACCTCGAATCCCGGCTGGCGAGTGCGGGGGACGTTTGGCTCGACCGACTCGCCGTGATATCGCCGCCGCCCACGCGAGTGGAAGCGAGGGGCCGGACGGCGTTGCCGCCGCCGGTTGGTCAACTGCGAGTGGGTGGGCGGCTGTTTGACGCAGGAAACCCCTTGGGGAAAGTCGGACCGGGGGCGTATGCGCGATTGCAGACTCTGCTGGCCAGCCTCACGGCGTCGCCGTTCGTTGCGACCATCGCGGACGAGCATTTTGACAACTCCCAGCCCGGGATCCTGCGTTTTGACTTCACGCTGACGGTCGACCCTCAGCATCCGCTCTGATCGCGATGCCCTGGCTGCGCAAATACCCCGGCTTTGCCGTCGCTTGGTTGGTTCTCGGTCTCGTCGTGCTGGGCGAAGGGGCGGCCTTGGGCGTCGAAGTGAAAGCTGCGCGCAGCGCGGCCAAGTCCGCCAGCCAGCTCAGCCGCGAACTCCACGCGCTGGTGTCGCGCAATCCAGCTCCCACGCCAGACACGAAGGAGCAAATTGAGGCTGACCTCCAACGGGCGAACGAGGCGCTCGCCGAATTGCGGGCGGCCTTGGTTGCCCACGGGCCGATGGCGGAGCGCGGCCTGAGCGCGGTGGCTCCCGTTCGTCGCGCGGAAGCGTTCTTCGACCTGGCGGCTTTCATCGAGGCGATGCGGCTCCGCGCACGGCAGTCGGGGATCGTCGTGAAGGCGGACGAATGCTTCGGGTTCGCCGCGTATGCCCATGAGGCGCCGGAAGCGGGGCGCATCGGCGCCGTCTTCCGCGAGCGGATGGAGGCGCAATATCTCGTGGAGACGTTGCTGGATGCCCAGCCCGTGGAGCTGCTGGCAGTGCAGCGGGAGGCGCCGCTGCCGGAAGCGGCCCAGTCGAGTTCGTCCACGCCGCGAGTGTTCCCCGTGGCCAAGTTGCCGAACAAGGCGACGCCGGACGGTTTCGAAATGGACCGGGCGCTGAGTTTGCGAACCCCGGGGAGTGTCGACACGACGGCGTTTCGGCTCGCGTTCACGGGCAGAACCGAGGTCCTGCGGGCGCTCCTGAACCGGTTCGCAGAGTATGAACTGCCGGTGGTGGTCCGCTCGGTGGAGGTCAGTCCGTTTGAGGAAAGGGTGAAAAACGTGAATCGTGCTTCCGCGGAAACGCCTCCGCTCATTGCGCCGGGGCTGACCCGTTTTTGCGTCACCGTTGAATTTGTTGCCGTGCCGCCGGCAACGCCCGCTGCCTGACCATGCGACGCCCCACCTTGGAACACGCGCTCCTCGTCGCCGGCCTGCTCGCCGTGTTGGGCTCCGCCGTGGTTTTTCTCGGCCGGGACTTTTTTGGAAGGAACCGCCTGCACCGCTCGATGGGCGACGGCTTGCATCGCGCGGTGAGATATGTCCGGGCGGATCTCGATGAGAGCATTCCCGCGATTCAAAAATGGCTGCCGCCAGTGGCTCAGGCGCGTGGAGCTGGATGGATCTACGAGGCCTTCACCCCGCCGGAAGTGACTTACGATGCCCGGAAGCGGGAACTCACGGCAATCCCCTCGTGCCGGGAGCTGGAAGCGCGCCGGCCCGAGTTCGAGTTGGTGGCCGTGAGGCGGGAGCCGTTCCGGCTGCAGCTTTTGGGCTATTTGGGCGGCGAAGGAAGCTATCGCGGGGTGTTCGAGAACTTGCGCTCGGGCGAGGTGACGCTCGCTGGCCCGGGACAGGTGGTGCCGGAGCTGGGCCTCGTCATCGCGGATTTTCACGTCACGCGCCGGAGCGTGATGCTCGCGGACGGGACCAGCTCCGACCAATGGGTGGCGGACGCGATTGTGCGGGATAGCTTCACGGGTCAAAGCACCGCGCTGGCGGCAGGGGAGCGCAGTTTCGCCGACGCCCTGAGTGCAGTCGTGGCGGGGAATGAGGATGACGATCAGCCGACGTTCGAGCTGCGGGAGGGCGAGGAGTTCCGGAACTCGGATCTCACTTATCGCGTCGAGCACGTTCGTCTCGACCCGCCGGCCGTCGAGTTGACGCAACGATCAGCACGCTCCGCCGAGTTCACGCGCTTCACGTTGACGGCGGACAAAGCCCAAAGTCCCCGCGCATTGAGCGCAGCGAACTGACGATCCTATGAAGTCGCATTTGAAGATGAAGGTCGTGCTGATCCTGCTCGCGGGTGTCACGCTTGGCGCTGTCCGGTTGCAGGCGGTTGCGGAACCGGTGCACGCCGTTGGGCCGATCGAGCCGCCGCGCGAAGAGACGCGCAAGGTGCTGATCGATGATGTGGCGCGTAGCTGGAAACCGCCCGAGACGACGGCGACGCATGCGGAGGTTGTATCTCCGGCCGCGGCGGTTGGACCGATTGTCGCGAAGTTGAATGAGATCGTCCTGCCGACGGTGAGTTTCACGCGCGTCCCCATCGGCCAGGTGGTGGCGGCATTGGGCGCGGCGGCGGAGCAGTTTGACCAGGCGGCCACGCTGCCGAAGGGCATCAACCTGGTGTTGCTCGACCCCGAAAACCGGGCGCCGACGGTGACGATCACGTTGCGCAATGCCCCGCTTCGGCGAGTGCTCGACCTGGTTACGGCGTCCATCGGTTATCAATACGAAGTCCAGGCCGACGCCGTGATGGTCCGGCCGGGTGGTGAGGTAACATCGTTGGAGACGGCGTTTTTTCCCGTTACGCGGGCGACGGTTTTGCGGCTGGCAGGAACTCCCGAGCACTCCCGGTCCAAGAACACACCTGGCGGTCGCCGCGTGCCGGCTTCGGCTGGAGGCGGGCGGGACTCGGACGATGCGGCAGCGACCTCGGCCGCACTGGGCAGCGAGGGCTGGGCGATCAGGGCTTTTCTCCAGCAGGCGGGCGTGAATTTCGACGCCATCGCGGGGGCCAGCCTGGCCTACGATGGCTCGGCGATTATTGTCACGCAGAGTCCGCAGAACCTGGAGCGCATCCGGAACATCCTGGCCCGTTACAAGGAGGTCCGCCAGGTGGAGATCGAGGCGAAGTTCATGGAGGTGCAGGACGGCGTGTTGGAGGAACTGGGGATAAACTGGAACGTGACGACGAAGGCCAGCCAGCTCAACGCGGGCGCGCAGGCCGCCTATGTGACCCAGAATCGCTCCCTGGCCGACGCTTTCGTCAACCGCTCGTCGAGCCAGCAGGGCAGCATCATCCGGCCGGAGGGCACGATCGTGGCGAGCGACGGCACCACGACCACCACGCCGGGGCTCAACCTGCCGATCGTCAACCATGCGCCGCAGATTCCGGGCACGGCCGATCTGGGCTCGGCGGCGGGTCCGCTGATCGACATCGCTGGCGTGCTGGGGGAATACGATGTCAACGCAGTCGTGCGCGCACTGTCGCAGCACCAAGGCACTGACCTGCTCAGCGCGCCCAAGTTGACGGTGTTGTCCGGAAATCCGGCGACGATCACCATCGCGCAGGAGATGCGCTATCCGCAAAGCTACGGGCAGACGCAGAGCCAGGTCGGGACCGGCAACGCCAACGGGGGAGGGTCCGCGGGCGTGGCGATCACCGCGGGCACGCCGCAGGAGTTCACTTCGCGCAACGTGGGCGTCGAGCTGCGCGTCACGCCGACGGTCGAGGAGGACAATTTCAGCATCAGCCTCGATCTGAATCCCAAGGTCACGGAATTCGACGGGTTCGTGGAATTCGGCGGTTCGAGCATCGCGATCTCGGGCGGCACAACCGTCACGGTGCCCTCGGGATTCTACCAGCCGATCTTCTCCGTGCGGGACATCTCCACGAAGGTTACTATCTGGGACGGAGCGACGCTGGTGATGGGCGGCTTGACCCGCGAGGAAGTGAAGCAGGTGCACGACAAGGTTCCGATCCTGGGCGATTTGCCCCTGCTGGGTCGGCTGTTCCGCTCGAAGAGTACGAGCTCGCAGAAGCGCAACCTGCTCATCTTCGTGACGGCGCGGCTCGTGAACCCGGGAGGCGCGCCCATGTCCCGGCCGACCGCGGCAACGCAGCACCTGGCGTCGGCTGACGGAGGCAAAACCGGCCGCTGACGGTCGATTTGCTCCTCGCATCCCTTGACCCGCGCTGTGCGCTGGGCTCTCCTCGGGCATGGCAAAATGGCTGCTGGTTGACGGCTTCAACTTGGCGTATCGCTGCTTCTATGCGCTGCCGGAGCTCACGCGGGCGGATGGCTTTCCGACGGGTGCGTTGCATGGCTGGGTGAAGTCGCTGTGGCGACTTTCGGACCAGGAGCAGCCCACCGCCACGCTGGTCTTTTTCGATTTGGGCGGTTCGCAGGAGCGCGAGGCGCTGCATGCCGAATACAAGGCGAACCGCGCCGAAATGCCCGAGGCGTTGCGCAAGCAGATCGACCCCATCAAGTCTTTCACCCGCGCGATGGGGCTCGTGGGCATCGAGCAGCACGGCGTGGAATCGGATGACCTGCTTGCATCGCAGGCCGTCGCGCTTGCCCAAGCGGGACACGAAGTGCTGATCGTGAGTGCCGACAAAGATTTCGCGCAGGTCGTGAACGACCGGATCAAGATTCTCCTACCGCCGCCCACGGCTAACCCCAAGCTCGGCTGGCGTGTGATGGATGCGGCGGGCGTGAAGGAAAAGTTCGGGGTGCCGCCTTCGGGCATCGCGGACTATCTCGCGCTGGTGGGCGACACCTCGGACAACATTCCCGGCATCAACGGCGTCGGCCCCAAGACGGCGTCGAAGTGGCTGGCGGAGTTTGGCGACTTGGAAGGCGTGATCGCGCACGCGGGCGAGTTGAAACCGGACCGGTTCCAGGCCGCCGTGAGCGCGGATGCCGCGCGGCTGCGCAAGAACCGCCAGCTGACGACGCTGAATCTCGCGCTGCCGACGGTGGCCGCCACGCCCACGGCCGTGCAGGCGCCGGAGTTGTTCCGGCTGCTCGAGGAGATGGAGATGCGGTCGGCGCTCACCGAGGCCCGGGCGCGCTACGAGCAGCGCGAGCTGTTCTGAGGAGGCCGCGGGGCGGGCCGGATGCGTTTAACCTTAACCCGCACTTGCAAATCTGCCGGGAAACCCTGACAAACAGGCACACTATTCGCCATGGATAACAAACAAATGATGAAGGCCATCACCGACAAAGTCGGGAAGGAAAAGGCGATCGAGATCGTGATGCAGGCCTACAACACCGAGCTGCTCACGACGTGGATCGCCCGCATCGAGGCCAACAAACCGATTGGCGGACCGCAGCGGCGAGACCACCTGGGTGACGCGCTGGAGCGCGTGGTGGAAGTCTGCGAACTCACGCCGTAAGGCGGAGCGTCAACGGCAAGCGCCCAAAAGGGCACTTTTTTTTGGCCGCGAAATTTAGCGGCCTTCCTGCGACACGCCCTGCGGGTCGAAGATGTAACCGATGCCGTGCACCGTGCGAAAGTCGTCGAGCATCAGGCCGTGGGCGCTGTAGAGCTCGCGCACCTTGACGATATACTGGTCGAGCGACCGGCTCTTCACGTCGGCGTGGATGCCCCAGACCGAGTGGATGAGCGCCTGCCGCGTGATGACCGCGCCCTGGTGGGCGTTGAGGTAGGAGAGGATGCCGAGTTCCTTGCGGCCCAGTTTCTGGACGGGCTTGCCGGGGAAGGTGATCTCGAGGCGGACGGGATTGACCTGCGCGCCGCAGAAATCGAACGGCTCGTCGCTCAACCGCACGTTCTTCGTGACGTTGAGGTCATGGTTGGACTCGGTGCGGCGGAGCACGGCGTTGATGCGGGCAACGAGCTCGGCGTAGCTGAACGGCTTGGTGATGTAGTCATCGCCGCCCATGTTGAGGCCCTTGACCTTGTTGGCCTCGTCGACGTTGCCGGTGAGGAAAATGGCCGGGACCGAGATATCGGCGGCCTTCAGCGCCTCGAGCAGGGAGAAACCGGATTGGTCGGGCAGGGAGATGTCCAGGAGCAGGAGATTGGCGAAATTCTTCTGCAGGAACTTCAGCGCATGATCCGCGCGGTTGCAGATCTGGGTCTCCATGCCGGCCCGCTCCAGATGAATTCCGATCAACTTGGCGAGCTCAGGCTCATCCTCGACGACGACGACGAGGGGTTTGGGTTCTGCGCGCATAGGCAATGGATTGCGGGACAACACTAGGGTTGTAGAATCGACTCCGGGGATGTCAATACGGGCAGGATGGCCCGGCGGGGGCGGCGAATTTACTTGAACGATCAAATCGCCGAGTGTGCTTTGGCCGCGTGTCTGACTCCAAGCCGCTTCTGATGATGGGCCTGCCGAAGGGCAGTCTCGAGGAATCCACGATCAAACTCTTCGCCAAGGCGGGGTGGAAGATCTCCGTGAGTTCGCGCTCCTACAAGCCGTCGATCGACGACGCCGAGTTGGACGGGCGCTTCATTCGCGGCCAGGAAGTGAGCCGCTATGTCGAGCACGGCTTCTTTGACTGCGGCCTTTGCGGCCACGACTGGATCCTCGAAAACGAGTCCGATGTCGTCGAAGTGTGCGACCTCGTTTACAGCCGCGCCTCTAATCAAAAGGCGCGCTGGGTGCTCTGCGTTCCGGAGGCCTCGCCGATCCGCAAGGTGGCTGATCTCGCGGGCAAGCGCGTGGCGACGGAACTGGTCGGCACGGTGCGGCGGTATTTCGCGAAGCAGAAGGTGCCCGTCGACGTGGAGTTTTCGTGGGGCGCAACCGAGGTGAAGGTGCCCGATCTGGTGGATGCGATCGTCGACCTGACCGAGACGGGCAATTCCATCCGCGCGAACAAACTCCGGGTGCTCGACACGCTGCTCGAGACGAACACGAAGTTCATCGCGAACAAGAAGAGCTGGGCCAATCCCGCCAAGCGCAAGAAGATCGAGACCATCGCGCTGCTGCTGCGCGGCGCGCTCGAGGCCGAGAGCAAGGTCGGCTTGAAGATGAACCTGCCGAAGGCCGCGCTGAAGGCGGTCGTGAAGTCGCTCCCCGCCCTGCGCAACCCGACGATCTCGCAGCTGAGTTCGCCCAAGTGGATCGCGCTCGAGACCATCATCGACGAGAGCGTCGTGCGCGAAATCATCCCGAAGCTCAAGGCGCTCGGCGCCGAGGGCATCGTCGAGTATCCCCTGAACAAGGTGGTGTACTAATTTTTGAATTTCGATTTTCGAATTTCGATTTAATAGCCGGCCGCACGCGCGGCTTTGCCTTTTTCTGATCAAGGCCTAGATTCGAAAATCGAAATTCCAAAATCGAAAATGTCCACGGTCACCCTCGGTCTTCTCCAGCACGCTTGCACCGCCGACCCGGCGGCGAACCTGAAGAAGACGCTCGCGCTCGCGACCGAGGCAGCGAAGCGCGGGGCAAGGATCATCTGCACGCAGGAGCTGTTTCGCTCGCAATACTTCTGCCAGAGCGAGGACCACGCGAATTTCGCGCTCGCGGAGCCGATTCCCGGCCCGAGTACGAAGGCCTTCCAGCAGTTCGCGAAGAAGCACCGCGTGGTCGTGGTGGCGTCGCTGTTCGAGAAGCGCTCGGCGGGCCTCTATCACAACACCGCGGTCATCATCGACGCCGATGGGAAGCTGCTGGGCATCTATCGGAAGATGCACATCCCGGACGACCCGGGTTACTACGAGAAGTTCTATTTCACGCCCGGCGACACGGGCTTCCGCGCGTGGCAGACGAAATACGGGAAGATCGGCGTGCTGATTTGCTGGGACCAGTGGTATCCGGAGGGCGCGCGGCTCACGGCGCTGCAGGGCGCGGAGATCCTGTTCTATCCGACGGCGATCGGCTGGCACCCGAAGGAAAAGAAGAAATACGGCGCGAATCAGCACGGCGCGTGGCAGATCAGCCACCAAGGCCACGCGGTGGCGAACGGCTGTTTCGTCGCGGCCATCAACCGCATCGGCCTCGAACGCCCGGTAGGCGGGGCGGGCATCGAATTTTGGGGCCAGAGTTTCGTTGCAGGCACCAGCGGCCAGATCCTGGCGAAGGCCAGCGTCGACCGGGAGGAGATCCTGATCGTGCCGGTGGACCTCGGGCAGGTGGACACCACGCGCACGCACTGGCCTTTCTTGCGGGACCGGCGAATTGACGCCTACGGCAACATCACGAAGCGCTTCGTGGATTGAGGCCATGGCCGAATCGAACCAGCCAACCCCCGCCGCGCTGGGTTTCCGGATGCCGGCGGAGTGGGAGCCGCAGGCCGCGGTGTGGCTATCGTGGCCGCACAAGCGGACGACGTGGCCGGCGCACTTCCGGCCGATCCCGGGAAAATTCGCCGAGATTGTCGCGACGATCAGCCGCTTTGAGGAAGTCCGGCTGAACATCGCGAAGCCGTTGCAGGCCCGCGCGTGGACGCTGCTCCAGCGGGCCAAAGCTGACCTCGCCAAAGTCGAACTTTACGCGCACCCGACGAATGACACGTGGTGCCGCGACCACGGGCCCATTTTCGTGAAACACGCGCGCACCGGCGAAGTTGCGGTCACCGACTGGCGCTATAACTCGTGGGGCGGCAAGTATCCTCCGTTCGACTTGGACAACGCCATCCCCGCCAAGATCGCCCGGGCGCTGCGACTGCGGCGGTTTGTCATTCCGCGGGTGTTGGAAGGCGGTTCGATCGACGTGAACGGCGCCGGGTCGCTCCTCACCACCGAGGCGTGCCTGCTGAATCCCAACCGCAACCCCACGCTCAGTCGCGCGCAGATCGAGCAGATGCTGCGCGAGAATCTCGGAGTGCAGCAGATTCTCTGGCTCGGCGACGGCATCGTGGGCGACGATACGGACGGGCACGTTGACGACCAGACACGGTTCTTTGCCGCCGACGGCATCGTGACGGTCGTGGAACCCAACCGGCGTGACCGCAACCACGCCGCTCTCCAGGAAAACCTGCGCCGCGTCCGCGCGTTGCGCACGCTGGCGGGCGGGAAGTTCCGCGTCGTCGAGCTGCCCATGCCGGCGCCGTGCTACTGCGAAGGCCAGCGGCTGCCCGCGAGCTACGCGAATTTTCTCGTGGTCAACGGCGCGGTGCTGATGCCGGCATTCCGGCAGCCCCGCCGCGACGCGGAGGCGGCGGAGATTCTCGACGGCTGTTTCCCGGGGCGTGAGATCATCGCCATCGATTGCCGGGAACTTGTCTGGGGCCTCGGCACTCTTCATTGCATCTCCCAGCAGCAACCCGCCTGAACCCATGAAGCAATTTACCGTCCTTTTTCTCGCGCTGCTCGCCCTGGCCGTCTCCGGCTGTGACTCGATGCCCGGCGGCAGCGGCGGCCGTCCGGGACCTGCGCCGGCGACTTCACGGGTGTTTCAGGGTGACCCCCGGGCCGTCTATGACGCCGCCCGGGTTTCGCTGGCTAAAATGGATTTTCGGGTGACGGGTGGGGGACCTGCGGCAGGGCGGATCGAGGCCGTTAGCGGGTTGTCCTCGGACGAGTCGTTGAGGAGCACCCGGCAAATCACCATGTCCATTCGGATCAGCGACTTAGGGGATGGAAGCTGCGAGGTGAACGCTGTGCTGAAGGAGGCCATCGAGGAGGACTCGAGGGAGCGCCAGGGCTTTGTCACCCAGACGACGTTGCGGGACACGCCCTATTACGAGGTGTTTTTCAACGGGTTGGTGCAGGCACTGGCGCCGAAAAAGAGCTGAATTTCAGCTTGCGACAGGCAGCGGCCCGGGGGAAATTGACCGTTCGCGGCAATAGTTATCGGTCAAGCTGGCGTCGCCGCGATGCTCCCGCCGGCTTTTCACCCTCAGTCAACAGTCAACCCACGGCCCCGCTTTACGGCGGGACCTCCACCGGTGGATTGGCGCTGCTGGAGCAAAGCGCCTGTTTGCCGGTTTTCCGCATATGAGTTCAGTAATGTCAGACCTGCTCGCCCAGTCGTCCTTTGATAAACTCAAGGAAGGCGCGATTGTCCCGGGCACCATCACCGAAATCCGCCAGAACGAAGTTGTCGTCGACATCGGCGGCAAGTCCGAAGGCCTCGTTCCCGCGAACGAATTTCTCGACATCGGCGAGCTGCAAATCGGCTCCACGATCGAAGTGCTCGTCCAGAAGCTCGAGGACAAGAACGGCGCGCCCGTGCTCTCCTACGACCTCGCCGAGCAGAAGAAGAACTGGGACAACATCCTCACCAAGTTCCCCGAGGGTTCCGTGGCCGCCGGCCGCGTGAAGGCCAAGGTCAAGGGCGGCCTGATCATCAGCATCGGCGTCGATGCGTTCATGCCCGCGTCGCACATCGACGTGCAGCCCCCCAAGAACCTCGACCAGTATGTCGGCCAGACCTACGACTTCAAGGTCCTCAAGATCAACCTCGACCGGAAGAACATCGTCCTCTCCCGCCGCGAGCTCATCGAGGAGCAGCGCACCAGCAAGCGCCGCAACCTGCTCGAG
>CAIPAH010000024.1 GCA_903862955.1 uncultured Opitutia bacterium
CATCCCGAAAGAGCAGGCGGGACGCCTGCGCTACACGAGAATCCATCACGGGCCAGAGACCCGTGCCACGCCGGACCGCCCTCAGGCCGCGCCGGCCACCACGGCGGACAGCTCCGCCAGGTGACGCTGGGCAATCTTGCGACCCTCGGCCTGGCCGAGTCGGCCGGCGAGCTGCTCCGCGATGCCCAAAAGATAACGCGCCCGGCCCGGATCCAGCGGCGCCAAACGCGGCGCGAGCGCCAGCAGCGCCTCGAGAATGACCGGAGGATTCTGGCTCGACTCCACGGCCTTCACCCCCGCCAGCAGCTGCTTGGCCGCAGCGGCGTTCTGGCCCAGCTCCAGCAGCGCGTTGGCTGCCTCCAGCCGGGATTTCCACGCCAGCGTCAACTGGACCTGCAGTGCGGCGTTGTGGCGAATGGTCTGGCAGCGTTGCTCCAGCTCGGCCGCCTGCTGGCGCAAATGGCCCACCTCAACCTGCAAGGCGCGGACATCGGACTGCTCGAACTGCGGCTGACCCGGATAGAGATCCGCCAGCACAAAGCGCTTCTCCGCCGGCGCGCGCAGCGGCTCCGCCGTCGGCACCATGCGCTCGGGCAATACCAGCGGCCGGCGATCCCGCCGTGCCTGTTGGCCACACTGCACCATCTGCAACGCGAGTTGCTGCAGCCGCGGCGTCGCCGGCGTCGTGCACTCCAGCGCGTCGTGCAACATCGTGTCCTGATAAAGCAGCTTTGGCGCCGGTGGACTCGCCAGTTCGGCCAGTGTGGACGCGAGGTGCGCCGCCGCGGTGATGCGCCAGGCCGGCGGCACATAATGCGGCGTGTTGCAGTAATCGAGCACCGCCACCGGCAGCCCGAGCAGCATCGCTTCCAACATCGTCGTGGAGGGCGTCGTGATCACGGCATCCACCTGCTGTAGCACTTCCAAGAGGTCACGGCCCGTGAGCACGGATACGACTTTGTCCACGCCGATCTCGCGATCGAGTCCCTTGGTCAGCCGCCAGACCGGCTCGATCCGCGCACCATTCGCTGACGGGCGCCGGTCCAGAAACATTTTCAAGTCCACCAGGGACTGCTTCACCAGTGCGTGCTGTTCTGGGGTGAAATACGGCGTGAGCGCCGTCATGATCAGCACGCGAAACGGCTCACTGGGACTGCGGGTGCGCCGCGTGCGGCCGGCATAGGCGTCAAAGCGCGGCGAGCCCGTCACTTCACACCGGCTGCCGTTGTGCCACGACTCGAGGATCCGCGCCTGCGAGCGACCCAGGCAGGCGATCTTGTGGCCGAGCACGGGCTGGAAGAGCGACCCGGCCGGCAGCTGCGGATGCTCCCACGTGTTGCGATATTCCAAAATGCCGTCAGCCAGCACGAGCGTCGGGATGCCGCGCTCCACCGCGCGACGCAGCAGGGTCACGCGGGGCTCATGGTAGCAATCGGCCGTCACGATCAGGCCGGTCTCGGGGGAAAATTCATGGTGCGTCGGCGCGTAGGCCAGTCCCTCCACCGGGTGGTCAATCGTGGCCAGCCAGCTGCGGAAGAGCGGGTGGTCCGGGTTGTCCGCGAGAACGATGATCGGATGGAGGGAGTTCATGAGCGGGCCGCGGGCAGATGGCGTTGCAGGAGCGAGAGGGAGCGATCGACCATCAGGGCCTCGCGAAACATTTCCACGGCGCGCTCGCGGCCGCGCCGGCCGGCCTCGATGCGGCGCGCCGGGTCCGCCGCCCAGGCATCGATCGTCGTCACCAGACCCCGGACCACGCCCGCCGCGTCGGTGGCGGGATCGGGTAGCAGCTGGCCGGTATCGCCCAATTCCTCGGGAATGCCGCTCACCGCCGTCGCCACCACGGGCAGGCCCTTGGCCATGGCTTCCATGATCGCCAGCGGCATGCCTTCGAGATGCGAGGGCAGCACAAAAATATCCGCCGCGTCGTGCCAGTCCGCCACGTCCCAGCGCTGACCCAGCAGGCGGACATCCGCCTGCAGGCCGAGCCGCGCGATTTCCGTTTCCAACTCCGCGCGCAACTCGCCCTCCCCGGCCCACACGAAGCAGATCCGCGGGTGGCCGGGCCGGCCACAAAGTTGGCGCGCAGCCTGCAGCTGGTGGCCAAAGCCCTTGATCGCTGTCAGGCGGGCGGCCGTGAAGCACACGACCGCGTCGTCGGGCAAATTCACCTCGGCCCGGAGCCGGGCGCGCACCGCCGGGTCGCGCGGCGCAAAGAACCGCTCCGGCCGGCCGTAGTGAATGACCTCGCCGCGATCCGGGCCGAGGCCGAAGTGACGATGCAACAATGCAAGATTCTCCTGCGAAACCGCGACCACGCCGCGCGCCGCCGCGTATTGCGCGGTCAACATCGGCAGGTGGGCGGCGAAATTCTTGGCGAGATACGCGCCGACGAAGCCGACGATCACGACATATGGAATGCCCCGCGCCAGCGCGGCCTGGCGGGCGGCCAGGTTTGAGACGGGGCAGCAGTCGCTGAAGACGATCAAGTCCGGGTGTTCGGCGCGGAAGATGCGTTCCGCCTCGCTGGCGTCGCGGAGCGTGCGCGCAAAGTCGCGGCCCGTGTGGTGGTCGAGCCAGTGGTGCTGGACGCCGGCGGCCTGCTGTTCCCGGACCAGCGGGCTGTCGCTGCGGGACTGGACGCAGCTCACGCGGTAGCCGCAGCGCCGCAGGGCGAGAAGGAGGTTGTGGTTGTATTGGGCCACGCCGCCGAGCTCGGGATCATCGGTGTAGAGCAGCACGTGCGCGGGCCCTCCCGGGATGCGCGCGCCTTCCGCCCGCGCGGGCGGTTCCTCGGCCACAGCGGCGGCGAGCAGCTTTTCCACGCGCGGGTCGGACGGAGCGAGTTCGAGCAGCGTTGCCTTGGCCTCGTCGAAGAATTCCCGGTGGCCCGCCTCGCGCGCGAGTTCCGCCACCAGCAACCAGCCGTCCACGCTGGCGCCATCGAGCCGCAGGCAAGCCTCGGCCGCCTGCAGGGCTTGCGGGAGCTGTTTCACCGATTGAAAAGCCCGCGCCAAGTCGTGCCACAGCCCGGCGTCGTTGTCGGTGTGCTGCACCGCGGCGAGCAGGTAAGCCAGGGCGCGGTCCGCGCGTCCCAGCGTCAGCAGCTGCCGACCCAGTTGGTGACGCAAGATCGGCGAGGCCGGTTCGTCCGCCTGCGCCAGGATCGGGGTGCGGGAGCGGCGAAAAGCCACCCGTCCCACCGCCGCCAGTTCATCGTAAGCCGTTTCCAGCAGCGCGCCGAAGGCATCGCTCGCCGCCAGCGGATCGAGGAAAATCGGCATGCGTTCCATGCGACCCTGCAGTCGCGCGCCCAATTCGCGCCGGCGCGCAGCATCGCCCGCGAGGCTCGTGGCCGTGGTCAGATACGCGGACTCATCGGCCGCCACCAGCTCCGGCGCCTGGAGGCTGCGCAGCAGCGCCGCGCCCATGCGCGAACGGAAGCTGTCGCCTTCCCACGCCACCACGGGCACGCCGATTTCCAGCGGGTCGATCAGCGAGTTCACGCCGCCGAACGGAAACGTGTCGAGATACACATCGCCCAGCCGGAGCAGCTCCTTCACGTCGCTCCGCGAGGGAAACTTCACGCTCGAAACCGACAGGCGGGACCCGGCCACGCCGTGCTCCGCGAGGACGCGCTCGAAGTCCGCACAAAACCGCTTGATCGGATAGGCGGACGACCAGTTCGGGTTGAACGGGTGCAACAGCAGGCGGGAGCCCGGCACCGCGGCGAGCAGCCGCGCCCAGGTGTGCTGCATCTCGGGCGTGATCTTGAAATAATTCGCCGCGCTCACGAACACCGTCACGCCGTCGGGCAGGCCCAACGCCGCGCGGCTCCAGGTGCGGGCGGGGTCCTGGCGGTCGGCCTCGTAGTTGAACGCATGCGCCGGGCCCGGCAGCAGCGCGAGCCGCTCCGTGTATTGCGTCGGCGCAGCAGGCGTTTCCGCCAGCGAACCGGACACATACAGGTCGATCGTCGAGAAGCCCGAGGTGATGCAGGAGGAGTTGTTGACCACCTGCAGCGGGGCCACGCGGTGGAGCGCGAGCCAGGTGATCTCATTCGTCACGGCGGTCACGTTGGTGCCGAAGACCGCCACATCGAGGCCGGCGGCACGCAGCGTGGCGAGCTGGCCGGTGAGATCGCGGGGCAGGACGTGGAATTCCTGGGCGCGCGAACGGCAGTAATCCTCGAGCGGCGAGCCGTTCTTGTGGCACGTGAACAGCAACACCTCGAAGCGCTCCGGATCGAGCTGCTCGAAGGATGGCAGCGTCGTGTAAGTCTCGGTCTGCGAGCCGAAGTGGCGGTTGATGAACCCAACCCGCAGCCGCTGGCCCGACCGGGCCGGAGCTGGCAGGTCAACGCCGCGCGCCTCGCGCTCGAGCATCAGGGCGAGCAGCTGGCCGCGCAGTTCGGCATGTCGGCGAAGATTGCCGGCATGAAAATAGAGCGGAATCCCGGACGCGTGGCGGACATACGCCTCGAGCGCGGCGCGCGAGGCCGGCGCGCGGGCGTTGCGCTCGAGGGCGGCGTGCAATTCCTCGAGGCGGGCGAGAATGTGCGCGGCATAGCTGTCCGCGTCACCCACCTCACTGAAGCCCTGCGGCGCAGCAAACAGCCACGCGGTGTAATCGCCCCACAGCCCGTGTGGCACTGCGGCCAGGGCCGGCGCGCCGGGCCATTGCCAGGCGGGCACGAGCAGCATGGCGGCGAGAATGCCGGGGCCGCCCCGCGCGGCGTGGGCTTCGGCTTGTTGAAGATCAGCGGGAACCGCGGCCCGGTCGTGCGCGCCCGAGGCGGACACGGCCAGCACGAGTTCGCGTCCGGCCAGTACGGCGGGCGATTGCAGGTCAGTGCGCGGCAGGCTGGCGAGCTCGGCGCTGGCGGCGCGCAGTGCGGCGCCCAGTTGCGCCTCAACGTGTTCGTCAGCCGGGTGCTCCTGGTAGGCGGACAGCGCGGCGCGCACCCCGGCAAAGGCCGGGGACTGGCGGGCATTCGGCTCGGTCAGGACGTCAGCCGGCATGAGCGGCCTTGAGCTCGCTCGGTCCGTCGAAAGTGGATTTGCCCGCTGCCGGAATGACAGCGGTGGCTTGCGAAGCGCGGAGTCCGTCGCGCATCCGCCGACGACCGGATTCCACTCGGGTCAGAGCGGCTCGGCCGGGTTCAGAAAAGAGGGGGAAAACTGGCACCGCTGCCTTCATCGGCGCGGTCCCCGGCGGACTTTAGCCCAAAAGCGACTCAACCCACCACATGACGCAGCGCCTCGAACGACGCGCGCGCCCGCGCAGTGGCGGCCTGCAATTCGCCTTCGCTGATGCCTGCCCCGGCGAGCTTGGCCGAGCTCAGTTCCCAATAGCCCGTTTCGCCCGGCAGCCCATGGCCGGCGCGTTCCGTTTCACCCGCGGCCAGGTTGAGCAACTGGGCGAGCGGGGTGGCCGTTTCGTCGATGAGATAGTGATCCCGGATCGCGGCGATCATCGCCTCGGGAAAGTGCCATTCACCCAAAATGATCGCCGCCGCCATGCCGTTGTGCAGGCCGGCGACCTGCACTTCGCGCTCGGCCAACGGGGGCGATGCCTGATCCAGGCCCGCGCTAGCGGCTTCGCCACGCAGCATCCGGTCCAGCGCGATCTTGCCCGTCGAACGGAGCAACCCGGCAGTGTAGGCGAGGCGCGGATCGACGCCCGCCGGTTCGGCGAGCGTCTCCATCATGAGCGCGGTCAGCAGGGAATTCTCGCGCAGTTGCGCGCCCGACACGCCGTAGAGAGCCAAGCGTTGATCCGAAATCTGCGCCACGGCGGCGAAGCCGGTCAGGCGGTAGACTTCCTTGAACCCCACGCGCGCCAGCGCCTCGACGAGGGACGCGGCCGGCGTGGCCTGGTTGTAAAACGAACTGTTGGCGACCCGGATGATCCGCGTCGTGAGCCCGGCGTCGCGGCGCAGCAGCTCGGTGATTTCGTTCAGGCCCGAATTCAGATCCAGCAACAACTCACCCAGCTGCGCGAGAATCTGCGGCGCCGCCGGCATCACCTTGACGACGTTCAACAGCATTTCGCGGGTTACCGGGGTGGCGATCATGGAGGGTGGGCTGGGAGGTTATCGGCGCGAAATCGCCCAAATTCAGTCAAATCGCCGCTTCGGTCGCAGGTAACGCCTGCCGCGCACACCACGCGGACCAACAGACTCGGACGGCGTCGCCGAAGCGCTGGCCTTGTCCGGCGTGGTCCATCAGCGGTGAGGCGCGCATCGCGTCCCGCAGCCCGGCTCGTTCCCGCGCCAGCCGCGGCCGGTCCTGCGCCAGCTCCGCCGCGATGCGCACGTAATCCTGCCAGTCGCGGCCAATCCATTCCTGCCGCCCGATCGCGTTCAGGAGGCTTGCCCCCACCCTGGCCACGTGCCGGTCACCGGGCAGTGTCACCACCGGACAACCCATCCACAGCGCCTCGCAGGTGGTGGTGGTGCCGTGATACGGAAACGTGTCGAGGGCGACATCGACGCGCCCGTAGAGCGCCAGGTGCGCGGCAAGGCCCGAGGTGCGGCCGAGCAGCTCCACGCGCAATGGGTCGAGCCCGCACGCGACGAAGCGCGCCTGCAGGCTGGCGGCACGGGCCGGGTCCGCGAGTCCGAGGCCCTTGAGTAGTAGGCGGGAACCCGGCACTGTCGCCAGCAAACGCGACCAGGCCTTGAGTGTAGTGTCGTTCACCTTGGAGAAATTGTTGAAACAACCGAACGTCACCGCTGCTCCCGCGAAGCTGGGCGGCTCGGCCACCGCAGGCGCCTCGGCCGGCGGAGCGTAGCTCCAGGCGGTCGGTGCAAAACGCACGAGCTGCTCCGTGTGGAACGCATCGGCGTCACCCGTCGGGTCCGTGATCCCGTCTACAAAGCGGTAGTCCATTGCCCGCAAGCCGGTCGTGTTGGGGTAACCCAGATAGCTCAGCTGAACCGGCGCCAGCCGGCGCGCAAACAGCGGCAGGCGGTTGAGCCCGGTATGCCCGGCAAGGTCGACGAGCACGTCGGGCGCATCCGCCCGGATCGCCGCCTCGACCGCCGCGTGGGACTGGCCCGTGAAATGCCGCCACTGCGCCGCCCGGGCCTGCAGCCGCCGCGACATCCCGTCCACCTGCGGATGATCGTGATACAGGAAGATTTCGAAGCGCGCGGGGTCGAGGTGCGCAAGCAGCGGTTCCAGGAAATAGGCCACCGAATGCGCCCGCAGGTCGGGCGAGAGGAAGGCGAGACGCAGCCGGCGCTCCTCGTCGGGCGGGTTGGTCAGCGGCGCGGACGGCAGTTGCGCGGCCACGGTCCCGTAGGCGGTGTGGTCGGCAAACAGGTCCTCGCGGCTCATTTCGTCGAGGTAATGTCGCGCGAGCAGCCGGCCACTGTGCGCCTCGAGGTTGCGCGGATTGCGCTCGAGGGCGGCCGTGTAATCGGCAATCGCCTCGGCGACGCGGCCCTGTTCCTGCCGCACGAGCGCCCGTCCCGTCAGCGCCAGAGCGTGGCCCGGCTCGACCGCGAGCACGCGGTCAAAATACGGCAGCGCTTCCGCCGCAGCGCCCGCCTGGGCGAGGGCGACGCCGAGGTTGGCGCAGCCGGAAAGGTTACCCGGCTGCAATTCCACCGCGCGGCGAAAGTGCGGCACCGCCGCGGCAAATCCCGCGACCTCGCTGATCAGCGCGCCGAGGCGATCATGGGCTTCGCCATAGTCGGGCTTCAGTGCGATCGCTTGCGCATAGGCCACCTGGGCTTCCTGCGGGTGATTGAGCGCGCGCAGTGCGGCCCCGAGGTGGCACCACGCCTCGGCGAGCCCCGGCTCGCGCTCCACGGCCGTGCGCAGGTGTTTCTCCGCCAGGCCCGCTTCTCCCGAAGCAAGGCAGACCAGACCCAGGCGCATCGCGCACAGCCCTGAGCGGGGATTCAGCTCGAGCGCGCGCCGCAACAGCGCCCCGGCTTCCGGCAGTCGACCCTGCTGGTAGGCGAGCAGGCCGGACAAATGGAAGGCATCGAAATTTCCCGGCACCCTGGCGCGCACGCGCGCATAGAATTTTTCCGCGTCGGCGAGACGCCCTCCGCGGTGGTGACCCACGGCAGTCTGCAACAGCCCCTGGAATTTATCCGCGCTCATCGATCAGGTTGCCTGCCCTGCCCGCCCGCTTCGCAGCCAGCATTCGCGCACCGCGGCGCCGAACCGCGCCGCCTGGCCCGCATGGTCCATCAGCGCCGACGCCTGCAGCTCGCCGCGCAACGCGCGGCTCACGGTCTCCAGCCGCGCAGGTTCGGCGACGAGTCCCGCCGCAATCCCAACATACTCGTCCCAGTTTTCAGCGATCCACTCTCGATGCCCCACCGCGGACAACAAACTCCCACCCACGCGCGCCGCATGGCGGTCGCCCAGCTGGGTCACCACCGGCACGCCCATCCAGAGCGCCTCACAGGTGGTGGTCGTGCCGTGATACGGAAACGTGTCCAACGCGACGTCGATACCGTGATACAACGCGAGGTGACTGGTGACGTCCGCCGTGCGTTCCATCAATTCGACGCGAGTCAGGTCCAGCCCGGCCTTGGCCAGCCGGTCGCGGACTTGCTGGGCCACGGCGGATTCGCCCAGCCCGCCGGCCTTCAGTCGCAGCCGCGATCCCGGCACCTTCGCCAGCAAGCGGCTCCACGCGCCCAGCGCAGCGTCGGTGAGCTTCGCGAGATTATTGAAGCAGCCGAAGGTGACGGGCGCTCCACCGGCACTCGGCCGTGACGCCGGCGCGGGCGCCGCGTCCGGGGGGCGATAGGACCAGGCGGTGGACGCAAACCGCACGAGTTTCTCCGTGTGCCAGGCATCCGCCGTTCCGATCGGATCGGTGAAGTCGTCCACGAAGCGATAATCCATCGCGGTGAGTCCCGTGGTGTTCGGATAGCCGAGATAGCTGATTTGCACCGGCGCCAGCCGGCGGGCGAAGAGCGGCAGTCGGTTCAGTCCCGTGTGCCCGGCGAGATCCACCAGCACGTCGGGCGCGTCGGCGCGGATGGTTTCCTCGACCGCGGCGGCGGGCTGGCCGACGAAATTCCGCCACACTGCGGCGCGGGCGCGCAGCCGCTCGCTCATCCCGTCGGTGACGAAATGATCGTGATACAAAATCACTTCGAACTGCGCCGGCGGCAGGTGCGCGAGCAGCGGCTCAAGGAAATACGCGACGGAATGCTCCCGCAGATCAGGGGAAAGAAACGCCAGCTTCAGCCTCCGTTCCAGCGCCGCCGGCATTGCCGTGATCCGACTCGCCGGCGGTGCTGCAAACCGCCGCCCGAACTCGAGGTGCTCGGCGTAGAGCTGCTCGCGACTCCAATCATCGAGATAATTGAGCGCCATCAGCCGGTAGCTTCGCGCCGCGTGATTCTCCGGCTCGGCGCGAAGAGCGGCGTCGAACGCCACGAGCGCCTCCGGCAGGCGATGGGCCTGCTGCAGCGCCAGCGCGCGGCCGAACTGTGCCTTGGCAAAACCGGGATCCGCGGCCAAGGCCTTGTCCTGGCATTCCAGCGCCTCCCCGGCGCGTCCGGCAAACAGCAGCGCCTGGCCCAAATTATACCAGCTGTTGGCGCGGCCGGGCTTCAACTCCACCGCGCAGCGGTGCGCCTTGATCGCCTCCTCGAGCTGCCCGCGTGCCTTCAGCACGAAGCCGAGCGTGTCCCAGACTTCGGCGTCGCCGGGCGTGAGCCCGAGCGCCGTCCGCAGCGCCGGCTCGGCCTCGTCGTAGCGCGCCAGCTTGGCCAGCGCGAACCCGAGCCGCAGCCAGCCCGCCGCGCCGCGCGGCTGGAGTTTTGTGACGCGTCCCAGCCAGCCGACGGCGTCGGCGTAGAATTCCTGCTGCAGCGCCGTCAGCGCGGACAAGTTGAGCACGGAGGAGTCGCCGGGCGCCACGGCGCGGGCCTGCGCGCAGAGCCGCGCCGCCCGCTCAGGCCGGCCGGCCCGCAGCTGGACGGCCGCCTCTTCCAAAAGACGCTGAATTTTTACGGGCTGCACACGATGATGGGTCCCTTCTGTTGTCGGCGCACCCGTCCGCCGCTTTAGTGGATTCGTCCTCAAGCGCACCCAAACCGCGCCGATTAGGCAGGCATCCCGGACCGAGCCAACCTCCGCCGGGATTCCACTTTTCGCATGCCTGTCATTCATCCCTCCGCGACCTACTCCGATGCCGAAATCATGCGGCGCATCGAGGCGTGTCCCAAGCTCGCCTCGCTCCAAAGCATCAACCGGGCCCTCAGCGACCTGGTCCGTTCCGAAAGCAGCGTCACCTCGCAGATCGCCGAGATCATCCGGCGCGACCCGTCCCTCTCCGCGCGGCTCCTGCGCCTCGTCAATTCCGTCTACTTCGGCCTCTCCGCGCGCGTGAACAACATCGAGGAAGCCGTGTTCTTCCTCGGCTTGCGCCAGATCCGCGAACTCTCGCTCGCCACGCCGGTGCTCGAGGACCTCGCGCAATTCCAGTCCAGCTCGTCCCTCGTGCTGCCGTGGAAGGAACTCTGGACGCACAGCATCGGCACCGCCGTGCTCACCCGCGAGATCCTCGCGTCCACCGCGCTGCACATCGACGACGACACCGATTATCTCGTCGGCCTGCTCCACAACATCGGCAAGGTCGTGATGGCCTATGCGTTCCCCGAGGAACTGACCATCCTGATGGCGACCCCAGCCGCGACGCCCGCGGACATCTGCCAGCTCGAGCGCAACCTGATCGGTTGGGACCACGCGCACATCGGCGCGCACTACCTCGAGCGGCACCACCTGGCCGAGGAAATCACGTTGGCCGTTCGGCACCACAACGACCCCGACCGCGCGCCCCGCCACCGGTTGTTTGCCTCCTGTGTCCAGGTTGCCGACTACCTCGTGCGTCACCGCGGCATCAGTGGCGGCTTCGAGCAGGTCGCCCCGATCGCCGAGGGCGCGTGGACGGAACTCGACGGCTGGAAAATCCTCTTCGGCGCCGATGGCCCCGAGACCATGCTGGCGCGCGCCTCCATCGCGAACTCGCTCCAGCGGCTGCCCAGCGTGCTGCAGGGACTGCTTTGAGCGGGCCTTTTTTCGCTCAAGTTCCCCGAATTCAGGACGATGCCTTCGCCCATGTCCGCTCGAGAGAGTGATTCAGGCACCAGCATTGTCGCATCGACGCCCACCAAAAGCTGGCTGGGAACCTGGGAAACCAGCACCGACCCGGCCTATTGCCGCGACCTGGAGGGCTGCGTGCTCGCGGCCAATCCCGTCTTCGTCCGCAAATTCGGCCGTCCGCTCGAAACCCTGCTGGGCAGTCCCCTCGCGGCGCTCCTGCACAGCGACGACGCCGCCAGCGTGTCCGCCACGCACGCCGCCCTCAGCCGCCCGCCGCACCGCGCGACGAGCGAACATCGCTGGCTGACGCCCGGCGGCACCCGCTGGTTTGCCTGGGATGAAATCGCCTTGCGTGACACCACCGGGCAGATCGTCGCCGTGCGCGCGTCCGGCCGCGACATCACCCGCCAGCGTCTCGCCGAAGAACAGTTTCACCGCCTCTCCAGCGCCATCGAACAATCCCCCGTGGCCATCGTGATCACCGACCTCGACGGCTGGCCGCAATACGTGAACCCGAAGTTCACCGCCGTGAGCGGCCGCACGCTGGAGGACCTGCTCGACCAGAAGATCGAGGTCCTGCGCGACGGGCACCCCGACGCGGCGTCCTACGAAAAATTCTGGCAGACCCTGCGCGCCGGCGGCGAATGGCGCGGCGAGTTCGCAACGCGGCGCGGCGAAGGCGGCACGGTCTGGGAGTCGGTCAAGGTTTCCTGCCTGCGCAATCCCCACGGCGAAATCACCAACTTCCTCTGCCTCCGTGAAGACGTGACCGAGCGCAAGAAACTGGAGCACGACCTGCGTCAGGCCCACAAGATGGAGAGCCTCGGCACGCTCGCCGGCGGCATCGCGCACGATTTCAACAACCTGCTCGCCATCATCAACGGCTATGCCGAGTTCTGCCTGCAGGGCGGCGCCGAGCCCGCCGTGCTGCAAAAAAGTCTCCGCGAAATCCGCACGGCCGCCCAGCGCGCCGGCGGCTTGGTGAAGCAGATTCTGACCTTCAGCCGGAAGACGGAGGTGCGCTTCGCCCCGATGGATCTCAACCAGCTCGTGCAGGATCTGGTGAAGCTGCTGGCCGAAACATTTCCCCGCACGGTCACGTTCAACCTCGAGTTGCAACCGCGGCTGCCGGCGTTGCTCGCCGACCAGAACCAGCTCCAGCAGATCATCCTCAATCTCTGCGTGAACGCCCGCGATGCCATGCCGACGGGCGGCGTCATCACCCTCGCCACCAGCGTCCACGCCGGCGCCCCGCCCATCCGCAACGCCGCTCCCGATCGCAGTTACGCCTGCCTCCGCGTCGGCGACACCGGCACCGGCATGAGCCCGGAGGTCCGCGCGCGGCTGTTCGAGCCGTTCTTCACCACCAAGCAGGTCAACCAAGGCACTGGTCTCGGCCTCGCCGTGGTGCACGGCGTCGTCGAGTCCCATCAGGGCGGCATCGAGGTCGAGAGCACCGTCGGCACCGGCAGCGTGTTCAGCATCTACCTGCCGCTCGCCAACACCGCCGTGCCCGCGGCCATCGCGTCGAACAGCGATTTCCCCAGCGGCGGCGAATCGCTGCTCATCGTCGATGACGAGGACTCCCTGCGGGAACTCCTCACCGAGGCCTTCCACCGCAAGGGCTACAAGATCTCCACCGCCTCCAACGGTCATGAGGCCATTGACCTCATCAGCGACGAATCGCGTCACTACGACCTGGTTCTCCTCGATCTCAACCTCCCCAACGCCAGCGGGTTGCAGGTCATGAAGGTCATCCGGCTCTGCCGTCCGGGCACCTGCGTGCTCGTGGTCAGCGGCCACATCACGCCCGAAATCCGGGCGGATTTTCAGCAGATCGGCCAGCGGGACTTCATGATGAAGCCCTACACGCTGGACGAAATGGGTCGCCGCATCCGCACCCTGCTCGACGCCCGCGCCGCCACGCGGCCCTGAGACCGCCTTCGGAGGAATTTTTCCTTCAGAAGTGCGGCGTCCGGTCCGATGAAAAGACCGGGCAGAATCACGACCGTCCATCACATGGAATGTCTTTCACTCAATGAATCACCGCGAACCATCGCAGGTGCCGACTGGCGTTCGCCGCATCGGCGTGTGCATGGCGTTGCTTTTTTTCTTCGCCCCGGCGGGGAGGATGCTCGCCATGGGACACCCGCGTCCTGTCGCCAGCCGTTCCCAGGGCAAGTCGCCGGTGCCCGCCGACGGCTACCTGCCCTTGCTGGGCGCTCCCGCCCTCCGCTTTGTCGAGGATCTGCCACCGGTCCCGCCGGCGCCGCGCCTCGAAACCACCACGCAACTGAAGGCACCCGCGGTCATGACGGGGCCCGACATCGTCGGGGGCAAAGCCGCGACATCGAACAGCGCCCGGCCCATCACCCGCACGGAAGCCCGCGTCGAGCCCATCGTCGCGGAGAAAACCGCCCCGCTTTCCATCCTGCCGGATGAAAACCGTCCCCAGGTGAAACCCGAGGACTTCCTGCCCTACTTCCAAATTCCCAACGCCGCGCCGCTCCCCAAGAGCACCGCCACCTACACCGAGACCACGAAATGATCCGACTTCCCCTTCCGTCGCGCCGCCTGTGCCAACTCGCCGCGGGCTTCCTGCTCGTCGGTGGAGCCTCGGCCAGCCGCGCCGGGACGGACGTGACCAAACCGGCAGCGACGCATGTTCGCGCCACGGACGAAATCCACGGCCTGCTCAACCTGGGCAACAGCATGACGGACCGGCGCGATTTCGAGTCCGCCGAGATCGCGTTCCGGCAAGTGCTGGATGTGCCCGGCGGGCCCGGACCCGAGGAAACCAAGTCGGCGCTGCTCGGGCTGGCGCGGATGTATCGCAAGCAGGGCGCCTCCGTGAAGGCCGTGGCGATTTACGAAAAATTCCTCGCCGATTACCCGGGTGACCCGCGCACTCCCGAAGTCCTGCTCGAGTCGGGCCGCACCATGCGCGCGATGGGCTCCCATCGCCTCGCCCTGGCGCGGTTCTACAGCGTGATCAACTCCACGCTGAAGCTGCCCGACAAGGGCTTCGACCATTACCAGCAACTCGCCAAAACCGCGCAGTTTGAGATCGCCGAGACGCACTTCCAGTCCGGCGAATACGCGGAGGCCGCCAAGTATTTCTCGCGCCTGCGCCTGCTGGACCTCGCTCCCGCCGATCGGGCCCGTGCGCATTTCAAGGCCGCCTATGCGCTCAACCTGCAGGGCGACAACGAAGGGGCGGTCAACATGCTGAACTCGTTCCTCGAGCAGTGGCCCGACGACGAAAACGTCCCGGAGGCGCGCTACCTGCTCGCCACGACGCTGCACACGCTCGGACGCACCCAGGACGCCCTCGTCGCAACGCTGGACCTCCTGCGCACGCAACAAGCCCACCCCGGCATCGATGCCAAGCGCTGGGCCTACTGGCAGCGACGCACCGGCAACCAGTTGGCGAACAATTTCTTCGAGCAGGGCGACATCCTCAACGCCCAGTTGATCTACACCAGTCTCGCGGCGCTCACCGATGATCCGACCTGGCGCTTGCCCGTGCTTTACCAGATCGGCCTGTGCCACGAGCGGCTCGGCAGCATGGACCGCGCCCGGCTGGCGTATCAGGACATCATCGAGGCGGGGAAAAAGAATCCCACCGCGGAAACCGCCGAACTCAGCCGCATGGCGGAATGGCGGCTGGGGCACCTGGATTGGAATGATTCGACCCGCCATGAGGTGGCCGCCATTTTCGAAACCACCACCGGCCGGGCGCCCCGGGCTCCCGCCAAACCCACGACCCCGGCTCCCTGATGAATCCGCTTCCGCCCCTCCAGCAGCACCAGCAGCTCTGCGACGACATCTATCAATGTGTCCTCGCTGAGAACCGCTTCCTCCGCCAGCACCAGCAGGTGCCGGACGCGGCCATGCTGGCCCGCAAGCGGATCCTGCTCGGGCAGCTCGACGATTCCCTCACCGCGTTGCGCGCCGTGCCGGCCGCATCGGCCCGTGAGCCCTCGCTGCAAGCGGGCCTGGAAAAGAACCGGGCGCGCATCCTGCAGATTCTCCAGATGGAAAAGGAAAACGAACAGCTGCTGCTGCGCTGCAGCCTGGCCAGCACGACCGGCGGCGCGGCCGTCGCGCCGGCGCCGGCGAGTTCGCTTCTCCAAAAGATCTACGCCCGCTGCAAGTAACGCGGCGCGCTGGTATTGGTACGGTTTGAATGTAGGAGCGGGTTTATCCCGCGAATGGAGCTAAGGATCGCGGCGTAAAGCCGCTCTCACAGTGGGGATCAACATTCGAAATGCACCACCACCAGTCCGTTTGGGTCTGATCCGCAGGCTGGCTCCCTAGCCGGGCATTGGCGTCGCATTGCGTGGCACTGGCGACGCAGCCGACTGAAATGCCGCGCCGAGGCGGCCGGGCCTCAGACCCGATCAAAATTAGCGGCGGGAAAATGCATCCGGCCGATCTGGTCTTCCGTGTCGACGCTGAGCAGCGAACTCACCGCGGCGAGCTGCTGTTCCACCTCGAAGCTCATCTCGTAGAGGCTCGCCGGGCTGAGCCGCAGGGGCTGCAGCTGCGCCTCGTCCGGCAAGGCCGGGCGTTGCCGCGCATCGCTGCAAGCCGAGCTGCGCAGCCATTTCGCCGCGAGGAGGAGGCTCGCCATCGGGGTCTGCCCGCCCGACGCAAGCGGGGTGTATTGCCACCGCACGGGCTCGGACATGGCCAGGGGGAAATTCCAATGCCGCAGCAGCGTCGCCCCGACCTCCGCCTGCGTGAAGCCCAGCGCCGCGCGTTCCGCCTCCGTCGCCTCGCGCGCCCAGCCGGTGGACTTGAGCTTGAGCCCCGACGCATGGCGCAGCGCCCATTCGTCGATCGCCACCATGCCCACGCGGTGCAGCAGGCCGATCGTGTAGGCGATGTCGGGATCCTGGCCGGTCCGGTGCGCGAGCACCTCCGCGGAAATCGCGCAGGCCACCGAGCTGCGCCAGAGGGCATCGGACTCGAGGCTGTAAACTTCCAACGGACGCACCAGCACCTGCGACGCGACCGCATAGGACACGAGCTGGTAGACCTGGTCGTAACCCACGCGCTGCACGGCCTCGTCGACGGTCAGGCAACGCACGGCGTGGGAGTTGAAATACGCGCTGTTCGCCATCTGCAGCACCCGGGCGGCGATGCCGGGGTCGAGGCGGATCAGCGTCACGATCTCGGCCATGCCGGAGTTGGCATCGGAGAGCAGCTTCTTGAGGCGCGGGAGCACCTTCGGCGCCGACGGGAGGTGCTTCACCTCACGAATGATATCATCAGGGGAAAACGCAGTCGGGGGGACAATCGTCAGTTCGGCGATCATGGTGGGGGATGCCCCTTTTATCGGCCCAAACGCGACGGACTTTTGAATTTTTGGTGAACTTTTAACGGCCGCGTCGGGCATATCTCGCCTAAAGTGCTGGCTGCGCGGGCCGATATATCCCCGGTCATGCCGAAACTCCCGACCCCGAACTCGCTCGTGCGCCTGTTTTTCCGGGGACTGCTGGGAGTGCTGCTCGCCGAGACGCTGATCGGTTTCATTCTCGTGCAGTTGCCGGCCATGGGCCAGCGCACCGCCTTGCTCATCCATGCCGTCGCAATGGTGGTCCTGGTGACGCCCCTGCTCTGGCACTGGCTGCTCATCGGCGACCGCGACCGCCACGCCGCCGAGCAGCAGCTCGAGGCCGCGCTCGCGCGGCTCAAGGGCCAGAAACAGGTGCTCGACCAGCACGCGTTGGTCTCGGAAACCGACGCCAACGGCTGCATCGTCTACGTCAACCCGGCGTTTTGCCGCGTGAGCGGCTACACCGCCGAGGAGCTGCTGGGCGAACACCACCGGCTCCTCAACTCGGGCGCCCACCCCACTTCGTTTTGGAACGACATGTATGCGACCGTCGCCCGCGTGGGCTCGTGGTCCGGCGAAATCTGCAACCGCGCCAAGGACGGGTCCCATTTCTGGGTGCAGTGCACCATCGCCGAGCTGCGCAACGAGCACGGCCACATCACCGGCTTCCGCCGTGCCCACACCGACATCACCGCCCAGAAACGTCACCTCGAGCACCTGCGGGAAAGCGAGGAGCGTTTCCGCGAGCTCTTTGACGACGCACCGACCGGTTACCACGAGCTGGACGCCGAGGGCCGCATTTGCCGCGTGAATCGCACCGAGCTCAGCATGCTCGGCTACTCCGAGGAGGAGATGCTCGGCCACCTCGCCTCCGAGTTCGTGGAAAACTCCGCGCAAGCCGCCGAAGCCGTGCGGGCCAAGCTCGCCGGCGAAATTCCGCCGGGACACTTCTTCGAGCGGCAATTCCGCCGCAAAGACGGCACCGCGCTGCCCGTGCTCCTCAGCGACAAGCTCATCCGCGACAAGTCCGGACGCATCGTCGGCCTCCGCAGCTCGATCCAGGACAATTCGGTCCGCAAGCAGCAGGAGATTCACCTGCAAACCCTCACGGAGCGGCTCCAACTCGCGGCCTACTCCGGCCAGATTGGCATCTGGGATTACGATGTCGCCCAGCGCCGCGTGCTGTGGGATGAGCGCATGCTCGCACTCTACGGGCTGGACGCCGCGTCGTTCGACGGCACGCGCACGGCCTGGCTCAAGCTCGTGCATCCCGACGACCGCGAGCGACTGACCAGCAAGTTTCGCAGCGTCATCGCGGGGCAGGACGTGTTCGACATTTCCTTCCGCATCGTCCGCCCCGACGGCGTGGAGTGCGAACTCCAGGCCCGGGCGCGCGTGCGCCGCGACGCCGCAGGCCGCGCTGCACGGGTGGTCGGGGTCAACTGGGACGTCACCAAGGAACGCCACGCCCAAGCCGAGATCGCCCGCGCCCGCGATGAGGCCGAGAAGCTTAATCTCCAGCTCAAGGCCGCCGTCAGTCGTGCGGAACTGCTCGCCAAGGCCGCCTCCGCCGCCACGCGGGCCAAGTCGGAGTTCCTCGCCAACATGAGCCACGAGATCCGCACACCGCTGAACGCCATCATCGGCATGAGCGGCCTGCTCCTCGACTCCAAGCCCACCGGCGACGCCAAGGAATTCGCCGAGACCATCCGCACGAGCGGCGACGCCCTGCTCGGCCTCATCAACGACATTCTCGACTACTCCAAGATCGAGTCCGGCCATCTCGAGCTGGAACGCGCGCCGTTCGACCTGCGCGAGTGCATCGAGTCTTCGATCGACGTGCTCGCCAACCGCGCGACGGAGAAGAAAATTGACCTGCTCTACTGGATCGACGTCGACGCGCCGCCATCGATCCTCGGCGACGTCACCCGCCTGCGCCAGGTCGTGGTCAACCTACTGAGCAACGCCGTGAAATTCACGGCCCGCGGCGAGGTGTTCGTGAACGTCGGCGTCGCCGCGTATCTCCCGGACGGCAGCGTGCGTTTGACTGTCGCCGTGCGCGACTCGGGCATCGGCATCCCCGCGGACCGCATGGACCGCCTCTTCAAATCGTTCAGCCAGGTCGACGCCTCCACGACGAAGAACTACGGCGGCACCGGCCTGGGCCTCGCGATCTGCAAGCGCCTCGTGGAATTGATGGGCGGCCGGATCTGGGTCGAGAGCGTGCCGGGCAACGGCAGCACCTTCGCCTTCGAGATCACCGTCGAACCCGCCGCACTGGCGGAGCCGATGCCGACCGGCGATGACACTTCACTCAGCATCGACAACCGTCGCGTGCTGATCGTGGACGACAACGCCACGAACCGCCGCATCCTCTGCCTGCAACTCGGCTCGTGGGGCCTCCTGCCCACCAGCGTGGCCTCCGGCGCCGAGGCGCTGGCGCGTCTGTCGCGCGGCGAAAACTACGACGTCGCGATCCTCGATCTCCAGATGCCCGGGATGGACGGCCACCAGCTGGCCGCGCAGATGCGCCGGCAGCGGACCCCGGTACAGTTGCCCATCATCATGCTGACATCGCTCGGCCACGCGACTCCTCCCGCGGAGCTCAACATCGTCGCCAGCGTGAGCAAGCCGGTGAAGCCCTCCACGCTCTTCGACCTGCTCGTGGGCATCTTCCACGGCCGCAAGGTCAGCCGCACGGCCAGCGTCGATCCAGGTTCGGCCGGCGAGCCCTTGGGCCAGTCTCACCCACTCACGATCCTCATCGCCGAGGACAACGCGGTGAACCAGCGCGTCGCCAAACTCATGCTGCAGCGCCTCGGCTACGAAGCCGATTTCGCCGCCAATGGCCGCGAGGCCGTCGACGCCGTGGCGAACAAGACCTACGACCTCGTCCTGATGGACATGCAAATGCCCGAGCTGGATGGCCCCGGCGCCGCGCGGGAAATCTGCGCGAGTCTTCCCGCCTCGGCCCGTCCGCGCATCGTGGCGATGACCGCCAGCGCGTCGTCCGCCGATCGCGACACGTGCCTCGCCGCCGGCATGGACGAATTTGTCACGAAGCCGGTGCGCCTGCAGGACCTCCGCCGTACGCTGCTGTCCACTCCCGCGGGATCCCAGGCCGCGGCTCTCCCGGGCGCCTGACGGATTGTGACACCCCACCGCGCCTTGGTCGCATCGACGTCGGGCACCGGTGACCAGCCCAGAAATGAGTCCGCCGGGCAAGCCTCGCATACTTCGCAAGTATCTCAGATGGTGGACCTTACTGGACTCGAACCAGTGACCTTTTCCATGTCAAGGAAACGCTCTAACCAACTGAGCTAAAGGTCCAAAACTGAGGTCGGCGAGTAACGCCAGCCCCGCGCCCCAGCGCAAGGAAAAATCCGCGGCTGTCTTGTCCACGGAACACTCGGAAAACACGGAAGGAACCGCCTTTGACCCGGCCCGTTTCGTAATCGATTCCGTGTCTTCCGTGTAGCCCGTGGGTCAAATCAACCTAGGACTTTGAAACTCTGCTCCGCTGCGGACCGGTCCTTGGCGATCTGCGCCTTTAGTTCGTCCAAGCCGGAAAACTTCATCTCGGGGCGCAGGAAGCGCAGCCATTTCACCGTGACTTGGTCGCCGGGGCCGAACGGGCTGTCGCTGAGCAGGTGCACCTCGAGGCGCGGCTCAACCGCTTGCTCCACGGTGGGCCGCAGCCCGTAGTTCGCCACGCCGGGCAGCGTCTCGACGGTCTTCGCTCCGCCCACGCGCACGACATACACGCCATAGCGCGGCCGCAGGTCGGGCGCCCAGGCAAGATTGAGTGTGGGAAAACCGATGGTGCGCCCGAGATGCTTGCCGTGCACCACGGGACCCTCGGCAAAATACGTGTAGCCGAGGAGCCCGTTGGCGGCAGCGACGTCACCCGTCTCCAGCAATCCCCGGATGCGCGTGCTGCTGATCGGCTCGCCGTCGAGGCTCACGCGCGGCGCGCTGAACACCGTCAGGCCGTGCTTCCGGCCCTCGGCCACGAGCAGCGCGATGTCGCCCTGCCGGCCGCGACCGAAACGGAAATTTTCGCCCACGTAAACGGCCGCCAGCTGCGGCGCGCCCTGCTTGAGCCAGGGCAGGAAATCGGCCGCAAGGATGCGCGCGAACTCCAAGTTGAAGGGCTGCGTGATCATCACCTTCACGCCCAACCGATGCAGCATCCGGGCCTTCATGCCGCTGTCCATGATCAGCCGCGTGGGCTGTTCCGGACGGAAAAGCGTGCTCGGGTGCGGCGAAAACGTCAGCACCGCGGCCGTCCCGCCGCTGCGCCGCGCCGATTGCACCGCTGCCTCGATCACCGCGCGATGCCCGAGGTGCACGCCGTCGAACATGCCGATGGCCAGGTGCAACGGCGCCGGCGGCAGCGCCGCGATTTCCAGCCCGTTGAACTGGAGGATCGGGTTCACAGCGCCACGCTGGGGGCCGCCTCGTAGATCGGGATCAGGCGGCGGGCGATTTCGGGAATCGGCAGGGCCTCAATCGCATCGAGCGTCAGGGCCTGCGAAACATTGAACCGGTCCGACGCCGTGCGCCGGAGCGCCGAGAGATGCGCGCCGCAACCCAGTTTCTGTCCCAGGTCGTGGGCAATCGTGCGCACATACGTGCCCTTGCTGCTGCGCAGCCGGAAATCGAGCTGCGGCAGGGCGAAGCGCGTCAGCTCAAAACTCATCACGCGAATGAAGCGTGGCTCCCGCTCCACTTCCTCGCCTTTCCGCGCCCTTTTGTAGAGCGGCACGCCGCCGATCTTGATGGCCGAATACATCGGCGGCATCTGGTATTGGTCGCCGAGAAACCCGTTCATCGCCGTGCGCACCTCGGCCTCCGTGAGCGGCGGGACCGGCTGCGTCGTCATCACCTGGCCATCCGCATCCTGCGAGTCCGTCGTCGTGCCGAGCGTGATCGTCCCTTCGTATTCCTTGTCGAGGCTGATAAGATACTGCGAAATCCGCGTGGCCTTGCCGATCAGCATGATCAGCAGCCCCGTCGCCATCGGGTCCAGCGTGCCAGCGTGGCCGATCTTCTTCATGTTCAGCTTCCGCCGCAACCGCGCCACCACGTCGTGCGACGTATGTTCGGTGGGCTTGTCCACGAGGAGGACACCCTCGAGTTCCTTGACCTGACCGATCATGGCGTGGCCTTCCGCTGGGCGTCCACCAGCGCGATCTGCTTCGCGAGCGCGGCGACGAGTCGCGCGTAAAAATCCTCCGCCCCCGCCTTGAGGTTCAGTCCGGCCGCACTCGCGTGGCCGCCGCCGTTGAACTGGGCCGCGATCTGGTCGAGGCGGTAGATCGCCTCCTTGCCCCGCAAACTCGCTTTCACTGCGCCGCCGGGACGCTCCTCGATCAGCACGCCCACGTCGACGCCGTCGACGGCCCGCGCGTAATCCACCAAGCCCTCCGTGTCCTCGGCCGTCGTGCCGGTGGCCTCGAACACACCTTCCGGCAGAACGCCGATGCAAACGCGCCCGCCGCACTCCATGCGCAGCGACGCCAGGTATTTCTGGAGCAGCTCCAGCTTGCCGATCGATTCCCGCTCGTAGAGTTCCAAGCCGACCTGCGGCGGACGCGCGCCGCACACCATCAGCTGCGCCGCGATGAGAAACGTGCGCTGCGACGTCGAGGCGTAGCGGAACTGGCCCGTGTCCGTCAGGATGCCCGTGTAGAGCGCCTGCGCCGCCTGCGCGTCCACCTGCTGGCCGGCGTCAAACGCGAGTCCGGCGAGGATCTCGCACGTCGCCGCGGAGCCACTGTCGACGAGGTTCAGCTCGGCATACCCGGCGTTGGAAAGATGATGGTCGATGTTCCCGAGCGGTTTGGAGAACCGGGTCTTCAGCCGGTCGCCGACGCGCGCCTGGTCCGCGCAATCGACGAAGATCGCCGCATACTCGCGCGGATCCGCCAGCGCCTCGGTGGAGTGCACGAACTTCATGCCCGGCACGAGGAACTCGAGCCGACGCGGCACGGTGTCGCCGTTGAAGCACGTCACGTCGTGGCCCGCCGCCGCGAGGACGCGCGCCAGCGCAACCTGCGAGCCAATGCAATCGCCGTCCGGGCGCGCATGCCCCACCACGGCCACTTTGCGTCCCTGCAGCTGCGCGAGCAACCGGGCGTAATCCGCCGCAAACGCGGGATAGAATTTATTCACCACGCACCTTTTTCGGGTGCTCGACCGCGTCGAGCAAGTTCAAGATGCGCGAGCCGCGAATGGCGGAGTCGTCGAGGACGTAGCTGAAGCGGGGCAGGTATTTCAGGACAATACGCGCGCCGAGCTCGTCGCGAATGTGCCGCGACCGCGCGCGGAGCCAGCGGAGCTTTTCCTCGATGAAGTCGTCGCTGCCGACAATGGAGACAAACACACGGGCGTCCCGCAGGTCGGGGGCGACGCGCACCTCCGTGATCGTGATTGCCACCGCCTCACTCTGGTAGTCGTGCCGGAGGATCGCGCTGAGTTCGCGCTGGATCAGCTCATTGACGCGGAGAGTGCGGGTGGACATGGGACGGAGACGGAAGAGTAAAGATGGGAGTTGGGGATCGGACGGACGAAGCCGGAAAATGCGTAGAAGAACGTGCCGCCCTCTGCCGCCCAGCTCAACGCTGTTCGGCTGGAAGGTCCGGCCCCCTCTCCCGGCGGCAAACTACCCTCGCGGCGAGCCGCGCAACGCGCGACCGGCTTAGAGTGAAGCGCGGACCTTCTGGACCTCGTAGCACTCGATGAGGTCGCCGGCCTGGTAGCCGTTGAAGTCGTCGAGCTTGATGCCGCACTCGAGGCCGGCGCGCACCTCGTTGGCGTCGTCCTTGAAGCGCTTGAGCGTGGCGATCTTGCCCTCGTGCACAGTTTCCTTGCCGCGGCGCAGGCGGGCCTGCGCGTTGCGATTGATCTTGCCCTCGGTGACGAGGCAGCCGGCGACGAAGCCCTTGGCGAGCGGGAACACCTGGCGGACTTCCGCCACGCCGGTCTTCGTTTCCTTGAGATCGGGGTCGAGCAGGTCGGCCATCATCTCGCGGACCTTGTCGCCCAGCTCGTAGATGATGTCGTAGGTCTCGATGCGCACGCCGTGGTGCTTGGCGAGCGGCGTGACGCCGTTCTCCAGCTTCGTGTTGAAGCCGATGATGACGGAGCCCGCGGTGCCAGCCATGAGCACGTCGTTCTTGGTGATCAGCCCCACCTCGGTGGACACGATCTCGAGCGAAACCTTGGTGCTCTTGATGCCCTCGAGGATGTTGCGCACGGCCTCGGCCGAGCCGAACACGTCGGTCTTGATGATGACCTTGAGCACCTTGGCCTGCGTGGCCGCGATGTTGGCGAAGAGCTGCTCGACGGAAACTTCCTTGGGCGTGGCGTCGGACGTCGTCGTCGCCTTGCGAATGAGGTGCTGCGCCTCCTCGGCCAGCTTTTCCGCCTCGCGGGCGTTCTTGACGGCCTTGAACGTGGCGCCGCTCTCGGGCGTGCCGGACCAGCCGATCACGCGCACGGGCGTAGACGGCGGGGCTTCCTTCAAATTCTCGCCCTTGTCGTCAAACATCGCGCGGACCTTCGCCCAGTGCGGGCCGCAGACGAGTGCATCGCCGACCCGGAGCGTTCCGCGTTGCACGATGAGCGTGGCCAGCGGGCCGCGGCCCACGTCGACCTGCGACTCGATCACGACGCCGCTGGCTTCCGCCTTGGCGTTGGCCTTGAGCTCGAGCACGTCGGCCTGGAGGAGGATCATCTCGAGCAGGCTGTCGATGCCTTGGTTCTTGATGGCTGCAACCGGCACGGTGATGGTCTCGCCACCCCAGTCCTCGGGGGCGATGTTGCGCTGCTGCATTTGCGCCTTCACCTGGTCGAGGTTGGCGCCCTTCACGTCCATCTTGTTGACGGCGACGATGAGGGCGACCTTGGCGTTCAACGCGTGCTGCAGGGCTTCGTCGGTCTGCGGCATGAAGCCGTCGTCCGCCGCCACCACGAGCACCGCGATGTCGGTGACGTTCGCCCCGCGGGCGCGCATCTTGGAAAACGCGGCGTGGCCGGGCGTGTCGAGGAAGGTGATCTTGCGGCCGTTGCGCTCGACCTGGTAGGCGCCGATGTGCTGCGTGATGCCGCCGGCCTCGCCTTCGGCGACGTGCGCCTTGCGGATCGCGTCGAGCAGCGACGTCTTGCCATGGTCAACGTGGCCGAGAATGACGACGACGGGCGGACGCGGCACGAGGAACTTCGACTCATCCTCCTCGGGTTTCGCCTCCTTCTTGCCCTTCGGCAGCTGGGCGCTGGGTTCGCCGCGGTGCTTGATCTCGAGGGCGAAGCCGTGCTTCGCCGCCACTTTCACGGCGACGGCTTCCTCGATGTTGGAATTCATCGAGGCGAAACCGCCGGCCTGGTTGAGCTCCGAAATGAGCTTGAACGGCTTGAGTCCGAGCGCCGTCGCGAAATCGCGCACCACGATCGGGGGCTTGAGATGGATCGTCTTGAGGTCGCCCGTCACCACGACTTCCGGGGCGGCGGCGACCTGCGCCGGCAACGGGGCCGGCGAAGAGGACGCGGGCACTGGCGGCGCGCTCGGCGACGCGGGCGAGGCCGCCACGATGCGGGGCGGCGCCGGCGGGACATGAGCCGGGGACTTGGCCACGGGGGCCGGCACCGGCAGCGGCGCAGGCGAAGAGGGGCGCGGCGCGGCGGGCGCCGGGGACGACGACGCAGGGGCGGCGGGACGCGGCGGCGCGGCGATAATCGCGGGGCGGGACGGCGGGAGGGGCGCGATGCGCGGCGGCGGCGCGGGCGCTGCACTCACGGGCTTCAGCGCGGCGGCCTTGGCTTCCTTTTCGCGCACGATGTCTTGCGCGGATTTCACGAACACGCCGGCGGGCATCTTTACCTTCGGGTGTTCGGCGACGAGGCTCTCCACCGTGGGATGAGCCGGGACCACCACGTGCTTCGGCTCAACGGGCTTCGGCGTTTGCTTGGCCGCGAACTCCTTGTCGATTTCCTGCTCGTAGATTTTGCTGACGGTGCTCGAGACCGACTTCGTATCCGCCGACACATAGCCACGTTCCTTGAGCAGGGACAGCATGTCCTTGCCCTCCATGTTGTGACGCTTGGCTAGTTCGTGGATACGGATGCTCATCAGTGATTCAGCGGGGAATACGTCGGTTTATTTCTGCGTGACGCGCGCAATGATGGCGGCCGCTTCCTCGGCGGTGAAGCCGGCGCTCACGAGGTCGTCGGTCTCGACGCCCTCGAACGCGGCCGGCGAATTGATGCCCATGTCCACGAGGCGGCCCGCCAGCGCGGCGTCGAACTCGTAGGTCTTGAACAGCAGGGCCACGGCGTTGCCGCGCGGGTCGTCACCCACGGCGTGGAACTCCTCGATGTCGAGGCGCCAGCCGATGAGACGCGACGTGAGCCGCGCGTTTTGGCCCTTGCGCCCGATCGCGATGGCGAGGTCGTCCGTCGCCACCTTCAGGACGATGCGGTGGTTCTTGTCGTCGATGGTGATCTCGCGCGGCACGGCCGGCTTGAACGCCTCGATGATCATTTCCTTCGGGTCGGCAAAGTAGCGGATGATGTCGATCTTCTCGCCGCCGAGCTCGCGGACGATGGTCTTCACGCGGGCGCCCCGGGCACCGACGCACGCACCGACCGGATCCACCTTCGGATCAGTGCTGGTGACGGCGATCTTGGTGCGGTAGCCGGGCTCGCGGGCAAAAGCCTCGATCTTGACCGTGCCGTCGGCGATCTCGGTGACTTCAAGCTCGAAAAGGCGGCGGACAAATTTCGGGCTGGCGCGGGTGAGGATGATCTCGGGACCGCGGGGCGTGGAGTCGATGGACAGCAGCAGGCAGCGGATGCGTTCGCCCGGCTGATATTCCTCGCCGGGAACCTGTTCCTTGCCCGGCATGACGGCCTCGGCCTTGCCGAGGTCGACGTAGAGATCGTTGCGCTCACGACGGCGAACCGTGCCGGTGACGATGTTGCCCACCTGGTCCTTGAAGTCGTCGTAGATGCGGTCCTTCTCGAACTGGCGCAGGCGCTGCATCACGGCCTGGCGCGCGGTCTGCGCGGCAATGCGGCCGAGCGTGGAGGGATCGATTTCCTTCTCGAGCATTTCACCGATCACGGCGCCAGCCTTCAGCAGCTGGGCCTTTTCGATATGGATCTCGGTCTTGGGATTGCTGACCGAATCAACCACCTTGAGCAGCGACCACGCGTGGAGCTGGCCATTCTTCGGGTTGATGTCTATCTTCAACTCCTGTCCGGAGTTAACTCCCTTTTGCGCCGCGGTTTTAAGCGCGTTCGCAATCGTGGCGATCATGTCGGCACGGGGAATCCCTTTTTCCTTCTCCATGTATTCGAGGACGGAGAGAATTTCGCTGCTCATAGGGTTGGTGTTATGGGAAAAAAAAAGCGGGCCACAGGGCCCACTTTTTGAAGAGTGAGTGTTATCGAGTTGGTAAATCTACCCTTCGAGGCCAAAATTTGTCAAGCCCCCCGCCCACCGCTGGTTGCTTCGGCTCGTTCCCGCTCCAAAAGCCAGCCCAAGAGGCCCTGTCCCAGCCCATGACTCGCCGGCTGACCCCGCCCGCCGATCGCCCCCAGCCCGCGCAGCGCCCGCCCCAACTGCGGCGGCAGGTCGCCCGGGAACCAGTGGAACCACCAGCCGCCCAGCTCCGCGCCTGTTTCCGCCGCCAGCAGCGGGAAGAATCCATCGCAGGCGAGGTTGTCGAGCCGCGTTCCGCCCACCGCCTCGGCGCAAATGGCCGTCGCGATTTCCTCGCGTCGCGCCGCGAACCGAAATTCGCGACGCACCTCCCCGCTGGACCGGTCGATGGCCAACGGGGCAAATCCGTCCGCCAGCGCGCGCAGCCGCGTCGGCCAATCCGGTTTCGCCCCGGCCCACTGGGCATACTGGCGGAGGCGAAGCCGGGGGTGATTCGCGGGCCGCACTCCCTGCAGGCTCCATGCGCCCGCCTCCGCGTCGAAGGCCGCTTCGGCTGTGTCCGCTGTTCGCGCCCATTGCGACAAGGGCCGGGCGGCAGCAATGCGCAACATCGGGGCGCGATTGAACCGGTAGCCGAGAATTTCCAAGGCCGCGTGGTGACACGCTGCGTCCCAGCCCAGGCGCCGGATTCTCAGCCGCGCGAAGTGCACCTTCTGCCGCCAACGGCGCTCGGCGGTGCGGTGCAATAGCTTCGCCAACTCCTCAGATCCGAGTTGCCCGAGTTCCTCCTGCACGCGCGATAGTGGCCGATTGGCCAGCGCTTCCACCGCTTCGTCTGCGGCGTATTCCTCGAGGTCATGCAGCAGCAGCGGCAGCAGGACGAGAATCGGGATTTCCCGTCCGCCGATGCCCGCCGTCGGCGCGGTCGACTCGGGCGGAAACAGCACGACATGCAATGCCACGGCGTCGTAGGCGGGATCGCGCGCGTGGCCGTGCGCCGTCCAGTCGGCCGCGTCCAGATGCAGTTCCACGTCGCCGTTCACCATCGGACCTCCGGCGAAGCGAAGCCGCGCGCCCTTGAAATCCGGCCCGCCCAGCAGGTTCCATTTTCCCGGGTGCAGCACCTGCACACGCTGCCCGCCCGTGGTCGTGGCCGCCGCCCGGTCAAATTCACCGCCGAGCCAGATCTTCTGCAGCAGTTTCTCCGTAAACGTGAACGGACCGTAGAGCCCCTGGATTTCCGCGACCGTGCCTCGTTGTGCCGTTAACGCCATGCCATCGGCTGACGTTGCGGATGCGTCACGCGCTTCCACTGCGCCAACGCAACATGAGCGTAAACGACCGCGCCATCACCCGTGCCCCACCGTCAAATCGACCGAGCCGACTTCAAGTCAGCGCCGCCCAATCCAGGTGCCGGTCCAAAAACTCCGCGAGTTCGCGCAGGTCGCGGTCCGCATGCTGGCGCGCGTCCGCATTTCGCGGCATCGCCACCGCCACCAGCTGGGCCTTGGCAAAATCCGTCAGGCCGACTTCGGTGAACAGCACTTTTTCGACCAGCTTCTGCCGCTGCTCCCGGATGGCGAAATCGTCGTGGGCCCCGTTCCGCCGCGCCGCCTGCTCGAAGGCGCGCGTTCGCGAGAGCAAGGTCCGGGCCAAAGCAAGGGCGCGAGGCGTCATCCCCGAAAAATGCTACGCCACTCCAAAAAATTCAACTGCCGTGGCCTGCCGGCGTCAAAGTGGACGCAGTCGGGCGGGTTCGGACTTCCCTCCGATTTTCGTCATACATCGCGAGGATGTTATCGAGCGGGATGTCTTCGATGAACTCCTGGCTCCCGCACAGGATGTAGCCGCCCTTCGCCTTGGTGAGTTCGAGATACGCCCGGACTTCCGCCCGCACATCCGCCGCGGAGCCGAAAGGCAGCGTGCGCTGCGTATCGACGCCACCGTGAAAGCTCACCGCATCGCCGAAGTCCCGCACCAGCCCGGCCAGGTCCATGCCATTTGCGGCGACTTGGATCGGATCGAGAATGTCCACGCCGTCGGCAATCAGGCTCGGGATGATGTCGCGGATGGCTCCGCAGGAATGATTCATGACCTTGCAGCCGTAGTCGTGGGACACGTCAAAATAGCGCTTCAGCGGTTGCCGGATAAAGTCGTTCCACATCCGCGGTGAGATGAACATCCCGCGCTGGGTCCCGAAGTCGTTGCCGAAGTAGGCAATGTCCAGCAGGCCGTCCGTGGCCTGGAAAAACCGCCGTGTCGCCTCCACCTCGTAGTCCACGACATGATCGATGATGGCGCGGATGACTTCCGGCTTGGTGTGCATCCACATCATGAACTCTTCCTGGCCGACCAGCCATCCGACCTCGTGGAAGAACGGGCTCCACGGCGCGCCGAAGGTGGCGTATTCCCCGTGATGCCTCCGGCAAAGCTCCCGCACCCCGGAATAGTCGAGCCGCCCGGCGTGCGGCCAGGCGTGGGCGTGGACTTCCTCGACTGTGGTGTCCTCGTTGAACGGCGAAATGAAATTGGGCCGCCCGTCGCCGGGATCGACTCGACGGTGCCTCGCCCCCCACATCGTTTGCACGTAGCCCTCCGCATCCGGGCCGGTGTCGGGCTGGCCGTAATTAAACCAGATCCGCCGCATGTCGACGCCCAGCGCGACCAGCAATTCCTCGGAGTCGGTCAGCCCCAATTTTCGCATGAGCGCATCGGTCACGGCCGGGATCGCCCCGAAATCGGCGGGGGTCCGATCGGTTGGTTGGTGGGCAAGGGCTTGAAGGACCCGCTCGCGTGATGTCATCGGCTTGTTTCCTTGCTACCGGGATTAGCCGGACCGGTCAGAGCTGCAAGGGCCATCCAGCGGATTAGTCCAAGTCAGCAATTTCTGCGCAGCCTCGCCCGCGATACGCATCGCCAAGCTGGTCGACTTCCCGAGTTCAGCCACGGTGGCGTGCCAGCGGCCAAGAAAGCTCGACAAGCGCGGTCTTTCGCGGCGGGTTTAGGCCGGTTCTGGAGAGGTGGCAGAGTGGTCTATCGCGGCGGTCTTGAAAACCGCTGAGCCGCAAGGCTCCGGGGGTTCGAATCCCTCCCTCTCCGCCATTTTTCTCCTCTGAGGAGAGAAGCCCAACACCAGATTTGCCAGTTGACGTGGCAAATCAGGCATGAATCCAAATAGTTCGTTCGTCGTCTCACAGTTCACGAATCCCTCCGGGGAGATCGTTTTCCGCGTTTCCGGCTGGTTAGACGGCAAACGCGTCCGCAAGAACTTCTCAACCCGTCCCGAGGCCGAAGCCGAGCGGCAGGTCCTCGAAGTCCAGCAACTCCAGGGTGAGACCGGCGTCCGCACTGCCGTCACTCGACTGGTGGATGACCAGCTCCATGAAGCCGAGGCGGTCTTTCGTCGGCTGGCTGGCCGGCCGCACTCGCTGTCCTTCTACGTCGATTTTGCGCTCGCGAACTATCGCGAGCCCGTAACCCAGAAATTCCTGACAGAGGCCGTCACGGAATTCCTCGTGATCAAGGATCACGAGCGCGAACAGGACCTGCTGTCCGAGCCGTACTTGACGCGCGTGAAACGCGACCTCAAGCGCCTGCAACTGCACTTCCCCGCAGCGACCGTTGCCGATCTGACCGGGACAAGGCGTCGGCCGCAACAGCCAGCTTGAGCCTGACCGCGTTTTTCCGGTTAGGCTAGTCATCGTCTCCGGCCAGCCGACCGGCAAAGGCCGCGAATCCTCCTAAGATGTAGAGAATCGTGCTCGCGAGAGTCGTAAAGCCGTAGCGGCGTTGAGCAGTAGATATCTCCTTCGACCAAATTGCAGAATAGACCTCAATCTGCTCACGCAATTGATCAATGCCGGATCGCATCCAGTCTTCATTCATTTCTATCCGCGCATAATTGTTAACAACCCCAATCACCCAATTTGGAAACGAATTTGGACCAGGCTTTTGAAGGCCGTCCTCGCCGTGCTTCGAATAAACAGAAATACGCACCATTCCGCCCTTCACGTACGAAGCAATCTCGTGAACTTTGGGAGGCAATTCGTCGTAGGCGGCGTCTGCTGAGTCCCCTGTAGATCGCATGTCATCTCGGACTGTTTCCAGAAGGCCATTGGCCTGCCGAAATTCCCATTTGGCAAGGCGGTCTACTTCGTCCTTTGCGGAATGGTATCTAAATACGAAATTTATCACTTCCAAGTCTGTGTGGATATGGCCGGGCGATTGCAGTGTTTCGTAATCGGGATGGTTTTGCCTCCAGTCCGCTAAGAACCTCCTGCGAGAATCACTGTTCTGACTCCATTGGATATCGAATAGCGATAGACGCATTGCGAGTTGACTGCGGGCTTCGGTAAGGCTGGCGATCTCTTCCCGCAATTGTTCCTTTAAAAAATTATCGACGAAGAACGTCGCCGCGAGAATCAAGCCACCAAAAATTGTAAACGCCGTCTTGTGAGAGCGCGAAAAACGAACGAAGCGGCGCCACCAAGCGCTATAGAATCGGAGCGGTCGTTTGTGCCGCGCGCCTTGCGTTTTTCCGTCCATCACACTCGCGAATCTAGAACACGAAATGACCGATACAATTGAATTTCTTTTAGACCCGGACAACAACAGGTGACGTTGACCGCAACCCGGCCTGTGCCTGGTCGCGGAGCTTCTTGAACACAAAGAAATGCCTTCCGCTGACTCGGTTCGTTGAGGTTCCGAGGTAGCCGGGAAGCCAAAGTCGCACCGAGCCCATTGAGGGCGAGAAACCCCTGAGAGGCGTTCGGGAACCGGGCTCTGATTTCGGCATCGCTCTTCACCGTACAATGCCGCTTCGGAGGTTTGCATGGATGGTTCCAATGCTTTCGGCGGTTCTGGTGGGGTGTTCGTCGTCACCACCGCCACCGCCACACCTAAAGGGCGGGTGTCGGGGGGTTGCCGCCAGAATCAATTATAGCGGTTTTGGTGGTGCACGCCTTCACGCTGCCTTCCTCCGGTATTGGTTGCCGCATTGGAGACGCTTTGCGGGCTCAACGGGACCGCGCTGCATATCTCGCATCACTTCGCCAAGGGGGATGGCTCGATGAAGAACGCCATTGACCGCGCATCGGGTGGCGGCGTGTTCGCCCGTTGGGGCGACGTAATGCTGACCTTTACGCCGCACGAGGAAGATGAAGCCAGAAAATGCCTCGGCTTGATGTGCTGATAGGAATGCTGGGCACTGCGCCATGCACTATGCGTCGTTATCGCGCGTCGCTCGCAAATTCGGCCGGAATATTTGTCACGGATTTGCCAGCGACGTGTATTTAGATTGAATTCGTTATCTCTGGTTATATTTTGTTGCCTGTTCTAAGTCACTCGTAACAACACAAAAGCACGATCAATGAAGCTTTTCGGTTGTTGGGCCTGAGAGGTTCGAATCCCTCCCTCTCCGCCATTTGGCGAAGCCAAATGGCGTTACCGCGGCGAGCGGTAAGTTGACGCGAAGCGGCAACAGAGGAGGGATAAGGGCGCGCGGAGCGCGAGTGCTTGCACCTGCCAACGGCAGCCAATCCCTCCCTCTCCGCCAATTTTCTTTCGGAAGCCGAAAGAAAATTGCCCGCCGTAGCTTCAGCGAAGGAGGGCCTCCGCGCCGCACGCTCCCCGAGACGCCCCAAAAAGCCGGCCCGACGGGCCGGCTCGAAATCAAGGAATCCTTCGGCGCTCAGTTCCGCCGCGAAGACAGCAGATACAGCAGATAAAGTAGCGAGCTGACGAAGGCCGCGACGTAGGTGAGCGCCGCTGCGTCCAAGGTCTCATTCACGCCGGGCATCTCATCGCGGTCGAGGATGCCAAGCTCAACCAGCTGCACCTTCGCGCGGCGGGTCGCATCGAACTCGACCGGCAGGGTCACCAGCTGGAACACCGTGATCACCGCGTAGCAGATGATCGCCGCGTCGAGGAACATGCCGGTCAACCCGCGCGCGAGGAAGAAACCCGCCAGCATCAGGATGGGAACCACGCGCGAGACGAAATTCGTCGCCGGCACCAGGGCCATGCGGAAATGCAGCATCGAGTAGCCCACCTTGTGCTGGATGGCATGGCCTGCTTCGTGCGCGGCCACGCCCACGGCAGCCAGGCTCGAACCGCGGTAATTCTCCGACGACAGCACCAAGCGCTTGTTGATCGGGTCGTAATGGTCGGTCAGGTGGCCCTCCGTCTCCGTGATTTCCACGTCGGTGATGCCGGCGTGGTCCATCACGGCCTGCGCCGCCTCGCGGCCCGTGATGCCGCCGCGCGACTGGATCTGCGCATTCTTGTTGTAGGCGCTGGAGACCCGGAACTGCGCATAGAGCGCGACCGGGATCATCACGATGATGAGGATCATGAGCACACCCGGGGAGAGGAAACTCCCGCCGAGCGTGGTGGCAGCGAAGAAACTGGAGGTGATCATGGCGTTGAAGAGTGGGATGAGAGGTTATCGGTGACTTGTGGAGTCCCGGCTGAGCGGGAGACTCCACCCAACTTATCCAAGATCCTTAATTTGCCACTGTAAATCTCGCGTTTGGAATCGCCGCGGCGGTTTCCATGCGGCCCAAGGCCCGACGTAGGGCGGGTCGAAGACCCTGCCCTACGGCCGTCAGTCCAGCTTCGGCACATCCACCCAGCGGCGGTCGGCCCAGGACTTGAGGCCCAGCTCGGCGAGCTGCACACCCTTCGCGCCCTGAAGCAGGTTCCACGGGAAAGGGTCGCCCTTCACCACGTGCTTGAGGAAGAGCTCCCACTGCACCTTGAACGCGTTGTCGAAGGTGTCGTTGGTGGGCTGCGTCACCCAGCCGTCGAAGAACTTGATCGGGCTGTCGATGTCGGGATTCCACACGGCACGCGGCGTCATCGAGCCGTGCTGCACCACGCAGTTGCGCAGGCCGGCGACCGCTGAGCCCTCGGTGCCGTCGACCTGCAACGTGAGCAGGTCGTCGCGGCGGACACGCACGGACCACGAGGAATTGAAGTGACAGATCACGCCGTTCTTCAGCTCGAAGGTCGCGTAGGCGGAGTCATCCGCCGTGCACTTGTAGGGCTTGCCGGCCTCATCCCAGCGCTGCGGGATGTGCGTGGCGCCGAGACAGGACACGGACTTCGGTTCGCCGAAGAGGTTCTGGATCACATACTGCCAGTGGCAGAGCATGTCGACGATGATGCCGCCATCGTCCTCCTTGCGATAGTTCCACGACGGCCGCTGGAGCTTTTCATGCTCGCCGGTGAACACCCAGTAGCCGAACTCGCCGCGCACCGAGAGGATTTTCCCGAAGAAGCCGGTATCGATCAGATACTTGAGCTTGAGCAGGCCGGGCAGCCAGAGCTTGTCCTGCACCACGCCGTTCTTGAGGCCGGCGGCGGTCACCTCGCGGTAGAGCGCGAGCGCCTCGGCCGACGTCGTGGCGGTGGGTTTTTCGCAGTAAATGTGTTTCTTCGCGGCGATGGCCTTGCGCACGCCGACGGGACGCTGGCCGGTGAGGGTCGCGTCGAAGTAGATCTGATTCGCCGGGTCGGCGAGCGCGCTGTCGAGGTTGGTCGTGTAACGCTTCACGCCGGCCCGCGCGGCGAGGGCGGCGAGCTTGGGCTCGCTGCGACCCACGAGGATCGGGTCGGGCATGATCACCTCGGCGTCGCCCAGCTTGATGCCGCCTTGGTCAATGATCGCCTTGATCGAACGCAGGAGGTGCTGGTTGGTGCCCATGCGTCCCGTGACGCCGTTCATGATAATGCCGACTTTGTGCGTGGTCATGTGAGGAGGGGAAAGTTGCAGGGAGCGGTTGCCGGGTAGCGAGTAGAAAACCTAGCGCACCCTCATTTTGCGAGGTGCTGCGGCTGGGCGCCGGCGGGCAGCGGCGGGATGGCGCCGACGCCGGCGGGGGGCAACGTGCCTTCCAGTTCCTGCCGCCAATGGGCAACGTCGCCGCCAGGGCAATAGATGTAGATCATGTGCATCGGTTCGCTGCCGGTATTGGTGAGTTGGTGAAACTGCGTCGGCGGCATGTAAACCGCCTGGCCCGCCTTGATCGGGCTGCGCTCGGTGCCCACGCAGATCTCCCCCTCGCCCTGCACGATGTAATAAATTTCCTCCTGTGTCTGGTTGTGCCACGGCACCTGGCCACCATGCGGTTCGAGCACCGAATAGCCCATGGTGAACCCCTTCGCGGGAATGACCTGTCCGGCCTGGCCGGCGAGGCCGCGGCCCATGCGGCGCGCGGGGAAGGTGCGTCCCGGAATCTTGGCAAGGTCGGCGATAATCATAGCCCGTTAGTTGATGGCCCGGGAGGTGCGCGGGGCGAACTTTTTTTGTGGCATCACGCCGCCGCCAGGCCGGCCCGCACCAGCAGCGCGTTCAGGTCCGGTTCGCGCCCCATGAACGCCCGATACAACTCCATCGGGTCCGCCGAGTTGCCCCGGCTGAGGATCTTCGCCACGAACTCCGCCCCCACCGTCGCGCTGAACAGCCCCTCGCGCCGGAAGCGCGTGAACGCGTCCGCGTCGAGCACCTCCGCCCACTTGTAGGAGTAATAGCCCGCCGCGTAGCCCACCGGGTCGCCGAAGATGTGCGTGAACCGTTTCACCACCGTCGGCGCCGGCGGCTCCGTCGGCACGAGGCAGTCGGCCACGAACGCACGGGCAACCGGCTCGACGTCGGCCACCTTCGGCAGCTCCGCCGTGCGGATGTGCAGGAGCAGGTCCATCTTGCCCAGCGCCACCTGCCGCATCGTCGCGCAGGCCGAGCGGAAATTCTTTGCCGCCGTCATCTTCTGGAAAATCTCCTCGGGAATCGCCGCGCCCGTCGCATGGTGACGCGCAAACAGGTCGAGGCTCGCGCGTTCCCAGCACCAGTTTTCCATGATCTGCGACGGCAGCTCGACGAAGTCCCAGGCAACGTTGATGCCGTTGAGCGACTTGATCTCCACCTCGCCCAGCAGATGGTGCAGCAGGTGGCCAAACTCGTGGAAGATTGTCTCGACCTCGCGGTGTTTGAGCAACGCTGGCTGCCCGTCCGCGGGCGGCGTCAAGTTGCCGCAGATCACGCCGAGGTGCGGCACGCGCGTGCCGTCCGCGAGAGGCCCGCCGGTCAGAATGTAATTCATCCACGCCCCGCCCCGCTTCGATTCGCGCGGATACCAATCGGCGTAGAACGATCCCAGCGTCCGCCCGCGGGCATCGATCACATCGTAGAATTTCACGTCGGGATGCCACACCTCGACCTCCGGCCGCTCGGTGATCCGCAGCCCGAAGATGCGCCCTGCCAGCTCGAACATGCCGGCGATCACGCGATCCATCGGGAAATACGGCCGCAGCACTTCCTCGTCGAAGGCGTAGCACGACTGACGCAGCTTCTCGGCCCAGTAGCCGACTTCCCACGGCGCCAGCCGCCCGGGCGTGCCGCCGGTCTGCGCGGCCTTGAACTCCTCCAACTCGCGGCACTCGCGCCCGAAAGCCGGCCCCGCCCGCCGCTGGAAATCCTCGACGAAGGCCAGCGCCCGCGCCCCGTCCTTCGCCATGCGCCGCTCCAGCACGAGGTCGGCGAAGTGAACCTTGCCCAGCAGCGCCGCTTTCTCGGCCCGCAGCGCCAGGATGCGCGCGATGAGCGCCGTGTTGTCGTTCGCGCCTTCCGCGCCCACCGCGCTCGCCGCGGTCCACATTTCCCGCCGCAGCGCCGCGTCGTCGAGATACGTCATGAACGGCTCCTGCGACGGCATGTGGAGCGTGAAGCGCCACCCGGCCAGTTCCTTGCTTTCCGCGTTGCGGCGCGCCGCGGCCTTGGCGTGCGGCGGCAGGCCCACGAGCCGCGACTCGTCCGTCACGACCAGCTGCCACGCGTTGGTCGCATCCAGCACGTTCTCGGAATATTTCTGCGTCACCTGCGCCAACTCGCTCTGCAGCGCCTCGATTCGCGCGCGTTTTTCCGGCGGCAAATCGGCGCCTGCCAGGCGGAAGTCCGCGACGGTCTCGTCCACGAACCGCCGGTGAATGCCCGTCAGCGCGCGCCCCGCGGGCGACTCGGCGACGGCGCGCAACCGCTGCCACAATTCGGCGTTGAGGGGAATCTTGGCAAAGAATGCCGACACCTTCGGCAGCATCTGGTTGTGGGCCTCGCGCAAGGCCGGCGCATCCAGCACCGACTGCAGGTGATTCACTTTCTGCCACGCCACCGCCAGCTCCTCCGTCGCTCGCTCCAGTGCGAGGAAGGTGCTGGCGTAGGTCAGCTCCGCGGGCGCCTGCGTGACGATGCGCGCGAGGGCCGCATCGGCGTTGCCCAGCGCGGCGTCGATGTCGGGGCCGACCTGATCGGGAGTCAGCTGCGACCAGCGGACATGAAACGAGGCATCAAGAAAGGGATGGTTGGCCATGGCAGGACGCACACGAGAACCCGACCCGCGACCCGGTGCAAGCGCGAGGTCAAGAGTAGCGCAGGCGTCCTCGCCTGCATCGCAACGGGGCCAACGGGACGCCGGCACTACTCACCATGCGTAAGTCACGCCGCCCGAAATCTGCCGGCGGGCCGCGGGGACAGCGGGCACTTCCTGGAAGCTCGAGTTCCAGAGATTGTCTGCCTGCACCGTGAAAGTCGCCCGGCGCCAGGCCGCCGGCCGGTAGGTCAGGCCGAGCGAGCTGATGATCGCGTCGTTGCCGCCCACCGTGCGCAGCAGGTTCGCCGCCTGCACGCGCGCGGCGTTGTCCATCCGCACCTCAAACTCGCTGCCCAGCCGCACGATGATCGCCGCCGTGAGCCGCTGCCGGGCGTAGTTGAGCGCGTAGAAACTGGCGTCCACCGCGGCGCCATGATAATCGGGATTCTTCGTCAACACTGTGTAGCCGAACACCAAATCGCACGCCGCCCAGGAGCGCCGGGCGATGAACTCGGCGCCGGTCGTCGAGACATCCACCGCGTTGGCCGAGCGCGCTATCACGCCCTGCTTAAACGTCCAGTCCACCAGGTTGTCGTCCTGGCGATAAAACACCGCCGCCGAACTGGTCCACCCGTCGAGATTTCCGGACGCGCCCAGTTCGAGATTATGGCTGGTCTCCCGGCCGAGGTGGGGATTGCCGCGGAACAGCCCCGCCGAGGGATTCGAACTGAGGGCCGTGTAACTCGGGAGCTGCGTCGTCGTGGCGTAGCTGAAATACACGCGCTGCAGCGGCGCCGAGGCCTGCTCGCGGGCCAGCTCGACCACGGGTGAAACTGTCGAGCCATCATGGTTGGAGCTGTCCACGCTGGCGCCGGCCTTGGCCACGAAGTTCGCGCCGTCACCGAGCGCCCAGCTCTTCTCCGGCACGAGGGAAAACTTGGTCTGCGTGCGCGTGTTGAATGGCCCGAACGTCAGCGACGTCGAACGCAGCTCGTCCGCGATCAGTTCGCCGCGATAGTTGAGCGTGAAATCTCCCACGTCCTGCCGGCCGGCGACCGCCCCACCCTGCACCCACGTCGTGTGCTGGAACGGATGGACGGCCCCGAGCGGCGCGAAGCGGTTGAAGGCGTAGTCGTCCTTGTTGCGACGCGAGTAGGCGCCCGCCTCGATGAAATTGCCCCCGCCGAGGTCGACGTGGTGATTCACCGTAAACAACAGGGCCTGGAGATTCTCCGATTCGTTCGAGTTGAACGGCGTGTAGAGGTTGGGCCACCCGAAGAACTTCGCCTGGTAACCGGCAAAGAGGTCAGTCTGCGAGCGCGCGCCCGCCAACTGCACCCGCCCGGCGACGCGGTCGAAGTAATTGTCGCCATGGGGGATCGTGCCGTCCGCCGCCGAATGCGCCCAAGCCACGTCGGCCGCGACGTGCTGGCCGAAGAGCTGCTGGTCGCTGACATAGCCCTGGTAAAATTCCTCGCGGTCGAGCCCGTCCGTCCCCGCCGCCACCGACGCAAACCCGCCCGTCTGCACCGGCCGCCAGCCATAGGCCACCGCACCCACGGTGGACGCCGACGTGCCCATCGCCTGGTCCGCGCCAGTCAGGATGCGGGGCGCGCCCAGCATCGCCGGCGCAATCGGGATATCCGCATAATAATGCCCGGTTTGCGGATCGATCACCGACACCGCGCCGATCCGAAAGCCCGTGTTCTCAAAGATGCCGCCGCGGATGGTAACGTCCGCCTGCGCTTCGGTGAGGTTTCTCGCCTCGACGTCCACCTGCGGCTCGTAGCGCAGCGACGACACCGGCGTCGCAAAAGTGCCCGTGGGCGACTGGTTCGCCACGCGTTCCGAGTAGACCGTGACCTCCGGCAGGCTGACCGGCGTGACTTGGCCGCACAGCGGCGCGGCCAGAAGGAGTCCGAGGAGCAAAACCCGTGAATGCATCGGGCTAGCGCTAGCAGGCCAAATCTGGAAAACAAGCCTGAGTTAGCCATATTCAGGTCTTACCTTAACAAGGCCTTGCCAAGCGTTGCAGGGCGGAAAATTAATCGGCGAGCGGCGGGGGCTCGCGACGAACGGGCGGCCGGGAACTCAGGCGTCGCCGTCGTTGCCGATGGCCTCGACCGGGCAGCCCTCGAGGGCTTCCATGCAGAGGGAGACTTCCTCCTCCGTGGTCGGCTGCTTGAACACATACGAGTAGCCACCCTCGTCATGGCGCGTAAAGAAACCCGGAGCGGTTTCGCGGCAAAGGTCGCAGTCGATGCATTGCTGGTCGACGTAGAATTTGCCCCCGATGTTCTGTGCCCACTTGTCAGCTTTGTTGGCCATGGCTCGTGCGACCAAAGCGGAATTGAAACCACTGTCAAGCGGCGGGACAGGCCGGAGATTTACGCCCTCTTCACGCTTTCCGCCCGGGAAAATGCGGGTGGCGGCTTGTGTTTGGCCGGCATCCTTCCCACCTTCGAAGGAGATGCTCTCGGATCGCACCTACATGCGCGACAACTATCCCCGCGAACGGGCCTCGGTGCTCGCGTGGCTGATTTCCGCCATCGTCGCCGCGTTCGTGCTGCAGCTGGTTTTTGAGCGGATCCTGGAGATGCCGGGCGCGCTGGAGCATTACTTCGGCCTCTCCCCCAGCGCTTTGCGGGGCGGACGGGTTTGGTCGCTGGCCACCTACAGCCTGCTCCACGACACCCGCAACCTGCTCCACATCGTGGGCAACCTGCTGGGCTTGTATTTTCTGGGTCGCGTCCTCCTGCCGGTCCTCGGCGCCAAGCGTTTTCTCGGCGTGTATGCCGCGATGGTGGTAACCGGTGGCGCGGTGTGGGCCGCGGTCAACTGGCACCTGGGCGGAACCGTGGTCGGCGCCTCCGCGGGCGTCGCGGGACTTTTCATCATCTTTGCCTGCTTCTACCCGGACCAGCCCGTGACGTTCCTCCTGTTCTTCATCCTGCCCGTCACGTTGAAGCCCAAGCACGTCGCGATCGCCGCGGTCCTCATCGACCTCGCGGGCTGCGTCTTCTACGAGGTCATGGGCGTCCCCTCCCCGTTCGGCTTCGCGCATTCCGCCCATCTCGGCGGCATGGCGGCGGGCTGGATTTACTATCGCTTCGTGCACGAGGCCAACTGGAGCCTCCCGCTGCGGCGCGCCGACATCGAGCTGCCGCGTTGGATGAAAAAGGGCGCCAAATCCGCCGCACCCGCCGCCTATCAGGTCAATGTCGGCAGCCCCGGCGACCTGCGCGCCGAGGTGGATCGCATTCTCGACAAGATCAACAGCCAGGGTTTCGGCGCCCTCACCGCCGAGGAAAAGCGCATGCTGGACGAGGCCAAGGATCTCCTCAGCCGCCGCTGATCCCCCGTCCGGCCCGCCCATCCCTTTCCGCGCGCACCCGGGCGCGGCCGGCCTAAATTCCACTTCCGTCACTTTGCCATGAAACTTTTCCGCCTGCGCGACCTCTCACCTACGATGATTCGTTTCTCCGCTCTCCGGCGCCTCGGCCTTGGTGCCCTTCTCCTCACGTCCCTCGTCACCGCGGCGTCCGCGCGCGTCGACCAGAAGTTTTCCACCTCCGCCACGCTCAGCGCCGAGGCGCGCACACTCGTCCAGCTCCTCGAGCAGGCCCACTACAACCGCGAGTCGGTCCACAGCGGCGACTATGCCGAGGTGGTGCCGAATTACATGAGCGACCTCGACGGCCAGCATCTCTTCTTCCTCGCCGGCGACAAGGGCGCGTTCGCCACCCAATACGGCAAGAACGTCTACTGGAACCTCAGCGCGCTCGGGAATATTGACGCCGCCTACGAAATCTTCTCCGTCTACGAGACGCGCGCCACGGCCCGCATCAACTGGATCTTCGACGAGCTGAAGAAGGACATCGACCTCACCGCTAACGAAAACTACCTCGCCGACCGCACCAAGGCCGAGTGGCCCGCCACCGCCGCCGGCGCGGACGCCATCTGGCACCAGCGCCTCAAGTCCGAGCTCATCGCCGAGCTGATGAACAAGAAGACCCCGGACGAGGCCAAGGCGGTGCTCCGCAAGCGCTATGAGCGCATGCTCAAGAATCTCGGCGAAATCGACGGCAGCGACCTCGCGGAGCTCTTCCTCTCCAACGTCGCGCGGCTCTACGACCCCCATTCCACCTATTTCAGCGCCAGCTCCTTCGAGGACTTCGGCATCCAGATGAAGCTGCAGCTCGTCGGCATCGGCGCCGTCCTCGGCGTCGAGGACGACTATTGCGTCGTGAAGGAAATCGTTCCCGGCGGCCCGGCTGATCTCAGTAAGCAGATCAAGCCCAACGACAAGATCATCTCCGTCGCCCAGGCCCACTCGGAGCCCGTGGAGATCATCGGCATGAAGCTCCGCAAAATCGTCGCGCAGATCCGCGGCAGCAAGGGCACGACCGTCACGCTGACCATCCAGCCCGCCGACGCCACCGATCCGTCCACGCGCAAGGTCGTCACCATCACCCGCGACCTGGTGAAGATTAATTCCTCCCGCGCCCACGCCGCCCTTTTCCAGGTGCCCGGCAACGACGGCCAGCAGGTCCCCCTCGGCGTGATCACGCTGCCCGCTTTCTACGGCCCGGGCGACGCCAACGAACCCGATGCCGAAAAGACCAGCGCAACGAAGGATGTCGCCCGCCTGATCGCCCAGCTGAAGACCGCCGGCATCAAGGGCCTCGTCCTCGATCTCCGCCATAACGGTGGCGGCTTCCTCTCCGAGGCGATCGACCTGACCGGCTTGTTCGTCCGGCAGGGTCCCGTCGTGCAGGTCAAGAGCTCCTCCGGTGAAATCCAGGTCGACCGCGACACCAACGACCTCGTCGCCTATGACGGTCCCCTCGCCGTCCTCGTCGATCGCTTCAGCGCGTCAGCGTCGGAGATCGTCACCGGCGCCCTCCAGAATTACGGCCGCGCCATCGTCATCGGCGACACGTCCACCCACGGCAAGGGCAGCGTGCAGACGATCCTCGAGATGAAAAACATGCTGCCCCAACTCTCCCTGTCGCCGGTGAAGACCGGCGCCGCAAAGATCACGGTGCAGAAATATTACCTCCCGAACGGCTCATCCACCCAACTCAAGGGCGTCGTGCCCGACATCGTGCTGCCCTCCATCGACGACTACCTGCCCATCGGCGAGGCCTCGCTGCCCCACGCGCTGGTGTGGGACGAGATTCCGTCCAGCCGCTTCGAGGGCCATCCGCTCGATCCCAAGATCGCCCAGCCCTTGCGCGAGGCCAGCCTGACCCGCCAGGCCAAGCTCGATGAATTCATTTACCTCCGCAAGAATGTGGACTGGTTCAAGGCGCGCCAGAACCAGAAGCTCATTTCGCTCAACCTCGAAGCCCGCCGCCAGCAGAAGGTCGCGGACGACGCCTTCCGCAAGACGATCGAGGCCGAGAAGGCCGAGCTCGCGAAGAAGGATTACGTTTACAAGGAATTCCGCCTCGGCCCGCCGCTCCCGCCCCGCATCAAGGCCGTTAAGAAGCCTGACGCCAAGGCGGCGGACGGCGAGGACGAGGATGCGGAGAGCCTCCTCGATGACAACGACGCCTACGCCAAGGTGGACGTGGCCCTGCGGGAGAGCCTGCGGGTGGTGAACGACGCCGTGGCCATGGGCAAGGACCACCAATACTGGGCCAGCAATCACGCGCCCCTCACGGCCCAGCTCGGACCCGAGAGCTGAGCCGCGCTCAGTCGCGCCACGCCAGCAGGAAGCGGTCGCGGCCCGTCAAATCGGGCAGCGACTCCGTCCGCTTGAATCCCGCCTCCGTCGCCAGCCGGCCGAGTTGCGCGTGCTGGGCAATGCCCGTCTCCAGTGCCAGCCAGCCGTCCGGCGCGAGGTAACGCGGCGCGGCGTTCAGGATCGCCCGCAAGTCCGCCAGGCCGTCTTCCGCGGCCGCGAGCGCCGCCGGCGGCTCGTGACCCTGCACTTCCGGCTCCGTCTGCGCGACTTCCTCCGCCGAGAGGTAAGGCGGATTCGCCACGATCAAATCGAAGCGCGCCTCCGGTGAGACTTCAGTAAACCAGTCCGAGCGCAGGAACGTCACCCGCTCCGCCAGGCCGCTCGCCGTGGCGTTCTCCCGCGCCAAGGTCAGCGCCTCCTCGCTCAAATCCACCGCCATGACCGACGCGTCCGGGAAAAACCGCGCCAGCCCGAGCGCGATCGCGCCGCTACCCGTGCCGAGATCCAGGATCGCCGACGGGTTCGACTTCGCGCGCGTGGTCACCAACTCCAGCAGCAGCTCCGTCTCGGGCCGCGGGATCAGCGCCCGCCGGTCTACCTTGAGTTTCAGCGCGAAGAAATCCGTCTCGCCGATGATGTATTGCATCGGCTCGCGCTGGCCCCGCCGCCGCACCAGCCCACGAATCGTCTCGAGTTCCAGGGGCGTGAGCGTGCGCTCGAACTGCAAGTAGAGCTGCATGCGCTGCAGCCCGAGTGCGTGGCCGACCAGCTGTTCCGCGTTGAGCCGCGGCGACTCGATGCCCTTGCCCGCGAAGAACTCGGTCGTGCGCTTGATGACCTCGAGGACCGTGAGCGTGTCACTCATCGGCGTCATTCGCCACGCGCGCCGGCAGGTAAACCTGCCCGGTCAGCGCGGCGAGTTTCTCCTCGTAGGCGGCCTTTTGCAGCGCCGCGATCACCGGCCCGATCGCGCCTTCCATCACCTGCGGCAGGTTGTAGAGCGTCAGCCCGATGCGATGGTCCGTCACCCGGTTCTGGGGAAAGCTGTAAGTGCGAATGCGCTCGCTGCGGTCGCCGGAACCGATCTGGTTGCGTCGCTCCGCCGCGTATTTCGCCCGTTCCTCGTCCTCGCGCCGCTGCAACAACCGCGACCGCAACACGGTCAGTGCCTTGGCCTTGTTCTTCAGCTGCGACCGCTCGTCGGCGCACGTCACCAGCAGGCCCGTCGGTTTGTGGAGGATCTGCACCGCGGAGTCCGTGGTGTTGACGCCCTGCCCGCCGGGTCCGCTCGCGCGCGTGACGGTGATTTCCAGATCCTGCGGGTCGATCTGCACGTCGACCTCCTCCGCCTCCGGTAACACCGCCACGGTGACGGTCGACGTGTGGATGCGGCCGTTGGCCTCGGTCACCGGCACGCGCTGGACGCGGTGGACGCCACTCTCGAACTTGAGCTGCTTGTAGACATCGGTGCCGGTGATGAGAAAGATGACCTCCTTGAATCCGCCCCGCTCGCTCGGGCTGCTGCTCATCAACTGGACCTTCCAGCCCTGCGCATCGGCATACTTGGAATAGACGCGAAACAGCTCCGCGGCGAACAAGCCCGCCTCGTCGCCGCCGGTGCCCGCGCGGATTTCCATGACCGTGTTGCGCGAGTCGGTCGGCTCCGGCGGGATCATCGCGAGCAGCACCGCCTGCCGCAGTTGGTCGCGGCGACGCTGCAGCTCGGGCAGCTCGGCCTGCGCCAGCTCCTTGAGTTCGGGATCGCCCGCGGGGTCCTTCAACAGCGCGGCGCCCTCGGCGATTTCGCGCTCGAGCCGCGAATGCTCCCGGTGGTCGGCCACGAGCTGCCGCAGCTTCTGCTGCTCGCGCGACACCTCCGCGGCCCGGCGGGGGTTCGCGTAAAACGACGGCGCCGCCATCTGCGCGTCGAGTTCGTCGCAGCGGCGTTCGAAGGGGGCGAGATCGGGAAGTTGATCCATGAAAACGGGAAACAGGCGTCAGGGCGGTGATTTGCGAATTGCGTGGGCCGCCGGGAGCGGCTTCGCTGCCGGCACGCTTTCGCGAGGCTAGGCAGCCTGGCGGGGTTGTTCAGCAATGGCCTCAACGCTCTTCACTCAAAACATCATCGCCTGCATCTGGGATTTCGACAAGACTCTTATCCCGGGCTACATGCAGGCCCCCGTGTTCCGGCGCTACGGCGTCGACGAGGCGAATTTCTGGGCGGAGACCAACAAGCTGGTCGAAACGTATCGCAAGCGCGGCTACCACCTCTCGCCGGAGATCAGTTACCTCAACCACCTGCTGACCTACGTCCTGGCCGGCCCGATGCGCGGCCTGAACAACAAGATCCTGCAGGAGTGCGGCGCCGAGATCGCGTTCTACCCGGGCCTGCCCCACTTCTTCGACCGCGCCAAGGGCTTCGTCCGCGAGAAGGCCGAATATGTGAAGCACGAGATCACGCTCGAGCACTACATCGTCAGCACCGGCATCGCCGCCATGGTCCGCGGCAGCGCCATCGCCGAGCACGTTGACGGCATCTGGGCCTGCGAATTCATTGAGAACCCCCTCCAGCCGGGCTTCCTCAAGCAAAACGAGCTCAGCATCAGCGCCGAGGCCGAGATCGCGCAGATCGGGCTCGTCATCGACAACACGACCAAGACGCGCGCCATCTTCGAGATCAACAAGGGCACCAACAAGAACCCGGCGATCGACGTGAACGCGATGATGGCCGCGGGTGACCGGCGCATCCCGTTCCAGAACATGATCTATATCGCGGACGGCCCGAGCGACGTGCCGAGCTTCTCCGTCGTCAAGGGCGCCGGCGGCCGCGCCTTCGGCGTCTACAATCCGGACGATCCCGCCGAGTTCGCCCAGAATGACCGGCTCCGCCAAACGGGGCGCATCGATCACTACGGCCCCGCCGATTACACCGACACGAGCAACACCACGCAGTGGCTGCGCATGCACATCCACCAGATGTGCGATCGCATCGTCGCCGACCGCGAGGCTTCCGTGGCGCTCAAGGCCGCGCGTCCGCCCCGCCACCTGACTGCGACACCCGAGGAAGAGGCTGCCAAGCTCGCCGCCAAGGCGCCGAAACAGGCGTCGTTCCTCGAGTGATCGTCCGGAGGCGGGCCGTGCGCTCCGCGCGCGGCAACTGAGCCAGGGGTGCGATTGCCGCGCGCAGAGCGCATGGCCCACCTCGTCACCGGTTGCTCGCCACCTGCGTGTGGTGCAGGCTCTCGGCGATGTTTGTCACGCGCTCGGCGTAGTCCCGCGTCGCCGCCCGCACCGAGCCGCGCACCGCGGCGGACAGGCCGGCGTTCCACGCGAGGGCGATGTTGTAGGGGCTGGGCGCGAGCCCATGCTGCACGAGACCCTGCTTCAGCCATTCGTAATGCCGGATCGCCACGTCATCGGACACGGGACGCTCCACGGCCCGCGCAAAGGGCAGCGTCGTATACTTGTGCCAGGTCGCTTCGCGGAACTGGTAGGCGCCCAATTCGCCGCACGGGCCGGGCAGCGCGGAGTCGCGGGGATTTTCGATCCAATGGATGGCCTCAAGGGTTTCCCAACGTTCGGACGCGCGCAGGGCGGGCGAAGCCAGGAGACTCAACGCGATCACGGCCCCGGCGAGGAGCAGTCCGCGGCAGGATGAGAAACTCTGGTGGGAGGTGGTTGTGTTCACGCCCGCCAAGACCGAAGCCCCCCGCCACTGTTCATCCCGCGGGAAAACTAATCCGCCGATTTAACGGGAACCCTGGGTGGGTTGCAAAACGCACTACCCCGAAAAGTTTTCTATCAAGCGGGTTACCAACGCTGTCCAACCCGTCTGGTGGCTGGCACCCAGCCCCTGCCCGGTGTCCCCGTGGAAGTATTCGTGGAACCACATCAGCTCCTGCCAGTGCGGGTCGCTGACAAACCGCGACTCCATGCCCAACGCGGGCCGGCGCCCGCCGCCGTTTGGCAGGAACAATGTGACGAGCCGCTGGGACAACTCACGCGCGACCTCGGCCAGGTTGAGCTGGCGGCCGCTGCCGGTGGGAAATTCCACCTTGAAACTGTCGCCGTAGAACAGGTGGTAACGCTCCAGCGCCTCGATGAGCAGGTAGTTGATCGGGAACCACACCGGACCGCGCCAGTTGGAATTTCCCCCGAAGATGCCGCTGTCCGACTCGCCCGGCACATAGCTCACCTGCCACTCCGCGCCCGCCTCGCGCAGCACGAAGGGCCGGTCGTGATACTCGCGGGAGAGAGAACGAATGCCGTGGGCCGACAGGAATTCCCCCTCATCGAGCACGTAACGCAGCACGCGCTCCAGCCGCGCCCGCGAGGGAATCGCCAGCAGGTAGCGGCCGCAGCCGCTGCTTTCGAGATACGAAATCTGGCCGGCCAGGTCCTTGCGGTTTTCGAGAAACCATTTCGTCCGTTTCGCGAAACCCGGGAGCCGGGCCATGCGCCCCTCGTCAATCAGCTCCACCGCAAACAGCGGGATGATGCCCACCGCCGAGCGCAGCCGCACCGGCACCGCTTGCCCGTCGACCAGCAGTTGGTCGTAGTAGAATCCGTCTCCCTCATGCCAGAGCCCGGTGCCGCCGAGGGTGTTCATCGCGTCCGCGATCGCGACGAAGTGCTCGAAGAACTTCGACGCGATGTCCTCGTAGGCGGGATCGCCCTCCGCGAGTTCCAGCGCCATCGCCAACATCGTGCTGCAATAAAACGCCATCCACGCCGTGCCGTCCGCCTGCGCCAGCGCCCCACCCGTCGGGAGCGGCTTCGAGCGGTCAAACACCCCGATATTGTCCAGCCCCAGGAAGCCCCCGCTGAAGATGTGGTTGCCGTTCGGGTCCTTCCGGTTGACCCACCAGGTGAAGTTCACGAGCAGCTTCTGGAACACGCTCGCGAGGAACGTCCGGTCGCGCTGCCCGGCCGGCGCCGTCATCTTGTAAACGCGCCAGCAGGCCCACGCGTGGACCGGCGGGTTCACGTCGGAGAAATTCCATTCGTAGGCCGGCAGCTGCCCGTTCGGGTGCATATACCACTCGCGCAGGAACAGGTTCAGCTGCTCCTTCGCGAATTGCGGGTCGAGCCGCGCAAACGGGATCATGTGGAACGCCGAGTCCCACGCCGCGAACCACGGGTATTCCCACTTGTCCGGCATCACGATCACATCGCGCGCGTAGAGGTGCGGCCAGTCGTGGTTGCGTCCGTCATGCCGGCTCGCCGGCGGCGCGGGCTGGTCCGGGTCGCCCGCCAGCCAGTCTTTCACAATGTAATGATAAAACTGTTTCGACCACAGCAGCCCGGCGTAAGCCTGCCGCGCCACGACGCGCGCATCGGAACGCGCCACCACGTCTTTGCCCACTTTCGCGAACGGCGCCTGCGTCTCGGGCCGCGCCTTCGCCGTCAGCAGCCGGTCATAAAATTCATCCGCCTCGCTGCGCCGCCGCTCGAAGGCCGTCGTGAAGCCCGGACCGAAGCTCGCCTTCGGCCGCTCGGCCTCGGCGTAGAGCCGCAAGCGCAGCACCCGTTCCTCGCCCGGCGCCAGCGTGAGCGCGTGGTGCGGCGCACACTTGGTGCCGGTGCGCGCGGGATTCACCGCGTCGGCTCGCCCGCCCACGACGCACGCGTGGAAGGCGTCCTTGACGTAGGGCGACGCGTTCGGCGCGCCGAAGAGTTGCGCGACATTCGTCTCGTTGTCGGTGAACAGCAGCGGCGCTGCGTCGCCGTTCGCCGGGGACTCGATGTCGAGGAAGAACCGGCCAAGCGTCGCGTGGTCGCACTGCACGCGTCCGTCGTCCAGCGCGCGCATCTTCGGTTTCACCTCACAGCCTTCGTGGCGGCAGCCCCACGACCAGGTATTCCGGAACCACAGCGTCGGCAGCACGTGCAGCTTGGCCGCCTCCGGCCCGCGGTTCGCCACCGTGATCTGGATCAGCAGGTCGTTCGGACCCGCCTTCGCATATTCGGCGAACACGTCGAAATACCGGCCCTCGTCAAAGACGCCCGTGTCCAGCAGCTCAAACTCCGGCTCCGCCTTGCCGCGGCGGTGGTTTTCCGCGCGCAACCGCTCGTAGGGAAACGCCGCCTGCGGGTATTTGTAGAGCGCGCGGGCCCACGAATGCGTGGGGGTTCCATCAAGGTAAAAATAGCACTCCTTCACGTCCTCGCCGTGGTTGCCCTCGGGTCCCGAGAGCCCGAAGAGCCGCTCCTTCAAGAACGGGTCGCGTTCGTTCCATAGCGCGAGCGCGAAGCACAGCCGGGCCTCGCGGTCGGTGAACCCCAGCAGGCCATCCTCGCCCCAGCGATACGCGCGACTGCGGGCATGCTCGTGCGTAAAATAACCCCACGATTCCCCGTCCGGCGAATAGTCCTCCCGCACGGTGCCCCATTGCCGCTCGGACAAGTAAGGCCCCCAGCGCTTCCAGTTCTTCGCCCGGCTGGCATCCTCGGCTAGGCGGCTCTGTTCTGCCGTCAAAGCGGCGGGTTGGGACTTGGCCATGGGATGCGGACAGCCGCCAAGCAAAAGCGTGCCGTCGCCCGGCGCGAGCTTTTGCTCCAGCTCAGAGCAGCTGCTTGATCGCGCCAAGGCCGCCTTCGCTCACCAGCGTGAAGTGATAGGTCGAGTCCGACCACGAGGCACACCCGAGCTGCGCGAGCTGCTTGAACACTGCCGGCGCGCTGGTCGGCAGCGCCGGGAAATCCTCGCACCGCGCGATGTAGCAGTGGAACCACGTCCCGTTCCGCTGGAAGCAAAGCTCCAGCACGTCGTGGCCCGCAAAGCTCAGCGTCCGGCAGCCCGTGGCGCGCAGCGCCGCAAAATCGACCGGCAACCCCGCCGCCATGTGCGTTGAGGGTTGGCTCAGCAGCACCTGCAGCGCGCCCGCCGGAGCCCCGTGGCCGCCATGCTTGCCATGCTCGGTGTCTTCCATCGCGAAGTTCGCAAACCGCGTCGTCGCCGCTGCCGCGCGGTTCGGCCACAGCGCCACCCCCGCCGTCAGCAGCACCGCCACGCTCGCCGCGAGCGCCAGCCACATCGGCAAACGCCGCGCCACCCTCGGCGCCCGGCTCGCCCGCGCCCCCGCCAGGATGGCTTCGCGCAGCCCCGCCGGCGGGGCCACTTCCCGCAGCCGCGCCGCGATGGCGGCGTCATGCGCCTGTGCGCGGGCCAGCCAGGCGCCCAGCGCCGGGTCGCTCTTCGCCTGCGCCAGGGCGGCCCCGAACGCCGCGTCCCCGGCATCACTGCCGTTCGCGCGGTAGGCCCCCAGGATGAATTTCGCCTCGTTGTTGCTCATGATTGCTTCCTCCCCGCGGCGCCCGTGAAGGGCACCACCTTGGCTTTCGCCGCCGTTTCCTCCTGCGCCAACGCGGCGCGGAGCTGCGCCTTGCCCCGCGACAGCCGCGACATGACCGTGCCGATCGGCACCTCGAGCGTCTCGGCAATTTCCACGTAGGACAGGTCCTCGAGATAAAACAGCGTCAGCGGCGCGCGAAAAACCTCGTCCACCGTCTGCAGCGCCGCGACCACCGACGCGGCATCCATCCGCGTCGCCCGGTCCACATCCTCCGCCGCCACGTCCGCCTCGCCCGGCGGCAGGTCCTCCAGCGACGTCGCCCGCGCCTCACGCCGGCGGCCATGCAAAAACTCGCGATACAGCGTGGTGAAGAGCCAGGATTTCGCCTTCGATGCCTCGCGCAGTCCATGGCCCTTCGTGGCCCAGATGAAGAAAGTCTGCTGCACGAGGTCCCCCGCATCAGCCGGGCGCTTGGCCAGGCTGAGCGCAAAACGGTAGAGCGCCGCATAATGCGCGTCGACCAGTTGCGTGAAGACTTCGGAGCTCATCATGTTTCAGAGTTGCGTCGGGCCGGGTTTATTCCCGGAAACTTCCCGCTCCGCAACATGCTTCGCCTGCTCCTGCCCCCCAATCTGGCCGCCGCCGCCCCGCGCGACGCCATCGCAGTGAAGGTCGAGCTCAACCCCGCCGTCCCGCCGACGCCCGATCTGCTCCCCGCGCTGGCCCTGCTCCAGCGCTGGTGCGGCACGCCCACCCCACCCGCCTTCCTGCAGCTCACCCGCGCCCAGTTGCGCGAACTCATCACCGCGCTGCACCGCCAGCCGGTCTTCTTCGCCCTCAACGCTCCCGGCACGTCTTTGCTCTGGCTGGGCCCCCTCCTGATCGGTGTCTCGGAACATCTCCGCGAGTCCGCGGCGGCCACGGCCCCCGCGCCTGCAACGCCGCCCACGTCTATCCGGCCACGCCCGGCCGCTACGTCGGCCGCCACGCCCATGACGGTCGACGGCACCGAGCACTTTCTCGCCATCACGCTGCCTTCGCGGGAACACCCGGCCTACACTCCCGCGCTCGAACTCCTCAAGGCCCACGGCTTCATCCTCGAGCCATCCAACCGCAAGTGGTGGCTCCGTGACCGCCACAAGACCCTCAATTTCCTCGCCGCCCACGCCGCACGCCTGCGCGACGGTCTCGACGCGCAGTTCACGTCCAGCTTTGAGAAGGCCACGGCCCATCTCCGGCCCGCGGAACTCACCTGCACCGCCACCGCCGAGGGCGATGGGTTCGCGGTGACGCTCGGTGTCCAGGCGGGCACCGCCGACGACGCCGCGATCCGCACCGCCGTCGCCTCCAACCGCGGCTATGTCGAGAGCGAGGGCCAGATTTTCCTGCTCGATGCCGCGCGCTTGAAACAACTCGCCGATGCCCAACGCGCCCTCGCCGGCGAGCCGGGCGCCACCCTCGCCACGCGCCGCACCCAGCGCGTGAGCGCCGCCCACACCGCCGAGACGGAGGAAATTCTCGAGGCGCTCGTTCCCGGGTTCCAACCTCCCGCCGCCTGGCGCGAGCGCAGCGAGGCGTTGCGCCGCATCTCAACCCTCAGCGCCGCACCTCTTCCCGCCGCGCTCGAGAGCCAGCTCCGCCCCTACCAGCGCCTCGGCACCGCCTGGCTCTGGCACCTCCACCGGCACCAGCTGGGCGGAATTCTCGCCGACGAAATGGGCCTCGGCAAAACCCTCCAGGCGCTGGCGCTGCTGAGTGCGCTCCAAGAGCAGGCGCTCAACTCCACCCGCGTCTCGCTGGTGGTCTGCCCGGCTTCGCTCGTGGAGAACTGGCGACGCGAGTCGGCGCGGTTTGCGCCGCAACTGCGCGTGTTCGTGCATCACGGCGCCTCCCGCCTCACCGCGCCGGCCGACGCCGCGGCCTTCGACCTCGTCATCACGTCCTACGGCACCCTCGCCCGCGACCGCGAGCTGCTGGGTGGCGTCGACTTCACCTGCGTCATCGCCGACGAGGCGCAGCACATCAAAAACCGCCGCTCGCAAAACGCCACGGCGCTCCGCTCGTTGCGCGCCACCAGCCGGTTCCTGCTCACCGGCACGCCGCTCGAAAACTCGCTCGACGATCTTCGCTCGCTCTTCGAGTTCCTGCTCCCCGGTTACCTCGAGCGCGTCCCGACGGGCTTGCGCGGCGACGAACGCGTGTGGTTTGACCAGCGGCTCCGCGCCCAGGCCGCACCCTACATTCTCCGCCGCACCAAGGCCGCCGTCGCCCCCGAGCTGCCCCCGAAGCTCGAACAGGTGATCTGGTGCGAGCCCACGGTCGCGCAGACCGCGCGCTACCGGGCGCAACAGCAGGCGGGCGAACGCGAATTGCTCGCCATGGCCGCCGACGGCGCGGCCGAGTCCCGCCTGCAGTTCGCCGCGCTGACGCAGCTGCTGCGGCTGCGCCAGATCTGCTGCGACCCGCGGCTCGTTGCGCCCGACGCTCCCGCCGACGACTCCGCCAAGCTCGAGGCGTTCCGCGAGCTGCTGGCCGAGTCCATCGACGACGGCCACCGCATGCTCGTGTTCTCGCAGTTCACGTCGCTGCTCGCGCTGCTCGGCGCCGAGCTCGACGCCGCCGGCACCGCCTACTGCTACCTCGACGGCTCGATGCCCGTCCGCGCCCGCCAAGCCGAAGTGGACCGCTTCCAAAACTCTCCTGATGTGCCGGTGTTCCTCATCTCGCTCAAGGCCGGCGGCACTGGTCTCAACCTCACGGGCGCGGACGTCGTCGTTCACTTCGATCCGTGGTGGAACCCCGCCGCCGAGGCCCAGGCCACGGACCGCGCCCACCGCATCGGCCAGACGCGCCTCGTGACCAGCTACAAGCTCATCGCCGCCGGCACGGTCGAGGAAAAGGTCCTCGCCCTCCAGGACACCAAGCGCGCGCTTCTCGCCGACGTATTCGAGGCCAGCGATGCCGCCGCGGCCAAACTCTCCCTCGGCGAGCTGAAAACGCTGCTGTCCTCCTAATTTTCGCGTTATCAAGAATTGGGATCGCCCGCGGGCCGGCCCGCCGGCAAGTTCACGTCCCGATGACCGTACCCCGCCTGCTGCCCGTCATCGTGGCTTGCGCCCTGCCTTGGACTGCGAGCCGTGGAGCCGGCGAGGCGCCGTCGCCACTTCACGCCGGTTGGCAGGACCTCGCACTCGTCAATGCTAGCGATGCCCAGGTCGTTTTCGCCACGGCTCAGGAAACCAACCCCGCCGGCCGCGAGGCCCGCCTCGGCGCCGCCCTCACGCTGCTCCAGTTGCGGTCGCGCACACCCGGCCACGTTGCCGACGCAGCCGAGCTGCTCGAGAACCTGCGCCAGGAAAATCCCAACGACGACATCGGCATCGGCGCCGCCTACTACCTCGCGCGGATCCAGCAGCTCCACAGCTTCAACCCCGACCGCACCGCGGCGGTCGCCAGTTATCGCGCGCTGATCGCGGCCCACCCCGGCCACCCGTATGCCCAGCTCGCCGCACCCAAGCTTGCGCTGCTCCTGCTCTACGACGACGTGCCCCCCGACGAGTGGGAGAAACGCGTGGCCGAGATCGAGGCCCTCATTCCCCAACTGACCGCACCGGAGGCGGTACGTGACACCCGGCTCACGCTCGGCACGGCTCTCATCCGGCTGCGGCATGACCATGTGCGGGCGTATCCGCTCTTCGCGGCCTGCCTCGACTCCGGCTCCGTCACCCGGATGCCCCGCCTCAACACCGTCCTCGTCCAGGCAGCGGAATCCGCGGAACGACTGGGCAAGCGCTCCGAAGCCGCTGGCTACTACGCCGAGTTTCTCCGCGTGTTTCCGAATGACTCCAAGTCCGACGAGATCCGCCGCCGCCTCGCCACCCTGCCCGTGCCGAAGCCGGCCAACGCGGCCCGCCCATGATCCGCTCTCCCCGCTATCGCCGTCTCGGTTTCACCCTGCTCGCGGTGGCCTTCGCCTTGGCCGCGTGGCGGGTGCTCACCCACAGCGGCCGCGAGAATGATCCTCGCCACGTCACGCTGCGTCTCGCGCACTGGCAACTCGAGGGCGGGATTCGCGAGGCGTTCGACGCCATCGCGCATGACTACGAGGCGCTGCACCCGGACGTCCACGTCGAGCAGATCCCCGTCCCCGTCGGCATCTACACGAGCTGGGGCACGTCGCAGATCATCGGTGGCGCCGCGCCGGACCTGGTCGAGATCAAGGGCGGAATGGGCGGGCCGGAGATCTGGAGCTATTTCCTGCCCATCACCGAGGAGGTTTCCCGGCCCAATCCGTATAACGCCGGCACGCCGCTTGCGAATGTGGCGTGGCGCAACACCTACGCCGACGGCATGGACAACGCCTACAACGGCGGGATGTTCGAGACCTACGGGGCGTCGGTTTTCGCCTCGACCATCCGGATTTTCTACAACGTGAAGTTGATGCGCGAGGTCACCGGCCGGGCCGAGCCGCCGCATTCGTTCGAAGAGCTGATGGCGCTATGCCAGAAGGTGCGCGACCACGCCGACCGCACCGGCCGGCCGCTGCTGCCCATCGTGTGTTCCTACGGCACGATGATGATGGATGACCTGTTCCGCAGCCAGCTGCAGCGGTTGGCGAGCGAGGTAAATCCGGGCGTGCGTTTCCCCGCGGGCCCGACGGACACGACGGATCTTTTTCTCAGTTACCTCAACCACCAGTGGACGCTCGACCATCCCGGCTTCCACGGCGGCGCCGAACTGATGCGCCGCGTCGGCCGCGAGATGCCGCCGGGCTTCATGCAGCTGAATCGCGAGCAGGCGCTGTTCTATTTCGCCCAGAGCCGCGCGTTGATGTTCATGGCGTTCAGCTCCGATGCCACCGGCATCATCCGCCAGGCGAATTTTCCCGTGCGCGCGTTCCGCAATCCCACGCCGGGACCCGGCACGCCGGAATTTGGCGCCAACCTGCTCGGGCCCAACTCGGAGGGCGCGCTCTTCACCTACGGGCTGCTCGGCATCCCGCGGTCGTCGCCTCACCCCGCGGCCGCGCTCGATTTTCTGCGCTTCCTCACCAGCCAGCCCGAGGACCGGAAATTCGCGCGCCTCAGCGGCTCGCTGCCCGTGATCGTCGGCATCGAGCCAGAGGGATTCGCCAAGGACCTCGCCCCCGACAGCCACGGGTTCCCGCCCGGGCCCACCCTCACGCTCGGCGAGACCGGCCGCGTGGTTTCCAACCAGCTCCACCTGCTCTTCGGTCCCGACGGCAGCAGCGCGGCCTTCCTCGCCGCGCTGAGCCCGCTGCTGCCCGACAGCATGCGGACCGACCTCACGAACGGCCTGAATGGGGCGCGACGCAGCGCCGCGTTGAACGACATCACGATCGAGGCCACGCGCCAGCTGCTGCGCGAAGGGACTCCCTCCGCCACCCTCCGGCGCAAATACCAGGGTCTCGTCGAAACCCAGAACGAACAGGAGGCCAATGCCTACTACATCGAGCTGCGCCTGGCGCAGTCGACCAAACCCCAGATGTATGCCGACAAGCCTGACTCGACCGCCTCGCGATAAATAACCCAAGATTCAGCGGCTGGAAGCCGCGCCACTTTTTAGCCAGCCAACACGCCCCATGTTCAACGACCCCGTCACGCCCCGCTCTCTCCTCACCCGCGCCCTCGACGGCACCACGCTGCGTCCGCTGCTCGTGGCCACGGAGGATTTTCGCCCCTACCCGTCCATCGCGGATCGCGCGGCTTGGGATGGATTGCCCGCCGCGGTGCGCTCGGCGTTGGTGGCCGCGGGCGCCGCGCGCCTTGGCGAGCCGTGGGAAATCCTCAAGGCCTCCGTGCAGCTCGGCTTCGTGCGCACGGGCAATCGCGCGGACTTCGAGGCGCCCCATGCCGCCCGCCGGTATCGGCTCAGCGAACTCGTTCTCGCCGAGTGTGCGGAGAACCAGGGACGCTTCCTCGATGCCATCGCCGATGGCGTGTGGTTGATCTGCGAGGAAACCTTCTGGGGCGGCGCCGCGCATCTGTTCATGCAGCGACGCGGGATCGGGCTGCCTGATGTGGAGGAACCGACCTACGATCTCGGCGTGGGCGAAACCGCCGGCTTGCTGGCGTGGACGCATTACCTGCTGGGCGCGCGGCTCGACGCCGTGCATCCGATGGTGCGTGAGCGGATCCGGTTGGAGATCGAGCGGCGCGTGCTCACGCCGTGCCTCGACCGCGACGACTTCTGGTGGATGGGCTGGCACCGCGACAACCGCCCCGTCAACAACTGGAATCCGTGGTGCTGCTCCAACTGGCTCGCGTGCGTCCTGCTGCTTGAGACGGACCCGGACCGCCGCACGCGCGCCGTGCACAAAATCCTGCGCATCCTCGACATCTTCCTCGACCACCAGCCCGCCGATGGCGGATGCGACGAGGGCCCGAATTACTGGGCGCGGGCCGCCGGCAGCCTGTTCGAATGCCTGGACCTGTTGCACACGGCCACGCGGGGCAAAATTGACCTCTTCCGCGAGCCGCTCATCCGCGAAATGGGGCTGTTCGTGCCGCGCATGCACGCCGCCGGGTTGTGGTTCGTGAACTTCGCCGACGCGCCCGTCCGCGCCGGCACCGAGGCGGCAACGTTGTATCTTTACGGCCGCGCCCTCGGCGACCCCGCGATGATGGCCTTCGCCGCGTGGCTTTTCCAGGAACGCCGGCATCCGCAGCTGGGCGGCTCGATGAGCCGCGCGTTGCCGCGGCTGTGGCTCGACGCCGAGCTCAACGACCCGCGCGCGCGCCCGCCGCTGGCCCGTGATGTCTGGCTGCCCGAGCTGCAGGTCATGGTCGCCCGTGACCACGCCGGACGCAGCGACGGTTTCTTCGTCGCCGCCAAGGGCGGGCACAACGAGGAGAGCCACAATCACAACGATGTCGGCACCCCGACCGTCTACCTCGACGGCTGGCCGCTGCTAATCGACATCGGCGTCGAGACCTACACGGCCAAGACCTTCGACGCCAAATACCGCTACGACATTTGGACGATGCAGTCCCAGTGGCACAATCTGCCGACGGTCAACGGCGAGCTGCAGCAGAACGGCCGCGCGTTCGCCGCCCGCGACGTCCGCTACGCCTGCACCGACACTGACGCCACCCTCCAGCTCGATCTTGCCGCCGCCTGGCCCAAGTCCGCCGGCATCACGGCTTGGAACCGCACCGTTCGCCTCCAGCGCAGCCAAGCCGTGATCGTCACGGACGACTACCAGCTCGCGGCGGCCAAGCTGCCCACGGCGTTCAATTTCATCACCGCCCGGCCCGTCGACGTGGCCACGCCCGGCGTCGTCCGCTTCGGCGCCTTTCCCGAGGCGCCGACAAGCCGGGGCGCGGCGCTGGCCTACGATGCCACTGCATTGGTCGCCGCGGTGGACACCGTCGAGGTGACCGACCCGTGGTTGAAATCAAGCTGGGCGCGGGTCTACCGCGTCCGTCTCACCGAACGAACCGCGACGCCGCGCGCGCGCCGCGAGTTCCGTCTCACGGCGGCAGTCTAGCCGCGGCGCCAGGATGGCGCGCGCGGCCGGATCAGCGAAGGCTTGGGTCAGGACCGGTCCAGCTCAACCCGGGCCAGCCGGTGCACGATCAGCGAGGGTCCGCTGGCGTCGAACGCCTTCTGAAAATCCGCCTTCGCGGCGGCCTTGTTGCCGGCGATCAGCTTGGTCATGCCGATGAAATACTGCGCTTCGCACTGCTGGCGGTTCTGGACGTCCCCTTCGGCCTGATTGGCGAAACTCAGGAGCTGCCCCTCGGAGATCTTTCCGGCGATGAAGGAGGCCACCCTCTTGTTCCACACGTCGGATCCGCCGGCCGCGGGTTTGAGTGAGGCCGTGACGTCTCCTCCCGTGCGCTGGGCGACCAGGGCCGCGTGCACCGCGATGCTGCTGCTCGCCTCGCTGTTGCCCGCAAGCAGCTCCTGGGCCTTGGCATAGTCGCCGGTGGCGCCGTCGTAGTTCGTCTCGCAGTCCCGCGCCAGTCCGCGGTGGAAATAGGCCAGACCGTGATCCGGTTTCAGCTCGATCACCTTCGAAAAGTCCGCAATCGCCATGTCCATGTTGCCCTGCAGCAACGCCGCGTTGCCGCGGTTGAAATAGGCCTCGGTGAACGCGGGCTTGAGCTTGATCGCGGCCGAAAAGTCGGCGATCGCGCCGTCGAAATTGCCCTGATGACTCTTGGCCAGGCCGCGGCCGTTGTAGGCGCCCAGGTAACTGGAGTTGAGGTCCAGCGCCTTCGTGTAGTCCTCGATGGCGCTGTCAAAATCGCCCATCCGGTATTTCTCCGACGCACTCGCGACATAAGTACTGGCGGATTGCGCAAAAGCCGCGGGCGTGACGACGAGCAGAAGGCCACCGAAGAGCGCGGGGCCGGCGAGACGAAGCAGGTTTCGGGGTTTCATAGTTTGGAGACTGGACACAAGGTTGGAGGTCGAAAAGGCGGATCGGCGGCGCCGGGCGACGGGCGGCTCGGCCTAAAGACGATTAGATACCAGATTTGTTACGCACTCTTGTTTGGTTTTCAAGTAGCCAACCGGATTTACGGGTAGCCTTATTGCTTAATATACAAGCTTTTGACAGGATAAATCTCACGTGGGTCGCGTTGCGTGTGCCGGCCGTGGCGTGGAAGGGGTTCGCAAAAAGGGACCTCCCGGCCTGCGGGATGTTCCGGGAGTGCAAGGGGCTCGATTCGCGTCTTCAACGCTTGATGGCATTGACGCCGGGCGCCGAACCCCTGCCAAATCGGTCCACCCCCATGCCCTCCCCCGCAGACATCAAGGCGTTCTTCGACGAAAACGGCTACTACTTCGCGCGCGGCGTGTTCAATCGGACCGAGATCGCGGAAATGGAGCGAGAGGTGGACCGCATCGTTGCGCAGAACGTCCAGTTGAAGGAGGCCCACGACAAGAGCTGGAAGGGCGGCGCTGTGGAGGCCCTCAACGTCGGCGGCACGTCGTTCATCCACACGCACCAGGTTCACTTCTACTCCGCGCGGTGGCTGCAGGCGCTGCAACAGGCGTCATTCCTCGACGTCGTCGAAGCGATCATCGGACCCAACATCGTGCTGCATCACACCAAGCTCCTGCAGAAACCCGCCGAAAAGGGCGCGCCGTTCCCGATGCACCAGGACTTCTCCTATTTCCCGACGGTCCACGACAGCATGATCGGCGGCACGATCGCGGTCACGCGCGCGACTGACGAGATGGGTTGCCTCCGCGTGTATCCCGGCTCGCACAAGCTGGGCCGGTTGCCCCACTCGAGCGGCCAGGAGTATTCGGAGTTCATGGAAAAGAACTACCCGCTCGATGGCGCCACGATCATCGAGGCCGAGGCCGGCGACGTGCTGTTTTTCCACTACCTGACGCTCCACGGCTCCAAGCCCAACCGCTCGAACACCGTCCGGAAAAACGTCCTCGTGCAGCTCCACGCCGGCAACGACCGCGTCGAACCCGGCAACGGCCACGTCAATTCCAAGCTCGTCCTCCGCGGCTGGAGCAACGTCGCCTCCAGCAGCTACTGCGAGAGTCACTGATGCCGCTCGCCCGCCAGGCCCCGTGGCAGCGGGCCAACACCGATTGGTTCCTCGCCTGCCGCTGGGGCGTGTTCTCCTGCTTCCTCGCCGACACCGCCAGCAACCTGCAGCCGGTCAGCGTCACCGCCGACGAGTGGAACCGGCGCGTTGACGCCTTCGACGTCGCCGGCCTGACCCGCCAGCTGGTCCAGGCCCGCGTCCCGTATTTCATCCTGACGATCGGCCAGAACTCCGGCCACTACCTCTCGCCCAACCGCGCCTACGACGAGATCACGGGCATCGCGCCCAGCAAATGCTCCCGCCGCGACCTCATCGCCGACCTCGCCGCTGCCTTCGCGCCGCACGGCATCCGCCTGCTCGTCTATCTGCCCGCCGGCGCGCCGGCGACGGATGCAGTTGCCAAAGCCAAACTCGAGGCGCCCGCCGATGAGCGCCTCACTTCGCTCCAGCGTCACTGGGAAGCCATCTGCCGCGAGTGGTCGCTGCGCTGGGGCAAGTCCGTCCACGGCTGGTGGATCGACGGGCCCTACCATGCCGCCGCTTACCAGCATCCCGACGCGCCCAACTACCGCAGCTTCGCCGAGGCCCTGAAGGCCGGGAATCCCGACTCGATCGTCGCCTTCAACAACGGGCTGCGCCTGCCGCTCTACTCGATGACGGAGTTCGAGGATTTCACGCCCGGCGAGATCGAGCGCGACCTGCCCGTGGCGCCCGGCTGCCTGCCCGACTACTCGCGGCTGCAGAACTTCTCCCGCTTCCTCGACAGCGCGCAGCTCCACGTCCTCACGTTGATGGGCGAATGGTGGGGCAAGGGCCCGATCCGCTTCCCCGACGAACTCACCCTCGCCTACACGAGCTACTTCAACCGCCAGGGCGGGGTCGTTTCCTGGGACGTCCCGCTCACCCCCACCGGCCTCCTCGACGAAAGCTTCCGGCCACAAGTGGAAGCCTTGGGCCGGGCGATCACACGGGCGGAAAGCTAACGGCGCGGGTATTCGCCGCCCGAATTTCCCGTTGACGCGCCCCCCGGGCCGCCCTTTGTTCGCCCCTCCACTCTTGGCAAGTTAGCTCAGTTGGTAGAGCAGAGGACTGAAAATCCTTGTGTCCCCGGTTCGATTCCGGGACTTGCCACCACTTTTCACCGCCGCGACGCGGCGTGAAAAGTGCCCGCCATAAGTCCCGCGTCCAGCGGGACGACGGAGGGCCTCCAGCCGGGAAAGCAGTTTCTGCCCGTCCCACCCCGCGGACTTTCCGCGTAACCGCGCGCTGAATAATACCCGCCGCCCCAGCGCGCCGCTTGACGCCAGGGCCTGCCAGGGAGTTATCTACTCTTTCCATGGCGCGAAAAATTAACGTGGGCATCGTCGGCTGCGGTAACATCAGCGACGCATACTTCATCGGCTCGAAGAAATTCGACATTCTTAACGTGGTGGCCTGCGCGGATCTCGATCCGGCTCGCGCCAAGGCCAAGGCCGAGAAATACGGCCTCCGCGCCAGCCCCTCGGTCGAGGCGCTGATCAACGACCCGGAGGTCGAGATCGTCGTCAACCTCACTGTGCCCAAGGCCCACGCCACGGTGAACACCGCCGCGCTCAACGCCGGCAAGCACGCGTACTGCGAAAAGCCCTTCGCGCTCAATTCCGCCGATGGCGCCGCCGTCCTCGCCCTCGCGAAAAAGAAAAAGCTGCTCGTCGGCAGCGCCCCCGACACCTTCCTCGGCAGCGGCATCCAGACCGCCCGCAAGGCCATCGACGAGGGCCTGATCGGCCGTCCCGTCGCCGCCCTCGCCTTCATGATGTGCCGCGGACACGAGAGCTGGCACCCCAGCCCGCAGTTTTACTACGAAAAGGGCGGCGGCCCGATGTTCGACATGGGTCCGTATTACCTCACCGCGCTCGTCAACCTCCTCGGACCCGCCAAGCGCGTCACCGGCTCGACCTCCGCCGCGTTCCCCGAGCGCCTCATCACCAGCCAGCCGCTCAACGGCACGCGCGTGCCCGTCGAGACGCCCACGCACCTCACCGGCGCCGTCGACTTCGCCAACGGCGCGACGGCCACCGTCGTCATGAGCTTCGACACCTGGCCCTACCCGCTCCCCTGCTTGGTCATCTTCGGCACGGAGAGCACGCTCGAGGTGCCCGACCCGAACAACTTCAGCGGCCCCGTCCGCCTGCGGAGCAAGGACGGCAAGACCTACGACGAACTGCCCGTCACCCACCTCACCGACCGCAGCCGCGGCGCCGGCGTCGCGGACATGGCCTACTCCATCCTCCGCCGCGAGCGCCCGCATCGCGCGAGCGGGGAACTCGCCGAGCACGTCGTCGAGATCATGGAGTCGTTTGAAAAAGCCTCCGTCACCGGCCGCCACGTCAAGCTCAAGACCACCTGCGCGCGCCCGGCGGCCCTGCCCACCGGCCTCGCCGGCAACGAACTCGACGCCTGATCGCCAAACCCGTCCGCGAATTGCGCTAATCGACACGAATCAAGCTCCGCCATTCGCGTCATTCGCGGGCCAAACCTTCACCTGATTCTCCTATGAAAAATGCCCTCATCGTCTGGGGTGGCTGGGATGGCCACGAACCGAAACAGTGCGCCGAGTTGTTCGCACCCAAACTCGCCGCCCGCGGCTTCCACGTGGAGATTTCCAGCACGCTGGATGTGTTCACCGACGCGGCCAAAATGGCCAAGGTGGACCTGATCGTCCCGATCTGGACCTGCGGCACGATGACCCCCGAGCAGTCGAAGGGCGCCGTCGACGCCGTCCTGGCCGGCACGGGCATCGCGGGCTTCCACGGCGGCATGTGTGACGCCTTCCGTGGCAACACCGACTGGCAGTGGATGACCGGCGGCCAGTTCGTGGCCCACCCCGACAACATCAAGGAATACACGATCAACATCGTGAACAAAACCGACCCGATCATGGCCGGGATCTCCGACTTCAAGGTGAAGAGCGAGCAATACTACATGCTCGTCGACCCCCGCAACGAGTTGCTCGCGACGACGACCCACCTGTCGACCAGCGCCGCGTGGACCAACGGCGTCGCCATGCCCTTCGTCTGGAAGAAAGTGCACGGCAAAGGCCGCGTGTTCTTCGCCGCGATGGGCCACGTCGCATCCGAGTTCACCGCCTATCCCCAGCAGCTGGAGATCACCCTCCGCGGCATGGTCTGGGCGGCGCGCTGAGCAGCGCGGAGATGGCAGATGGGAGCTAGGGTCGGAGCTGCCCGCAGCCCGGCCCCGGAGGAGCTTTTTTTATTGCGAAAGCGCAGAAGTGCGAAACCCCGGAAACGGATTCAGGGTTCGGGATGATCGTTCCCTAATTCCGCCCCTCCGCGCTTCCGCGATAAATTCCGGCTCCGTTCCCAATTTCGCCCTTTCGCGCTTTAGCGATAATCTCCGGGATCCTTCCGCCTCCGCGCTTCCGCGATTAAACTCCGGGTCCGGCCTTGTCCGCCCTGCCCATTCGCGATTCGATCCCTGCGCTCCCTCCCGCATGCCCCTGCATCGAAAGAAGATCTTCCGCATCCCGGCTCCGGCTCCCACCACGATCTACGTGCGGCCGGGCTACAACCGCGTGCTGGCCGAGCAGTTTGAGGCACTCAAGCGCAAGCGGGTGGACTTGGTGAAGGACAAGGTTGAGGCGCACAGCCAGGGCGATCTGCGCGAGAACTTCGGGTTCAAGGCGGCCAAGGACGCCATCCGCGCGGTGGACCGCAAGATGACGGCGCTCGACCGCTTTGTCGCCCGCAACACGTTCATCGAGGTTGATCCCGTGCTGTGGCTGACCAAACCGACGGACACCCTGCAGCTGGGCCACGTGGCCACGATCGAAAAGCTGGACGTGGCAACGAACCGGAAGCACACGTTCACCTTCCTCATCACCACGCACGGCGAAACCGCCAGCGACCTGGAGTCCGGGATCGAATGCCTGCCGCACAATTCCCCCCTGGCCGCCGCCTTGCTGGGCCTGACGCCCAATACCCCCGCCCAAGTCACCCTCCCCGCCGGCCCCGCCCTCCTGACCGTCCGCTCCCTTCGCAACCCCACCCAGTCCGAGCTAGACCGTCTCCTCACCGCCATCCAGCCGCCGGAAATCGAGGAGGACTGAGAGCGGAAAGCGGTCAGCTTTCAGCGATCAGCGTTCAGCATTGCGTTCCACCTCCGGGAGGCGGGCGGTTTGACGATTGGGTGGAAGTGGATTCAGAGGACGGATCATGATGAACCCCTCCCCCATCAAAACCGTGACTCGCCTGCTGTTGTTGCTGTTGCTCGCGCTGGTTGGTACGGACCGCGTCCGCGCCGCGGGCGAGGCAGCGGCGGGATCCTTGCCGGTGCCGGCCAAGCAGAAATTCCAACTGGGGCCGTGGGAGCAGAACATCGGCTACGCCAGGCGGTGCGGGTCGGGAACATGCTCTACATCTCGGGTTCAATCGGCGCCGGTGACATGCCGAAGGCGATCAAAGGGGCTTACGAGGAACTGCGCCGGACGCTCGCAGCCTACCACCTGACCTTCGCCCACGTCGTCAAGGAGAACATCTTCACCACGCAGCTCGACGAGCTGAAGAAGCACAAGGACGTCCGGCGGACGTTCTATGGGACGGATTTCCCGGCGTCGACCTGGGTGCAGGTCAGCCGGCTCTACGAGCCGGACCACGTGATCGAGGTTGAGGTCATCGCGGTTTTTCCGGACGGCCACGGAGGAAGCCGAGCCGAAGGGGTCAGGCTTTGTGGTGGTGGCGAAGAGGGCGCTCAACCCGGAGCAGGGCCAGGCTGCCCGCCTTCGCTCGTCCCTAACGGGCTTCGGGCTCGGCGAACTTCGGTGGGTAGCTGCGCACGTAGGACTTCATGCCCCATTGCCAGCCGGATAGGCCGTAACGCTCGGCTTCGGCCAGAGCTTGGGCGGGGGTCCAGCCGTCGTGTCGGATGCGGTAGCAGGCCACGATTGTTCCGGTGCGATCCGCTCCGTGCTGGCAGTGGACGAACACCGGCGGCGGCGAAGTTTGGATCAGCGAAAGGACCCGTTCGACCTCGGCATCGGTGGGCGCGCCCAGGCCGTGCAACGGGACATTCACGTAAACCATGCCGTGCCGGCGGGCGGCGTCCGCTTCGTCCGGCCAGACATCGTCCGCCATGCGCAGGTTGATGATCGTCGCCACACCCAGCCGCTGCAGGTTCGCGATGCCGTTTTCGTCGGGCTGGGCCCCGCGCAGCAGCGTGGCGCTCACGCGGCCAAAATTGGGCACGCCCTCCGCCGCCGGCACGCCCCGGGTGCCACTGGTGCAGCCTCCGAGCATGAGCGCCACCGCGCTCACGATCACCAGCCAGCGAACGGACACGAAAGATCTCATCGGCCATGAAAGTGTGGGTCCGCCGAATCGGAAGGCGAGGCCAGTCAGGGTGCACCCAGGGCGGTCATTCGCTCTTGGCATGGGCGGGCGCCGGCGGAACAGTCTCGGAATGAACTACAGGACCAAGGCGGAGTTTTTTATCCAAGGCATCACGCAAGGCTTCGTGGAGGCCACCGAGGTGATCGCCTGGGCCGACGAAGTGATCGTCGCCGCACCCAAGGCGGAGGACTGGATGATCGAGATCTCCACCTGCGGCCCCAGCGACCGCATGGTCATCCTCAGCCACCTAAACACGATCAAGGGCGAGGTGGACGCGGCTGAACTCGCCGCCCTGTGCAAGGCCAAGGGTGTGGCCTAAGGGGACCGGACCAGTTGCCGGAAATGACGGCGAGACTGGGCAGGGCTCATTTCTTGCCTGGGAACGGCGCGTTCAGAGCACGTCCTTCGGCAGCTGGGGCATCAGCTTCTTGATGTCGTCCACGGCGCTGCGGTGGCAGACGAGGACGGCGTCGGGCGTTTCCACCACGATGAGATCCTTCACGCCCACGAGCGCGATCACGCGGCCGTTGCTCAATGCGATGTTGTTCGCCGAGCCGCCGTTGGCCACCACCGTCCCGCGCATCGCGTTGCCGGCGCCGTCGCGGGGCAGATACGTCGGCAGGGCCGTCCACACGCCCACGTCGTCCCAGTCGAATTCCGCCAGCAGGGTCTCCACCGCCGCGGCTTTTTCGAGGATGGCGTAGTCCACCGAAACCTTCGGCATCAGCGTCAGGAAGCGCGCCGCGAGGTAGGCAGTCGGGTCGCCCGCGGGAAATTCGCGGATGAACTTGGCCAGCTTCGGCGTGTGCTCCTCGGCCTCGGCGAGGAACGCCGCCACGCTCCAGACAAACATCCCGGCATTCCACGCAAACTCGCCGCTCGCCACGTAGCGCGCCGCAGTGGCCGGGTCGGGTTTCTCGACAAATTTCTCGACGCGACGGAAGCCCGCGCCCTCCGGCACCGCGTCGCCGAGCTTCAGGTAGCCGAACGCCGTCGACGCATGGCTGGGCTTGATGGCAAAGGTCAGCAGCGCACTCGTCTGGGACGCGCGCGTCAGCCCGATCCGCAGTTGCCGCGCAAAGCTGGCCGTGTCCCGGATGTAGGAGTCCGCCGGCAGCAGCGCCAGCACGCCCTTGGGATCGCGCGCACGCACCAAGCCCGTGGCGAGGGACGCCGCCGCGGCGGTGTCGCGCTTGGTGGGCTCCGCCACGATCTGTTCCGCCGGCAGCAGGTCACCCAGGGCCGCCCGCGTGCCGTCGAGCTGGGCCACGTTCGTCAGGACAAAGATATTCGCCCGCGGCACCACGCCATCCAGCCGGCGCACGGTCTCCTCCACGAGGGTCCGGTCGGAGAAAAGTTTCAACAGGTGCTTCGGCGTGCGCTGCCGGCTCATCGGCCAGAAACGCTCACCGCTGCCACCCGCCATGATGCAGACATACGCGTGGGGAATTTCCTTCATGGGATGGCCTGTTTTCCCACTTTCCCTCCGCGACGCCAAGCCTGATTGTTCGCCTATCGCGTCCTTGCACCACTGCGGGCAAGTCGCATCGTAACATTTCTCCTAGTCTCCATGGCCGCATCCATCCTTCCCGTTCAGCTGCGTTGCAATTATTTCGACAACCCGCTCGGCGTGCATGACCCCGCCCCGCGCCTCAGCTGGCAGCTCGCCGCCGGCGATCGCCGCGGCGCCCGGCAGACCGCTTATCGGATCGTCGTCTCCGCGGGCCGCGCCGGCGCCGGGGTGCTCTGGGACAGCGGGCGCGTCCGCTCCGACGCCACCACGCAGGTGACCTACGCAGGCAGCCCCCTCGCCTCCCGCCAGCGCGTCTGGTGGCGCGTCGCGATTTGGGACGAGAAAAACCGCCGCAGCGAAAGCGCCCCGGCGTTCTGGGAGGCCGGCCTGCTCTCGCGCAAGGACTGGCGCGGCAGCTGGATCGGCGCCGCGTTCGCCGGCGGGCCCGAGGTGGGCGCGCACAGCCCGTATCTCCGCACGATTTTTAATGTCGGCAAGAAGGTCGCCTCGGCGCGGCTCTATGCCACGGCGCTGGGACTCTACGAGTTTCACCTCAACGGCCAGCGCGTCGGCCACGACGTCTTCTCGCCCGGCTGGACCGAATACAAGAAGCGCGTCCAATATCAGGCCTACGACGTCACCGCCCTGCTCCGCCCCGGCGCCAACGCCGCCGGCGCCGTGCTCGGGGACGGCTGGTATTGCGGCCACCTCGGCTGGCGGGAACGCAATTACTACGGCGAACGCCCCCAGCTGCTCGCGCAGCTGGTCCTCACGTTTACCGACGGGTCCACGCAGGTCATCGTCACCGACGGCGCCTGGAAGACCTCCTACGGCCCGATCGTCGAGTCCGACCTGATCATGGGCGAGACCTACGATGCCCGCCGCGAGCTGCGCGGCTGGGACGAGCCCGGCTACGACGACAGCGCCTGGCTGCCCGTCACGCCGTTCGCCGACCCCGGCATCGAGATTTCCCCGGTGCTCGGGCCGATGGTCCACGCCACGCAGGAACTCAAGCCCATCACGCCGCCCAACAAGATTCCCATCTGGCCCTCCACGATCTGGGTCATTGACATGGGCCAGAACATGGTGGGCCGCGTCCGCCTGCACGTCCGCGGCAAGGCCGGCCAGGTCGTCCGCCTGCGCTTCGCCGAGATGCTCAACAAGGACGGCACGATCTACACCGAGAACCTGCGCGCCGCCCGACAGACCGACCACTACATCCTGCGCGGCGACCCGCGCGGCGAGACGTGGGAATCGAAGTTCACGTTCCACGGCTTCCGCTACGTCGAGATCTCGGGCCATCCCGATGACCTGCTACCCGACGTGATCACGGGCGTCGTGCTGCACAGCGACACGCCCCGCACGGGCACGTTTCACTGCAGCGACCCCCTCATCAACCAGCTCCAGAGCAACATCGACTGGGGCCAGCGCGGCAACTTCCTCGAGGTGCCCACCGACTGCCCGCAGCGCAACGAGCGCCTCGGCTGGATGGGCGACGCGCAGGTGTTCAGCCGCACCGCCGCGTGGAATCGCAACGTCGCGGGTTTCTTTAACAAGTGGCAGCGCGATATCTCCGACGCCCAGGGCACCGAGGGCCAGATGCCCTCCGTCGCCCCGCACATCGAGGGCGTGGGCGCCGACGGCGGCCCCGCGTGGGCCGACGCCGCGGTGATCTGCCCGTGGACGATGTATCTCTGCTACGCCGACAAGGACCTCCTCGCCCGGCACTTCGACTCGCTCACGAAATTCATCGGCTACATGGAGGACCAGTCGAAGGGCCTCATCCGCTCGCATCCCGACACCAACGTCTGGCACGGCTACGGCGACTGGCTCGCGCTGGATGGCAGCGGCAACGTCTTTGGCAACACGCCGAAGGATCTCATCGGCACCGCGCTGTTCGCCTACAGCACGACGCTCGTGGCCAAGATGGCCCGCGTCCTCGGACGCACCGCCGACGCCGTCCGTTACGAGCGCCTCGCCGAGCGCATCCGCCGCGCCTACCAGAAGCGTTTCCTCTCGGCCGACGGTGTCGCCGCCGGCCTCACGCAGACCAGCTACGTGCTGACCCTGCAGTTCGACCTGGCGCCCGTGGCGCTCCGCCCGAAGCTCCTGCGCGAACTCGTCCGCGATATCGAGGCGCGCGGCAACAAGCTCACGACCGGCTTCGTCGGCGCGTCCTACCTACCGCACGTGCTCACGCGCTTCGGCCGCACGGACCTCGCCTACAAGCTCCTCCACCAGAAAGCATGGCCGTCGTGGCTCTACGCCGTCACGCAGGGCGCGACAACGATCTGGGAACGCTGGGATGGCTGGACCAAGGAAAACGGCTTCCAGGACAAGGGCATGAACTCCTTCAACCACTACGCCTACGGCGCGATTGGTTCCTGGCTGTATGCCGTGGTCGCCGGCGTGGACATCGATCCCGCCTCGCCCGGCTTCAAGCGCATCCTCCTCGCCCCGCAGCCCGGTGGCGAACTCACCTCGGCCCGCGGCATGCTGCAGAGCCCGCATGGCGAAATCCTCAGCTCGTGGAAACTCCACGCCGGCCGCTTCGACTGGGAAGTCATCGTCCCGCCGAACACCACGGCGTCGGTGAAATTCCCCGTCCCGGGCAAAGCCAAGCTCACCGAAGGCAAGTCGCCGCTGGCGCGCTCCGCCGGCGTCAGCAAGGTCAAGGCGACCGCCGCGTCCGTCACCTGCGAACTCGCCCCCGGCCACTACAAGTTCACCGCGACCTGGAAGGCGTAACCACCGGAAGGTAGGGCAGGTCATAGACCTCGCCCTACCCGCCTACCTCACCGACTCCACCACCGTCGCCATCCGCCCGGCCATTTCGTGGAGCGGCATGAATCCGTAGTCGGAGAGATTGGTTTTGAGCTTGTTGTGCAGCGGACGCAGCCAGCGGCGCGGGAGCGCCTTCTCGCCGTGCTTCACGCCCCACAGGCTGCCGCAGGTCGCGCCGTTGCAGTCCGTGTCGAATCCCGCCGCCACGGCGAGGGCGATGGTTGTCGAGTAGTCATCGCCGCCATAGAGCAAACTCGCGGCGACGATCTGCGCGTTGGAAATCGTGTGGCACCAGCCGTGGACGGTGAGCTCGTTCCACTCGCGGTGAATGCCGTCGATGACCTCCTCGTGCAGCACGCCCGCCTCGTGCAGGGCGAGGATCTGCCGAATGCCTGCATGCAGTCGTGAGCGCCGCGGAATCTGCGCCAACCCCGCTCGGATGACCGCCGGCCAGTCTTCGAGGACAAACGCCGCGGCCAGCATCGCCGCCACCCACATTTCCCCGTAAATGCCGTTCTTCACATGGCTGATCGACGCGTCGCGCCAGGCCCACCCGGCCGCACGCGCTGGGTCGCCGGGAGCGGCGTAGCCAAAAAAGTCCGCCCGGATCTGCGCGCCAATCCATTCGCGATATGGATTCCGCCGGGTGGCGCTCCGCGGCGGCAGCCAGCCCTCGAGCAGGTTGCGATAGGCGGCGCGCTCGGCGGTGCAGGTGGCGAGCGCCGGGAGCTGCTGGATCCACAGTGACGCCAAGTCGGTCGGAGTAAAATTCGTCCCGTGCCGGCGCATCACCTCCATGCCCATCACTGTGTAGTTGATGTCGTCGTCGCTCGGAAACCCGTCGTTCAGGTCGATGTAGAACGCCAGCTGCCACGAGCGGATCGGCCGGAGCGGTTTGCGCCGCAGAATCCGCCGCAGCTCCGCCGCCGTCGGCTGGCGCTGGTAAGTCCGCAGCGGCCAGTTGCCGGTTTCCTCCGCATACATCCGGATCGAAGCGCGATCCACGCCTTCGAACGGCTTGCCCAGCATGCAACCCGCCACGCGCCCCAAAAAACCGCCCCGCACGCGGTCCGCGAGCTGCGCCCGGCTCCCGCGCCACCGGGGCACCGTCGGGCCGCGTCCCCGCGCCGCCCGAATCCCGCGCAGGTCGTCGGGCTCGTGATGCGGAAAATCCTGGCGCAAGGGCAGCGTCTGCACGCGGTCCGTGAGCCGCAGCGCCTGCTCGAACCAGCGCAAGTCCCGCCGGCCCGAGATCAGCTTCTCGTGATAGTCCGTCTTGGGCTCCGTGTTTCGCAGCCGGTGAAACTCCGCCGCGACGGAGCGCAGATCGCGTCCCTCCTCCGTCGCCTGCCGCCACTCCGTCCCGAGATCGCAGCCGTAAAGCCAGAGCTGCCGGTTGGCCCAGGCGATGAACTGCGCGCGCTCAGCCGGATCGCGAAAAGATGGAAACCTGGGGTGGGAGACTCCGGCCAGTATCGCGGAAACGCGGAGGAACGGAAGCGCGGAGAGAAGGCCAATCCGGATCGCGGAAACGCGAAAGGGCGAAAGCGCGAATTGTAACCGATTGGGTTACAAAGCGGGATCCGACCGTTGTGTTCCTGTTCTCGCCCATCCGCCTGTCTGGTTCTGCGTTTTCGCCCTTTCGCGCTTCCGCGATCATGTTTTTTCCGCCCTTCCGCGTTTCCGCGATTTATGCCTGACTGACCGCGTGCTTCTCGCGCTTCACAAACCCTACGGTGTCCTGTCGCAGTTCACGCCCGAACCGGGATCGAAGTGGCGGACGCTGGCGGATTTCGGGCTGCCACCCCGCGTCTATGCGCTGGGCCGGCTCGACGCTGATTCCGAGGGCCTCCTGCTGCTCAGCGACGAACCCGGGCTCAACTCCCAGCTGCTCGATCCCGCCCACGCGCATCGTCGCGAATACTGGGCGCAGGTCGAAGGCGTGCTGACCCCCGAGTCGCTCGCCCGCCTCGACCGCGGCGGCATTTCGATCGACGACTATCGCACCCTGCCCTGCCGCGTGCGGCTGCTCGATCCGGCGCCGGCCGTGGCGCCCCGCGATCCGCCCGTGCGCTTCCGGAAAAACGTGCCAGACAGCTGGCTCGCGCTGGAACTCGTTGAGGGCAAGAACCGCCAGGTTCGCCGCATGACTGCCGCGGTGGGCCACCCGACGCTCCGGCTGATGCGGGTGCGCATCGGTGATTTCACCCTCGGCGATCTCAAGTCAGCCAAGTGGCGTGAGCTGACCGCAGTGGAGCGCGCGGCGGTGTTCGCCTGATGGAGATGTTCGCCTGCTGTAGTTCGGGGTTTATCCCCGATATCAGGAAATCGGAATATCGGGCGTAAAGCCCGACCTACGACGCGCGATTAAATGCGCGTGATCACATCGTCCGCGCTGAAACGGACTTTCTTCGTCGTGGCATACTTGTCGTCCGCCGCGCGGTAGCCGGCGGCGCAGCACACGACCGAGGCCCAATCGGTGCCCGTGAGCCCGAGGATTTCGTCAAATTTTCCCGGTTCGAAGCCTTCCATCGGGCACGTGTCCACGCCCAGCAACGCGGCGCAGGCGAGCAACTGGCCGAGGGCGATATACACCTGGTGCGACTGCCAGATGTCGAGCCGGCCCTCCGCCCGCGCCTTGTCGAGATTGCCCGTCACCATCTGGCGGAATCTCCCGAGCGACTCCGTCGTCACCCCGCGCACTTCCGCCATGCGCCCGTTGTGGCGGTCCACATGGTCGGCGCCGAGGTTCTTGCGCACGGCCAGGACCACGAAGTGCGAACAGTCCGTCACCTGCGGCTGATCCCAGGCCGCGGGCCGCAGCCGGGCCTTCATCGCGGAATCGGTCACCACGAAGAATCGCCACGGCTGCAAACCAACCGACGAAGGCGAAAGCACGAGGGCCTGCTCGAGTGCGTGCCAGTCGTTCGCCGGGATCTTCCTTGCCGGGTCGAACTTCTTCGTCGCGTAGCGCCAGTTGAGCGCGTGGAGGAGCGTGGCGGTGGGGATGGGATGGCTCACGGGGAAAATTTACCAGGCCCGGGCATATTGCTTCGGCGGCTGCACGGCCGCCGCGTGGCCGAGTGCCTTGGCCGCATGCGCCGGCCAATACGGGTCGCGCAATTCCTCGCGGGCCAGCAGCACGAGGTCCGCCTGGCCCGACCGGATGATCGCGTCGGCCTGCTTCGGCTCGGTGATCATGCCCACCGCGGCCGTGGCGATGTCCGCCTCGCGGCGGATGCGCTCAGCAAACGGCACTTGGAAATCGGGCCCGACGGGAATCTTGGCGTGCGGCACCGCACCGCCCGAGCTGCAATCGACCAGGTCGATGCCCTCCGTTTTCAGTCGGCGCGCGAGCTCGACCGATTGGTCGATGTCCCAGCCACCCTCGGCCCAGTCGGTGCACGAAATGCGGACGGTGAACGGCAGATTCTCGGGCCAGACCTTCCGGACTGCGCGCGTGGTCTCGAGGATGAAGCGGATGCGGTTGTCGAAGCTCCCGCCGTAGCTGTCCGTGCGCTGGTTCGAGAGCGGCGACAGGAACTCGTGGCTCAGGTAACCGTGCGCCGAATGCAGCTCGAGCCACTCGTAACCCGCGGCCAGCGAGCGTTTCGCCGCGGCCACGAAGTTCGCCTGCACTCCTTTGATTTCGTCCACCGAAAGTGCATGCGGCACCTTGTTCTGGTCGCCGCCAAACGGAACCGCGCTGGGTGCCACGGTCGTCCAGCCACCCGCGTCATTCGCGAGATGCGCCCCGCCCGCCCACGGCACCGCCGCGCTGGCCTTGCGGCCGGCGTGCGCGATCTGGATGCCGGCGACGGCGCCATGCTCCTTGATGAAGCGGTTGATGCGGGCCAGTGGCTCGACGTGCTTGTCCGCCCAAATCCCCGCATCGCCCGGCGTGATGCGTCCCTCGGGTGCCACGGCCGTGGCCTCCGCGATCACGAGGCCGGCGCCGCCGAGCGCGCGCGAGCCCAGGTGCACGAGATGCCAGTCGTTCGCCACGCCGTCGTCGGATGAATACTGGCACATCGGCGAGACGCCGACGCGGTTGCGCAGCGTGATGGACTTGAGCGTGAACGGATCGAAGAGATGAGGCATGGAAACGTCCATTCAACCTGTCGCCGGGAATTTGGCAACCGTAGGTCGGGCTTTAGGCCCGATAGGTTGGCGTCGGATATCGGGCGTGAAGCCCGATCTACAACAATCCCTGAAACTCCTTGTGCCGCTGGATGAACGAATCGACGTAGGAGCACTGCGGCACGACCTTGCGGCCTTCCACCTGCGCGAACGCGAGGCCGGCGCGCACGAGTTTCTCGGCAATGCCCTGCCCGCGCAGCGCCGTCGGGACGTAGGTGTGCGTGAATATGATCCGGTCGTCCTCCAAGACGTAATCCGCCACGCTGAGATGCGGACCGACCTTCGCCTCAAAGCGGCTGGCCGTGGGATTGTGCACCACGGTGACTTCGTCGGGTGTCGGCGCGCTCATGCCAGTTTCTCCTTTCCGCCGAAAACCCGCCGCACGATGGCGGAAAACTCGTCCCGTCCCTCGATCTTCAAGCCCCACAGCAATGCCGCATAGAGCAACACGCCCAGCGGAATCAACCCGCCCAGCGCTAGCCAGTCGCGCGCCCGGCCGCTCAGCCCCGCCCCCTGCAGCCGGTGCCAACCGCCGCCGACCAGCAGGCCCATCACCAGCGTCGCGGCGAGAATCTTCCCGACCGACGGCCAAAGCGGGGCGAAGCCCATGTTCGGCAGTTTGCGCGTCAGCGCCCGGGTGAGGAGCACCGTCTGCACGATGATCGCTGCCGTGCTGGCGATGACGAGGCCCTTCGCGCCCAGCCAGTGCATGAGCGCCAGGCTCAGCCCCAGGTTTACCACGAAATCCACCATCGCCACGCGCACGGGCGTCTTCGTGTCCTTCACCGAGTAAAACGCCCGCACTGTCAAGTTCACCATCGAGAAAAACGGCATGCCGACGGCAAAGATCGCCACCAGCGGCGCCATACCCAGCGTGTCGTCCGCCGAAAAATGGCCGCGTTGGAAAAGCACCCGGGTGATGGGTTCGCTCAGCAGCGCGAGCCCCAGCGCGGCCGGGACGTTGATGATCAGGATGAGCCGGATGCCCTTCCGGTAATCGTCGGCCATCCCGGTGAAGTTCTTTTCCACCGCATGCTTGGCAATCAGCGGGTAGACGACCGTCGAGACCGCGATGGCAAAGACGCCGATGGGCAGTTCCATCAGGCGGTTCGCATAAAAAATCAACGTGCTCGCGGAGTCGCTGACCGCGTAGGCCAGCAGGCCCGCGACGTAAATGTTCACCTGGTAAATTGCCGAACCGAAGAATCCCGGGGTCATCAACGCCGCAATTTCCCGCACCCGGGATGACAGTTGGAGGTCAAACCGCGGCTGCCAGCCCTCGCGCATCAGCACCACCGCCGGCACCATCATTTGCAAGAACCCGCCCAGGAGGACGCCCGTGCACAGCCAGTACATCTCGCCCATCGGCGTCGACGCAAAGTGCAGTCCCGCCCCGCCGAGGGAGAGAATCATCGCGAGGTTGAGCCAGATGGGAGACAGCGCGGGTTCCGTGAAGCGCTGAAATACGTTCAGCGTCGCATTGAGCGCGGCCGCGATGCACACGAACGCGAGATACGGGAAGAGGATCACGGTCAGGTCCGCCACGAGATACCACTTGTCGTCCTGTCCGGTCAGCCGCCGCGACTGGCTGAACAGCAGCATGGCCGTCACCACCAGCGCACCCGTGATCACGGCGAGCCAGCTCACGACCTTGTTGAGCAGCGCAAACGCCCCCGGCCGGCCCGTTCCATGGAGCTCCTCCTGCAACGTCGGCAGAAATGCCGCCGTCAGCGACCCCTCGCCCAGCAGCCGGCGAAACAGGTTCGGCAGCCGGAAAGCCGTCAGGAAGGCGGAGTTGAGGATGCTCGCGCCAAAGATCGCGGCGCCCAGCTGGTCGCGCATCAACCCCAGCAAACGCGACACCACCGTCAACAGGGAGATGACGCCGATGTGCTTGAGCTTCTTCGACACGCGGGAAGTTTTCGGGCCGGGGACGCAGGCGGGCAAGTCCTTTACCCGCGCTCCAGCCGGGCGACCGTGGCCGCACTCACGGCATCGTCAAATGCAGCGTGGTGCCTTCGACAGTGACGTCCGACAACTTGCCCCAGGCCGCGGCGATGTCGGCGGGAACCGGCTGCACCGCGTAAATCTTCTGCAACACGAAATCCATCCCATGGGGAATGCGCTCCACCGGACAGGAACCGACGAACATGGTTTTGGGCACGAAGGCAAAGCTGTCCCCGTGGCGGAGAAAGCTGCCCGTGGCCTGCACCAGCACGGTTTGGTCCAGCGCCACCAGGTCGTATTTGAGCCGGACCGGCACCGAAATCGTCACCAGGCCGTCGTGGATGCGGAAATTAGGCGCGCCCGGCGTGATCAGCGTCGTGGGCGCAGGCTCGGGCACCGAGCCGGGACCGACCGGCGCCGTCACGGGGCTGGCGGCGGCATTGATCTCGTCCTCGTTGACCACAATCGAGCCCCCCTTGACGAAGAACTTTTCCTTTGCGATCAGCCGGCGCGCGTTGCCGTAGTCGCGGGAGCCCTCGATGTAGTAAACCGTGCCCGTCACGGGCTCCTTCGGGAGCTCCTTCACGCGGGTCACGGGCTTGAAGATGAAGTAACCCGCGGCAATCACGATCCCGAGCACCAGGCTCAGCACGGCGCCGAAAATGACTTCCACCCAGCTGGGACCGTAATTCGCGCGATCAAATCGTGTCATGGGGAAAAATCAGGCCGCGGCCGACGCGGGTTTCGAGGCGGGTTTGGAATCGGGCTTGGCGCTGTCGCCGCCGGATTTTTCCGGGGCTTTCTTGTTCTTGTAATCGGTGATGTAAAAGCCGGTGCCCTTGAAAATCAGCCCCGCGCCCCCGCCGATCAGCCGTTTCAGGCCGCGTTTCTTGCATTTCGGACACTGCGTCAGGGGCGCGTCGCTCATCGACTGGAACGCCTCAAAGGCATGGTGGCATTTTGGACAGACGTACTCGTAAGTGGGCATGAGAAATCGTGCAGGTTTATGGGCGCGTCCCCGCCGCATGGCGAGTTTGTTTCTCACGCGGCCGGGATTGCGCCGGGCGGGGTTTTGGCCCACGCAAGGGCCCATGGATTTCACCGCCACCCTCCGCCGCCACACGGCCGAAACCGAGCGCGGGCTGGACCTCTTTCTCCCCCCGGCCACCACCCGGCCGGAGCGGCTTCATGCCGCCATGCGCTACAGCGTCCAGGCCGGCGGCAAGCGCCTGCGGCCGGTGCTGACGCTCGCGACGGCGGAGCTTTGCGGGGCGCAGCCCGACGCCGCGCTCGCCGCCGCGGTCGCCATCGAGTGCCTGCACACCTACTCGCTCATCCACGACGACCTGCCCTGCATGGACAACGACGACCTGCGCCGTGGCCGGCCGACGGTGCACAAGCAGTTCGACGAGGCCACGGCGTTGCTCGCCGGCGACGCCCTCCTGACGCACGCGTTCGGGCTGCTCGCCGAAAGCTACGCCAGCGAACCCGCGCTGGCGCATGCCCTCATCCGCGAACTGGCCGCCGCCGCCGGCAGCCAGCGACTCATCGGTGGGCAAATGGAGGACCTGCTGGCTGAGAACCAAGCCGCCACTGGCGCGCAGCTCAAATTCATCCATCTCAACAAGACCGCCGCGATGATTGAGGCCGCGCTCGTGATGGGCGGGCTGGTCGGCCACGCGGACGCCGCCGCGATCGCCACGTTGCGCCAGGTAGGCCGGAAACTCGGGCTGGCTTTCCAGATCGTCGACGACGTCCTCGATGCCACCGCCGACACCGCGACGCTCGGCAAAACCGCCGGCAAGGACGCCCAGGCGGGCAAGACCACCTTCGTGAAACTCCACGGCCTGGCCGCCTCCCGCCAGCTCGCCCAGGAGCACTCCGCCGCCGCCACCGTCGCCCTGCGCCGGCTCAAGGGCGATCCGGCCTTCCTGCTCGCGTTGGTCGAGTCGATGGCGGGCCGTTCGCACTGAGGACGGTCAAAACCGGGCCCCGGGCCGATTTGCAAATTATTCACCAAGTGCGTCGGACTCAGTAGTTTCCCCCTCCCGGGGAAGTTGAAGTCCCGCCGGGGTTGGGCGATATTCCGGCCATAAACACCGTGTCTGAAGAACGCATTAAAGAACATCCGATCCGTGAGTTGCTGCTCCACGGCGGTCACCCCTTTCCCCCTGACATGGAGGACATGATCCAGCGGCTGCACCACAAGGCAGGCGCGATCACGGCGGAAATCGCGATGGATGCGTATGATTGGGAACGCGGCGAACAGCTGGAGCGCGGGCGCAAGAAGCTCCGGGCGCTTTGCTCCCTGCACAGCGTCTGAGGAATCAGCCCGTCTGCACCCGCCGCATCGCCGCGGCCAGGCGGAGGCTCGCGGGATCACCCAACTGCTCCAGCGCATGGATCGCGCTGGTGAGATCCTCCTTCGTCCGGTTCTGGCTGAGCTTGAATTTCGCCTCCAGCCGGCTGACGGGAATCTCAAACGCCACGATCGCCTGGGTCATCTTCTCCAGAAACGCGGTTGAGTGACTTTCGATCATGTAGCCTGAATCCGCGGGTTCGTAGCGCCGGATTGTGCGGGCCAGCACGTCCACCACCCGTTTGGGATCCTCGAGGATCCGCGGAACGCCGTAGGCGTGCACCGCCTCGTAATTCCATGTGGGCACGTGCGGCGTCGCCGGGAAACTAGCATACCAGCGCGGCGAAATGTAGCCGTGCTCGCCCTGGAAAACCACCAACGCCTCCGGCGCGTTCGCGGACGCAAACTCCCGCCACTGGCCGTTCGCGCGGGCGAGGTGCGCGTAAAGCGTGCCGTTGGGCCCGGCCGTCTCGTCGTAGAGGAACGGCAGGTGCGAGGTTGTAAGCCCACCCTGCCCCTGCGTGGTCAGCGTCGCGAAACTGTTCGCGTGGATGACTGCCGTGATCTTCGCACGGTCCTCCGTTCGGAAATGTCCGGGCACATACATACTCAGGCGAATCCAGCGGTCACTTCGCCGCCGCGGCCGCCTTGACCAGCTCGACGAAGCTGCGGGCCTCGAGCGCGGCGCCGCCGATCAGGCCGCCATCGATGTCCTTTTGCGCCAGCAATTCGGGGGCATTGGCGGGCTTCATCGAACCGCCGTAGAGGATGCGGACGCGCTGCGCGACCGGCTCGGTAAAGAGCTTGGTCAGCAGCCCGCGGATGAAACCGTGGACTTCCTGCGCCTGGTCGGAGGTGGCGACCTTGCCAGTGCCGATGGCCCAGACGGGCTCGTAGGCGACGATAAGCGTGGCCGCTTGCTCCTTGCTCACGCCCTCGAGGCCGGCTTCGAGCTGGGTCTGCACAACCTTCAGCGTCGCACCCGCCTCGCGCTCAGCGAGGCTCTCACCGACGCACAGGATCGGCCGGAGCTGGTTCTTCAGCGCGGCGTGGACCTTGAGGTTGATGAAGTGATCGGTCTCACCGAAGAGCGCGCGGCGCTCGCTGTGGCCGAGGATGACGTGGGTGGCGAAGAGCGCGCGCAGCATCGGCGCGGACACCTCGCCGGTGAACGCGCCGTTGGCCTCGGGGTGCATGTTCTGCGCGCCCAGCTTCACGACGGAGCCGTCGAGCGTGCGCCCGACGGACTCCAGGGCGGTGAAGGGCGGGCAGACGACGATGTCCACGTCCGGCAGCTTGCCGACCAGCGCGACCAGCTCGGCCGCGAGGGCGGCGCCGTCCGCCGGCGTCTTGTTCATTTTCCAATTACCGGCGATGAGTTTTTTGCGAAACATGGGAGGAGTTCAGTTTTCGAGGAAGGCTACGCCGGGGAGGATTTTGCCCTCGAGGAATTCGAGGCTGGCGCCGCCGCCAGTGGAGCAGTGGGTGACCTTGTCCGCGATCTTGAATTTCTTGGCCGCGGTGGCGGTGTCGCCGCCGCCGACTACGGTGGTGGCGCCCTGCGCCGTGGCCTCGGCCATCGCGGCGGCCATCGCCTTCGTGGCACCGGCGAACTTCTCGAACTCGAACACGCCGGGCGGGCCGTTCCAAATGATGGTCTTCGCCCGGAGGATCGCGTCGCGATAGAGCGCGATGGACTTCGGGCCGGCGTCGAGTCCCTGCCAGCCCGCGGGAATGCCCGTGGCGTCGTTGGCGGGCTGCGTGTTGGCGTTGGCGTCAAACTTGTCCGCGCAGACATAGTCCACGGGAAAAATCAGCTTCACGCCCCGCGACTTCGCCTCGTCGGCGAGCGCCTGCACGATCTTCGCGCCCTCGGGATCGAAGAGGCTGTCCCCGATCTCCATGTGGTCGATGACCTTCTTGAAGGTGTAAGCCATGCCGCCGCCGATGATGATCTCGTTCGCCTTGGCGAGGAGGTTTCGGATGAGCGGGATCTTGTCGGCGATCTTCGCGCCGCCGAGGATGGCGAGCAGCGGGCGCTGCGGGTGGTCGAGGACGGCGGCAAACGCCTTCAGCTCGGCCTCCATCAGGAAGCCTGCGGCCTTCTGCGGCAGGCTGATGCCGACCATCGACGAGTGCGCGCGGTGGGCGGTGCCGAAGGCGTCGTTGACGTAAACGTCACCGAGTTTCGAAAGCCCGGCGCGAAACGCCGTGACGGCGGCCGGATCGGCTTTCACCGACGTGCCGTCCTCCTGCTTGACCTTGCCCTCCTCCTCAATGTGGAAGCGCAGGTTCTCGAGGAGGAGCACGCCGCCGGATTTGAGCGCGGCGGCCGCCTGCTCGGCGACCGGGCCGACGCAGTCCGCGGCAAACGCCACGGGCTGGCCGAGCAATTTGGCGAGCTCGTCGGCGACGGGCTTGAGCGAATATTTGGCGATGACCTTGCCGTCGGGACGGCCGAGGTGGCTCATCAGCACCACCGACGCACCCTGCGCCAGCGCATACTTGATCGTGGGCAGGGCCGCGACGATGCGCTGGTTGTTGGTGATGGCGCCAGTGGCCTTGTCCTGCGGGACGTTGAAGTCGACGCGCATCAGCACGCGCTTCCCCGCCAGGTTGAGATCGCGAATCGATTTGAACTTGGGCATAAAGCAAAAAGGCCGCCGCCGGAAAGGGCGGCGGCCTAAGTTTAGGTTGACCGAAGGTTAGAGGCTGGCGGCGACTTTCTTGGTGAGCTCGACGACGCGGTTGGAATAGCCCCATTCGTTGTCATACCAGCTCACGAGCTTGAAGAAGCGGCTGTTCAGCTCGATCGAGGAACCCACGTCGTAAACCGACGAGAGCTTCTCGTGGATGAAGTCGGACGAGACGACCTCGTCGCTCGTGACGCCGAGGATGCCCTTGAGGTAGGTCTGCGACGCGCGCTCGAGCGCGGCGTTGATGTCCTTGAGCGACGTTTCCTTCACCGTGCGGACCGTGAGGTCGACGACGGAGACGGTGGGCGTCGGGACGCGGAAGGACATGCCGGTGAGCTTGCCCTTCACTTCGGGGCAAACTAGGCCGACGGCCTTGGCCGCGCCGGTGGAGGCCGGGATGATGTTGATCGCGGCGGAACGGCCGCCCTTCCAGTCCTTCTTCGACGGGCCGTCCACGGTCTTCTGCGTCGCGGTGTAGGAGTGGATCGTCGTCATCAGGCCTTCCTCGATGCCGAAGCCTTCCTTCAGCAGCACGTGCACGAGCGGCGCGAGGCAGTTCGTGGTGCAGGAGGCGTTGGAAATGATGTGGTGCTTGGCCGGGTCGTATTTCGAGTCGTTCACGCCGAGGACCAGCGTGATGTCCTCACCCTTGCCGGGCGCGGAGATGATGACCTTCTTGGCGCCGGCGGCGAGGTGGCCCTTGGCCTTCTCCGCGTCGGTGAAGAGCCCGGTGGACTCGATCACGACCTGGACGCCGAGGGCGGCCCAGGGCAGTTCGGCGGGCGTCTTGGCGCTGACCACCTTGATGTCGCGGCCGTTGACCGTGAGCACGTCGTGGTCGGCCTTGTCGGCCGCGGATTTCTTGGACGTCACCGTCCCCGCGAAGCGACCCTGGGAAGAGTCGTATTTCAGCAGGTAGGCGAGATTGTCCGCGGGGACAATATCGCCCACGGCGACGACATCGAGGGTCGTGCCGAGGAGCCCCTGCTCAACGAGGGCGCGAAAGACGAGGCGGCCGATGCGGCCGAATCCATTGATTGCAACTTTGACTGCCATGGGAGGATGCGTGTTAGAGGTTAATCAACTCTGCGAAGGTCAGAATAAGTCCCCCGTGGGTTTTCTTGGCAAGGGGCATTTGCGTTTATGCTACGACTCGCTGATCCACAGCGCGCAGCCGAGGGCCGGCACGAAGAGCTCCGCTTCCACCGGCAAGGTCGCGCCCTGGTAGTCGGCGGAAAAAAAACGCTCATGGTCGGCGAGCTGCCGCCAGAGGGAGGAAGTGACTTCCGCGGGCAAAGTCAGCGTGACATCGCCGAGCGTGGGGTTGACCGCGAAGAGCAACCGGGTCGTTCCCTGCTCCCGATCCGCGTTGTATAGCGCAGCTAATGCGGGCGAATTGCCCGTGGAATAAAACTGAAAGAAGCCCTCACCATGCCGCGAAAACTGCCGCAACAGCCGGCCGCGTTCGCTCCGGCGGAACGCGATCCAGCCCGCAAAATAGGCGTGGGTCCCGAGGTAGCGGTAGAGCCGGCGGTAATCCAGCGCGTTCAGGTCGCCGCGCTGGTAGGTGTTGTTCACGCCGTGCTTCGAGCGCAGGAAATCCTGGCCTTCCGCCAGCATCGGGATGCCGAGCGACATGAACAGCAGCGACGCCATCAGGTGCGTGCGCCGCCGGTCGTTCACCGCGGGCGCGAAGCCGTCGTGGCCCGGGTTCTCCGTGATCACGTCCACCCACGTGCGGTCGTCGTGCGACTCGGTGTAATTGATCGTCTGCGCCGGCCACTTGGCGAAAAACCACGGCGAGCCCCGGAGGAAATACTCCATGCGCTCCGCCGTGGCGTTGGCGCCGACGTATTCCTTCACGTGGTCGCGGTAGCCGTCGTTCCACGACGCCCAGCCCGTGTCGCGCAGCGCGCCCGCGATGTGCCCGCGGAAGCTCCACGGCTCGGCGATCAGGATGACGCCGGGCTTCACGCGCTTCAGCGCCGCCTCGATTTCGCCCAGCACTTCTACGCCGAGCAGCTCCGCCAGGTCGAAGCGGAATCCATCCACGCCGTAGGCCTCGATGAGGTGGCTGCAGCTGTCGATGATCAGTCGCTTCGCCATCGCCGAGCTGGCGCGCAGGTCATTGCCGCACCCGCTCCAATTGGCCAGCTGCCCGGCGGCGTCCTGTTCAAAATAGTAGAGACGGTCGATGAACAGCAGGTGCGCCGGCTCGCCCACGTGGTTGTAAACCACGTCGAGCACCACGGCTATCCCACGCGCGTGGAATGCCCGCACCAGCGCCTGCAGTTCGCGCACGCCCGACGCCTGCTCCGGCGCGAGGGCATAGCTGCTCTCGGGCGCGAAGTAATTGTTCGTCATGTAGCCCCAGTGATACTCCTCCTTCGTGCGGTTATCGAATTCCTGCACGGGCTGCAGCTCCACGCAGTTCACCCCGAGGTGGTGCAGGTAAAACTCCGGGCTCTCGACCCACTTGCGCAGCCCGGTGAACCCGAACCGCTCCTCCGCGGTCGCCTTCACCGGCGCGTTGGCCGCGAGGTCGCGCACGTGCGCTTCGGCGATCACCAAGTCCTGCCACGCCGGCGTCCGGAAGTGCCGGTCGCCCTCGCCCACCCATGCGCGGTCCAGCACGATGCCGGGCCCGTCGCGGCCGACCGTCGCCAGCGCATACGGGTCGAGCGCGCGCACGGTCGGGTCGAACCGGCCGTCACCCTCCCGCACGCCGTCCACGGCATACCAGTAAAACCAGCCGTGCAGGTGCTGGTTGAGCGCCACTTCCCACACGCCTACCGCGCCATCGGCATCCGCCCGCCGCGCCAGCGGGTAACTCGCCATGGTGTCAGGCGTGGGCTTCGAGCCGAGCAACAGCGTCACCGCGCGCGCGCGCGGCGCGAACAGCCTGAACACCGTCGTGTCCCCCCGCACCAGCGCGCCGAGCGGAAGATCGGTTTTCAGCGCGTGGAAGAAATCTCCCGGCACCAGCGGCACCGGCGGGCCGGCGTCGGCCTCCCCGTCGGACCAGGTGACCGTCCGCGGCTCCGCGAGGTTCAGCGGCACCCCGAGGGTAAACTGCCAGAGGTGCCAGCCCGTGCGGTGCGGATCGAGGATGCGGTTGAAATTGCCGTTGTCGTCCCGCGCCATATTCGGCGCATCGTCGGGCGGCATGAGCCATTGATGCTCGCCTGTCACAAATTTGAAACGCTGTCCCGCCGAGCCGAGGAAACGCGCCGGATCGCCTGTCCACATCAGCACCTGCTCACCGTCCAGCTCGGCCGGCTTCAGCCGCCACTCGTCCGCGCCGATCGCCGTCGACCAGCCGTTGAAATCGCCGGCAAGGTAAACCGCATCGCGCGCCGCGTTGACGTTCCGGCCGTGCTCCAGCGGCAGCACAAACGAGATTTCGCCCTTCGGATTCAGGAAGTAGCCAAAGGTGCGGCCCGCGACGAGCCCCGGCGCCGGCGCCAGTCCCCCGGGCGCCGCGCACTGCTCGCCCAGCGTGAAACGCGGCCAGGAGCGGTCCGTCCAGTCGCGATCGAGCTCCACGATGCCCGTGGTGAGGGACTCAAGCCAGGCGCGGACGATCCGGGGAACAGAGGCGGACATATAGCCTGATTAGCATCCTCCGCGCCAGCAGCCGGACAAGCTGGAAACGTGAAACAGCGCGGATTCAGCCGTGCGCCGGGGCGTCATCTGAATGTGACACAGCGCGGCTAGCGGTCCCGCACAATCGCGGTCAAAAGATTGCGGATGCCATTTTGAAAGAGACTCGCCCACTAAATCGCTTCATCAACACCAGCATCCCCTCGCCCTCCGTGACCCGCCGCTTTCCTGGACTTTCCCTCCTGCAAACCCTGCTTCGCCTCGGCGTGCTGTCCGTGCTCGTCGTGGCCTGCGCAGCCTCTGCCGGTTGGGCCGCATCCGCGGACCAGGAATTGAAACTGGTGATCGTGCTCACGCGCCACGGCGTGCGTTCGCCGCTCCAAACCAACCAGATTCTCGGGAAATACGCCGCTGAGCCGTGGCCGCAGTGGAATGTGCCGCCGGGGATCCTGACCGCGCACGGCCGGCAGGAAATGGTCATGATGGGTTCGTATTACCGCGAGCGGTATGTTGCCGAGGGCCTGTTGTCGGGCGCGGGCGTGGCGGATGCAGCAGAGGTTTATTTTCACTCCGACAGCGACGAGCGCACCAAGGAATCAGCCCTCGCCCTCGCCAGCGGCCTGCTGCCGGGCGCTCCGGCGCCCGAGCTACACGCGAGACCCAAGGGCGCCGACGACCCGTTGTATCGTTTCGTCAAAGTCCATCCCGACCTTCCCGACCGCGCTCTCGCCATCGCCGCCCTGAATGGCCGCATCGGCAATGATCCCGCCGCTTTCCTGCAGGCCCACCGCGCGGATTTCGCGCTGCTGGAACAGGTCCTGTGCGGTCCCAGCGGCACACCGCCATCCAGCAAGATCGCCCTGCTCAACCTGCCCGCCAAGGTGCAGGCCGGGGCGATCGACCACACGGTGGGCTTCGAAGGGCCGCTGCACGTTGGCATGCAGATCGTGGACGCCCTCCAGCTGGAATACGCGGAGGGCCTGCCCATGGACCAGGTCGGCTGGGGCCGCATGAGTTCCGCCCAACTCACGCAACTCCTCCACCTGCACGCGCTCTACTTCAACCTCACGCAAGCCACATTCTACCCTGCGCAGGTGCAGGCTTCCGGTTTGGCGCAGCACTACCTTGCGACCCTCGAGCAGGCCGCCAGCGGTCACGCCGTGCCGGGCGCGTTGGGCACGGGGGCGCAGAAACTCGTCGTGGTGATGGGCCACGACACCAACATCATCAATCTCGGCGGCCTGCTAGGACTCGACTGGCGACTGCCCGGCACCGCCGAGAACCCCGTGCTGCCCGGTGGCGCGCTCGTGCTGGAACTCCGCCAGCGCAAAGCCGACGGCGCGTGCTTCGTGCGCGTCAGCTACATCGGCCAGACGCTCGAGCAGATCCGGAACCTCACGCCGTTGTCCGCCCAAACTCCGCCGGGAATCGCGCCCATCTTCATCCCCCGTTGCAGCACGGCCGCGCCCGGCTTCGACGCGCCGCTGGAGAAATTCGAGGCGCTGTTGCGGCGGGTGATCGACCCGAAGTTCGTGCCGTCCGACCCGTTGTGATTCTTCGTAGGTGAACCGCGAATGGACGCGAATACACGCGAATCCTGGCACTTCTGCCCTGCTTCGTTTCCTGATTCACGTTCCTTCGCGTCCATTCGCGGTTGAAAAAACTCCGGTTCAGCGGCCGGGCGATTGACAAACCGCCCCGCCGCCGCGTCGTCTCAGCTCGTGCCCGCTCCCGCCAAAACCCTCGTCGCCATGTCCGGCGGCGTGGACAGTTCCGTCGCCGCGCTGCTCCTCCAGCAGCAGGGCGGGCCGATCGTCGGCGCCTACATGAAGAACTGGATCAACGAGGACAACGTCATCGGCGACTGCCCGTGGCAGCAGGACATCGTCGATGCACGCGCCGTCTGCGATAAACTCGGGATCGAGTTCCGCGTCGTCAACCTGATGCAGGACTACCGGCGACTCGTGGTGGGTTACCTGCTCGACGGCTACGCGCGCGGCCTGACGCCGAATCCCGACGTGATGTGCAACAGCCGAGTGAAATTCGGCGTGTTCCGCGCCTACGCCGAGGCCGAGGGATTCTCCGCGCTCGCCACCGGCCATTACGCCCGGCGGGTGGAGCGGGTTGCCCCCAACCCGCTTGCCCAAGCGAACGCGTTGGGGCCAACGCGTTCCACCTCCTACGATCTGCTCGAGGGCGCGGACAAAAACAAGGACCAGTCCTACTTCCTCGCGCTGCTTTCCCAGGCACAGCTCCGCTTTGCGCGATTCCCAATCGGGCATCTGCCCAAGCCCGAGCTGCGCCAGCTCGCGCGTGAGGCGGGGCTGCCCACCGCGGGCAAGAAGGACAGCCCAGGCATCTGCTTCATCGGCGAGGTGAAGATGGCGGACGTCCTGAAAGCCTACGTGCCCGAGCACTCGGGGCCGATTGTCCGCGCCACCGACGGCCAGGTCATCGGCGAGCATCGCGGGTTGCACTATTACACCATCGGCCAGCGTCGCGGCATCCGGATTCCCTCGAACACCGCCGACAAGGCCTACGTCGTGGTCGGCAAGCGCGCGGACGACCATGCCCTGCTCGTCGCCTTCGACGGTCCCGAGGCGCCGGGCCTGTGGACCAGTGAGTGCCGCGTGCACAGCCTCGGCTTCATCGGCGACCCCATCACAACGCCCTGCCGGATCGAATGCCGCGTCCGCTACCGCGACCCGCGCGTGTTATGCGAGTTCACACCCGAGGAGGGACAGTCGGCGCTCATCAATTTCGAGTCACCCCAGCGCGCCCTCGCTTCCGGCCAGATCCTGGCGCTTTACGAAGGCGAAAAACTCCTCGGCGGCGGGGTGTTTGCGTGACTGCCCTCACCGCACCGACGCCACCGCCAGGCTGAGGGCGAAGGCGAGGAAGACCACGCCGAGGGCGCGATCGATCCAGTGGCCGTGGCGGAGGAATTTGCCGCGGACGTCCTCGCGGGTGAAGACCACCGACACGAACGCAAACCACGCCATCGTCGCCAGGCTCATCCACAATCCGTAGCCGGCTTGGATCAGTTTCGGAGTCGAGGGGCTGACGACGAGGACGAACAGCGAGAGGAAGAAGAGCGTCGCCTTGGGATTCAGCGCGTTGGTCAGGAAGCCGGTCGCAAACGCGCCGTGCGGCTTGGGCAGCGCGGGCGCCCCACCCCGGTTGGCGGCCGTGGGCTCGAAGGGTTTGGTCCGCAGCGCCTGCACGCCGAGCCACGCGATGTAGGCGGCGCCGGCATACTTCACCACGGTAAACCACAGCGGCGAGCTGCGGATCAGCAGGCCGAGTCCCAGCAGCGAATACGTCACGTGCAGCAGGATCGCGGTGCCGACGCCGATGCTGGTCCAGATCGCGGTGCGCCGGCCATGCGTGAGGCTTTGCTTCAGGACGATGGCAAAATCCGGCCCCGGGCTCGCCACGGCGAGCAGGTGCGCCAGCGCGACCTTCGAGAACTCGATCCAATAGTCGGGCATGAAAGTGAGGCTCGGGGCGTGAGGTGAGCGGCGAGGGCGGATGAACGCGGTCGAGAAGTTCGCGCGCCTATGGCGCGCTCAGAGTGAAATGGCTTTGAACCCCGGGTCGGCGGCGAGTTGGTCGAGCTGGTGGCCTTCCACGAAGATCCGGACGCCGCGGTCGTCGGGATGGTCCTTTTGCGCCTTCGCCTGGACGTCGCGCGCGTCGTCCATCCGCCCCAGCAGCGCGAGGATGTAGGCCTGCTGCAGGAGGGGCTGGGTATCCTGGCTGTTGCGGCGGTAGACGTCGCGCGCGAGCTCGAGCGCCTGCTCGTAGGCCGCCTTGGCGCCGGAGCGGTTGTCCAGGCGCCGGCGAACGATGCCGAGGCTCAGCCAATATTCCCGGGTGTCGGGACAAACTTGCACCGCCTGCGCAAGGAGCCCCTCGGCGCGGGCATAATCCCGCAGTGTCACCGCAAAATCCGCCTCACTGGAGAAGCTCGCGCCCTGTTTGCGCTCGAGCGCGGTCACTTCCTTCCGGCTGCAGCCGGCCAGCAGCACGGCGGAGAGGAGGAAAAACGAAAAAAGGAGCCGACGGGGAGTGGGATGCATCAAGGCCGAACCCTCACAAATCCGCCGGCACGGTGGCAATCGCTTCCTCCATCGTGGTCAGGCCTTCCCTCACCTTGGACATGCTGTCCTGGTGCAGGGTCTTCATGCCGCCGCGCATGGCGATGCGCTTCAACTCGGAAGTCTCCGTCTTCTTGTTGATGGCCTCAACGAGCTCGTCGTTGGTCACCATCAGCTCGTGGATGCCCACGCGGCCCTTGTAGCCGCTGTTGTTGCATTTGGAGCAGCCGCGCATGTTGTGCTTGTAGATCTGGCCGCTCCAGCCGATCGCCTTTTCGATGATCTCCTTTTCGCGGCCGTGGGGCGTGTAGGCCATGCGGCAGGTCTTGCAGACGCGGCGCGCCAGGCGCTGCGAGCACACGCAGAGCAGGGATGACGAGATCATGAACGGCTCGATCTCCATGTCCGTGAGGCGCGCGATGGTGCTGGGCGCGTCGTTGGTGTGCAGCGTGCTGAGCAGCAAGTGACCGGTCAGCGCGGCCTCGACGGAGATGTCGGCGGTTTCCTTGTCACGAATTTCGCCCACGAGGATGATGTCGGGGTCCTGCCGGAGGAAGGAGCGCAGCGCCGTCGCGAATGTCAGCCCAATCTGCCGGTGCATCTGCATCTGGTTGATGCCGGCGAGCGTGTATTCGATCGGGTCCTCCGCGGTGCGGATGACGATCTCGGGCGAGTTGATCTCGTTGAGCGCGGAATACAGCGTCATCGACTTGCCGGAGCCCGTCGGGCCGCAGTGCAAAATCATGCCGTAGGGCTGGCGGATGATCTCGCGGTAGCGGGCGAGGTTCTCGTCGGAGAAGCCCAGGGCGGGCAGCGGCAGCGTGGCCTTCTGCTTGTCGAGGATACGCATGACCACGCCCTCGCCGTGGTTGAGCGGCGCGGTGGACACGCGCAAATCGAGGTCGAGGGACTTCTTGGTGTACTGCTTGAAGATGATGCGACCGTCCTGCGGCAGGCGCCGCTCGGAGATGTCGAGGTTGCACATGATCTTGATGCGCGCGACGAGCGCGGGTGCGACCTTGGCGGGCAGGCGCAGCTTCTCCTGGCAGAGTCCGTCAATGCGGTAGCGGACGATGATTTCGTTCTCCTGCGGCTCGATGTGGATGTCGCTCGCCCCCGCAAAATAGGCGTCCTCGATGACGCGGTTGGCGAGCTGGATGATCGGGCCGGACTCCTCGTTGACGAACTCGTCCTCGGTGACCTGCAGGACCGTGCCGTATTCCGCGCCGATTTGCTGGACGACGTCGTCGAAGCCCGTGGACTGGCTGTTGGCGCCCTGGCTGAACTTGTCCTTGAGGTCCTTCTCGCGGCCGAGCAGGCGCACGACGCGCAGGCCGGTCATCTCGTGGATCTTCGCAGGCACCGTGACCTCGAACGGATTGGCGAACACCACGAGCAGCAAGTCGCCCACCTGCCCGACCGGGATCACGAGGTTCTCCACGCAGAACTCCTGCGGGATGCGCTCGTAGGTGCTCGGCGTGATCTTGTAGCGGGAGATGTTGTAGGGCGCGAGGCCGAGGGCCTTGCCCTTGGCCACGAGGATCTGCAGCGGCGAAATGCGATGCTCTTCCTGCAGCAGGCGGTCCAGGGCGTCGCCGTTCAAGTCGGCCGTCACCGCCGCGATGACGTCACGCTGCCGCTCGGACAGCCGGCCCATTTCGACCAGCTTGCTGACGATCTGTGTCTGGACTTTGCCGAGGGGCATGGCTCAGGGGCGCGGGGCCGGGACGGGCGAGGTGGAGCCGTGTGGGTTGGCCGTGCCGTGTGGGTTGGCCGTGCCGGGAAACGGCGCGGTGGTCGAGCCCGTCGGCGTGGTCGCCACGAACGGATGCGCGGAGCCGGTCTTGACCGGGAACGGCGAGATCGTGCCGAAAGGGGAACGCGTGCCCGCCGCCGGCGTCGCGAACGGGCTGCGCGAACCGCCCGCCGTCGGCGGCTGGGGCGCGACGCGCTCGGCCACGAGTTTTTCCAGGTAGTCGGCGATGACCTCGAGCGTGCTGCCGAACCACAGGATCGGGCCGGAATATTGTTTTTCCCAGAAACTCCGCACCGCGGGGCTCAGGTAGTAGGCGGTGGCGATGAAATGGAAATCCTCGTCGTGATCGAACGGCACGGACCACGTCGCCCAGCAGGTCGGGATGTCGGTGGACTTCTTGACCTCGTCGGGCACGTCGTAGCCGCGCAGGTCCACGAGCCCGCAGCCTTCGTTGTCGGAAATGTGCAGCAGCAGGTCCTCCTCGCGCAGCACCTTCATCTGGTAGGCGAGGATGCCCAGCACGGTGCTCTGCCGCGGCTGGTCCTGGGACATGATCTCCAGGAGCTTCTCGTTGGCCTTCTCCAAATCCTCGATCTTGACGAGGTTCGCCTCCACCAAACCGGCCCCGAGCAGGCGGTTGGAGCGCATCAGCAGTTGACGGTGTTCCGGGAGCATGGCGTGAACCGAAGCTAGGCTTGAGGCGCCGGTTGACGCGATATTTTTTCTTTGGCGCGCAGGGCGGTGACGCGTTTTAGCAATTGTTTCTTGAGCTTCTCCAGACCGTCACCCGTGCGACACGAAATCTCCATGATGTCGGCCTGCTTGTAGCGCTTCTTGAACTTTGCGAGGTGGGCGGCGAATTCCGGCAGGTCGCATTTGTTCGCCACGACGATGCACGGCTTGTCCAGCATCGCCGGGTCATAGAGCTCGAGTTCGTGCAGGAGATGCTTGTAGTCGTCGCGCGGGTCGCGGGCGTCGGTGCCCGCCATGTCAAGCAGCACCAGCAGCACGGCGCAGCGCTCGATGTGGCGGAGAAAACGGTGACCCAGCCCGCGATTCTCGCTCGCGCCCTCGATGAGGCCGGGCACGTCGGCGAGGAGCAGGCGGCGGTGGCCCTTCTTGTCGTCCGGATACTCAATCACGCCGATCTGCGGGTGGAGCGTGGTGAACGGATACGCCGCGGTCTTTGGGCGGGCCTTGGTGATGGCGGTCGTGAGGGAGGACTTGCCGGCGTTGGGAAAACCCACGAGGCCGACATCAGCGATGCTCTTCAACACCAGCCGATACGAACCGCCCTCGCCATCCTGGCCGGGGTTGGCGCGCTTCGGGGCGCGGTTGGTCGACGACTTGAAATGCGTGTTGCCCCACCCGCCGTTGCCGCCCTTGCACAGGACGATCTGTATGCCGTCCTCGATGATTTCGGCGACGATTTTGCCGGTCCCGAGGTCGGTCACGACGGTGCCGAGCGGCAGCCGGATGATGCAATGCTGGCCATCCTTGCCAAACTGGTCGGAGCCGAGCCCGTGTTCGCCGCGCTCGGCGCTCCAGTGGGGCTTGTACTTGTAATCCACGAGGTTGTTCGTGTTGACGTCACCCAGGAGGATGACATCGCCCCCGCGGCCGCCATCGCCGCCGTTGGGACCGCCCCACGGCTCATATTTTTCCCGGCGGAAGCTCACGCAGCCGCGCCCACCATCCCCGGCCTGCAGTTTTACGGTACACTCGTCGACGAACATGTGCTCCACGATGCAGAACCCGCCAGTTTTAACAAGGGGCGGATTCCTGCAGGGGAATGACCACGAAGAGGCACCAAAAGAGTCCGGGGCTTCGGCGACGGAGACTCCCGCCGGAAACCGGCCCTCTTCTTGTGCCTCTTCGTGGCCAAACCGGCCTAAAGCGCGATCTTGATGCCCTTGCGCAGATACGTCGGGACGTCGAGGTCCTGGCCGTCAAAGAGGTTCCGGTCGGTCTTCTCGAAGTGACCGCGGCTCTCCACCTCGCCGAACCCAAATTCATCCTGCGCGATCTTGGCCGAGGTCGTGTGCGTCACGGGGGCCGCGGCCAGCAGTTCGGGCTGCGCGGTGCCGGTGGCGGGCGCCGGGCTCGTGCTTTCGGTCCGCGGGGCGGGCTGCTTGCCTCGCGCGGGTACGGGCCGGCGCGGCGGCACGCTGCTGCGGCCACCCATGTCGCTGGTGCCCAGCACGCAGACTTCCACGCGGTTTTGCATGCCCTCGTCGATCACCGCGCCCATGATGATGTGGGATTCGCGGCCGAACTGGTCCGTGATGGACGTCATCAGCTCGTTCACCTTGGGCAGCGTCAGGTCGGTGCCGCCGATGATGTTCACCAGCAGGCGGTCGGCCTTGCGGGAAAATTCCGGCGTGTGCAGCAACGGGCAGAGCTTCAGGCTGGCGATGGCGTCGGCCACCGCGTTCTCGCCCTGGCCTTCGCCGAGGCCGAAGAGCGTCTTGCCCCCGCGCTGCTGGAACATCTGCCGCAGCGTCGCAAAATCGAGGTTGATCAGGCCGGTCTTGAACAGCATCGCCCAGATGGACTTCACGCCGCGGCCGATCCATTCGTCGGCGCGGGCAAATGAGTCCAACACGCTCGTGTCCTCGGCGCCTTCCTGGAGCAATATGTCGTTTGGCAGCGGGATGACGGCGTCGCAGACCTTGCGCAGCGCGAGCAGGCCTTCCTCGGCCTGCTTCAGCCGGCGGCCGCCCTCGAAGCTGAACGGCAGCGTGACAAACGCGATAACGAGCGCCCCGGACTCCGCGGCGATTTCGGCCACCGTCGGCAAGGCGCCGCTGCCCGTCCCGCCGCCCATGCCGGCGATGAGGAACACGAGGTCACAGTCCTTCACGACCTGGGTAATCTTCTCGCGGTCGGCCTCCGCGGCCTCCCGGCCGAGGTCAGGGTCACCGCCGGCGCCGAGGCCGCGGGTGACGCTCATGCCGATCAACACCTTGTCCTGCACCGGCGAACTCGCGAGCGCCTGGTAGTCGGTGTTGATGACTGCGAGCTGCAGGCGCTCGAGGTTTTCCATCTTCAGCCGGTCGACAGCGTTGGAACCCGCGCCGCCGACACCGACGAGCTTGATCGCGATGTTGCGGTCCGTGAGCAGCGAGTGTTCGAGGGGCAATTCGTTGAGATTCATGCGGGTCAGGCGCTGGCGAACAGTTTCTTGAAGTTGTTGAGGAGTCCGCCGCGGCGCCGCTCGGTCGCCATGCGCTCGCTGTGGGCGTTGACTCCATAATAGAGCAGGCCCAGCGCGGTGTGGTTGCCCGGGTCGCGGAGGTTTTCGGCGACCCACGAGGGCGTCTCGCCGAGGTGGGCCGGCACGCCAAACACCTTCGCCGCAGCCTCGGCAATGCCCGGCAGCTTCGCGGTGCCGCCCGTGAGGACGACGCCGGCGGCGCAGGATTCGGGCGTGAAGGTGTTGCCCAGCTTCTTCTTCACCACCTCGAGCAGCTCCCACGTGCGCGCCGCGGTGATTTGCTCGATGGCCTGGCGCGGAAACTGGCGGTCACCGATGGCGAAATTGCCGTCGAGCCAGACCTTTTCGGCCTTGTCCCGCACCTGCACCGACGCCCGGCCGAAGCGCAACTTTAGCTTCTCCGCCTGGCCCTCGGTGAGGCGCAGCCCGATGCTGAGATCGTTGGTCAGATGCGAACCGCCGACGGGCACAACGCCGGTCATGTAGGCGCAACCGTCGCGGTAGAGCACGTAGTCGGTCGTGCCGGCCCCGAGGTCGATCGCGAGCACGCCGTGCTGGCGATCCTCGGCGGTCGTGACCATGTGGCCGGACGCGAGGCTCGCGAGCACCAGTTCGCGCACTTCCAAATTAAAGCCGCGGATCACGTGAATGTTGTCCGCCAGGCGCTGTTCCTGGCCGTGCACGGTCCAGTAGCCGACCTCGAGTCGCTGGCCCACGAGACTTTCCGGCGTGCCCGGCACGAGGCGGCCGTCCACGCGGAACGGCCGGCGAATGTTGTGCACCACCATGCGGCCCGCGGGGAGTTCCTTCGACTTCGCGAGGTCGCTCACGGTCCGGATGTCGGCGGCCTCGATCATGTTGTCGGCCGCCTTCACGTTCACCGCCGCCTCGTTGTAGAAGCCCTCCAGGTGCGCGCCGGTCTGCGCGAGGAAAACCATCTCGATCCGCTCGCCGCCATCGCGTTCCGCCTGCTCGAGCGCGCTGTGCGTGCACTCGCACGCGGCCTTGTAGTCGACAACGGCGCCCTTGATGACACCGCGCGAGGAGCACTCGCCGTGGCCGATGATGGCGAGCTCGCGGCCGGTGTATTCGCCGACGAGTGCGGTGATCTTGGAGGTGCCGATTTCAACGGCGCCAATGAAGGTGGAACGGGAACTCACGGGACGAGGAAGGCGGGACTAAGGTTTGGAAATGCTGGGCAAAATGAGCCGGGGCGCTGCGGTCGAAACGGGCGGTGAAGCCCGCCCGGTGGCGGGGACGGCCACGGCGGGGGCGTCGCTGAACGCCACCGGCACCTGGGACCCGACCGCGAGGTTGATTTCACGCAGCGTTTTCTCGGGGTGCGCGGCGGCGGCGTCAAGAATCGCGTCGAGATTCGCGAGCTGGCGGAAGAAATCCTCGTTGACGCCGAAAATGATCTTCGCGGAATCCCGCGTGGTCACTTCGATCACGGCATCGGATTCCAGCCGCGCGAGGGACACGACCTTCCAGTTGCCGTAGAGGTGCTCGGCCTCGAGTTTCGTCTTCGCCAATAATTCCGCCACGGGCTCCATCCCGGCGATGGGCTGGAACGTGCCGCCGACGCGGGTGAGTTTGACGCCCGCCAGCCAGGGCAGCGTCGTGGTCATCGCCGGGTCATAGCCTACGCCGTCGTAGACCACGCCGTCGCGCGCCACCAGCATGGTGCGCACCGTGCCGTCGCGATCCTGCGCCGAAAGCCGCGCCACCGGCATGCGCTCAGAAAGATTTACTGCGAGCGTGGCGGGGAAACTCCGGGTGAGCGTCGCCGAGCGCACCTGCCCCGACGCGAGCACCCGGTTCCGCAGCTGGAAGAGGTCGAGCGCCATCAGCGACGTGTTCTTCGGGAGCGCCAGCGCCTGACTCAGCCAAGCCTGGTTGAGCACGCCATCGGTCACCAGCACGAGATCCTTCACCGGCGCGGACTGCATCGCCCCGGTCTGCTGCTTCGGGCCTTCCCGCAAAGTCCCCGCCACTTGGTAGCCACCCCACGCGAGTGCACCCACCACCACGAGGATGCCCGCGGTCTTCAACACGCGGAGCGACGCGCGCCGGCGGCCCTCGGACGAGAGGGCGCGCGGGCTCATCTGCTGGGGAATATCCCTCCAGCTGCGCGCGGGGTTGGTGGTATGGCGGGAAGTCATGTTTCCGAGGACACGTCCGCCGCGTGAAAACGCCGCAACGCAGGGGTGACCATCTCCTTGACCAAAGCGGTGAAATCCAGCCCCACGCAACCGGCACTCTTCGGCAGCAAACTGGTTTCCTTCATGCCCGGTAGAGTGTTGATTTCCAGCAAATAAAGTTCGTTTTGCGCCGAGCGCATGAAGTCCACCCGCGCATAGTCCCGGCAGCCGCACGCGGCGTAGGCGGTCTCGGCCGCATGCCGCACTGCACTCGTCTCGCCGGCATCGAGCGGCGCCGGCGCAAAATACTCCGTGGCGCCCGCAGTGTATTTGCTCGCGTAGTCGTAAACGCCGGACTTCGGGCGAATTTCCACCACGCCCATCGCCTTGCCGTCCAGCACACCGACGGACAATTCGCGGCCGACGATGCGCTGTTCCACGAGCCACGTTCCGACGGTGATCTTGGCCAGCGCCGCGGCCAGTTGGTCGCGGCTGCTGACCAGACTGAGACCGACGCTGCTGCCCTCGGCATTGGGTTTGACCACGAGGTTCGTGCCGAGTTGAGCAACAACCGACTCGACCGCCGGACGGTTGGTGCCTGCGAAAAGCAGAGCCTTCGGCACCCGCACGCCCCGCGCCGCCGCGGCGTCCTTGGTCCGGGTCTTGTCCATCGTCAACGCGCTGCTCGCAGCATCGCAGCCCGCGTAGTGGATGTGCGCCGCATCGAGCAGCCGCTGCATCCCGCCGTCCTCACCGAACGTCCCGTGCAGCGTGGAAAACACGACGTGCTGGCTCGCATCGAGGCCGGCCGGCAATGCGTTGGCAGTGACGTCGAACAGCCGCGTCGGGAACGACCGGGCCAGCGCCACGGCGCAGGCGAGGCCGGAGCCAAGCGAAACCTCCCGCTCGGCCGAGGTGCCGCCGGCCAGGACTGCAATGACAGGGTTCTTCATAAAACGTCCCTCCAGTTCCGGCCGTAGAGCATCACCTCGGGTTCCAGCTCCACGCCCTTGACCTGCTTCACCCGGGCGCGCACGCGGCGCACGAGCTCGAGCACGTCGGCTCCCGTGGCCGCGCCGCGGTTGATGATGAAATTGGCATGCACCGTCGAGACCTCCGCGTCCCCCACCCGCTCGCCCTTGAGCCCGCTTTCGTCGATCAGCCGGCCCGCGGATTTGCCCGGCGGATTCTTGAAGACGCAACCCGCGCTCGGCTCGCGCGGCTGGGACTCCTGGCGCTTGCGACGGTAAACGTCGATCTGCCGCGTCACCGCCTCGATGTCAGCCTGCGCCGCGGGCCGCAGCAGCGCGCCCAGCGCGATGGCGTGGTGCAGTTCCGCGCAGTGCCGGTAGTCGACGTGCATCGTGGCCTTGGCGAGCGTCTGCACGTCGCCGGCCAGCGTCATGAGCTGCACTTCCTCGACGACGTCGAACATCCAGCCGCCCATCGCGCCGGCATTCATACGCAGCGCACCCCCGACGCTGCCGGGAATGCCCTCGAGAAATTCAAACCCGCTCAAGCCGGCCTTCGCGGCCAGCCCGCAGAGGTTTTTCAGCCTCAACCCTGCTCCGGCCCACACACGTCCGCCCTCGCGCGGCTCGAACGCCGCCCAACTCTCGTGCGCGAGCGACAGCACCAACCCGTCCACGCCCTCGTCGGGCACGATCAAATTGGAACCGCGACCCAGCATGAAGACCTCGCACTTGCGCGCCGCCGCCTCGCGCAGCAGGAGCTGCAGATCCGCCACGGACGCGGGTTCCGCGTAGAGTCGCGCCGCGCCGCCAACGCGCATCGTCGTCTTCGCCGCGAGTCCTTCCTCGCGCTTGAATTTCGTCTCGGGCGCCAGCAGCGGCTTCAGGGCCGCGAAGAGATCGTCCCAGCGTTGAGCTTTCATGGCTTCCTCCTGCAAAATCCCGAGCCACGCGCGCGCCACGCGGTCAATGTCGCCCGCCCCGACGAACGCCACCAGGTCGCCGCGGCGCACGTCGCGGGAGAGTCCGCGATACAGGTGGGCGCCGCCGCCCGGCAGGTAGCTGATCGGCAAGGAGCCCGCACAGCGCTTCAACTCGGCGTAGATGTCCGCCGTGGTGCCACCTGCAACCGGAGTTTCCCCGGCCGCGTAAACGTCGAGCAAGTGCACGCTGTCCGCGACCGCGAGGGCCGCGGCGAACTCCGACTTGAATTGCGCCGTGCGACTGAACCGATGTGGCTGAAACACCACGATCAACCGACCCGCGTCGCCGACCCGCCGGCGCAGGCTGGCGAGCAACGCCCGGATCTCCGCCGGGTGATGCGCGTAGTCCTCGAGCACCGTCAGTTCATTCGTGGCGAGAAGCGTCGACTGGCGACGACGCACGCCCGGGTAATCGGCCAGCAGCGAGGGTGTGAGTGTGGCGCCCATGAGCTGCGCCGCGGCCAGCGCGGCGGTGGCGTTGGCGGCATTGAAATCACCCTGCGCCTTCACGGTCGCGGCCGGGATCGAAAACTCGCCGCCCAACCGCAGCGTCATGGACTCGCCGGTCTCGCGGTCGAGGGTGCCGGAAAAACTCCCACTGCGGCCAAAAGTCTTCGCCCCGGGCGCGATACGCGCCGAGCGTTGGCAGGCGTCGCTGACGAGAACCGCCCCGCGCGTGCGGTGCAGCAGCGCCGCGAACGTCGCCTCGAGGTCGGCCTCGCGGCGATAATAATCCGGGTGATCCCAGTCGAGATTCACCGCCACCGTCAGCTCCGGGGAAAAGTCGTCGATCGTGCCGTCACTCTCATCGATCTCCGCCACCACCCAGTCGCTCGAGCCCGTGCGCGCCGGCGGCGTGTCGTCGGCAAAAAGCCCGCCCAGCACCCAGCCCGCGGGAAAGCCTGCCTGGCGAAGCGCCGTCACCAGCATCGCGGTGGTCGTCGTCTTGCCGTGCGAGCCGCACACCGCGACCAGCTTCTTGTCCTTCAGAACCTCGGCCAGCAGCGCCCCGCGACGCAGCAGCGGGAGCTTCCGGGCCAGCGCCGCGACGTAAACCGGGTGGGTTTTTGCGATCGCAGACGAATAAACGACGAGGTCGCACGCCGCGGGCAACGGCCCAACCGTCACACGCTCACGCGCCAGCCACGCCCGAACCTCTTCGGTGAGTGCATCGTCTTCGCCCGAAACGGTGAAGCCCGCCTGCGCGAGGTAAATGGCCAGCGGGGCGACGCCCATGCCGCCGACGCCGACGCAGTGAATGTGGCGCACGTCGCGCCCCAGGAGCGTGGGTCGCGCGCCCGGTCTCATGCGGCGGAAGGCACCGGCGCGGAGGGAGCGGCGGGCGGCGCGGCGACGAGCTCGTCGAGGTCGTCGAGCATCAGCTCCAGCGAGTTCGCCCGGTCCATGCGCTGCAGGTTGCCGCGGAATTTACGGATCAGCCAGTCGTTGAAAATCGTGTCGAGCACCTCGGCGTGCAGGGCCGCCAGGAACGCCTGCTCCACCACCAGCCCCCCGCCCTGCCGCTCGAAGAACGCGGCATTGGCGCGCTGGTGGTCGTCCGCCGCCTGCGGATAAGGCACAAGGATCGCCGGCGTCTCACAGCGGATCAGCTCGGCGATCGTCCCCGCGCCCGCGCGCGAAACGACGAGGTCCGCGGCGGACAACAGCTCGGCCACCTGGTCGCAAAACGGCGCGAATACCGCGCGAATCGGCGTGCCAGTCTTGGTCTTCAGCTCGCGCGACTCGCCCGGCCGGCCCTTGTCGAGTCCCGTCACGCAGTAAACCTGCACGCCCTCGGCGGCGAAAAATGTCAGCTTCTGGCGCACCCACTCGTTGAGCGGACTCGCGCCCTGGCTGCCGCCGAACACCACCAGCACCTTCTGGTTCGGGTCGAGTCCCAGCGTCAGCCGCGCCACCGCCTGGGGCAGGCGCTGGATTTCCTTGCGCACCGGCATACCGCCGTGGCGCGTCGCCGCGGGATTCGCCCCCGGCAGCCGGATGCCCGTGGGCAGATACACCCGCCGGGCGAGCCGGCCGAGCACGCGGATCGCGAGGCCGGGCACGCGGTTCGACTCGTGCAGCGCGACCGGCACGTGCCGCAGCCACCCGGCAAGCGCGATGCCGGCCGAGGTGAAGCCGCCGAAGCCCACGATGCCGTCGGGCTTGGTGTCGCGCACGAGTTTCAGGCAGAAAATGAAGCCCTTCACCTGCGTGATCACGCAGCGGACCAGTCGCACGGGTGACCACGAGAAGCCCGTGCCGGGCACGCGGACAAATTCGAAGTGCGGGTATTTCTCGATCAGCCGCGCGTCCACCTTTTTCTGGCTGATGAGGAGCTTCACGGAGTGCCCGCGCGCGGTGAGTCCCTCGGCCAGCGAAATCCCCGGCGAGAGGTGTCCGCCCGTGCCGCCGCAGGAAATGATGAACCGGCTCACGCGAGCACCTCCTGCATGGAGCGGCCGCGGCCACCGAGCGCCGCGCGGCCCCACGTGCGCTGGGTGTTGAGCAGGATGCCGAGCAGCAGGCCCATCAGCAGCAGGTTCGAGAGCCCCGCGCTGATGAAGGGCAGCGACATGCCCTTGGTCGGAAACATCCCCGTCACGACGCCCAGATTGATGATCGCCTGCAGGCAGATGAGCAGGATGCAGCCGGTCACGAGCAGGAACTGGAACAGGTTGGGCGCACGGCGCAGGTGGATGAGACCGGCGATGAACATGACCGCGTAGGTCGCCACCACGCCGAGGGTGAACCACAGGCCCAATTCCTCGCCGAGGACGGCGCCGATCATGTCGGTTTGGGCCTCGGGCAGGTAATTGAGCTGCTGCCGGCCCTGCCCCAGCCCGACGCCGTTGAGGCCACCGGACGCAAACGCGGCGAGCGACTGATAAAGCTGATACGTGCCGCCCTGCTTGTTGCCCTCGACGTCAAGGAACGCGGTGATGCGCCGGAGCCGGTTGGGGTTCAGCGCCACTGCCAGGCCGAACATCACCACCACACTGGCGACCGTTGGCAGGATGTAGCGCCACTTCGCGCCAGTCAGGAAGAGCAGCACGAGGCCGACGGCAATCATCAGCGCCGCCGTGCCGAAGTCGGGCTCACGCTGCACGAGCAGGGCGAACGACCCGATGATCAAGAGCGGAAAAAGGAAACCGCGCTTGAACTCGCCAATGCGCGTCTGGTTGAGCGCGAGGTAATGCGCCAGGCAGAAGACGAGGCCCAGCTTCGCAAATTCCGAGACCTGCAGCAGCATCGGGCCAAAACCCAGCCAGCGCCGCGCCCCGCCGCGCCAGACGCCGACATGCGGCACAAGCACGAGGGCGAGGAGCAGGAGAAACACCCCGCCGATCCACCACGCGTAGCGGCGGACGTAATCGAGGTTGAGGCGGCTCGTCACGAAGCAGAGCACGGCGGCGAGCACGACGCCCATGAGCTGCTTGCTGAGATAGTAATACGGCCCCTGCTTGAAAGAGGCACTCGCGCTGAACAGGACGGTGAGGCCCAGGATCGTCAGGCCGACGGCGCAGACGACGATGAGCGACACGGGGTTGACGATGAACCGCGCGCGGGGGGCCTCGGCCAACAAGTCGCGGGACATGAGGGCGACCAGTTCAGGGCTTCTTGGGCGGCGGGGCGTCCTCGACGGTAATGGTCGGCGGCGCGTCCGAGGAGGACGCCGGGGCCGGCGCGGGGGCGGCGCTGTCCTCGCCCGAAACCGAAATGGTGGGAATCACGGCGGGTTTCGCCGGCTCGGTCGTCTTCGCGGATGTCTTCGAGCCGGACTTGCCGGATTTGCCGGACGGCGCCTGCCAGCCGGGAATGATGAGTTCCATGCCCGGGCGGATCTTCGCCGGGTCGGAAATGTTATTGGCCGTGGCGATCTCGCCCATCTTCACCTGGTATTTGCGGGCGATAGCACCGAGCGTTTCGCCGGGCTTGACGATGTGCTTCACGGAGTCCGCCGGGCCCTTGGGCGCGGTGGCGACATCGGCGCTTTTGCTTGCGGCCGGAGCCGCCGCCATCGGCGCCGCGGTCGCGCCGGCGGGCGCCTTGCCCGGGATGATGAGTTTCTGGCCCAGCTTCAGGCCGGCCTCGGGGCGGAGGTTGTTCGCCGCGGCGAGTTCGGCCTTCGTCAGGTGGTTGCGATGCGCGATCGTCGACATGCTGTCTCCCTTGACGACGGTGTAGGTGGTGGCGGGCGTCACGTCGGCGACGGGCTCCGCCTCGAGCGCACCGGCGGCGGGCGTGTTGGGACGCGTGGGGCTGTAACGGATCACGGTCGAAGCCGAAACGGCGGGTGCGTTCGGATCGAACGTCGTCGCGGAATCACCCGCGGAAATGTTCGGCACGCTGATGGTGGGCGAAGGCGCGTCCGTCTTGACGACCGTGTCGGAGGGCGACGGGGCGGTCTTCGTCATCGCGCTGCAGCCGGGATTCGCAAAAATGAGGATCAGGGCAAACACGTGGATGCCGACCACGATGCCGAATACTTTCAGGATTTTCATTGGAGTGCGGGGATAAGTGTTGGTGGGTTGGGCGGGTTAAAGCTATCTCAAATTGGCGGCGGTGCTGAGTTCGCGCGCGAGGCGTTCGAACTGGTCACCGCGGTCCTCGTAGTTGCGGAACTGGTCGAAGCTCGCGAAGCCCGGACTGAGCAGCACCTGGTCGCCCGGCACGGCCAACTCGGCCGCGCGGCGGACCGCTTCTTCGAGCGTGGCGCAGAGCGTGTGGGCGACGCGGAAGGTAGCGCAGTGAAACGCCAGCTCGGTGCTCGTCTCCCCGATCAGCACCGCGTGCTTCACGCGCGGCGCGATGCGGTGCACGAAGCCCGCCAGGTCGCCGCCCTTGCCCTTGCCGCCCGCGATCAGGATCACGGAGCCGGGGAACCGCGCGAGCGCCGCCTCGACGGCGTGGAAATTGGTGGCCTTGGAGTCATTCCAGTAGCCCACGCCCTCGTATTCCGCCACGCGCACGAGGCGGTGCCGGCCGAGCCGGAAGGTCTTGGCCGCGCTGATGAGCGCGCGCTCGTCGAGGCCCGCCGCGCGCCACCACGCAGCGGCCAGCAGGAAGTTTTCCCGCTGCGGATAGTCCTCGAACACCGTGCCCGCCAGGCGCGGATCGGCCGGCTGGCCTTCGGTTGCAACGGCCGCGTCCGCCGGCAGCGGACGATCGAACTTGCGCGCAAAGCGCACCACCGACGAGCCCGCGAGCAGGCCGCCGGGCAACGTGCGCGTCACGAGATTCCACTTCGCGGAAAAGTAACCCTCTATGCCGGCGTGGCGCTCGAGGTGATCCTCGGCGAAATTCGTCCACAGCGTCGTCGCGGCCTCAAAGTGACGCAGCATTTCAGCCTGGAACGAGCTGACCTCGCAGATCGCGAGCCCGTCCTTCGTCCCGCCCGCCGTTTCGGCGACGAGCTGGGAAAACGAGTAGCCGATGTTTCCCGTCGCCCACGCCGCGCGGCCCACCGAACGCAGCGCGTGCGTCAGAAACTCCGTCAGCGTTGTCTTGCCGTTCGTGCCCGTGACCGCCACCACGCGGCCCCGCCAGCAGAGCGCGGCGAAATCCAGCTCTGCCATGCACGTCACGCCGGCCGCCTTGGCGCGGGCCAGCCACGCGTGCTCCGGCACGAAGCCCGGGGAGAAAACCGCCAGCGCGTGCCCGCCAGCGGCCTTGGCGGTGAACTCCGCACCTTTCGCATCGTAAACCTTGCCCGTCGCCCCCAGCGCCGCGACCAACGCCTGCACGCCCTCCCCGCTCACGCCGCCGCCGAGGATGGCGACGGGTTGCGCGAGCAGCGGCTGCAGGAATTTTGGAATCTCGAGCGGCATGTCAGCGGAGTTTCAGTGTGCCGAGGCCCGCCAGCGCGCAGATGAACGACAGCACCCAGAAGCGGAGCACGACCTTCGTCTCGGGCCAGCCCTGCTTCTGGAAGTGGTGATGAATGGGCGCCATGAGGAAGAACCGCTTCCCCTCGCCCGTCGGGCTGAGGCGCTTGGTGTATTTGAACCAGCCCACCTGGATGATGACGGAGACCGCCTCCCAGACGAACACGCCGCCGACAATGATCAGCGTCAGCGGCTGCTGCACCATGAAGGCGATGATCCCGATGAGTCCGCCGAGCGCGAGCGACCCGGTGTCGCCCATGAACACTTCCGCCGGGTAGGAATTATACCAGAGGAACGCCAGGCCGGCACCCACCACCGCGCCGCACACGATCGTGAGCTCGCCGGTGTAGGGGACGTGGTTGATGAGCAGGTAGTCGGAAATGATGACGTTGCCTGCCGCGTAGGCCAGCAGGCCGTAGACGAACGCGACCGAGATCGTGCAGCCAATCGCGAGGCCATCCAGGCCGTCGGTGAGGTTGATGGCGTTCGAGAAACCAACCAGCCAGAGGTAGATGAACACGAACAGCGCGCCGATCGGCAGGCTGGTGACGATCGGGTGCTTCACGAACGGCACCCAGAGTTCGCGGATGTGGTGAGTGCTGTCGGGATGCAGCAGCAGTGCGGCAAGCGCGACGACGGTGATCAGCGTCTGCCAGAGGATTTTTTCGCCCGACGAGATGCCGTTCCGCGTCTTGCGCACGACCTTGAGGTAGTCGTCCCGGAAGCCCACGGCGGTCAGGGCCGTGTAAACGAAGAGCGCGACGCACACCCAGATGTTCGGCGTGGCCCACAGCGCGGAACTGACGAAAACCGAGACGAAGATGAGCAGCCCGCCCATCGTGGGCGTGTTCTTCTTGTCGAAGCGCTTCGCCAGGTCGCCGGTGCGGTCGTCGTCGTAGTGCTGGCCGAATTTCAGGCGGCGCAGCTTGGCGATCAGGCGCGGGCCGATGAGGAAGCCGATGAAGATCGCCGTGACCGTCGCCATCACGGTGCGAAACGTATGCGACCGCAGCAGGCGCAGCGGGTGGAAGTAATTCTCGTAATCGGCGAGATAGCTAAGCATGGGCGGCCTCCTGCGCGACGGCGCTGCCCAGCGCGCGCTCCAATTGATAGCGGCGGCTGCCCTTCACGAACACCGCGCCCCGCCAGTCCGCGAGGGCGGCGGCGATGGTGTCGAGCGAGGACGCGAGCTGGATCTGCCGGCGGAAATCACCCTGCTCCAGCACGCCCGCGCACACCTCGTTGGCCTGCGTGCCGATGGCAAGCAGCCGGTCGCATTCGCGGACATTCAGGCTCCGACCCAGCGCGCGGTGATGCACCGCGGACTCCGGGCCAAGTTCCTCCATGCAGCCGATGACATACAACCGCGGTTCGCCGGCCGGCGCGATGGCGTGGAACGTCGCGAGCGCATCGGCCATCGAGGCGGGGTTGGCGTTGTAACAGTCGAGGTAAAGCAGCCGGCCGTCGTCGTGCCGGATCTCGCCGCGCAGCGCCGGCGCCGCCCAGGTGGCGAGCCGCTCCTGCAGCACCGCGGGCGCCTGCCCGAGGTAGAGCGCAGCCGTCAGCGCGAGCGCGGCGTTTTGCGCCATGCCGTCGGTCACGCGCCGCAGCTTGAACATCGCGGGCGGCGGCGGGCCGTAGGCGATGACGATCACCGTCTCGTTCACGCGCTGGATCACGTTGAAATGGATCGTGTGCCGCGGCCCCGTCGCCGGGCGGAGCACGGCGGAGCGCTCCAGCACGAGCTGGTTCACGAACATGTCGCGGAATGCCGCAAACTGCGTGCACTGCTTCGGGAAGATCGCCATGCCCTGCGGCCGGATCGCGGCGGGCAGCACCGCCTTCTCGCGGGCGACGCCTTCCAGGCCGCCGAGCTCGGCGGTGTGGGCGGCGGCGACGAGCGTGATGATCGCGACATCAGGGTCGATCATGTGCGCGAGCGGCTTCATCTCACCCGGTGCGCTGATGCCGGCCTCGATGACCGCGAATTTGTGCGTCGCCGGATCGAGCCGCGTGAGCGTGAGCGGCACGCCAAGGTGGTTGTTGAGGTTGCCCGCCGTCGCCAGCACCCCACCCGCCTCGCCGCCCAGCAGCAGCGCGAGCAATTCCTTCGTCGACGTCTTGCCGGCGCTGCCGGAAATGCCGATCACCGGTCCGCGAAACAACCGCCGATGCTCACGTGCAATCGCCTGGAAGGCCGTCAGCGGATCCGCCACCACGAGCTGCGGCAGCTTGAGCGCGGGATCCGGCAGCGCGACGATCGCGGCGCTGGCGCCCGCGGCCTGCGCCGCGGGCAGAAAGTCATGGCCGTCGCGCTTCTCCGTCTTGATCGCGACGAACACCTGTCCGGGGCGCAACTGGCGCGTGTCCATCGTGAAGCCCGCGAGCTCCGCCGCCGGCTGCGTCGTCCAGCGACCTCCGGTCCAATTGGCGAGGGAGACTGGAGGGAAGGCCGGCATCAGGTTTTGAGCAGCTTGATCCCGATGAGTTCACGCACGACCTGCCGGTCGTCGAAGGGGATCACCGTGTCGGCGAACTCCTGGTAGCTCTCATGGCCCTTGCCCGCGATCAGCAGGCAATCGCCCGCCTTCGCCGCATCGAGCGCGAGGCTGATGGCGCGGCGACGGTCCTCGGTCCACGAAATCTTGTCCGGCGCGGTGACGCCCCCCGCCATGTCGGCGAAAATCTGCGTGAGCGCCTCGCTGCGGGGGTTGTCCGCGGTGGCGAAGGCGAAGTCGGCGAATTCCTGGACGGCCTTGACCATCAGCGGGCGCTTGGTGCGATCGCGGTTGCCGCCGCAACCGAACACCACGAACAGCCGGCCGGGCGTGATCGCGCGGAGCATGCCGAGGGCGTTGCGCAGCGCGTCGTCGGTGTGCGCGTAATCCACGAGGACGTTGAACGGCTGCCCTTCCTCGATGCGCTCCATACGGCCGGCGACGCCGCCGAAGGCGCGCAGGCGGGCGAGGAACACCACCGGGTCGCGGCCGAGGCCCCACGCCGTGGCGATGGCAGCCAGGAGGTTGCTCACGTTGTAGCGGCCGATGAGCGGTGAATCGATGTCCATCGTGCCGCCGGGCCAGACGAGGCGGAAGGTGGAGTTCTTGAAATTGAGCTGGACGTTCTCCGCGCGAACGAGGGCCGCGGGGCTTTCGCCGAAAGTGACGGTCTTCACGCCCGCCGGGATGGTGGAGGAGAGGTTGGCGCCATAGGGATCGTCGAGATTGACGACCGCGACCTTCGGTGCCGCGCCGGTGCCGCCCGTGAAGAGCCGGGATTTCACCGCGAAATAGGCCTCGAACGACTTGTGGTAATCGAGATGGTCGCGGGTGAGATTGGTGAACACCGCCGCGCTGAATTGCAGGCCGAGCACGCGCTGCTGGTCAATGCCGTGCGAGCTGACCTCCATCACCGCCTGCTTGCAGCCAGCGTCGCGCATCTGCGCCATCATGCCGTAGATGTCGAGCGACTCGGGCGTCGTGCGGTAGGACGGCACGGTGCGCGCACCCAGGTCGTAATTGATCGTGCCGATGAGCCCGACCTTCTGGTCGCCGTTGAGGAAGTGCTTCAGCAGGTGCGTGACCGTGGTCTTGCCGTTCGTGCCGGTGACGCCGATGACCGACATTTCGCGGTCGGGGAACTTGTAATAGCGCTGGGCCACGCGGGCGAGCGTCGCCCGGGCGTCCTTCACCTCGATGAACGTGACCTTGGATTGCGCGTGGCCGGGGAGCTTCTGGGTGACGACGGCGACGGCACCGCGGCTCACGGCTTCGTCAATGAAGGAGGTGCCGTCGGCGCGCAGGCCGGGCAGTGCGAAGAAGAGGTTGCCGGGCACGACGCGGCGGCTGTCGAGGACGAGGCCAGAGATGGGGCGGTCAAGGCTGCCCTTGAGCGCGACGATCTCACCGGGGAAAAAGTAATCGGAAAGTTTCGGGGCCATTTTGAAAACGCGGTTGCGGCTGAGGATCTCCGCGCGCGAGCGGCGCGGGGGGCGCGAGCGAAATGCGTGGATCAGGGGATAATCCTGCGTGAGGTAACCGATCATCGGCGGCCTCCTTCCATCGCCAGCGCGGAACGGCCCGACCCGGTGTCGTAGACGGGCTTGATGTCGAGATACTGGATGAGCTGTTCACCGAGATGTTTGAACGCCGGCGCGGCGACCTTCGCCCCGTAGGCGACGCCGCCGGGCGCGTTCGCGTCAGCGTCGTCCACGATGACTGAAATCGCAACCTGCGGATGACTCGCGGGGAAGAACCCGACGAACGACGCAACGTGGTGCTTCTTCGAGGGCAGCAGCCGCGTGGTGCCGTTGGCCATCACCTCGGGCAAATACTTCTGCGAGGTGCCGGTCTTGCCCGCGACTTCGTAGTTGGGAATCGCCGCCTCGGGCGCGGTGCCCTCGGTGCCGTAGCGCGTCTGGCGCGCGGAGACGACGCCGGTCAGCAGGCGGGCCATCGTGTGCGCCGTCTCGGAGGTGATGACGCGCTGCTTGATGACGCCGGTGTAGCGGTAAACCACCTCGCCGGACGCGTCCGTGATCTGCTGGATCACCTGCGGGCGCAGGAGGTAGCCGCCGCTGGCGATGACGCCCATGGCCATGTGCATTTGCATCGGCGTCGCCGCAACCGACTGGCCCATCGGCATGCGCGTGATCGTGAGGCCGTCCCACTTCGCCGGCGACGCCATCGAGCCGACAATTTCGCCGCCGACCGGAAAGCCGGTGAGCTGGCCGAAGCCGAAGGCGCGGGCGTAGTCGTAGAAGCGTTGGTCGCCGAGCTTCATCGCGAGCTGGGCGGCGCCGCGGTTGCTCGAGTGCGAGATGATCTCGGCGACCGAGAGCGGCTGGTCAAAGTGGTGATCCTCCCCCGGCAGGCTGCGGGTGCGGCCGAGGTAGTCGATCTTGTCGATCGAGCAGTCGAATTGTGACGCGGGAGTGACCAGGCGTTCGTTCAGCGCGGCGGACGCGGCCACGATTTTGAAGACCGAGCCAGGCTCATACATGTCGGACACGGCGGTGTTGCGCATCGCGCCCTGCTCGTCGGTGGGCACGAGGTTGTATTCGTTGAGGTTGAAGGTCGGCGAATTCGCCAGCGCGAGGATGAAGCCCGTCTGTGGGTCGCTCACGATGATCGTGGCTTTCTGCGGGGAATATTTCCGGACGATTGTTTCGAGCTCATCCTCCGCCATGTGCTGGATGCTGGCGTCGATCGACAGGCGGACGGAATAGCCGTCGGCCGCGGGGACGTCGCGGGTGCGGAATTGCGGGAGCTCGCGGCGGAGGCCGTCGCGCTCACCCTCGCGCCAGCCGTCGCGGCCGTGGAGATAAAAGTCGGCGTAACGCTCGATGCCGGCGGCGGGCTCGCCCTGCTTGTTGACGTAGCCGATGACGTGCGCCGCGAGGGAATTGTGCGGGTAGGCCCGGCGGTAGGCGCGCTGGCCGTAGACGCCCTTGATGTCCAGGGCTTGGATTTGAGCGTAAGTGGATTCCTCAATCGTCTCGCTGAGCTTCGCCCAGCGAATCGGGCGCGCCCCGGTCTCGTCCGGCTGGTCGTCCAGCACGGTGTCGTCCACGGCCGGGTCGGTCGCGGCAACCGCGGGCGAGGCGGCAGCGGGCCTGCCCGCCGTAGGCTTGGCGGAGGCGGGGGTGACGGAAAAATTGATCACCAAATCCCCCGGTTTCGCCGGTGACGAGGCGGGTGAGGCGTTCGCCAGGGCGACCGGGCGGGACTTGGTGAGAAGGATGCGGGACAGGTCGGGCAGCGGCACCCCGATGAGCGCGGCGAGCTGCGGCCATTTCTTTTCGTCCTCCTTGCGGAGCGACTGCGGGTCGACGCCGAGGACGATCAGCGTGCGGCTGGTGGCGAGGATGTCGCCGCCCACGCCCGGATGCCGGGCATCCGACGACAGGATGTCGCCGCGGCGCGCGGTTTCGACGATGATCTGGTGGCGGGCCTTGTCGATGTAGCGCACCAGCTCATCGCGGTCGATGACGTGCAGGAAAACCAGGCGCGCGCCGAGGCTGGCGAAACAGACGAGCATGCCAGCCGCGAGCAGGACAATGCGATAGCTGGAGGCAAAGCCCTTGGACATGGCGGTCAGTGTGCGAGGTCGGCGACGCGGAGATTGACGGTGACGGGCGTGGCGCCGTCGTTGAAGAGGCCGCTGTTGTGCTTGGCGGCGAGGCGCATGACGGGATCACCCGGCAGGCGCACGATTTGCTCCTGGGTCGGTGGGACCAGGCCCAGGTGCCACTGGGCATTGCGCTGTTTGAGCACGGCCGTGTCCTGCTCCGCCTCGAGAACGGCCTTCGTCTCGTTGATGCGGCGGTCGCATTCGGCGATCTGCGCGTCGAGAACCTTGGTGGCGTTGGCGGTGAGGGAAATCTGGTGGCGAATCCACACCGTGCCCAGGCCGATGGTCCCGCTGAAGCAGATCATGACCAGCGTATACACGAGCAACTGGTTAACAAAGGCGTGGTTGGAAATCTTCATGGGGCGGCGGTCAAAGTTTGCGCAGGGCGCGCAGCTTGGCGGAGCGACTGCGGGGATTGGCGGCGACTTCGGCGTCACCGGCCGTGACGGGCTTGCGCGTGAGCGGCTCGGCGAGCTTCACCCGCAGATCCTGCGGCGTGGAATCTTCCTGGCTCTCGGGCTGGCCGCACTGGCGGCGGAAAAACTGCTTCACCGGCCGGTCCTCGAGGGAATGGAAGCTGATGACGACGAGCACCCCACCCGCGCGGAGCTTCGCGAACGCCGCCGGCAGCGCGCGCTCGAGGGCGCCGAGTTCGTCGTTGACCGCGATGCGGATGCCCTGGAAGGCCCGCGTCGCCGGGTGAATCTTCATCGTGTGCCGGTCGCGCGCAGGAATTGCCTCCGCGATCACGTCGGCCAGCGACGCCGTCCGGGCCAGCGCGCCCGTGCCGCGGGCGGCCAGCAGCGCGCGGACCACGCGGCGCCAGTGGGACTCTTCGCCAAAATCGCGGATCGCGCGCACCAGCATCTCCTCCGTGGCCGTTTCCAGCCAGCGGCTGGCCGGCACCCCGGTGCGGGTGTCCATGCGCATGTCGGCCGGCGCGTCGTGCCGGAAGGAAAAGCCGCGGGCGGTGTCGTCGAGTTGGAACGAGGACACGCCCAAATCGAACAACACGCCGTCAAACTCCCCCTGCGCCAGCTCGCCGAGCCGGCCGAAATCCTGGTCGATAAGCTCAAACTGCCCGGGAAACTCCGCTGCCAGCACCGCCGCGCGGGGCTGGGCCTCCGGGTCACGGTCGAAGGCGACGACGTGCCCGCCCGGGGCGGACTCGAGCAGCGCGCGGGTGTGCCCGCCGCCGCCGAAGGTCGCGTCAAGGTAGCGGCCGCCGGGGGCCGGGGCCATGAACTCCAGCACCTCGCGCAGGAGGACGGGCTGGTGGCCGGGCGTCATGATCGCGGCGGAATCGTCAGCGGGCGCCGTGCGCATAGGAGGCGTTCCTCGGCGAATGGGGCTTGGCGGGGGTGACGAGGCGGAGGATGAGGCTGTCGCGCACGCGCGGGGTGACGACCGTGGCGGAGAACGACAAACCCGAATCGGCATCGATCCAGGCCGGGTAGGCCGGACGCAGCGTGAACGCGGCGGCGACCTCACGCAGTGACTTGCGCACTGCGGACACCTTGGCTTTGGCGGAATTTTTCATGGCTCAAATTCCGATCCGGCGCATCAGGTCGCCGAAGTTCTCACCCGCGGTCCGGTCCTCCACCTTGCCCCACCGGGCCGGCGCGTAGATGTTGAACTTCGTCAGCGAACCCACCAGCACCGCGTCCCGCTTGATGCCCGCATGCGCGATCAACGCCTCGTCGAGGCTGATGCGCCCGGCCTTGTCGAACGAGAACGACTGCGTCTGCGCGAAGAACCGCGCGACAAAATCCTGCCCCGCCCCGTCGCTCAGCGCCATCGTGGCGATTTTCGCGTGGAGCTTCTCCACCTCGGCGGGCGGCAGCACCGCGATGTAACCATCCGGGTGCGGCGTCGCGAGAAACGTGTCCGCCTCCTCGTGCGCATACCGCCACGACGACGGAACCGTCAGACGATTCTTGTCATCGAGGGAGTGCCTGAAAAGGCCGGTATAAAATGCTTTGCCGGGATGCGCCATGTGGGTCGCAGGACGCCAGTTGCCCCACAACGACCCATTTCAACCCATTTTAACCCACACCGGTCAAGCTATTACCCATGAAAAAACGCGATTTTTTGTTCACATCTTATTCCCAAACCGGCGGTTTGTTACATTTCGCAAACGCGGCGCGATAACGGAAGAGTACCCGCGAATCATCCGCATCGACCCGAATAAATCCGTGGCGCCGTGAAGCCGGGTTTCTGATTCGCGCCGATTCGCGTGATTCGCGGGCAAAAACACTCTGCGTGGGTTGGGAATTCTCTCGCCTGTCCGGCACGCAAAATTACACCGTCCCCTTTCACGCATGTTCGAAGTCAAATCCACGGCCGGACTTTCGAAGACGGAAGTTTATCGCGAGCTGACGACGCAGCTCGACGCCGTGCTGACCGGCGAGCGCGACGGCCTGGCGAACGCGGCGAACACCGCCGCCCTGCTCTTCGCGGGACTCGGTGACGTGAACTGGGCGGGGTTTTATTTCCTGCGTGGCGGCGAACTCGTCCTCGGACCGTTCCAGGGCAAGGTCGCCTGCGTGCGGCTCCAGCTGGGCCGTGGCGTGTGCGGCACGGCGGCGCAGCGGCGCGCGACCGTCGTGGTGCCCGATGTCGAAAAATTTCCCGGCCACGTCGCGTGCGATCACGCTTCCCGCTCCGAGATCGTGGTGCCGCTGGTCGCGGCGGGCCGCTTGATCGGCGTGCTCGATGTCGACAGCCCGTCGCTGGCGCGCTTCGACGGTACCGATACCGCAGGTCTCGAAAAGGTCGTTCAGATCTTCCTGTCGCACTCCGACCTGTCGTCGCTTGCCGTCTGAAAACGCCATGTCTCTCCCCGCCAAATCCAGCACGATCGTCGTCGGCGGCGGCTGCTTTTGGTGTCTCGACGCGTCCTTCCAACTCCTGACCGGCGTGATCCACGTGACCTGCGGTTATGCAGGCGGCAAGGTGGAGAATCCCTCCTACGAGCAGGTTTACACCGACCAGACGGGCCACGCCGAAGTGGTGGAGGTCGAATTCGACCCGACGCGAATCCCCCTCGAGGGCGTGCTCGGATTTTTCTGGCAGCTGCACGATCCCACGCAGACGGACGGCCAGGGCGAGGACCTCGGCACGCGTTACCGCTCGGTCATTTTCTACGCGAACGAGGCCCAAAAGCTCGTGGCGGAAAAATCCCGCGCGGCCGAGCAGGCGGCGCTGGCCGGCCCGATCGCGACGGAGATCGCGCCGCTGGTGAAATTCTGGCGCGCCGAGCCGTATCACCAAAACTATTTCGCCCGCCACCCGGAGCGCGCGTATTGCACCGCCGTCATCAAACCGAAGCTCCGAAAACTGCAGTCCGTCCTGAACTCGTCGTCGCAGTCCTGACGCACTGCCCACCCCCACGATCGCTTTCGCCCACGGAACACACGAATCACACGGACCGAACAAATCTTTCCGCGTATTCCGTGTGTTCCGTGGGCCAATCTCCCTCTCCCCATGAAGCAAAAATCCCGCCCCGCCCCCGCCAAGAAATCCCGCGCGCCGAAAGCCAAGGCGCCGCGGCCCACCCCGGCCAACACGCCGGTGGAGCGCGCCTTCACCGCGCAGCGGCACTACGCGGATCCGTTCAACGAGGTGGTGCTCGACGTGATCTTCACCGATCCGGCCGGCCAGGAATTCCGCGTGCCCGCGTTCTGGGCGGGCGGCAAAACCTGGAAGGTCCGCTACGCGTCGCCGCGCACCGGCGTCCATCGCTTCCGCACCGACTGCCCCCCGGGCAACGACGCCGGGCTGCACGGCGTCACCGGCGAGGTGACCATCGTGCCCTACTCCGGCAAGAACCCGCTCTACCTCCACGGCCCCGTCCAGGTCGCCGCCGACAAGCGTCACTTCGAGCACACCGACGGCACGCCGTTCTTCTGGCTCGGTGACACGTGGTGGATGGGCCTCAGCGCCCGCCTCCGCTGGCCGCAGGGTTTCAAGACCCTCACCGCCAACCGCGTGAAAAAGGGCTACAACGTCGTGCAGATCATCGCCGGCCTTTATCCCGATATGTATGCGTTCGACCCGCGCGGCGCGGGCGAGGGCGGCTTTCCCTGGGAGGAAGGCTACTCGCACATCCGCCCGGAATATTTCGACGCGACGGACCTGAAGCTCGCCCACCTCGTCGCGAACGGCATCACGCCGTGCATCGTCGGCGCGTGGGGTTACTTCATCGCGTGGATGACGGAGGACCAGCTGAAGGCCCACTGGCGTTACCTCATCGCACGCTACGCCGCCTGGCCGGTCACGTGGTGCACCGCCGGCGAGGCCAACCTGCCGTGGTATCTCGTGCCGAATTTCCCCTACGACGACCGCAAGGCCGTCACTGGTTGGACCCGGCTGATGCGCTACGTCCACGCCACCGATCCGTTCCATCGGCCGCTCACGATCCACCCGACGGCGATCAAGCGCTACACCGCGCGCAACGCCACGGACGACGAGACGCTGCTCGATTTCGACATGCTCCAGGTCATGCACGCGCAGAACGAGTCCGTCACAAACGCCGTCGCCGCCGTGCGCGAGACTTATGCCGCGACGCCCCGGATGCCCGTGCTCAACGGCGAGCCCTGCTATGAAAATCTCGGCGGCGTCATTCCGTCGCCCTGGCCGCGCCGGGCGTTCTGGTCCTGCGTGCTCAACGGCGCGATGGGCCACACCTACGGCGGCAACGGCATCTGGCAGTGCAACCAGCCCGGCATCCCGCACGGCTCGTCGCCCCACGGCGGCAACTACGGCAACACGCCGTGGATCGAGGCGATGAATTACCCTGGCTCGGCCGAATGCGGCCACGGCAAGGCCCTGCTCGCGCGCTACGACTGGAGCAAGTTCGAGCCGCATCCCGAGTGGGCCGCCTACGCCGGCGATGTCATGCTGCCGCTCGACGGCGCACAATGGATCTGGTCCGCGCGCGAGGACGTCGCCGCGAAGGACGCGCCCAACTATCGCCGGTATTTCCGGAAAACCTTCGAGCTACCCGCGGGCAAGAAGATCGCGTCCGCCCGCCTGCGCTACGCCGGCATGCACCACTGCGAGGCGCAGTTGAACGGGGTGCACGCGGCCCAGTGCTGGGACTGGCACTCCGCCCCACAGTTCAACGACCGCGCCAGCCTGCTCAAGCCGGGCCGCAACACCCTCACGCTCTGGAGCGAATTCCGGCCCGCCGCCGGCGATCCGACCCCCGCCCTGCTGGCCTGCCTGGAGGTCCGCTTCACCGACGGCAGCCAGCTGCGCGTGGTGAGCGACGGCACGTGGAAGGTGTTCAAATCGAAAATCGCCGGCTGGGACACGCGCGGCTACGACGACACGCCGTGGCCCGTCGCGCAGGTGATCGGCCAGCAGGGCGACCAACCCTGGGGCACGTTCACCGCCACCGACATGAGCCTCCACGGCCCGCAGACCGCCGGCTCCGCGCAAACCCGCGTGACGTATGTGCCCTATCACGAACCGATCGTGGTCAAGGCGCTCAAGCCCAGCGCCAAGTATGCCGCGTCGATCTTCGACCCCGTCACCGGCCGGAAAGGAAAGACCGTTCCCGCAACCGCCAACTCCTCGGGCCAGCTGCGGGTCGAGCCGCCTGCCGGCCAAGCCCACGATTGGATACTGGTACTGGAAAACAGCTGATCTTCACCAACCAGCGCGCCAAGAACGCGAAGCCGCCACCCGGCTGGCTTCGCGAGCTTGGCGAATTTCGCGGTGAAAAAAACCCGTCGCATGAAACACCCACGACCCGCAGACGCCGCGGGCGAACTCACACTCGCCACCCAGGAACTCGGCTGGGCCTTCCGCTGGGCGGACGGCCGCCTGGTTTCCGTGCTCCTGGAAAACAAGCTCGCGGACCGCGGATCGTTGCTGACCGACGTGACCGAACTCGCGCTCGTGTTTTCCGCCGCGCCCGACCGCCTCGCCGAACCGCTGGCGCGCATCGATGATTTCACGGTTCGCACTGCCCGCGCCATCGGCCGGACGAAAGCCGTCTTTACGCTGCACAGCACCGCCCTCGGGCTGGAGGTGTCGCTGCACGTGAAGCTCGAGGGCGCCACGCGGCGCAAGTGGCTCGAGTTCACCAACACGACGGGCCGCGACCTGTTGTTGCTCGACGTGGAGCTCGACGATTTTTCGATCGCGGGCGCCGCCACCGAGGGCGGATTGGGCCAGCCCATTTTCCTGGACGACTGCGCGTTCGCCGCGATGGAGCATCCGTCCGGTGACAATCGCGCCAGCGGCGGACGCGTGCAGGTGGGCCACCATCCCGGGCGTCGCCTCGCCCCCGGCGCGAAATACCGCAGCCATGTCGCGCTGGTGAGCGTCGCTCCGGCCGCTGAGGCCCGCGCGCATTTTCTCGCCTACATCGAAGCCAAGAGCCGCCCTCGCCGCGGCCTGTTTGGCGTCTACACGCCCTTCGGCATCAACAACCAGTGGGGCGCCTGTCCCACGCTCGACGACGAGGAGTCGCTCGATGTGCTTGGGCAGATCGGCGAGTTGCAGAAGAAAGGCGTCCACCTCGATTGTTTCTCCTTCGACACGGGCTGGGTGGATTACTCGTCCGATCTCACGCGGTTCAGGTCGAACGCGTTTCCCCACGGGCCCGACGAAGTCCTCCGCCGCCTCCGCTCGCTCCACCTGAAATTCGGCCTCTGGTTCGCCACGAGCTGGGGATTGCAGTCCTGCTGGGATTACCCCGGCGCGTTCCCCAACGGCGTGCCGCCGACGCAGCGCTACCGCGAAGGGTTTCACCTCGGCGCCGACGGCCTTACTTTTTGCGTCGGCGAGCAGAACTACCAATCGATCCTGCAAAAGGCCGTGCTGCACCACGTGAAGCACCACGGCGTGCGCCTGCTGAAGTTCGACGGCGGCAACTACACCTGCGACGATCCCGCGCACGGCCACCTGCCCGGCAAGTATTCGACCGAGACGATGCACGAGTGGCTGATCGACCTCGCGCGTCGCGCCCGGGCGATCACGCCCGATATTTTCATCATCTGGTATTGGGGCCTCCGCTCGCCGTTTTGGGTGCTCCACGGCGACATGATTTTCGAGTCGGGGCTTTTCATGGAGGGTTCCGGCACGAGTTCGACCCCCACGCTCTACTACCGCGACTCCGTCACGCTCGCGCAGGACCAGAACGCCCACCACGCCCGCAACGTCCCGCCGCGGATGAAGGACAGCCTCGGCGTTTGGCTCTCCGATTCACGGTGGGGCAATTTCATGGGCGGCGAGCGCTGGCGCGAAAGCCTCGTCATGGACCTCGGCCGCGGCAGCCAGCTCTTTCCCAACCTCTGGGGCAACCTGCGCCACCTGAACGACGCGGACGTCAAGTTCCTCGCCGACATCACCGCCCTCGCCCGGAAGAATGCCGCGCTGTTCACCCACCGCCGACTCGTCGGCGGCGACCCGTTCCGCAACGAGGTCTATGGCTACGCCCACGGCCGCGGGGCGCATGGATTCGTTTTCGTCACCAACGCCCATTTCGCGTCGCGTCCCCTCGCGCTGCGGCTGGATGCCTCGCTCGGCCTCGATGGCAAAGCCGGCTCGCCGGTGCAGGTGGTCACACACTTCCCGCAGCGCCAGCAACTGCGCCGGCCAGACGGAAAACCGCGCCAGCTCGGTGACGCGCTGGACCTGTGGCTGAGGCCCTTTGAAACGCTCATGTTGGAGATCACCCCGGCCGTCCGCACCGGCGCCCGCCTGCCGCGGCGCGTCATCACCGACGCCCAGGCCGCCGCGCTCGGCGTCGCGCTGCCGCTGGCCTCCGTGCCAGCGGACCCGTGGCTGGACGTGAACTTCGCCGACGCCGCGCAGTTCGCCGAAAAGAAGCTCATCAAGCAGACGCGCACCTACGCCACCACCCTGCCGGCGCTCGACGGCGACCAGCCGATCCTCGCCATCGTCCTCCGGCTGCGCAAAGGCGACGCGGAGTGGAAATATGCCCCGACCGTCGTCCAAATCACCCAGGTGCTCGCGCGCGTGGGCGAGCACAAGCTGATCCTCGCGCCGATGCCCGACGGCCGCCAGCACGGCAACACCCAGTCGTTCGGCTGCTCGTGGCTGACTTGGCGCGCCCGGCTGAATCCCGAGTGGGCGCACCAGCCGCTGCATTTTGCGGTCCACGCCAACCTGCCCGAGGACGTCGAGGCCAGGGTCGAAACCTGGGTGGTCCAGCGCTGGTGGCAGGAGAACCCCCGCCCCGTCGCCGACGGCTACTACACCTACGCACCGTCGTGAGCGGATTGGTTCACCGCAAAGATCGCGAAGCAAACCTCTGCGACCTTTGCGCTCTTTGCGGTGAAACTCTCACGCCGAATGCGACGGCGGGCCGCCCATCGCGCCGGTGATCACGCGCGCGCCGCGCTTGTAGGTGAAATACGAGTAGGTCCACTGGATCAGCACCGACAGTTTGCTGCGGAAGCTGACGAGAAACAGCAGGTGGACGCCCAGCCACGCGATCCACGCCGGGAAGCCGCTGAAGTGAAACCGGCCGACCTGCGCCACGGCCGCGGAGCGGCCGATCGTGGCCATCGTGCCCTTGTCAAAGTAGGCAAACGCCGCCCGTCCCACCGGCGCAAACTTCTCCCCGCGGATTTCCCGCACCAGGAGTTTTGCCACGTGCGCCCCCTCCTGCATCGCCCCGGGCGCGATGCCCGGAACCGTGACGCCCTTCGCATCGACCAACGTGGAAATGTCGCCGATCGCAAACACCTCCGGGTGTCCGGGCAGGCTCAGGTCGGGCAGCACTTTCACGCGCCCGGCGCGGTCGGTCTCCGTCCCGAGCTGCTTTGCCAGTGGCACGGCCGCCACGCCCGCGCCCCAGACGATGTTGTCGGAGCGGATGCTTTGCCCGCCGGCGACCACGACGCCTTCGCTGATGGACTCGACCCGGGTGTTGGTGTGCACCTCGACGCCGAGATGTTCCAGCTGACGCTGGGCGCTGGCCGAAAGATCCGGCGGATAAACCGCCAGGACCCGCGGGCTGCCTTCGAGGAGGATCACGCGGGCTTTCGACGGGTCGATATGGTCAAAGTCGCGCACCAGCACGGTCCGCGTGAGCTCGGCGAAAGTGCCCGCGAGTTCCACGCCCGTCGGCCCGCCGCCGACGACCACGATGGTCATCGCCGCGTCGCGCTTCGCCGCGTCGGTCTCGATTTCGGCCCGCTCGAACGCCATAAGGATGCGGCGGCGGATGAGGAGGGCGTCGTCGAGCGTTTTCAGCCCCGGGGCAAACTGCTCCCACTCCGGATGCCCGAAATAGCTCGTCACGCCCCCAGCCGCCACGACGAGGTAGTCGTAGGTGAGTTCGCCCTGGGCGTGCCGCACGCACCGGGCCGCGAGGTCGATGCCCGTGACCTCAGCCATGATGACATCGAAGTTGGGCCGCGCGCCGAAGATCGCGCGCACCGGCTGCGCGATGTCCACGGCGGAAAGTCCCGCGGCGGCCACCTGGTAAAGCAGCGGTTGGAAGAGGTGGTGATTCTGCCGGTCGATGAGCGTGATGCGGGCCAGCTTCGCCGGGAAATCCTGGCAGAATGCCATGCCACCAAAGCCGGCGCCAATGACCACGATGTGTGGCAGTGGAGGTTGGCGGTGGGGGCTCATGACGGGGCGCAAGGTGGCCCGATAGACCGCCCTTGGCAACGCGGGTGCGGGCATAAATTAGCTGTTCTTTACGGGCCCGGCGCGGTTACTCAACCCGCCCGATCGCATGCACGCTCCCACCAACATCCAGCTCATCGGTTCCGAAGTGGCTATCGTCTGGGACGACGGCGCGGAAAGCTATTTCACGGCCGAGAAGCTCCGCGCGGCGTCGCCCAGCGCCGAGACGCAGGGCGAGCGGGATATCTTTGGGCAAAAATACGGCGGCGACGGGCCGAAGAATTTCGCCGGCGTGACGGTGCTCAACTGGGAGAAAATCGGAAATTACGCCGTGCGCTTCGACTTCAGCGACGGCCACCGGACGGGGCTCTACAGCTACGATTACCTGCGGAAGCTGGGGTCGTCGTAACTGAATTTTTGGCCACAAAGAGGCACGAAGGGCATTGAGGCTGCGACCGAGTCACCCGCGCGCCTATGGGCGCAATGGAGGCTCACGTACCAACCCCGGATTTCTGTGCCTCCTCGTGGCCATCAATCCGATGCTTGCTTCGTCCCGGCCCCCGGCAAAACCTTCCCTTCCCATGAGCACGTTTGTCTTCCCCGCCCGCACCACCACAGCCGAGATCGAGCTCGGCACCACGCTGCAGCCAAAATTTGGCCCCGACGGGCTGATTCCCTGCATCACCACGGACCACGTCACGAACGAGGTCCTGATGTTCGCGTTCATGAATGCGGAGGCGCTGGCGCACACGCTGTCGAGCGGCAAGGCCACCTATTGGAGCCGCTCGCGCAACAAGCTCTGGATCAAGGGCGAGGAGTCCGGCAACGCGCAGCTCGTGAAGGAACTGCGCGTGGACTGCGACCAGGACGTCCTCCTGCTCAAGGTCGAGAACGTCGGCGGCGCCGCCTGCCACAACGGCTACCCTTCCTGCTTCTACCGCAAGCTCGCGCCCGGCGCGAAGGCCGGCGACGCGGCGTCGCTCAAGCTCGAGCTGACCGCCCGCCGCGTCTTCGACCCGGCGACGGTTTACAAGAAGAAGTGAGGCGGGTCGAAAGGTGGAGCGCGTTGCCCCCAACGCGCTTGCCTTGTCAGGGACGCCGCGGCTCCAACCCGATCCAACGCGTTGAGGGCAACGCGTTCCACCGCCCTCAGCTCGCGCCAGGCGCCAGGCCGCGGTCGCTGGCCTTGGCGAAAGTGATCACGCGCTGGAACTCCGCGCTGCCTGCATGCTCGTGCGCGGAGAGTTTCTCCAACGCCTGCGAGCGGTTGAGCCCGTCGCGGTAGAGGATGCGGTAAATCTGCTTCACGCGCTCGAGCTGCTCGGGCGTGTGCCCGCTGCGCTCGAGGCCGACCTTGTTGAAGGCGCGCACCTCCGCGGGCGTGCCGTCGGCGATGAAATACGGCGGCAGGTCCTGCACGAGCTTGGCCATTGCGGACAGCATGGCGTAGGCGCCGATCCGGCAGAACTGGTGGATCCCCGCCGCACCGCCGAGGACGACGTGGTCCTCGATCGTCACATGGCCGGCCATGGAGATCGCGTTGCTCATCACGATGTGGCTGCCCAGCACGCAATCGTGCGCAATGTGGCAGTAGGCCAGGACGGAGTTGTCCGAGCCGAGGACGGTGAACTCGCCGTCATTCGTGGCGGCGTTGACGGTGACATACTCGCGGAAAACATTCCGGTCGCCCGCGCGCAAGCCGGGCCGGCCGCCCTTGAATTTCAGGTCCTGCGTCTTGCCGCCGATGCAGGCATACGGGAAGACCTCGCAGTCACGGCCGAGCGACGTATTACCCTCGACCGCCGCGTGGTGGTGTAATCGAGTGCCGTCGCCGAGGACGACCCCGGCGCCCACAAAGGCCAGCGCGCCGACCTCCACCCCTGCACCCAGTTGGGCGCCGGGTTCCACCACGGCGGTGGGATGGATGGTGGTGGCAGCCATGGCTTACTCGTCGCCGACGTCGACGACGGCGAAGATCATCTCGGCCGACGAGACGACCTGGCCGTCCACGGTGCAGTTGGCCTCCGCGACCGCCAGCTTCTCGCCGCGGTATTTCACGATCTTGGCGTTGATGATCAGCTGGTCGCCCGGGCGCACCGGCTTGCGCCACTTGACCTTGTCGGCGCTCATGAAGAACGCGGTTTTCCCGGCGTTGCCCGCGCGGCGCAGCATGACGATGCCGGCGGCCTGGGCCATCGCCTCGAGCTGCAGCACCCCCGGCATGACGGGATTGATCGTGCGGCCCTCGGTGGCAGGGAAGTGACCGTTGAAATACGGCTCGTTGATGGTGACGTTCTTGGTCGCGACCAGCTCGTCCTGGCCGATGAACTCGATGACCCGGTCAATCATCAGGAACGGATAGCGGTGGGGCAGCGTGTCGAGGATGCGCCGGATATCGAGGGACGTCTCGGTCGGCAGCACCGCAGTCGGGCGCGGCTTCTTTTTCGGACCCTTGCGACGCTCCTCGAGCTTCGCGAAGAGCGCCTTTGTGAGCTCGGCGTTGATCGCGTGACCCGGGCGCGTGGCCACGATGTGGGCCTTCAGCGGCATGCCGAGCAGCACGATGTCACCGATGATATCGAGGATCTTGTGGCGGACGAACTCGTCTTTGAACCGCAGCGGCTCCTTCGAAATGATCTTGTCGCCCTTGATCACGACGGCGCAGTCGAGCGAGCCGCCCTTGATCTTGCCGAGCTTCAGCAACTCCTCGATGTCCTCGTAGATCGTGAACGTCCGCGCGGCGGCGACCTGCGTCATGTACACGTCCGGGTCGATCGTCAGGGAAAGGTGCTGCGTGTGGATGCCGCGGTTGTCCGCCGACGTGCACGAGATCTTCAACTCGTCGCACGGCAGCGCGATGATCGAGGAGTCGCCCTTGGTCACCGACACGGCCGCATCGAGCGTGAAATACTCGCGCTCCGCCGCCTGCTCGAGCGGCTCGCCCTGCAGGATCATGTTCACGAAAGGCTTGGCGGAGCCGTCCATGATCGGGGGCTCGGATGCGGTCATCTCGACCAGGACATTGTCGATCCCGCAGCCGTAAAGCGCACTGAGCACGTGCTCCACGGTGTGGATCTTAACATGGCCCGACTGGATGGTCGTGGCCCGCACCAAGTCGGTCACCAGGTCGATCCGGGGCTTGATTTCCGGGCTGCCGGTGAGGTCGGTCCGCTTGAAGACGATCCCGTGGTCCGCCGGGGCGGGCTTCATCGTCAGGGTGACCGCCTCTCCCGTGTGCAGCGCGCTGCCTTGGATGGAGACCTCGCGCGCGAGGGTGCGTTGTTTCATAGGGTTGCAACAGTCTCGGAAAGCAGCCCGCCGGAGCGCAAGCGCGGATGTGGCGCCCGGCCTTGACACCGCCGGAGCCGTTTCTTCACTCTTAACCCTTTCACCACTTCCCAACCTCGTCCCACCGACCTCCGTCATGCCCGCAGCCAACGACATCCGCAAAGGCCAAGTCATCAAATTCAACGGCGAGCCGCACCTCGTCATGGAAACCCAGCACCGCACGCCCGGTAACCTGCGCGCCTTTGTGCAGGTCAAGATGCGCAATCTCCGCTACGGCAAGGCGCTCGACCAGCGCTTCGCGTCGACCGACACCATCGAGGTGCTGCCGACCGAGAAGAAGAGCCTCGAGTTCAGCTACGCCGACCGCGAGGCGTTTGCCTTCATCGACCCGGATACCTTTGAGCAGATCGAGCTGAGCGCCCAGCTGCTCGGCGACAGCAAGAATTACCTGACCGCCGGCGGCAAGGTGGACGTCCTCTTCGTGGACGAGAAGCCCCTCACCCTCGAGCTGCCCTCCACGGTGGCGCTGAAGGTCGTCGAGAGCTCCGACGGCATCAAGGGCGACACCGCCAGCAACGTCCAGAAGCCCGCCAAGCTCGAGACCGGCCTCATGGTTCAGGTCCCGCTCTTCATCAAGGAAGGCGAGATCATCAAGATCAGCACCGCCGACGGCAGCTATCTGGGCCGGGTTTGAACCGCGCCCAACGCGTCATCCTTTCCAGCCCGCGGTTCGCCGCGGGCTTTTTTTGGGCGGATGTAAGGCAGAGATCCTGCCTTGGCAGTTCCGCGGTAGGGCGAATCTTCCGGGTGAGTCGAACTCAGTTCGCGGACGGCTCATCCGGAGGATTCGCCCTACCCTTCATTCCAGCGGGATTGCTGATCCCGCCCTCCCTTACTTCGACAGCGCCTTGACCGCCGCCGTGTAATTCGCCGCCGCGTCCTTGAGGTTGTTCGCGGAGCAGTTGAGGTCGTGCAGTTTTCCGTCCCGCAGGCCGTAAATCCAGCCATGGACCGTCAGGTCCTGCTTCCGCGCCCAGGCGTCGCGCACAATCGAGGTCTGCCAGACGTTGGCCACCTGCTCGATCACGTTGAGTTCGCAGAGGCGCGCGCTGCGCGCATCGTCGCCGAGCTGGCAGAGACAGCCTTGGTGCTTCTCCTGCACGTCCTGCACGTGGCGGAGCCAGTTGTCCGCCAACCCCACCCGCTCGCAGCGCACGACCGCGCGCACGCCGCCGCAGCCATAATGGCCGACGACCATGATGTGCTTCACCTTCAGCACATCCACGGCGAACTGGATGACCGAGAGACAGTTGAGGTCCGTGTGCACGACCACGTTGGCCACGTTGCGGTGCACGAACACCTCGCCAGGGAGCAAACCGATGATTTCGTTGGCCGGCACGCGGCTGTCGGAACAGCCGATCCAGAGGTATTCGGGATTCTGCTGGTGCGAGAGCTTCTCGAAAAACTGCGGGTCCCGCCGGCGAATGTCGTCGGCCCAGGCTTGGTTCTGCTTAAACAGGTGCGGCAGGGTGTCCATGCTCCCGGGAATGCTCCGGAGCCCCACGCGATTGTCCACCCCGAATCCCGCACCGCCACCGCGGATGTTTGGCCACAAAGAGGCCCAAGCAGGCGCAAAAAAGAGCCGCTGCGGCAGGCATGACCGAATCGCCCGATGCATCGTTTCTTGTGCTTCTTGCGCCTTTTCGTGGCCAAAAATGCGTCGGTTTCGGCATTGCCCCGACCTGCGTCCCCGGCACACTGGATCGCCTTATGGGACGTCAGTGGCTCCACGCGAAACGCGCGATCGTCAACCTCAAGAAAGGCCAGACGGTCGGCAAACTGGTCAAGGAAATCACCGTCGCCGCCAAGCTCGGCGGCGCCGATCTCGCCGCCAACGCCCGGCTTTTCGCCGTCGTCGAAAAGGCCAAGAAGGCGAGCGTGACGCGCGACGTCATCGAGCGCGCCATTGCCAAGGGCTCGGGCACGGGCAGCGACAAGAGTTCCCTCGAACACATCATGTTCGAGGGCTATGCGCCCCACAAGGTGCCGGTCATCGTCGAGGTCTACACCGACAACCACCAGCGCACCGCGCCCGACATTCGCCAGCTCTTCCGCCGCGGCGTGCTCGGACACGCCGGCAGCAACAAATTCCTGTTCGAACACGTCGGCATCGTCGAGGCCCACCACGCCGACCTGAACATCGATCGCGAGGCCGCCGGCATCGAGGCTGGCGCCAACGAGGTGGAAGTGCTCACCCACGCCCAGAACGACGATATCCCGGAGGACCGCGCCGGCACGCGCTTCATCTGCGACCGCACCGCGGTGCACAGCGTCTCGGTCTGGCTCGCGAAGAACGGCTGGACCGTCATCACCAGCGAAATCGGCCACCTCGCGAAGACCTACCCCGAGCTGAGCGACGCCGACCGCGCCGACGTGGGCGAATTCCTCCAAGCCCTCGAGGACCACGACGACGTCCAGCGCGTCTGGGCCGCGGTCAAGTAACCCAGCCAAACCTTCGCCCGCGAATCAGCGCGAATCCTGATTATTGCTTCGCGGCAATTCGCGCCAGTCGCGAGCACGCCTCCTTCTCACTATCATGCCCACCCCCAACATCCCGCAGCGCAAACCCATCGTTCAGGAAATGCCGCCCGGCACCTATTGGTGGTGCACCTGCGGCAACTCCAAGAACCAGCCGTTCTGTGACGGCAGCCACAAGGGCACCGGCTTCGCGCCGCACAAGACCGAGATCACCGAACGCCAGACCGTGGCCTGGTGCGCCTGCAAGCACTCGAAGACCGCGCCATTCTGCGACGGCTCGCACAAGACGGTTTGAGGTCGGGGTTTCGAGCTGGGACGACGATGCAACTGTCCTGGCGCGAGGCCTCTGATTCCGATCTCGGCCTGCTCGCTGAGTGGAATCACCAGCTGATTCGGGACGAGGGTCACCGCAACCCGATGACGGTGGCTCAGCTCTCCGAGCGGATGAAGCAGTGGCTGCAGGGCGAGTATCGCGCCGTGTTGTTTTCAACCGAAGCGCCCGTTGCCTACGCGCTGTTCACGCGCAACGCCGACCCGCTTTATCTTCGCCAGCTCTTTGTCCGCCGGGAGTGTCGCCGGACTGGCATCGGTCGCTCAGCGGTGGCGACTCTCCGCGAACAGATTTGGCCCAAGAATGTGCGCCTGACGGTCGAGGTGCTCTGCGCCAACCAGACCGGCGTTGCCTTTTGGCGCTCCGTCGGTTTTCAGGACTACTCCCTGCAGTTGGAAATCCTGCCCTAGCGCAGGTCCCGCTCAACAAATCATCGACCGCTTCGCCGCGACGCCGTGGCCGATGGGGTTTTCGCCAATCCAGCGGCCGTCGATCGGCTCGGACGCCGGCTGATAACGCGTGTCGGTGGAAAACCGGAAGAAGTGCGTCTGGTTGTCGAGGCTCGCATGGACTGTGCGCATGCCGAAAACCAGCAGGTCGCCCATCCGGTACTCGGCGCTCAGCCAGCGGCCGCCCAGGTGCTCGCGCAGGCTGTAGGGATTCGTCGAGAGCACGCCGCCCCACTTCCAGGGAATCTCGCCGGACTTGATGCGCGCCGCCTCGGGCCGGTTCTCGCAGTAATTATCCACGTCGCGGTTGAGGTAATTTTTGAGCCGGTCCGCCTGGAGGTGTGAGCCTTCGAGGATCATCAGCCCGCCGATGTCGTAGGTGATGTCGCCGTAGGGCACCCAGGCCGAGCACAGACGCGAGCTGCCGCGGCCCATGTAAACGTTGTCGCAGTGCGGGTCCGTGCCGAAGCCCTTGCTCATCGTGCGCACCCACGTGAAGTCAAAGTGCCGGATGCTCTCGCCGAAGAAGCCCTCGAACAGCCCGATGATTTTCCCCGAGTAAAGCAGCCGCATCATCGGCGCGTTGCCCCTCGCGAGGGAGTTCATGAAGTCCACCGTCGGCCGCGGGTCCGCGAGGAACTTCATGTCCGCGCCCTCCTTCTTGACCGCGTCCATCACTGGATACGCCGGGTCGAGCAGGCCCTTTTGCGCGAGTGCCGCCGTGATCAACTTCCGCGCCTCGATGACGTCCGCGCGCGCGAAAAATCCCGGCAGGAACAGGTAGCCGTCCTCGGCGAAGCGTTGCCGCAGCGCCGCGGAATCGCCCGCCACGTCATTCGAGCGGTGCAGCTCGCCAAAGGAGCCCTCGCTCAAGTCGAGCTCTCGGCCCTTGGCCAAAATACGGGGCAGCGTCGCGTTCATGGGGGTAGTCGCGGGGTAACTAACTCTGCGGAAGCGTGCCCCGGGACCGGTTTCCCGCAACCCTTTTGATGCGGGTGGAAAGGCTCCAAGGTGGGCCGGGCGCTCCGCGCACGGCATCCGGCTGATCGCGTAGGTCGGGCTTTACGCCCGACATCAGTGCCAATCGAAACGAGCCTGTCGGGCGTAAAGCCCGACCTACGTCAATCAACGGGTCTGCCCGATCTTCGGATACAACTCCGCGAACCGCAGCCAGGTGTCCGACTCGATCTCGGGGGCGTTCGAACGCACGATGTTCAGCGTCACCTGCAGTTCGACCAAGGCCTTGGCGAACGCCACGCGCCGCGCCTTGTCCTTGCCTGCAAGGGCGTTGCGCAAGGCAGTCGTCGTCATTGGCTCGACCTTCACCAGCGCGTAAATTTTCCCCGCCATCGCGCTGCACTTGTCGAGGGGACGGTGAAACTGCGGGTAATGCACTTTTGCCAGGTGCTCCAAGGTCATTAGCACGGCCCGACCCTTCTCGTCCTTGCCGTAGAAAATCTCCTCGGGAAATTCCGCCGGCAGCCGGTTCTTCCAGCTCCAAACCGCGCCGATCTTCTGCCCCCAGCCTGACTCACCCGGCTGTTTTTCCGGCAGATCGACCGCGTCCCAGAGGCTCGGGATGTCCTTCTTCTTGTCCGCAAAAATCGAGCACTTGCCCACTGCGAGCACAAACGTCCGGGCCTGCTCCAGGGTTTTCAGACGGAATTTTTTAGGGGATTTCATTTTGAGGGGGAATTGGTTTCAACCGATCCGACGACCTTCACCTCGCGCTTGGCCGTAAACACCTGCCCGGCCGGGTCGGTGGCGCGGACTTCGATCGCGTGCGCCCCGACCGGCAAATCCGCGGGGAGATACGCGCGCCAGAGGTGGTAGCAGACGGTCGGGTCCGGCAGGCGCTTGCCCGGCAGCGGCACCGCCATCGCGTCCTGCGCGAGGTAGCGCTCGGCGTAGCCCGGGTCCCACTCGAGCACGCGGCGCATGGCGTTCCAAGTGCGGCCGTCCACGCGCGACTCCACTTTCCAGCCGTCGTGGCCGTTGTAGACGTTGGCAAAATACGAGATGTAGCCGAGCCCGACGCGCGTCGCCTGGGGCGCATGCAGGCCGATCTGGTGGTCGACCGGCTCGCGCGCAGCGCGATAATCCACCCGCGCGTCCGTCCCGTCCACCGAGAGGATCGCGTAGCCGTGTGGCGTGCCATCCCACATCGTGGCAATCGGGATGCCCGTCGCGTCCGCCGGGCCGCCCCAGAATCCGCCGCAGGCCGCCGCGACATTCGCCTCGTGCAACGGTGACGCCCCGTGCCAGCCGTCGGCCGGGCCGTAGAAAACGTGCCGCTGGTAATGCGTGTGCCCCGACAGCCAGAGGTTGTGCGGCCGGTCCTGTAACAGCGCGAACAACCGCGCGCGGTCGGCGGCGCGGAAGGTCTCGGCATTGGCTGGATTCGGGTAAAACCACGGGATGTGCATCATCAGGACGACGAGCTTATCCTTCGGCGTCACGCGGAGCAGGTTGGCCAGAAACGCCAACTGGTCCTCGCGCAGCCCGCCGATGTAGCGCGGACCGCCGAGAAAACGCACGTCGTTGAGCGCGACAAACAGCACCCGCCCGAAGTGAAACGCATACGTGCTCGGCCCGTAAACCGCCTCGAAGCTGGCCGCCGAGCGCCGGTCGTCGCCCGTCCCCAGGTCGAGGTCATGGTTGCCGATCAGGTAATACCACGGGACGCCGACCCGCCCCATGACGGCATTCAGCGGGGCGAACAGGTCGTGCCGATCATAGACCACGTCACCCAGCGTCAACCCAAACGCAAAGTCTCTCGTCCCGACGAGCGGCTGCACGAGCGTGCGTTCGAGGTAACCAACCTCCTCGACGCTCGCCGGCTGCGGGTCGGTGAAGACCAGCGCGCGAAACCGGTCGGGCTCCGCACTCGCCGTCAGTGGGAAATCCACCTCGCCGTCGCCCGTTGCAGGGCGGTGATAAAACTGCGGGAGATTCTGCGCATTCACCGGCGGACGCCAGCCGCGCGGCTTGATCACGAAGAGCGTCGCCCCGTCCGCCGCCGCGAGGTCGTAGCGCCCGGTGGCATCGGTCTGCACCACCGCCACCCCGTCGGAAACCGCGACGCCCGCCAGCCCCGGCTCACCCGCATCGCGGACGCCGTTGCCATTGCGATCATCAAACACCACGCCGCGAACCGCCGCCGCATTTGCCGCCGCCGCAATCGCCAGCGCGAAACTGACCACGGTGACAACCCGAAGTGAAATCATGCGGCCAGCCAAAGCGGCTGGCGCAACCGGGTCGAGTCTGGACCGGCCTCACGCCCAGTTGCCCGAGCGCCCGAAGAGGAAATACAGGATCGAGCCGAGGAACGGCAGCAGGATGATGACGATGATCCAGAGGACCTTGTTGGGGCTGTTGCCCTTCGCGCAGTCCACGATCGCGACAATCCACAGCACGAACCACAGGATGGACAGGACGTAACTCAGGGAAGTGTTCACCCAGTATCGTGTCCCGCCCGACCCGCCGGTTCCCCGGAATCCGGTATTTTACCCGGAGCGACGCCGCCGGTTGCGGCTTGTGCTCGCGCGCGGTTTTCGTGTCTGCTGCCTCACTATGCGCGTTACCCCGATCAACAGCGCCGAGGCGGTCTTCGAGCCGTTCTTTGATGAGAACCTCAGTGAATTCGACGCCTGGCAGCACGACGCTCCCGGTGCCACCGGCGTAAGCCAAGTCCGCGGCTGGGCGTTCATCACCTTCAATTGGGCCATGCCCGCCCCCGACGGCCTCGTGCTGCGCCTGTCGCGCACCTACGATCCGCCCGTCCCCTGCGCCGGCTACGACCGCCTGGTCGTCTGCTTCAACCTCGCGGAGGAAACCGTCATGACCATTCGCGCCGACACCAACGCCGGCCCGCGCGAGCGCACCACCGCACCCGCGGGGTCCACGCGGCGCGAGGAGGGAGTCGACCTCGCCGGGGCCACGGAGATCCGCTCGCTGACGATCGAGGTGCGATCGCCCCACCGCCGCATGGGCTCGGGCTGGCTGTTGTGGATCGGCTTGCAGTCCACCGAACGGCTGAAATCGCACCTGGCCCAGTGGGCCGGCTACAATGAGCGGTGGGACAAATACCTCCAGCCGCCGGAATTCGAGCCCACGTTCAACCCGAGCTACGGCATCCTGATCAACACCGAGGAACTCGCCGGCGTCCGCCGCGAGTTCGCCGACTCGCCCGTCACGCGCGAGCTGCGGCTCGTCGCCGAGCGCGCCCGCGCGCAGCGCCCGGAAGCGATGATCGGCGAGAACCTGAATTTTTGGAGCGCCAACGTCTTCCGCCGCGAGCGCGACATCGGGAAGATGCTGTCGATCCACGGCTCGAACGCCGCCCAGGCCGGCGTGCTCTGGCGCGACAAGGAGTTGTGCCGGCTCGCCGCCCGCTTCGCGCTCAGCCTCGTGCACTGCGATCACTGGGAGGACATCTTCTTCGCGCACATGCGCGGGAGCACGTGGGACCAGCGCGGCTTCGTGCAGTCCATCGGCACGTGGGATTGCGCCGTGATCCTCGACCTGTGCGGCGAGTGGTTCACCCCGCTCGGCCGTGAACTCGTCCTGCGCCGACTCGCAACCGAGGCCCACGGGGCGATGTGCCATGCGTCGTGGTGGTGGGAATACATGTATTACACGAACCAGATGGCGTGGATCTCCCCGTCCCGCATCTACGGCCTCCTCGTGCTGGAGCAGACCATGCCGCCCCGCCACGAGCACTACCCCAAACCCACCGCCTCGCGCGTCGCGCCGCACACCGACCTGGCGTTCGCGAATCTCGCCGAGAACATCTCCCACGCCCTGCTGCCCGACGGCGGCTATCTTGAGGGTCCGACGTATTTTACCTGGACCGCGCGCCAGGCCATCCTCGGGGCGCAGCTCTACGCGCGGAGTCGCGGTAAGGATCCACGCGAATTTGTCTCCCCCGCCTTGCTGCGCACCGGCCGGCTTGCGGAGATGCTCTACTCAACCGACGAAGGCCAGGAGATGATCCTCGTCGGCGACGGCGTAATGACCATCGGCGAGGGCGTGGCGATGCTGGCGTGGCTGCTGCCGCAGTCGCACTGGGTCACCATCCTCCGCAAGCAGCTCAAGCGCGCCGGCGCCTCGCCGCATTTACTCGGCCTGCAGCTGGCCCGCGAGGTTCCCGCCATGGGGCCCGGTTTCCTGCCGTTCATGGAAATGACCGACACCGGCATGATGTGTTCGGTGCGCCGCCTCGGCCCCGAGCTCGTGAAGCTCTTCGTCATGGGCAACAAGGCTGGTGGCGACCACCAGCACGAGGACAAGGGCAGCTTCGTCCTCGAGTGCGCGGGTGACAGTTTCGCCTTCGACTTCGGCGTCGTGGATTACGCCAACCCCGTCACCGAGCTGCTTAAGCACTGCCAGCGCCACAACATGCTCACGCCGTGGAGCGACGACGCCCGCCCGAAGCCGCAAAACCCGCTGCGGGTGGACATCAAACCGCATGGCCACGGCGACGAGACGAAGTTCCACGCCACGATGGAGCTGGCGGGCGGCTGGGAGGGCTGGTTCGAGAAGTGGCAGCGCACGTGGGATTCGCCGGCGCCCGACACGTTCGTCATCACCGACGAATGGGCCGTGGTCCAGGGCCGCGGCGTGATTTTTCACTGGACTACGCGCCTGCCCATGCGGATCGAGGGCGACCGCGTCATCATCGCGGGACGCCGCGCCACAGCCATCCTGCGCATCCCCGCCGGCGTTGAGGCGTCGATCGACCAGCTGCCGCTACAGGACCCGCGGCGCACCGCCGTCGAGCAGGACCGGCGCGACATCATCCAGTTCGGCTGGGCCCTGGCCGAAACCCAGCCCCGCCTCACCCTGCGCCAGCCCGGCAAATCCGGCACGCTGCGCGTCGAGGTGAAGCTGACCCTCAACCCCACCGCGTGAGCACCGCTGTCCAATTGCCGTTTGAGTGGCTGCGCCAGCCATGAACTCCGGGGGGCGCGCACTTTTCTGCCTCGCGGCGGGACTTCTGGCGGCACCGCTCAGCCGCGCCTCGGACGCCACCCTGCGCCCCGCCACTGCGGAGGCGTGGCAGACGCTTTCGGTCGGTTTGTATTCGGACGCCTTCGACCAGTTCACCGCCGCCGGCCCCACCCGCGAAGCCCAGCTCGGGCTCGCGATTGCGCAACTCAACCGGCCGCCCGTCACCCCGGCGTCGGTCGACGAGGCCCAGCACGCGTTGACCGAACTCGCCGCGGGCAACGACCCCACCAGCCACGCCGCCCGCTATTTCCTTGGGCGGCTGCAGCAGCTGCATCCGATGGCGCCCGACCCGCGCGCCGCTGCGGCCGAATACGAGCGACTGGTCGCAACCGGCGCGGACGACGCCTGGTGCCGGCTCGCCCTCATCAAGCTCGCCATCCTCCGCCTCACCGTCCTGCGCGCGCCCGGGCCGCTGCCTGCGCAGCTGGCCGCGGTCGAGCCGTTGCTCGCGCGCACCGCGGACATCGCGACCCAGCATGATCTGCACCTCGTGATTTCCGAGGCGCGGATGAACCACGAGATTTACGACGCCATCACGCTCGGTCACCTGCAGGCGGCGCTCGCGTCCACCGCGGCGACGGATACGACCCGGGCCGACCTGCTCATCCAAGTCGCGCGGGTCGCCACCCTCTTGGGCAACCCCGCGCTCGCCCGGGAGCATTACCAACTATTCCTCCGCGATTATCCGCAGGAGCGCCGCGCCTTCACCGTCGGCGAGGCCCTGGCGCACCTCGGCGGCGCCTTCCCGCCATGAACCCCCAGCGGCGCACCCTCTTCATTGCGCTGAGCCTGCTGGCGATCGGCTACCTCGCCTCGCTGGGCTACATCATCCGCCAGCGCCGCGCCGCCACGCAGGGTCCCCGTCCCGCCGTGGTGATTCGGTTCGCGCACTGGCAGTTGGAGTCGGGCATGCGCGAGGCCTTCGACCTGACCGCCCGGCGTTACATGGCGCTCCACCCCGAGGTTCGCGTCGAACAATACGCCATCCCCGGCCGGGTCTACCGGCAGTGGCTCAGCACCCAGATCGCGGCCGGCACCGTGCCCGACTTGGTCTGCTTCAATTCCACCGACCAAACCGACGTCAATCAGCTCCCGCGCAACTTCTCGTCCATCACGCGCTGGATGAACGAGCCCAACCCCTACAACGCCGGCACCCGGCTCGCCGGTGTGCCGTGGCGGTTGACGTTCCTCGACGGCGGGCGCAACCGCACCACCTACCTCGACCAGTATCGCAATTACTACGCCGTCGGCCTGGCCTCGCACTCGATGCGGATTTTCTACAACCGCGACCTGCTGCGCGCCATTACCGGCAGCGACGAGCCGCCCCACGACTTCCGCGCGTGGCTGGAGTTGGGAAAAAAGGTCCGCGCCTACCGTCCCGGCCTCGTCCACGTCGCCGGCGCCCACGAGAACACCATCTGGGTCATGCCCACGCTGATCAACCAGTCGCTCGCGCGCTGGATCCTCACCGGCGACCACGAGCAGCGTTTCGCCGTGTCCGCGCTGGATTTCTTCTGCGACATGCTCGAGGGGCGCTGGAATCTCCGCACGCCCCCGATGCAGGCCGCCCTGCGCATCATGCAGGCGTTTGGCGGCGAGATGACGCCGGGCTTTCTCCAGCTCGATCGCGACAGCGCCATGCGCGCGTTCATGCGCGGCGAGGCCCTCTCGCTGCCCAACGGCACTTGGGATTACCCCACGATGCGCGCCACGGCCAAGTTCCGGATCGGCGCCCTTCGCCTGCCGCTGCCCACGCCCGACGATCCCGACTACGGCGGCTACGCGCTGCTCCCGGTGTCCGACGGCGGCATCGGCACCGCCATGCCGTTCTACCTCTCGCGGCAGAGCCAGCACCCCGAGGCCGCGATCGATTTCCTGCACTACGTCACGAGCGTCGATGGCAACCGGCTGTTCTCGCAAGCCAGCCACTGGATGCCCTCCATCATCGGCGTGGAGATCGATCCCGAACTGCAGCCTTTCCGTCAAAACAACCATGGCTACGTCGTCACCGACGTGCAAAACGGGCCGCAGTTGCTCAACGGCCTCGGCGCGGACGGCACCCAGCTGTTCGAGTCCAACCTCCACATCCTCTACTCGCCCGACGGCGGCGTCGAGGCCTACACCCGCGTGCTGGAACGCGACTTCCGCGCCACCGTGATCCGTGACTTGGCCAAGACGCTCCACATCCAGCGCGAGAACCTTCGCCAGCGTGACACCGCCCTCGCGGCCCTGCAGTTCCTCGGCCCCGCCGAACAAGCCGAGAGCAACCGCCAGCAAACCAGCCAGCACCTGAACGAAATCCACCTCTACCTCGCCGAGGGCAAACTCGCCGCGGCACAGCCTTGAGCCACCGCCCTGCGACCGCTTCGATCGATCCCACCCGCGCCCCAACCATGAAACTACGCCTGACCCTGTGTGCCTTGGCGCTGCTGCCTCCGTTGATCGGCGCAACCGAGATCGTCGTCGGCGATACCCGCCTCTCGATCCCGGCGCCCGCCGGCTTTGTCCCCGTCACCGACGACATGAAGCCGTATGCCGAGTTCGCCCGGCGCTTTGTGCCGGAGACGAACGAGCAGTTTGCGCTTTTTCTCAGCCCGGCCGAGGCCGCCGCGGCCGCCAAAGGCGGCATTCCGCTCGCCGAGCGCAAGTTCTACGTCCAGACCGCCAAGACCATCATCCAGCCGTTCGTCGGCGCGGCGGATTTCGATAAATTGAAGGACGCGATCAAAACGCAAAACGCGGATTACATGAAGAAAGTCGAGGCCCAGATGCCCGGCATGATGCAGAAACTGAGCCAGGGCATTTCGGATGACTACAAGGTGGATTTGAACCTGTTGATGACCCAGATGCTGCCGTTTCCACCCCACTATGAATCGCCGCGCGCGCTGGGCTACTCGATGCTCGTCAAATACAGCGCGAATGGCCCGGATGGGAAGTCCGTGCCGTTTGAAGGCATCGCCACGGCGACCTTCGTCTACGTTCGGGGCAAGGTGCTGTTTCTCTACGCCAATGCGGAAAAGAAAGGCTTGGAATGGAGTCGAACCGAGTCCCGGAAATGGGCGGAGGCGGTCATCGCCGCCAATCCCTCGGAGGGCGAGGTCGCCGTGCGCGAAACCACCCAGCGGGCCTCCAGCTTTGACTGGGGCGAGGTCGGGCAAAAGGCGCTGATCGGCGCCGTCGGCGGCGGCATCATCGGCTTGTTCAGCCTTCTCTTCAGAAAAAAGAAGGCCTGACCCGCCTTGGAGATCACCTTTCGCTCCGCCGCGGCGACGCTTTAAGCCACCGCCCGCAACCGCTTCGACAACCCTAAGCCACCCACGATGAAGACTCCCGGCATCATTGGCGGCCTCGGCCCCGAGGCGACGCTCGATTACTATCGGAAGATCGTCGGCGGCTACCGCGCGCGCACCGGCGATGGGAGTTATCCGCCACTGCTGCTCAACAGCATCGACATGCAACGGATGCTCCGCCTTGTCGCCGCCGAAGACCTGACCGGGCTGACGGCATTCCTGCTGGATGAAATCCAAAAACTCGCCCGCGCCGGCGCGGACTTCGGCGTCCTCGCCGCGATCACGCCGCACCTTGTTTTTCCTGCGCTCCGCGAGCAGTCGCCGATTCCCCTGCTCAGCATCGTGGAGGTGACCTGCCGCGAAGCGGAACGGCTCGGCCTGAAACGGCTCGGCTTGTTTGGTTCGCGCTTCACGATGGCGGGACGGTTCTTCCTGGAGGTGTTCGCCCGCTCGGCCATCACGCTCGTCCCGCCCACGCCCGTCGAGCAGGCCTTCATCCACGAAAAATACATGGGCGAGCTCGTGGCGGGAAAATTCCTGCCCGAAACCCGCGCCGCCTTCCTCGCCATCGCCGAACGGCTGCGTACGGAGGAGAAAATCACCGCCCTGGTCCTTGGTGGCACCGAACTGCCCCTGCTGCTGCGGGACGTGCCGGATCTGAAAATTCCCTTCCTCGACGCCACCCAGCTGCACGTGAATGCGATCGTCGAGCGGATGCTCGGTTAGGCCATGGTCACCTTTCGCGCCCTCGCCCGGTCCGAGCTGCCCATGCTGCGGCGCTGGCTGAACACGCCGCATGTCTACGAATGGTGGGGCCGCCACGCAGGACCGGGTGCCCTCGGCGGCGCTGGCACTGCCGCGGCGACCGAAGCCGAGGTCGAGGCAAAATATGGTCCCGGCCTCGATCATGGCGGAACGACTCACCGTTACGTCATCGAGCACGCGGGCGTGCCGATCGGCCTGATCCAGTGGTATCACCTGCGCGACTTCGCCGATTACGCCCGTGCCATCGGTGAAGACGCTGCGACCAGCGTGGGCATGGATCTCCTGATCGGTGAACCGTCTGCCATTGGTCGCGGTCTTGGCTCGCGCGCCATCGACGAGTTTGCAACCTCGATTGTCTTTCGGGAACAAGACGTGGATCGCATCGTCTCCGGCCCGGCTGCAACCAATGCGCGTTCCATTCGGGCGTTCGAAAAAGCCGGCTTCCAGCGGGTGCGCTCGGCGGCGGTCCAAGGTGAGCCGGTCCCGGAGGCGATCCTGGTGCGCACAAAAAAGCCCCGACCACCAGGTCGGGGCTGAGATTGAACGACGCGAACCTTACGCCACGCGCTCGACGATGAGCGGCGGGGGCGTGGGGCGCTTCGGCGCGAGGCGGTAGGCGTTCTTGAAGTGGTCGAGCGCCTGCTCGAGCTTCGCCTCGTCGTTGTAGTGGATCATCATCAGCGGCTCACCCTGCTTCACCTGCGTGCCGACTTTCTTGATCTCGGAAACGCCGACGGAGTAGTCGAGCTTGTCGTGCGGATTCTCGCGGCCCGCGCCGAGCAGGTGCACGCCGCGCGCGATCATCGCCGCGTTGATGGTGTGCACGTAGCCGCGCTTCGGGGCCGGGAGCTTGCGGATGTGTTTCGCCGCGGGGAACTTGTCCGGGTGGTCGATGAAGGTCGTGTCGCCGCCCTGCGCCTTGACGAGGTCCTTGAACTTCGCGAGGGCCGAGCCGTCGGTCAGGTGACGCTGCACGGTCTGCTTGGCCGAAAGCGTCGAACCCGCCACGCCGGCGAGGCGGACAATCTCCATGCCGAGCTTCAGCACAAGTTCCTTCATGTCCTCGGGACCTTCGCCCTTGAGCAGCGCAATCGCTTCCTTGACCTCGAGCGAGGTGCCGACGGTGTCACCGAGCGGCTGGTTCATGTCCGTCACGAGCGCGACGCAGCGGCGCTTCATCGAGCGGCCGACGCGGGTCATGGAACGGGCGAGCTGCTTGGCCTGCTCGAGATCCTTGATGAAGGAGCCGTTGCCCCACTTCACGTCGATCACGAGGCCTTCGGAACCCTCGGCGAGCTTCTTGGAAAGCACGGAGCCGGTGATGAGCGGGAGACTCGGGATGGTGCCGGTTTCCTTGCGGAGGGCGTAGAACTTCGCGTCCGCCGGCGCCAGGGCCTCGCTCTGGGCGACGATCGCACCGCCGATGCGGGCGAGCTGACCGGTGAACTGCTCGATGGTCTGGTGGCTCTTGAAGCCGTGGAAGCAGCCGAGCTTGTCCAAGGTGTTGATCACGTAGTCGTGTTCGACGCCGCACATCATCGGGACCACCACGCCGCTGGCCATCGCGAGCGGGACCAGCACGAGCGACGTCTTGTCGCCCACGCCGCCGGTCGAGTACTTGTCGATCTTGGGCTTGGCAATGTGCGACAGGTCAATGACCTCGCCGGAAAGCATCATCTCTTCGGTCAGGTCCGCCGTCTCCTGCGCCGACATGTTCGAAAAATAGATCGCCATCATCAGGGCGGACAGCTGGTGCTGCGGCATCTCGCCATCCAACGTACTGTCAATGATATAGCGAATTTCCTCCTGCGTAAACTCACCGCCATCGCGCTTCTTTTCGATGAGAAACTCGAAGGAGGGCTTAATGAAACGGCGGGTGGGAATATTGCGTTTGCTCATGAGGGTAAGGAATTTGCCACGGCGGGACCGCGGCGCGGAAAAGTTTGCCATCACACCTGACCCGGGGAATTTGTCGAGCCTAAACTGGCCGCCCACCAAGCCCCTCCGCGCCCAAATCCGGCCCTTGGTCCCGGCGAAAACGCGGCCGGACCGACCCGGCTTCCGCCCAAATCGACGCTTGCGCGGCTGCACCGCCCGACTGTGAAGTGGTGGGATGAATGTCGCCTTCAACCTCGCCGCCGATCTCGACGCCGCCCTTCTCGCGGTTGCGCCCGCCGCGGGATTGGAGGCATCCGGCTTCGCCCCGGAGGTTCGCACCGCCGACGCGCGCCACGGGGATTACCAAGCCAACGGCGTCCTGGGCTATGCCAAAGCCCGCAAACTCAACCCGCGCGACATCGCCGAGAAGCTCGTCGCCGCCCTGCCGGCCAGCGTGACAGACAGCTACAACGTCACCATCGCAGGTCCTGGCTTCATCAATTTCACCGCGAAGCCCTCGCTGCTGGCCAGCTGGCTGCGCACGTTCGACACCACCGCCCATCTCCGCAGCGGCGCCGGCACTGCCAAGTCCGGGCAGACTTGGGTGGTCGATTACTCCTCGCCCAACACCGCCAAGCAGATGCACGTGGGGCACTTGCGGTCCATGGTGATCGGCGAGGCGATTTGCCGGCTGTTGGAGTTCAACGGCGCCAAGGTCGTTCGCGACAACCACATCGGCGACTGGGGCACGGGCTTCGGCATGCTGATCTGGGCCTACAAACGTCACCTCGATCCCGCGAAGCTGGCCACCGACCCGCTCGAGGAATTTGAGCGGCTCTACACGCTCGGCCAGTCCGCGGCGAAAGCCGATCCGGCCGTGCTGGACGAGTCGCGGCAGGAACTCGTGAAGCTGCAGTCCGGCGACGCCGACAACCTGGCCATCTGGAAAAAGATCAACGACGCCACGCTCGAGGCGTTCCAGCAGATCTATGACCGGCTCGGCATCAAGTTCGACGTGACGCTGGGTGAGAGCTTTTACCGGGACCAGGTTGACCGCGTGTATCGCGAGCTCACCGAAGTGGGCTTGGCGCAGGAAAGCCAGGGCGCGCTCGTCGTCTTTCACCCCGAGCATCCGCGGTTCAAGACGCAGCCCTTCATCATGCGCAAGGGCGACGGCGCCAGTAATTACGCGACCACCGACCTCGCGACCGCGCTCTACCGGCTCGAGCATTTCCACGCCGACGGCATCGTCGTCGTCACGGACTTCCGCCAGGCCGATCATTTCGAGCAGCTCTACCTGACCGTCAGGAAGTGGTTCGCCGAAAGACATTACCGTCTGCCGGAGCTGCAGCATGTCATGTTCGGCACGGTGACGGGCGAGGATGGCAAGGCGCTGCGCACGCGTGACGGCGGCATCATCAAGCTCAAGGACCTGCTCGCCGAAGCGGAAGCCCGCGCGCTGGCGCTCGTCAACGAACGCAGCAGCGACATCCCCGCCGAGGAAAAGCAGGCGATCGCGGCCGTCGTGGGCCTGGCGTCCGTCCAATACGCCGACCTGTCGCAAAATCGCTCGAGCGACTACGTCTTCGCGTGGGACAAGATGATTTCCCTCGAGGGCAACACCGCCGCCTACCTGCTCTACGCCGGCGCGCGCATCCACTCGATCTTCCGCAAGCTCGGCGCCACGCCGGGCGATGCCGCCACCGAAACCGCCGCCAGTCCGCTGGAAACGCCGGCCGAGCTGGCCCTGGCGCGCAAGTTGGTGAAATTCGCCGACGCCATCCGCCTCGCGACCGACACGCTGCGCCCGCATTTTCTCAGCCTGTATCTCTACGAACTGGCGGGCGAATTCAGCGGATTCTACGCCGCCGACAAGGTCGCGGTCGACGATCCCGCCGTCCGCGCGCGGCGCCTGCTGCTCTGCGCCCGCACGCTGCTCATCCTCGAGACCGGGCTGAATCTCCTCGGGCTGCGCACGTTGACGCGCATGTAGGCGCCACGTCTTGGCAATAAACTCTTGCTGCGACTCGGCGGCATTGCCATTTTTGCAGCCTCATGGCCATGGAGGAAATTTACATCCGCAGCGAGTCGGAGACCGAGGCGCGCGGGCCCTTCAATCTCGAGCAGTTGGTTTCCCTCGCTGACACCGGCCAGGTGACCGCCGAGACCCTCTTTTACGACGCGAACACCGAGCAGTGGGCGGCGATCGGCTCCAATGAGGAGCTGATGAGCCAGATCCTGCCCCAGCGGAAGAAGCTCAAGATCAAGACCAAGACCAAGCTCACCCTCTTGAACGAGGAGGGCGACAGCTCGCCGCCGATCACGGTCGACGAGATGCTGGCCGCCGCGGAGGGCCGCACGGCGGAGACTTCGGGCAAGCAGGATCCCATGATTGCCATGGCCCGCGCCGCGGCGATTGGTCGCTGGGCCGTGATCCTGATGCTCCTCGTCTGCGCCGCCGGCGAACTCTTGCCCGCGCAGGACGCGGTGATGTCGATGGACCCGATGAAGATCCTGGCCTATCCCCTCGCCTTGATGGGTGCGCTCGATCTCGCGCTGGCCACCCTGCTCGGCCTCGGCGTCGTCAGCCTGTATCCGTTCATCCGTTTTCGCGCCGCCCTGGGCGTCGGTTTCGTCGGCTTCATCTTCTGGACGCAGGGCCAGGTCACGCCGCTCATGTATCTCGGCGCCGGTTCGGTCGGCCTCTACTTGAGCACCATCTTTGTGGCCTACATGCCGGTCTTCATCGCGGGCGCCCTCGGCCTGGCCGGTTTGGGCGGCGTCGCCTGGCACCTCCTTTCGACCTCCTGAAATCGCCCCGCGCGCCCATGGCCAGCCCCGCCGAGCGCCAGCACAAGATCACTGATTTCTTCCGCCGGGAAATCTGGCTTCCGGCCAACATCGAGGACAATTCGCCCCGCGGCTGGCTCTATGCCGTCCTGCGCGTACTCACGATCACTTGGAACGTTTTCCAGGAAACCAAGGCCGCCAGCCGCGCCGCCGCGCTGAGCTTCAGCTCCCTCCTCGGCCTTGGCCCCCTCATTGCCATCGGCGTGCTCGTCGGCGGGTTCATGCTCGGCCAGAACAACGATCCCAACCTTGTTGCCAACAAGCTCAGCGAAGTCATCAAGCTCGCCGCCCCGCAGCTCGCCCAGCTCGAAACCATCAACACCCAGCAGGCCGCCGCCCGCGCCGCCACCCCTCCCGGCGCGCCCGCCGCCCACATCGCGGTCGATCCCAAACTCGTCGACCTGATCAACAGCATCATCGTCGGCGCGCACTCCAGCTCGGCGGGCGTCTACGGCGCACTCACGCTCATCCTGATTGTCCTGCTGCTTTTCAAGTCGATCGAGGACGCCTTCAACGACATCTGGGGCGTCCGCCTGGGCCGCTCGCTCCTCATGCGGGTCGTGTTCTATTGGACGATCCTGACCCTCGGGGCCGTGCTGTTTTTCGCCTCCGTCGCCCTCCTCGGCGCCGGCGCGTTCATCAACGTTTTCCTCGAAAAGCTGCCGGGTGGCACCGAGCTGCTGCAAGTACTCCGCTGGTCGCTCCCGGCGTTTTCCTTCACGCTCCTGGTCGTCGTGCTGACGGTGTTTTACCGCGTCATCCCCAACACCCGCGTGCTCTGGCGCGTCGCGTTTGCCGGTGCCCTGCTCGTGGCGCTCCTGCTGCTGCTGAACAACTTCATCGCCTTCCTCTATGTGCGCCGCGTCTACCTCGAGCGCAGCCTCTACGGCTCGCTCGGGATCCTCCCCGTGCTGATGTTCGGGCTCTACATTTTCTGGTTTTACGTGCTCATCGGGGGCGCCCTCACCTACGCGCTTCAAAACGTCCATCTCCGCAACAGCCAGGCGGCGTGGAAGAGCCTCACCGAGGCCATGCGCGAGCGCCTTTCGCTCATCGTCTTTCTCACGATCTGCCGGCGCTTCCACGCCTGCCTGCCGCCGGTTTCCGCCTCCCAGCTCAGCACCTTCGTGAAAGTACCGGCCCAGGTGCTCAACGAGTGCCTCAACCGCCTCGCGGACATGCAGCTGATCAGCGCCCTGCGCCCGCTGCCGGGATCGCCGGTGACCGACCCGGTCTACCAGCCGACGCGGCCGCTCTCGCACGTCACCCTGCGGGAATTCAAGCAACTCGAGGACCACCTCGGCGAGAATCCGCTCGGCGTCACCCTCGACCACCTCGACCCCATCCTGCAGCACTACAACGCCGCCCTCGATCGCGCCAGCGACCAGGAGTTTTTCAAAAAGAGCCTCGAACAGCTCTTCGCCGAGCACGAATTCGACGACTCGCGGCCGCCATTCGCCATGGGCGAAAAGCCGCGGCGGTAGGCCGATACTTCGCCCTTGCCTCACACGGGCGGCGACCTAGCGTCGCCGTTTTTCCCTCCATGATCTCCTGGATTCAAAGATATTTTCAGCACCACTTCCGCATCGTCTTCGGCCTGGTGCTGCTGGCCACGATTGTCTCGTTCATCATCGCCTTCGGCCCCGGCTCCAATGTCGGCCGCGGCATCGAGTCACGCGCCGCCGTTGCCCGCGAGTTCTTCGGGTATAATCTCGGCTCCCAGGAGGACGAAGCCCGCCTCTTCGGCGACGCCAACCTCAGCGCCACCCTCCAGGTCGGCTATAGCTCCCTCGACAGCGCCGATCTCCAGAACTACGCGCTCCAGCGCGCCGCCGCCCTTTCCCTCGCCGACCAGCTCCACATTCCCGCCGCCACCAGCCAGGAAGTAACGGACTACATCAAGAACCTGCGCGCCTTCAGCGGCGAGGACGGGCAGTTCGACGCCCATCGCTACGAGACTTTCCGCGATTCCCTCAAGACCAACCCCCGCCTGACCGAAGGCACCGTCCGCCGCGTGCTCTCCGACGATGTTCGCGCCGACAAGGTCAAGAAGGTCCTCTCCGGCCCCGGCTACGTGCTCCCCGCCGACGTCAAAACCCAGCTCGACCGCGCCGACTCGGTATGGACGCTGGGCGTCGCCACCGCCGACTACGCGAGCTACAGCCCGTCGATCCCGATGTCGGACCTCGCGCTGGCCAAATTCTTCGAGGAAAACTCCTTCCGTTACACGATCCCTGCCCGCGTGGTCACGACGGCCGCGTTCTTCCCCGCCGCCGCCTACACGGGTTCGGTCGCGGTGACCGACGCCGAGGTGAACGCCTACTACGCCTCGAGTCCCGGCCGCTGGATCAACCCCGCGGCCAAGCCCGGCGCGAAGCCCAACCCCGCCGCGGATTTCGCCGCTGTTCGCTCCCAAGTCGAAGCCGACCTGAAGCTCGAGCGCGCGCAGAAGATCGCCACCAAGATCGCCTCCGACCTGTCCTTCGCCTTGTATGAGGGCAAGGTCGCCGTCGGCAGCCCGGCCTTCGACGCCCTGCTCGCCGCCCAGCACCTCACGCCCCGCACCGTGGCGCCTTTCACCCGCGAGGACGGCCCCGCCGAGTTCGGTGGTTCGCCGGATATCGCCACCGAGGCTTTCAAGCTCGGTGCCGACCGCGCCTATTCCGACGCCCTCCCCGCCCCCGGCGGCGCGGTGGTGCTCTTCTGGAAGGAAACCCTGCCGCCGCGCCAGCCCCTCCTCACGGAGGTCCGTGCTAAGGTTGCCGCCGACTACACCGAAAACGAAAAGCGCATCCGCTTCGTCGAGGCCGGCAAGATCCTCCGCAGCCAGCTGGAAACCCGGCTCAAGGCCGGCGACACGTTCGAAAAAGCCGCGGCTGCCGCCGGCAGCGCCGCCTCGGTCAAGGTCACGGCCAAGGTCCTCCCGCCGTTTTCCCGCCGCACGCCGGCCAAGGACGTCGATACCTCCATTCTCGGCACGCTCGACCGCCTCGAAAAGGGCCGCGTCTCCGACATGAGCATCGTCAAGGACGAGGGCATCCTGATCTACGCCCAGGACAAAAAGCTGCCCGATTTCAACGAGACCGGCGCCGCCTACCTCGGCATGCGCGCCCAGCTCGCCGCGGTCAACGCCCGCATCGGCGCCAGCTCGTTCCTCGCGGAAATGGTCGCGCAGGAACTCAAGAAGTCCGAGCCGCCGGTCAAGTGACCCGGGGCGCGGTCCCGCGCCAACCGCTCATCCCCGCGGCTAACCGCTCGACTCGATTCCTCTCGAACTGGCGCGTCCCGCCCGGTAATCCAACGCGTCATGCCGCCATGTCGTCTCGCGTCGATTCCCTCCGCCGGTGCCCTTTGGCCGGCCTGAATTACCGTAACTTTTCGACACCGGCCGTGTTCTCACTTCACTCGTCGCCCACGCTCCCTCTCTAACATGTCCCGTTCCACCACCCGCGCCGTCCTGCTCACGCTCAGCCTCGCCGCGCTCAACCGCCTTTCGGCCCAGGAGCCCGCCACCACGGAACCCGTCGCCCCGCCGACGCCCACCCAGGACGTCGCCGCCCCGGCCACGTCCACGGCGCCCGTCAACCCGCCCGCCCCGGCCCCCTCGCAGCCGCTCACCGCCGAGCCGGCCCAGAATCCGGCGGTGGAGCCGGCCCCGGCCCAGACCGCCCCCGTCCTCACCCTTGACCAGGCCATCGCCCGCGTCCTCGAGAAGAATTTCAATCTCCGCGTCCAAGGCTTCAACACCGCCAACGCCAAGGAAAACCTCGTCATCGCCAAGGCCGGTTTCGACCCGACCTTCACCGCCCTCGGCTCGCGCTCCAAGACGCAGGGCGTCACCTCCAGCACCGCGTCCACAGGCAACATCGTCGCTTCCAACTACCGCCAGGATCAGACCGACGTCCGGGTGGGCGTGGTCCAGAACCTCGTGACCGGCGCGGCCGTCAACGCGAGCGCCAGCGTGCTCCGCAGCTCCAACAATCTCGCGCTGAACAGCTTCAACCCGGCCTACAACAGCGACCTGTCCGTGTCCCTCACGCAGCCCTTGCTGAAGGGCGCCGGCCCCAAGGTGGCCCGCGCCGTCATCGAGCAGACCAAGCTCGGCATCACCATCGCCAACCTCAATTACAAGGGCAGCGTCCTTCAGGCCGTGCGCGACACCGAGGCCGCCTACTACACCCTCGCCTTCGCCCGCGGCCAGCTCGCGGTCAAGCAGCGCAGCCTCGAGCTCGCCCAGAAACTTTACGACGAGAACAAGGTGAAGAAGAACACCGGCGTCGCCACCGACCTCGACGTCCTCACCGCCGAGGTGGGCGTCGCCACCGCGCAAAACGGCGTCGTCCTCGCCCAGCAGCAGGTCCGCAACAGCGAGGACAACCTCCTCGCCCTCACCGGCCAGTTTGAGTTCGCCACGCCGCCCGGCTCGGTGACGTTCACGCCCTACAACGACCCCGCCCCGTCCGTCGGCGAATCCTTCCGCCTTGCCCGCGAGCTGCAGCCCACCTACGTCGCCGCGCTCGAAACCATCAAGCAGCTCGAGATCGCCGCCGCCGTCGCCAACAACGGCAAGCTGCCCACGCTGAACTTCGACGGCGCCGTCGGCTTCAACGGCCTCGATCACTCGACCAACAGCTCGATCGACAACCTCAAGACCGGCGACAATTACAACTGGCAGGCCGATCTTTCCCTCAGTGTGCCGTGGGGCCTGCGCAGCGATCGCGCCCGCGCCCGCATCGCGCTCAACAATCTCCACCAGGAACAGACCCAGCTCCAGCAGATCGAGCAGAACCTCCTCGTGCAGGTCCGCGCCGCCGTGCTCGCGGTCGACACCAACATCGAGAGCGTCCAGATTTCCGCCAAGGCCACCCAGCTCGCCGAGAAACAATACGAGCTGCAAAAGGCCAAGTTTGATGCCGGCTTGTCCACCAGCCGCGACGTGCTCCAGTCCCAGACCGACCTCGAGACCGTCCGCGTCAACGACCTGCAGGCCCGCGTGAATCTCCGCATCGCCGTCGCCAACCTGCACCAGTTGGACGGTTCCTCGATCGAGCGCTACCACATCGCGCTCGCCGAATAAGCGCGTTGTAGGGCGGGATCGCCCGGGAGTAGCGCAGGCGTCCTCGCCTGCTTCGCTGCAAATTGCAGGCGGGGACGCCTGCGCTACTTTCCCTAACCACGGGTTGAAAACCGGTGCTACGCCAACCACTCAAGCCCCGAACAGCCCCGCCACCGTCAACTCCGCTGCCGGCACTTCCCGGTGCTCCGGCAACTGCGTCCGAAACCAGGTGCGCTGTTTTTTCACCAACGCACGGGTGTTCCTGGCAATCTCCGCCGCCAACGCGCTCTCCGGCAATTTGCCATCGAGGAAATCGATCACCTCCCGGTAACCGATCGCCCGCGCCGCGCTCGGATTATCGCGCAACCCCGCGCCGCAGAGTTGCCGCACTTCCGCCACGAGTCCCGCCTGCAACATCGCGGCCACCCGCTGTTCGATCCTCTGCGCTAACATCTCCGGCGGCTGCTCCAGCCGCGTCAGCTTCACCGTCCACGGCGCAAACGGTCCCGGCTGCCGGGCAAATTCCTCCGCCAGTTCCGCCAGCGTCCGCCCCGACGCGAGGCAACGCTCCAGTGCCCGCGTCACGCGGCGCGGATTCGCCACGTCGAGTTCGCCCAGGCCCGCGGGGTTGAGTGAACGCAGCCGGGCCAGCGCCTCGGACCCCGACAGCGCCCGCACCTCCGCCCGCAACGCCGGCGACACCGCCACGTCGTCCGCCACCGGCGCGAAGAAGCTTTTCAGGTAAAACCCGCTGCCACCCACGACCAGCACCGGGCGCCCGCGGCCCTCGATGGCTTCCACCGCGGCCCGGGCCTTTGTCACGTAATGCGTGACATCCATCCGTTCGGTCACGTCGCAGATGTCGATGAGGTGATGCGGCACCCGCGCGCGTTCCCCGGCCGTCGGCTTCGCCGTGCCGAGGTCCATCCCGCGGTAGAACAGCAGCGAATCGCATGAGACGATTTCCGCGTTCCGCCGCTCCGCCCACCGCAGCGCCCACTCGGTCTTGCCCGAGGCGGTGCAGCCGGTGAGGACGTGGATGACGGGTTTCATGGCGCGCCGAGCCAAGACTGCTTTGCGGCGTCGCGCGAGGCGAAGTATCCGCTCCGCGCTCGCCCTGCGGGGCTTCAACCGCTTGGCTGCACTTCCTCCGTTGAAAACCCGCTTCATCGTCAACCCCCGCGCCGGCCGGGCCGGCCGAGTCCTGGCCCGCGTGCATGAGTTCGCCTCGCAACTGCAGGCCGACGTCTCGCTCACCACGCATCGCCATCACGCCACGGAACTCGCCACCCACGCACTGCTCGAGGGCTGCCGGCTGATCGTGGCGGTGGGCGGCGACGGGACGTTGAACGAGGTGGCCTCGAGCCTAGTGGACACCCCCGCCACCTTCGGGCTCATCCCCTGCGGCTCCGGCAACGGCCTCGGGCGCCACCTGGGGATTCACGGCAGCCTCGAGCACGCGCTGGAAACACTGCGCAGCGGCCGCAACCGGCTGATCGACACGGGCCTCGCGGAAGGCCACCCGTTTTTCAACGTCGCGGGGCTGGGCTTCGAGGCCGAGCTATCCGCGCAGTTCAATCGGCTGACCGACCGCGGCTTGCTGCGTTACATGGGCGCCGGCGCCCAGCTCTGGCGCCGCCACGAGCCCGAGGACTATTGGATCGAATGCGAGGACCACCGGCAGCGCGCTCGCGGCTTCACCGTCGCCGTCGCCAACAGCGACCAATACGGCAACAACGCCCGCATTGCCCCCGGCGCACGCGTCGACGACGGCCTGCTCGATCTCACCGTCGTGCCGCCCGTCCCCGCCTGGCGCGCCCTGCCGCTGCTGGCCGGGCTGTTCACGGGTGCGATCGGGTCCGCCCAGGGCGTCGTCCGGCTTCGGTCGACGCATTTCGTCGTCGAACGAGCCGCGCCGGGCCTGATTCACACCGACGGCGAGACGCATTCGGCCGGCACGCGCGTGGAGTTCATGCTGCGTCCCCGCAGCCTGCGCGTGATGGCCCCGCCGACTGACGACATGGAACTTCTCCCGGTCGAGCCGGAATTTTCGACGCTCAATCCCTGACCGGGGAAAACCGCGGGTTCGCTCAGCGTCCGCCCGCCGCGATCCAGTGGTCCACTTCCTGAGCCAGCACATCCAGCGGCATGGAGCCGCCGCGAAGGACGAGGTTGTGGAATTCCTTGATCGAGAACTTCGGGCCCAGCGCCGCCTTCGCTTTTTCGCGCAGCTCGAGGATTTTCAACTGGCCGATCATGTAGGAGCACGCCTGGCCGGGCCAGACGATGTAACGTTCGGTCTCGGTCGCGGTGAAGCCGTAGTCGATCACCTGCTGGCGCGTCCACTTCAGCGAGTGGAGCCCCGTGTCGACCACCAGCCGGCGGGCGCGGAAGAGCTGCAGGTTCAGGAAACCGAGCTTGCCGGGCAGATCGCCGTCATACCACCCGTTCTCCGCCGCCAGCCGTTCCGCATAGAGCGCCCAGCCTTCGACGTAGGCTGAATTGAAGCCGAACACGCCGAGTTTCCGGTAGCGCGGGAGTTCCGTGGATTCCTGCTGGATCGTGATCTGGAAATGATGCCCCGGCACCGCTTCGTGATAGGCCGTGGACTTCAAGCCCGTGCCGAGCCACGTCACGCGCGGACTCAGGTCCGCCAGTGGCAGCCAGTAGATGCCGGGCGTCGTCCCGTCCGGCGCAGGCGCCGAGTAATGCGCCGCAGCGCTTTTCTCGGAGAAGGCCGGCTCGCGCTTGACCGTCACCGGCGCCTTGGGCCGGAGGTCAAAGCACGCGACCGAGCGCCGCTGCGCGTCCTGCACGAGCGCATCCACCTTGGCCACCAGCGCGACGCGCGGATCTGGTTCCGCGGGCGGGTTCAGCTTTGCATTCAATTTCTCGATGCGTTCCTGGATCGTGCCGTCCTTGTAGCCGAGCTGCTGGAGGATCGACTCCATCTCGGCCGACACCCGTTTCTCCTCCCGCAGCCCGATCGCATGGATCTCTGCCGGCGTGAGCTTCGTCGTCGTCAGCGTCTCCAGGTTGTTCGCGTAATACTCCGCGCCGTGCGGCAAACGCCACGCGCCGGCATCGTCCGTCGCCCGGGGCAACTGCGCCGCCAGCAGCGCGCGCACACGCTGGTAGGCCGGGATGATATTTGCGGCCACTTCCTTGGCCGCCGCTGCCACGAATTTCCCGCGCTGCTCCGCCGGGATGGCGCCGCCCAGTGCCGCGATGCGCTTGTCGAGCGACGACGCAAAGACGTTGCCCGCCGGATTCAGCGCCGTGAACCCTTCCAGCTGGTCGAGCACGCGCTGGAGGACGAAGCGCGGGGGAATGCAGCCCGCGTCCGCCGCGGCCTTCGCCTCCGCAATGCCATCATCGATCCGCGGCGCCACCAGCGCCAGCCGCGCGAGGTAGTTCTCGATGTCGCGCACGTTGCGGATCGGGTGCGTCGTCGTGAGGAAATTCACCAGCCCGAGATGCAGCCCGCTGAACTGGTTGAAGATGAAGGTCTGTTGCGCGAATTGCGCGCTGCGCACCGCGTCCTCCAGCGTCCACTTGATGATGGCTGCAGACGTGCGTTGCGCGGGCGTGAGGCCGGCGTCAGGAAACCCCGCAAGCGCCTGCAGCCCCTCGCGCGCCAGCGCGGCGCGCTCCTGCGCGGCCTTCACGCCGTAGGTCTGCCCGAAGGCCCCGCCAAGGGTAAGCTGCCGGTCCAGTGCGTCCTGTTCCACGCCGCTGAAATACTGCGCGCGCGTGGCAAACTGGGGATTCTGCTTCACCCAGCGGACCGCGAAGTCATCGGCCCATTGGTCAAAGGACGGCGCGGCGGCACGGCCGAGCCCCGCGAGGCAGGTGGTGAACAGGGCGAGTAGGACGAGGAGGCGGATTTTCATGGGTAAAAAGGGGTGTCGGCCCGTCGCAGGCGGGGCAAGGCTGGAGGCGCGTTAGGCAGCGGGCGCGGGAGCCAGTCCGAGCTCCTTCAGGAATGTCGCCCAGCGCGGATCCGAATGGAGATTGTTGAGCATCGGATCGACCTGCAGGCCGATGATGCCGCCATCCCGCTGCCGGCGGGCCCGGGCGAGCCACTCGAAGGCGGCATCCTTTTCGCCGCGATAGGCGTAAACCGCGGCGATCTGATACGCGGCCGTGTCGGCATACTGGGCGACTAACCGGGCCAGGGTGGCATCTGACTCCGCCTTGCGGTGCTGCCCCCATTGGGCGGCCGCCACGATGAGCAACTCCGCCCACTCCCCCGCGTCGCCTTTCGCAGCCTTGGCGGCGTCTTCATAACGGCCCCGGAGCAGGTAGGCCAACCCGAGGCCCGCGTGGGCCCACGGCGCGTCGGGATTCAGCTCCAGCACCCGCGGATATTCCGCCTCGGCCTCGGCCAGCCGGCCCGTGGACGCGAATTGGTAGGCGAGGAAGGACCGCGCCCTCGAATTCACCGGATCAACGTTGACCGCCTGCTGGTAGAGCGCCGTGCCCTGCGCGTTGTCGCCCAAGGCGCAGGCCAGGTTGCCCGCCGAGATGAGCAACGCGGGATCCGCCGGCGCCAGCGCCCGGGCGGCCCGGAGCGACTCGCCCGCCCCCTTCCAATCAAAGTCGAGGTTCAGCTGGATCTCCGACTTGACCAGCAGGCTCTCCGCCGAGCCGGGCTCGAGCGCCTGCGCCCGGTCCACGGCCACCCGGGCCTTGGCCAGATGATCCTCAAATCCCGCCCGCTGAATGTCCGTGGAAAATTCACAATACCAGATGTGCGTTCGCGCCAGACCCGCCCACGCGAGTGCGAAATCAGGATCCAGTTCCACCGCCCGCTGGAAAAACCCGAGCGCCTGGTCGATGTTCTTTTCCGAATGCCGGTTCACGAAATACCGGCCCTGCAGGTATTGCTGGTAGGCCTCCGGCACGCGTGTCCCACCCTTCACCGCGGCCTTGACGGCAGCGCTCTCCCCGTCGACGAGCTGGCCGCGCAGTTCACCCACGATCGCGAGCGCGAGCTGTTCCTGCAGCGCGAAGACGTCCTTCAGTTCGCGCGTGTAGCTCTCGGACCAGCGTTCCTCGCCGGTCGCGGCGCGGCTCAGGTGAACCGTGATACGCACCGTGTTGCCCGCCTTGCGGACGCTGCCCTCCACCACGTTGGCCACGCCGAGTTTCTCCCCGATCTCCTGCGCGGTCGCGTTGCGGCCCTTGAATGAAAACGCCGACGTCCGCGCCGCCACGTGCAGCCCCGGCACTTTCTGCAGGACGGTCAGCAGCTCCTCGCTGATGCCGTCGGAGAAATACTCGTTCTCCTTGTCGTCGGAGAGATTGGCAAACGCCAGCACGGCGACGGACTTGGGATCCGGGTCGGTCGCAGCCGCCGCCGGCGCACCCGCGCCGCCGGCGTCCTCCCGCTCTAGTCGTTCCGCCTCGGCCAGCAGCCGGGCAAACTCGGGCTCCTCGCGGAGGGATTTCAAATCGGGGTCGTAGCGCAGGTCCGCCACCGGAAACATGACGGCGTGGCGCTGCGACTTGAGGGCGCGTTCGATGATGCCCAACGCCTCGGCGTGCTCACCCAGCGCCACACAGGCGTGGAAATACGCGCTGGCATCGCCCCCGTTGCCCTTGGCCGCCTGCCGCATCTGCCGGACGGCCGTGAACAACTGGCGGGCGGCGGTGACATCACCGAGCTTGGCCAACAGCTCCAACCGCCCGCTGAGGAGATCGAGATTGGTCGGCGCGTCGACCAGGCGGGCGTCCACGAGTTTCAGCGCCGCGCGCCACTCGATGGCGGCGGCGTCGCGCCGTCCGGAAGAGGCCAGGGAGTTGCCCGCCAGCAGTCCCTTCGGTCCGTGGAACCAGCTGTCGTTGATCCAGTCGCGCGGGAACGCGTTCAGCAGGGCGAGCGCCTGGTCGTGCTCGCCGCGATACGTGTAAATCAGCCAGCCGAAGAAGCAGCCGCGATCATCCTGCAGCGTGGACGAGGGGAGCTCCTCGATCAGGCGCTTCGACTTGTCCAGGTCGCCGTCGACCACCAGCGCCAGGTAAGCCGCAAGCAACCGCGCGCTGGTGAACGGCTCCTGGGCCAGGGCCGCGGTGATCGTGGCGTCCGCCTCCCTGACCCGGCCCATGAACCAGAGCGCCAGGCTCTTGCTGTAGAGGGCCAGCGGATCCCCGCCCGGCAACGCGTTGGCGCGATCGTAGAGTTCGAGGATTTCCTTTTCGCTGCCCGGCAGGTTGCGCAGCGTCGCCGCGAGTTCCCGGATCAGCCGCTTGTCGTCGGGCCGCTCCTTCAGCAGGGCGCGCAGCGCCTGTTCCCGCTCCCGGTTATCCTTGACGCTCGTGCTGGTGAAGAGCGACGCCGCGGCGAAGCGGGCCTCATACGAGGTGGGATCGAGACGGAGGGCACGCTGGATCGCCACGCGCGCGAGCTCCCGACGCTCGTGGCCGGGATCCCAGCCCCGGGCGGCGTAGCGTTCATGGAGATAGGCATAGGCCGCCCAGACCTCGGCGTCGTCCGGGGACTTCGCGGCAGCCTGTTTCAAGATTTCCTCGGCCAGCACGAAGTCGTCCCGGCCGGAGTCCAGCGCGAGAAATATCTGCTGGGCCTTGGCCACGAGCCGGCGCGCCTCCGAGGGCCCGGCCGGCGCCGGCGCACTTGCCGCGGGCACGGCCGGGGGCGTCTCCCTCGCCGGGGGCTGACGCCACATCGGCTTCAGCAGGTAAAGCACGGCAAAGCCCAGGCCCACGAGCGTCCACGCCACGCGCGTCCAGCCGCCGCGGCGGACCCGCGGGCGGCCGACCTTGGGGGCCGACTCCGCCTTGCCCGCATCGGCGGCCCACTCGTTGCGCAGGAGCTTCGCCACGCGCGCGGCGAGCTCCGTCGGGGTCTCGTCGAGGCGGAGGCGCGTCCATTGCACCTCGCGGAACTTGTCCGGGACGCGCGCCGCGGCGTTGGGCACGTCGTCGATGATGATCGGGAACAGGAAGGCCGCGTCCTCCGCCATCAGGTGCGACCGGTCCACCGCCAGCTTCCATTCCAGGCGGAAATAGCCCTCCCCCCGTGCCTGCGTGTTGGCCGAGATGATCGGCACGAAGAGCGCGCACTCCTTGATCTGCCGCCGGATCTTCGCGTCCCACGCATCGCCGCCCCGCAGCTCGCTCTGGTCGAACCACACCTCCACGCCGGTCGCGCGGAGTGCGTCGCAAATCTGCTTTGCCGCCTCGGCATCCTGCGACGCGTAGGAAAGGAAGACGGCTTTGGCTGAATCGCTCATCGCGTCGGAGGTCGCTTTCAGCCCTCGGCCGGGCCGAATTTTGGAGTGAGCCAGGTCAGCTGGTCATCGGCCAGGTTCATCTTGCGCAGGAACGGCTCCCAGCGGGCGTCGCGGCGCAGGCTGTCGAGGAGCGGGTCACACTTCGTCAGGCACATCCCGGAGTCGCGCTGCTCGAAAGCCTTCTCCAACCAGGCGAAGCCCGCGTCCACTTCCCCGCGGAAGGCATGCACCTGCGCCACTTGGAAGGCCGCGTGGCCGCCGTGCTGCGCCTTCAGCGCCTCCAGTTCCACTTCGGACTCGGCCGCCCGGCCCTGGGCATGGCGGGTCATGGCCAGGTTCGTCGAGCGGGACCAGCCCACCGGCATGGCCTCGGCGGTCATCGCGGCGGCATCCACGCGGCCTTGCAGCAACTGGGCGATGCCGAGAAACGACCGGCTGCGCGTCCCCAGCGGGCTGAGCGCAAGGACCTGCTCCGCCGCCTTCTCCATTTCCGCGTACCGGCGGGCGTACGACAGGCTTCGAATCACGGTGTAGCCGGAAAAGTAGTTGATCGGGTCCAGCGCCGCCGCCTGGCGGGACAGGGCAATGGCCCGCCCAAACCGGCCCGTCATGCCCGCCAGATGGGCCTGCAGGCTCACGGCGTCCACGTCGCCGGGGGCCAGCTCAACCGCGCGCTCCAGCTCCGCTGCCGCGCGCGGCCAGTCCCAGTCATACAACAGCAGGACAAACGCGAGGGCCACGTGGCCCTTGGCCAGCCCGGGGTCCAGCTCGATGGCCTTCGCCGCCGCCTCGCGGGCAAGCTTGTTGCCGAGATCGACGGCTTGGACGCCGGAGCCGGCCGCCAGCCCGTAGGCCATTGCGAGCCAGGCCCAGGTCAGCGCCGAATCCGGATCAATCGCCAGCGACTCCTTGTAACAGGCGATCGCCTTCACCGGATCATCCAGGCCTTCCCGGTTGAACGCCGCCCGGCCTTCCAGGAACAGCCGGTAGGCGGCCGGGTTGACCTCGCGGACCACCCCGGCCGGGGCACTCAGCTTGAGCGAGAGGTTCTTTGCCACCAGACCCGCAATCTCGTCCTGCACCGCGAAGATGTCCTTCAGGTCGCGCGTGAACGTGTCCGACCACACGTGGAAGCCGTCCGCCGCCTTGATGAGCTGCGCGGTGATCCGCACCCGTTCGCCGGACTTGCGCACGCTGCCCTCGACGACATACGCCACGCCGAGTTGCCGCGCGATCTCGGCGACGGGCGTGTCCTTCTTCTTGAAATGAAACGCCGAGGTGCGCGCGGTGACCTTCAGGCCCGGCACCCGGACCAGCACGTTGATCAATTCCTCGCTGATGCCGTCGGAAAAAAATTCGTTCTCCGCGTCGTTGCTGAGGTTCGCGAAGGCCAGCACCGCGACCGACTTGACGTCAACCGCCGCCGGCGTGGCAGTCACAGGAGCACGGGCCTCCCGGCCCGTGACCTCCAACCCCAATGGCCGGGGAACCCGTGCTCCATCCTCCCCCGCCAGCAGCCGCCGCACATGCTCCGCCACCGCGGCGGACGTCTCGCCACCGGGCAGGCGGGTCCATTGCACGGCGAGGAAGGAGTCGGGGACGTCCGCGCCGGCATCCGGCGTCTGGTCCACGCACACGGGAAAAACAAACGCCCGGTTGCGGCCCATCAGGTGCGTGCGCTGGTCGGCGAGCCGCCACTCCAGCCGGAAATACCCTTCCGCCCGCGCCTGCGTGCTCGCCGAGATGATCGGCATGAAGAGCGCGCATTCCTTCACCTGCCGGCGGATCTTCTGGTCCCACGCATCGCCGCCGCGCAGCTCGCTCTGGTCAAACCACACCTCGACGCCCGCGACCCGCAGTGCGTCACAAATGCGCCGGGCCGCGCCCGCGTCCTGCGAGGCATACGAGAGGAAAACAGCCTTATCGGTCATGTCCGCAGCTCAGTTTGATTCCGCCGGCCCCACGGTGAACCCCAGCGCGCGTTCCACCGACGCGCGCAGCTCCTGGCCCGTCAGCGGATTCCGGAACGTCGCGCGATCGAGCGGCACGCGCCACGGCTCCAGCCGGCCCACCAGCACGGGGAAACGATTGACGGCCTCCGCCCGCCATTTCGCGGCCGCGCCGTCCACCTCCCAGGAATGCCGGGAGTAAATGATGAACTTCGTATCGGGATTCATTGTCCCGACATAGCCGAGGAAGGCCACGAGCTTGTTGTCTGCCAGCGGGTAGATGTCGTCCGCCATGCTGTCCGGAAAGGTATAAAACGCCGAGCGGTGGATCACGATCAACGCCGGGTGCTCTTTCACGACTTCTGCTTCCCGCTTCCACGTGGAGCTCGTGGCCTCCTTCATCAGCGTCACCGGCAGGTCCCGCAGGACTTCCGTGATGTCGTCGGCGTTCGTGCCCCCGCTCTTGAGCGTCACCGGGTCATACACGCGGTTGGGATAGGAGGAATCCATCAGCACGATGACCGGCGCCCCCGCCGTTCCGGGCGCATGGGGGTGGCGTGTCTTCCAGATCGCCACGGCGGCGACTATGATCGTAGTCGCGACCACCAGGGCCCACAGGCTCTTGGGTGCCGGCCGCGGCCGCGCGGAATCACCGCGGCCGGTCGCGGGCTTCCGGCCGTCAGTGGCGGGACCCGCCAGGGGCGCCGCCAGCAAGCGCTGCACCTGCCGGACGAATTCCGGCGCCGCCACGCCGTGCGCGGCGCGCGTCCACTGCACTTTCAAGAACTCCTCGGGCACCACGGCGGCGGCCTGGGGCGTGTCATCGATCCCCACCGGCACCAAAAATGCCGCCCCGCCCGCCATGTCGTGGGTGCGCTCGACCGCCAGCTTCCACTCGCGGCGGAAATAGCCCTCGCGCCGCGCCTGGGTGTTCGCCGACACGATGGGCAGGAACAAGGCGCATTCCCGGATCTGGGTCCGGATCTTCTGGTCCCAGGCATCGCCGCCGCGCAGCTCGTTCTCGTCAAACCACACCTCAACGCCGAACGCCCGCAGCGCGTCCGCAATCCGCCGCGCCGCGTCCGAGTCCTCGCGCGCGTAACTCAGGAAAACGGCGGGAGTGGAATCGCTCATTCGCGGAACAGCGGGGCATTGTTCTTCTCGTCGTGGACGAGCGCCTCGAAACGCGGATCGCCGTGGAGCGGCCACCAGCCGGGACTGATCCGGGCGTTGTAAATGTTCTCCCCGAACGGCGTGCGCAGCGACCGGGCCAGCTCCGCCAGCGCGCGGTCCTTGTCGCCCGTCCACGCCAGCACCTGCGCGTAGTTGACACTCCCCGGCGGGCCGGCGACGGCATCCTGCGATTCGGGGACGAGGTCCGCCGAGATCTTGGCGCAGCGCAGTGCCTCCGCCTTGTTGCCGAGCAGTGCGTGGGCGTCGCTCAGGATCCCCCAGGAAGTGGCGGAGGGCTTGCGCTCCACCTCGGCCCGGCCCTCGGGCACGGCTGAGGCGGCCCGCTCCCGCGCGGCGGTTTGGTCGCCATGCGCCCAGAGGACGAAGGCGACTCCGACATCCTGCGACCAGTGGGGCTCGTTAAAGCCTTCAAAATACCGCAGCTGACGGTTGAGGCGGATGGCGGTCTCCCAGTCGCCGATGGCGCGCGCCAGGAGCGTGCTGCCGTAGACAAGATCGGGAGTGGGCTTCGGCAGGGAGGCGAACCGAGCGATCAGCTCCTGCGCCTCCTTCGTGGAACCGCGGGCCGCGATGGGAATGATGGCCAGTTGTCCCTGGTCGTAAGCCGAGTCGGGATAGAGCGCCAGGATCCGGCGCTGCACCACCTCCGCCTCGTCGTAAAGGTCCAGACCCATGCACAACTGAAAGAGCGTGCGGGCGTAACGGAGGTTGCGGGGCTCGAGTTCCACGGCGTGCCGCAGCTCCCTGAGCGCCTCACCCCAGCGGGCTTGGCGGCGGTGGATGAAGCCCAGCGAGCCGGAAACCGCGGCGTCATTGGGCCGCAGCACCGCGAGCCGCTGGTATTGCTCCGATGCCCGCGTGAAGTCCCGGTAGCCGTAGTAGTAATAGTCGCCCAGCATCTCGATGACCTCGGGATCGTCGGGCGCGAGGCGAACCGCGGTGTCGATCGCTGTCTTGGCCTGCGCCAGTCGCTCAGCGGAGTGATCGACCTCATCGAAATAAGTCTGCGCATGCGCCGAGCCCAGCTGGGCCCAGGCGTCCGCGAATTTTGGATCCAGCCGGACGGCCTCCTCGAACAAGGGAATGGACGCGCCCTCGCCGTTCAGTTCGCTCAGGCGGATTTCCCGCGCCTTCGCATACGCGTCGTAGGCCGCCAAATTCTCCGTCGGCCGGCGGTCGATCAGAGACTTCTCCTGCGGCGTGAGCGCCGCCGACAGCGCGCCGGCAATCGCCTGCGCCAGTTCGGCCTGGATGGCAAAAATGTCCGTGAGGTCGCGGTCGTAGGCCTTCGCCCAGACGTGCTCGTCAGTGGCGGCGTGGATCAGCTGGCCGGTCACCCGCACCCGGTTGCCCGAGCGCCGCACGCTGCCCTCCAAAATGTACGCGACGCCCAGCTCCTGCGCGATCTGGCGGATCGATTTGGTCGTGTTGCGGTACTGCATCATCGACGTGCGCGAGACGACCCGCAGCTCGCGCACCAGCGCCAGGTTCGTCAGCACGTCCTCCTGCATGCCGTCGGTGAAGAACGCGCTGTCCTTCTCCTCGCTCATGTTCTCGAACGGCAGCACCGCGATGGACTTCTCCGAGACGGGCGCCGCCGCCGGCGTTGCCGGGACGGTGGGCGCCGCCGGATTGTCCGCAGTGGCCTTTTCCGCAGTCTTGGCGGCGATCTGCTGCGCCGAGGCGACCAGCGCGGCCACTTCCTGCGGGCTGCGGTGCGGCCGCAGGGCCACCACCGCGACCAGCCCGAGCACCACGATCGCCAGGCCGATCAGCGAAAATTTCAGCAGCGAGCTGAATGTCGACGGCCGGGCCGCTGCGGCGGCTTCCGGTCGTGCGGCGGCGTTCGCCTGCGGCGCGCGCGCGGCCGACTGCCGCGGGTTTTCGAGGAGCCGCTTGACCTGCATCACAAACTCGGGCGTCGGCATGCCGGCCGGGAGCCGGGTCCATTGGAACCGCATGAACTCCCCCGGCACCGTCGCCGCCGACTCCAGCGTGCCGTCGATCACGATCGGCATGACGAAGGCCAGGCCCTCGGCCATGTCGTGGGTGCGGTCCACGGCGATTTTCCATTCCCGCCGAAAGTAGCCCTCGCCCCGCGACTCGGTCGTCGCGGAGATGATGGGCAGGAAGAGCGCGCAGCTGCGGATCTGGTTGCGGATTTTAACGTCCCACGTGTCCCCGCCGCGCAGCTCGTTCTGGTCGAACCACACCTCGACGCCGAAGCCCCGCAAGGCATCCGCGATCCGGCGCGCCGCCTCCGTGTCCTCACGGGCATAACTCAGGAAGACGGCTTTGGTTGGTTCGCTCATGTTCGACTCAGATTCCGGCCGAGACCGGCTCGCGCTGCGCGTCGGCCACCGATTGCATCAGTTCCTTGGCGGTGATCAGCTGCTTCGCCTCGAAAGTCAGTCCGCCAAGCACGGCCGACGCCTCGGCCAGCAGCTCCGCGCGCCGCGCGCGGCCCGCGGCATCGGTGGGCTGGGCGCGGGCGAGCTGATAAAGTATGCGGCCAAAATCCAGCCGGAAGTCCGTGGAAGCCGCGCCTTGGTTCATTTGCGTCCGGAAGTAGGCATCCGCCGTCGACAGCGCCGTCAGCGCTTCGGCGCGCTGCCCCGCAGCGAGGAGGGCCTGGCCCAGGCGGGCTTGGGCCTTGGCGGTGTAAAGCTCGGTCCCTATCCTGCCTAGGCTGCCAATCTGGGGCTGCGCCAACACCCGGCGGGCGGTGCTCACGGCTTCCTCGACCCGCCCGATCCGCAGGGCGGACTCGACCTGATAAAATTGCGCTTCACGCAGGAGATCCTCCCGGAACTGCTTGTTGCCCTCGTTCACCCGCTTGATCTGGGCCAGGCGCTCCTGGAGCGCGAGCGCCCGAGTGTGCAGCGTCGCGTAGTCGCCACTCGCCGCCAGAAGCTCGGCGTCGGCCATCAGCTCGTCCTCGCTGGTCCCCAAGTCCATAACCTCCTGGTCAAAGCCCGATTGCTTCTCGAATAATTTGATCGTCCGGCGTGATTCCTCCACTGCGGCCCGGGCGGCGCTGAAATTGCCACGCTGGGCCTCGATGGTCGCCAGCGTCTGCCAGGAGTTGAAGATGAAATAGTTCACGCCCGATTTGTTGCGCGGATCATGCTCCAGCGCCACCGCCTCGCGCAGCTTGGCCGTTCCCGCCGCGATCCGGCCCTGTCGCAGGGCGTTCTCACCCTGGTTCATGAGCGCGGTCGTGTAGTTGTACCACGCGCTGGTGTCGGCCGGATTGAAGCGGATGTAATTCGCCGCCGCCTCCGTCGCTTTCGCGTAGCTGACTTCCGTCTTCGCCAGGTCATGACGGTCAGCCGCCGCAAAGCCGATGGCGTTGGCGGAAAAATACCGGTTCTTCATCGCCCGCAGGTCGCCGGGGCGCTGCTCGAGGACCTTTTCGGAAATGTCGCTCACCACCGCCGCCAGGCGCTCCGCCTCGGCGGGCTGGCCCAGCTTGAGATACATGCGCGACTCCGTGTCGGTCACGTCGCCGTAGATCGAGGCCGCCGTCAGGTCGGACTGGTCCAGTGCCCCAAGCTCGGCGAGGAGTTTGCGCGACTCCTCGCAATCCACGATCCCCTCCTCCGGCTTCGAGGCATGGGCGAGATACTGCAGCATGTCGGCGAGCGCGAGCTTGGTGCTGCGGGTCGCCCGGCCGGAAGCCACGATCGGCCGCAGCAAGCCGGTGGCGGTCTCGAGGTCCACCCGGGTCTTGCCGATCGATCCCAACGTGATCTGGGAGAAATACGCGAGGGCGAGCGCCGTGGAGACTTCGTCGCTGTGATCTCCCGCGGCCCGCAGGTCCTCGAAGATCTTCTGCGCTTGCCGGCCCACCGCCTTGGCCTCGGCGCCCTGACCGGCATCGTTGAGCGCCGACGCCTTCCGCATCAATGCCATGCCCCGGAAAATCTTCGTCTGCGGCGTCATCAGCTCGGCCGGCAGCCCGTCGTAGTAGGCGACGGCCTTGTCCGCCAGCTTGCCCACGATCTCGCCGCGCCCGGTGGGCTTCAGTTCCTCGTAAAAATCCTCCAGCAGAAACGCGATCAGCTTCTCCGACTCGGTGCGGGCGCGCTCGGCCAGCCGCTGGGACGCCTGCGCCTGGGCGTCGGCGGCGCGGGCGCGGCGCAGGGTGATGTAGCCAAAGACCGCGCTGGCCGCGGCGGCCACCATCAGCACGGCGCAGACCGCCGCCACCATGCGGGCGCGAACGAGGGAACGGCGCGTGACTTCCTCCTGGGCGCGCGTCGCGGCCAGCTGGCGCTCGACGGCGGCCTTGGCCTCGCGCTCGTGGCGGACGTCGCGGCTGGCCTTCACCACCGAGCAAAGCACGTCGTGCATCAGCTCGATGCGGCGGATATCGAGGCGCTCCTCGACGCGCAGGAGGCGGCGGTTCACCAACGTGTCCAAGGCCGTGGGATTCGCCCCGGCGGCCGAGAGGGACTTCTGCGCGCGCTCTAGCGCGATGTTTTCTCGGTAGCCGGACTCGGTCAGCAGTTCCTCCTCGATAAACCGGCGCACGCCTTCGGGTTGGTCGCCCACCGCGCGCTCGTAAAATTCCGAGAGAATCGTGTCACGCGTGCCCGCCAACAGGTCCGCGGAAATCTCCGCCTGGCCGCGCGCCAGCCGGGTGTTGTTCAGCTCGCGGCAGATGAGGCTCAGCAGCGACGGCTCAACCTCGGCGTGCGCCAGGTCCGCGCCGCCCGAGACAAACCGCACGATCGCCGCGGCCACGGCCTCGGTCACGAGCGTGGGCGCCGGCCCGCGCACGGCCGCGATGGCCTGAACGCCGGTCATGCGCGCCAGGCGCATGCGGTTCTGCGTGACGGACGGCATGTCGCTCTTCAATGCCTCGAGATTGGCGAGGTAGTCCTCGCGCAACGAAATGAGGATGCGGTAATCCGCCCGCGCGAAGTCGAACCGCGCGGCATCGGCTTCGTCGCGGTCAATGCGCGCCTCGAGTGACGCGGGCGGGCGGTTTTCCACGAGGTCCGCCAGGTCGGCCAGGAATTCACGGGCGCGCCGCCGGCCGGCGTCGTCGGACTGCGCCAGCGTGAAGATCTCCTCGAACTGGTCGAAGATCAGGATCGGGATCAGCGTCCGGCCGGTCGCGTCCTTCAGCACGTCATCGCGATGGTGGAGGAATTCCCACAGCGTCTCGCCCGTGACGGCCGAGCCGGTCTGCGTCCAGCTGCCGGCGGCCTCGGTGGCGCGAAACACCGCGCGCTTGATCTGGTCGGCGGGTGGCGGCGCATCCGGGTGATAATCGAGGCGCACGTAAACCGGGCAGAACCCGTCGGGCCGCAGCCGCGGCACGAGGCCCGCCTGCAGGATGGACGTCTTGCCTAGGCCGGACTGGCCAAAAAGGACCGTGAGGAGCTTGCGCTGCACGCGCCGCGCGAGTTCGGCGCCCTCCTCTTCCCGGCCGTGAAAGAAGCTCCGCGTCTCCTCGGTAAACGACGTCAGCCCTAACCATGGATTCTGGGCATCCACGGTGGCACCGTTGAGCGGGGTTGAGTCGGGCTTCATGCGCGTTGCGAGTTGAACAAGTCCTGGAGCCGGCGGGTGAACTCCGTGGGCGGCTCACCGGCGGGCAGGCGCGCAAAGTGCATCGCCTTGAATTTCTCCGGCACGACCGCCGCGGCCTCCGTGGTGTCGTCGATGCAGATGGGCAGGATGAACACGGCGCCGTCCGCCATGCCGCGCGTCCGGTCCACGGCATAATTCCACTCGCGGCGGAAGTAGCCTTCGTGCCGCCGCTGCGTCGTGGCTGACACGATAGGCAGGAAGAACGAGCACCGCGCGATGTTGCCGCGAATTTTCCGGTCGTAATCGTCGCCGCTTTCGAGGCGGTCGAGGTCGAACCAGGTGGTGAGCCCGGCCGCGTCGAGGGACGCCTTCAGCTTCTGCACCGCAGGCAGGTCCTCGCGGGCGTAGCTGATGAAGATCGCATTTTCGGGCATCTCGCGCGCCGGGGGCAGGAAACGCACCGGTGGGGCCGAGGCGCTGCCGGCCGCGGCCGCCTGCTTCGCATGCCGCGCCATCCACCGCCGGTGCAGCTCGTCCACGAACACCGCCGCGCCGGAGAACATCCGCGTGCGGATGCTCACCTGTTGGAGGAAGGAAACCAGCCGCACGTCGCGCATCGTGTGGTCGTCGGCAAAGATTTCCCCGACGTCGCGGGGGTCGGACAGCCGCCGGCGCTTCGTCATGCGCAGGAACAGCCGCGCCAACCAGTTGGAGAAATCGCTCCCGATCACGAGCAGGTGATTGTGCTCCAGCGCGTGGAAGAGCTTCTCCGGCGTCAGGTGCTCGCTCTGCAGTGCGCAGATGAACTCGAGCATGTCCTCGTCCGAGATCACGTAGGTCGGCGACGCCGACAGCCGGCCAAGCAAATGATAAACGACGGGACGCTGCAGGTCGTCGCGCGCCACCGGCAGGTCCGCCACGCGATTGGGCGCGTAGGCGATCACCTCCGTGTTGGCCGTGCCGCCGAAGCGTTCGAGGTTCACGGCCTGCTCCATCAGCGGGTCGAAGGTCGTCGAAACGTAGAGGTTGAAATCCGTGATCTGCGCGAGCTGGCGCAGCGGCAGGGGCGGTGCAAAGGCCGCCTCGCGCATGATCGTGCGCAGCCGCGTGTAGGCCTCCTCGCGGCGGCCGTGCGCCGTAAGGTAGCCGCAGACCACGTCGTTCAGCTGCAGCGGCTGCGGCAGCGCGGAGATGTCGACGTTCAGTCGCGCCGCCAGCTTCTCCGCCAGCCATTCGTAGAGCGCCCGGGGGCCCGATTCCGTCTCCACCTTGAGCAACTCGGGCCCGATGATGGGAATCACCCGCTTCTCCTCGATGTAATTGAGCAGGTCTTCCCAGGCGTCATCGTCAAACGACGTGGCCATGGTTCCAGACGGGTCCGGCAGCTCGGTATTCATCATTGTTGTGGGAGGCAAAGACCCGCTTATGCAGGCGAGGCCAAATGACTCGCGAATCAATGCCGTTCCCCCGGTCCTCTGGCCAGCTGATTCTACCGGAAAAATCGCGTGTCCTGCCATCCGCCAAGGGCTTAGCGATTGACAGCCCCCTCCGGACCGCCGTCCCATCACCGCCCTCGATGAGCACCGCATCCGTGCTGCCCCTGTTCCATGTCGTCGGATTTTCCGGCCATCGGCAGCTCGCCGACCAGGCGGCGGTCGCAAAGACGATCGGGGAAGTCCTCGCCTCTCTCCGCCACGAGGCCCCCGGCGAGTGGATTGCCCTCTCGTCCCTCGCCATCGGCAGCGACCAGGTGTTCGTCGAGCAGGCGCGCGAACTCGGACTTTCGTGGCACGCCATCCTGCCCCTCCCGCGGGCGGAATTCGCCAAGGACTTCTCGCCCGCCGAATGGAACACCGTCGAGCAAACCCTCGCCCATGCCGAGCACGTCCGCGTGATCACCGAGAACGGCACGCGCGAGGACGCCTATTTGGATTGCGGCATGGAAACCGTGAACAGCGCCGACGTCCTCCTCGCCATCTGGGACGGCCAGCCCGCGCGCGGCAAGGGCGGCACGGCCGATGTCGTCGAATACGCCAAGTCCACGGGCAAGCCGGTGATCATCATCGACGCCACCACGCTCGCCGTGCGGAAGGAAAACTGGGACCGGCTGATGCTGAAGGATCACAGCCTCGCCTACCTCAACCGGTTGCCCGAGTCGTCCGGCGGCTGGGGCGACAACCCGTTCAAGGCGCCGGACTACATCTTCGCCTTCCAGCAAAAATGCGACTTCGCCGCCAGCCACGGCGCGCCGCAATTCCGCCGGCTCATCGTGTCCACCGTGCTGCTGCACGTCGTCGCCACGCTCGTCGCCGCCGCCGGCCTGGCGTTCGGGCTGCACGTCCTGGCGCTCCCGTGGATCAAGTTCCTCTGCCTTGCGAGCGCCTTGGGCGTGGCCGTCGTGCTGCGCCACCACACGCACTCCAACCACAGCTGGGTGCGCAGCCGGCTCGCCGCGGAGTTCTGCCGCTCCGCGCTGGCGACCTGGGGCCTGCCGCGGGCCGCGCCGCTTTTCCAGGACCTCGACCTGCCGGGCGTGTATGGGCTGACGCGCTCCCTGCACATCCTGCACAGCCGCTCGGCGAACGCCCAGCCGGTGCCGATGGAGGAGTTCAAGCGCATCTACCTCGAAAAACGCATCGACGACCAGCTCGCCTACTATCGGCGCCAGGAAGGCCGCGCGCTGCCGCTGTTCAAGCGGCTCAAGCTGGGCTTCTGGATCGCCACGATCCTCGCGCTCGCGAGCACCGCCGCGTATGCCGTGTGCGAGACGTGGCAATTGGGCGCGCCGGAGTGGATCGAGAACTCAGTGTTCTATTTCCTGCCCATCTCGCTGCCCGTCGTGGCGGCGTCCCTCATCTCGCTCATCTCAATCAACGACCTGCAGCGCCGGGTGGCGCGCTACCGCGAGATGCACGCGATGCTCGCCGCCAGCCGCGGCCAGGTGGTGTTCTGCCAGACGTGGAACAGCCTCGAGCGCATCGTGCTCAAGACCGAGCGCGCCCTGCTCCAGGAAGTGCTCGAGTGGCACTCGATCACGAGTTTCGCGGAGTCACACTGACCAGGGATTGGCCCACGGAACACACGGAAGACACGGAAGGAAAAACTTCCCGATCCGGTCTGCGTTGGGTGGTTACAGATCGCTGAACGCGACGGCGCGGTTGCGGCCGCGGGACTTGGCCGCATACAGCGCCTTGTCGGCCGCCGCCACGAGCTCCGCCCCGGTGGCGGCGTTGGTGGGCATCTCGGCGACTCCAGCGCTCACGGTGATGGACAGGGCCTGGTCCGGGCTGATGGCGATCGGCGCGTTGGCCACCGCGACACACGCGCGCTGCGCCATCTCCAGCGCCGCACCGCGGTCGGCCTGCATCAGGATCAGGGCAAATTCCTCGCCGCCAAAGCGGGCGACGCGGTCCACCGTGCGCATGCCTTCCGACAAACGGCGTGCCACCGCCTGCAGCACGAGGTCGCCGAACTGGTGGCCGTGCGTGTCGTTGACCTTCTTGAAGTGGTCGATGTCCAGCATCACGAGCGAGAACGGGTGGCCGAACCGCCGCGAGCGCTCCTCTTCCTCCGCGAGGATGCGGTCGAACTCGCGCCGGTTGAGCATGCCCGTGAGCTGGTCCCGCGTCGCCAGCTGGCGGAGCGCCGCCAGCGTCTCGGCGAGTTTCAAGGCATACCGCAGCGAACGCTCCAGCGAGTGCGAGGAGATTTCGCCCTTCACGAGGTAATCGAGCGCGCCCGCGTTCATCGCCTCGATGTCGACTCGCTCCGACGACTCCGCCGTGAGAAAAATGATCGGCGTGTGCGAGCCACCCGCCACCGCCTCGCGGATCAGCTCGAGTCCGTTGCGCTCCCCGAGCTGGTAATCCAGCAGGCAGGCCACGTGCTTCCCCTCGAGCAGGGTCGCAAGTCCCTCCTCGTAGGTCTCAGCCCAATCGAGGTCGAATCGCTCGCCGCGGAAATTCTTGAAATGCGCCTGTGTCAGCCGGAATTGCAGCCGGTCGTCGTCGATGAGGATAATGCGTCGGCTCATGAAAGTGCTGGGATCGCGGGTCCGTTGATCAGCTCGTGGAGGCCTTCCGCCACCGTCACCTGCGCGGTGAACCCGAGCGCGGCGGTGGCGGCCGTGGGATCGCCCAGCGAATGCACGATGTCGCCTGTGCGGGCGGGCCGGTGCGTCGGTGGGGGCGAACCCGGAGGGTGCGACGCGAACAGCGCGGCGAGGTCGAGCAGCGACGTCGCCCGTCCCGTGCAGATGTTGGCGACGCCCGAAGTCACGCCGGGTCGCGTGGCCGCGAGCACGTTGGCGCGGGCCACGTCCCGGACGGCGATGAAGTCGCGCGTCTGCCGGCCATCGCCGAAGATCACCACGGACTTTCCCTCGCGGTAACTGCGCGCAAAAATCGAGATGACGCCCGAATACGGCGACGACGGATCCTGCCGCGGGCCGAAGACGTTGAAATAGCGCTGGCAGCGCACCGTGAAGCCGTAGGCCGCGCCGTGGCCGAGCAGCAGCGCCTCCGAGGCGAGCTTCGCCGCGCCGTAGGGGCTCACGGGAAGTTTTTCGGCCGACTCCCGGATCGGACGCTCGGCGGCATCGCCGTAAATCGCGGCGGACGACGCGAACACCACGCGCCCGACGCCGTGCAGCCGGGCGGCCTCGGCGACCAGCTGGCTGGCGGCGATGTTGAGCGAAAAATTCAGCGCGGGATTCGCGATGCTCTCCTGCACGCTGACCAGTGCGGCCAGGTGGATGATCGCCGCGGGCTTCTCCGCCGCGATGAGCTTGGCCAGGGCGCCGGGTTCAGCGACGTCGAGTTCGTGCAAGGCAAACGCGGCGGAGCGCAGCGCCGACGCCAGATTTTCCCGGCGTCCCGTGCGAAAATTGTCCACTCCAACCACGGCATGGCCCTCGCCGAGAAGGCAATCGACCGTGTGGCTGCCGATGAAGCCGGCGGCGCCCGTGACGAGGATTTTGGCCATGGCTGGGAAGCGTTAGCGCCGGGGTGAAGCGGGGCAAGACCGCGCTAGCGGCGCGTGCCCGCCACCAGGTCGGCGGCGACGGTGGCGAGCCGGGCGATCATCGTGGCCGGCGCCCCGAGATTTTCGCGGATGCAATTGACCAGCGCGCTGCCGACCACGACGCCGTCGGCGTCCGCCGCCACCTGCGCCACCTGCGCCCGGGTCGAAATGCCAAAGCCCACCGCCACCGGCAGCTGGGTCCGGGCCCGGATGCGGGCCACTGCCGAGGGAATGTTCGCCGCGGAGTCCGCCCTCACGCCGGTGACGCCCTCGCGCGAAACATAGTAAATGAAACCCGTGGTTGCCGCCGCGATGGTCGCGATGCGCGCGTCGGGCGTGGTGGGCGCGACGATAAAAACCGTGTCGAGCCCGTGCTTTTTCGCCGCCGCCTGGACCTCGCCGGATTCCTCGGGGGGCAGATCCAGCGTCAGCATGCCATTGACCCCGGCTTCGTGCGCGGCGCGGATGTAGGCATCGACGCCATTGGCAAACACGAGGTTGTAATAGGTGTAGAACACGATGGGCGCCGCGGGAAATTCCGCGCGCAGCCGGCGGACGAGTTCGAAGACCTTCGCGGCGTTCATGCCACTCTCCAGGGCGCGCTGGGCCGCGAGCTGGTTGGTCAGGCCGTCAGCGAGCGGGTCGGAGAACGGCACGCCGAGTTCCAGGATGTCCACCCCGGCGTTGAGCAGCGTGCGGCCCACGGCCAGCGACGTGTCAAAATCCGGATCGCCCGCGCAAATGTAGCCGATGAAGGCGGCGCGGTTTTGGGCCTTGGCGCGGGCGAATGCGGAGGCGAGGCGGGACATGGGAGCGGTCAACTCAAGGGCAAACCCGGCGCGGTGCAACGGTGGTTTTCAACCGCGAATGGACGCGAATCCCGAGGAATTCCCGCAGCGCCGGTTCGGAATTCGCGTCCATTCGCGTCCATTCGCGGTTGATCCCCGCTCCGCTCACGCCAGGTCGAATTCAACCAGCACCGGCCGGTGGTCGGAGAGGATGGCCCGCACGACCTCGCTGTGCACGGATTCGCAGGCGGGAGGGAGCAGCACGAAATCGAGCATCCGCTGCGGCAGCGGCGAAGGGAACGTGCGGCCATTCACGGGGTGCAGCGCGTAGTCCGCGTAATCCGAGAGGTGGCTGAGCAGCGCGGCGGTGGCGTCGGGGCTGTGGCCGGGATTGTTGAAGTCGCCGCAGATGATCGGCGGCAGGTCCCAGAAGGCGCCGCGTTCCCGGAGTTTTTCGCGCAACCATGCCAGCAGCCGGCCGATCTGGCGGATGCGGTGTTCACGCGAGCTGAAATGCAGGTGGAGATTGACGACCGGCACGAGCCGGCCGCCGACATCGAGCTCGACGAACAGGAACCCCTTCTCGCCCACGCTGCGCAGGCCGAAGACGACGGTTTCCGTCTCCCGGATGGGATGCCGGGACAGCAGGGCATTGCCGTAGCAGAGGTTGAGCAGCCCCTTGCGCCGGGTGTTGATGCCGAACACCGCGTGCGGGAAACCACAGTGCAGCTGGAGGTATTCGAGATGGTCGAAATTTCCCGCCCAGCGGGAGCACTCGTCGATCTCCTGCAGAGCCACGACGTCCGGCTGCAACTTCTCGATCAACTGCGCGATCCGGCGGAGGTTCCGGCGCAGCTTCTGGACGGATGTGAGTCCCTGGATGGGATTGAGTCCGCGCGCATGGGCGATGTTGAAGGTGACGAGGCGCAAATGCGGCATGGCAGTATGGACAGCCTAAACGCCTGCCGGAGCGCGGCAACGGCAAAGCCGGAAGCCAGGAGTAATCCATGGTTTGATTCCTGGCTTCTTGGCTTCCGGCTCAAAACGCACTCGCCCCAAGGGAAGAAAATGGGGCGGCCAACGGGACTCGAACCCGCGACCCCTAGATTCACAATCTAGTGCTCTAACCAACTGAGCTATGACCGCCGTAAAGAGCCGGCCAAGTTCGCGAGCCCTCCCACCCCTGTCAATCCCTTCCTCGAAGCGGCGTTCCGACCCGCAGTTGCCGGGAGCGGCACGGGCTTCCCGCCAGTGAATTCCCCGCGGGAAGACGCCGTCTCGGGCCCGTCCGGTCACGCTTTGCGGAGCTAATGGCAAGGGATGCGCAGACTTCCCCGTGGGTTCTGCGATAGTCGGGCAACGAAAGGAACCCCATGCCTGTCATCAAAATTCATGTGGAACGCGAAGAGCTGGCCGCCATCGAGCGCCGCGCGGCTGAACTTGGAATCAAAGTCGAGGACATGGCTTATGGCGCCCTGAGCTGCTCCATGAGCCACGTGAAGGAACCGTTCTGCCGCGTGCGAATCGACGATGCCGTGCGCGACAAAGGCAAGGACCTGCCGCTCTGGAGCGACAGCGCCCGCAGCGTCAACATCTACGAGGGCAAGGACGACGTCGCCCCCGCCCCCGGCCCCAAAGGCGGACCGCTCTGAGCAGCGCCGACGGCGGCGCGCCCCTCGTCCGGCTCTTCGCCGGGCGTCACATGCCCATGCGCTCCCAGCCCTTGCGGCCCGGCTGGCGCGGCGGCAGGCCGAGAATCTCGCGGCCGAGGTCGACGTAATAGCGGTAATTCTCCAGCGGCGTGCCGTTCGGAATCTGATGATCGAGGCCGAAGGCACAGCCCGAACGCATCGACGGCTGCAGCTTGTATTCCAATTCGCGGCGGATGGCGGCGCGATCAGTGCGCAGCACGTGCTTGTCGATGCCACCCAGCATCGTGAGCTTTGAGCCGTATTTCCGCCGCACCTCGACCATGTCCATCCCGGCGGCCGGCTCCATCGGGTAAATGCAGTTCGCGCCGCAATCCAGCAGTGCCTGGATCACCGGGTTGATGTTGCCGTCGGTGTCCACCTGGAAAAGCCGCGCCCCCTGCGCCCGCAGCGGCTCCCAAAGCGCGCGATAATAGGGCTGGAAATGCTCCGCAATCTGCACCGGCCCGATCAGCGGCCCGGACTTGCCGGCGAAATCCTCGTGCACGGAGAGCTGGTCAATCGTGAGGTGCTCGCAGATCGGTTCCAGCACCCGGCGGGTGGTGTCCAGCAGGGTGGCGAGGATGTCCGCCATCAGCTCCGGTTGCTCGTAATAGGCCAGGCACGCGACCTCCTCGCCCATCAGGTCGCGCGGCATGTCGAATGCCCCCGGCATGTAGGCGCGGATGAGCGCACCCTCCTCCCGCGCGCGTTTCGCCGCCTCGACTTCGGCCCAGTTGATGCGCTCGGGCGTGAACGTGTAAAACGGCTTCACCCGCAGCCAGTCGTCCATCGTCTGCACGGGAAAATCCATCGGCAGCGCATGCGTCGCCGTCTTCTTCAGCAGCATCAGCGTGCGCCCCAAAAAATCCCGCTGCACGAGCTCGTCGTCGGTCTCCCTGATCGTCACCGGCGCTGCGCCGCGCGGCAGCGGATAGCCGCCAAAGTCGACAATGGGCACGTAATCCCAGTCAAAGGCCGTCAGGTTGAGTTCGTCCTCCGTCGCGCCCTGCGCCCGCCATTCGTCCTCCAGCCCGATGAGCGGGCCAAACAGCTCGACAAACATCGGCCGCGGCGCGGCCCCGAAGGTCATGAGGTCAAGATACTGTTCGCGATGAAAGCGCATGCGGGAAGTTCACTTGTCTACGGACGGAACAGTCTCTTCATGGGGTAAGCGTTTTGAGCGAAACCCCGTCGTCTGCCGTTTGAAAGACCCAACATGCTCTTCTGGTTAAAGAAAGCCGTCTCCTACTGGCTGATGCCGTTGCCCTTATGCCTCGCGCTGATGGTCGCGGGGCTGCTGCTGCTGCGGTCGACGCGCTGGCCCAAGGCCGGCCGGCGGTTGCTGATCACCGGTGCGCTGCTGCTGCTGGTCCTGAGCAACAAGCAGGTCGGCGTGGCGCTGCTTCGCCCGCTCGAAGCGAGCTTTCCCGCGTTGCCCGAATTCGGCCCCGCTTCGCCTGTGCCGACCCGCCTCGCCGCTTGCCAGGCCATCGTCGTGCTCGGCGGAGGGCACTCGGACCAGGCCGGCCTCTCCGCACTTGCCCAGCTCAGCCCCTCAGCCTTGTCCCGGCTCGCCGAGGGCGTGCGCCTCGCGCGGGTGTGCCCCAGCGCGACGCTGATCGTGTCCGGCCCGGCGATGGGCGACGGCGCGACCCACGCCTCGGTCTTGGCGGCTGCGGCGGTGGCGCTGGGCGTCGACCCGCGACGGATTGTCCAAATCGACACGGCCCGCGACACCGACGACGAGGTGCAGGAGATTCGTCGCCGTCTGGGCACTTCGACGCCCTTCGCGCTGGTCACGTCCGCCTGGCACATGCCACGGGCCATGGGCCTGATGCACCGGGCCGGCCTCGACCCCCTGCCCTGCCCGGCGGATTTCGTTTCGCGGTCGAGCGCCCACCTGCACTTCGGCGACTGGTTGTGCGATTTATCCGGCCTCCAGCAGAGCACATGGGCGATTTATGAGCACCTCGGCACCGCATGGGCGCAACTGCAGGGCAAGATCTAGGCGGGACGGCCCCGCAAGGTTTTTGCCTCGCCAATACCCTCTCCCGCGTTACCCCAATCAACCTTCCCATGATCTCCTGGCTTAAGAAAATTTTCGGCAGAGAGGAAAAGTTCTTCGACCTCCTGGAGGCGGGCGCGCAGGAGGCCAAGACGAGCGTCAACCTGCTCGCCAGCTACCTGCACACCCTCAGCGCGGGCGGCCCGCCGGCCAATCTCGATGACTTCGTGCAGTCCCGCCGCAAGGAGAAGCGCATCCGCCACGAGATGACCGAGCAGCTCAGCCGCACGTTCGTCACGCCCCTCGAACGCGAGGACATCGAGTCGCTGTCGTTCGCGCTCTACCGCATTCCCAAGGCCGTGGAGAAGATCGTCGAGCGGCTGTCGATTTACCCGGGGCGCGTGCCCCACGCCGCGTTCCAGCGCCAGGCCGACCTGCTCAACCTCGCCGCCGACGCCGTCATGTTCATGGTGAAGGAATTGCGGGGCGGCACGCACATCGAGAAGATCCGCGAGGCCAACGACCGACTGCAATATGCCGAGGGCGAGGCCGACAAGGTGATGCTCACGCTGCTCAAGGACCTCTACCACGGGCCCTACGACGCCAAGGAACTCGTCATTCTCCAGGAAATCTACGAGATGGTGGAACAAGCCGTCGACCGTTGCCGCAACGCCGGCAACATCGTCGTCCAGATCGTGCTGAAGAATTCCTGAGCCGGGCGCCGCCGTCATGACGCTCTTCCTGCTGGTACTGCTGGCCGCCCTGGTTTTCGAGTATATCAACGGCTTTCACGACACGGCCAACGCCATCGCGACGGTCGTCTCGACCAAGGTCCTTTCGCCACGCGCCGCGATCGTGTGGGCCGCGGGTTGGAATCTGGTCGGCGCCCTGGCCGGCACGGCCGTCGCCAAGACCATCAGCGGCGGCCTGGTTGACGCGCATGCAGTCAACATGCTCACGGTGCTCTGCGCCCTGCTTTCCGCCATCATCTGGGGCCTCGTCACCTGGTGGCTGGGCCTGCCCTCCAGTTCCAGCCACGCGCTGATTGGCGGCCTGTGCGGCGCCGCCCTGGCCACCGCCGAGGGCAATTGGAGCGTCTTGATCTGGACGGGCCTCGACAAGCATGGTTCCGCCATCGGCCTCTGGCCCAAGGTCGTGCTGCCGATGGTCAGCTCGCCGTTGCTCGGTTTCGTCGGCGGCGCGGCGCTCATGGGCTTCCTTACAGTCGTGCTGCAGAAATTCACGCCGCGAACGGTGAATCTCGTCTTCGGCAAGGCGCAGCTGCTCAGCGCCGGCTTCATGGGTTTCGGCCACGGTTCCAACGACGCCCAGAAGACCATGGGCATCATCACCCTCGCGCTCTTCACCGGCACCACGTCCGGCGCCTTCAACCATCTCCCCGGCTGGGCCTCCTTCCTTCGCATCCCCGAATTCAAGGAAATCCCCCTCTGGGTCGTGCTCACCTGCGCTCTGACGATGGCGGCCGGCACCGCTGCCGGCGGCTGGCGGATCATTCGCACGATGGGCCACAAGATGGTCAAGATGCAGCCCGTGCACGGCTTCGCCGCTGAAACCACCGCCGCGATCATCATCCACACGGCTTCCACGTATGGCGTGCCGGTTTCAACGACCCACGTCATCGCCACGTCCATCATGGGTGTCGGCGCGATGAAGCGCTTCAGCCTGGTAAAATGGGGCCTCGTCGGCCGCATCGTCTGGGCCTGGGTCCTCACCCTGCCGCTGACCGGCCTGCTCGGTTACGGTCTCGTCCGCCTGCTACACGCGCTCGGCGCGTAGCCCGCGCGCGGCGCGGGCAGGGCGTCGCTGACCCGCCATCCGCGGTTTGTCATTCTGAGCATAGCGAAGAATCCAGTGGGAGTTCGCCGCGAGCTTCGATGCCATCAAAGTGGATTCTTCACTTCGTTCAGAATGACAACCAACTCGGGGTCAGCGACCCCGCCCTACATCAGACCGCCTGCAGCGTGAAATAGAAGGCCGTGCCCTGGCCCGGCTCACTTTCCACGCGGACTTCCCCACCGTGGCCTTGGACGGCGTGCTTCACGATCGCCAAGCCCAGCCCGGTGCCGCCCTGCTCGCGGGAACGCGCCTTGTCCACGCGGTAAAACCGCTCGAAGACCCGCGCCAGCGCCTCGCGCGGGATGCCAGGGCCATCATCGCGCACGCAAACTTCGATGCGGCCGTTGCCGAGCGCGCGCGCGCTCACCGTGAGCACGCCGCCCACCCGGCCGTATTTGATGCCGTTGTCTATGAGGTTGGAGAACACTTGCCGCAAGCGGTCGGGATCGGCCGACGCGACGAGGCCGTCGGCAATCGCGTTCTCCAACCGGACTTCCCGGGCCGCCGCGCGCTTGGCAAGGTCGTCAAAAACTTCCTGCACCGCCACGCGCAGCGGCGCGGGCTGGAGATGCAGCACGAGCCGGCCGGAATCGAGCTTCGCCAGCAGGAGCAAGTCGTCGATGAGCAGCGTCAGCCGGTCGGCATGGCGGTCGATGATCTGCAGCAGACGGTCCAGTGCGGCGGGGTCGGACTTGGTCCCGTCCAGCAGCGTCTCCGCGGCACCCTTGATCAGCGAGAGCGGCGTGCGCAGCTCATGGCTCACGTTGGCCACGAATTCCTGGCGGGCGCCCTCGAGTTCGCGCATCCGCGTCAGGTCGTGAAACACCAGCATCGCTCCCGTGGTGGCACCCGCGGCGTCGCGCAGGGCAATGGCGTTCACCTGCAGCACCCGGGGCGGAACGCCTTCAAGCTGCAGCTCATGGTCCAGGATCGCCGGCTCTGTCTGCAGGCGCGCGGCAAGCGCGGCGACTTCGTGATGCCGGATCGCCTCGAGCAAGGTGCCGCCGATCATCTGCCGCGAAAAACCGAAAAGCGTCTCCGCTGCGCGGTTCGCCAGGGCGATGCGGCCGTTCATGTCCAACACCACCAGACCATCGAGCATGCTGTCCAACAACGTTTCCAGCCGGCGCTGGTCCGCCTCGAGCTGCTCCACGTGACGCTGGCGCAGCGCGTCCAAGTCGCGGCGGTGCTGCGCGGCATCCTCCGTGCGCTGCCGGCGGACATGCCACCAGGCAGCGAGGGCGGCGGCGGCGAGCAGGACGAGGAAAAGGGTCACGACAGGCAGCAAGGATGCCCGGTGGTCACGAGTCAGCCTTGAAACGGTAGCCCACGCCGCGGATCGTTTCCAAGTATTCCGCCGCGGGTCCAATTTTCTCCCGCAGCCGGCGCATGTGGGTGTCCACGGTGCGCGTATCGATCGCCGTCTCGTAGCCCCACACGTCCTGCAGCAGGCGCTCGCGCGACTGCACGCGCCCGCGCCGCCGGGCCAGCAGGGCCAGCAGGTTGAATTCCGTCGCCGTCAGCGTCACCGCCTCGCCCGAGACGTGCGCGGCATGGCGGGGAATGTCGATCTCGAGAACGCCGATGCGCAGTTGGTCGCCGGGCTCGTCGCCGCCCTTGGCGCGCTTCAGCAGCTTGCGGATGCGGAGGACGAGTTCGCGCGGGCTGTAGGGCTTCGTCACGTAGTCGTCCGCGCCGAGTTCGAGTCCCACCACGCGGTCCATCTCGGCGGCCTTGGCCGTGAGCATCAGCACGGGGATGCTGGCGGTGGCGGGATCGCGGCGCATGAGCTTGCACACCTCGAGGCCGTCCAGCTCGGGCAGCATGAGGTCGAGCACCACGAGGTCGGGCCGTTCCGCGCGGATGGCGGCGAGGGCTTTCAAGCCGTCGGAGGCAAAGATCGGGGAAAAGCCGGCCTCGCGCAGCTTGAAGCCGAGCACTTCCAGGGCATCCAGTTCATCGTCAACAACCAGGATCTTAGGCTTCATTGGACTTTTGCTGGGCGGCGTGGCGAATGTCCTTCGCCTCGTAGAGATAGACGACCTCCTCGGCGACATTGGTCGCGTGGTCGGCGATGCGTTCGAGGCATTTGGAGATCACCATGAGATTGAGGCAGCGGCTGATGGTCGTCGGGCGCTCGACCATGTAGCTCGACAGCTCGCGATGCAACTGGCGGTTGAGGTCGTCCACGTCCTTGTCGCGGGGAATGACCGCCCGCGCCTTGTCCGGCTGGCGCTCGATGAAGGCCGTGAGGGCGTCGCGCAGCATCTCGAGCGCCATGGTGGTCATGCGCGGCAGGTCGATGTAGGGCTTGAGCTGCGGCTCGGCGTTGAGGTCGTGCGCGCGACGGGCGATGGTGCAGGCCTCGTCCCCCACCCGTTCCAGGTTCTGGGAAATCTTCATCGCCACCGTGATCATGCGCAGCTCGGTGGCGAGCGGGGCCTTGGCCAGCAGGTGGATGGCGATGTCGTCGATCTCGATCTCGAACTGGTCGATGATGTTGTCATCCGCCTGGACCTTGAGCGCGAGGGCGTCGTCACGTTCGACGAGCGCGCGCATCCCGCGGGCGACCGCGGACTCGGCGTGGCTCGACATCGCCAGGATGGTCTCCTTGAGCTTGTTCATTTCCTCGGTGAAGTGCGTCATGGTGGCAGGGAGGCTTAGCCGAAGCGGCCCGAGACGTAGGCCTCGGTCTGGGGATTGGCGGGGTTCATGAAGATGTTGCGGGTGTCGGCATACTCGATGAGCTTGCCCATGTAGAAGAACGCCGTCTTGTCCGAGCAGCGCGCGGCCTGCTGCATGTTGTGGGTGACAATTACGATGGTGTAGCGGGCGCGCAAGGTCTGGATCAGCTCCTCCACCTTGGCCGTCGCCACCGGGTCGAGCGCGGAGCACGGCTCGTCCATCAGGATGACCTCGGGCTCCACCGCGATCGCGCGCGCGATGCACAGGCGCTGCTGCTGTCCGCCGGAGAGACCAAGGCCGCTGGTGTGCAGGCGGTCCTTCACCTCGTCCCACAACGCCGCGCCGCGGAGCGAGGATTCCACCACCTCGTCGAGGCGCGCCTGGTTGCGCACGCCCTGCAGCTTCAGGCCGTAGGTGATGTTTTCGTAGATGGACTTGGGAAACGGGTTGGACTTCTGGAACACCATGCCGACGCGCTTGCGCAGCTCGATCACGTCCACGTCGGGGCGGTGGATGTCGATCCCGCGGATCTTGATCGAGCCCTTGGCGACGCGGGTGCCGTCGATCAGGTCGTTCATGCGGTTGAGGCAGCGGAGCAGCGTGGACTTGCCGCAGCCCGAGGGCCCGATGAAGGCGGTGACCTTCTTTTCCTGGATCTGCAGGCTGATGTTATGCAGCGCCTGCGAGGCGCCGTAGAAAAAGTCGACCTGGTCGATGTCGATCAGGATTTCACCGGCCGGCGCCGGCAGGATGGCCGGGGCGGAGACGGCCGGGACGGACGCGGCCGGCGGTTGCGGCGTGGGCGCGGGTGCAAGGGTGTCCATGAGAGAGGCGGCGGTTACCATTTGTAGCGGTTGCGCAGACGGGAGCGAAGCAGGATCGAGGCCGCGGCGATGAGCGCCACGATGAGCAGGAAGACGAAGGCCGTGCCATACTGCACGCGCTCGGTGTATTCGTTTTGCGGGATCTTCGAGCTGACCACGTAGATGTGATACGGCAGCGCCATCACGCCCTGGAAAAAGAAGTCGCCGATGTGATCCACCTGCCACGGCAGCTTGTCGCGGACGACGTAGGCGGCGGTGAACATGATCGGCGCCGTCTCCCCCGCCACGCGCGCGATGCCCAGGATCGACGAAGTCAGGATGCCCGGCAGCGCGTAGGGCACCACGTTCTTGCGGATGGTCTGCCACTTCGTCGCGCCCAGCGCGAGCGAGCCCTCGCGGAAGCCCTTCGGCACGGCTTTGAGGGACTCTTCGCTGGCGGTGATGACCACGGGCAGCACCATGAACGCGAGGGTGAACCAGCCGGCCAGCAGCGAGACGTTCCAGCCGAAGAAGATCACGAACATGCCGAAGCCAAACAGGCCGAAGACAATCGAGGGCACGCCCGCGAGATTGAGGATGGCCAGCCGCACAAAGCGGATGAACGTCCCATCCCGGGCGTATTCGTTGAGATAGACGGCCGCGCACACGCCCAGCGTGAGGGCGATGGTCATCGAGCCCACCACGAGGAGCACGGTGCCCACGATGCAGGGAAAAATGCCGCCCGCGCAGTACACATAGCTCTCGGCCTTCACGTTGGCGGCAGCGGGATGCGTCTCCTTGAAGGCCCGGAATTCCTTGTCGCCCATCTCCCGCTTTTGCCCTTCCCATTGGAAAACATACAGCGACTCGGGCGACTCGGTGAAAAATGCCGTGTTCACAAAGGGCGCCTTCGTCTGGAAGACCGTCCGCGAGCCCTTCACGAAGATGTTGAGAAACACCACGGCGCCGCACAGCAGCACGAAGTAGGTCGCCCCGCGGAATAGCCAGAAGATCGCCGTTTCCGAGCGGCGCGCCACCGACGCGCGGGTCTGGAAGGGATGCGTGGTCAGGGCGCTCATGGATCAGCCGATGGCGATGCGGTAGCGGCGCACGATGCGCTGCGCGGCGTAGTTGATGGCGAGCGAGAGGAAGAACAGAAGCATGCCGACCACGAACAGCGCGCGGTAGTGGATGCTGCCGTGCACCACCTCGCCCATTTCCTGTGCGATGATACCTGTCATCGTGTGCACCGGCTGCGTGATCACCGCCAAGCCTGCCGTGAAATCCGGAATCGCGATGCGGTTGCCGGCGCAGAGCAGCACGACCATCGTCTCGCCAATCACGCGGCCGAGGCCGAGCAGCACCGCGGAAATGATGCCGGACAACGACGCCGGCACGATGATGCGGATGACCGTCTGCAGCCGCGTGGCCCCCAACGCGAACGAGGCCTCCTTGAATGACCGCGGGACGTTGTTGAGCGCGTCCTCCGCCAGCGTGAAGATGGTGGGCACCGCGATCAGCGCGAGCAGGCAGCCCGCCGTCAGGATGTTGAGCCGCTCGCTGTAGGGAAAGCCCGGCACCCACGACAGCGCCTTGACCTGTGACAGCGCCCGCAATGCCTGGCCGAGGACCGCGATGCCGAAGAAACCGAGCACCACGGACGGAATGGCCGAAATGAACTCGATGCAGGGCTTGATGAACTTCTGCTCGATCGGGGACGCGATCTGATTGACGTAGATGGCCGCGCCCACCCCGAGTGGCACGGCGAGCACCAAGGCCACGAGTGAAACCATGATCGACCCGACGAGGAGCGGCACGACCCCGTACCAATCCTGCCAGAAACTCGCCGTCAGCCACTCGCGGCCGAACAGGAACGACATGAAAGCCTGCGCGGCGGGCACCGGCTTGCGAAAGTCCCACGTCTCGAGATTGCGCAACACGGCGGGAAACCCCGCCAGATATTCCGCGTTGAGCTGCCGAAAACGCTCGAGCCGGTCTTGCAGCGCCAGCGACGGCATCGCGGGAGCCGCGGACACCACCTCCGCCAGGCGCTTGGCAAAGTCGGCGCTCGCGTCGCGATACGCAGGCAGCGTGCCCAGGATCGGCTTCAGTTCCGCCACGAAATCCACCGGCACGACCACCACCTTCGCCGCCGCCGCGGGCTGCCCGGCGGCCACCAGCTGGTCGCGCTCGGTCTTCTTGTCCTCCATCACGTTGAACTTTTCCTTGATCGCCGTGGCCTGCTCGGTGAGGTCCGAAACCAGGCTGCGGATCGGATCCACGGCGTCACCGTATTGGCCCGCGAACTCGTCAAAGCCCGCCACGGCCGCGTTGGCCTCGGCCAGCGAGAGCTTCTTCTCCTGCGTGTAAAATTTCACCTGCCGCACCCGGAGGTCCGACAGGTAGCGCGTCAGCGCCGCGTGGTCGTCCTGCTGCGCGCGGATGAAGTCCACATACTCCAGCCCGGCCTGCCGGTAGACCTCGAGGTTGCGGCGGTTGTCGCCGAAGAAACCCGCGCCCTCCCGGAACAGGAAATACGTGATCAGCGCGAGAACGATGATCGAGATGACCGCGTTGCCGCCGAAGAAAACCTTGATGCAGTCGTCGAGCGTGAGGCCGAACAGGCGGAAATGCCCCTTGTGGGCGATGAAGTGGGTCTCATCGGCGGGAGCGGAGGAAGCCATGACGCGCGGTGTAAAAGTGGCCAAAAGCCCGCCGGTCGGAGATCGGCGGGCTTCGGGCGCGACGGAAGTAACTTAACGGATCGAGACGAACCCGATCTGCGAAACGATCTTCTGGCCCTCGTCGCTCAGCGTGAAGTCCACGAATTTCGCGGCTTCGCCCTGCGGCTCACCATTGGTGTAGTAGAACGTCGGGCGGGCGTAGGGATACTTCTTGGCGAGCACGGAGGCTTTGCTCGGGATGGCGCCTTCGATCGAGGCCACCTTGACGCCGGGCTCATTCATGTAAGCGAGGCCGCAGTAGCCGATGCCGCTGGGGTTCTTGGCCACCTCGGCGACGATCTGCTCGTTGCCCGCCATCTTCTGCGAGGACGAAGCATAATCCCGCTTCTTCATCGCGAGGTCCTTGAAGTCGGAATACGTGCCGGACGAAGTGTTGCGGGTGTAGATCGAAATCGCGCCCGGCGTGCCGCCGACTGCCGACCAGTCGGTGATGTCGCCGGCGAAGATCTGCTCCACCTGGCGCTTTGTGAGGAGCGTGACGGGATTGTTGGCGTTCAGGACCACGGCGATGCCGTCGTAGGCCACGATCGTGGGCTTCATGGTCACGCCCTTGGCCGAGGCGGCGGACAATTCCGTCGGTTTCGCCCGGCGGGAGGACATGCCGATCTGGGCCGTGCCATCGGTGATGGCGGCGATGCCGGTGGTCGAGCCTTCCGCGGCGATCTCAAACGAGACCCCGGGATGCGTCGCCTTGTATTCCTCGGCGAGCGTGGGGACGAGTTTGGCGCCCAGGGTGTCGGAACCCTTGATGACGAGCTTCTGGGCGTGGAGCGAGGCGGCTGCGGCCAGGGCCGCGAGCAGGAAGGTGAATTTTTTCATGATGATATGGTTGGAAAACGTTGGGTGGAATGGGCCGGTCAGAAGTTGACCTGCATCTGGCTGCGGACGCCGTCGGTCTTGGCCTTGGCGGCGGCGCCGGTCACGGTGTCCTTGGACTCGGCGTGGATGTAGCCGACCTGAAGCTTCACGTCGTTGCCGCGGAACAGGTAGTTCGCGCCGACGTACCACTCGGACATCTTGTCCATCGTGCCGCCGCTCGGGGCCGAGCGCGTGCCGTCACTGATGTTCACGCCACGGCCGTCGGAGTCGACATAGCTGTAGCGCACGACGGCCTCGATCTTGCTGGTGAGGAAATACGCCGGCTGGATCCAGTAGGCCCAGGCGTTGGCATCGCGCCCTGCACTGACGCCGTTTTGGTTCTTGCTGGAGAAATACTCACCCTCGACGTCGAAGTCGCCCGCGGTCAGGACGCCGTAAACGGAGTAGACGGTGAGGTTGTTGCCCTTGCCCAGCGTGAGGCCGCCTTGGTCAGGCAGGTAGCCGACGGACACGCCGAACTTGTAGCTGTTGGCCTCGCCGAACTTGCCCTTGTAGCCGCCATTGGCCCAGTAGGCAAAATTGTTGTTCGCCGCCGTGCTGCCGGCCTGGACGCCCGGATCGCTGTTGCCGCTGAGGGAGGAAAACTCGTCGCGCTCGGGATTTGTCACCGCGAGGTTGTAGAAGAAGCCGTTGTCCGCGCCGCCGATGAACACGCCCGTGCGATAACTGCCGGCGCCGAGGCGGCGACCATTGTTGGACTCCACGAAGTAGCGCGTGGCCGGCGAGCGCTCAATGGCCTTCAGGCTGCCACTGGACGTGTCCCACTCTTCCAAGCCGATCGGGGCTTTGCGGAAGCCGACGTCGATGATCATCGCGTCGCTCTGGCGCCAGGAGATGAACGCCTGGTCGAAGCTGTCGCTCGCGAAGTCATAGTTCAGCGTGCTGGACCAGCCCTTGCCGAGGTCGGCCTTCGCGCCGAGGTAAATGCGGCGGAGCAGGAAGTGCTGCGTCGCACTGGGATTGGCCGCGGCGCCGTCGATCGACGTGCTCAGGTCCGCGAACTGAACCTGGATGCGCCCCGTGAACACGAGGCCCACGGTGCTCTTGCCGCCGTCGATGGTGGCGAGGACCCCGCTGGCCGCCTCGCGGCCGAGATCCGCACGAAGCTCCTCGGCCTCCTGGTCGGTCACGATGCCCTTCTTGACGAGAAGATCAACGAGGGGGCCGCTGTCCTGCGCGAGGGCGGAACCAGTGGCGATGAGGGCGCCGCCGAGCAGCGCGAGCCATTTCAATTTCAGGTGGAACATGATGTAGTGCGTTCAGAGTTGGTTGAAGAGAACGCGCTCATCATGAGGCCCGATTGTTACGAATGCGTGGCGGCCGGGTGACAAACCGGCAAAAGCCCGTCACAATCCACCCGTCGCCGGCGGCCGGAAGCGGGCGAAAGGCACCGCCCTTTCCCGCTCCTGTCTCGCACCCAGCGCGCGTAATGGCGCCGCCCGCGACACCTAGGCGCCTGCCAGGGTTGGACGCCGTTTTTCCACGAGCGCCAGCAGCAAATCGGACTTCGACAGGCTCCCCAGCAGGCGGCCGGTGTCCGGCGCCACGACGGGCAGCCGCTCCGCCGTCAGCCCGAGAAACGCCCCGAGCGCCTCGCTCAGCGACTGGTCCGGGCCGATCTTGGGAAAATCCTCGCGCAGGATGTCGCGGGCGATGACGAGTTCGGCCAAGTCGAGCTGCCCGAGGTAGGGCTTGATGTCGTGCAGCGAGACCGCGCCGAGAAACCGGCCCTCGTCATCCCGCACGTAGAGGTTGTTCACGCGCACCGAGAGAAACCGCTCCGCAATCTCGGCGAAACGCGCCGCCGGCGGAATCGTCGGCGGGTCGAGCCGCATCAGGTCCGACACGCGGGTCGCGGCAAACGCAGCGGCGGGCTCTGCGGCGGCCTTGCGGCGCAGCGACGCGCTGTAGAGCGACTCCCCCGCCACGCCCTTCGCCGTGTAATACGCGATCACGTTGCAGAGCATCAGCGGCAGGATGATGTCGTAGCTCAGCGTCATCTCGAACAGCATGATCACCGCCATGACCGGCGCGCGACTGGCGGCCGAAAGGAACGCGCCCATGCCCACGAGCGCAAACGCGCCCGGGTCCACCCCACTCGCGGGCCAGAGCGCGTGCACCCCCGTGCCGAACAGGTAGCCGGCGCTCGCACCCATGAACAACGTCGGCGTGAACACGCCGCCCGGCGCCCCCGAGCCAAAGGACGACATCGTCGCGAGCCACTTGCAGGCAAAAATCCCGAGCAGCACCGTCCAGACCAGCCGGCCGTTGAGGATGTCGACGACCACGGTGTAGCCATTGCCGCAGACCTGCGGGACATTGATCGCGATCACGCCCACGAGCAGCCCGCCCAGCGCCAGGCGCGCCACCAGCGGCAGCCGCAGGGCGATGAAGAATTCCTCCGACTGCTTGAGCGAGCGCAGGAAAAGCGGCGCCATGCCGCCCGCGAGCAGCCCGAGAATCACATACGGTCCCATTTCCCACGGCGAATTGAGCTGGAACACCGGCACCCGGTACATCACCTGCGCTGCCGTGAGCACGCGGATCGTCAGCGTCGCCACCACGGCCGAGACCGCCAGCGGCCCGAGGCTCTCCATCGCGATCGAACCGAGGATGATCTCCGCCACGAAGAACGACCCCGCGATGGGCGCGTTGTAGGCGGACGCGATGCCCGCCGACGCGCCGCAGGCCACGAGCAGCCGCAGCTGCGGGCCGGTGAATTGACGCCAGCGGCCAAGCAGCGACGCCGCGACCGCCGAAAGCTGCACCATCGGGCCCTCGCGTCCGATCGAACCGCCGGAGCCGATCGAGAAGAGGGCGGCCGTGCTCTTGACGAGGCTCGCCCGCACCGGCACGCGGCCGTTGCCGATCACGATCGCCTCCATGTAGTCGGTGGAACTCTGCGAGCGCGTGAGCCGCGAACCGTAAAGCAGCACGAGTCCCGCCGCCGCGCCGCCCAGCGTCGGCACCAGCAGGCAACCCCACCACGGCAGGTGGCGCATCGACTCGACGACACCACTCGTCGAGTTCGTCATGAACTCGTGCACGCCCTCGGCAAGGGCGGAGAAAATCATCGAGGCCAGCGCGCCCGTGAAACCCGCGAGCGCAGCCCACAACAGCGTGATCTGCCACTCGGTGAGCTGCAGTTTTTCCCGGATCCACAACCGCCAGCGCAGCAGGCGTTGCAGCCGCTCCAGCAACTCGGTCGTCGTCGCGGTGGCGGTCGGGCTCATGAGGCAGCCCCACGGGCCAGCAGTGCGGTGAACTCCGCTGCCGTGCGGGCAGCCAGCAGACCGGTGCGGACTCCTTCGGTCTTCAACAACCGCGTGATGGCCGCCACGGCCAGCAGGTATTCCTCCACCTGCTGCTTCGGCGTGCCGACCATGAAGATCAGCCGCACCGCCGGATGCTCGCCGTCAAATCCCACTCCGGGCGGCGTCACTCGCGCCACGCCCACCACCACCCGCGCCACCGCGTCCGTGCGAGCGTGGGGCAGCGCGACATCCACCGCGATGCAAACCGGCGCGAGCATCGCGCGTTCGAGCAGGTCGCGCAGCAGGAGCGGCGCATCCTTGACCGCGGGCGACTTCGCCAGCTGCGCGTGCAGCGCGCTGATCGCTCCTTCGCGTGACGTCGCCGTCAGGTCCAGCAGCAGCGCGTCCGGCTGGGCGAGAAGTTGGGAGGGCAGGTCCACGTCAGGCGCACGCTAGCCACGACGCGCGGCGAAACAAGCCCGCGCTCGCGCTTACGCATTTTCCCCGGTGGGAGCGGCCGGCGGTGCGGCGGCCAGCGTCGGTACGGCGGCCTCGGACGCCGGCGCGGCGACTTCCGGTGCGGGCTCGATCACCTCGGGCGGCACTTCCGCCACGACCTGCGCCGTCAGCTGCACGAGTCCGCGCAGCGACGTGAAATGCTGGCTCAGGTCGAAGTCGCCACCCAACCCGCCGATGAGCTTGTCGAACAGGTCCTTCTTCGACGCCTTCAGCGCCTGGATGCGCTCCTCGATCGTGCCGGCGGTGACCATGCGATAGACGAACACCGTGCTCTTCTGTCCGATGCGGTGTACGCGGTCCACCGCCTGCGCCTCCACCGCGGGGTTCCACCAGGGATCGAGCAGGAAAACGTAATCCGCCGCGTGCAGCGTGATGCCCGTGCCCGCCGCCTTCAGCGAAACCAGCATGACCGCCGCGCCGTTCGCTCCCTGGAATGACTGCACCGGCTTCAACCGGTCCAGCGTCATGCCCGTCAGCTCGTAACGCGGCAGGTCCGGGAAATTCTTCACCAACGCCTCCCGCACGCGATCGAGGAGCATCACGAACTGCGAAAAGATCACGACCTTGTGCCCGCTGCCAACGACCTCGGCGAGCTTCTCCACCAGCAGGTTGATCTTGCCCGAGTCGCTCAGCGGCGACTTCAGCCACGGCAGCATGTCGGGATCGCAGCAGGTCTGGCGGAGTCGCGTCAGCAGCGCGAGGAAGCCGAAGGACTTTTCGCGCATCGCCGCGCCCACGTCGTCGCCTAGGCGCGCGAGGCCTTCCGTGCAAATGCGCGCGTATTCGGCGCGCTGCACGTCGGTCATCGGGCAAAGCAGGTCCATCTCCACCTTCGGCGGCAGCTCCGTCGCCACCTCGTTCTTCGTGCGGCGCAGGATGAACGGCGCAAGCTGCGCGCGCAGGCGCTCCAGCGTGACGAGCCGGTCGGCATTGAGCGCGGCCTCGAAGCCCGCGCGGGAGCCGAGCAGGCCGGGCAGCAGGAAGCGGAAGATGCTCCAGAGGTCGAGCTGGCGGTTCTCCAGCGGTGTGCCGGTGAGCACCAGCCGGTGCCGCGCACGCACCGCAAAGCAGGTCTGCGTGATCTTGGCGTCGGGGTTCTTGATGAATTGCCCCTCGTCCAGCACCGCGTAGCCAAACTCGTGCGCGTCGAGCAGCTGGCGGTGCTTGCGCAACTGCGTGTAGCTCGCGAGCCAGATCACCGGTTCCGTGCGATGCGTGAAGTCGTGGCCGGTCTTCAACACGTCCACGGCTAGCTCCGGAAAGAATTTGCCAATCTCCTCGCGCCACACCGGCACCACGCTCGCGGGGCAGACGATCAGCACCGGCTTGTCGGTAATCCGGCGGGTAGCCAGCAGCGTCAGCACCTGCAGCGTCTTGCCCAGGCCCATCTCGTCGGCCAGCAGGCCATGGCAGCCCACGTCACAGAGGTGCGCCATCCACTCAACGCCGCGACGCTGATACGGCCGGAGCACCTCCGGCAATGTCGGGGGGGCGGGCGGCGGCGCGAGCACCTGCTGGCGCCAGGCCTCGATCTCCGGCGAGAGCGTGAGCTTCAGCCGGGCGTCGTTGAACAGGGAGAAAATCAAATACGGCGACAGCGAGCCGTCGGCATGCGTCTCCGCGATATTGTGCCGCCACGCGCTGAACGACTCCCACTTCTCGCCCGCCAGCGCGACGATGCCCAGGTTTGGCAGGATCACGGGCGAACCGCCGCGCCGGAGCAGCGTGTTGACCTCCGAGTCCGTCAGCATCCGTTCGCCCGCGCGGAAGATCCACCGCAGGTTCAGCCCCGCGCCTTCCCCGCCCCCGCCGCCGGGCGCCGAGCGCTCCGCCACGGCCTCGATCTCGATGATGCGCGTGCCCTTGAGCAGGTTCGCCGCGCGTTCGTCGAGCTCGATGGCGAACATCCGCCGCCAGGCTGGCAGCGTCGTCTTCAGAAAATTCGGGATCTCCACCAGCGACTCGAGCACGTAAAGCCCGGTGTCCTGATGATAGTGAAAGTGCGCCTTGCGCGCGTAGGCCGCGAGGCCGATGAGCTTCGCGCGCTCGCCGGACGAAACATGGCCGTTGCCGTTCGCATGCGCGGCGTTGCCGAGGGCCGGATGACGCGTCTCGCCGTCCGCCTCCGCCCAATAGGCCTGGAAAGTCAGTCCTGAGGTCTTGGTCTTGAAAACGAGCAGCAGCGTCCGCGACGGACCCGCCGGGGCATGCGCCGCAGTGCCTGCGCCGGCTGACGCGGCCAAGCCCGCTGGCTTGGCGGCGATGGGAGCGTGACCATTGCCGAGGCCATTGCCAGCAGCGGTGGATCCGTTCCGGAGACCTTGGCCCGCCGGAGTGTCCGCAGGCTTGGGCGTGCGGGGCGGCTCGCCCGGCAGCGGTGAAATCTCGTCCGCCACCAGCTCCTCAATCTCGTGCAAGCCCGCCACGGCCAACGCATGCGCAATGTCGAGATCGGTCGTCGAGGAGCGCACGGCCAGGCCGTTGGCCTCCCACTCGATCACCACGTATTCGTCCTTCTTCTCGACCCGGCGGTGAATAATAGCGTCCTTGGCGGTCAATTCCAGCTCCCGGACTTCCCCATCTCGATAAATCCGCCGGCCTTCTTCCAACTGACTGGCACTAAACGCGCCAGCCCAGTCATTTTCGAGTCGGTCAAACCAGGATTCGAGGGAATGAGGAGTGTAAACGCGCTTAGGGCCGTGCGATTGCATCCGCTTAAAAGAACTGACCGTAGAACCCGAAATCCGGCGGGCAATCAAAATCTCACATAATTTGCATTGCCGGGATCTACTGTGACTTACGCATTCCGCCGTAGGGAGGTGTCCAGGGCTGGCGACGTCAAATTCCCGTAATTGTAACGCGCGCGCCACGAATTCGGCACATTTCCGCGTTACTTTTCCGTCGCCCGGTTATGACAAAAACACCCAGGTGAAACTCACCATCGTCACCGAAACCTTCCCGCCCGAAATCAACGGGGTGGCCATGACCTTCGGCCATATCGCCCGGGAACTCGGCCGGCGCGGGCATCAGGTGACGGTTTGCCATCCGCGCCGCGACGACCTCGGCAAGGGCAAGGTCCACAGCGACTTCCAAACGCTGCCCCTCCCCGGCCTGCCCATCCCGGGCTACCCGCTGCTCCGCTTCGGCCTCCCCGCCGGCAGCACCCTCCGCCGACGCTGGCGCGCCGACCGGCCGGACCTCGTGCATGTCGTGACCGAGGGTCCGCTCGGCAGTTCAGCGGTCACCGCCGCGCGGGACCTTCGCCTGCCCGTCACTTCGAGTTTTCACACCAATTTCCACGCCTACACGCGTCACTACGGTTTCGCCCCGCTGCACCGCGCCACGCTGGGCTGGCTGCGTCGCGTGCACAACCGCACCCTGCGCACGTTCGCGCCGACGGCCGAGCTTTGCGCCGAGCTCTCCGATCACGGGTTCACCGGCCTGAGCGTGCTGTCGCGCGGCGTCGACACCGAGCAATTCACCCCCGCCAAGCGCTCCGCCGTTCTCCGGGCGTCGTGGGGCGCCGCGCCGGCCGACCCGGTCGTGCTTCACGCCGGGCGCATGGCGGCCGAAAAGAACTACCCGCTGCTCTTCCGCGCCTTTGACGCGATGCGCGCCGCCAATCCCGCCTGCCGCTTCGTCCTCGTCGGCGACGGCCCGCTGCGGCCGAAATTCACCCGCGAGCATCCGACGTATCGCTTCACCGGCTTCATCCCGCGCCAGGAACTCGCCCGGCACTACGCCTCGGCCGACATCTACGTTCACGCGAGCCTGACGGAAACATTCGGCAACGTCCTCACCGAGGCGATGGCCAGCGGACTCGCCGTCGCCGGCTTCGATTACGCGGCCGCCCGCCAATTCCTCCGCGATGGCGAAAACGGCCTCAGCGCGCCCTGCGATCAGCCCGACGCGCTCATCGCCGCCGCCGTTCGCCTCGCCACCGACGCCCCGCTCCGCACCCGCCTCGCCGCCGCCGCGCGCACCACGATCGAGCCGCAATCGTGGACCAACGTCATCTCGCGCTTCGAGTCCGACCTGCTCGCCGTCGTCGCCGCGCACCGTCTTTCATGAGCAAGATCCTCATCCTCACCGCGAGTTTTGGCGAGGGCCACAACGCCGCCGCCCGTGCGCTCGCCGCCGCCGCCGACCGCGCCGGCGGCCCCGGCACCGCCTGCGTTGCCGACATCTTCGACCTCGCCGCCCCGCGCTACAACAACCTCGTCCGCCGCAGCTATCTGGCGCTGATCAACCGCGCGCCGCGCCTGTGGATCAAATTCTACCGCTGGAGCGACGAGTCCCGCATCGCCGAGCGCCAGGTGCGGTTCTTCTTCCGGGAAATGCGCGTCCTCCGCGCGCTGCTCGCCCGCGAGAAACCCGACGCCGTGTGCTGCACGTTCCCCGTCTGCACGCTCCTGCTCGCGCACCTGGCACGCCACGGCGGGCCGAAGCTGCCCTGCTACAACGTCGTCACCGACTCGATCAGCATCCACTCGCTCTGGTGCGCGCCCTGCGACGGCTGGTTCGTGCCCAATGAGGACTCCGCCGCCGTGATGCTGCGCGCGGGGCTGCCTCCCGCGCGCGTGCACGTTTCCGGTTTTCCCGTGCCGGCGTTTTTCACCGAACAGTCCGGCGTGCTCACCCCGCCCGATCTTGCTTTCGGCGGCGCGCCGCGCGTCCTGCACATCATCAACTCCGGCACGCGCGGCGCCGCGGAGACCGCGCAACGCCTCCTTGCCGAGGAGAACTGGGACGTCACGTGCGCCGTCGGCCGCAACGAGCGCTTGAAACGCCAGCTCGAGACGCTCGCCGCGGGCCGCCGCCGGCCTGCGACGATCCTGGGTTGGACGCAGGAGGTGCCCCGGTTGCTCATGACCCACCACGTCGTGGTCAGCAAAGCGGGCGGCGCCACCACGCAGGAGGCCATCAACGCGCTTTGCCCGATGGTGGTCAGCCAGGTCGTGCCGGGCCAGGAAGAGGGCAATTACGAGCTGCTCCGCCGCCACGGCGCAGGCGTCCACGCGCCAACACCCGAGGCCGTCATCGCCGCCCTGCACCAAGCCTTCGCCGATCGCGGTCGCGTCTGGCGCGAATGGCGCGCGGCACTCGCTCCCCTCGCCCACCCGTCCGCCGCCCGCGACATTGCCGAGCACGTCCTCGCCGCCAGCACAACGCGCCCTGTCGCCGTCCTCGCATGAAAATGTGCTTCATCCTCAACCCGCGCTCCGGCCACAACGTCCGCCGGCCGTGGCTCGCGGAGTTCATCCGCGAGTTCATCGCCGCCCGCGCGCTGGATGCCGAGCTCTTCACCACCGAGGGCCCGCGTCACGCCACGGAACTCGCCCGCGCCGCGCTGACTCTCGGCTGCACGCGTGTCATTGCCATCGGCGGCGACGGCACCATGAACGAGATCGCGCAGGCGCTCCTGCACACGCCCGCCGCGCTGGGCCTCGTGCCCTGCGGCTCGGGCAACGGCCTCGCGCTGCATCTCCGCATTCCCACGCGGCTGCGCGACGCGCTCCGGCTGGCCACGGACGATTCCGCCCGCGTCGCCGCGATCGACACAGGCACCGCCAACGGCCGCCCGTTCTTCAACGCCATGGGCTGCGGCTTCGACGCCGAGATCAGCCGCCGCTTCAATCGTCTCACCCGCCGCGGACTTGCCGCCTACGCCCGCATTGGTTTCTCCGCCTTCCGCGCGCGCCGCTCCGAATGGACGATCATCCACGGCGTCGGCCGCACCGAGGCGCTGCACACGCTGCTCGTGACCGTCGCCAACTCCGACCAATACGGCAACGGCGCGCTCATCGCCCCCGGCGCCCGCGTGGACGACGGCCAGCTCGACCTGGTCGCCGTGCGGCCCGTGAGCTTCACCAGCGCCCCGTCACTGGTCGCCCGCCTGTTCCTTGGCAAGATTTCCAGCAGCCCCGGCGTGTTCCGCCTGCGCGGGGCCCGCTTCCTCATCGAACGCGCCGGCCCCGGCCTCATCCACACCGACGGCGAGACCCACGAGACCGGCGCCCTCGTCGAAATCAAGGCGCACCCCCGCAGCCTCCGCCTCGTCGTGCCGCCCAACGCCCGCATCCGCGCCGAAGCCGACGTTCGCGCTCCGCAACTTCAGCCCGTCTTTCCCCAACCATGAAACCCACGCTCCGCGTCCGCACCGTCATTCTCTCCGATGTCCATCTCGGCACGAGCGACTGCAAGGTCGCCGAGGTGAACCATTTCCTGCGCCATGTCCGCTGCGAGAAGCTCATCCTCAACGGCGACATCATCGACGGCTGGCAACTGCGACGCGGCGGCCAGTGGACGAAAGCCCACACGCGCTTCATCCGGATCGTGCTGAAGAAAATCGAGAAGAAGGACACGGAGGTCATCTACCTCCGCGGCAACCACGACGACATCCTCGCGTCGTTCCTGCCGCTCGACTTCGAGAACCTGCGCATCGTCGAGGACTACGTGCACGAGAGTCCGGCGGGACGCTACCTCGTGCTGCACGGCGACGTGTTCGACACCGTCACGAAAAACTTCGTCTTCCTCGCGCACCTGGGCGACTGGGGCTATCGCTTCCTGCTCAAGTTGAACCGCGCCTACAACGTCTGGCGCGCCTGGCGCGGCAAGGAATACTGGTCGCTCAGCAAGGCGATCAAGGCGCGTGTCAAGGAGGCGGTCAGCCACGTGTCCAACTTCGAGGAGCACATTGTCCAGCTTGCCCGCGAGCGCGGTTGCACCGGCGTGATGTGCGGCCACATCCACACCGCGGCCGACAAGCACCTCGGCGACGTCCACTACCTCAACTCCGGCGACTGGGTCGAATCGCTCACCGCCATCGTCGAGCACTACGACGGCCGCTACGAGCTGATGGACTTCGTCACGTTCTGCCGCCAGTTCCCGATGGACCAGCCGATGGACATCGAGACGGGCGAGGAAAAGCGGGTCGAGGCGTCGGAGCTGGAGGTTTAAGACCGATTGTTAGCTGCTTCCCAACTTCGCCAGCTCCTCGCGAATGATGGTGAGCGTGCGCGCGACCGCGCCGGAGTTGGCGCGGTGCCATTGGCCGCCGGCGGCGGCGAGTTCGGCGCGACGCGCGGCGTTGGGCAGCAACGCCACCACGGCGGCCGTCAGCGCGGCGGCCTCCGGCACTTCGATCGCCGCGCCATCAGCCAGCAATTCGTCCGCGATTGCGCGGAAGTTTCCCATGCCCGGCCCGAACAAAATCGGCTTCTCCAGCGCCGCTGCCTCAACCGGCGTCTGGCCTTCCGTGTGCGGCGGCAGACTCTTGCCGACGAACACCAAGTCCGCCAGCTGCAACAGCCGGCGCATTTCGCCGGTGGTGTCCGCCACGCTGACATCCACTTCGCCCGGCGCCGCGCCACTCGTCCGAAAATGATAGCGGAGATTTGACCCCGCCAGCAGCTGCTCGATCTCCGGCCGGCGCTCGGCGTGGCGCGGCACGATGAGCAGCGTGCACCGCGTGCCCACCGCGCGCACTTGCCGCAATGCGTCGAGCAACGCGGTTTCCTCGCCCGGCCAGGTCGACGAACCCATCAGCACGAGTCCCGCCGGCAGCCCGAGTTCGCGGCGCAGTTGCTGGCGCTCCGCTTCGGTCAGGCGCGGGATGCTCACGTCGAGCTTGATGTTGCCGGTGAGGTGCAACCGGTCGGGCGCGTAGCCCAGCTCGGCGAACCGGGCTTCGTCGCGGGCGGAACAAGGCAGCAGGCATGTGATGCCGTCCAACGTCAACCGCGCCGCGGGCGGAAATCCCCGCAGCCGGCGTAGGCTCCGGTCCGACAGGCGCGCATTGATGCCCAGCACCGGCACGCGTCGCTTCGTCGCCTGGTAGATGAGCTCCGGCCAGCGTTCGCCCTCCGTCAGGATCACCAGGTCGGGCGCGATGTGTCGCCACGCACGGCTCGAAAACAGCCACCAATCCAGCGGAAAATAGCCAATGCCGATCGTCAGCCCCGTGTAGCGCTCCTTCGCCAGGCGATAGCCCGTGCTCGTCGTGGTGGTGAGGTAAACTTCCGTCCCGCCTTCCTTCGCCAGCGCCTCGAGCATCGGCGCAATCGCGAGCATCTCGCCCACGCTCACCGCCTGCAGCCACACGCGTTTGACGCCCGGACGTTTCGCCGGCAGCCCGTCATGCGCGCCAAACCGCTGCGTGAAATTCCCGCCGTAGCCCCCGCGCCGCCGCATGCGCCGCACGTAAAACGGTGCCGAGAGCACCAGCGCGGGCAGGAAGATGATTCGGTAAAGCCAGAGCATCAGCATTGGACCCAGACAGTTACACCCAGTTCAAATCGCCCCGGCCCAATTGCCGAGACATATTTGTCCCGAGCGAAACCCGGCAAGTTGGCCACGAAGAGGCACAAGAAGGCACAAAAACACCCTCTCTTCTTGTGCCGCTTGAGCCTCTTTGCGGCCAATCCGATCGATCTTCGCGTGCTTCGCGACTTGGCGTGAGATCCTCCGCTCAAACCTTGCTGAAGACCAGCGACGCATTGGTACCGCCGAAGCCGAAGCTGTTGGCGAGCGCCGCGCGCACGGGTTTCCGCACCGCCGTGAGGGGCGTGAAGTTCAAACCCGTCGCCGCGCACTCGGGATCGATGTTCACGAGGTTGATCGTCGGCGGCACCACGCCGTCGCGGATCGCCATCACGGCCGCAAACGCCCCCATCGCGCCCGCGCCGCCGAGCAAGTGGCCGGTCATGGACTTCACGCCGCTCACGTGCAGGTTCGCCTTGTTGTCGGCGAACACCGAGGCAATCGCGGCAGCCTCCTCGCCATCGCCGCCGGGAGTCGACGTCGCGTGCGCCGAGACATAGTCAACGTCTGTCGGCTTCAATCCCGCGCGGGACAGCGCCGCCCGCATCGCGCGCGCGGAACCTTCGGCACCCGGCGCCAGCGAGGAAAGGTGATGGGCATCCGCCGTCGCGCCGTAACCCCGCACCTCGGCATAAATCCGGGCGCCGCGCTTCACGGCCTGTTCGTATTCCTCGAGCACAAACACCACCGAGCCCTCCGACAGCACGAAGCCGTCGCGATCCTTGTCGTAGGGCCGCGACGCCGCCTCGGGGGCGTCGTTGCGCGTCGAAAGCGCGCGCATCTGGGCAAACGCCCCAATGCCCAGCGGCGTCACCGTCGACTCCGCCCCGCCCGCCACCATCACGTCCGCGTCCCCGCGCACGATGGCCGCGGTGGCCTCGCCGATCGCGTGGCCGCTGGTGGCGCACGCCGACGCCACGCTCATGTTGGGTCCGCGAAAATCCAGCAGCAGGCTCACCTGGCCCGCGAGGAGGTTGGGCGCGATCTGGATGATGAAGAACGGCGAAATCTTCCGGTAGCCGCCCGCCTTCCACGTGTCGTGCATCGCTTCCATCTCGGGCAAGCCGCCAAGGCCGACACCGAGATTCACGCCCATGCGCTCGGGATTCAACGTCGCCCGGTGCGCATCGAGGCCGGAGTCCGCGTAGGCTTCCACCGCCGCCGCCGCGCCGAGATGCGTGAAGCGGCCGAATTTCTTCACGTCCTTCGGCGTGGTCGCCTGCGTCAGCGGGTCATGGCCGGCGCCGCGCGGGTGCAGCGGAGCGGGGAGCGGACGCGCGGGATCGAAGTTCTTCACCTCGCCCGCGATGTGCGCGGTGCAACCCGTGGGGTCGAACCGTGTGATGCGGCCGATGCCGCTGCGGCCGGCGCTGAGCGCGGCCCAGGTGTCGGGGGCGGTGTTGCCGCAGGGGTTGACGGCGCCAAGGCCGGTGATGACGACGCGACGGTTAGGTGGGTTCATGAAAAGGAGGCGAAGGTTTTTCGGAGCATGCGCCGGGACGACGCCAGCAGCGCATCACTGCGCGCCGGATCATCCGTGGCCCGGGCAAAAATCAGTGCGCCCACGAGGGAGCTCATCAAGTGGGTGACGCGGTCGCGGTTCTCCCCGGGATCGCGGGCCAGGCGCAGGGCCTCGCAGAGCCGGTCGATGTGCCGCACAAAACCGCGGGCGTATTCGCCCCGCGCCGGGCTGCTCAGCCGCGCCATGTCGGCGCCCACGGCGACAACCAGGCAGCCGGATCCGCGATTGTCGCGGTGGTGGGTCGAAAGATAGCTGTCGATCAGCAGCCGCGCCCGGCGCGCCGCCGTCGGCTGCGCCGCAATCCGCTCCAGGTTCACGACCGCTTCGTCAAACGCCTCCGCGCAAGCCTCGGCCACCAGCTCGGACTTGTCCCGGAAATGTGCGTAAAAACCCCCGTGGGTCAGCCCCGCCCGGCGCATGACCTCGTCCACGCCGGTGCCCTCGACGCCGCTTTCGCGAAAAGCCGCGCTGGCCGCCGCCACAATGCGGCTGCGGGTGGCTTGCTTGTGGTTGGGTGGATAACGCATGGCGGGCGGTTAAATGACGCCCGTCATACCAATTCGCAAGCGGGAAGTTGATGAAAACTATGACCTCATATCTCATTTTCTATTAAACTCTTACATTCTGATGTTCCCCGCCCATTTGCCGACTACGACGCTGCACTCCGCATTCCTCGTCTGCCTTGTCTAGGCGTAGCCGGGCTCGACTTCGACGCCCCGGTCGCTTTTGCTCGAACTCTTTGAACTCGCCACAGCTGCACGCCTACTGGCGCATGGAATACATCGAGGCGCCGCGCTATCCCGCCGCGCTGAAGCGCCCGTTTACCGACCTCCCGGCCTTGGGCGACGACAAGACCGCGCTGATCGTCCATCGCACGCGGCTCTCGTATCTCCTGCTCAACCGCTTTCCCTACAACCCCGGCCATCTGCTGGCCGTGCCGTATCGCGAGGTGACAGACCTCGAGCAGCTCACGCCCGCCGGCCGCGCCGACCTGATGGAGATCATGACGTTCGCCAAGCGCCTGCTCGCCGCGACGCTCAAGCCGCAGGGTTTCAACATCGGTTTCAACCTGGGCTCCGCCGCCGGCGGCAGCATCGCCCACCTTCACGGCCACATCGTCCCCCGCTGGAACGGCGACAACAACTTCATGCCCGTCCTCGGCCACACCCGCATCCTGCCGCAATCCCTCGACGCCACATGGGAAAAGCTGAATGCCGCCGCCCCTAAGCTGGCGAAGAAGCGGCGAGGCCGCCGCAGCTGCCAATGACTAATTTCTAATGACTAATGCCAACCCGTCCGCCCGCGCCCACCCACCGCTTCCGTCACTAGACATTAGACATTTCCCATTCCCCCTTGCCCGCCAAAACCCTCCATTTTCCCAGTCCGCGGCACCTCCATTCGCTTTACGCGGGTCGGGAGGAAAACCTCGCGCACGCGGAACGCACGTTTGGCGTGAAGCTCATCACGCGCGAGGGCTGGCTCAAGATCGAGCCCGCCGCCGGCGCCTCCGCCGCGGACGCCGCCGGTCCGATCGCGCGCACCGAGGCCCTGTTCAACTTCCTCAATGAGGCCCGCGGCCAGGGCATGACAATCCGCACGCCCGACTTCCATCGCATCGCCGACGGTTTCGCCCGCGGCGAGGGCGAGCAGATGCGCGCCCTCATCGACGAGCCGCTCGTCATCGCCACCAACCGCAAGAGCATCGTCCCGAAAACGCTCGGCCAGAAACTCTATCTCCAGTCGATGCTCGCCCACCCGATCGTCTTCGGCATCGGCCCGGCCGGCACCGGCAAAACCTACCTCGCCATGGCCGCGGCCGTCTCGGCGCTCCTGCGCAACGAGGTGGAGCGCATCATCCTCACCCGCCCCGCGGTCGAGGCCGGCGAGACCCTCGGGTTTCTCCCGGGCGACCTCCGCGAAAAGATCCTGCCCTACTTGCGCCCGCTCTACGACGCGCTGGGCGACATGCTCGATCCCGAGGACACCGCGCGCCTCACCGAGAAGGGCATCATCGAGATCGCCCCGCTCGCCTACATGCGCGGCCGCACGCTCTCGCACGCGTTCGTCGTGCTGGACGAAGCGCAGAATGCCACGGCCGAGCAAATGATGATGTTTCTCACCCGGCTGGGCGACGATTCCCGCATGGTGGTGACCGGTGACATCACGCAAATCGACCTGCCGCGCCACAAATCCAGCGGGCTCCTTGAGGTTCGCCACATCCTCGCCGACATCCCCGGCATCGATTTCCACACGTTCAGTGGCGCCGACGTCGTGCGCCACCCGCTCGTCCAGAAGATCATCGAGGCCTACGACCAGTATCGCAACCCGATGAACTCGGAGAACGGCGCCCCCGAAAAGCGCTGACCCACCGCCCGAATCGAACTTCGACAATTTAAACATGTCCGTCCGCAACCAGCTCAAGCTCCTCGTCGGCGGCCTCAACGCGCGCCGTGCCGGGCATTCCGCCTCCCCCCACTCCGCCACGCGGGAGTTCTTCGACCGCAGCCGCCTGGTCGCCGTGCTGATCTTCGTCGCGACGGTCACCGCGATTGTCCTCATCAGCTCGGCCGGCCTCACCACGCTCAACGTCCCCGTCCTCCCCAACCAGCTCGCCACGGCGCGCGTCGCCGCCGCCACCGCCTTCACCTATCAAAGCCTCGAGCAGACCAGCGCCGCCAGCGACCAGTTGATCAACCGCCTGCCGCCCGTTTACCGCCTCGATCTCGAGGCCTCCCGGCGCTTCGAGTCTGCCGCGCGCGAACTGCTGGCCGGGCTCGACGCCTATGAGCGCGACCATCCGGCGAACGCCCTCGTCCTCGGCAACCGCCGCGCCGAATTTGCCGCATTGGTCGATGCCTTCAACGCCCGCGGGCCCTACCACGCCAGCGTCGAGGACGTGGGCGCGGTTTTCACGGCCGGCGACGCCAAAGCCCGCGCCGCGCTGTTCGAGAACGGCCTCGCCGCCCTTCGCGACATCGCCAACGAGGGCGTGCATGACGACGCCCTGGGCGGCACCGCCCCGGGCAGCGTGACCGTCTTCCAAGTCGTGCGGCCCACCGGTGAGGTCGCCATTCGCCCGGTCCAGTCGATGGAGGAGGCCATGACTTTCCTCCGTGTGAACCTCGCCGTCGAGAGCCTCCCGCGCCCCACGGCGCTCGCGCTCTTCCGCTTTTTCAGCACCGGCCTGACCGCCAATCTCGTCTTCGATCACGACGCCACCCAGGCCCGCGAGGTCGCCACGCGCCGCCAGGTGAAACCCGTGCTGGTCAGCGTCGCCCGCGGCCAGACCATCATCGAGCCCGGCGAGCGCGTCTCCCCGGGACAATACGAGATGCTCATGGCGTATCGCCGCTACCTGCGGGAACACACGGACACGCCCTTTGACGAGGGCCTCACGCTGTTCGGCCGCATCCTCCTCGTGCTCTCGATGGTGATTGCGAGCGTGATTTACATCCGCCTCGAGGATCGCGAGACGCTCCAGCGCAACGGCCGCCTCGGCCTCCTCTCGCTCGTCGTCATCGTCAACCTCGCCATCGTCCGCCTCGTCTACTCGATCGGTGGCCTCGACTTTTTCACGCACGACGGTTCCTGGGCCTCCACGCTCCCCTACGTCGCGCCCACCGCGCTCGCGCCCCTGATCGTCGCCATCCTGATCGACGCCGGCTCCGCCATCTTCATGGCGCTGCTGATTTCGATCTTCACCGGCGTAATCTACGGCAATCGCCTCGACCTCGTCGTCCTCACCTTCCTCGCCTCGCTCGTCGCCATCTTCGGCTGCCGCGAGGTGCACAAGCGCGGCCGCGTCGTCCGTGCCGCCGCCGCCGGCGGCCTGACGCTCGCGCTCTTCGCCCTGCCGATCGGCTTCGCCGACCAGGTGCCGTTCGCCACCCTCGCCCGCCAGATGACCGCGGCGCTCGCCACCGGCCTGCTCACCGGCATGGCCGTCGTGGGCGTGCTCCCCGTCCTCGAGTCGCTCTTCAAGCGCACCACCGACATCACGCTGCTCGAGCTGACCGACTACAACCACCCACTGCTCCGCCAGCTGCAACTCGACGCCCCCGGCACTTACCACCACTCGCTCGTCGTCGCCCAACTCGCCGAGAATGCCGCCAACGCCATCGGCGCCAACCCGCTGCTCGCCCGCGTCTGCGCGCTGTTCCACGACATCGGCAAGACGCCCCACGCCGCCTACTTCACCGAGAACCAGCGCAACAGCGTCAATCCCCACGACGGCCTGACGCCCACCGCCTCCGCCTCCATCATCAAGCAACACGTGACGGACGGCGTCGAACTTGCCCGCCGCCACCGCCTGCCCCGCACGGTCCTCGATGTCATCCAGCAGCATCACGGCACCACCCTCGTGCGCTCGTTCTACCTGCGCGCCGTCGAGCAATCCCGCGTCCCGTTCCCCGTCAAGAACCTCCCGCCCTCCGCGCCGCTGCTGCCGCCGCCCGTCGAGGCCGCCTTCCGCTACGAGGGACCCAAACCGCAATTCAAGGAAAGCGCCGTGATTTCGCTCGCCGACGGCGTCGAAGCCGCCACGCGCTCGCTGCGCTCCGTCACCGCCGAGCAGCTCGGCCCGCTGATTGACCGCATCGTGGGCGACCGCGTCGCCGACGGCCAGCTGGACGAGGCGCCGATCACCTTCGAGGAGCTCGCCAAGATGAAGAACAGCTTCCAGTTCACGCTGCTCAATATGCTGCACGCCCGCGTCGCCTACCCGTCCGGCGACCCCGCGAGCGCCGAGGAAAAGGCGTGAGCCAGCCCGGATTTGCCCGCGAATCACGCGAATGAACGCGAATGCGGATCTGGCTTTTCGCCTCTCAAGATTCGCGTGAATTCGCGTCCTTTCGCGGTTAAATAAATCCCGAACCCGATGCCGCCCCGCGAAATCCTGATCGCCAACCGCCACCCGCGCCTGAGCCTCGACCGCCGCGCCGTGGCCCGCGTGATCCACACCCTCGACGCCAAATTTTTCGCTTCCGCTTCCGGCCAATCGAAAATCGAGCCTGCCCGCCGTAGCCTTGGCGCAGGAGGGAATCGAAAATCGAAAATTCCCGAGGGCGAGATCTCCCTCGTCTTCCTGACCGACCCCGCCCTCGCCCAGCTCCACGCCGACTTCCTCGCCGACCCCACGCCCACGGACGTCATCACCTTCGCCGGCGCCCCCGCCGCCGGCACCGCCGGTGAAATCTGCATCTCCGCCGACGCCGCCCTCCGCCAAGCAGGCCGCCGCCGAGACTTTTCCGCCGAACTCATCCTCTACCTCGTCCACGGCTGGCTGCACCTCGCCGGCTACGACGACCTCCAGCCCGCCAAGAAACGCCACATGCGCCGCGCCGAATCCCGCGCTCTCCGCCTCCTCCGCACCGCCGGCGCCATTCCGAAGTTTACGCTGCGTCGCTGACCCGCCTCGTTCGGTAGGCGGAATTGGCAAGCCCACTCCAATTTTCACTCGTCGCGCTCTTCGCGGGCGTCGCGAGACCCCCACGCAAAAACCCTTTGCGTCCGCCGCGTTTCCGGCGACCGTAGCCCCCGTCATGGCCATCCGTCCGTCCAAGCACATTGTCACTGTCCGCACTGCGTTTTTCTCGGGTCTGCTGCTGCTCGCGCCGCTTGCCGTCACCGTCTGGGCCTTCCTCTGGATCATCGGCATCATCGGCGGCAGCTTCCGCCCTCTGTTCGACCTCGTCCTGCCGACGCGGCTCCAAAGCCTCCCGTTTGTCTGGGACGTCGCCGTCACCATCGTCGTTTTCGGCCTGATCACGCTCTTCGGCTTCATCTCCCACTACTTGTTCGGCAAATACCTCCTCGATCTCGGCGAACGCGTCATCCTCGGCATTCCCGGCGTCAGCACCGTCTACAACTCGGTCAAGCAGGTCGTCTCCACCTTCAGCACCCAGAACCGCAACCTCTTCAGCAAGGTCGTGCTCGTCCAGTATCCCCGTCCTGGCATCTGGTCCATCGGCTTTCTCACCAGCAAAACCCAGGCCGAGGCGCAGCATCGCCTCGGACGGGAGCTCTGGTCGGTCTTCGTGCCCACCTCGCCCAATCCCACCAGCGGCTTCGTGCTGCTGCTGCCGCCGGACGAGATCACCGAACTCGATATGTCCGTCGGCGACGGCATGAAACTCGTCATCTCGGGCGGCGGCGTCGTGCCGCCGTTCCAGCCCGCGGACGCCAAAAAGCGCTCCACCGTCTCGACCTAAGCGCGTGCCGGGCCTCCCGCTCCAGACCGACGCCTTCGTCCTGCTGAAACGCCCGCCCACCGACGCGTTCCAGGGTCTCCAAGTTTTCTCGGTCGAGCACGGCGCACTGCTCATCCACCAGCGACTGCCCAAGTCCGTCCGCCGCGCGGCGAGTCCCGCCCAAGCTGCCGCCACGCGCGTGACGCTTGACCTCTTCGACGAAGTTTCCCTCCGCATGGAAAGCTCCAACCAAGGCGCAACCTGGTTCGTGACGGAGGCGCGCCTCATCACGCGCCACGCCGACATCGGTCGCAGCTACGCGACCCTGCAGGCCGCATCCGCCCTCGCCGGGCTCGTCGCCCGCAATCCCATGCACGAGGACAGTCGCGCCTCCGTCGCCGCGCTGCTGCGCCAGGCGTTTGCCTCGTTCGCCGCGGGCGCCCGGCCCGACTTCGTCTGGTTCAAGAGCCTGTATTGCTTCGCCCGCGACGAGGGTTACCCGGTGAAACAGCAATGGTTTCCCACGCTGCCCGCCGAGGACCGCGAGAACGTCGCCCAACTGCTCAACCGTCCGCTTGCCGAACAGACCGCCGCGCCCGCCGCCGTCCTCCGCCTGCAAGCCCGCCTCGAGGAATACCTCACCGGCCACACGGAGATCCTGCTGGGATGAGACTCCGGAAGGTTGGCCACAAAAAGGCCCAAGGGGTCAGGTGCTGCGACGGAGTCGACATCGCGCCTATAGGCGCGCGGGAGACTCACGACGAAGTCCCGGAAACTTTTGTGCCTCTTCGTGGCCAAACTTCCGAGGTTTGCCTTCCGGACCTTTCGTGGTGTTCGTGTGTTTCGTGGTAACCTCATGGAATTCAACCTCGACCAGCGCACCGCCAGCCTGAGCGTCGGCGAATTCTCCGACTTCACCACCGGGCCCCACGACGCCGGCAGCGGCCGGCCGGGCCTCTGGCGCGCCCAGCTGGGCACGCACTGGCACAACGAGCTCCGCGCCCGCGCCACCGACGAGTCGCCCGGCGCCGAGTTCGAAATCGTCATCGCCGGCCAGATCTTCCACGGCGGCTGGACCCTCTCCTTCACGGGTCGCATCGATCAGCTGCTGCGCGCCGACGGCCGTGTGACGCTGCGGGAAATCAAGACCGTCACCCGCCCCCTGCCCTGCGCCGAATCCGAACTCCGCGCGGACTATCCCGGCTACTTCGTCCAGCTCGCGACGTATGTCGCCCTGGCGAAGCTGTCAGCCGTCAGCGATCAGCGATCAGCAGTCAGCGATCAGCCGTCAGCGATCAGCACTCCGCCGTTGAGCGAAGGTTCGACTCCATCTCCCATCGCCCATCACCCATCGCCTATCGCCCGCTCCGCGCTCCGCGCGGAGCTGGTCTTCGTCGAAACGGCGAGCGGACTTGCGCAATCGATCCCGCTCTCCCCGGCTGACGACGTCCTCTTCCGCACGCAACTCGAGCGCGTCGTCGAGTTTCTCAACCTGCGCCTCCGCGCCCGCGAGCGGCTTCGCTCGCTCCGGTTTTGCTCCCCTTTCGCCGCACCGCGCCCGGGCCAGGAAACGACCCTCACCGAGCTCACCGCGGCATTCGAACGCCAGCTGCTCGTGCTGTTCGAGGCGCCCACCGGCTTCGGCAAGACGGGCATCCTCTTGGAATTTGCCCTCGGCCAGCTGCGCGCCGGCCACTTCGACCGCGCGCTCTATCTCACGAGCAAATCCACCGGCCAGCTGCAGGTCGTCCGGACGCTGCAGACGATGACGGCCCAGCCGTCCATCGCCGCTGAAAGTCCCAAGGCAAAAGTTGAAGGCCAGTCCGCCTCCGACCTTTCACCTTTCAACGTTCAACTTTCAACCCCGGCGACTCCGGTCGCCGTCTGGCACGTCCGCAACAAGGCCGAGCACTGCATCAACGCCGTCTTCCACTGTGTGCGCGAGGCCTGCGGCTACCTCGACCGCGTTGAAGAGCGTTGGGCCGCCAGCGGGCTGTCGCGCTTCTATCTTTTCGAAAACCAAGCCCGCGACTTGGAGACGCTCCGCGCCGCCGGGCGGGATGCGCGCATCTGCCCCTACGAGATCACCCGCGCCGCCCTCGCGTTCAACGACGTGTGGATCGGCGACTACAATTACGTCTTCGCGCCGCGCAACCGCGCCCTCTTCTACAACCAGCCCGGCTTCGACCCCGCGCGCACGCTGCTCATCCTCGACGAGGCCCACAACCTGCCCGCGCGCGTCGCCGACGCCCATTCCTACACCGCCAAAGCCATCGACGCCAGTGCGTTGCTCGCCGAACTCGACCACGTCAACGCCGCCACGCCCTTCGTGCGCGCTTGGGAGAGCTGGGCTCACCTGCTGCTCGCCCTGCAGCCGGTCGACGCCCTCGATCCCGCCCTCGAAGCCGACGTGGCCGACACCCTCGCCAAGATTGCCGGTTTCCTCGGCGACCTGCCCCTCGACTACGCCGCCCTCGGCCCGCAGTTCAGCGACCAGCTCTGGCAGACGCAGCAGCTGAGCGAATGGCTCGCCAGCGCCCAACTGAAGAAGCTCCTTTGGTGTCCGCGCCCCGGCGAGCTCGCCTTCACCTGCATCGACGCCGCCGACGCCATCGGCGCGACCCTCCGCGAATACGGCGGCGTAGTCTTCGCGAGCGCCACGCTCTCGCCGGTCGAAAACTTCGCCGAATCCTGCGGCCTCGCGCTCAGCGTTCCGGCGACTACACCCAGCGCCCCTGGCCCATCGCCCATCGCCCCCTTCCGCTTCGTCACCGCGCAAACGCCGTGGCGCGACCACGCCTACGACATCGCGGTGGATGCGCGCGTCGACACCACCTTCCAGCACCGCTCGCATTACTACGCCACCACGGCGGCCACCATCGCCGCCCTCCAAGCCGCCGCCGGCGGCCCGGTCGCGGTCTTCTTTCCGTCGTATGCGTATGCCGACGCTATCGCGAAGGAGCTCGAACGCGCGGCGCCGTTGCGCGTCGCGCTGCAACCCCGCCTGACCGACCTCGCCGCCCAAACCGCGTGGGTCGAACAGTCGCTCGCGTTCACCGATGCGCTCTTCCTCGTCCTCGGCTCAAGCTTCGCCGAAAGCATCGACGCGCTCGGCGGGCGCATCACGCACGCGATGGTCGTCGGCCCTGCGCTGCCCGAGGTCAATGCCGTCCAGCGCGCGCGTCTTGCGGAGTTCTCCCCGCTCGGACGCGAGGCGGCGTTCCGCCGCGTTTACCAAATCCCCGGCATGACGAAAGTGAACCAGGCCCTCGGCCGCCTCGTGCGCGCCCCCGGCCAGCACGCCCGCGTGATCCTCCACTGCCGCCGCTTCCTCGAGCCCGCCTACGCCAGCCTTCTCGCCCCCGACTACCAGTTCGGCGCCAACGTCCTCACCGACGCCGACCTGGTCGCGTGGCTGAAGCGCGCCAATTAGTGATTGGGGGCTGGTGCCGGAACGCCGGGGATGGGCTTCGCTCTTGAGGATTCCAGCTCCTCCAGCCCGTCCGTGTGCACAGCGCGGCTGATCGAGCCGATTCGGTAAAACGCCACTTTCATGAGAACAGCGTCATCCAACCAATCCGGCTGGGCGGGATAAGCGAGAAGGCCGGGTGCGAAATCAATCCGGCGCTGCTCGATGCCGACCGTGCCCATCATGGTGTAGATCAGCCGCTCCTCTCCCACCATCGCGATTTTCGAACGATCCTTGCTCACCAACGCGTAGAACGTGTTGGGCGTTCCCCGCCGGCTGGTGGTCGTCAGGAAGCCGGGCAGGTAATCGGAGTCGAGCACCGGTTCGGTTTCGGCGATCGTCAACGTGAGACCTTTGTCCTTCCTGTCCTTGAAACGGAGCACTTCGCGCACCTCGATCCGGTGTCCGGCGCGCCCGTCTCGTGCGCCAGGCTTCAAGGGAACCTCCGCTACGACTTCCCCCGCATAAACGTTTAGCTTGAAATGGGCATCCCACGCCGGCGCGCGTTCGCGTAGCTTGACGGCATAGGAGCGGGGCAGCCCGATGTCGGCCGCGACCGACGGGGCGACACTCAAATCTCCCCGTTGCGAGTCGACCAAGTATTTCGTCGCGCGGACTGAAGCTCCCATCAGCTCCCAAGCCACAGGCCCAAAATATGAAAAGGTCCACCCTTGGCGCTCCAAATTTGTTCCGTCCGTCCAGCGGAGCGTGCCGGCAGCCCGCCCCCCATTGATGGCAATTCCGCGCGGCAAACCTTCGAGGCGGGTGCCCACAAGCATGGTCACCATCGATTCGTCATCATAGGGCGACTTTCTCCTCTCGTGTAGGTCCACCGGGCCTGGCGTGGCGACAACCTTGGCCAGACCCGCCGGTTCGCCGCTCCGCCAATCGATCGCCCGGGACCAGTCCCACGGCGCAAAGCCCAGGCTCAGCAGCATGAGCACAAAGCCGGTGGCCAGAATCGCCCATGACTTGGGCAGCGCCCGGGTGCGATATTGATGGATGATAACGGCCAACACCGTCGCGATGGCCACGAGGATGGTCAGCTGCATGCGCGTCATGCCAAGGCCCCAGCTCAGTCCGCTCATGCGGTACGCGAAGAGGGGGCCCGAACAGCAGATCCAAGCGAAGACCAGCAACAGGAAAGCCACCGTGAAGCGGGAGTAATTGGCCGTAAGGGTCGCAACGCCAAACGCCAGCACGGAAACGATTGCCTGCCCCAGCATGATTTGGAGCGAGGCCCTTAGCACCTCACTCGCGCCATAGCCGCAGAACAACCACCACGGCAGCAAGGCGAGCACGGGGAGGAGGCCAAAGAACAGGACGGCGGAAATCAGCTTGGCCGACAACAGCCGCAGTCCGGTGATGGGACGGGTGACCCACCAGGTCTGCTGCCCCACCAGGGGGTCTTCCTGAACAAGGCCCGCGACCAGGAAGAAACCCAGGACCAGCTGCATGCCCCAGAGGATTTCATGCAGGGCATCCAGACCGTTGATGCCCGTCCGCAGCACCATGACTTCCTCGTCCGCCCAGCGGAAAAGCACGAAGCAAAGGATGGTCTGCGCGAGGATCAGTCCCACCCACAGCGCGAGCGGCAGCCGGAAGCGGCGGATGTCTTTTTTGACGATGTGCCAGGTAAGGTTCATGCGGCCTCCTCCTTCTTCGCTCCGGCGCGCTCACTGTGGGCCAAGGCGAGATAGATTTCCCGCAGCGTCATCGGGGAAGCGTTCACCGAGGCGCCGGGAAAGCGCTCGCGCCACGCCCGTTCGGTCGACTCGCCCGCATATGCGGGTTCGACCCACGACGTCAGCGCGCCCGCCTGCGTCCACTCCAGCCCGCCTGACACCGGCGTGGCGTTCGTCGCTCCGGTCACCTCCACGCGCCGGAAGCGGCCCAGCAGGGCATCGGTTGTCTCGTTGAATTTCAGTCGGCCGGCGTAGATCACGGCCACGCGGTCGCAGAGGCGTTCGACTTCCTCGATGTCGTGCGACGACACCAGTACCGTCCAGTCGCCCAGCTCGGAGATCTCCAGCATGCCGCGCACAAATTCGTCGCGGACGAGCGGGTCGAGTCCGGCAAACGGTTCATCCAGCACAAGCAGTGGCGGCCGGTAGGCGAGCGACGACAGCAGCGCCGTCTTCATCACCATGCCCCGCGACAAGTGCTTCATCTTCCGTTCCGGCGGGAGTTCGAACAGGTCCAGCAGCTTCGCTTCCAGCGTCGCGTCCCAGCGCGGATAAAATGGCCGGCAGAAATCCAGATACTCCCGCACCGTCATCCAGAGAGGGAGTGACTGGCTCTCCGCCACGTAGCCGATGTTGGCGAGCTCGGCCGGTCCCAGCTTGCGGGAGTCAGTCCCCATCACGGTCGCCCGGCCGCTCGTGGAGTGCAGCAAGTTCAGCAGCATCCGGATGGTGGTCGATTTGCCCGCGCCGTTGGGCCCCAGCAGCGCGCACACGCTGCCGGACGGGACCTGGAGATCCAGCCCGTGCACCGCCTCGGTCCGGCCGAACCGCCGGGTCAAATTGTGGGTTTCGATGATGTTCATGGGGTGAAAAATGTTATTCGGGCCGGAGCGCGAACCGCTCGAGCTTGCCGTTGGCGTCGTAGGAACAACGGGCGATGGCGGTACTTTCGCTGCAGACGATGATGTATTCGTAAACCCGGTGCCCGCCCGGGTAATCCTTGCGCTCCACCAGGCTAATCGACTGGAGCGACCCCGCGGCTTTCAGGTCGTTTGTGACCGGCCCCGGAATCACCTTGGCGAGCGCCTTGCCCAGCTCGGGCGTGAACAATGCCTGATCGAGCTTCCCCGCCTGCGCCGCGAGGTAGGCCTGCCGGATCTGCTCCGTCACCGCCGGCTCCTTGTCTGGGATGGGCTTGGGCGTGACGTAGGGATGGTAATCCGGCCAGCCGTAGGCCTGCGCCACTGCATCCTGCACGCGGAGCATGAATTTCGAGTCGTCGTTGGCGTTGATCATGATCGCGACGCCCATCCCCGCCTCGGTGTAGGCCACGAGCATCGTGTCGAATCCTTCATTGCGGCCGCCGTGCATGAAGCGGGCGGTCGGACCGCTGCCTTGGATGGCCAGGCCCAGGCCGTAATTGTTTTTCACGGGCGTGACCATCAGTTTCACGGAGGCGGGCGAGAGGACGGGATGCGGCCGACCGGCGAGCGACTGCTGCAGCGCAATCGCAAAGCGCGCGAGGTCCGACGGCGTCGTCCAAAGTCCCGCCGGCGCCATTTCCGGGTAAACATTCCACCAGGTGGGCAGGGCGCGGTTGCCGGTCCAATGTCCGGTGGCCGCCCGCGGGATGAGCGGTTCCGGCAGGGGCTGCGCAAAGGTGCTCGCGTTCATCCCGAGGGGTCGGAGCACATGGTCCTGCATGAAGTCGGGAAAGGCCTGGCCCGAGACATCCATCATCAGCTGCTGGGCGATCACGTAGCCGCCGCCCGAGTAACTCCACGCACTTCCCGGCTCGGACACCACCCACACAGGCGCGGAATTGGCCGGCGGCGTCCCGTTCAAAATCTGCACTACAGTCGGGATCGGCGCACCCCCCAGGTAACCCCGGAAACCGTGCACCGTCGTCCCCGCGGTGTGGCTGAGCAGCTGACGCAGCGTGACGGGGTGGCCGGCGGTGAAGTGATTATCCGGCACTTTCCACGTGCGCAGCAGGTCGTTCACATTTCCATCCAGGGTCAGTTTCTTCTGCTCCACGAGGTAGAGGGCGCCCATCGCGGCGACTGCTTTGCTGTCCGAACCGGCCTGGAACAAGGTGTCGACGGTCACCGGCGCCTTGGTGGCGAGATCCCGCACGCCGTAGCCCTGCGCCTTGACGATGGCCCCGTCCTTGAAAACGGCGAGCGACAGCCCAGGGATCTTCCGCTTGGCCATGAGCGCCTGAATGGTGTCGTCCAGCGGCTCGGCGCGCGCGATGACGGCCGCGGAGATCAGGAGCAGGGAGAGGGCGAGAGCGAGGCAGGCTTTCGATTTCATGGGTGAATCATTTGCCGCCGAGTTTCTTCCAGTGCGCGGCGAGCGCCGCCTGCACGTCGTCCAGTTCCAAACCGAGCTTGCACGCCTCGACCACCAGCCGCTCGGCCTCGGCGCCCAGCAGTTCGGCCCGCTCCTTGCGCCCGCCGATCCCGCGCTCCGCGACAATGCTGCCGACCGCGGGCGTCGTCACCAGCACGCCCTCGGCCACCAGCGCCGCCACGACCTTGTGCGCGGTGTTGGGGTTCACCTTCAGCTCCTGGCTCAGCACCCGCACCGAGGGAAACTTGTCACCCGGCCGCAGCTGCCCCGCCACCACGGCCTTCTTCACGGCGAACAGGATCTGTTCCGCGACTGGCAGGCCCGGACGAAGTTCGATGGAGAACGGGAGCACGCCGTCCTAGTTGCACTAATACAGTTAGGACAGCAAGCATTTTTTCGCCGAAGGGCGATTCCCGCCCGGCTTTTTGCTTTTGCTCGGGGACAAATCCAGCCACTTTCGCGGCTCCACAACATGACCACCCGCCACCCTGCCCCACTGGCCGCGCTGTTCGTCGCGGTTTCCGCCCTTTTCACCGCCGGCCTGCGCGCCGCTGATGCCACCCCGGCCATGCCGACGGGCGCGGCCATCCCGATCGAGCACTTCTTCGCCGATTCCGCCATGCACTCGCTCCAGCTTTCGCCGGATGGGCATCACCTCACCTTCCTGGCGGCCATGGGGACCGGGCACACCGGCATCGCCATGATGGACCTGGAGACGGGCCAGACCGAGGCCATCGTGGCCATGCGCGACGAAAACATCACCCAGTATTTTTGGAAGGGAAACGACCGGATCGTGTTCGGCGGCGATGTGGGCGGCAATGAGTCGTATTCCTACCGCTCCATCGGGCTGAAAAACCGCAAGGTCATCGACCTGGCCCAGTCCCAGAAGCAATACGGCACCGAAATGGCGAACACCGCCGGCATCATCAGCACCCTGCGCCTCGACCCCAACCACATCCTGATCGAGGGAACCAAGCATGCCGACAGTCTCAACAACTTCGGCGTGTTCCTCCTCGATGTGCGCAGCGGGGATCGGGACAAGATGGAAGGGAGCGACGTCGTTGGTATTCGCGGCTTGTTCCCCGACAACACGGGGGTCATCCGCGGCTTGGATCGTCGCGTGGGCGATGTCGTGATCCACGAACTTCGGCCGGACAGCCTTTCGACCTTTTTCAAGGTGGGAGAGACGCCCGCCGATCTCGCCGTCGGCGAGCCCACCTGGCAGTCCCTCGCCTTCAACGCCGACAACCAGACGCTTTACGTCCTCACCCGCGAGGGCAGCCACGCCTCTCACCTCCGCGCGTATAACGTGGCCCGGCGCGCCTTCCTGCCTGAATTGGATTACACCATACCGGGCAGTTACGAGAGCATCATCCTGTCCCCCGATCTCAGGCGGTTGTTGGGGGTTTCCTACCTCACCGACCGGCGGGAGGTGCACTGGTTTGACGAGACCCGGGCCCAGCTGCAGGCCAAGATCGACGGCGCCCTGCCGGATACCACCAACCTCATCATCAGTTCGTCGGATGATGGCCAGCGCCGCGTCATTGTCAGCACGTCCGATCGCGTGCCCGGGACCTTCTACCTCCTCGACCTGCAAAATCCCGCCCGCGGCCGTCCGGCCATCATGATGCTTGGTCAGGCCAACCCTCACCTGCAGCCGGCGCAGCTCCAACCCATGATGTCGATCAGCTATCCCGCCCGTGACGGACTGCTCATCCATGGCTACCTCACGCTGCCCGCCGGAGCCCAAGGTCACCGCGTGCCGCTCGTCATCCATCCCCATGGCGGGCCCTACGGCATTCGGGACGAATGGGGTTACGACGGGGAGGTGCAGTTTCTCGCCAGCCGCGGCTACGCCGTGCTGCAGCCCAACTACCGCGGCTCGGGGGGCTACGGCGTCGATTTCCTCCTGGCCGGCCGACAACAGTGGGGCGGCAAGATGCAGGATGACCTCACGGACGGCGTGAAATGGGCCATCGCCCAGGGCTTCGCCGACCCCGATCGCGTCGCCATCGTCGGCGCCAGCTACGGCGGTTATGCCGCGCTCGCCGGCGTCACCTTCACCCCCGAGCTCTACCGCTGCGCGGTCAATTACGTCGGCGTCTCCGATCTCAGCATCATCGCCGGCTACGGCATCGGCAACGGGCGCAACAATGGGATGGATCGGACCTTCCAGAACAAATGGATCGGGGACGACCCGGTGTACCGCCACGATCATTCGCCGGTGAATTACGTCCAAAACATCCGCGTGCCCACGCTGCATGCCTACGGCGACAACGACCCACGCGTGGACATTGACCACTGGAAACGCCTCAAGGCCGAGCTCGACCGTTACAACAAACCCTACGAATACGTCCGCGAAGGCGACGAGGGACACGGCTTCCACCATGAGGATGCCCGCATTGGGTTTTATCGCAAAGTGGAGGATTTCCTTGCCCGTTATCTCGCCGCTCCCGGCCAGATCAAAGTCGGCCCCACCAAGGTCATCGACCTGCCGGCCAAGAACTGAGCATTGCGATGGGGATGCGGCCGTCGCCGCATCCCCTCCCCCTGTGCGGCGAAGGCGCCGCGGCTCCAGCAACCCCTTTCGACCGCCCCAGCGCCGGGGCGGTTTTTTTGCCCTTCCACTTCCAGCGCTGCCCGTCAAATCTACTCTCGTGGGCCCGCCAACGACCATGGAATCCAGTGCGATTCACGCCGTCAGCCGGTGGTGGGCGGAGGTCGCGTTGCTGGCCGCGGCGCTGGCCCTGACCAGCCCCGTCCTTTCGGCGCGCAACGAGGAATCCGCGCTGCCGATGGGTGCCGCCATCCCGATCGAACACTTCTTCGCCGACCCGGCGATCCGCTCCGTCCAAATCGCCCCCGACGGCCGTCACCTCGCCTACCTTTCCGCCACGGGCACCGGTCATCTCGGTCTCATGCTCGTAGACCTCAAGAGTGGCCTGTCCGAGCTGCTCGTCGGCAAACGGGGCGAGGACGTCGGGATCTTCTTCTGGAAAGGCGGCGACCGCATCGTCTACGGCGGCGACCTCGGCGGCAACGAGTCGCTCTTCCTGCGTTCCATCAGCCTGAAGTCCCGCAACGTCGTTACGCTCGCCGAGTCGTTCAAAGAGATCGACGCCAACCAGTCCACCTACGCCAGCGTCGAGGACATCCTAAGGCTCGACCCCAAACACATCCTCATCCGCGGCAACAAGGCCGCCGGCAGTTACGATTACGGCATCTTCCTGCTCGACGTCCGTACTGCCGAGCGGCGCAAGGTACAGGGCCTCGGCGTACCCGGAGCCTACGGCGGTTTCGCCGACAACGCAGGCGTAATCCGCGCCCTCGACCTCCGCGTCGGCCCGGTCGTGGAACACCAGATCCGCGCCGACGGCCGCTCGACCTTCTTCAAGGTCGCCGAAACTCCCGCGGACATCGCCATCGAGGAGCCAAGCTGGAAGCCCTTGGTCTTCGCCGCCGACAACAACGTCCTCTACGTCCTCACCCGCGAGGGCAATCAGCCCCAGCACTTGCGGGCCTACGACGTCTCCCAACGGGCCTTCCGGCCCGGCCTGAACTACGTCCTCGAGGGCGGTTACGACACCCTCCTCATGAGTCCGGACCGGGCCAAGCTGCTGGGCATCCAATACCTCACCGACCGGATCCATGTGCACTGGTTCGACGAGGAACGCGCCAGCCTGCAGGCCAAGATCGATGCCGCCCTGCCCGGTACCGCCAACACGATCTTCAGCTCAGCCGACGACAGCCGCCGACATGTCATCCGGTCGAGCTCCGATCGTGTTCCCGGCATCTACTACCTCCTCGACCTCGACCGGAGCACCGACGGCCAGCCCGCCATCACGCTCTTGGGCCCGGTCAACGTTCACCTGCATCCGTCGCAGCTGCAGCCCATGCTGCCCGTCAGCTATCAGGCCCGCGACGGCCTGACCATCTCCGGCTATCTCACACTGCCCGCCGGGGCGGCGGGCCACCGGGTCCCGCTCATCATCCACCCTCACGGCGGCCCGTTTAACGTCCGCGATGATTGGGGCTACGATGCCGAGGTACAGTTCCTTGCCAGCCGTGGCTACGCGGTGCTGCAGCCCAATTACCGCGGCTCGGGCGGTTACAGCTTGGATTTCCTCCTCGCCGGACGCCGCGAATGGGGCGGGAAAATGCAGGACGACCTCACCGACGGAGTGAAATGGGCCGTCGCCCAGGGTTTTGCCGACCCCGACCGTGTCGCCATCGTCGGCTCCAGCTACGGCGGCTACGCCGCACTCGCCGGCGTGACGTTCACGCCCGAGCTTTACCGCTGCGCGGTCAACTACGTCGGCGTCTCCGACCTCAGCATCATCGCCGGCTACGGCCGGGGCTACGGGCGCGGCCACAGCCCGGATCGCACGTTTGAGAGCAAGTGGATCGGCGACGACTCGAAATACCTCCACGACCATTCCCCGGTTCACTTCGTCCAAAATATCCTCGTGCCGACGCTGCACGCCTACGGCGAGAACGACCCGCGGGTGGACATCGACAACTGGACGCGCCTGAAGTCCGAACTCGACCGCTACAACAAGCCCTACGAATACGTCCGCGAGGGCGACGAGGGCCACGGGTTCCACCGGGAGGGCGCCCGCATCAACTTCTATCGGCGCGTCGAGGATTTCCTCAGCCGTTACCTCGCCTCCCCCGGGCACGTGAAGATCGGTCCGACGAAGGTCATCGCTATGCCGGCCAAGGGCACGGACTGAAGTCGAGAAGCCGAGTCGACGAGAGTCGATAGACCAGATTTGCAGAGGCGGAATCCGGCCGATCTTTCGAGGCCTCGACTCGTCGACTCTCGACTTCTCGACGCCCGCCTTCTTTTTCCCCTTTCCCTTTGGCGCCGTAGCCGTCACATCTGCTGTTGGTGGGCACGCCAAAGACGATTGGATCCGGGGAGATTCACGCCGCAATCGAGCGGCTGGCGGAAGCCATTTCCTCCCGCCACACCGGCGACCAGCGCCTCCTGCTCCTCGGCATCGCCAACGGCGGCGTCGAGTTGGCCCGCCGCCTCGCTGCGAGCCTCGCCCGCACTTCGCCGGCGCGCTCGGTCACCGCGGGCACGGTTGATATTTCGTTCCACCGTGACGACATCGGCCGCCACCCCATCCCCAAGGAGTTCGCGCCCACGCACATCCCCGCCGATGTCCACGGCGCCATGGTGATCCTCGTGGACGACGTCCTGTTCTCCGGCCGCACCGTCAAAGCCGCGCTCGACGAACTCTTCGACCACGGCCGTCCCAGGAAGGTCGAGCTCGCCGTCCTCGTGGATCGCAGCGGCCGGCTGCTGCCCGTCGCCGCCGACTACACCGGCCTGACCGTCACTGCCGGCCCGGACGAGCGCGTCATGGTCACGCTCGACCCCAAGAATCCGAAGGCCGACGCCGTCAGCGTGCTCCCCAATCGAAAATCGAAAATCTAAAATTCAATGCCCTGGACGCGCCAGCACTTGCTCACCCTGGAGGAACTCTCGCTCGCCGAGATCAACCAGATCCACGCCACCGCCGCCGCGTTCAAGCGCACGCTCACGCGCAGCGTCAAAAAGGTCCCCGCCCTCCGCGGCAAGACCATCGTCAATCTCTTCCTCGAGCCCAGCACGCGCACGCGCATGGCCTTCGACATGGCCGCCAAGCGCCTCAGCGCCGACGTCATCTCCCTTGACGGCTCGTCCTCCAGCACGACCAAGGGCGAGACGCTCCGCGACACCGCGCAGAACATCCAGGCCCTGCAGGCCGACATGATCGTCCTCCGCCACTCCGCCGCCGGCGCGCCGCTCTACCTTTCCCGCATTCTCCACATCCCCGTGATCAACGCCGGCGATGGCGCGCACGAGCACCCGACGCAGGGTCTCCTCGACACGTTCACGATGAAGGAGCACCTCGGGAAATTGAAGGGCCGCAAGGTCGTCATCCTCGGCGACATCCTCTTCAGCCGCGTCGCCCGCTCCAACATCCACGCGCTCACCAAGATGGGCGCGGCCGTCACGCTCGTCGGCCCGTCCACCCTCGTGCCGCACTGGTTCACCGACCTCGGCGTGCAGGTGTCCCACGACCTCAAGTCCGCCCTGGCCGACGCCGAGGTCGTGATGCTCCTCCGCATCCAGCACGAGCGCCAGGCCAGCGGGCATTTCCCCTCGCTCGGCGAATACACCGGCATGTTCGGCCTCAACAAGACCCGCGCCTCGTGGCTCAACCCCAAGGCCATCATCATGCACCCGGGCCCGATCAACCGCGGCGTGGAGATCGACAGCGAACTCGCCGACGGCGAGCGCAGCGTGATCCTCGAGCAGGTGACCAACGGTATCGCGATCCGCATGGCCGTCCTCTACCTGTGCTCCGGCGGCCAGCCTGAAAACGTCTACTCCGGCTCCGACCCGAACTGATCCCTTTTCCCGATGCCCACCCTCTGGATCCGCTCCGCCCGCGTCATCGACCCCGCCAGCAAACGCAATGGCGTGGATGACCTCTTCGTCGTCCACGGCAAATTTGTGCCGTCGCTTTCCGCCGCCGCCAAAAAAGAGGCGCAGGTCATCGACGCCAAGGGCCTCGTCGCCTGCCCCGGCCTCGTCGACATCCACGTCCACTTCCGGGAACCCGGCCAGACCCACAAGGAAACCATCGGCACTGGCGCCCGCGCCGCCGCCGCCGGCGGCTTTACCACCGTCGTCTGCATGCCCAACACCGCGCCCGTCGCGGACAACGCCGGCACCATCCAGTTCATCAACGACGCCGCCCGCCGCGACGCCGTCGTCAAGGTGCTGCCCACCGGCTGCATCACCGTCGGCATGAAGGGCGCCGCCCTCGCGCCGTTCGGCTCGCTCAAGCGCGCCGGCGTCGTCGCGCTCACCGACGACGGCGAGTGCGTGCAGAGCAACGAGATCATGCGCCGCGCCTGCGAATACGCCAAGATGTTCGGCCTGCCGATCATGGACCACTGCCAGGACGCCGCGCTCACCCAGGGTTCGGTGATGAACGAAGGCACCATCTCGACCCGTCTCGGCCTGCGCGGCTGGCCGCACGCCGCTGAGGACATCATTGTCGCGCGCAATGTCATCCTCTCGGAATACACCGGGGCGCACATTCACATGCAGCACATCTCGTCGCGGTATTCGGTCGGCATCATCCGCCGCGCGAAGACCCGGGGCGTGAAGATCACCGCCGAGGCCACGCCGCATCACCTGGCGCTCACCGAGGACGCACTCGGGACCTACGACACGAATTTCAAGATGAACCCGCCGCTGCGCACCGAGGCGGACCGCCGTGCGCTCATCGCCGGCCTGCGTGACGGCACGCTGGACTGCATCTCGACCGACCACGCGCCGCACACCGATTACGAGAAGGACAAGGAGTTTGATTATGCCCCCAACGGCATCCTCGGCCTCGAGACCTCTCTCGCCGTCTCGCTCGACGTGCTCGTGCGCCGCAGCAAGTTCCAGCTCAGCCAGGTCATCGACCTCATGACCCGCCAGCCCTCGCGCATCCTTGGATTGCCGGCCGGCACACTCGCCACCGGCGCCGCCGCCGATGTCTGCCTCTTCGACCCGAACGAGTCGTGGATCTACGACGCCAAGGCGGGCTTCAGCAAGTCGAGCAACTCCCCCTGGCACGGCGCGAAACTCACCGGCCGCGTCAAGACGACCATCGTCGACGGCCGCGTGGTATTCGCCGACGGCAAAATCGTCGCCTGATCCGGACGGGGCGTCCCTTCGCGGTTCAATCGACTGAGGCGTTGCGCGGGCCGGAATTTTCGTCCGCACTGTTTCGGCATGCCGCCGTCCGCCACGAACGCCGTTTTTCTCGTCGAGTGCCTGTTGCTCCTCGTGGGTTTGGCGCTGCTCTGGCGGCTCGGGCTGAGCCCGTTGGCCCGGCAGGCGCCGGCTCGTTTGTCAGCTTGGGAAATCAGCCTGAGCGACTTCTTCCTGTTTCTCTGGCTGATAATCCTGGGCGGCCTGGCCGCACAGTTTGGCCTCAACGTTTATCAGAAATTCCGCCCGCTCGACCGCACCCACCTCGTGATCATCGGTACCGGCGCGTTTCAAGGGGGCCTGTTGCTCGGCATGCTGGTCTATCGCGTGGCTTTCACGCGCCCGGCCTCGCGCTCGCCGTTTGTCTTTTCCGGCGCCGTGGGTTCCGGCATCGCGACCTTTCTCATCACCCTGCCCGTCATCACGGCTGTCAGTCTCGTTTGGCAGGCGTTGCTGGCCCTGGTCCACATCAAAGTCGAAAATCAGGAGGCCATCGACCTGCTGCGCTTCACGGATTCCGACGCCCTTCGGTTCCTGTTGCTGACCGTCGCCATCATCGTGGCGCCCGTCACCGAGGAATTGATCTTCCGGGCGGGCATTTTTCGCTATGCCCGCACGCGCCTGCCTCGCTGGGCGGCGCTGCTGCTGCCGGCCGTCCTGTTCGCCACGCTGCACCTCAACCTCGGCAGCTTCGCCCCGCTCATCGCCCTCGCGGTCGTCTTCTCGCTCGCCTACGAGCGGACCGGCCTGATCGCCACGACCATGGTGGCCCATGCCTTGTTCAACCTGAATGCGAGCGTGCTCGTCCTCGCGGGCGTCAACGTCTAGCCTGTCCCGCCGTTGCATCCGTACACCAAACATCACTCCGAGTCCGTCTCCGCCTGGGGCGAGGAAAAGCTCCTCACCGCCATCCGTCGCTGGCTCGGCTCCGCGTCGCCCCGCTCGCCGTTCGGCATGGGCGACGACTGCGCGGTCCTGCCCGCCAGCCGGGGCAAACAGCTCATCACCGTCGATCCCGTCATCTACGGGCGGCACTTTGACGACACCGTTTCGCCGCGCGCCGTCGGCGCCAAGCTGCTGAAGCGCAACCTCAGCGACCTCGCGGCCATGGGCGGGCGCCCGACCACCGCCGTGCTGGCGCTCACGCTCGACCCGCGCGTCAGCCGCCGCTGGCTCGAAGAATTCTACCGCGGCCTCGCCGCCTCCGCCCGTCACTTCAACGTCGCCCTCGTCGGCGGCGATCTGGCGCAGACCGACCGCGTCATCGCCGCCAGCCTCACGCTCCTCGGCCAGCCCGCGGGCCCGCGAATTGTCACCCGCACCGGCTCCCGCCCGGGCGACTGGATCTACGTCACCGGCGTGCTCGGCGGCAGCTTGCGCACGGGGCACCACTTTCGCTTCACGCCCCGACTGGCGGAAGGCGCGTGGCTCGCGCGCCACACGGCGGTGCGCGCCATGATGGACGTGAGCGACGGCCTGGCGAAGGACCTTCACGCCCTCACGCCCCGCGGCGCCATTCCCATCCTGCACCCCGACGCGCTACCGCGCCGCAGCGGGGCCTCGCTGGTCGAATCGCTCTCCGACGGCGAGGACTACGAGCTCGTTTTCACGGTCGGCACGCGCTCCGATCACAGCGCATTCGTGCGGTCCTGGCACCGGGCCTTTCCCCGGACGCGTCTCACCTGTATCGGGCGTTTCATGCGGCCGGGCACCGAGCCGTCCGGCTCACTGAAACTCGCCGCCTTCCGTGGCTACGAACATCTTCGCTAAACTCCGCGCAGGCGTGACGACCGCTTCCGCTGCCGAGACGCAGGCGCTCGCGACGGAATTCGCGGCGGCGTTGCCGCCGGACACGACGCTCGCGCTGCACGGCAATCTCGGCGTCGGCAAGACCACCTTCGTGCAAGGCCTCGCGCGCGGCCTCGGGCTCACCGAGCCGGTCACGAGCCCCACCTTCAACATCTACACCGTGCACCATGCCCCGCGCGCGGCCTCCCTTGCGGGGAAGCTCGGCCCAAAGCGCGTCCCAGCCGGACCCACGCTGGTCCACCTCGACGCCTACCGGCTCGAGTCCGGCCAGCAGGTGGAGGACTTGCTGTTGGAGGATTTCCTCGAGTCACCTTGGTATCTGGCCGTGGAATGGCCCGAGAAAATCGCCGACTGGCTGCCGTCCGGCGCGCTGCACCTCGACCTCGGCATCGCGCCGGACGAGCATCACACCCTGAAATTGCGCTGAAGGCGTGCCTTAGCGCGCCGCCACGTAGTCGCCGGTGAAGGTCGCGGCTTTTTCACCCTTGTAGGTGAGCACGGCGGACAGCGTCGCACGCGCCTTGCCGTAGCGGTCCAGCGTGCGAAGAAACTCCTCGAACTGGGCCGCGGGCAATCCCGTGCAGCGGGCCTCAAACTCGCCCTTGATCGGCGCGAGGTAATTCACGGTGTTGCGCTGGATGACGAGCCGCGAGGTGTGCCCCGCCCCGCGCAGGGAAAAATTCAGCCACGTCCACGCCGCCAGGATCCCCACCGCCGACGTGCTGCCGCCGAAGACGGTGGCATGGTGGTTGATGTTCGGCGCCAAGGGTGCGCGCAGCGTCACGCCGGCGACGTCGCAGGCCACGACGCGCACGCCCATGCCCGCCGACAGCGGGATATGCTTGTGCAAATAGGCCTCCACCTCCGCCAGGGAGGAAACGGGACGCATGATCGGCGCCCGGCTCAATTCGCAGCCGGGGGTTCCGGCGTCGGCTGAGTTTCCGCGGCCGGCTGCGTCTCCGCTGCGGGGACTTCCGCGACCGGGGCAGCGACGGGCGCCTCGGGGGCTTCCGCCGGTTTGGCTTCAAACGGCGGGGTCGACGGCGGCGCTTCCGGGAAGTTCTCGGGATCGTGCTCCTCGGCCTCGGCTTCCTTCTTGCGCGCCTCGGCCATCGGCGGTGACGCAAAGAGCCGGCCGTCGATGAACTCGGTCACGTAACCCTCGGTCACGAGCCAGCGCAGGTCGCCCTGCATCCGGGAGAGCTTGTTGCGCTCGTCGATCGTGAGCGTGGGCTCCGCCGCAGCCGGCTCGACCGCAGGTGCGGCCGGATCCACCGGCGCGGGCGCGGGCACAGGTTTGGCAGGAGCTTTGAGCCCCAGGAACTTCGTCGAAAGCTCGCTCGCCCGGATCATCGGGTGCGCCTCGATGAACGAGATCAACGTGCCGATGCTCTCGGACAGGGACTGGCCGGGCACGCGGAACTTGCGCTTCACGGCGCAGACGTAGGAAACGCCCTTCGAGCCCTTCTTGAAGATGGTGAAGTGCTCGCGGCGCAGGCGGCCGCGGAGCGCGTTGGCGGTGTCGAGAGGAAAACGCCGCTGGCGCTCGAGCGCACCCTCGATGGCGCGGCGAATTTCGCCGGAGGGCAGCGATTCGGCAATCTTGCCGTGGAAACGCGCGGAGTCGGACTGCCGCACGATCTTGTCGCGGGCTTGGCTGAGCAGGAACGTCCGTGCTTCCTCGTAATTGTCGAAGGACGGCGCGGCGGGCGCGACCGGAGCGTCGGCGGCAGGCGCTGCTTCAGCGGGTGCTGCCGCAGCGGGAGCGACTTCAACCGGCGCGGGCGCGGCCACAGCTGGATCCGCAACGGGCGCGGCGTCGGCGGGCGAGACCGTCGATTCGGCTGCCGCAGGAGCGGGAGTCGCGGCGGCGGTTTCGGGCGCGGAGGCGGGAACTTCCTCCGTCGCGGCGGCCGCAGCGGGCTTCGCCGGCTTGGCGACGACCTTCCACGTGTAACGCGTGGCCTTCTTCATCTTCTCGAGCCACTGCGCGACGACCTCGGGGTCCCGGATCGTCTCGATGCGGTTCCGATAGGCCTCGAGGGACATGCCGCGGATCTTCGCGGCATGGTGCTGCTGCACCATCTGGTTGTAGCGGTGATAGTTCGGCGGCCCAAGCAATTCGCCGGTGATCGTGCACTTGTTGATGACGAGGAAATTTCCCTTGGGCGGGTCGATCACGACATCGGTCCGGTCGAAGAACTTGTCGAGGTGCTCGCTCAACACGTGGGCGATGGCCGCCTCGTCGTTCTCGAACGGCAGGCCATCCGGCACGGAAATCGAGATCGGGGCCGGCTTGCCCGCCGCAGGCTCGGCGGAGGTGGGCTTGCGCGTCAGCACGACAACAAAGCGGTCCAGCTTGTCGATGACGGTACGCGCAATCTCGAACAGCTCGATCGTGCGGCAGGAGGAGCGGATCGTTTTCGCGAGGGCGTTGAAGCTGGTGTCCTCGGGGTAAAACGTGGCGTTGAAAAACGGACTCTCGTAGGGACCGCGATCAACAGGCTCGTCCCGGTAGCCCTGGCGCGGACCGCGCGGGCCCGCCCCGCGGTTGTCGTGCGCGTAATTTCCACCCGCGCGACGATCACCCGCCTGGCGGCGGTCGTCCCCCAGGTGGCGGCGGTCGCCCTCGGCGCCTGCGCCGTCGGCCGGACGCGCCGGCTCGGCGCCGGTGCCCGGGCCAACCGGCTTGCGGAACGCGCGGCGGTCACGCGGACCATCGCGGCGGTCGCCCCCGTCGCGGTTGTCGCGCGGCGGGCGGTCGCCCTGCTCGCGGCGCTCGGGTGCGGCGGTTTTGTCCTGGGCCCACTGGGTGCCAAAGCTAAATCCCTGCAGTTGGCTCAAATCGAGTTTGTTGAAATCCTTGGGAGGATTTTCCTTGGCGGGCGTGTCGTCCATGTAGTCGAGGCAAGCGGGCGCGGGCCCGCGGTGGTTTGCTGGGGCGCGCAATGCGCCGGTGATAGTCGGCGGGAGTGTTGCCGCGCCCCGGGGTGAAGCAAGCGATTTCCCGGGCAGGAGTTCGCGTCGAAAAGGGAACATTTTTCGTAAAGTCCGCCGCCGTCGCGCCGGGGCGGATTGGGTGGCCGCCCACGGCTGCTGAGCCAGCGCCCGGCTGGGCGCGGACTGCCCCGCTTCGCCCTTTGACTTTGCAGGGCATTATTGCGGCTGCGCCGCAAAATTGGTGCTCGGGACAGGACTCGAACCTGCACGCCTTACGGCACACGCCCCTCAAACGTGTGTGTCTACCAATTCCACCACCCGAGCACTGAAAAACAGGGGAAGGCGGACTAAGAGCAATCGGCTCCGCCTTGTAAAGCCCTGAAATCGCCGGGTGGTGGATCAGTTTGAAGGTCGATCCCCCACTGTAGGAGCGGCTTTACGCCGCGACGTTCAAAATCATTCGCGGGATAAACCCGCTCCTACATTCAATCCGTGCCACGACCAATTGCCGCAACGCAGCGAGCGAATTAGGACTCACTTCCGCTGCCGGTCCGCCAGCGCCCGGGCCACCGCGGCGGGAAAAAACGGACCACGGTAAATCAGCCCGGTGTAAAGCTGCACCAGCGTGGCCCCGGCATCCATTTTTTCGCCCGCCCCGGCCTCATCCATGATGCCGCCCGAACCGATGATCGGCAGCCGGCCGTTGGTCGCGCGGGAAATGTAGTTGATGATCTCCGTCGCACGCGTGCGCAGCGGTGCCCCGCTCAGCCCGCCGGATTCGCTGACGGCGGCAAATGCGCCCGGACGCGCCAGGGTCGTGTTCGTGGCGATAATGCCGTCGAGCCCGAATTCCGCGATGGCCTCCAGCACCGCGTCGACTTGCCGGAAATTCAGGTCGGGCGCGATTTTCAGCAGGATCGGCTTCCGGCCCTGCCCGGGCGACGTGGCGCGGGCGCGATTCGCCGCAGTGATCGCACCGAGCAACTCGCGCAGGCGGTCCACGTCCTGCAGCTGCCGCAGGCCGGGGGTGTTGGGACTGCTGACATTGAGGACCAGGTAGTCCGCATGTTGCGCCAGCAGCGCAAAGCTCGCGAGGTAGTCCGCCACCGCCTGGTCCAGCGGCGCCAGTTTCGATTTGCCCAAGTTGATGCCCAGCGGAATCCGCCGACGACCCGGCGGGGTGTGGTGGGCGAGGCGTTTCGCGATGGCCTCCGCGCCGTGGTTGTTGAAACCCATGCGGTTGATCACCGCTTCCTCCGCCGGATAACGAAACGCCCGCGGCCGGTCGTTGCCCGGCTGGGCCAGCGCGGTCACGGTGCCGATCTCCACGTGGCCAAAACCAAGCGCCGCCGCCGCCCGCCAGGCGCGCGCGTTCTTGTCAAAACCGGCGGCGAGGCCGACCGCGTTGGGGAAAGTGAGCCCGAACGCCTGCACCGGCCGGCTGGGTCCGCCGGGCAGCGCGTGGCACCGCTCCAACAGCCGGCACAAGGGCGGCAGCCAGCCCAAAAGCGCCATGGCGTCGATCGCCACTTCGTGCGCGTGCTCCGGGTCGAGCTTGAACAGCGCGCGGCGGACGCATTTCTCGTAAATAACACCCATGGACGCGGACAGTGAAATTGCCGGCGCAAAAGGCAAGTGCCCGCACCGGTAAACTCCCCAACGCAAAGGATTTTCACAGCCAACCGCGGCATTTTGCGTGTCCGTAACCTGTAATTCTTTTGTGCTTGTTTTTTAAATCTCCCCTCGCACGCTGCGCCAAAAATCCCTCCCGCTCTCCTCTCCTATGGCCAAAGCTACTTCCACGCTCGAATGGTGCATCGTCCGACTCGGTGACGATCATAACTGGTGGGTCGCCGAGACGAGCGACCCCGTGCGTTGGGACGTCGACGGCCTCAGCATTATCGATCCCCGGCAGCTGTCCCACCTCATCGAGCTGGTGGACCCGCTGCGCGACTACGGCTTCGACCAGGACGTGATGGAGCGGGCCTTCATCCCCTTCCGCATCGAGAAGGACCTCGGCGGCGGCAAGGTGCGGCTCAAGCGCACCAAGGAATCGCTCTTCGAGTCCGAGGAGAAACTTTTCGTGCTGCCCGACGTCCTCGACGAGGAGAACGGCCCCTACGCCGACCTGCTCGACCTCGTGACGCGCTGCCGCGTCAAGATGCTCAACGACCTCTTCGACTTCGAATCCAAGCTCACCGTCGACGAGGTCGAGGACGAGCTGCGCGAGGCGCAGAACAGCCACTTCATCGAGGGCCGCGCGGTCCATTCCTTCGAGGAAATCACCGCCATCCTCGACTTCATGCCCGCGGGCTACGAGTCCGATGACGAGAAACCCGCCAAGAGCACCGAGGAAGATGACGATCTGCCCGAGCTCGACGAGGCCGAGGAGGAAAAGCTCAAGAACGACGAGTCGCTCAAGTGGGACGACGACGAAGAGGAAGACGAGGACGGGGAAAAGAAAGCCAAGTCCGACGACGACGAGGAAGAGGACGGCGAGGAGGGCGAGAAGCCGGCCAAGTCGGAAGACGAGGACGAAAAGCCCCGCCGCAAGACGCGCGGCAAACGGTAAGATTGCCTTTGGCGCCGGTGTGCCCTACCAGCCGGACCATGATTTTCTCACCTCGCGCCCTGTTCTCCGGAATCGCGGCGGCCCTGTTGGTGGGATTTTGGACGGGGTGCGAAACGGACGGCGTCGGAGGCACGAATCCGGAGGTTCCCGCGACCACCACTTCCGCGCAACTGCGCCCCGGTGACAGCCTGACCGTCTCGCTCCAGGGCGTGCCGGATCCGAGCGTCAACCAAGTGCAGATCGGCGAGCGCGACACGATCAGCCTGCCGTTCATCGGTACCCTCTCGACCGCCAACGCGACGGCGGGCGAACTCGCCCAGCGGGTCCGCGAGGCCTACATCGCGAAGAAGATCTACATCACCGTCGACGTCTCGGTCAGCGTCACCGAGCGGTATGTCTACGTCGGCGGCGAGGTGACGCGGCCGGGTCGCATCGTGTGGACGCCCGATCTCACCATTTCCAAGGCCGTGCAGGCCGCGGGCGGATTCACGCTCTACGCCAAGGAGTCACGCGTCAGCCTGATCCGCGAGCAGAAGGCCTACGACATCAACATCACCCTCGCGCAAAAAAATCCCGCGCAGGATGTCCGCCTGATGCCGGGCGATTCCGTGCAAGTGCCGCGCTCGGCGTTCTGAGCGCGCCGGGCGTCCGCGCCGATTTTTCCGCCACCCTCAACCACCGCCGGCCCATGAAGCTGTTCCAGACCAAATCCATCGCCCAACTCCAGGGCGAGGCCAACTCCGACCAGGGACTGCGGCGCAGCCTCACCAGGCTCAATCTCGTCAGCCTCGGTGTCGGCGCGATCATTGGCGCAGGCATCTTCGTGCTGACCGGCCAGGCCGCCGCGCAATACGCGGGGCCCGCGATCGTCATCTCCTTCATCATCTCCGGCCTCGGCTGCCTCTTCGCCGGCCTGTGCTACGCGGAATTCGCCGCGATGATCCCGATCGCCGGCAGCGCCTACACCTACGCCTACGCCACGATGGGCGAATTCCTCGCGTGGGTCATCGGCTGGGACCTCATCCTGGAGTATCTGTTCTGCGCCCCGACGGTCGCCGTCGGCTGGTCGGGCCACTTCGTCGCCTTCATCAAGGAATTCGGCCTCGTGATCCCGCCGGCCCTGACCAGCGCCCCGCTTAATTTCGTCAACGGTCACTTCGTCGCCACCGGCGCAATCCTGAACCTGCCCGCGATGGTGATCATCATCCTGCTCTCGGCGCTGCTCTACATCGGCATCAAGGAATCGGCCACGTTCAACAACCTGATGGTCATCACCAAGGTCTCCGTGCTGCTGGCCGTCATCGGGTTCGGCGCATGGTATCTGCTGCGTCACCCGGGCCTCGCGGTGAAGAACTGGACGCCCTTCATCCCGCCGAACACCGGCGTCGAGGGCCAGTTCGGCTGGAGCGGCATCTGGCGCGGCGCGGGCGTGATCTTCTTCGCCTACATCGGCTTCGACGCCGTCTCCACCTCCGCGCAGGAGGCCAAGAATCCGCAGAAGGACATGCCCGTGGGCATCCTCGGGTCGCTCGCCGTCTGCACCGTGCTCTTCATCACCATCTCCCTCGTGCTGACGGGCATGTCGAAATACACCGAGCTGAACAACGCCGCCCCGGTCGTGAACGCCCTGCAGGCGGCTGGCGCACCGCTGGCCCTCCGCTTCGTGGTCGAGATCGCCGCCATCGCCGGCCTCAGTTCCGTCATCCTCGTGATGCTAATGGGCCAGCCCCGCATCTTCTTCTCGATGGCCAACGACGGGCTGCTGCCGGCCGTGTTCGCGAAGGTTCACCCGCGCTTCCATACGCCCTACGTGACCACCGTCGTCACCGGCGTCGCCGCGACGATCATTGGCGGCATCCTTCCGCTTTCGCTCCTCGGCGAGCTCGTCTCGATCGGCACCCTCTTTGCGTTCGTCATCGTCTGTGTCGCCATCCCGATCCTCCGCTACAAGCAGCCGGGCCTCGCCCGTCCTTTCCGGACGCCGTGGGTGCCGCTCGTGCCGCTGCTCGGCGCCGGCCTGTGTTTCTGGCAGATGAAGGCCCTGCCGCACGACACGTGGATGCGGCTCATCGTCTGGATGGCGATCGGCTTCGTGATCTACTTCGGCTACAGCCGCCGCCACAGCAAGCTGAACGCGGGGCAGCAGTAAGCTGTCAGCTCCGGAAAATTTTAGCCGGAAGCCAGGAAGCCACGAAACGGATCGATTCCTGGCTTCCTGGCTTCCGGCTTAAAAAAGACCTATCCGCTTCCGGCTTACTTCGAGAGCTCCGCGGCCATGTCCTTGGCGAAATACGTCAGGATCATCTCCGCCCCGGCGCGCCGGATGGCCAGCAATGACTCGTGCCGCGTCCGGGCGAGGTCCAGCCAGCCGAGCCGTGCGGCGGCGTGCAACTGGGCGTATTCGCCCGAAACCTGGTAGGCCGCCACGGGTTTGCGCGTGGCCATCCGCACTTCGCGGATGATGTCGAGATACGGGCCGGCCGGTTTGACCATGATGATGTCCGCGCCCTCCGCGGCATCCAGCGTGGCCTCGATGATCGCCGAGCGGCGATTGCCCGGGCCAAGCTGATACGTGGCCTTGCTGAGGAGCTTCGTCCCCGCCGCCTTCGCGCTGCCGACCGCGTCCCGGAAAGGACCGTAGTAGGCGGAGTTAAATTTCGCCGAGTAGGCCATGATGCCCGTCCCCGTGAAATCCGCGGCGTCCAATGCCTTCCGGATCGCCAGCACGCGCCCGTCCATCATGTCGCTCGGCGCCACGAGGTCCACGCCCGCGCGGGCGTGCAGGACGGCCATCTTGGCCAAAATCGCCACGGTGCGGTCGTTCTCGACGTCGTCCCGGGCCGCATTCAACACGCCGTCGTGGCCGTGCGTCGTGTAGGGATCGAGCGCGATGTCGGTCATCACCGTGATTTCCGGCACCTGCTGCTTCACCGCGCGCACCGCGCGCAGGATCAGCCCGTCCTCGTGCAGCGCCGCCGTGCCTTCCTCGTCCTTGAGCTTGGCGTCAAGCTTCGGGAACAACGCCACCGCCGGCACGCCCAGCTTGGCCAGGGCGCGGCATTCCTTGACGAGGTCGGCAATGCTCAACCGGCTGACGCCGGGCATCGACGCGATCGGCTCGGGGGCGCGTTTGCCCTCCACCACGAAGAGCGGGGCGATGAAATTCGCCGGGCGCAGCACCGTTTCCTCGGTCATGGCGCGCAGGCTGGCCGTCCGGCGCAACCGGCGGGGGCGTTGGGTTAAATCGAGCTTGAAGTTGTCCGGCATAATCGCGTTCTTCCATGAGAGCACGCCATGCCCCGGTCCGCCACACGATTTTGCACCGTCCCCCGCCGTCCCACCCCGACGACGCGAACGACGCGCTGCGGTTGTTAAGTCCGACAACCGCCCGGCGCCATCACGCGCCGCACCCGGCAAGAATCGCGTTCCGCTGCGGCGGAATTTCAGGTAGCAACCTCCACCGACCCTTCCCTTTTCATGGCCATCAAGCTTTTCGACTCGTTCTCCCGGGAGATCCGCGAACTCCGCAACCCGGATCCCAACAATCCGGCCGACGTCTTCAGTTTTTATAACTGCGGTCTGACGGTCTATGCGTCCGCGCATATCGGCAACTTCCGCACCTTTGTCATCAACGACGTTCTCCGCCGCCTCCTCATCCTTGAGCACGGTGCCGGCAAGGTGCGTTACGTTCGCAACCTGACTGACGTTGATGACAAGACGATCGCCCGCGCCCGCGAGGAGGGCCGCACGCTCGCTGAAGTCACGAAGGAATGGACGGACAAATTCCATGCCGACTGCGACAAGCTCAATTGTCTGCCCATGGAGGCTAAGTTTGAGCCCCGGGCCACCAGCTACATCAAGGAGCAGGTCGACATGATTGACGTGCTCATGAAGAAGGGAAACGCCTACCGCGCCCCCGACGGTTCGGTTTATTTCAAGGTCTCTTCCTTCGACCACTACGGTGAGCTCTCCCGCGTGAAGGAGCGGGAACTCAAGTTGGGCAGCGCCCTGAAGACCATGGCCGCCGATGCCGATGAAAAAGACGACGTCAGCGATTTTGCCCTCTGGAAAGCCCACAAGGACGAGGATGGCGTGAACAGCTGGGACAGCCCGTGGGGCCGCGGCCGGCCCGGCTGGCACATCGAGTGCAGCGCCATGAGCAAAGCGCTTCTTGGCACAACCATCGATTTGCACACCGGGGCCGTGGACCTGCTGTTCCCCCATCATGAAAACGAGATCGCCCAGAGTGAGTGCTGTAACGGGCAACAATTCTCCCGCCATTGGTATCATAACGAGCACCTGCTTGTGGATGGCAAGAAGATGAGCAAGAGCCTGGGTAACTACTACACACTCGATGACCTCCTAGCCAAGGGAGCCTCTCCAATGGCCGTGCGCTACGCCCTGCTCTCAGGCCACCCGCGCAAGCAGCTCAACTTCACGCTCGATTCGCTCCACGCCGCGGAGAGCGCAATCAAGACGCTCCGCGAATACCGCGCCACCTTGCCGGCCGGGACAACTGGAGCCCACGACACGTTTGGTCACGTCCTGGCGATCCTGCAGGACGACCTGAATGTTCCGGGCGCGCTTGGCGCCGTCTTCACGCTGGTCAATCGCAAGGCCGGCGAAGCCGACCTGGCCTCCTTCGACCGGGTCATGTTCGCGCTCGGACTCGACTTGAAGGCCGCCGAACCCGCCAAAGCCAGTGCGCCCGCGAACATCACCGCCCTCGCCGAAAAGCGCTGGGCCGCCAAAGCCGCCAAGGACTTCGCGTCGGCCGACGCCCTGCGCAAGGAACTGACCGCCGCCGGCTGGTCCATGCTCGACCGCAAGGACGGCTACTCGCTCGAACCGCTGAAGAAGTAGCGTGAACCAAACCGCTCCAGCTTCCTCACGATGCCCTGTGCACCGCGCGCACCGACACGATCTGGTCGGGATTGATCACGACCAAGAACGGAGGGTTCTCTTCGTCCGGGTAAAGTATCAGGTCCCGGGTGTTGGGATGCATTTGCGCGTGGTCCGGATGAGGCAGCAGATGCCGGTCGCCGCTGGCCAATGTAACCTCCAGCGGGAAGACCACCGGCCGTCCCAACAGTCGCTCCAGGGAAGCTCTCATGCCGCCCAGTCTAGCCGCCAGACGCGTCGGCACAAGGGGTGGCATCGTAATTTATCCGCAAGCATCCCTGAATTGACACCCAAGCAGGCTGCCCCGCTTATCTCCCTTTCGGCCCTGCAATCGTAGGCAGGACCGCAACCCACCCAGACCATGTCCATGTCCCCGCTCGAAGAACTCCGCCACTCCGCCTCGCACATCATGGCGACGGCCATCCTCCGTCTGTTCCCGGACGCCAAGCTCGACATCGGACCGCCGACGGACACCGGCTTTTATTACGACATCGACCTCGACCACAAGCTGACGGCCGACGACCTCATCAAGATCGAGGCCGAGATGAAGAAGATCGCCGACGAGAACCAACCGTTCCTCCGCAAGGAGGTCTCGCGCGATGAAGCAGTCGAGATCATCAAGTCCCGCGGCCAGGAGCGCTACAAGCTGGGCCGCCTCGCCGACATTCCCGAGGGCGAGAAGATCTCGTTCTACTCCAACGGCGAGTTCACCGACCTCTGCGCGGGCACGCACGTCCGCTACTCGTCGAAATTGAAGGCGTTCAAGCTGCTCTCCATCGCTGGCGCGTATCACCGTGGCGACGAGAAGAACAAGCAGCTCCAACGCATCTACGGCACCGCCTTCCCGACGAAGGACGAGCTGGCCGCCTACCTCGAGCAGCAGGAGCAGGCCAAGGCCCGCGACCACCGCAAGCTCGGCAAGGACTTGAAGCTCTTCGTCATCGACGAGGACGTCGGCCAGGGTCTCATTCTCTGGACCCCGCACGGCTCCATCATCCGGCAGGAGCTGCAGAATTTCATCGGCGGCGAGCTGCAGAAACAGGGCTATTCCCAGGTCTTCACGCCGCACATCGGCAAGCTCGAGCTCTACAAGACCTCCGGCCACTTCCCGTATTACAAGGACTCGCAGTTCTCCCCCGTCTTCGAAAACGAGTCGCTCGCCAAAGTCATCACCGAGGGCTGCTCGTGCGGCGAGGCGTTCGCGCGTCTCGAGGCCGTGTCCGCCCACCTCGCATCGCAGATCAACGCACGCACCGGCAAGGAGACCATCACGCCCGACCGCGTGAAGCCAGACGCGCAGCTGCTCGACGGCTTCATGCTGAAGCCGATGAACTGCCCGCATCACATCAAGATCTTCGCCTCGCAACCGCATTCCTACCGCGACCTGCCCGTGCGCCTCGCGGAATTCGGCACCGTCTACCGCTGGGAGCAGTCCGGCGAACTCAACGGCATGACGCGCGTCCGCGGCTTCACCCAGGACGACGCCCATCTTTTCTGCACCGAGGAACAGGTCCCGCAGGAGCTGATCGGTTGCCTCGAGCTCGTGAAGATCGTACTCACCACGCTCGGCATGAGCGACTATCGCGTCCGCGTGGGCATGCGCGATCCCGACTCCAAGAAATACACCGGCGATTCCGCCAACTGGGACAAGGCCGAGGCCGCCTGCCGCGCCGCCGCGCAAACGCTCGGTGTGTCCTTCACCGAGGAGCCGGGCGAGGCCGCGTTTTACGGCCCCAAGATCGACTTTGTCATCAAGGACGTCATCGGCCGCGAATGGCAGCTCGGCACCGTGCAGGTGGACTACAACCTGCCCGTGCGCTTCGACCTGTCCTACATCGGCGCCGACAACCAGCCGCACCGCCCCGTGATGGTCCACCGCGCGCCCTTTGGCTCGATGGAGCGTTTCTGCGGCGTGCTGATCGAGCACTTCGGCGGCGACTTCCCCGCTTGGCTCGCGCCCGAGCAGGTGCGCCTGGTGCCCATCAGCGACAAGCTCAACGACTACGCCGGCGGACTGCTGGCCAAACTCAAGGCCGAGGGCCTCCGCGCGACACTCGACTCCCACAGCGACAAGCTCGGCGCCAAGATCCGCCGCGCCGAGCTCGACAAGGTGCCCTACACGCTTGTCATCGGCCAAAAGGAAGCTGACGCCCAGAGCGTCTCCGTCCGCAGCCGCGCCCGCGGCGACGAGGGCGTGATGACCAGCGACGCGTTTCTCACGAAGCTCAAGGCCGAGGTCGCCACCCGCGCGCTGCCGTTGAAGAAGTCATCGGGCTGAGGTGGAGCGCATTGTCCCAAATGCGCTGTTAGACTCCGCTCCACCAGTAAGCCCATGATTCCTCATCCGGGCACAATCCCTTCACGACCGGATTGCGGCGGATATAGTCCCACGTCTCAGCCTCGAGCTTGTCGCTGCGGATCCGGTGGTCGAAGAAGTTATCCTGCCAAATTACGCCGTGCAGCCGAGCCGTGCCCCGCTTCCATTCGCGAACGGTAGCCGCCATGCCGGCTTCTCTCGAGAAAGCTAGCAGCACGTGCAAATGATCCGGCATGAGCAGGAACAGTTTGCACCTCCATCTACCGGAGGCGTGATACCGATGTGCGGCTTTCAGAAGGTTGGCCGCCAGACCCGGCGAGATGAGAGGTCTGGCTTGGCTGGCATCCACACGAATGCGGATGTGAAATACTGAGCCGTCATTCACCCAGCCGGGCGTGTTGTGACTAAGTCTGAGCGGGTAGTCCTTCATGCGATGAAAACACGTTAGGGACAACGCGTTCCACCTAAGAAGGATTTCTCGTAATTTCCCCGTTCACGAGCCGCAGCAGGCCGAGCGGGTTCGCCTTCCGCAGCTCGGCGGGCAGCAGCTCGTCCGAGAAATTCTGGTAGCACACCAGCCGCGCCCAGCGGTTGAGCGCGCGCGTGCCGACCGACGTGCTGCGGCCGCCATCGCTCGTCGAGGGATATGGGCCGCCGTGCACGATTGCCGCGCTGACTTCCAACCCCGTCGGATAGCCATTCAGGATCAAACGGCCCGCTTTCGCCGCCAGCAGTTCGATCAATTCGCCCTGCCCCGCGGCCTCCGCTGCACCAGCCTGCACGGTCGCGGTCAGGCTGCCTTCGAGGTGGCGCGCCACGTCCAGCATCTCCGCGCCGTCGTGGCACCAGACGACCAGTGAGCTGGGCCCGAAAATCTCCTCCGACAGGCTCCCATTCTTCAGGAAAATCGCCGCGTCCGTCTCAAACCACACCGGCGCCGCGCCGCAGGCCGTCACCGCCTTGGCTTCCGCGATCACCTTCACGCCTAGCTGTTTCGCGCGAGTCGCCGTGTTAGACACGAAATTTTTTCGAATGCCCGCCGTGAGCATCGCGCCTTCTGGCGTCGCCGCCAGCTTTGCGGTCAACGCGCGGATAAACTGCTCCGCCGCCGGCGAGCGCTGCAGCACGATCAACCCGGGATTGGTGCAAAACTGACCGACGTTCAGCGTCGCCGACGCGTGCAGGCCATCGACGATCGCCGCCGCCCGCTCCGCGAGCGCACCCCGCAGGATGAACACCGGGTTGATGCTGCCCATTTCGGCATACACGGGGATCGGCTCGGTCCGCGCAGCCGCCAGGTCCACCAGCGCGCGGCCGCCCTTGAGCGAACCGGTGAAGCCCACGGCCTTCACCAGCGGATGTTTCACTAATGCCTGGCCGAGCTCGAATCCGGCATCGAAGAGGAGCGAGAACGAACCCTCGGGCAGCCCGCATTCCTTCACGGCGTCGACAATCAGCCGGCCAACGAGCTCACCGGTGCCCGGATGCGCCGGGTGGGCCTTGACGATCACAGGGCAGCCCGCGGCGAAGGCCGACGCGGTGTCGCCGCCCGCCACCGAGTAGGCGAAGGGGAAATTGCTCGAGCCAAACACCACCACGGGTCCGAACGGGCGCAGCATCGAGCGGTGATCGGGCTTTGGCAGGGGCTTGCGCTCGGGCAGCGCCGTCTCGATGCGCGCATCCAGCCAGTCGCCGCGCGCGGCGGTCTCGCCGTAGAGCCGGAGCTGCCCGGACGTGCGCGCGACTTCACCGGTGCAGCGCGCCAGGGGCAGCCCTGTCTCCTGCACACCCATTGCCGCGAGCACCGCAGCATTTTGATCCAGCTTGTCCGCGATCAGCCGGAGAAACCGGTTGCGCTCCGCACCGGGCAACCGGGCCCAGCGAGGCGCAGCCGCTGCTGCCATTTGGACCGCGCTCTCCAGCTCCGCAGTGGAGGCCGAGTGAAAAACCGGCTCGAGGTCCTTCCCTTCCGTCGGATCGAACGCCCGGAACGTGGCGCCGCCCGGCGTGCCGCTATCCGAGCCGATGAACGAAAGACCGCGTAGTTGCATGGATCAAAGCAAGGACCTTCCCGTCAAAGTTTCGGCAAGGTCTTCCGCGCCTTGGCCAACACGGCCCGCGCGTGCGCCAGGTCGGCTCCCGCCAGCTCCAGCCGCGGCGCGCGCACGGTCGGGGTTCCGCGGCCCTCCTCGGCCTGCACCCATTTGATGAGCTGCACGAACTTCGGCACCGTATCGAGGCGGAGCAACGGCAGGAACCACGCGTAGAGCGCAGCGGCACGGGCCTTGTCGCCCCGGCTCGTGAAGTCGAAGAGCGCCACGGATTCCTCGGGAAACGCGTTCACCAGCCCGGCGATCCAGCCGACCGCGCCGGCATAAATCCCCTCGACGATGGCGTCATCCATGCCGACGAGCACGTCCAACCGCCCGCCGCACGCGTTGCGGATGGCCGTCACACGGCGCGTGTCGCCGCTGGATTCCTTCACGGCCTGCAAATTCGAATGATCCGCCGCCAGCTCGGCAATCTGCCAGGGCAGGAAGTCCGTCTTGTAGGCCACGGGATTGTTGTAAAGCAGGCAGGAGAGCTTGGTCGCCGCGATCACCGCGCTGACGTGCGCCTTCATCTCGCGCCAATCCGTGCTGTAAACGTAGGGCGGCAGCACCATCAGGCCTTCGCAGCCCGCACGCGCCGCTGCCCGGGCCAGCGCCACGGCCTCCGTGGTCGAGAGCGAGGCAATGCCCAGCACAACCGGCGCCCGATCGCCGACGGCCTTCACGCACGTCTTGGCCACCGCCACCTTTTCGGCGAACGACAGCGTCGCCGCTTCGCCCAACGAGCCGCAGCACACGATGCCTGTGCAGCCGCTGTCGATCATCCAGCGGCAATGCTTGGCGAGTGCCCCGTGATCCACCGCGCCGTTGGCGCGCAGGTTCGTCGTGATGGCGGGAATGACACCTTTCCAGTTCATGGGATCAGATTAGCTGAGGTCGTATTTTTTGCCACGGATTTCACGCGTATCGGTCGGGCGTGAGCAACTCCAGCGGAATGGACGGCTTCCGTCCGCCGAGGATTTCCGAGACCAACAATCCCGTGCTCGGCGCCATCGTGACACCCAGCATCGCATGCCCGCACGCCGCCGTGAGATTCGGGTGACGCCCGAAGCGGCCGATGTAGGGCAAGCCATCGGGCGTGACCGGGCGCAGGCCGAACCATGGCTTGATCCCGGCGAAATCCGCCGGGGTAAAATCCGGGAAATACACCGGCACGGCGTCGATGATCTGCTGCACCCGCTCCGGGCGGATGCGGTCGTTGATGCCGCTGATTTCCATCGTGCCGCCGAAGCGCAACTGGTCCCCCATCGGCGTCGCCGCCACGCGGCGTTCCGTGAGGATCAGCGACTTCGTCAGTTTGAAACGCGGCTTCGGGATCGTGAGGCTGTAGCCCTTGCCGGCCTGCAGCGGGAGCCGGATGCCGAGGCCGCGGGTCATGTCGGGTGACCACGAACCGGCGGCCAGCACGAATTCATCCGCCCGTAATTCGCCCGACGTCGTGGATACCGCCCCAACCCGTCCGCCCTCCACGCGCCAGCCGTTCACGGACGTGTTCCATTGGAAAGTGACGCCCATCTGTCCCAGCAGCGTGACCAGCGCGGGCATGAACTTCCGCGGCGTGATATGCGCATCGACGGGAAAATAGACCGAGCCCGCGACGTCCATCCGCGCGCCGGGTTCGAGCTCCGCCGTCTGCCGCGCGTCGAGCACGCGTGCCTCCACGCCGAGCTCGTTGGCCAGCCGCGCCAGACCATGGGATTCGTGATCCAGGCATTGCTGCGTCTTACAGAGATTGAGCAGGCCTTCCTGGCGAAGTTCGAAGGCATTGGCCGTGAGCGCCGCCAATTCGACGAACAACCGGCGCCCGGTCAGGCTGAGGTCGCGCAGCACGGGCGCCGCGCGCACGGTGTGCTCCCGCGTGCACGAGCGCGCGAACAGCCAGCCCCAGCGCAGCAGATCGGCGTCGAGGCGGGGCTTGATGTAAAACGGACTCTTCGAGCTGAGCATCCACTTCAGCCCGTTCCACACCATGCCAGGCGCGGCCAGCGGCACGACATGGCTGGGCGAGACGTAGCCGGCGCTCCCCTGCGCGCAGGAATCCGCGCCCTCGGCGTTGCGTTCCACGACGGTCACGCTCCAGCCGTCGCGCGCGAGATAGTAGGCGCAGCTCAGGCCGACGATGCCGCCGCCACAGATGATTACAGATTTCGAAGTCATGAGTTGCCCGCGAAAGGACGCGAATCGATGCGAATATTCGGTCGGGATAGGAATGGTTTCATTCGCTACGATTCGCGTCCATTCCGGACCTCAATCAGCGGATCCCCCAGCAAAACGGGTCGCGCGGGTCGAGCAGCAGCGTCGCCTCACCCGTGACGAACGCCGACCCTGTGATGGTCGGGGCGATCTCGCCCTTCGCGTGGTCCAGCCAGCGATACCGGCCGGTGAACGTGCTGCCGATCAGGCTCTCCTGGACCCACGCGGCGCCCTCCGCGAGTTTCCCATCCGCGGCGAGGCAGGCGAGCTTGGCACTCGTACCCGTCCCGCAGGGCGAGCGGTCGTAGACGTGGCCGGGGCAAAGGACGAAATTGCGGCTGTGCGCCCCAGCGTGCGGCGACGAGCCAAACAGCTCAACGTGGTCCACCTCGGGAAAGCCGTGGGCGTTGACCGCCTGGCGGACATGGACGGTGTAATTCGTGAGCTTGCCCAAATTCCCGAGATGGAGGGCCTGCCCGTGGTCCTCGACGAGGAAGAACCAGTTGCCGCCCCACGCGACGTCGCCGCGCACATGGCCGATGCCCGCCACGTCGACGACGACGCCCTTGGCCTTGCGGTAGCTGGCGACGTTGTCCACGGCGACGGAACCGTCCGCCTGCAACTCGGCCTCGACCACGCCGACGGGCGTGTCGATTTTCACGCGCCCAGGCGTCACCTTCCCGAGATGCGCCAGCGAAGCCACGAGCCCGATCGTGCCGTGGCCGCACATGCCGAGCGGGCCGACATTGTTGAAAAAGATGACCCCGAACTGACATCCCGGGTGGTGGGGTGGCACCAGCAGCGCGCCCACGACGGTGTCCGATCCCCGGGGCTCGTTGACGATGGCCGTGCGCCACGCGTCGAATTTGTCGCGGAAACGCTTCACCCGGGAAGCAAGCGGGCCGGCGCCCAAGTCGGGCCCGCCTTCGAGCACGAGCCGCGTGGGCTCGCCGCCTGTATGGGAATCGATCACGCGAATGCGTTGGAGACCGGCCATGGGGTCATTTCAAGGCTCCCGGCGCAAAAGGCAACGCCGCGGTCGCGACGGCGGGCCGGGCGCTCCCAAAAAAAAGCCGGCTCCGTTCGCACGGAGCCGGCTGAAGCTGGCAGACAGGAGGCTTAGAGCGCGGATTCGCCGCGTTCGTCGGTGCGGATGCGCACGACATCCTCGACGGGCAGGACGAAGACCTTGCCGTCGCCGATCTTGCCGGTCTTGGCCGATTTGACGATGGCGGCCACGGCCTTCGCCACGGAGTCGTCGGCCACGCCGATCTCGATCTTCACCTTCGGCAGGAAGTCGACGGTGTATTCGCTGCCGCGGTAGATCTCGGTGTGGCCCTTCTGGCGGCCGAAGCCCTTGACCTCGGTCACCGTCATGCCTTCGACACCAATTTCGGCGAGGGCCGTCTTCACTTCCTCGAGCTTGAACGGCTTGATGATTGCAATGATGAGTTTCATGTGGGGAGCAGTTTAAGGTTAGCTGACGTAGCCCTCTTCGCCGTGTTCGTTGATGTCGAGACCCTGGCGCTCGACTTCCTCGGTGGGACGGAGTCCGATGGTGGCCTTGACGAGATAGGCGATCACCGCCGTGGCCACGAGGGCCATGACCAGCGTGATCCCGATCGCCTTGAGCTGGGCGGTCCAGAGGCCGCCGTCGGTGACGAGCTTGGCCAGACCGTTCTTGACGGCCGGGGCACCCGTGAGGTTGCCGTTGACCGGGCCGCAGACGAGGACGCCGGTGATGAACGCGCCCAAGGTGCCGCCGATGGCGTGCACGCCGAACGTGTCGAGCGCGTCGTCGTAGCCGAACTTCGCCTTGAGCTTGGTGCAGGCGAGGTAAGGCACGACGGCGGCGAGGACGCCGATGATGACGGCGCCGGTGCTGCTGACGAAGCCGCAGGCGGGCGTGATCACGACCAGGCCGGCGACCGCGCCGGAGCAGAAGCCGAGGATGGAGGCGTGACCGCGGAAGATCCGCTCGATGGCGCCCCAGGTGAAGGCCGCCACGGCGGTGGCGAGCGTCGTGGTGGTGAAGGCGTTGGCGGCGATGCCGTCGGCGGCGACGGCGGAGCCGGCGTTGAAGCCATACCAACCCACCCAGAGCATGCCGGTGCCGACCATGCAGAGCACCATGCTATGCGGGGCCATCTTGTCCCTCCCGAAGCCCACGCGGGGCCCGAGGATCAAGCAGAGGAGCAGGGCCGACCAGCCCGAGCTCATGTGCACCACGGTGCCGCCCGCGAAGTCGATCGCGGGGATCTTGGCATCGGCGTTCCACACGCCGTTCATCATGCCGCTGGAGCCCCAGACCATGTGGGCGAGCGGGAAATAAACGACGAACATCCACACCGTCACGAAGGCCATGATCGCGGAGAACTTCATGCGCTCGGCGATGGCGCCCACGATCAGGGCGGGCGTGATGATCGCGAACATCAGCTGGTACATCGAGAAGACGTTCTGCGAAACCCAGTAGGCGTAGTTGGTGTTGGGGGCGGAAGTGACATCCTTCAGGAAGAAATATTCCGTGCCGCCGATATACGGGCTGTTGAAGTTGGACCCGAACACCAGGCTGTAGCCGAAGGCCCACCAGAGGATCGTGACGAGGCCGGTGATGCCCAGGCATTGGGCCAGCACCGACAGCACGTTCTTCTTGCGGACCAGGCCGCCGTAGAACAGCGCGAGGCCGGGCAGCGTCATGAAGAGGACGAGCGCCGCGCTGGTCATCATCCAGGCGTTGTGGCCGGGACCGGCCACGCCGGTCAGGCTTTTGCCGGGATCGGCGTTATTGACGTAGGCCTCGAGGGCCGCGATCCGTTCATCCGAGGTGGGAGCAGCAGGGGCAGCCGGGGCTGCACTCTGGGCTACGGCGGTCAGGCTGAATAAACAGGCCAGACACGCGAACAAGGCAGTGCGAAGCAGACGCAGGGGAGTATGCATGGTCGGGAGGCCTCAAGCAGCACCCATGCCACCCGCCGCGCTCCGCGCTCTATACCAAAGACAAAGGGCCGGCTCCCTCGGGGAACCGGCCCTGAAAAAGAGCAAACGGGCTCAGACGGCGGCTTCGCCGCGCTCGTCGGTGCGGATGCGGACCGCTTCCTCGATCGGCACCACGAAGACCTTGCCATCACCGATCTTGCCGGTCTTGGCGGCCTTGACGATGGCGTCGACCGCCTTCGACTTCATCTCGTCGGCGACGACGATCTCGATCTTCACCTTCGGCAGGAAATCGACCGTGTATTCGCTGCCTCGATAAATCTCGGTGTGACCTTTCTGGCGACCGAAGCCTTTGACCTCGGTCACGGTCATGCCCTCGACGCCAATCTTGGCCAGGGCTTCCTTCACTTCCTCGAGTTTGAACGGCTTGATGACAGCGATGATAAGTTTCATGGGATGGAAATCAGCGCGATTGAATAGTCTGCGGCGCGTCGGCGCAAGCCCCGTTACTCCGGCATGACCGTCTGGATGTGCAGTTCCTTGAGCTGCCGCGCCGTGACCGGCGTCGGGCTCTGGGCCATGAGATCCTGGCCACGCTGCGTCTTCGGGAAGGCAATCACATCGCGGATGCTCGTGGTGCCGCACAGCAGCGCCACCATGCGGTCGAGGCCGAACGCAATGCCGCCATGCGGGGGCGCGCCGAAAGTGAAGGCCTTGAGCATGTAGCCGAAGCGGCTCTCGACGACGTCCGCGGGGATCTTGAGCACGTCCTCGAAAACCTTCTTCTGCAGCGCCGGTTGGTGGATCCGGATCGAGCCGCCGCCGAGTTCCATGCCGTTGAGGACGACATCGTAGTGCTGCCCGCGAACCTTCTTCGGGTCGCTGTCGAGCAGCGCGATGTCCTCGGGCACCGGCGAAGTGAACGGATGATGCGTGGCCACGTAGCGGTTCTCCGCCTCGTCGTGGGTCATGAGCGGGAAATCCACCACCCACAGGAATTTCCAGTCATCCGGCCGCAGCGTCAGCAGCCCGCGTTTCTGCAACAGCTGGGCGGCTTCGAGCCGCAGCCGTCCGAGGATGGCGCAGGCCTTCTCCCACGGCGCCGCCGCGAAGAACACAATGTCGCCGTCCGCAATATTCAGCTGCGCGGTGAGCGCGGCCTTCTCCGCGTCGGAGAAGAACTTCACGATGGGGGATTTCCATTCGCCGCCCTCGACCTTGATGAAGGCGAGGCCCTTGGCGCCGAGTGATTTCGCGATTTCCTCCAGGCTCTTCGTCTCGCCCTGCGTGAGGTCCGCGAGGCCCTTGGCGTTGATCGCCTTGATCACGCCGCCGCTGGCCACGGTCGACTGGAAGACCTTGAACGCGGAATTCTTGAAGACCTCCGAGAAGTCGGCGAGCTCCATGGCGAAGCGCACGTCGGGCTTGTCCACGCCGTAGCGGTTCATCGCGTCGTTGAAGGTCAGCCGCGGAAACGGCGTCGGCAGGTCCGTGCCAAGCACGTCGCGCCAGACCTTCTTCAGCATGCCCTCGAACAGCGCATAAATGCCCTCGCGGTCGATGAAGGACGCCTCGACGTCGACCTGCGTGAACTCCATCTGGCGGTCCGCCCGCAGGTCCTCGTCGCGGAAGCACCGGGCGATCTGGAAATACTTCTCCACGCCGGCGACCATGAGGATCTGCTTGAACTGCTGCGGCGACTGCGAGAGCGCGTAGAACTGCCCCGGGTGGATGCGCGACGGCACGAGATACTCGCGCGCGCCTTCGGGCGTGCTCTTGAACAGCGCGGGCGTCTCCACCTCGATGAACTCCTGGGAATCGAAGTAGTCGCGCACGGACTTCGTCGCCTTGTGGCGCACCTGGAGATTTTTCTGCATCTTCGGCCGACGCAGGTCGAGGTAGCGGTAGGTGAGGCGCAGGTCCTCGTTGACCTTGTCGCCGCCAACGTCGTCGAGGGGAAACGGCGGCGTCTCAGAGACGTTGAGGATCTCGAGGCGGTTGGCCGCGACTTCCACCTCACCGGTGGGCAGCGCCGGGTTGATCGTGCCCTCGGGGCGCAGGACGACCTTGCCGCCGACGGCGATGACCGACTCGGGCTTGAGATGCGCAGCCTGGGTGCCAAGCGCGGCGTTGTCCTGCGGGTCGAACTTGACCTGCGTCAGGCCCTTCCGGTCGCGCAGGTCGATGAAGATGATGCCGCCGTGGTCGCGGATGGAATCCACCCAGCCCAGCAACGAGACAGTCGCGCCGAGGTCGGCCTTGGTAATCTGGGCACAGTGATGGGAGCGGTGGAGGGACACGGAAGGTCAGCTAATCTGAGCCGTCACCCCCGGGGCAACCAGAATTTGGGGCGGTATGACACGGGAATCTGGCCTAAACCGCTCCCCTGCCCTCCTGATCGGTCTCCGCGACAAACGCGCGACCTCCTGCGCTGCTATTCCAACTCGTCCGCCAGGAGGTTCAGTTTCACGGCCAGCTCGCGCGCCTCGTCGGCGGACAGCTCCACCGGGTCACCAAACGATCCGCCGGCCTTGAGCAGGATCACGCCGGCGTGTTCATCGGTTCGCAGGATCACGTCTTCCGCAGGATGGGTTGAGTTCATAGTCGGTCGGTTTCTTTGGGAATGGGAGCCTCGTAGCTGATGGCCAAGGTGCCGCTGCCCTGTTCATGGCCCGGCGGAGCCCAGGTGAGCAGGATGACGGTCTGAACCGCCTTCCATTTGACCTCGATGCCCATCCCGCTGGTCGTGGAATACTCGCGGTCGTATTTCGCCCGCAGCAAATCACGGAAGGTCTCAAACTCCTTCTCATCGATCTCGCCCGTCGCCACCAGCGTGACGTTCACGAGCTGTTCCTGCTTGAAGAAAAACCGGACCTTGAACTTGCGGTCCGCGATGACGATTGAGTCCAGGTCCAGCAGCTCCGTGCCCCGCCCGGCGGGCAGGTCGATCGCCTTCTCGGGTTCATGGGCGTCGGGAAGCATTCTCTGCACCTGCCCCACGCTCATGCCCGCCGTGGTGCCCGGCCAGAGCGTCTGGCCGTGCAGCACGCCGGCCAGCAGCACGAAGGCGATCCCGCTCGCGAGGCTGAGGCTTCGCTTCATGCGACTGCTCAGGCCGACAACACCAGGTTGTCGCCGGTCATTTCCGCGGGCTTCGGCAGGCCCATCAACGCCAGCAAAGTCGGCGCGATGTCCGCGAGCCGTCCGCCCGTGCGCATCCGCGTTTTCTCCGCGGACAAACCCGGGCCGACGACGAACACCTCAACCTGGTTCAGCGTGTGCGATGTGTGGGGCGCGTTGTGCACAAAATCCCACATCTGCTCGCTGTTGCCGTGATCGGCGCAGATCACGGCCGAGCCACCCATCTTTTCGAGCGCCGCCAGCAACTCGCCCACCCCGCGGTCCGTCGTTTCGACGGCCTTGATCGCCGCCGGCAGCGAGCCGGTGTGGCCGACCATGTCGGGATTGGCGTAGTTCACGACGATGAAGCCATACTTGCCCGACAGGATCGCCGCCTTGACCAGATCCGTCACTGCGGCCGCAGACATTTCGGGCTGCAGGTCATACGTCGCCACCTTCGGGCTCGGTGGACACGCGCGCTCCTCGCCGGGAAACGGCTGGCTGCGGTAATTGTTGAAGAAAAACGTCACGTGCGGGTTCTTCTCCGTCTCGGCACAGCGGAATTGCGCGATGCCCGCGTCGCTCACCACCTGCCCGAGGATGTTTTTTAACGGCGGCGGCTTCATCGCGATCACGTGCACAGGCAGGCCCGCCTCGTATTCGGTCATCGTCGCGTAGTAGAGGTCGAGTTTCGCGCCGCGGTCGAAACCCTTGAAATCGTCCAGCACGAACGCCTTCGTGATCTCGCGCGGCCGGTCACCGCGATAATTGTAGAATAGCACCGCGTCGCCATTGGCGATCACCGCGACGGGGTGCCCATCGGCGCCGACCACCGCCGTCGGCGCGACGAACTCGTCACCCTTCTGCGTCGCGGTCAGCGGCGCGTCGTAATACTGCTGCACCGCCGCCGCCGCGCTCGGCGCCGTGGCCACGGCCTTGCGGCCCGTGAGCAGGTCGTAGGCCTTCTGCACCCGGTCCCAGCGGTTGTCGCGGTCCATCGCCCAAAAGCGCCCGCAGACCGACGCGATCCGGCCGACGCCAATCTGCTGGCAGGCCGCGTCCACCTGTTTCACGTAGCCCAAGCCGCTCTGCGGCGGCGTGTCGCGGCCATCGGTGAACGCGTGGATGAACACCTCGGTGAGGCCGTCCTCCTTTGCCTGGCGCAGGATGCCGTAAAGATGCTCCAGCATCCCGTGCACGCCGGCGTCGGAGACGATGCCCATGAGGTGGAGGCGCGAACCGCGGGTCTTCACGCGATCCACCACGCCCCGCCAGACGGGGTTTGCGGCCAGGCGCTTCTCGGAAAACAGCTTGTTCAACCGGACCAGTTCCTGGTCCACAATGCGGCCCGCGCCGATGTTCTCGTGGCCAACCTCGCTGTTGCCCATGACGCCGTCAGGCAGGCCCACGTCGAGCCCGCTGGCGTTGATCAGCGTGTGCGGATATTTCTTCTGCAGCGCGTCGTCGCACGCCTTTTTGGCCAGAAAGACGGCATTCACGTCATTCTGCGCCGGATCGGGATTCTTGCCCCAGCCGTCGCGAATGACGAGGAGCACGGGTTTGCGGGTAGTGGCCATGGAATGGGTAAGGTTCAATCAAACGCCGCTTCGCACATTTGACAACACTGTGGATGGCTCCGCGATGGCGCACATCCTGTCCGCTGGATCCGGCGTTCGTTTGACTTCATCGCGAAACTTCCGACGAATGGCCCCGCATGTCCCAACGCGCGGTCCTCCTCGTCAACCTCGGCTCACCCGACTCCCCTTCCGTGCCCGATGTCCGGCGCTACCTGCGGGAATTCCTCGGTGACGAACGCGTGCTCGACCTCCCCGCCCCCGCACGGTGGCTGTTGCTCGAGGGCATCATCCTGCGCACCCGGCCCAAGAATTCCGCCCACGCCTACGCGTCGGTGTGGACGACCGAGGGCTCACCGCTGATCGCGATGTCGCAGAAGGTCCAGCGCGACCTCGCGGCGACGCTCGGCGCCGACACGCCCGTTTACCTCGCGATGCGCTATGGCTCGCCGTCCATTGCGCAGGTCGTCGGCCAGCTCGTCGCCGACGGCGTGCAGGAAGTCCTGCTTTTCCCGCAATATCCCCACTACGCGATGTCGTCGTGGGAAACCGTGGTCGTTCGCGTGATGGAGGAAGTCGCCCGCCAGGCACCGGCGCTGGGGGTCACCACGGTCCAGCCGTTTTACGAGGATGCCGACTACATCGAGGCGCTCCACGCAGTGGCCGCGCCGCACCTGGCCAAGGGCTACGATCACCTGCTGTTCAGCTATCACGGCCTCCCCGTGCGGCACATGCGCAAGGCCGACTCGTCCCACGCGCACTGCATGACCGTGACTGACTGTTGCAACTCGTGTTCGCCCGCCCATGCGACGTGCTACCGGGCGCAGTGTTTTGCGACCACGCGGGCTTTCGTGAAGCGCGCGGGCCTCGAGCCGGCGAAATACTCGGTGTCGTTCCAGTCCCGGCTCGTGGGCGAACCGTGGCTGGAGCCCTTCACCGACAAGGAATTCGAGCGCCTGCCGAAGGCCGGGGTGAAGAACATCCTCGTGATGTGCCCGGCCTTCGTCACCGACTGCCTTGAGACCCTCGAGGAAATCGCCGGCCGCGGACGCGACTCCTTCATTGCCGCGGGCGGGGTCAAATTCCTCCAGATTCCCTGCCTGAACGACCATCCGGCCTTCATCGATTTTCTCGCCAAACGGACGCAACGGTGGCTCAATCGGGCCTAACCGTGGACCAGCCCAATCTTTCCCGTCCGCCGTTCTCCTTCTCGGCCCAGTCGGCGTCCGCCCAGGCTGCCCCCGAGTTGAGCGCCGTGCTGCTCCTCGATGCCGACGGCCGCATCACCGCCGCCAATCACTCCGCCCGCGCGCTCTGGGGCACCTCCGGACGTGAACCGGTCGGCGGGCACATTTGCAGTCTGATCCAGTTCGAGACCGCGTCGGAGGAACCGGGCTGGATCGTCGCCCAGTGGAAGGTCCTGCTTACCGCCACACTCGACCAGAACACCCTGCTCGTCACCAAACCGGCGGCGGGAGTGCCCCGCAACGTGTTCATCCGCCTGGAATCCCACCTTGGCGCCACGCCCGGCTACATCGCCACGGTCCAGCCCGTGCAGCCGCTCGCCGCGCCGGCCGTCGGCGACGTCGCCAGTTTTCGCCTGCTGACCGAGAAAGGCGCCGCGGGATTCTTCGACCTCAATCTCAAGACCGGCCGCGCGCACTATTCCGCGGCGTGGAAAAAGATCCTGGGCTATCTCGACGCTGAGTTGCCCGACACGATTGACCAGTGGCGCGAGCTCATCCACCCGGATGACTCCGGCGCGTCGCCCGACCAGCTCGGCAAGAAGATGACCGGCGTGGCGCGGCCGTTCACCGTCGAGTTTCGCATGCGCCACCACGCCGGCCATTGGGTGTGGATCCAGTGTCTCGGCCTGCAGCTGCCCGGCGCCTCCGGCGAATTGGAACGCATCGTCGGCCTGCACATCGACATCACCGAGCGCAAGGAACTCGAGGAGGCCAGCGTCGCCAACGACTCGCGCATGGTGGAGCTGAGCGGGGCCGGTCCGCTCGGCGCCTTCGAGCTGGATTTCATCGGCAAGGTCTTCTGGTTCTCCCCGGCGTGGAAAAGAACCCTGGGTTGGGCCGCGGATGAACGCGCCCAGGAACTCGAAACCTTCACCGCCGCCCTGCCGCGCGAGGTCGCCCCCGGCGGCTTCGAGGCTTGGCTGCTCGCCCTCGCTCCGGGCCAGGCGGAGCTGCTCGCACCAGTGGAACTCGTCGACAAGGCCGGACGCCGCGTGACCGTGCTGCTTGGCGCCCACCGCACGGTCACCCGCAAGAAGGAACTCGCCCGCGTCACCGGCTTCATCTGCGCCATCCCCGCCGGCCAATCCCTTTCCACCGGCGGCGGCATCCCCTCCGTCCTCGCCCACCAAGCCCTTTCCGCCGTGGCGGAGGGCGTCATCGTCGCCGATGGCCACGGCAAGATCATCTTCGTCAATTCCTCCGCCGCGCGCCTCTTGCAGCGGACGCCCGAGGCCGTAATGGGCCAGCCCGTGAACGAGGTTTTCCGCCTCGTCAGCCAGGAAAGCGGCCGGCCCAGCGACCCGGCCTTCGACCGCGCGCTCACCGCCGACCAGCCGCTGCCGCTTATCAGCCAGGACGCGCTGGCCTACGCCACGGAAGGCACGAAGCCCACGCCGATCGTGTGGTCGGCCCGCGCCGCCATGGATCCCGACAGTAAGCCCCTCGGCGTCGCCATCGCGTTCCGCGACCCGGCGGAAATGAGCCTCACGCCCGAGGAACTCGTGAAGGCCAACCGCTTCGAGACGCTCGGCCTGCTCGCCGGCGGCATCGCGCACGATTTCAACAATCTCCTCACGACAATCCTCGGCGGCATCTCCCTCGCCAAGGACAACCGCGATTACTCGTCCCTCGAGGACAGCGAGAAGGCCTGCATGATCGCCAAGGGCCTCACCAAGCAACTGCTGTCGTTCGCCAAGGGCGGCGCCAACACGCAGGCCGTCGTGTCCGCCAACGAAATTCTCGCCGACTCCATCAAGATCGCCGCCGCCGGCTCCACCGCCGAGATCACCCTCGACGTCGCCGAGCGCACCGCGCCGGTGCAGGTCGACCGCGCGCAGATCCTGCAGGTGTTCCAGAACCTCATCGTCAACGCCCTTCAGGCCATGCCGCCCGCACCCCACCGCGGCAAGCTCCAGCTCAAGGCCGGCAACGTCACGCTCGTGGACGGACAGGTCGCAGCCCTCCCGGCCGGCGATTACGTCGAGTTCCAAGTGCGCGACAACGCCAGCGGCATCCCGCCCGAGAACATCGCCAAGATTTTCGACCCGTTCTTCACCACCAAGAAGCACGGCACCGGCCTCGGCCTCGCCACCGTCCTCACCATCGTCCGCAAACACGGCGGGCAGATCACCGTCGACTCCGCCATCGGCGTCGGCACCGCCTTCACCGTGTATCTCCCACCCGCGGGCAAGCCTCCCGAGGTCCAGGCGCGCCGCGCGCCGTCGCTGCGCTTTGGCACCGGGCGCGTGCTGTTCATGGACGACGACGCGTCCATCACCTCACTCACGGCCTCGATGCTCAAGAGCCTCGATTACAAGTTCGACCTCGCGAAGAACGGCGACGAGGTCCTCGTGCTCTACAAGCGCTACCTCAATATCGGCCGGCCCTACGACGCGGTGATCATGGACATCAACGTCACCGCCGGCATGGGCGCGGAGGAAACCTTCACCGCGCTCAAGAAGCTCGATCCCGACGTGCGCGCCATCATTTCCAGCGGCTACGACAACGAGGACATGGTCCGCAAGTTCCTCGACGCCGGCTTCTGCGGCCACCTGACGAAGCCCTACCGCGTGTCCGACCTCGGCAAGCTGATCAAAACGGTGGTCGGCTAGCCGCGCCGGGCTTTTTCTCCGGCAGCAGCACGCGCGCCCGGGCCACTGCAGCCTCCAGGTCGCCGACGATGTTTTCCGACCCAACGCGGTCGAGAAAACCTGACTTATCCATCAGGAAATACGGCTGGGTATGCGGCCCGCTCAGGATCAGGTGCCGGTGATGCCGGTGCAGTTTTTCCTGCAGCGTCTCGAGCGCGTTCAGCGCCGTGGCGTCGAGCGCACTCACCGCCGCCATGTGCAGGATGACGACTTTCGTGTCCGCGCCTGCGCGGCGCACCACACTGTCGAGTTTGTCCGCCGCGCCGAACAGCAGCGCCCCGAACACGCGATAAACCAGCACGCCCTTCGGCAAATTCGCCACCGGCTCGTGGCCCTGCGTGATCGAGGCTTCCTCGTCGTGCGCGATCACATGCGTCGTGTCCGCGATGCGCTTGATGAACAGCGCCGCCGCCAGCACCAAGCCCCATTTCACCGCCACCGTCAGGTCGAAGCAGGTCGTGAGGATGAACGTTACGAGAAATACCGCCGCGTCGCTCTTGGCCTGCCGGCCGAGCAGCAGGAATTCGTCCCAGTCCCCCATGCGCAGCGCCACCACGATGAGCACCGCGCCCAGCACGGTCAGCGGGATAAACTTGGCGAGGGGCGCCGCCACCAACACGACGAGCAGCAGCGTCAGCGCGTGCGTCATCCCCGCCACCGGCGAATTCGCACCGTTGCGGACATTGGTCGCCGTCCGCGCCAGCACACCCGTCACCGGAATCCCGCCAAAGAACGGCACGGTGAAATTCGCGATGCCCTGCGCCATCAATTCCTGGTTCGAGTCATGCCGGTCGTCGATCATGCCGTCGGCCACCACGGCGGAGAGCAATGACTCGATCGCGCCCATCATCGTGATTGCCGCCGCCGGCGCGAGGAGGTTGACGAGGTGACTCCAGTCGACCACCAGCGGGTGAAACGCCGGCAAGCCGTTGGGAAACGCGTCCGCGCCAAACCGGCTGCTGATGGTCGCCACCGGCAGCTTCGCGAAATACACCACCGCCGTCCCCAGAATCACCGCCACGATGGACCCCGGCACATACCGGCCCCACGCCTTGGGCCAGAGCGTGATGATCGCCACGGCCGCAAGCCCGATCACGACCGTGGCCACGCCCAGCGACGGCAGCGCCCGGATGAGTGCGTCCATCTTTTCAAAAAACTCCGCCGGCACCGTCCCGAGCTGCAGGCCCAGGAAATCCTTCACCTGCGTCAGCATGATCGTGATCGCGATGCCACACGTGAAGCCCGTCGTGACCGGGTGCGGGATGAACTTGATCAAGGTGCCCAGCCGCGCCGCCCCGAGGACAAACAGGAACACGCCCGACAGCGCCGTGCAGACCAGCAGGTTCGGCAGGCCGTATTGCACGATGATCATGTAGACCAGCCCCACGAACGCGCCCGCGGGGCCACCAATCTGCACGCGGGATCCGCCGAACGCGGAGACCAGGAATCCGCCAATGATCGCCGTGTAGAGACCCGCCCCCGGCGAGACGCCCGACGCAATGCCCAACCCGATCGCGAGGGGGAGCGCCACGATGCCCACCGTCAACCCTGCCAGCAGGTCCGCGACGAACTTCTGCCGCGTGTAAGTTTGCAGGCAGTCGAGCAGCCGGGGCCGGAATGAAAAATAGCGGGAGGCAGGAGCGCTCATCGTCGAGCCGCCGAGATTGTCGGGACGGATCCCGCTCCGCAAGGGTCCTTCGGGAACAAGGAGCCTTGCTTCTGGCGGCAATTAGTCTCCTGGCCCGCGAAGCTACTCGCGCCACGTAAACGCGTGGCAGAGCGCAACGCCCGCGGCATCCGCCTCGTCCGCCGCCAGCGGCCGCCCGTGTCCGAGCAGCGCCATCACCGTGCGCGCCATCTGCTCCTTGCTCGCCCGGCCCGCCCCCACTACCGCGAGCTTCACGCGGAGCGGCGGATACTCGTAAACCGGCCGCGCGTGCAGGGCCACGGCCGCGATGGCCGCGCCGCGCGCCGCGCCGAGGATCTGCGCCGTCTGGAAATTCTGCACGTAGATCGTCTGCTCCAGCGCCACGTGCTTCACGTCCACTCCGACCAGCATCGCTGTCACCGCCCGGTGGATCTCCGCCAGCGCGACCGCCATCGGCTGCTTCGCCGCCACCCGCACCGTCGCGCACCGCAGCAACACCGGCTGACGTCCCGGCGCAAATTCCACCAGCGCGAGCCCGGTGCCCCGCAGCGAGGGGTCAATGCCAAGCACCACCCCGCGAAACGGCGGGCGTTGCAGGGACACGATCGCCGGCCCGCTCGAGGGGACGGAGCGTCCCTCGAGTTTCGCCTTCCACATCTGCCGGACGTTCATGCGTGCCATGGTTAGAACAAGAGCTTTAACCCCGCCGCCGCCGCGAGTCCAAGCGCAAGGTTTTCGAACAGCTTCTGGTCGATCCGCTGCAGGATCACGCGACCTGCCAGCGCGCCCACGATCACCGCGGGCAGCAGGATGAGGTTGCCGCGGAAGCTGTGCGCGTCGATCAACCCGAGGTTCACCATGAACGGCACCTTGAACAGGTTCATCAGCAAAAAATAATACGCGCCGGTCCCCATGTATTCCATCTTCGGCAGGCGCATCGCCAGCAGGTAGATCACCATCAACGGCCCCGCCGCGTTCGCCACCAGCGTCGTGAACCCCGCGAGCACCCCGATGACCGGTGCAAACCAGACGCCGTGCTCCGGCACCTCGCCAACCGCTCCGACCGACCCGTTGCCGCGTTCCCGCTTCGCTTGCGCGCGGCGGATGAGGTGCAGTCCCAGCAGGCTCAGCACAATCAGCCCGATCAACACTTTCGCCTGCCGGTCATCGATCCGCCCCAGCGCGAAGTAGCCCGCCACCACCCCTAGCGCCGTCCACGGAAACAGTTTCCACAGGTAACTCCATTGCGCGTGCCGGCGATACGACGCCACGGCCACGACGTCGGCAAACACCAGCATCGGCAGCACGAACCCGCTCGCCTGCCGCGCGGGCAAGAGGTTCGCGAAGATCACCACCGCCAGCATCCCCAGGCCGCTGATGCCCGTCTTGGCGAGGCCGATCGCCAGCGCGGCCACCACCGCCAAGACCCATTGCCAGAGTTCGAGATGCATCATGGGGCGGCGGTCTCCCCGGTAAACGTGCCGTCCACCACGGCGAACACCTGCCACTCGCCCAAGCCCTCTTCCGGCCGCGTCGTGCCCGTCGCGATGATCTGCGACGCCGGGTCGATCACCGACCAGAATTTTGCCCGCCGCGCCGGGTCCAACTCGCCCAGCACGTCGTCTGCCAGCAGCACCGGCCGCACGCCGCTCTTTTCGTGAAACCACGCGGCCTGCGCCAGCCGCAGCGCCAGCACCAGCGATCGTTGCTGGCCCTCCGACGCGAAATCCTTCGCCGCCGTGCCGTGCACGGAAAAATGAAAGTCATCGCGATGCGGCCCCGTCAGCGTCGTGCGGAATTGCGCGTCGCGCGCCCGACCCGACTCGAACCGCGCCAGCAGCGCCTCCGCCGATGCGTCCGCAAAATCCGGCTCGTAGGCCAGTCCCGCCGCCTCCGCACCGTCGCACAACCGGCCATAGGCCCCCTGCAGCGACGCGCCGAGTTCCTTCAACCCCGCCGCGCGCCGGGCAACCAACTCCGCCGCCGCGGGCGCGAGGATGCGCTCGAACGCCGCCAGTTCGGCTTCCACCGCGCCACCGCGCTTGAGCAGGCTGTTCCGCTCCGCCAGCGCACGGCCGTATTGCTGCAGCGCGGTGAGATAACCGGCGTCCATCGCCGACAGCGTGAGATCCAGCCAGCGGCGCCGCAGCGCGGGCGCGCCCCGCACGAGCTGCAGGTCCTGCGCCGAGAACACCACCGTCGGAAACTTGCCCAGGTAATCCGCCAGCCGCGTGACGCGCCCCTGGTCGTGCCACAATTCCTTGCCGTCGTGACGCAGCTTGATCGTGACATGCGTTTCGCCATGGCGCTCATGCTCCAACTCCGCCGTCACCGCCGCGATGTGCTGGCCGTGGCCGATCAGCAGCTTGTTGTCCGTCGCCCGGAACGACCGCAGTGCCGTGATGAACCCCGCCGCCTCGAGCAGGTTGGTCTTCCCCTGCCCGTTTGCCCCCACGAGAAACGACTGCCGGCCGGCCAGCTCGAGCGTGGCAAAGCCCACGTTTCGAAAATGCCGCAGCGTGATCTTTTTCAGGCGCATGACCGGGAGCGCCTGATTCAGGCAGGGTTGACCACGAAAAGGCACGAAAATTTCCGGGGTTTCGGCTCTAATCACCCGCGCGCCCATAGGCGCAATGGAGTCACATCCGCAGCCCCGGCAATTCTTGTGCCTCTTCGTGGCCAACCTCCGGTCGTTTCCGGCCGCAACAATTTCTTTCCCTCCTCCGCACTCTCGGCTACTCCTTTTCCCGCATGACCTTCGAAGCCTCGCTCGCGGAATCCGTCAAAACGCTGCAGGGCCTGACTGCCCTCCGCCCCACCATCGACCGGGCCGGCCAGATGATCCTCGCGACGCTGCAGCGCGGGGGAAAACTGCTCATCGCCGGCAACGGCGGGAGCGCCGCCGAGGCCGCGCATTTCTCGACGGAACTCGTCGGCCGCTACCAGAAGAGCCGACGCGCCCTCCCGGCCATCGCGCTGTCGTCCGACGGCTCGCTCATCACCTGCATCGGCAACGACTACGGCTTCGACCAGGTCTTCTCCCGCCAGATCGCCGGCCTCGCCCAGCCCGGCGACCTCGTCGTCGTGCTGACCTCCAGCGGCAACTCCGCCAACATCCTCGCCGCGCTCGCCGAGGCGAAGAAACTCGGACTCGAAAGCCTCGCCTTCCTCGGCCGCGGCGGCGGCAAGGCGAAGGGCCTCGCCACCTGCGAATTGATCATGCCCGGCCAGAGCGGCGCCGCCGCCCAGGAAGCCCACCTCTTCCTCATCCACCACTTCTGCGAATTGCTGGACGCGGCCTACCCGGCCTGAGCGCGTCCGCGACGGTCGCGCCGCGGCATCTGTCGCTCTTCGTTTCACCCCGAACCCCGATGCTGCGAATTCCCCGACTCGCCCTGCTGGTCCTGTCCGCGCTGCCCGCAATCACCCTCCCCGCCGCACCAGCGGAAGCGCCCAAGCCGGCGCTGGGTGCCGATCTGTTCTTCAAGTCGCCCGAATTCACCGCGCCTGCCATTTCCCCTGACGGCCGGAATGTTGGGTTCATCGCACAAAGCAATGGCCACGCGTGCCTGTTCCGCCTCGACCTGCAGACGGGCCAGATGGCCGGCATTTTCAGCGCGGGCGAGGGCGATGTGGAGGCGTTTTGGTGGACGGGAAACGACCGCGTTTTGATCGCCGCCCGGGGACGGGATAACCTGACGTATCTCGTCCAGGACCTCGCGAATTCCAAGCCACGCACCGTGGATAACCTGCACAACTGGTCGTCGGACTGGATCAAAATCCTCCCCCATGATCCGAACCACATCGTCGGCTTCAACAAGCGGATCGATCTTACGACCGGCAAATACAGCCTGATTGAATACGCCTCCGCGGACGACGTTCCCGTCTTTTCCGCCGACGGCGAAATTCGCGCGAAGCTTTGGGCCGAGATGGGCAAGTGGCACATTACGTGGCGCGCCAACCAGAAGGACCCTTGGCACACCATTACTTGCAGTTCGGAAGAGCAGCCCACCTTTGTGCCCTTGGCGGTGGACGTTGACGACCATGGCATCCTCGTGGTCGCCAACGACCAAGGGAACACCCAAGCCTTGATGCGGCTCGATCCGCTGACCGGCCAGCGGACCCTGATTGAGCAACGGCCCAATCGCGATGTCTGGGGACTTCTCACCACGGGCCCGGAACGTCGGCCGATTGGTGTGCTATTCTGCGGGCTCGATACGCGGGAAGTCGTGCACTTTGACGAAGCCGACCGGCAGTTTTCCACCGCGCTCGATCGGTCGTTGCCCGGGATGATTCACCGGGTCACCAGCACCTCCGCCGACGGGACCAAGCGAATCATTGAGGCCTGGTTTCCCGGCTATCCGCCCCGCCATTTCCTGTTCGACGCGGTGGCCCGGCGGCTGTCCCAGCTGGGCGATGAGCGGCCGGATATCACCGCGGGCGTCCTCGGCGACGTGGAATTCTTCAAGTTCAAGTCGCGGGACGGACTCGATGAGTTCGGTTATGTGGTCGTCCCGAAAGCGGCGCCCAAGCCCGCGCCAATAATCGTGCGAGCCATCAATGGGGCCGGTGATGCCCTGCCGGATCCCGGCTGGTTTAACGCCCAGGACCAGTATTTCGCGAGCCGCGGCTATGCGGTCGCCCACATCGGCGTGCGCGGGACGCCCGGTTTTGGCCGGGAGTTCCAGAATGCCGGCGACTTCCAGTTGGCCGGGAAGGTCGTTTGCGATCTGGAGGATGCCGTCGATTATCTGGGCCGAACCGGCCAGATTGACCTGCGCCGCGTCGCCATCCTGGGCGACGGCTTGGGCGGCCTCTCGGCCCTGCACACGGCGGCAGTTTCCAACCGTTTTCACGCGGTCGTGGCCTACGACCCCACCTGTGACCTCACGGCCACCTCCATTGGCTGGCTGAGCAGCTCCCGCGCCGACACTCCCACTATCGTCAAGCTGGCGGGCGGCACCAAGGCAGCCTATGATTTGGTTCACCAGTTCGAACCCGACTCTTTCATGGCAAAGCTGACGGCCCCGGTCCTGCTGGTGAACACATCGTGGTATGGCTTCTCCAGCGACACGGGCGGCAAGCGGATCCGCGGCAGCATGGACCGGCATCACAAGGTCTACGAGTGGTACGAACTCGACCTCCGTGACTATGAGCACGTCAAAAACGAGACCTATCTGGCCAAAATCAACACCCAGATCGCCGACTATCTCGACCACACGCTGAAATAGCCGCGCGATTTTTTCTCCTCGCTACCCGCCACCCTCCCCGCGCTACACTTTCCTTCCCATGAGCACTCCCGCACCCGCCGAACACGCCCTGATCAAGACTTCCTACGGTGACATGACGATCGCCTTCTGGCCCGACGTCGCGCCCAAGACGGTCGAGAATTTCAAGAAGCTCGCCAAGGAGAAGTTCTACGATGGCACCGCGTTCCACCGCGTCATCAAGGGCTTCATGATCCAGGGCGGCTGCCCCAACACCAGGAAGGGCCAGTCCGGGATGCCCGGCACCGGCGGCCCCGGCCACACCATCAAGGCCGAGTTCAATCCCAAGTCGCACGTCCGCGGCGTCATCTCCATGGCCCGCTCCGCCCATCCCGACTCCGCCGGCAGCCAGTTCTTCATCTGCCACGGTGACGCCAAGTTCCTCGACCGCCAGTATACCGCCTTCGGCGAACTGGTGAGCGGCGACGACGTCCTCGAGCGCATCGCCACGATGCCCACGAGCTCCGGCGGCGGTGGCGAAAAAAGCACCCCGATCGAGCGCGTCGAGGTCACGAGCATCACGATCGTCCCGGCGAAGTAAGGGCGGTCGGGCCATCCCGACACCCCGGCATGACGGCCGGCGGAATCCCGCCATGCCCAAGCTCCTCCACCTCCAGGTCGCCTGCGCCGAGAATCGCGTCATCGGGCGCGACGGACGCCTGCCGTGGCGCATCCCGGAGGACCTGAAATTCTTCCACGACCAGACCGCCGGCCAGATCGTCGTGCTCGGCCGCGTGTGCTTTGAGACCTGGCCGCGTGTGCTCCAGGACGGCCGCCGCCCCGTTGTCGTCTCGCGCAATGCCGCCCTCGCCTCGGACCAGGTTCGCGTCGCGACCTCACTTTCCGAGGCCCTGGCGATCGCGGAATCCCTGCCCGGTGAAATCCACATCTGCGGCGGGCAACGCATCTACGCGGAAACCCTCGCGCTGGGGCGACCGATGCGCCTGCACCTCACCCTTGTCCACGCGGACGTGCCGGGGGACACGTTCTTCCCGGAATGGCGGCACCTCGCCTGGCGCGAACTCGACCGTCGCGACAGTGCGGACGCCAACTACCGCTACACCTTCTACACGCTTGAATGGGTGCCGTGATGCGGATGATCCGTGGGATCCGCATCCTGCGCACAGGTGTCAAAATGGAACAGGCAGTAGGCGGGACAGAACGCCAGCATGGCGGTGAGCACGGGAATGAATCCGAGCAGAGACCACCAGCTGTGGTAGTGGTGGTGGACGATCAGGACGAATAAGATGCCACCGACGGTGCGGGCCGCCGCGTCGAAGGAACCGACATTGTGTTTCATGAGCGGGACTCCTTTCGGTCGCCACTCTAGTCCCGTCGGACCCGTCCTGCTGCGCACATCTTGCGCAATACTACGCGCTTGCTGTCAGTGCCCGAGGGCCGCGTGCGCCTTCGCTGTCGCCACGTATTTTTCGGCCCACGGTTTCAGGCCGGCGATTTCCTCCGGCTTCAGCGGGCGGACCACCTTGGCAGGCGAACCGTAAACCATCGATCCCGGCGGGCACTCGAAATGCTGCGGCACGAGGGAATTCGCACCCACGATGCTCTGCGCGCCAATCTTCGCACCGTCCAGCACCGTGGCGCCCATGCCGATGAGGCACTCATCGCCGATCGTGCAGGCGTGGATGATGGCGGCATGCCCGATGGTGCACCACTTGCCGATATACGCGCCGTAGTCATCGGCCAGGTGCACGATCGCGTTGTCTTGGATGTTCGTGCCCTCCCCCACGCGGATCTCGTGGATGTCGCCGCGCAGTACCGCGCCGTAAAACACGCTGGTCTGCGGCCCGAGCACCACGTCGCCATTCACCGTGGCGTTCGCCGCGATGAACAACGCGCCGGTAACGTCGGGTTTTTTCGAAAAATGGCGGGCGAGGCGTTCCTGGATCGTCATGTCACTTCTCCTTCAAATATGGCACACCGATGGCCCGGGGCGCAACCGCCGTTCCCACAAAACCCGCCAGCAGCAGGACCGTCAGCACGTAGGGTAGCGCGAGGATGAACTGCACCGGGATCACCCCCACCAGCGGCAACGCCACGCCCTGCAGCCGCGTGGCCAGGGCGTCGGTGAAGGCAAACAGCAGGCAGGCGCCGCACGTCGGCCAGGGTTTCCATTTGCCAAAAATCAGCGCCGCCAGCGCGAGGTAGCCCTTGCCCGCCGTCATGTCGCGCACGAAACCCGAACTCGCCGCCGTGGAGAGATAAGTACCCGCGACGCCGCACAATGCGCCCGAGATCAACACCGCCTGGTAGCGGAGCCGATTGACCGCGACGCCCGCCGTGTCGACCGCCGCCGGGTTCTCGCCGACCGCCCGCAACCGCAGGCCAAATCGCGTGCGATACAGCACCCACGCGCTGATGGGCACCAGCGCCGCCGCGAAATAGACCAGGAAATTGTGCCCGCTGATCAATTCCGCGTAGAGCAGCCCCGGCGCCGGATGCGCGCGGGCCGCCTCCGCCCACGGCCAGCGGAGTGACAGGAAACGCTGTCCCGCCGCTTCCAACTGCGGCGTCTGGCCGCCGAGATCGAACCACGCCAGCGCCAGCGCCGGCCCCAAGCCCGCGACCATGAGATTGATCGCCATGCCGGCGATGACCTGGTTGCCGCGTTGCGTGACACACGCAAACGCGAGCAGCAACGCCAGCGCCATCGCTGCGACGATCCCCGCCCCCAGCCCGAGCCACGCCGAACCGCTCACCGCCGCCACCGCAGCCGAGGCAAACGCGGCCCCGAGCATCATGCCCTCGAGGCCCAGCGCGATCACACCCGACCGTTCGGAAAACATCCCAGCCAACGCCGCGAGAAGCAGCGGCGTCGCCACGCGGATCGTGGCGGCCAGCAGCAGGACGATGAGTGTGTATGTTTCCATCCTAAACCTCGTCCTTTCGGCCGGCGAAACGTGCCAGCAACGCCGCGAGCGGGCGCCGGAAGATGTTTTCCAACGCACCACAGGACAGGATCACGAGGCCCTGGATGACCACGACCATGTCGCGATTGACGCGGGGCATGTCGAACGAGAGCTGCGATCCGCCCTGCGTCAGCGCCCCAAAGAGCACCGCGGCGAGAAAAATCCCCAGCGGGTGGTTGCGTCCCATCAGCGCCACCGCGATCCCCACAAAGCCCGCCCCGCCGGGGAAATCCAGCAGGATGCGGTGCTGCGAGCCCATCAGCTCGTTCAGCCCAAGCGAGCCCGCGAGCGCGCCGGACAGCAGCATCGCCCAGATCGTCACGCGCGGCGGGTGAATGCCGGCATACACCGCCGCCGCCGGGTTCAGGCCCGCCACGCGCATCGCGTAGCCCCAGCGCGTGCGCCAGACGAGCAACCACACCAGCACCGCCGCCGCCAGCGCCAGCACGAAGGCCAGGTTGAGCGGCGTGCTCGTAAACGTGATTCCCACCTTGGCCAGTAGCTCGTGCAACGCCGGCATGAAGGCATTCGGCGCAAACTCCCGTGACTCCGGCGACTGCTGACCCGGCTTGATCAGGACGTTGACCAACAGCCAGGTCATCACCGCCGCCGCGATGAAGTTGAACATGATTGTCGTGATGACGATATGGCTGCCCCGCCGCGCCTGCAGCCAGGCCGGGATGAACGCCCAGCCCGCGCCAAACAGCGCGCCCGCGAGGATCGCCAGCGGCAGCACCAGCCAGAACGGCCAGGCCCCGAGCCACAGGCAGACAAGCCCCACCCCGAGCCCGCCGATGTAGGCCTGCCCCTCCGCGCCGATGTTGAACAGACCCGCGTGATACGCGACGGCGACGGCGAGGCCCGTGAAAATGAAGTTCGTCGCGTAATAGAGCGTGTAGCCGATCGACTCCTGCGACCCGAACGCACCGCCGGTCATCAACTTCAACGCCGCCCACGGACTCTCGCCCATGACCTTGATGACCACGCCTGCCAGCAGGAGGGCGACGAGCAGGTTGATCGCCGGGAGCAGGAACAGCTCGGCCCATCGGGGAAGCTTCGCGGGCGTGCTCATGCGTGGCCCTCCCCTTTGACGCCCGCCATCATCAGGCCGACTTTCTTTTCCGTGGCGTCGGCACTGGCGATTTCCCCGACGATTTCGCCGGCGCTCATCACGAGGATGCGGTCGGCGAGCCCCAGGATCTCCTCGAGTTCGACCGACACAAGCAGCAGCGCCTTCCCGGCATCCCGCAATGCCACCAGTTGCCGGTGGATGAATTCGATCGCGCCGATGTCCACGCCGCGCGTGGGCTGGCCGATGAGCAACACACGCGGGTCGGAGTCGATCTCGCGCGCCAGGACCAGCTTCTGCTGGTTGCCTCCGGAAAATGAACCGATGCGCAGCGCCGGGTTCGGCGGCCGGACGTCGTAGGCCGACATCTTTTTTTCACAGCCGGCCAGGACTGCCGCGCGGTCCAGCAGGAGTCCGCGCTGGTAGGCCGGCAGGTCGTGATAGCCCAAGATGGCATTGTCCTGCGCCGAATATCCCGCCACGACGCCCATCCGCAGCCGGTCTTCGGGCACGTGCGCCAGGCCCAGCCGCCGACGCGCGCGGGCGTCAAGACCTTCGCGCACGAGGTGGCGGCCACCGAGTTCGATCTCCCCGCGGCTGGGCGCGCGAATGCCCGCGAGTGTTTCCAGCAGCTCCGACTGGCCGTTGCCGGCGACGCCCGCGATGCCCACGATCTCACCCGCCTGCAGCGTGAAACTGACGCCTTTCACCCGCGCCACGCCAAGCCGGTCGCGCACCTCGAGATCGCGCACCGTCAGCAGCGTCGCCCCCGGCCGGGCCGGTCCCCGCTCCACGTTCAGGAGCACGGCGCGGCCCACCATCTTCTCGGCCAATTCGCGCGGTGACGTGTCACAAGTTGCAACTTCCCCCACGATCGCGCCTTGGCGCATGACGGTCACTCGGTCGGTCACCGCCATGATTTCCCGCAGCTTGTGCGTGACCAGCAGGACGGTTTTCCCCTGCGCCCGCAGCCGCTCCAGCATCTTGAACAGCTGATCGGCCTCCTGCGGCGTCAACACCGCGGTCGGTTCGTCAAGGATCAAAATGTCCGCGCCGCGATAGAGCGCCTTGAGGATTTCCACGCGCTGCTGCAGGCCGACCGGCAGCTCCGACACGATCGCGTCCAACGGCACTTCCAGGCCGTAATCGCGGGCCAGCTGCTCCAGCCCGGCCCGCGCCGCCCCGAGTCCTTCGGCGAGCCGCCGGCCGCCCTCTGCGCCGAGGACGATGTTCTCCAGCACCGTGAAATTCTCCACGAGCATGAAGTGCTGGTGCACCATGCCGATGCCCGCCGCGATGGCGTCCTGCGGCGAACTGATCGCCACCGTCCGGCCCTGCACGCGAATCTCGCCGGCGTCGGCGCGGTGCAGGCCGTAAACGATGTTCATCAGCGTGGACTTGCCCGCGCCGTTTTCCCCGATGATGCCGTGGACGCTGCCGCGCGCCGCCGAAAACGACACCCCGCGGTTCGCGTGGACGGCCCCGAAGCGCTTGTCGATGCCGCGCAGCTCCAGCGCGGGCACTGATGGATCGGACGGCGAAACCGCGAATGGACGCGAATTCACGCGAACAAAACTCCGGAGCGATCACGGACCCGGTTCATCATTCGCGTGAATTCGCGTCCATTCGCGGTTGGGTCAGGGCTTGTATTCCGAAACCTTGATCTTCCCGCTGACGATGTCGGCGCGCGCCTGATCGAGGCGCTGCTTCATCGCCGGGGTGAGCACGGTCCGGTTGTGTTCGTCGAAGGAGTAATCGACGCCGTTCTCGGCGAGCCCGAGCACGAGCTGCCCGGGCTTCCATGTGCCGTTGCGCGCGTCGGTGAACGCCTTGTCCACCGCGACGTCCACGCGCTTCAGCGCCGATGTCAGCACGCTGCCCGGGTGCAGGTAATCCTGGTTGCTGTCGCAGCCGATGCTGAGCAGCCCCGCGTCCGCCGCCGCCTGCATCACGCCGATGCCGGTCGCACCCGCCGCGTGAAACACCACGTCGGCGCCGCGCCCAAACTGGCTCTTCGCCAGCTCCGCGCCCTTCGTCGGGTCGCCCCACGCCGCAGGTGTCGTGCCCGTCATGTTCTCAAAAACCTCGACCTGCGGGTTCACGTATTTCGCGCCCTCGACGTAGCCCAGGGCGAATTTCCGGATCAGCGGGATGTCCATGCCGCCCACGAAGCCGATCTTGCCGGTTTTCGACGCCAGCGCGGCCGCCATGCCGCAGAGGAAGGACGACTCCTGCTCGCGGAAGTTGATCGACTGGACATTCGGCAGGTCGACCACCGCATCTACGATCGTGAACTTCACCTCCGGAAACTGCCGCGCCACCTTTTCCACCGCCGACGCCTGCGTGAAGCCGATGGCGACGATGATCGTGGCGCCCCGCTTGGCCGCCTGCGCCATGAACTGCTCCCTCTGGGCCGCATTGGTGATCTCGAATTCGCGGTAGGCGACGCCCGTGTCCGCCTTGAATTTCTGCGCGCCCTCGCTGGCCGACTGGTTGAAGGAGCGGTCGAACTTGCCGCCGAAATCGTAGACGATGACCGGGAGAAAATCCTTGGCAGCGGCGTGGGCCGCGACACCGAGGGCCAGCAACAACGCGAGACAGAGGCGGGAGGACATCATCGGCATGGGACTGCCGAGAAGCTGGGAAAAACCCCGGAGCTAATCAATGCCCATCCCGCCCGGCTGCGCCCGCCCAAATTCAGGGGACGGGCACTGCCGGCAGGTGCCAGATTTGCTCGGCATACTCGCGGATGGTGCGGTCGCTGGAGAACTTGCCGACGCGGGCGGTGTTGAGGATGGCCATCTTCGCCCACTTCGCCGGGTCGCGGTAGGCAGCATCGACCCGCAGGTGCGCATCGCTGTAGGCCCGGAAATCGGCGAGCACCATGAACGGGTCGCCGCCCCGCAGCAGGCTGTCGTGCGTGAGGGCAAAGGCCTCGTGTTCGCCGGGCGAAAAGTAGTCCGACCCAAGCCAGTCCACGACCGTCCGCAGCTCCTCGTCCGCGCGGTAAATCTCCACCGGATGATAGCCCGCGGCGCGGCGCGCCTCGACCTCGTTCACCGTCAGCCCGAAGATGAAGATGTTGTCGTCGCCGACCTCCGCCCCGATTTCGACGTTGGCGCCATCGAGGGTGCCGATGGTGAGCGCGCCGTTCAGCGCGAGTTTCATGTTGCCGGTGCCCGACGCTTCCTTGCCGGCGGTGGAAATCTGCTCGGAGAGGTCCGCGGCCGGGATGATTTTCTCGGCGAGCGAAACGCGGTAATTCGGCAGGAAGGCGACCTTGAGTTTGCCGTTGATGCGCGGGTCGGAGTTGATGCGCTCGCCGATGAGATTGATCGCGCGGATGATGTTCTTCGCCAGGTCGTAGCCGGGCGCGGCCTTGGCGCCAAAGATGAAGACCCGCGGGACCACGTCCAGGTTGGGATTCTGCAGCAGCCGGCGATAGAGCGCGATGATGTGCAGCAGGTTCAGGTGCTGGCGCTTGTATTCGTGCAGGCGCTTGATCTGGACGTCGAAGAGCGCGTCGGGCGAGACGTCGACGCCACACTGCGCCTTGATGATCCCGGCCAGCTCGACCTTGTTGGCGCGCTTGATCGCCATGAACTCGCGCTGGAAGCCGGCGTCGTCCGCCACTTTTTCCAATCCCCGCAGCAGGTCGAGATCGCGCGCCCACGCCTCGCTGCCGAGCTGCCGCGTGATGAGCGCGGCGAGCCGCGGGTTGGCCTTGAGGAGCCAGCGCCGCGGGGTGATGCCGTTGGTCTTGTTCTGGAATTTGCCCGGGTAGAGCGCGTCGAATTCCGGGAAAAGGTTCTTCTTGAGCAACGCGGTGTGCAGCGCCGCGACGCCGTTGACCGTGTGCGAGCCCGCCACCGCGAGATTCGCCATGCGCACGAGCTTGCCGCCGTTCTCCTCGATCAGCGAACAGACGCGCTTCTTGTCATTGTCGCCCGGCCACTTGGCCTCGACCGCAAGCAGCAGGTGCGTGTTGATGTCGAAGATGAGCTGCAGGTGACGCGGCAGGACCCGCTCGAAGAGCCCCACGCCCCACTTCTCCAACGCCTCGGGCAGGAGAGTGTGGTTGGTGTAGGCAAACGTGGCATTGGCGATGCCCCACGCTTCGGCCCAGGTCATGTTCTCCTCGTCCACGAGGATGCGCATCAATTCCACGATGGCGACGGCCGGATGGGTGTCGTTGAGCTGCACCGCGACCTTGTCGGCGAAGTTCTGCCAGGAATTTCCCGGCGTGCGGAAATGCCGCCGGATGATGTCCCGCAGGGAGCACGCCACGAAGAAATACTGCTGGACGAGGCGCAGCTCCTTGCCGCTCTCGGTCTTGTCGTTCGGATAAAGCACCTTCGAGACGGAGTCGCCGATGGCTTTTTCCTGGACCGCGCCCACGTAGCCGCCGGCGTTGAAAGCCGCCAGGTCGAAGCCCTCGTCGGACTTCGACGCCCACAAGCGGAGCAGGTTCACCGTGTTGGTGCCGTAGCCTGCGATCGGGATGTCGTGCGGCACGCCGAGGACGGTCTTGGTGCCAACCCAGCGCGGCCGGTAGTTGCCGCGGTCATCGAACTCGTTTTCCACGCGTCCGTAGAGCTGGACTTTCTGCGCGTATTCGGGACGCACCACCTCCCACGGATCACCGAAGCGAATCCAGTTGTCCGGCAGCTCGATCTGCGCGCCCTTCACGAACTCCTGCTTGAACAAGCCAAACTCGTAATAAATGCCGTAGCCCAGCGCCGGGTAGTCGAGCGTCGAGAGTGAATCCAGGAAGCACGCCGCCAGTCGGCCGAGGCCGCCGTTGCCGAGGCCCATGTCCATCTCGGACTCGCGGATCTCCTCAAAGTCCTGCCCCAGCGACTCCAGGGCGGTCTTGGCCGTGTCGAACAGGCCGGTGGCGAGCAGGTTGTTGCCAAAAAGCCGGCCGATGAGGTATTCGAGCGAAAAGTAGTAGATGCGGCGGACATTCTGGGCGTTGTGCACGCCCTGCGTCGCGATCATCCGCTCGTGGATCGTGTCGCGCACGGCCAGCGCCGTGGCCACCCACCAGTCGCGCGGGCGGGCCGAGCCGGTGTCGCGGGCCAGTGTGGAGATCAGGTGCCGCTGGATCAGCGAGCGCATGATCTCCGCCGGCGCGTCCAGATGGGCGCGGCCAGCATTGGCTGGGACTTGGGCGGGCTTCTTGCGGGCGTCGGATGGCATGGGCAAAGGTGCAGTGATGCTACCTAGTTTCGTGCCACTAGTGGCGCGAGGCACGCCTATTTTTGGAAGCGCCGCGCGAGTTCACCATGGTGTAACTCGATGAAAGTCGGCCGGCCCGCGGGATTCGTCAGCGGCGAACGCGTCGCAAACAGCTGCACGGCGAGCGCCTGCATCTCCGCCTCCCCCGCCGACGCCGGCAACCGCACCGCCTTCGCGGCGGCCAGTCGCGCGAGTTCCTCGCGGGCCAGGCCGGGATTGTCGTCCGGCACCCGGCCTTCGCGAAATGCAGCGAGCACGTCGCGCAGGAAAGCTTCCGCGTCCGCCGGCTCCATCCAGGTCGGCACCGACTCGATCCGGAAAAAATTCCGTCCAAACTCCGCGATCTCGAGTCCGTGGGCCGTCAGGAACGCCAGCCGGTCGAGCAGCAACGCCGCCAGGATCGGGTCGAGTTCCACCGGCAGTGGCAGTAGCAACCGCTGGCTCGGCACGGCACCCGTGGCGAACTGCTCGCGCAGCCGCTCAAACCAGACACGCTCATGCGCCGCCCGGCGGTCCAGCAGCACGAGACCCGCTGCGGTCTCAAAAAGTGCATAATTGCCGTGGGCCAACCCAACGAACCGCCACTGCAACGCCGCCGGCGCACGCGCAGGCGAACTCGAGGTGGCATGGGTGTCCCGAGTCGTGGCCGAGCCCGGCGTCGTCAGTGGCGAGGGCACAGATGGAAGAACATGAGCAGGCGGCTGCGTCGGCGGGTGGAGCGCGTTGCTCCCACCGCGCTGGTTTGCGGCCGTGAGCAACGGCGCCGTCGGCGCCACCGGCAAAAAATCCGCGGGCACCGCGGCGCCGGGCCGCTGGATTCCGCCCGTTTCCGTCATCACCGGCGCGGCCGCGGCACCCAATTCCCGCAGGCGTTGCAGCACGCTGCGAATCACGAACGCGCGCACGGCCGGCTCGCTGCGGAAACGCACCTCGCGCTTCGCCGGGTGCACGTTCACGTCCACTGCCGCCGGATCGCAGTCGAAAAACACGAAGGCCAGCGGGTAGCGTCCTTTCGGCAGCGACTCGTGATAGCTCTCGATCAGCGCGTAATTCAGCGTGCGGCTGTCCACCGGCCGCTGGTTCACGAAAACAATCATCTCATGCCGCGTCGCCCGGCCTGTGCCCGGCCGCCCGATCAATCCGCTCAGGCGCATCCCGCCCTCCCCCGCCTCCAGCGGCACCAGCGCCGCCGCGGTCTGTCGTCCGAAAATCTCCGCCACGCGCTCCGCCAGCGTGGTGCACTCCGGCGAGCGGAAGATCACGCGGCCATCCTCGATCAGCGTGAACGCCGCCGTCGGGCAGGCCAGCGCGTAAAGCCGCACGCACTGGATGATGTGCGCCGCCTCCGTCTGGTCGGTCTTGAGAAATTTTCGGCGTGCTGGGACCGAGTTGAACAAGTGCGTGACCTCGATCCGCGTCCCCACCGGACGCCCGCAGTCGCGCACGTGCACGAATTTGCCGCCGTTGACCAAAATCTCCGTGCCGACGTCGCTGCCCGTCTCGCGCGTCTGCAGCTCGAAGCGCGACACGCTCGCGATAGATGGCAGCGCCTCGCCGCGAAAACCGTAGCTGGCCAGCCGGTCGAGATCCGCCGCCTCGGCGATCTTGCTCGTGGCGTGGCGCTCGAGGGCCAGCAACGCATCATCGCGCGACATGCCCGAGCCGTTGTCCTCGATCCGCATGAGCGACCGCCCGCCGTGGCGAAACTCGACCTCGATCCGCGTGGCGCCGGCGTCGAGGGCGTTCTCCACGAGTTCCTTCACCACCGCCGCCGGGCGCTCGATGACCTCGCCCGCGGCGATCTGGTTGGCGACGCGGTCGGAAAGGATGCGGACTTTGGCCATCGCAATGAACGCGGAATTGATTCGTAGGCGGGGTTTATCCCCGACATCCGGGGATTGCTCGTCGGGCGTAAAGCTCGACCTACGACAGTATCTTTTCCCAGCGTTTGAACTGTTTCGCGAGCTGCGTTGGGCCGGGCATGCCGGGGCCGGTGCGCTTCGCGAGCGCGCGCGTGAGGTCAAACACCTGCACCCAGTCCGCCCCAAACGCGGGATGGATCTGCTGCACCTCCGAGGTCGGGAGCTGGTCGAGCCGGATGACGCTCTTTTCGGCCAGCTGCACCACCGCGCCCACCGCATGGTGGGCGTCGCGGAACGGCACGCCCTTGAGCACGAGATAGTCGGCCAGGTCGGTCGCCAGCAGCGCCGGGTCCGCCACCGCGGCGGCGCAGCGCTCGCGGTTGAAGGTCAGCCCGCCGAGCACGCCGGCCAGCACGTCGGCACACAGCGCGGACTGGTCGTAGCTGTCGAAGATCGCCGGCTTGTCCTCCTGCAGGTCGCGGTTGTACGTCAGCGGCAGGCCCTTCACGAGCGTGAGCAGCGTGTGCAGGTTGCCCTGGAGGCGTGCCGACTTGCCGCGCAGCAGTTCGCAGGCGTCGGGGTTCTTCTTCTGCGGCATCAGCGACGAGCCGGTGCTGAACGCATCGGCCATCTCGACGAACTTGAACTCGACGCTGCTCCAGAGGATCAGGTCCTCCGCGATGCGGGAAAGGTGGACGCCGAACAGGGCGCACGCGGTGGCGAACTCGATGTGCACGTCGCGGTCCGCCACGGCGTCCATCGAGTTGGGCGTGACCTGCGGCCGGCCCTTCGCGTCGGTGAAGCCGAGGGCCTTCGCGGTGTACTCGCGGTCAATGGGCAGCGTGGTGCCGGCGATGGCGCCGGCGCCGAGCGGGCACCAGTTGGCGTGCGCCACCACGTCGGCCAGGCGCGCGCGGTCGCGCTCGAGCATCTCGAGCCACGCGAAAAGGTGATGGGCCGCCGGCACCGGCTGGGCGCGCTGGAGGTGCGTGTAGCCCGGGATCAGCACGTCGCGGTTGGCCCTGGCCAGGGCGAGCAGCGCGCGCTGGGCCGCGGCGATCTTGCCGGCGAGCACGCCGGCGGAGAACTTGAGCCAGAGCCGCATGTCGGTCGCGATCTGGTCGTTCCGGCTGCGCGCGGTGTGGAGCTTGGCGGCGGCGGGCACGCGCTTCGTCAGCGCGGCCTCGATGTTCATGTGGACGTCCTCGAGCGCGGTGTCCCAGGTGAAATTACCCGCGGCGATCTCGGCGAGGATGGCGTCCAGCCCGGCGTGGATCGCGTCGCGTTCCTTCGCGGTGATGAGGCCGACGGACGCGAGCATGGCCGAGTGGGCCTTGCTCCCGGCGATGTCAAACGCGGCGAGGCGGCGGTCGAACGAGACGGACTCGCTAAACTGCAGCATCAACTCGGCGGGACCCGCGGTAAAGCGGCCGCCCCAAATCGCGGGGGAAGTCTTCTTGGCCATGGCACCCCCACAAGACGCCGGGGCGTGCCGGCGCGCAACGCGAAAACAGGCAGTCCCGACCCGCCCGTCCTTCGTCGTCCCGCCGGCCGGTCGCAGCCTGGACAAGGGAGGGCCGAAGCGGGACAAAGGAGGACGGGATACAGCCGGATCATGCCCTTCGAAAACGGGATGGCCATGCCCCACCCGGCCGCCAAAGTCAGGACATGCTTCGTCGCTTGCTGCTGGCCTGCCTTTCCCTCGCGCTGGGGGGATCCACCGCACGGGCCACGGAGGATCTCACGCTCCGCCGCTACGATTTGGTCACGGTCGAGCCGGTCAGCACGTCCATCTACGTCGGCAGCGTGTCGCTGTCCGTGACGCCCTTTATCCGCAAGGCCGGGGTCTACCACTCCAACTATGTGGCCAAGGTTTTCCCGTATTTCTTCTGGGGGGAACAGGGCTGGATCACGATCGACATGTCGGATGACGACCTGCGCCGGCTCGCGCTGGGCGAGGTCGTGCAGTTCAAGGGTCGGGGCAGGAACGACGACGGCGAGGAGCGCCACATCGAGGGCCGGGCGGTGCCGGCCGACGCCCATTCCGGCAAGATCAAGGTGCGCGTGTTCGTCTCCAAGCGCATCCAGCTGATTTTTAATTCAACGTACAAAATCGGGTCATAGGTCATGGGCGATAGGCGATGGGTTCGGAGGTTTTCCCTCTCGCCCATCGCCAATCACCCATCGCCCGGCGGCTAAGCTGCCCAATGAAACGTGATCGGCTTCTCAATTGCGGGGTTCAGGCTCTGGGCGACGGGGCAGTTATGCGCGGCGGTTTCGAGCAGCTTGGCCGTTTCCGGCGTCTTCGCGATCGGCAGCCAGACCTGGGTGGCCAGGCGGACGATCCGGCGCGGGGCGTCGGTGGACATTTCCTTGGTCACCTCAAACTTCACCCCGGGCAGCTCGAAGCCGTTTTTGCGCGCCACGAGGGCCATGGTCGTCGCGATGCAGGTGATGAGCGACGTGGCGGTGAGGTCGGTCGGCGAAAACGCCTCGCCCCGACCCTGGTTGTCCTTGGGCGCGTCCGTGTAGAGCACGGTGCCCGAGGGACCGTGGATCGCCTGACAGTGCAATTCGCCCTGATATTCGCCGGTGATTTTGACCATGCCGCCAGCGTCGGTGTTTTTACCGGCTTGGCAATGCCGGCGGATGACCCGTCACACGGGGGGCGGAATTTTCCTCGCTGGCTCCGAAGTGTACTGCGCGAGGAGCTGGGCGAGGCGGTCAAAGTCCATCGGCTTGCTCAGGTGCAGCACCGCCCCCGCCTCCCGGCTGCGGGCGGCTTCCTTTTCCATCGCAAGGGCCGTCAGGCAGATGACCGGGATCCCCGCGGTCGCCGGGTCCTGCTTGAGCGCCCGCGTCGCCGTCAGGCCGTCCATGTTCGGCATCTGGACATCCATCAGGATGAGACTGGGCTGGTGCTGGCGCGCGCAGGTGATCGCCTCAAGACCGTCGCGGGCGACGACCACATTGTAGCCGAAATGGCTGATGACCTCGGCTGTCATTTCCGCGGTCGCGACGTTGTCCTCCGCCAGCAGGATCGTGCGGCGGGGTTCGGTACTCCCGGGTGTGGCAGGTGAGTTAGGCATGGGAAAATGCGACCGGGTCAATTCCAAGCGGGGTGGCGGGCAACTCAACCGTGAAACGGCTTCCGGCACCGGGAGTGGAGGTCACCGAGATGGTCCCGCCGTGCAGGGCGGCGAGGCGCTTGACGATCGTGAGACCCAGCCCGGTGCCCGAATAGCGGCGCACCAAGCTGCTGTCGATTTGCTCAAAGGGCTTGAACAGTCGTTCCTGCTCGGCCGCCGATAGGCCAATGCCCGTGTCCCAGACCGTGAACCTGACCGAGGTGCCCTCGTTCGCGGCGGCCACGTCGATGCCGATGGCGCCACCCTCCGGGGTAAACTTCACGGCATTGCTGATCAGGTTGTAGAGGATCTGTCGCAGGCGGCGTGTATCCGCCACCAATTTGGTGGATTCCAGGGCGAGATTGACGGATAAGGTGAGCCGGACCCGGGCGCACTCCTCCTTGAAAAAGTCCTCGCAATCGCGGATGAGCTGCGCGACTTCCACCGGTCCCACCTCCAGTTCAATCTTGTCCGCCTCCAGCTTGGCCAGGTCCAGGATATCGTTGATCAGGACCAGCAGGTGATCCGCGCTGGCCTTGATCCGGACGATACGGGCGGCCTGGGCCGGGCTCAGCGGGTCCGTCGCGGAGCGTTCCAACAGGTGAATGTTGCCCAGGGTCACGTTGAGCGGCGTGCGCAGTTCATGGCTGACGCTCGCGAGGAATTCCGTCTTGGCCCGGTTGGCGCGCTCGGCCAGCTGCCGGGCGGTCTCCAGGTCCTTGGTGCGCTCCCGGACGCGCTCGTCCAGTTCGCTCGTCAGCGACCGGAGCTTGGCATTGCTGAGCTCGCGTTCGGCCACCGCCGACTCGAGTTCGGCGTTGGTCTGCGCCAGGCTGGCCGCGGCGTTGCGCAGATCGAGGGCCAGGCTGCGCCACTCCGTGGGCAGGAGGCCGTGCGGCAGGATCAAGGGCAGCGGATTCCGGCGGAGGACAAGGGCGTGGGCATTACCGACGATGTCCTGGACCGGCTGGGTGAAGTGCTCCGACGTGGAGCGCGCGATCAGGAAGGCCAGCGCCAGCGCGCCGATCAGCCCGATCCCTTCCAGCAGGAGGAATCGCGCCACGGGAGCCTCGCTGGTCCACACTTCCTCGCGGAGGTAGATGTTCCAGCCGAGCGACGGCACGGTGTGCCAGATGCCCAGGTACCGCTGATAAGTGCCGGTCCGCGGATCCACCGCATCATCCGGCAGCAATACGTCCAGCAGGTCGCGCGCGGGCAGCCGGTAGAGATCGGAACTGTCAAAATTATCGCCGAATCCCTGCCGGAAAATGACGCGGGAGCGCCCGTCCAGCACGAGAATTTCGCGTTGCTGCAGCTCGGAGTTGCGCAGCACCAGGTCGCGCATCCGGTTCAAGTGCAGCGAACCCTCGATCACTGTCCGGTGACCCTCGGCGGTGGCATACGCCGCGCTGATCGCGACGATCAGGTCGTGGCCAAACCCGCGGCCGCGAAACACCGAGCTGACAAACGCCCGGCCGCCGAGCTGCGGGTGCAAATAATAATCCCGGTCCGCGACCATCATCAGGGAGACCGGCCGGCCATTCGCCGCCGTGGGTTGCTGGGGGGCGATGACCCGACCCTGCTCATCCGCCACGAGCATGGTGATGAAGCCGCTGTTGTTGGCGGCGATGCGCTTCAGCAGGGAATCCAAGCTCGCCGGATTTTGCGGGCGTCCCTCCAGGGCGGCCGCCGAGCTCTCGATGGCCTGGACGTGGTTGGCCACGTAGGTGGCGACGACTTCGCTGGTCCAGTTGGCTTCGCGGGCCAGGTTGACCCGGACGTCGTTGCGATGCTGCCGGTTGACAATGTAGGCGGCGCCGACCGCAAAGACCGCGGCCGGGAGCACGGCCAGAATCATCAGGCGCCGGCTCAGATTCGTCAGCAGGCTCTCCTCGCGGTCGGCCAGCTGCGGTCGCACGGGCAACTTGAGAAAGGACCGCGTGAACACCAGGAACTGCACCAGCACGTAGACGAGCAGGCCATTGACCAGGTACTTGATCGCCATGGCCCAGTTGTGGGGAAACGGCGGGCGCAACAGCCCGAAGATGCAGATCGCGGTCACGGGCAGACCCAATACCGCCCAGAAAGTCAGTGTGGCGCGAAACAGGGTTTGGCCCCGCCGGTGCATGAGCCACCCGATGGTCCACGCCTCGAGGGAAAAAACCAGGAGGCCGTAGGGGTGATTCCAGTCGCCGAGCGTCTCCAGATAGGTTCCCACCGCCGTGAGCAGGCCCCACCACGGACCGTAGGCGACCGCCATGAGCATCGGGAAGATGCCGCCAAAAACCAGCGAAGTGCCGCCGAAGACCGGGATATTGATGCTGGCCAGCAGGTAGCCGCACGTGCCGGCGATGGTGCAGATGATCGCCCGGCGGCTCAGCGGGGTGAGCCAGGCGTTCGACCCGGGGGTCGGTATCGGCGGTACACTGTCAGCGGCTGGCATCGGAAGAGGTGAAACCGGGTGAGACCGGGAAGAACAGGTTCACGCAGGTGCCCTGACCCGGGCTGCTCTCAATCCGCAGCGCCCCGCGATGGGCCTGCATCACGCGGCGCACCGTTGGCAGGCCCAGCCCGAATCCCCGCACCGCGGACTTGGTGGTGAAATACGGCCGGTCCAATTGGGCGCGCTCGTCCGCCGTCAGGCCGGGACCGTGGTCCCGCACCGCCAGGACCACCCAGGCCTGGCCCGCCTCTTTCCGGGTCTCCGCGCTGATCTCCAGGGGCTGCCCCGGCGCCGCCCGGCGGGAATTTGCCACAAGATTGGTGAGCGCGATCAGGATCAGGTCGGGACAACCAAAAATTTCCGGGATCGGGCTGACTAGTCGCAGCTGCAGGGATGACGCCGTGTCCGGTGTCGCCGTCGCCTTGAGCACAAAATCCCGCAGCAGCGGTTCCAACCCGAGCGCGACGAAATCCCCCCGGGCGGGAGTCGCGGCCCCGAATTCCGCCAACCGGTCCATGAGCGACGTCGCGAGGTCCACATTGCCCCGCATCCGGCCGATCAACTGCCGCAGGCGGGCATCGTCCACCTGCCGCGAAATCATTTCCAGCACCAGAGGAAAGGAAGCGATCAGGTTCTTGACCTCGTGGGTCAGGCCTTCGGTCAGTTCCGTAATTTCGTCGGGGGCGGCGGGCGGCGGAAGATTTTTATCCGTGGGTGGCATTTCGGGTCGGAAATGGGCGGGTTAAGTTTGTCCCCGCAGGTGGGTGGCGAGCATGGCATCGAGCGCGGCAAAATCCACGGGCTTGGACAGGTAGCCCACGGCACCCGCCTCAAAGCACCGCGTGGCGTCCGAGAGGCGCGCAAAGGCCGTGAGGGAGACGACGGGAATTTCCGCGGTCCGGGGATCCGCCTTGAGGCGGCGCGTGGCCTCCAGGCCGTCGATGCCGGGCATGCGCACGTCCATCAGGATGAGGTTCGGCTGCAGGGAGGCGGCCAGGGTGAGCGCCTCCTCGCCGGAGGTAGCCTGGGCCACCCGGTAGCCCTCCAGCTCCAGGTAGGACGCGAGGATCTCCAGGTTGGCGGGAAAGTCCTCGACGGCCAGAATCAGGAAATCGCCCGGCCGCTTCGGCTTGGCCGGGGCGGATTCCGCGGGCGGGAGAATTTCGGTGGCGCGAGCTGGCTTCCGGATCGGCAGACGCAGGATAAATTCGCTGGTATGGCCCGGCTCGCTGCCGAGTCCCAGGGATCCGCCATGCAGCTCCGCCAGGCGGCGCGCAATAGTCAGCCCCAGGCCGGTGCCGCTCGTCGCCAGCTTGGCCGCCTCGGTGGAGGAACCCTGCTGGAATTCCTCGAAGATCCGGTCGCGATCACCCGGGGCGACCCCCGCCCCGGTGTCGGACACGATGAAGATGAGTTCCGGGGGCGTGACCGTTTCCCGTGTCCGCAAGGTGACCACGCCCTGCTCGGGCGTGAACTTCAGCGCATTGCTGAGGAGGTTGAGCAGGATCTGCTTGAGGCGCAGCGGATCAGCCTCGATCACCGGCGTGACGTGGGTGAAGTCCTTCTGCAGCTGGATCGACTTGAGCGCCGCCTGGTTCTCCACCATCATTAAACAGTCGTCGCACAGAGCGGTCACCGCCACGGCGCCCAGCTGCATGGCGATCTTGCCGGATTCGGATTTGGTGACATCCAGCAGGTCGTTGATCAGGGAGAGCAAGTGGGCCCCGTTCACGTGGGCCTGCGACAGCGAGACCTGCTGGCGGTCGTTGAGGGCGCCGTAGCGGCCTTTTTCGAGCATATGGAGGTTACCCAGAATCACATTCAACGGGGTCCGCAGTTCGTGACTGACATTGGCGAGGAACATGCTTTTTGCCTGGTTCGCCTCCTCGGCCCGCTGCTTCGCCTGCTCCATGGCAAACGCGGACTGCATCAGCCCCGTGATGTTCGTGCTGATGCCCAGGTAGTTCACGAGGAGGCCGTCCTCGTCGAGCACCGGGTGCACCTGGACACTGAACCAGATTTCCGCCCCGGCCTTGGTGTAGTCCTGCATCACCACGGTGAATTCGCGCTGCGAGGCCAGGCCTTCGCGGAACCGCCGGGCGCCCTCCTGGTTGGTTTCCGGCCTTTGCAGCAGGGAGCCGGGCTTGCGGCCCAGCGCCTCCGCCTGCTGGTAGCCGGTCGTGCGGGTGAAGCCCGCGTTGGTCCACAGGATCTTGCCCGTGGCATCCGTGAGGATCACCGAATCGTTGGTGTAGGTCGCCACCAGCGTCAGCCGGCGCCGTTCCAAATCCTGGTCCCGGATGAGCCGGTTCGCGGCGAGGATGGATTCGTTGTAGGCGACCAGCTGTTGGTTCGCCAAACTGAGATCGTGGGTTCGCACCTCGGCAATCTGGTTTGCCCGCCGGGCGAAGCTCTGCAGGTCCAGGATCAGGCCGGCGAGCAGCACCATCACCAAGGCCAGGCCACCGGCCGTCCAGAAGGCCGCGAACTGCCCGAAACTTGCCGACTCGGATTGGATGCCCAAGACCAGCGTGTAGCGATTCTGCGCCAGCTGCAGCGGGACAATCCGTTCAAAGCCGCCGGGGGCCGGCGCATCCGCGTAAAGCCGGGCGGACGGAGCCATGGAGTCGCCTTCATACAAACTGCAGGTGAACTCCCGCCGCTCCGGTCCCAGCGCGCCATGGATGAATTCCTCATAGACAAACGGGGAGTAGACCCAGCATTGAAAGGCGGCGCGCCGCTGCGTGACGGTGGCGATCTCGTGTCCCACCGCATAGACCGGGACCATGAGCAGAAAACCAAGCCGGTTCCGTTGGTCCTGCACGAGGTGGATGGGCCGAGTGATCTGGGGCAGCCCAGTGTCCCGCGCCAGATCCGCGGCTTCCCGGCGTTTGCCTTCCGAGGCCAGATCCAATCCCAGGGCCTCCCGGTTGGACTGGAGGGGGTCGATCAGGCTGATCACGTAGTGCGGCCCGGAGGCGGACACGGCTTGGCCTGGGGCGACCGCATGGATCCGCAGGGCCGGCCGGCCGGCTTTAGCCCGGCTCGCCACAAACGCGGCGAGTGATTCCGGGGTCACCGGGTAAACCACCCCGGCGCCATGGACCCCGGGATACTCGTCGAACAGGCGCAGACTGGTGAAATAGTTGTGCCACTGCGACTGGCTCAGGGGTGCGGCCGTGACACTGAGCATGCTGCCCCCACCCCGGAGGGTGTCCACGTAGGTCCGCATCTGGTCCTGCAGGTTGTGCTGGGCGTTCTCAATCAGGCCCGTCACGAGCTGTTCGTCCAGCACCCGCCGCTCCGCCTCCATTTCGGTAAACACCCAGTTGCTCAGGCAGAATCCCGCCAGGAGAATCATCCCCGACCAGCCGAGCAGCGGGCGACGCTCGAACGAGGCGATCAGGAGGCTGATCAGGCAGTAAAGCAGCAGAAAGACTCCCAGGAGCATGAAATTGTCGTCCGTCTGACCCGGAATCAGGGACCAGCCGCGGAATCGCTCGACCAGAACCAGGGCCGACACGACGACCGCGAGTGAGAGCGTGACCGCCTTCTCCCCGAGCAGGAGATGCACCAGCGCGGGCAGCAGGAACAGCAAGAAGGCCAAATTCCAGCCCGCGGGGGTCGTGACCATGTACCAGAGCGCGGCGGCAAACAGCCCGGCCAAGAGCGCTCCCGACCCGAGCTTGCCCCACGCGATGCGCTCCCGGCTCATGACCCAGTTGCTGAGCGTCAGGCATGCCGGGCCGACCGCCAGGATCCCCAGCGCGTCGCCCAGCCACCAAGTCTGGCCCATGGCCGGCGCATCCGCGCCCGGAATGGAGCCCAGCCCGATCAGGATGCAGCCGCCTATCAGCAGCGAGCAGAGCGGGGCCACGGCGGCTGTGACCAAAATTGCGACCGTTGCCTGCAGGCGGTTCAGCCAGCCGCCGCCGGCCAGAACCCGGCCATAAATCTCGGCGCCCAGCCAGGCCGAGGCCGTCGCGCCGACGGCAATGCCCGCGGCACCCAAGACGGGATAATCACAAAGGCAGCTGATAAACGCCCCGGCCAGCGTGCCCAGCAAGGTCCGGCGCCCACCCTTGATCGCCGCCACCGTGGCCAGGCCCGCGGCGGGCCAGAAGGCCGAGATCTGCCCATGCGAGAATCCGAAATGAACCCCGGCCCGGCCCAGAATAAAATATCCCGCAGCCACCATGGCCACGAGTGGAAGCGTGGAAAATGCCGGCCTATTGGGTCGCATGGAAGGTGAACCCGGCCTCGACGCCGCGGCCCTCGTGGTTGCGGATGAAAAACGCGCAATTCACCATCTGGGCGAACAGGGTGCAGGTCGCCAGGCCCAGGCCGATGCCCTGCTGCTCCGCGTGACCGCGATCCGACTGGCGGAAGGTGCCGACCTGGGGAATGAACCCCTCGGCAATGCCCGGGCCGTGATCCACCATGGTCAACTGGTAGCCGGTGGGCGTCATCTGGCCAAACAAGTGGATGGGTGTGCGCGGCAGGGTAAATTTGCAGGCGTTGTCCACCAGCTGCGCCACCACCCGGTGCATGAAGCCGTCGGGAATATTGAGTGCGGCCGGCGCCACGTTCAACGAGAGGTCGCGCTCGCGGCCATACCGCTCCGCGGTCCAGGTCGCCGAGGCCAGCACCTGCTCCCTCCACCCGGCAGTACCGGCTGCTTTCCGCGGGCTGGGATCCCGGACACGGCCGTCCAGTTCCAGCCACAACGTAAATGTGTCCATCATCGCCATGAGCCGGTTGCCACTCGCCTTGAGGTTCGTGGCAAACTGCCGGGTCTCTTCCGGCGTCAGCCCCCGGCCCTCGCGGGCGGTCTCCGACATGAGATCCGCGTAGCCCAGCAACCCGGTCAGCGGAGTCCGGATTTCGTGGGGCAGGTAGCGCAGCAGGTAGCGCGTCTGTTCCTCGCGCGTGTGGCGGATCCGCTCGGCGCGTTCCAGACGGACGCGGATGCTGCCAAGTGCGTCCGTCGGCTCAAACGGCTTGGGAATATAATCGTCCGCGCCCATTGCCAGGCCGGTGCGCACGTCGTCCACCGCGGCCTTGGCGGAAAGAAAGATGAACGGCACGTCGTCAAACGCCGGCAGGCTGCGCACGCTTCGCAGCAGCTCGTAGCCGTTCTTGTTCGGCATGCGGATGTCGCTGAGGATCAGGGCGGGCTTGGCTCCCGCCAGCAGCAGGTCCAGCGCCACCTGGCCGTCCGTGGCCGTCAGCACCTCATAGCCCTCGCCCGTGAGCAGCATCTCCAGGGTGGCGATGATGAGCGGATCATCCTCCGCGATCAGCAGCAGGGGCTTGGCGTTCATGGGTTGGATTTGGCGCCGGCCGCCGGTTGGTGCAGGGGAAAGTAGAGCTGGAAGGTGGTGCCGGTGCCCTCGGCGCTGTGGAACTCGATGCGCCCGTGGTGGCTGTCCACCGCGCGCTTCACGATCGCCAGCCCGAGACCGGTGCCCGGCGTCACCCCGACGTTGGAGGCCCGGAAGAACGCGGAGAAGACCTTGGCCTGCTGCTTTTGGGGAATGCCCCGGCCCTTGTCGCTGATGGTGAAGGCCAGCTGGCCTTCGACGATCGCGACGTGGATGAATACCTTGGTCGCGGAGGGCGAATACTTGATCGCGTTGGAAATCAGGTTTTCGAATGCGGCGCTCAACAGGGACTCGTCCGCGTTGAGGGTGAGGTCCGGGGCCACGGTGCAGGTCAGCTGCAACCGGGGATCGGCCGTGAGGGTCGTGTCGTTGAACCGGGTGACGATCGAGGTGATCAGCTCCGCCACCGGCAGCGGCTTCAGTTCCAGTTCCCCCATGCTGTACTCCAGCCGGTTCAGGAACAGCATCTGGTCCACCAGTTCCTTCAGCGCCTGGATTGATTCCGCCTGCAGGTCGAAGTACCGGGTCACCTTCTCGTCGTTCGCCTGGTCGATGCGCTTCCGGAGGAGATAATGGGCCCCCTGGATGGCGGTGAGCGGGGTGCGGAACTCGTGCGAGATCATCGACACAAATTCGCGCTGCATGATGAGCAGTTCGCCCTGATGGCCCGCAAACTCAGCCGCCTCCCGCTCCAGCCGCCTCCGTTGGGTGACATCGAGATAGATCCCGCCAATCTGCTGCACCTGTCCGGCGTGGTCGAAGATCGGGAATTTCACCACCTCCAGCTCCATGTCACCCTCCGGCCGGTGAAACACGCCCAGCTGCTTCACGGCCTTGGCCGTGCGCAAGGCCTCGGAGTCCGCTTTCTCAATTTGCTTGGCATCATGCGGGACCACTTCGTCAGCGCGGCGCCCGATCATGGATTCCTGGCTGATTCCCAGCATGTCGGATCCATGACGATTGAGAAAGATGCACTGCCCATTCGCCTGCTTGATCGTGACGGCGGCCGGCACATGATCCACGAAACTGCGGAACAGCGTTTCGCTGGCCGCCAGCCGCTCGTGCAACACCACCTCGCTGCTGCGGTCGCGGCAGTTGCACGCGATGCCGCCGTCCGGCAGGATCGAGAGGGTCAGGTCCTCGCTAAAGATGACTCCGTCCTTCCGGCGCGCCGGCACCACGCCGTGCCAATGGCCTTGGGATTGGAGCGCGGGAAAGACCTCCGTCTGGATGCGCGCCACGCTTTCCGGTGAATAGAGGATCTCCCACGACTGGCCCAACAACTCCGACCGGTCCTTGAAGCCGAACATGACCAGATGTTCCGGGTTCACATAGGTAAAGCAGCCGGCCGCATCGGTCAGGGCAAAGCCCTCGCGGGACTTCTCGATCCCGTGCTGCAGCTTCCTCGCGCGGTCATCCACCGCCGTGAACGGCGTATAGTCCACCACGCACCCGATGATCAGGGGCGGAACGTGCGACGGCAGCAGCACGGCCTGGTCCTTCAGGGTATGAATGCGCCCGGCCGGGTCGCGCAGGCGGTAGGTCCGGGTGCAAGAACCCTGCTTTCGCACCAGGGCGGTGGCCTCCTGCGCCTCCTTTTGCGAATCGGGCAACAGGCAGGAATACCATGCGCTGGGCGTCGCCCGCAACCGGTCCAGGTCTGATCCACAAAGGGCGAGCAGCTCGTCCGCGATAAACAGGGGGCTGAGATCATCGGCCTTCAGCGCATAAAACAACGTGCCTGCCAGCTCCAGCGTCCGCAGCACCGAATGGCCCAGGGCGGTGGCGACAAAGCCGGGCAGGCTCTCCTCACTGGGCGTGAAGGTTACAATCGCCTCATCCGGGCCGGGATTGAAGATTTGGAGCGTGGTGACCCAAGCCCCGGCACCCTCGAACGTCAGTTTCGCCTGGCCGTCGGGCCGCCCGGTTCCCCCAAAAATCCAGTGTCCCGCCAGCGCCGAGCGCTGCTCCGCCAATTGTCGCGCCACCCGTGCTCCGGGGTTCGCCGGATTCGCCGGGAGCCAATCCGCGCCGAGCGAGCCCGCCACGACCGTGCATTGAATCGCGGAACCCTGGCGGCAAAACCGCAGGACGCCGGCCCAAGTCAGACGCGACCCGGCCTTCACGACGAAGTCCCCCGGGGTGCGGTGTCGGTCTTTATCGGCTGCGCCTCAATTTCCAGCCACCCTTGGGCGACCGCCAGGACGACCAAGTCCTCGTTGGTCCGCGCCGAGAACTTGGCGCGGAGCTTCATCAGCAGCTTGTAGATCATGGAGACGCTGAGATCGAGTTCGGTGGCGATTTCCTTCACGACCGCGCCCCGGGCCAGACCCCGAAGAATCGCCAGCTCCTGTTTCGCCATGGTCTGCTTCACCCCGCCGCGGACGGCCTCGCGCAGCAAGGCGCTGGCCTGCGCGCCCAGATAGGTGTGCCCGTCCCGGACGCGGTTGATGGCATCGACCAACTCCGTGAAACGGGCGGATTTCTCCAGGAAGCCATGGGCGCCGAGGCTGATGACCTCCCGGACCACCTGCATGGTGCAGGACGCGGTGAACACGAGGACATTGACGTCCGGATAATCCTTCCTGACCTCGGCCAGCAACGCGTAGCCCACGCTTTTTTCCGGCAAGCCGATGTCCAGGAGCAGCAGGTTCGGACGGGTGGAAGCGAAGGCTTCGCGTGCGCTCGCGGCATCGTGGGCAATGCCCGCGACCTCATAGCCGGGTTGCTGGGAGACAAAGTCCGCCAGCAGCTGGGCGATGGAATGGTGATCATCAACAATCAGGATCCGACACACGTTCGCGGATGAATTTGAGTGGGGTTTCGAAGCAGCGGGCACAATGCCCAGACTACCCCCAAAGGGATGAACTTGATATGGCATAAATTATAAATAAGTAGGGTATATTACCCATTTGCAATTATCATACTACGATAAGTGATAGTACTAATGAGGCATTTATTGCCTATGCATATTATCACTTTATATGCTCTTTATAATGTGTTTACACGATTCAGAAGGAATCAGGAGAGGAATTGGTGCGTAGGGTATATTACCCATTTAATGTACTCCATTCCACCAACTACTCCATGCGAATTTTTACCGCTGCTGGGGGGTGGATTGCCGGGAATGGTTCCAGCCCGGAAGTGGATGACTCGGTGGGTCCATCCGTGATCACCCGTCGCGCAGGGCAAAGGAGAAGGTGCCTCCCCGCCCTACTCGTAACCCCGATCCAGCTCTCGTGACCTTCGTCGATGCACTAACCGCGTATGCAGGAAGAGATCTTTCCGGACCGATGACAAAATTAACCTTAGCTGTACTGGTTTGGATCGTGCGGAGAATTCTTCGGTTGTGAGCGACAATTCGTTTATTTTTTTCGTGCAGTTGCTTGGTAAGCGGAGAATCCATGCCGACGCGTAGGCTCAGGAATGAAGCAAACTCCTCATCGTCAGTGGAAAATTGGTGGTTACACTCGTCACAAGCGGGCACCGTAATGAGCTGAGGACGAGGCTTAGGGAAAAACACCTTCGGCGGTACGTGGTCGTAGGTTGTCGCCTCTCGACATACACAATACACGCAGAGCGGTTGCATGGGACGAGGTAATGCAAAAATGCTGCCAACGTCGATCCTTCGACTACCGCGATTTCGGCAGTTTACGCTGCCTCAGGCGATTCAGTTCGAGCGGTTCAAAATCTTCTGCTTCTCGGCGGCGAACTCGGCGTCGGTGATGACTCCTTTTTTCCGTAGGTCATCGAGCTTCATCAGCTCCGTGTAAGTGTCCTGCTTCTTGTCGCTCACGTCCTTCGTCTGCACGTCGGCGGTGATCTTCTCGGTCTTTTCAATGACCACATCGGCGCGGGGCGCGAGGGAAGTGCGCCGGGCCGCCGGGTCATTCTTATCGACGACCATGAACTGATATTCGACGTTTGCCCAATCGCCGAGCACGCCGACCGGGTGTTCCTTCATCGAGACGGGAATGGCAATTTTGCCTTGGCTCGCGGCGAAGGCGTTCGCCTGCTCCATCGCCTTCGTCTTCAACTTGGCCCGGTTGAAGGCGAAGATGCCGCCGTGATCTTCTACTGTCACCATGTAGGTATCCGGCGACATTTGAACAACGCCGGGGCTCGAACAGCCGGTAAGGACGACGGCGACAGCGAGAAACAGAATAAGAGGCGATTTCATCGGGGGTCGCGCGAGTAGAACAAAGTAGGCAGCGAACGCGACAGAGGAATTGGCCGCCGCTTTAATCGCGCTTTCTGAGGGTTTTAGCGCGGAAATTTGCCGAAACAAAGGCTAGGCTTTCCCGTCCAAGGAGAGGCATATTGACACCATGGAACCGCCCAGCCACCTTGCCACCGATTCGATGGAAGCCCTCCAGCCAGTCACCCTACCGACGAATCTGCCGTTGCTCTATTTTAACGGCATAGCCGTGGGCGTTGGGTCGGTTGATCTATCGGTCATTTTGAATCATAATCAGACGCCGCTCACGGAGCTGAAAATGACCTATGCCATCGCCAAGAACCTGTCAGAGTCGCTGGCCATGGCGGTTGCGAACTACGAAAAATTTTCGGGGCAAAAGGTTGTCGGAGCGAAGGAGATGACCGATAGCATCTCGACGAACATCGCTGACGCAGCACGGAAAGGCGGCTGATCGTGCATTCACGTTTTTACACGACGGGTGTTGTCCTCTCTGAGGAGGTCGAGAAAAAGCTCAAGGCGTTCAAGGCCTTGGAGAAGGGGTGGCATTTTGGCGAAGGAGCGCGCATTTCAACCCGGGCATTGGCAGCAGCACGTCGCTTGCTTCACGTAGCTTTTTCGGCAAATCCACAGGTCGAGCTAGATATTTTTCCCGGCATCGCCGGTGAAGTGCGCGTGTGCGTTTACTCCAAGCAGGATTATTACGAGTTTACGGTTGAGCCCGACTACACCGTTACCTTCCGCCGGGAGGAAAATGATGTTGAGGTGGGGGACGCGATTTCGCTCACTCTGAACGAAGCCGCCGACAAAATCTCCGCCGCCGCCGCACCCCAATGGCCCTCCTTCGCATCATTTCCGCCGAGCACCATTACGACCGAAGGAAGCGACGCATTGTCAGTCTTGCTTTCCGCCCAGGGTCGGACGGGACGATTTCAACCGTCGCAGAGGATTGTGTGGCAGGTCGCGCAGTTTCAAATTGTGCCCACCTTCGAGAGTTCTACTCCAAGATTTTTCAGAACATTTTCCTTCGATTCGATCTCGCAACTTTGCCCAGCGGGCACAAGATAGTCGCCACTCGGAGCGACACCGGGGACGACTGTCACCGTGAGATTGTAAACCTGCCGCGAGACGAAGCGGAGGCGTTTCTGAAAACTTTCCCGCTTTTCGGGGGCGCGTTTCGATTCTGCGCCCACGATGGGGAACGCGCTATCCAAGAGAGCGACCTCCCTCCCTCGCCCGCCACCTAAACAGCGTCCCGTCGGAGTCAGTCAAGCGAGCGCTAGAACCACCCGGAAGTCGCGTTTCCCGGCCCGAGGCGCGCGGCAAGATCGCAGCGAGGGTCAACGCCGCCACCTCGCCCAGATCGCCCGTTTTCGAGGGCGTAAGGTAACAGGCAAGGTAACAAACGGCCCCTCCAAACAGCTAAAAACCCGGTTCTCCTAGGGGAAAAACGGGTTAAAAAATTGGCGGGATGGACGGGACTCGAACCCGCGACCTTCTGCGTGACAGGCAGACGCTCTAACCAGCTGAGCTACCACCCCGGAAATCGGGAAAGAGGCGGAAAGTAGAATCGGGGGTTGGCAAGTCAAGAGTGGTTTTCCCCAGTGCGCACATTCGCCTTCATTTCGGAGGCCGGTCGTGTAGAGTCGACGCCATGATTCGGCTCCCCACGCGAAGAACGTTCGCCTGCGACGGCCGCTGATCCTGCCCGGATCGGCGACGAACCTGCTGGTTCCAAGCCGTCGACAGGTCAAAACCGCGGGGATTCGTTCTCGTTGGCGCCAAGCCCCGGAAACATCGGGAAGGGTCGTTCAAGGATCAATTTGTCAGTATGCACGCAGTGGTAGCTCAGCTGGATAGAGCAGCGGTTTTCTAAACCGCCGGTCGGGTGTTCGAGTCACCTCCACTGCGCCATACTCCGCTCCGCGGTCGTCGCCCGCGGAGCTACGCATGGCAGGGCCTCCGAAGCTTTAGCGAAGGAGGGCACGGCTCTCTTTCAGACTGCAGTCAGCACTCCGCGCCAAAGTTCGGCTTCGCCGGGCAGACCGTGCGCCTGCAGCTGCGCGGCGATTTCGTCCCGCGTGGGCTCCTGGACCCGATGCTTCGGGTCGCCCGCCAGGTCCGGGCGCACGGCTCGCGTGAGCGCCCAGCAGGCCCAGGCGCGCCAGCGGCGTTGCTCCCGCCGGGGCTCGTTCATCCGGTCGGCATAGTGCTGGAAATGCACGCGCGGGTTGCCCACGAAGATGTCCGGCGGCGTGTGCGCGATCAGCCACGCCATCGCCGCATACGGCACCGGCCAGTCGCGGAGCACCGGTTCAGTGCCGTCCAGGTCCGCGCCCATCGCCCGGTCCAGGCAGAGCAGCGCCCGGGCGGCGAGCCGGCGCTGCCAGAGCGCCTGTGCGTATTCGAGGCAGTCGCGGTAGAATTCCGCGCCGCGGACGTCCTCGCGGTGGACATGCAGCGTCCGCCAATCGAGCCCCGGACGGGCAGCGGGCAAATGCGGGCAGGCAGGCAAGGCGGTGGGCATGGTTGGAAATGAAGCGAACGAGGATTCACCCCACGAAGGGCACGAAGCGCACCAAGCTCAAGCCCGCCGAAGCTTGTGCGTCGCGCCCGTTGCGTCCGTCGCGAGACATTTTCCGGCCCGCCGCGCGAAACCCCGCCTGCGACTCTTCGCTTGGCGGCCGCGCCCGTTTCGTGGACAAACATGGGCGCTGAATCCGTCCCCCACAGGCACTCCCCTGCCCGCGTCCGACCGCACGATTTATGGCATCACCGGCTGGCGTCACGTGCTGATGTGGCCCCTGGCCCGGCTGGTGCGCCTCTGGGGCATGACGTTGCGCTTCGAGATTTCGCCCGAGACCGTGCGCATTTTCCGCAAATGCGACGTGCCGGTGGCCTTTGTCCTGTGGCACAACCGGCTCTTTCTCGCGACGGAGATTCACCGTCGCTACCGGCCGCAGCGGAAACTTTACGCGCTGATCAGCGCCAGCAAGGACGGCGCGTGGCTGGCGGAGTTTTTCGCGATGGTCGGCGGCATGGGCGCCGCGCGCGGCTCCAGCAGCCGGCTCGGCCGCGAGGCGGCGACGGCCCTCGTCGAGGTGCAGCGCGCGGGACACGACATCGGCATCACGCCGGATGGCCCGCGCGGGCCCTGCTATGACTTCAAGCCCGGCGCAGTGATCGTGCCGCGGCGCACGGGTGCGCCGGTGATCCTCGTGGGCGGGGACTTCACGCGGGCGTGGCGGCTGGGCAGCTGGGACAGGTTCTACCTGCCCCTGCCTTTCTCGCGCGTGCGGATGAGCGGTGAGCTGATCGAAAACCACGAACTGGCCGACCGCGACGCCGCGTCGGCGCGCATCAAGGCGCGCCTGCTCGAACTCAATCCCGACGACCGGCGCCCCGCTTAGAACGTGGGCACCAGCAGCAGGCTCGAACCGGGCTTCGCCGAGTAATCCTCGCCGACGCTCCAGACCTGGTCGTTGATGAGGAACTTGAACGCGAGGGGACGGGCCGACTCACCCAACACGAGCGTCCACTGGTCATCGCCGGTGCATTCCATGGCGACACCCTGGTCCCAGCTCAGGCCGGGGCCTTCGCCGCGGACGAAGAGGGAATTGCCGAAACCGACATCGATGCGGGCGGAGATGGTGGTGACGATGGCCTTCGGCGCCGTGGCCTTGGGTGCTGCGGTCTTTGGCGACGCGGTCTTGGCGGCAGAAGCCGGGGCCTTGGGCGCCGGCGCGGATTTCTTCGCCGGGGCGGGCGTCTTGGTGGGCTTGGATGATTTTTTCATGACGTGGGAGGGAGCCAGTGGAGATATGTAGGTTCCAAACGCCGAAAAAGCAATTACGAGGCCAAACGGCCGGATATGTCAGAAGTTGCCGGCCCGTAACCATGGGGGTCGTCGGTTTCCCCACCGACGACATTCCCGCAGGGGGACCGACGTCTGTCGTCGGTATGGAAACCGACGACCACCTCTTTACACCCGCGACGGGTTACGACGCCTCTCGCTTCAATGGGCCACGCCGAGCTGTCGAAAGAGAAATTCGCGCAGCGTCTGGGGCGCACCCGCCGCCGGCGCGATGTCGTAGGCCGGGATGATCGCCACGTCGGCCAAGCCCGCGTCGCGGCAATGGATGTGCAGCTGGAGCGCGTGGCGCGGATGGTGCAGGAGCTGGTTGGTGGTCGTCAGTGCGACGCTCCGCCCGCTCGCATCGAGGAACACCGGCGGATCGTCCGGCGTAATTTGGCCGACAAAATCGCAGTCCGCGCGGACGGCCGCGCCCGCCGGTCCCCGCAATTCCGCGTCGGTCGCAAACCCGAGGTTGGTCGGCGAACGATAGGTGCCTCCGAGCCGGGCAACCACATCCGCGCCGAACAGCATTTCCCACCGCACCGGGTCAAACGAGCACTGCGGCGCCTTCGCCCCCGCACAGGTCAACCGCGTGGACTCGCGCGCGACCGGGTCCGCACTTTTCGGGTCCGCCAGATCGTCGTGAAACGCCAGCCACAGCGACAGGCTCGCGCCGGCCGACTCGCCAAATGCAGCGACGCGGGAGCGATCGAGATTCCACGCGCCCGCCATCGAGCGCACGAATTGGACGGCGCGCGCTCCGTCCCGCAGGATCGCGGGCAGCGGCGTGTTCGCCGACAGAAAGCGGTAATTGAGCGAGACCACCGAGATCCCCGCGTTGAGGCAGGCCGACACCTGCGGATCAAAACGCGCCTCCGCCTTGTCGCCCGCGACAAATCCGCCGCCGTGAATGAAAATCACGACCGGCGTGGGTCGCGTGGACGCCGCCCGCCAGAAATCGAGGCGGTTCTTCGCGTCGGGCCCGTAGGCGACATCACCGATGGTCGGCAGCGGGATCAAGGCCACCCTCGCAGGCGGGGCGGCGGGCGGCGCGGTCTGCGCGAAGCTAGCTGGAGCCCGGCTCAGGGCCCCCGCGACCACCAGTGCAAACAGCCAGCGCAGCGTCTTCATGGGAGAGGTTTGGCGCAGTCTCTCACGCGCCGAAACTCCCGTCAGCAGCAATTCTTGCGCGTAGGTTCGAGTCCCCGAGGGCGATTTCGCGCCAGCGCAGGCGAATCCGTTCACCTGTTGTCCGGCGTGGGCGCGACGGCTTCGACGATGTTGTCGTCGGCCGTGAGCCGGATGAGATAGTGCGGCGGAACGACGAGGAAACGCCCTTCATCCCAAAGCCCCGCGAGCAGGTCGTGGAGGAGCGACGCATCGCCTGGCACTTCATCGCAGGACCACCCGAGGCACTCGGCGCAATGGCGGGTGTAGGCCACGCCCCGCGCCGTTTCACCGACGGCCAGGTCGACGTAGGCGGCACGCGTGTAGTGCGCGAGCCCCTGCCGGTCCATGTCCACGAGGTAGTCGATGTCATCGGCCTCAAACTTGCCGGCATACAACGCGCGCAGATACCCGGCACGGTCGGGACCGGGCTGCGTGCCCGTCTTGATCCAGCCCGGGGTATACCAATAGGTGCCGGGATGCTCGCGGGCATAAGCCGCGTAGCGTTCCTTGCTGCCGAGAAAGAGGGTCACGCAATCGTGCGCCCGCGCCATGACCAGCGGGCAGCGCGCGTGGCGCAGGTTTTCCACGCCACGGCTGCACAAGCCGTAGACCAACACAATCGCTTCCACGCCGGGCAGCGCCTCCGCCCGGTCGATCGCACTCTGCACCTCGCGCTGGAGTCGCAGGGGCTCCTTGTGCAGGCCCTGGGGCAGCATGATGATCTCGCGCACGTGCGGCATGGCGCGGGCCAGATGACGCGTCTCGTCCTCCAGGACGTCGCAGGCAATCACGGCAAGCGTCAGAGGTGTCATTGCGTCTGGGAAATCAAAGGCGCGTCCAACTTACAAGCGTGGCGGCCTGCTCACCGGCCAATCAGTTTTTGCAGGTGGGCCGGGTATCGCTCCCCGGTTAGCTTCATCTGGTCGGAGGCGATGTGGATGTCGCGCAGGTCGGCGGCGGTGAGCTCGAGGGACGCGCCGCCGTTGTTCTCGGTGAGGCGGTGCAGCTTGGTGGTGCCCGGGATCGGCACGATCCACGGTTTCTGCGCCAGCAGCCAGGCGAGCGCGACTTGGGCGGGCGTGGCCTTCACCCGCGGCGCGATGGTGCTGAGCAGGTCGACCACCGCCTGGTTCGCCTTGCGGGCCTCAGGCGTGAACCGGGGGACGACATTCCGGAAATCCGCGGCGTCGAACTTCGTGTTCGCGTCGATCTTCCCCGTGAGGAAACCCTTGCCGAGCGGGCTGAACGGCACGAAGCCGATGCCAAGTTCCCCGAGCAGCGGGATGATTTCCGTCTCCGGCTCACGCCAGAACAGGGAGTATTCGCTCTGCAGCGCAGTGACCGGCTGGACGGCGTGGGCGCGCCGGATGGTCTTCGCCCCGGCCTCCGACAGGCCGAAGTGCTTCACCTTGCCCGCCTGGATCAGCTCCTTCACGGCCCCGGCCACGTCCTCGATCGGCACGTCCGCATCCACGCGGTGCTGGTAGAACAGGTCGATGACGTCGGTCCCAAGGCGCTTGAGCGAGGCGTCGGCGACCTCCTTGATATGGGCGGGCCGGCTGTCCAAACCCTCCAGGCGCTCGCCGTTGGGCCCGACCTTGAAGCCGAACTTCGTGGCAATTTTCACTTGGGCCCGGAAAGGGGCGAGGGCCGCGCCCACGAGGTCCTCATTGGTCCACGGGCCGTAGATTTCCGCGGTGTCGAAGAAGGTGACGCCCTGCTCGACCGCGGCGCGGATGAGGGCGATGGCCTGCGATCGTTCCGTGGCCGGACCGTAGCCGGAGCTGAGACCCATGCAACCGAAGCCGAGGGCCGAGACTTCGAGATGACTGTTTCCTAATTTCCGCTTTTGCATCGTGGACTCCGGTTGAGGTTGAACGTGAAGAGCACCTTACACTGAAAAGACCGCGCTGTCGCCTGCCGGGTTGCGCGAACTGTTGGGCTCTTGCTGACACGTGCCATAGCTTGCAAGGCAGTGAGTTAGGACCCAGCGGGACGGCTTTGCCGCCCTTTCGCCAAGGCTTCCCCCTACGCTCTACGAGCTTCGGCGGACAAGTCGGAGGTCATCCTTCGCTGCCAGGTGGGTTCCGCTGTTGGGCACCTGCGCCGGCCCAGGATGGCCGTGCCATCCGAAGCTCTCCGAGCGAAGGATGGTGGAGCAGATGGGGATCAAACCCACGACCTCGTCGTTGCGAACGACGCGCTCTATCAACTGAGCTACTGCCCCGAAAGGGAGGGGAGGTTTTGGGCAATCGCGCGGCGCGAGTAAACACCTATTTTCCATCGGCACCCGAGGGGAAAATGCCCGCGATCCGTCCCGCCGCGCTGGGAGGGCCCGCGGACTGCGCGCCACACCACGGGAAACGCCCCGCACGGTGACCGTCAGTTCGCCGTCAGCAGCTTCGCAAAGACCATCTTGCCGCCGGCCGTCGGCAGCACGCTGATGATCTCGGCACTGACCCGGCGGCCAATGAAGGCCCGCGATGAATTGACGACCACCATCGAGCCATCCTCGAGGAAACCCACCGCCTGGCCTTCGTCCTTGCCGGCCTTGACCAACTCGACCTCGACGGTTTCGCCCAGCATCAGCTCCGAACGCAGCGAGCGCGCCAGCTCGTTGAGGTTTAGCCACGGCACGCCTTGGAACTCCGCCATCTTGGCCAGGTTGTAATCCGTGGTCAGCAGCTTCGCGCGCATGCTCTGGGCGAGGAAGACGAGCTTCGCCTCGATGTCCTCCTTCTTGGCGACCTCGCTCTCCGCAATGCGGATATCGAGGCGCTTGTTGCGCCGCAGGTCGTTCAGGACCTCGAGCCCGCGCCGGCCGCGCGCCTGCTTGTGCGGATCAGTCGAGTCGGCGACCGACTGCAGTTCGTTCAGCACGAAGCGAGGAATGATCAAGGCCGCGCTGAGAAAGCCGGCATCACAAACCCGCGCGATACGCCCGTCGATCAGCACGCTCGTGTCCACGACCACCAGCGGCACGTCCACGTCGTGCGGCACGAAGCGCACATACGGGATGACCAGGTTGAACTCGTCCTTGCCGCGCAGAGCGATGACGGTGCTCAGGTAGGTGCAGATGATGAACAGCGCGAGCTGCGACAGATAGATGATCTGCGGCTCGCCGAAGCGGAACAGCGGGGAGGTGCCGATGAAATAGGCGATGAGGGTTCCCATTCCCAGGCCGAACGTGATGGCCGACAACCCGCGGAGGGAAAAGCCCTTGAGCAGGAAGTCCACGAGGATGACCAGGGCGCCGAGCAGCAAGCCGATGATCGTCGCGAGCAGGCGATGGCTGTCCCATTCCTCGATCGCGTAGCACACCAGCCACCCGGCCGCGCCGCACAGCACGAAAAACACCGAACGGATGGCGAGCATGGTCTTGTTCATGACGGGGAAAGGGAGCTCAGCGGAAAAAATAGAACAACACGAGCGGCAACAGCACGCCGACGAGCATCACCAGGAGCAGAATCGTCTGGGCGCGCTCGGCTTTTGCCTTTTCAGGGGTCTGCTCGTCCATTTCAGTGCCAGCGCACCAAACCCCCCTCGGCATGACAACCCAATACTGGCTGGTTAAATCTGAACCTGAGTCCTACGCGTGGACCGATTTCGTGCGCGACGGCCGCACCGCGTGGACCGGCGTTCGCAATTACGCCGCGCGGATTCACCTCAACGCCATGAAGCGAGGCGATCGCGTGTTGTTCTACGAGAGCATGACGACAAAGGCCGTCGTGGGCACGTGCGCGGTAACCAAAACCGCCTTTCCCGACACCACCGCGGACGAACCCGGCTGGGTGGCCGTCGAACTCAAGGCGGACGCGCCCCTCCCCCAGGCCGTGACGTTGGCCCAGATCAAGGCGGATCCGCTCCTCGCCAAGATGGAACTGCTGCGCCAGGGCCGGCTGTCCGTCACGCCCGTCACCGCGGCGGAATTCGAGCACATCGTGAAACTCGGAGGCTGAAGCCGGAAGCCACGAATCCAGGAAGCGATTCATCCGGGGTTCCCCTTTCAAAACCCGCGAATTTCTTCCCACGCTCGACACTCCGGGGTTTTGCCGCTTCCAAGGAGCCGTGTCCGTCAACCTCACCATCCTCGCCCCCGGCCTGCTCGGTGGGTCCGTCGCCCGCGCCGCGCGCGCGCATGGCGTCGCCGTGCGGATCACGCTCTGGGCGCGCCGGCCCGAAGCGCGGTTGAAACTCCGCGAGCAGCCGTGGTGTGACGCCGTGGCGGAGACGCCCGAGGCCGCGGTCCGCGACGCCAACCTGGTGGTCATCGCCGCCCCGGTGGACTGCATTCTCCCGCTGGCGCGCCAAATCGCGCCGCACCTCGCCGCGGGTGCAGTCGTCACCGACGTCGGCAGCGTGAAGGGCGAGATTGCGCGACTTGGCCAGGTCGCGACGGGCGAGCGGGCGCATTTTGTCGGTTCGCACCCGATGGCCGGCTCGGAAAAAACCGGCTGGGAACACGGCAGCGCCGACCTCTTCAAGCACCGCACGTGCTTCGTCACTCCCCTCGAGTCGACCGATACCGCCGCCGTCGCGACGGTCGTGCGCTTCTGGAAGGATCTCGGCGGCGAACCCGTCACCCTCTCGCCCGACGAGCACGACGAGATCGTCGCGCACATCAGCCACCTGCCACAGGTGCTGGCGTCGAGCCTCTGCGCGTTCCTCGCGCAGAAAAACCCCGCCTGGCGCAACCACGCCGGCGGCGGCCTCCGTGACACCACGCGCATCGCCGCCAGCGATCCCGCGCTCTGGCGCACGATTCTCGAGCAGAACCGTGACGAAGTCCTCCGCGCCCTGCGCGCCTACCAGGACGAGTTGCACCATTTGACCGCGGCGATCTCCAACCGCGACTGGGTCGACGTCCGCGCCCGCCTCGAGCGCGGCAAAGTTTACCGCGACCAATTCCGGCCGCTGGCGTAGCGCAGGCGTCCCCGCCTGCTCGCTTCAGCTCCGGATGCAGGCGGGGACGCCTGAACTGCTTCGGAGCCTCTCCCATGCCGGTGCAAAAAACACCTTGGCGCAGCGGGCGGCCTGATTGACGCTGGAGGCGCCATGTCTTTGCCCGACCCGTTGCCGATCCCGCCCTTCACGCGCCCCGTGCGCGGCGCGGTCACGCTGCCCGGATCGAAGAGCATCACGAACCGCGCGCTGCTCCTGGCGGCACTGTCGGATGGCCCGGTCACGCTGACCAACGCGCTGTTCAGCCGGGACACGGAGATCATGGCCGCGGCGCTGAACCAACTCGGCATCAAGGTCGAGACCGACGCGAAGACCCGGACGATGCGTGTCGCGGGCCAGGGCGGGAAAATTCCCGTGACCAACGCGCGCTTGCACGTCGGCAACGCCGGGACCGCTGCACGTTTTCTCACCGCCTTGGTCTGCCTCCGCGCCGGCGGGGAATATCACTTTGACAGCGATCCGGCCATGTATCGCCGCCCCATCGGCGGCCTGCTCGACGCCCTCGCGAGCCAAGGCGCAACGGCCAGCGCGCGAAATTTTCCATTCACGCTCCGGACGACCGGCTTGGCGGGTGGCGTGGTCGAAGTGGATGCGTCCGAAAGCTCGCAGCTCTTGTCCGCGCTCCTGCTCGTGGCGTCCAAGGCCCGCACTAACCTCACCGTCAAGTTGAAGGGCGAGACGGTTTCGCAGCCCTTCATCGCGATGACCGAGCGAATGGTCCGGCAATTCGCCGCGCGCCCCTCAGCCTATGCCATCGAGGGGGACGCAACTGCCGCCACGTATTTTCAGGCCCTCCCTCTCGTTGTCGGTGGCTCGCTCGCGTTGCCGGGATTGCAATCGCCAGCCACCAGCCTCCAGGGCGATGCGGTTTTCGTCGATGTGCTCGCCCGGGTGCGCGCCCGCTCAGGCAACGTGCTCCTCACGGAGGATTTCCACGCGATCTCTGACACGTTCCTCACGCTCGCCGCCCTGGCCCCGCTGCTGCCCGGCCCCACCCGCATCACCGGCATCGCCCACACCCGCAAGCAGGAGACCGACCGCGTTGCGGGCATGGCGCGCGAGCTGCGCAAGCTCGGCCAGGAGGTTATCGAAACGGAGGATTCGCTCACGATCACGCCCCGCCCGCTCACGCCCGGCGCCCAAATCGAAACCTACCACGATCACCGTTTCGCGATGAGCTTCGGCATCCTGGGCTGCCACGATTTGCACGGAGATGGCCGGCCGTGGCTCTCGATCAAGGATCCGAGCTGCTGCGCGAAGACGTTTCCCAATTTCTTTGAAGAGCTGGCGGCCCTGCGCGCACAATCCCTGGCATCCTGATGGCCACGTCCCCCTTCATCATTGTCGCCATCGACGGCGGCGCCGCGTCGGGCAAATCGTCGTCGTCGCGCACATTGAGCGACCGCTTCGACCTCCTGCACGTTGACACCGGCTCGTTTTACCGCGCGCTCACGGCGGAAATGCTGCGCCGCGGCGTGCGGCCCGACGATTTGGCGGCGCTCCAATCCGCGCTGGCGGACATCAAGCTCAGCACGCGCCTGCGCGGCCGCTCCGCCGAGATGGAAATCAACGGGCGCGTCGCCGGTGACGAAATCCGCAGCCGCGAGGTCAACGACGCCGTCTCGCCTTTTGCCGCCATTCCCGAGCTCCGGTCTGCGCTGCTCGCCTACCAGCGCGGCCTGGCTGGCGTGGCGCGGGAAAAGGGCTTTCGCGGGCTCGTGATGGAGGGCCGGGACATCGGCTCGGTGATTTTCCCGCAGGCGGATTTTCGGTTTTTCCTCCACGCCGACGCCGGTGAACGCGAGCGCCGCCGCGCGGGCCAGGGCCTGCACGACCAAATCCGGGAGCGCGATCGCATCGACTCGTCGCGCAAGACCTCGCCGCTCACGTGTTCAGACGGCGCGACGTCGATCAACACGACGCATGTCACGCTCGACCAGGTCGTCGAGCAAATGGCCGCCGCCATCGCGACCAGGCTGCCGCCCGCATGAACCACTCGTATCAGCAGGTGGAAATGCAGCCGGTCTACGGCTTTTTCCACTATCTCACGACGGTGCTCTACGACATCGGTTTCCGCGGCGAAGTCGCTGGCTTGGAAAACCTGCCCGAACGAGGCTCGTTCCTCCTCGCGGCCAACCACGCGAGTCATCTCGATCCGTTTCTAATCGGCTCCCAGGTGCAGCGTCAGATCGCCTTCTTTGCGCGCAAGACGCTGTGGAAACCCGGTTTCTCCTCGTGGTGGCTCGACACCGTCGGCACCATCCCGGTGGATCGCGATGGCGGGCAGGCGCTGAGCGCCATCAAGCGCGTGCTGCGCGTGTTGAAGGATGACCGCGGGCTGATTTTATTTCCCGAGGGCACCCGCAGTCCGGACGGCAACCTGCAAACGCCCAAGCCCGGCGTGGGCATGATCGCCTGCAGCACCCAGGTGCCCGTGGTGCCGGTGCGGATTTTCGGCTCCTACGAGGCGTTCGGACGGGGCCGCGGCGTGCGGCTCGGCACGCCCGTCTCAATCGTGTTCGGCCCCCCGATCCCGCCGGCGGAGTATGATGATCCCGCGGCCGGCAAGGAACGCTATCAAGTCGCCAGCAACCGCATCATGGCGCGCATCGCCGGATTGCGGATGCCGCCCGTGTTGGTGAATTAAGGACGACGGACCGGGAGGTCCGTTCTCCGGCAACACGCTGCGGCGCTCACTCCAGACCGCTGGCCTTGCGGGCGCGCTGGAGCACGACGGACGCCACCGCGCGGGCGCGCTCGGCACCGTCGCGGAGGACGCCCTCCACGTAGCCGGAATTCGCCGCCAGCTCGGCGCGACGAGCGCGCGCGATGGCAAAGTAGGCCCAATAGTGCTCGAACAGCGCCTTCTTCAGGTCGCCATAGCCGAGTCCACCGGCGCGCAGCCGGTTCTCGAAATCCGTCGCCACGGCCGCTGGTGCGACGAGGCGAAGCAGCTGGATGGCGAGATTCTTGTCGGCGTCGGGCTTGGGCTCCGCCGGCGTGCGGCTGTCCATCTTGATGCCCATGATTTTCTTCCGGAGCACCGCCTCGTCCCCGAAAATCTCGATCGTGTTGCCGTAGCTCTTGCTCATCTTCTGGCCGTCCAAGCCAGGGACGACCGCGACCTCGTCGCGGATCACGGGCTCCGGCACCACGAGCGTTTCGCCGTAGGTCTCGTTGAATTTGATCGCGATGTCGCGTGTCATCTCGACGTGCTGCTTCTGGTCGCGGCCGACCGGCACCTTCTGGGTATCGTAGAGCAGGATGTCCGCAGCCATGAGCACCGGGTAGGCAAACAGGCCGAAGTTCGCGGCGATGCCCTTCGCGGTCTTGTCCTTGTAGCTGTGCGCCCGTTCGAGCAACCCCATGGGCGTGACGGAACCGAGCATCCAGGTGAGCTCGCACACCGCCGGCACGTCGCTCTGGCGCCAGAAGACGCTCTTGGCGGGGTCGAGGCCGCACGCCAGCCAGTCGAGCGCGATGCCCAGCGTGTGGGCCTTGCGCTCCGCCGGGTTGGTGACGGTGGTCATCGAGTGGTAGTCGGCGATGAAATAGTAACAATCGCCCTTCGCCTGCGCCTCGATGGCCGGGCGCATCGCGCCAAAGTAGTTGCCGATGTGGAGCGAGCCGGAGGGCGTGATGCCAGTGAGGGTGCGCATGGGAGGGCGAAGCTTCGCGGAGGGCGGCGGCTGGCGTCAATCCCGGCGCGGCAGCGTGCTCAACTGCTGCCGGCTGTGCGCAATCGTGGCGGGAGGCAGGACGCCGCCGAAGGCCGTGAGCGGCATCACCAGCGAGCGCGGGCCGAGCATCGTGCCCGGCTGGAGCACGGCGTTGCAGCCCACCTCCGCGAAGTCGCCGACGATGGCGCCGAATTTCTTGAGCCCGGTGTCGACCACCACCCCGCCGGGCAGCGCAATCGTCACGTGCTTCTGGTCGAGGCGGACGTTGGAGCAGATCACCCCCGCCCCGAAATGCGCGCCGTTCCCGAGGATCGAGTCGCCGACGTAGTTGAAATGCGGCGTCTGCACGCGGTTCATCAGGAGGCAGTTCTTGAACTCACACGCGTTGCCGAGGACGCAGTGCTCGCCGACGATGACATTGCCCCGGATGAACGCCCCGGGCCGGATCTCGGTGTCCGCGCCAATCCAGGCGGGCCCGATGATCGTGGCGGTGTGCGGCAGCGTCACCGTCGGATGCAGGTAGACAAAGCCCTCCACGTGGACGCCGCGCGGCACCTTCAGCATGGGCTGGTCGAAGTGGTGCGCCGCCAGCACTGGGGCGATCTGCTTCAGCCAGTCCCACGGCGTGGCATCGGGCAGAAACGCCGCGCTAAACGGCGCCAGCGACGCGGGCAGGGCGAAAAAATCGGAGGCTTTCACGGCGCGATTAAGGGCGGTGCCGCCGCGTCTCGCAACGCACGAATCGTCCGTCCCGTGGACTTTCCCGCGGTGCCCGGCCCCAACTAACCCCTTGACGGTCTAGGCATGAAAGGCTTCGCTATGGTCCGGTCGTCCACCCCGGATCACCCACCTGTTTCTCCCCCTAAAAATGAAAAAACTCCCTGTCATCCTCGGCGCTTCCCTCGGGCTGGCGCTGCTCTTCACGGGCTGCGAATCCGACGGCATCGCTGCCCGCACCCAGGAAAAGTCCGCCGTCTACGCGACCCTGAAGCCCTGGCAAAAGAAGAACATCGATAGCGGCGTGATCGCGCTGACCTTCACGCCCGACATGGTTTACATGGCGATCGGCAATCCCTCGAGCAAGGCCCCCGTCGTTGGAGGCGGCGAGATCTGGACGTATAAAAATTACTATCCTTCCGTCGGCGCCACGCAGGCGCAGCGGAGCTTGAACACGGACCGCGGTCTCGGAGACAGCAACTTCCACAATGGCATCCAGTCTGAGTCTAATGGCGCCGGTGGCCGGCAGAGAGTCGGCTCGACCCAAGGCGGTACGGGTCCCAGCATCTCCACCACGGGCGGCCCGCAGGGCGGTTCGATGGAGCCGCCGGACCTGCAGTCCTTCACGCTCTGGGTCACGTTCCTGGACGGCAAGGTGTCCAAGCTGAAGCTCGATCCAAACTGAGCTCGGTCGAGAACCGCAGATTTCAGGCCCCGGTGAATTCGCCGGGGCCTTTTTTTAGAGGTAGCAGCCGAACGCCTGCGCCGCCGCCTCGCCCGGCGCCGCAGGCACAACCGCTATCCCGACGACAGGGAGCGCTCAGCGCGGATTCATCACCGACAGGCCCATCAACCCGATCACCACCTCGGCCGAGAGCGTGCGCAGTGTCACGCTCTGCAGCACGGCCCCCTTCCGCAGCCGCCAGCCAAGCAGCATCGCGCGGCAATTCTCCCCGAGCTGCACCGTCTGCGGCCACACCGCAGGGACACAAAACGCGTCCGTCGGCGCCGTGTAATCGAAGCGGCTCTCCTGCCCCGGCGCCGTGATCACGGGCCTGATCGGGCTGAGATTCCAGAAATTCACCGGTGGCACCAGCTCGAGCGTTTCCTCGGCGCCCTCCGCATATTTCATGACGAGCACGGCATTCGCGATCCGCCCCTGCATCGGGTTCGTCGAGCCGCACACCAGGAACCACACGGCGTCACCGGCGCAACCCACGGGCACCGTCACGGTCTCCGGCCAGTTGTCCCACTGCGACGTGAAGGCGACATTGCGCGCTTCGCCCGGCCAGCAGAAGGGCACACCTTGCGGCGTGCGCAACTTCCCGTCACCGGCTGACCCGAGGAGCCGCGGCACGCCGTCGAGTTGGATGACCGGCGGGAAGCTGTTCCAGTAGAGAAACGTCCACGGCGTGTAGCCGTCCACGCCGATCCGCGCCGAGATCGTCGCAGGACGGGGCGAAAGATATTTCTGCGTGTAGATCGTGCGAATATCGCCGTTCAGCACCGTCCCGAGGTCCACGCACGTCCATTTTGCCTTCGGCGGAACCCGCTCAAGGCACTGCGCGGCGCGGGCCCGCACGGCCGCAGGATCGCCCACGCGCACATAAAACCGCTCCCATTGCGGCAACGCGCCCACCGTTACGCGCGCGAAGACGGTGTGCTCACCCGCCTCACCGACCACCTGCCCCGAAGCCTTGCCGCCGCGCACTTTCATCCCAGCCAGCACACCCTGCGGATCAGCGATCTCGCTGATGCGTCCCACCGGGGAGCGGAGAACTGCTTGCCGCCCCACACGGGTCGAAACTTTCACCCCAGGGCGCACGGGAATGACGCCCTGACAAATTACTTTGACCGAGGCCCGACGCGAAACGGGCAGCTTGATTCGCACCAGCGTCCGGCCAAAACCCGGCTCCGCTTTCCAGCGCGTGGCACGTCCGTTGACCGAGACCGCGACAATCTTCCGGGCCGCCACGGGCAACGTGATTTCCATTTTCGCCGGCTCGGTCAGCTCGATCTCCAGTGACATTTCCGACCCGGCGCGCGCGAATTTCAGGTGGAAATCCGGCGACTGCAGCCGGGCGTGTTTCCACTCCGCGGGAAACTGCGGGAAAATCCGCACCACGCCGCGCGGTCGGTCGGGAGCGAAGCCAAACAGGCCCTCCACCAGCGTCCGCGCGAACATGTGCGTGCTGTCGCCGAAGTCCGTGCCGCCCGCCGGCGCGCCGAGATCGCCCGGGACCGTGAAGTCAAACGCCGTATGCAGGAACGACCCGCGGAAAATGTCCCATCCGTCCTCGCCCAGTCCGGCTTGGAAATACGCGAGCGCGAGGTGGTGGTTGTCCCCGGGCCAGCGCTCGCGCACCGACCAGATGCCCGGCACGAAATTCGAGGTCCACACCATCCGGCCGCCGCCTGGCATCCGGTCGTTTTGCAGGCCCGCCTCCGTGTAGCGCAGTGACTCCGCCGCTTCCCGCGAATCGAGCAGACCCGCGTCAATTGGCAGGAAGATGCTGTAGAGCCACGCGTCGTCGTGACGCCGCTGCGTGCCGTGCTGTTCGCGATAGAGTGCCGCATGGCCGCGCTCCCGGATCCACAACCGGCCGTGAAACGCCGCGCGAATTTTCGCCGCGCGCCCGGCATGGCGACGCGCCCCGGCCTCATCGCCCGCGCGCTGCGCGAGTTCGCCCGCCGTCACATGCGCCCGATACGCATACGCGGTCTCCTCCGTCGCTCCGCCGCCGGCGAACCAGACCGAGTCGGTCGGCCAGACGTTGATGAAGCTTTCATAGAGACCGTCGTCATCGGGATCGAAGCACTCCTGCAGCCATTCCAAGTGCAGCTCGAGCGCCGGCCGCAGCGTCGCCTCCAGCGCGGCCTCGCCCGTCCAGTGCCAGGCATGGATCAGCTGGTCGAAGAACTGCGACTGCATGTTGTAGAGGCCCTGGTCCTGCAGGATTCGCCCGCGACCGTAGAAGCGGGAGTCCTTCGCGGGAATCGTCAGCAGCGTCGCCGGATCCGCGGCCCGCGACGTCAACTTCGACTCCTTGACTTGGTGACCGGTGTAGAAATCCGCCTCGGCCTTCACGCGGTCGTGCCAGCCCAGCGCGGTGCCGCCACAGAGCGTGCGCCAGCCGGGATAACGCACGTTCCACAGCATCGCCCCGTGGCGGAACGCATCGCCATACCACGCGCCATCCAACGCCGCCGCCAGCGCGCCTGCGGCGGCATTCAGGCGCGGCTCCGGCGTCTCAACGACCAGTTGCGTCGCCAATTTGCCAGCCCGCTCGCGCCCCTGCGCAAACGCCGCTGCCGGGCTCATGTCGCGCGGTCGCGGTGCGCGGGCCGAAAGCAGGCGGACAAAATGCCAGTGCATGACCGTGCCGACGGCCAGCTCTGCCTCAGCCACTGCCAGCGGCAGCCGGCCCGTGGTCGACGCCAGAAGTTTCCGGGGACTCGCCAAGCCAGTCGCGTCGCCCGCTCGCGGCGATCCGCCGGCATCGCAGCGTCCAAGGGCGACCGCCGACTTCCCCAAGCCGGGCGCCAAGGCGAACGAGCCGGGCGACGTCGCGAGTCGGTTGCCCGCGCACAGCTCGGCGGCCAAGGGCTCCGGGATCAGGAGCGGAGTCCGGTGCGGGTCGAGATCCCAGTTGATGATGCCCTTGGGCCAGACGTGAGCCCCGCCAAAGAACCAGGCCAGCCGGTCGCCGGGACGCGCCCGCGTGACAGTAAGCCGCGCCGCGAAGCCCACGGCGTCGCCCTGCCCCACCAACTCGAGTTTCAGCTCCAATCCGGCGAATGCTCGATCGCGGGCAATCCACGTCGCATGGTTGGGCCGGTATTCAAAGGTCAGGTCGGAAAACGCATGCAGCCAGGCCGACCGGGCGCCGCGCACGACACCGAGGCCAAAGGTGCCATGCAGCGTGTGGCCGCTGGCGAAGCGCAACAGCGGACGGTCGCCGGCGAGGACAAACGCGTCGGTGTTGGCCAGGTAGACCGGCCGGTTGAAATACCCGCCGAGGTTGTGGCCGACGATGGCGCCGTCTTGCGCCTGGTAGCGGGTGGGCTTTTCGGTGCGGGAAGCGGAACGGGCGGGACGTGGGGCGGGCATGGGGGCGGGCGGACGTGGAGTCCGACTGGATGCGGGCATGACGGGGGACACAAAGTTTTTCCCGCGACCACCAATGAATAATTGGCAGCCCGTGTGGCCTGGGTCGGCGCGATTCTGCGCCTTCGGTTCGCCGTGATTTACAACCAGATACAAAAAGACCCCCGGAGTCGCCTCCGGGGGTCTGATTAAAATGGAGCGGGCGAAGAGACTCGAACTCTCGACGTCCACCTTGGCAAGGTGGTGCTCTACCAACTGAGCTACGCCCGCAAAACAGGGTGTCAGAACTAGGGCGCATGCCAGCTTCGTCAACAGCTATTTTGGCGGGTGGTGGGGTCGGCCGAGGGTCGGCGTAAAACGTCGTAGGCGGGCTTTACGCCCGATATCCGCGGAGCCCAACGGCCCCTACCGACCAGTCCCCGGATATCGGGCGTAAAGCCCGACCTACAGGTCCAGCTTCTCCTCGGCCTTGCCGCCTGCGGGCTTGGACTTGGCCGACGACCGCCGGCGCTTGCCGTGGTCGTCGCTGTAATACGAATAGTTGCTCGTATAGTAGCCGTAGTCGTCGCCGGAATTGTTCGGCACCTGGTTGAGCACGACCCCGAGCAGCGTGGTCTTGAGGCCGTCGACGATCTGCTGCGCGCGCACGACCATGCTTTGCGGGTTGCGCCGGTGCTGGATCAGCAGGATGGCGCCGTCCACCGCGCTCGCCAGCACACTGGCGTCGCTCACGCCGATGATCGGGGGCGAATCGAACACGATCTTGTCGTAACGGCCGCGGAGCGACACGATGAGCTCCTTCAGACGGTTGAGGTGAAGCAGGCCGAGGGTGAAGCCGGGGACGTTGCCGCTCGGGATGAAGTCGAGGCCCGGCGTGACGTCCTTCTGGATAACCGAGTCGAGGCTCTGCCGGTTGAGCATGACCTCCGACAGGCCCGGTTCGCGCGGGCGGTCGGCCAGGCGATGCTGCGTGGGCCGGCGGACGTCGGAGTCGATCAGGAGGACACGCTCGCCGCCCGCCGCCATGACGCGCACGAGGCGGAACAGCGTGGTGGACTTGCCTTCGCCGGGTCCGGCGGAAAAGAGCACGAGGCTGGCCGGCTGGCCGGGTTTGAGGGCCAGGTTGAGATTCGTGTGCAACACGCGGAACGGCTCGGTCTCCGCCGGGTCGCCGTCCTCGTCCAGCGGCGTGCGATGATACGGGATGACGCCGAGCACCGGCAGTTTCAGGCGCGTCTCGACGTCCGCCACGTTGCGGAAGCTGGTGTCAAAATACTCCAGCAGCACCGCGACGCCCACACCGAGGATCGTCCCGAAGAGCAGCGCGAAGGCGATGTTGAGCGGCCAGCTGGGGCGGCTCGGGTGCCGGGCGGGCTCGGCGGTGTTGAGGATCTCGATGGTGCGCTTCGGCACCTGAAAATCGATTTCCCGCTGGCGGAGCGTGAGCTTGAGCGTGGTGAGCAGCTTCGTCTCATCCTCCAGCTTTTGCGCCGCCTCCTCGAACGGCCGCATGCGGTCGCGGGCGGACAGGATCTGGTCCACCTTGGCCTGGCTCAACTGGCGCTTGAGCTCGCTGACGCGCGACTCGGCTTCCTTGTAGGCGATCTCGAGGGCGTGCTCATAGCCGCGCAGCTGGGAGTCGAGCTGTTCCCGGATCTTTGCCCGGTTCTCGACAGCGGAAATAAGATCAGGATGGGCCTCGCCGAGACGGGCCTTGAGCTTGGTCACCGTCTGGTCGGCGAGCAGGTAGGTCTGCAGCAGGTTCTGGATATTGACGTCGGGAATGAGCTCGGTGTTGACGAGGCTCACGCGCTCCTCGAACGGGATGTTTTGGAAGCGCTCCCAGCGGGTCTTCCGGCCGATGGCCTCGACGCTGAGGGTGATGAGCGAGTTCTGCATCTGGCGCAGCGTCTCGATCTCCATGTCGGAATAGTGCGCGTTGAGGTCGACGCCGGAAATGTTGAGGTCCTTGCGGAGCTTCTCGACGACATCGCGCTGCCGCGACACGACCTGCTCCTGGCTGTTCAACTCGTCGCGCAGCTTGGCAAAGCCCTCGCGTTGGCCCGAGGTGGCAAGGGCGATGCGGTCATCCGAGTAAACCCGCGCGACCTCGTTGGCGATGGTGGCGCCGAGCTGCGGGTCCTCGGAATAGACGTTGATCTCGATCAGCGACGAACTCCGCTGCGACTCGACGCGCAGCATTTTCGCGAGCAGGTAGTTGTAGGTGATCGCGTCGGGCAGCGGGCTGGCCGAGTCGAGGGCGGGCGCGAGGACGGTGTTGAGCTTCAGGTTGGCGATGACCGGATACAGGATCTTCTCCGACTGCATGATCTTGAACTGATCCTGCAGGAAATACGGGTCGTAGCTGCTGCTGCTCTGGGCCTGGAAGAGCTTCACCTCGCCCTCCGGTTTCTCGACGCGGATCTTGGCCGTGGCCAGATACCATTTCGGCAGGAACGCGGTGACGGCCACCGTCGTGATCACGACGAGCGACAGGATGAGCAAAATCATCGAGCGCCGCAGCTGCAGGAGACGCAGAAAATCGGTAAGCGTCGCGCTGTCCTTGCTGGCGGCGGAATGGCCCATGTCGGGCGCCAAGGGAACGCTGGCAGCAGAACCCCCGCAAGCTCATTGTGCCCGCGCCCCGGGGCGCGGCGCGCGATCAATACGTGAACGTCGCGCTCAGGCCCGTCCGCGAGCGATTCTGGCCGCGCGTGGGATCATCCGAGGCGATGTTGTCGTAGTCGTAACTCGCCGAAATCTGCCAGTTCTTGACCGGCAGGTAAGTGAGCGCGAAGCCAAGGCGCGTGGTGGTCTCCGCAACATTCGGCTGCGCACCGCGGCCCTGCAGTTCGGAGGGCTCGTAGTCAATGGAGCCAGACGCGATCACCAGCGCGCTGAGGGCGTGCTGCACGCTGATCATAAACCGGTTCACCCGGGTGTCGTTGTATTGGATGAGATTGGAATTCTCCTCGAAAGTGTAGACATAGCCCGCGGTCACGAACGACTGCGGGGCGTAGTTGTATTTCAGGTCGAACTCGACGTAGGGCGCCTGGGTGTCGGAGGAGCCTTTGCGCTGCCGCCACTGATAACCGAGGCGGCCGGTGGCGGTGAGCCGCTCGGCCACCGCGTAATCGGCGCCCCCGATCAGGAAATCCGTATGCTTGTCCTTCGTGCTGCCGCCGGTGCGATACAGGATGTCCTGGTGCCGGAACTCGGCCACCGTCTTCACCTCGGGCAGGAGCGCGTAGTCGAAGGCCACGCTGTAGAGCTCCTCGCTGTGATCCAGCTCGGTGGCGAGGTTGGCGTCATCGTAGGCGTAGTCGACCGATTGGAAGGTGCCGGACGCCCCGATCTTGGGCGCCAGGTTCGTCACGAAATTCGCGTCCAGCACGTTGCGCTTGAACGACTGGTCGGTGTTGAGCGTGATGCCCGACAGGAGCGACTCGGGATTACGGACGATGGAATAACCGTCGCTGAGATGGAGCGACGTCACCGACGAAAACGCATGGTCGAGGCGGGCGGTGAAATCATGGCTGTCCAGCGTCTTTTCGCCGGGCCGGTTGTCGTAGTGGTCCAGCGTCAGCGCGTAGGACGCCGACACAAAAGTCTGGGCGGTCAGCGAGGAATTGAAGGCGATCTTCGGCGCAAACTCGTAAACCATGCTGCTGATTTCGCCGGACGGGGAGCCGAAGATGTTGCTGTCATGGGCGATGCCGCCCCGCGCCGTGATCGTCCAGTCCTTGCCCTGCTCCTGCTCCGGGATGGGAGCATACACCGCCCATGCCGACAGCGCGGGCATAAGACAGCCAAGCAGGACGATGCGCGAGGGTTTCATGGGCCAGGCCAACTGGATGCACATTAACGCTGCAGGATTTGGACCGCGCGAGTAAATTTTTTTTACGCGGGGCCGGAAGCGTGGGATTCAGCAGGACGTAGAGGTCATCGGCAATGCGCTGCGGCACGCGCAACGGAAAGGTGGCGGGCATGACCCCCGTGACGATGCCGCCGTAAATCTCGCCCCAGTTGCCCAGCTTGTCCGGCTCGGGACCCCCGGCAGGGAGACGCGGGTTGAGCTCGCTGAAGAACGGGCGGTCCAACGTGCGCGGGCTCAGCAGCAGTGCCCCGATGGGCTGGATTTCCACCGCCACGGTGTAGAAGTCGCGCAAGTTCACGGGCTGGGCCCAGACGCGTTGCCGGCCATACCACGCAACGCCCGCCGGCACGTCCGCCATCACGCCGAAGTGACCGGTGTCGTCCCGACGCTCCAACTCCTGCCGCAAGCCGACGAAGAGTGCGGGATAATACGGCGGGTAATTGATGTGCATCCGCCGCGGTTCCAGCACGTCGTGCAACAGCGGCAGCGCCTGGGCCAGCAGCAGGACGCCGGCGCACGCGCGCGGCCACGCCGCCAGGAACGGGTTGCTGGACAGCAGCACGAAGAAAAATCCCGCGCCAAAGATCATCACCAGCGGGGCGAGCCAGCCCGCCACGTGATGCTCGTATTCCCCGGAGTTGCCCACCGCTTGCACCGCCAGCAACACCACCAGCGCCGCGGTAAACGTCCAACGCAGCCGGTTGGCGGCGGCCCCGCGAAACGCATACAGCCAGCCCGCCACGAAAAATGCCGTCAACCACAGCCCGCCGGCCGACCAGAGCCGGTTCCGCAGGCTGTCTTGCAGATAGCTCAGCACCTTGTTGCCCAGCTTCGCCAGGTTCACGTCCGGCAGGCTGGCGGAGAGCTGCGCGTGCCGGTTCGCCGGCTCGGCTGTCGTGTCGCCGGCTTTCAACGCCACGTCCTGCGCCGCCAGTGCCACCGGGTTGCCCGTCAGCGCCACGTTGCGCGCAACCCACGGCAGCGTCACCAGCGCAAATCCCGCGATAACCAGCGCCCACGCCAGCCAGCGCCGCCGGCCTTCCCAGCGCCACGCGGCGTAACCGAGCGCGACCAGCACCAGCGCCCCGGCCGAATATTCCGCCAAAAACAAAAGTCCGCACATGCCTCCCAGCACGGCCAGCCACGTCGGGGAGAAATATTCGGGCTCATTCTCCTGCCCTTCCAGCCGCGCGAAAATCCAGAATGCCGCCAGCGCGAGCACCATGAGCAGCGGCGTGCCATTCACCGCGACGGTCTGCTGCCAGGCACCCACCGAAACCAGCAGCGCACCCGCCGCCAGCCAAGCCGCGCGCACGTCAAAAAGCCGTCGCGCGAGCACCCACGTCAGGACGGCGGCCAGCCACAGCAGCAGCAAATTTATCCCCAGCAGAAAATAATCCGCTCCGAATCCACCGCCGGGCGGGACCGACGTGTGGGCGAAGAGCGATTCCCGCATGCCGGCCGGCAGCACGCGCAGCGCGGTCGCGATGACGATCGAGTAAAGCGGCGCTTGGTAGAGTTCCGGGTAAGGTTTCGCCGAATCGAAGCGCACGCCGCGCCCCGCCAGGAAAGCAGCGGTCTGCGGGTAATTCACCAGCGTGGTGAAACCCTCGCCGCGCGCCAGCTGGCGGCCGACGTCGGCCTGGATCATCGTCGCTTCAGTCGCCGCACCGTGAAACTGGACCCACGCGAGGCGCAGCGAGAGTGCGACCGTCACCGCGAGGATCGCCGCCAGCGCGACCCAGCGGGCGCCCGCGCCCTCCTCGAGCCAGTGAATCAGCTCCTGCGCGGTCTTGGGACGGCTCATTTGTCCGTCACGTCGAGCTCCGGCCACTGGGCCAGCTTGCGATGCAGTGTCCGGCGGCTGAGGCCCATGAGCTCCGCCGCCTTCGTGCGGTTGCCGCGGGCCTTGATCAGCGCCTCACGCAGCAGCCGCCGCTCGTTTTGCTCAACCGACAACGGGTTGGCCGCCGGGGCGGCCGCCGCGCCGGCAGGGCCCGCGGCGGGCGCGGGGGCGGCGCGATACTTCGCGTCGAGATCGTATTCCGTGAGCGCGCCGCCGTGGTGGAGGACGACGGCATTCTCGGCAAAATTGCGCAACTCCCGGACGTTGCCCGGCCACGGGTAAGCTTGCAGCGTCTGCAGCGCACCCGCCTCGAGCGTCAGCGGCGGCAGGTTGTTTTCCTCGCTGAACACTTTCAGGTAGTGCGCCAGCAGCAGCGGGATGTCCTCGGCACGCTCGCGCAAGGGCGGGAGGAGGATGCGCACGACGTTGAGGCGGAAGAAAAGGTCCTCGCGGAACTTCCCCTCGCGCACCAGCTGCTCGAGATTGCGATTCGTCGCGGCCACCAGGCGCACGTCGAGCTCGATGGGCTTGGACCCGCCCACCCGCTCGATGCTCTTGGTCTCGAGGAAACGCAGCAGCTTCACCTGCGTGGACGCCGAGATCTCCCCGATCTCGTCGAGGAACAGCGTGCCGCCGTCCGCCGCCTCGAACCGCCCGATCCGGCGCTCCATGGCGCCGGTGAACGAACCCTTCTCGTGGCCGAAAATCTCACTCTCAAGCAGGTTCTCCGATAGCGCCGCGCAGTGCACCGCGATGAACGGCCCGCGCGCGCGACCGCTGGCCTGGTGCAGGGCCTGCGCGATCAGCTCCTTGCCCGTGCCCGATTCGCCCTCGATCAGGATCGTGGCGCGCGACGGAGCGACGAGCTTCACGCGGTCAATCACCTCCTGCAGCCGGGGGGAATTGCCGATGATGCCCTCGAAGTTGAATTTCTCGTCGAGCCGCTCGTGCAGCTGCTTCACCTCGACTTCGAGCGTCTTCGTCTTGAGCGCGCGCTGCAGCAGGACCTCGAGGCGCTCGATGTTGACCGGCTTCGTCAGGAAATCCACTGCTCCGCGTTTCATCGCCTCGACGGCCGTGTCGATGTTGCCGTAGGCCGTCATCATCAGCACCGCCGGGCGGTTCGGCAGCGCCAGGGCCTTGTCGATCACCTTGAGGCCGGATTTCCCCGGCATGCGCAGGTCGGTCACGATCACGTCGAACGGCTGCGCATCCATGAGGTTGAACGCCTCCTCGGCGTTGGCTGCGAGGGACACGTCATAGTTGTCCTGCAGTGCCTGCTGCAGGCCTTCGCGAGTGTGCTTCTCGTCGTCCACGATCAATACGCTCGGCACCATGGGCCTAGCAATCAGGCGCAGGGCGGAATCGGGTCAATGGGAAATAATGTCGCACCCACCCGTCGCCCGCGCCGCCACCACCCCGGCGAAGAGGGAGCGAAACCGCCCAGAAGCGCTCCCAGTGCTCGTCCCACCTTGTAAACAAAGTGAGAACTCGGCGCTGGGCGCGGATTCCATGCAACCTTTTTGCCCTTACTGCGTCACTCCTGACGCCATGGAACAACCGATCACGATGTGGCCGCGAGGCGCACTGTTGGGGGCGATGTTGGCGGGACTTCTCCTGGTCCCTGTGTTCGTCGTCATGCTGTTCGACTCGGTCGCGGGCATCCCCGAGCCCACCCCGTCCGGGACTCCGCATTTCGCACTGTTTCAGCATCCGGTCCGCATGCAGGCCCACAGCGCCTTCTTCGCTGGAAAAATCGCGGTGCAGGCCGTGCTGTCCCAGCGATTCGCCCCCCTGCCCGGCCCGTCGCAAAATTCGCCCGCCCAAGTTCGTCGCAACCTGGCGGCCGAGGACCCCGCGCCCCCGCTCGCGCGGTCCACGATGATGCAGCTGCGGCTGGAAAATCTTTCCACGGAGAACATGACGATCGACATCGTGAGCGTGATTTCCCCGTGGGGCGCCATCCGCGGCGAACCCCACCGTTTGATCCTGGCCCCCCACCAAAGCTCCAGCGTCGACGCCCCCGTCCCCGAGCAGAAAATCACCGCCGCCTCCGTTCCCCTCGCGGTCGCGTTACGGGTGGACGGCAGCATGGAGACCCAGAAGCTGCTCCTTAACGAGCGCATGCTGGCGCAGGCGGGGAACTGACCCAATTTCGTCCGCCACCCATTAAATTGGGCGACACCGGGCCCGAGCAACATTTCGCCAATTGCTTGCGGAACTTTGCGGCCGGAGCTCGGACCAATGGGCGGAAGATTTCACCCTTGCCCGCCAATGGCGGAATCGGTCGTTCCGATTGTCATAGACCATAGCCACGGATTACTCCCGGAACCCATCATGAGCCTGAGCCGCGTCGCCAGTTCCCATCCGATTTCCAACCTGCCGGCGTCTTCAGCCCCGGCGGCGGCTTCCGCGGACGAGATCCGCCTGCGTGACGCCCTCAAGCATTGCCCACCCGCCGTCCATGAGGCTGTCCGCCGCTTCCGGCTGGATCCCCGGCCGGAGCTCCTTTCGCTGATTCTCAGCCATCTCATCGAGCGCTACGTCGCACCGGACCTGCGGGTCCGGCTGCAAGGCCCGAGCGACGACCTCCTCCTGCTCGAACACCTGGGCCTCGATTCCCTTTCCCTGATGGAAATCATGATCCGGTTGGAGGACGTGTTTCCGATCACGATCCGCGATGACGAGTTGCGCCAGGTGCGCACGCTTGGCGACATTCGGCAGCTGATTCAGCGGCATATGGCAGGCATGGACGCTGCCGAGTCGTTCTGATTTGCCCGGAGCCCCGCGGGGTGCCGGCGCGCGTCTGCCATCGAACCACGGGACGCCCCAAGCCGGGACGCCGCCGCCGTTTTCGACTGCCGATACCGTAGTCTGGCTCGATTTAGTGGCGGGTCTCGTTCTTCATGCCGCCCATGAAAGCCGCCGCCCTCACCCCGGAAACATACCGCCCGTATCGCAATCTCCCGCCAGTGGCCGGTCTCTGCTCGATCACCGACGCCATGGCGCCCGGCATGGGTGTCGAGCCGTGCGTCACCCGACTGAAGCGCCTGCACTACGCGTTCAAGCGCCTCCACGAAACCTGGATCGCGCGCCTCACCGCCGAACCGATCTACGAGTTGAAAATGGCTTTCAGCCTGCATGCCTACTACGCGGCGGAACACGTGAGTGCCTTCGCCAAGCGCGTCGGCGAGATGCGCGAGCCGCCCCTCGGCCTCGACGCCGTGCCCGACCCGGCGCTGGAAATCTTCTTTGACGAGATCCTCGTCGCGCCCACGACCGAGGCGCTCCTGCTGGGCCTCTACGAAAGCGCCCTTCCCGCCGTCGCCGCCGCGCTCGCCCGCTACACGGCGGACACGAACCTTTTGATCGACAGCCCCAGCGTGCGCGTCTGCCGCTTCGCCGCCCTCGAGGTGAAGGATCTCCTCGACTACGGTCGCTCCGCCGTCCCGTGCCTCGTGACCGCGGCGGTCCGGCAGGAAAATGTCGCGTGGCTCGCGCGCCTGGCCGAACTGCTCGCAGCCGCCGGCGAACTCGACGGGACCCAGCCGACATCTGCGCCGCCCGCGCGCCTGCACTCGGCTAAGCCTTATGTGTTCGACCCGAAGCCGCGCCGCGACGAGCGGTTTCCCGATCCCTACAACATGGGCGTGCACGCCGAGGTGTTTCTCTACGACGAGAAATTTAGCCCGCGCGACAAGACGCTCATGATGCTCTACAAGCGGCTGCGCGAAATCGACGTCCCCGAGATGATGGCCTCCATCATCCGCGAAACCCCGGGCAAGCCGTGGGGCTACTATCTCGACATGACGCGCCAGCTCTGGGACGAGGCGCGCCATGCCATCATCGGCGAGGTCGGCTTCGTCCGCCTCGGCCTCGACTGGGGCAAACTCGTGCACGTCAATTTCACCTGGTCGCTCGCGCTCAACACGCAGCTCGGCCCCCGCGAACGCCACGCGGTGCTCTACTTCATCGAGCAGGGCCTGATGCCGAGGAACGGGAAGCGCTACGAATGGGAGGTGGGCCGCGAATCGGGCGACGCGTTCGCGGCGCTCAGCCAGGATTTCGACTGGGCGGACGAGGTGCTGCACGCGCGCATCGGCCGCGACTGGTATGTGAGCACGTTTGCCAGTTCGAAGGAGGCGGTCACCTACGGCGACCAGAACTGGTCCAAAATCCTGATCGACTGGAACGCCTACAAGTCTGCCGGCCTCACGCAGCACCACAACTGGTGGCCCGAGCTGTACCGCGCCGCCTGTAAACACTGGGGCTGTAAGCCTGACCCGCGCGCGCTGGCCTACGCCACGAGCTACGAGGTCGCCCGCGCCGACCTGAAGGACATTTCCGCCTCCGCCTGACCCCGCCTCCAACCGGGAACCCCTGCCCGGCGCCCCACTCATGCTTACGCCCCAACAGATCCAGTTCTACCGCGATGCCGGCTATCTCGGCGTGGAGAACGTCTTCTCGCCGGCCGAGGTTGCGGAGCTGCGCCGCGTCACGGATGAGTTCGTCGAGAAATCCCGCGCGATCACCGCCAACGACGCGGTTTTCGACCTTGAGCCCAGCCACACTCCGCAAGTTCCCCGCCTGCGCCGGCTCAAGGACCCGATCAAGCAGCATGCTGTTTACCGCCACGCGATCCTGCATCCCGAACTGCTCGGCATCGTCGGCCAGCTCATCGGGCCCGGCATTGCGAGCAACGGCAACAAGCTCAACCTCAAGCTCGCCGACGTCGGCAGCCCGGTCGAGTGGCACCAGGATTGGGCGTTTTACCCGCACACCAACGACGACCTGCTCGCCGTCGGCGTGGCGATGGACGACTCCACCCTCGAAAATGGCTGCCTCATGGTCATTCCTAGCACGCACCGCGGGCCCGTCCTCGACCACCACCAGGACGGCGTCTTTATCGGCGCGGTGACCGACCCTGGCTTCCGTCCCGACGGCGCCGTCCCGATCCTGCTGAAGGCCGGCGGCATTTCCATTCACCACGTCCGCACGCTGCATGGCTCCGCGCCCAACCGCTCGCCGCACCCGCGCCGGTTGTTGCTGTTCCAATATTGCGCCGCCGACGCCTGGCCGCTGTTGCCCGGCGACAAACCGTGGGACAGTTACGCCGCGTCGATGCTCCAGGGTTCCCCCGTCAGCCAGCCGCGCCTCGCCCCCGTGCCAGTGCGGCTGCCGCTGCCCGCCGCCAAGTTCGGCGGCTCAATTTACGAGAACCAGCGCGGGTTGAAGAACATGCTCTTCGGCGCGGCGAAAATGTAGGGCGGGGCGACCGGAAATTTTGACCACGAAACACCCGAAATCCGCACTGCCAGATTTCGTGTGTTTCGTGTCTTTCCTGGTCCCCAAATCCGAGCCTCTGCTCAGCGCTTGAGCGCCGCATAGCCGTCGCGCACGTCCGCCAGGCTCGACTTCACGTCGTAGGGATAGGCGATGTAGGCGTCGGACATCTGCGGCCAGCTGTCGGCGAGATTCCAGAGAAAGATGCCCCAGCAGTTCGGCTGGTTGCCGTAGAACTCGATCCAGAACTTCGACGCCTCGCCCTGCAGCCGCTGCGTCAGGTCAATTAACTCGGTGAGGTTCTTCGGCTCCGGCCAGCCGCGCTCCTTGATGCTCTTGAAGTTCAGGCGGTGGCGCTCGATGCGGTCGAGGCGGATGCAGTCCGCGCCGTGGGTAAGATACTCTTCATTGTAAACCGGCCAGAGATTCTCGGGGCTGACGTAGGTGCGGATGGTCTTCTCCGACGCGAAGCTGAGGTGGCCGATTTCCGTCACCATGCGCGGCTGCTGCTTCACATAGAAATCCGACTTGAACGACATCCCGTGGCCCCAGATGTGGCAGTCGCCTTCCTTCGGCTCGTTCTGGTCATAGGTGAGCGGCGAGTACGGCGAGGTCGGCACGTAGGGCGTCAGCGGCGCGTGCGCCTGCACGACATCGCGCAGGATGACCTTGCTGAGTTGGTTGTGGCGGTAATTCGGGTAGCCAAAGCTGTTGTCGGCCAGCACGTCGTTCTCGTTGTCGCCGAACCAAGCGACCACGCAGGCGAAGTGCCGCAGCCGCTTCACCTGGAACTCCGCCTCGCGGCGGCATTCGGCGAGGAACGGCTCGTCCTGCGGGTAGCAGCCGCAGGCGAACATGAAGTCGTGCGTGATCACGATGCCGAGCTCGTCGCACTTTTGGTAGAACGAGTCTTTCTCATACACGCCGCCGCCCCACACGCGCATGGCGTTGATGTTGGCGCCCTTCGCGGCCGCCAGCAGCTGGTCGTAGCGCGCGTCGTCGACGCGCGTGAAGATCGCGTCGGCGGGCGTCCAGTTCATGCCCTTCAGAAATATCTTCTTCCCGTTGATCGCGAAGACGAACGAGATGCCGCCATCGTCACAGGGTTCCTGGATCAGGCTCACCGTGCGAATGCCGAACTTGCCGCTGCGCCGGTCCAATTCCTGCCCGCCCCGGCGAATCGTGGCGCTCCAGTCGTAAAGCGGCTGCGCGCCGTGGTTGTGCGGCCACCAGAGCTTCGCCGCGGCCACCGTGAATTTTTCCACGTGGCGCCCGCCCATCGGGTCACACGCGATCGAGACTTTGCGCGTCTGCCCCGCCACCGTCAGCTCGCACTCCACCACGCCTGGTGTGCCGTGATTGTGCCGCAACTCGACGAGCGCCTCGAGTTCCGCGACGCCGTCCTTGATCGACGTCGTGCTCACGAAGACGTCCGCGATCTCCGCGCCGTCCACCAGTACCCAGGAAACGGGCTTCCAGATGCCGATGGTGACCATGCGCGGCGAGATGTTCCAGCCGTAGCAGGATTGGGATTTCCGCACCTGCAGCCGCGTGATCTGGCCATAGCCGCGCACCCAGGGCGTGTAGGTCCGGCCTTCCGGGAAGAGCGGCGCGCCCAGACGAACTTCGAGATTGTTCGCGCCGGCGACGACGAAGTCTGTCACGTCCACGCGCAACGGCGTGAACTGGTTGGCGTTCCGGCCGACTTCCTTGCCGTTGAGAAACACCGTGGCGAAACAATCCAGCCCCTCGAACAGCATGTGCAGGCGCTTGCCCTGCTCGACTGCCGGCGGCGTGACCTGGGCCTGATACCACCAGTCCATCTCCTCCATCCAGCGCAGCTTGTCGTGGTTCATGCCGAAAAACGGGTCCGCGATCAGCCCCGCGCGCTGGTAATCGAGATGCACATCGCCCGGCACCTGAGCCGGCACCCAGCGCTCCTCAAACGGGAGCGGCGAGCAGGCCGCGGTCAGGCCGAGGTTCGGCTCGGCGTGCATGATTCTCCACGTGGCGGTCAGGGGAACGGATTTTTTCATGAGGTAAGCAAAATAGCGCAGCAAGGTTCAGCCGCAGGAACGCGGAATCAAACCCGGCCACTACCGGCTGACCAGCAGGAAACGAAGCCTGCTCGGGAGTAAAGCGAGGACTGCCTCCTCCGTTTATCTTCCGTCCGCCAACCGCCCCGCTCAGAGGCTCCTCAAAACATAAGCGAGAGTACATTCAACGATCATTCCGACCGGGCGCTCATTCTTTCGCCGATTTACCACTTCGATGAACCGCCACTGTTTCACCGCCATCAAGGTGGGAGCCTCAAACTCCTTGAACGTCGATTGGAGCACCGCAACGTCCTTCACACGCCCATCCTTGCCGACAATAATTTTGACGGTGCAGGTGCCTTGGAGTCCGGCTCGGTTCATCTCGAGAGGATATAACGGCATAGGACCGGCTAAGGGGTAACCCCGGCCCGGCGAGTCACTCGTGACCGTCCAAGACTTTAACTCCGCCAACATCTCATCGCTCCCCTGAGCGGATAAATCAGGCGAGATAGACACGAATGCGAAGACCGTCAGCACTACTGCAAGAAAGGTTTTCATCGGGTTCCATCCTAATTCCGCAACATCCGCACGCGCCGGTCCTTCCTCGGGAACTGCAGCGTCACCACCGTGCCGACGCCTTCCTTGCTCTCGATGCCGATCTGGCCGCCGTGTTCGCGCATGATGCGCTGGACGATCGTCAGGCCGAGGCCATGGCCGCCGGGCTTCGTCGTGTGATAGGGCTCGAAGAGGCGGCCGAGATCCTCCTGCTTGATGCCTGAGCCGCTGTCGCCGAAGAGCAAGAACACGTTGTCGTCGTCGGCGCGCGTGCGGATCCGCAACGTGCCGCCGGGCGCCATCGCCTCCACCGCATTCTTGATCAGGTTGAAAAACACCTGCTTCAACTGGTTGCGGTCGGCCATCACCGGCGGCAGGTCCGCGGGCGTCTCCGCCTCGACCGTAATGCCGCGGTCAGCCAGCTCCCCCTGCTGGAAGCGCAACACCTCGGCCAGCACGTCCGCGGGGTTGACCTCGGCCAGGTCGGGCGGACGCGGCCGGATGGCCTCCAGGAAATTGCTAACGATGCCGTCGAGCCGCTTGACCTCCTCCTCACAGATGCGGATCGACTCGTCCAGCGAGTCAGCATCGGCCGCCTTCGCCAGTTTCAGCTTCTTCAGCTTCCGCTCGATGAGCTGGAGGTGGATCGTGAGCGAATTGAGCGGGTTGCCCAGCTCGTGGGCCACGCCGGCCGCCAGCAGCAAGATCGATGACGTGCGCTCGCTCTCGATGCGCGCGGCCGTGGTCTGCTTGTCCTGCGTGATGTCCGAGAGAATGACCGCAAAGCGGCGCGGCGCCGCCTTCCCCTCGCCCCGAAACGGCACCATGTAGAGTCGGACACTGCGCGCCTCTGGATAAGTCAGCTCGAACTCCCGCGTCACGACCGACGGCGTGACACCCTCCGCATCCAACGCCGCCTCAAGGGAGCCTCGCAGCCCCGGCACGAGCCGCCAGAGCGTCTCGCCGGCCAGCGCCTCGTCGCCCAACCCGACCAAGCGCTGCGCCGCAGTGTTCGCATACTCGATGCGGCCGTCGGCGGTGATTACGAGCACGCCCTCCTGCAGCGTGTTGAAGATGTCCTCGAACAACCCCCGCTCGCGCGCCAGGCGCTGCACGAGGTTGGCCAGATTGACCGAGTCGAGCGTGTCGAGCCGCCCCAACACACGGTCGAGCGAGGAATTCTTCTTTCCGGACATCGGCCGACTATGGGCGGAAGCCCCGCCGTCGGTCAACGGTTCCGCTGCCAGGCAAAAACCGACGGCGCCTCCAGCCGGTCACCCGGGCCCACGCTGCTCAACCAGACATCGGTGCCCGCGAGCTCCTTTTCGCGCCCCGGCGGCGCCACCAGCTCGATGCGGTCCTGGTCGGCTTTCGCCACGAGTCCGATCGACTGGTAGGCGGCATCCAGCGCCGTTGTCCCGGCATAGGACGGAGCAAAAACGAGGCGCGTCGGCGTGAGCACGACCTTGCCCTTCACCTCGCCCACCCGCAACTGGCCCACGATCAGGTCGTCCTTCGGCGTCAGGATCAGCCCGTCGCGCGTCAGCTTCGCGGCCTGCACGGTGTGCGCGGTCGAACCGGCGGGTGACGCGAACCGCACGACGCGGCCGACGAGCGACCCCGTATCCGGCGCCACAAGGAAACTTTCGCGTTCATCATCGAGGTTGACGGTGATCTGACCCATCACGGGATCGACCTTCGTCACGCGCCCGCTGGCCCGAGGCGCGGCGCGATACATCTCGCCGTCGATCTCCACCTTCGGACCACCCGCAAAGAACAAGCGCTCCAGTTTTCCCTTCGGGTCGAAGGTGGCCACCATCGTCGTGGCGAGGATTTCGAGCTTGTGGCCCGCAGCGGTGAATTTCTTGGGCGACGCCGTCAGCGCGTGGATGACGAGGTCGGTCTTCCCGTCGCGCCGGACCGCGATGACCCCCGCGCCTTGCGGAAAATTGAGCCGGCTCACGGACGCCAGCGGGGCCTCGCTCGCGTGGGGCTCGAGCACGCTCACGAAGGTGCTCGCGAGTTTTTCGCCCGCTTTCGCCGTGCGGCGCGCGATCAGGTATTTGAGGACCTGCGGATACTTGACCGGCGTGACGCGCGCGTCGGCCAGGATCATGGTCTGGCCGGGCTGGTCGAGCACGCGAATGCGCAGCCGGGCCTTGGCGTCCTTCTCGTGCGTGTAGTCCGCCACCCAATCCCCCGCCTCGTGCCGCTGCACAGCGGTGAAATGCTGGAAGCCCGACCCCCGGTAATCCATGTAGCCGCCCGTGTAACCCGGCGCCCCGAGCACGGGATCGTCGTAGATTTCGTCGAGCCCGACATTTTCGCCCGCCAGCGTCCCCTTGAGCTGGGGCGTCCAGTGCCCGCCCGTGAGCGTGAACGTGCCGGGCGGCCCGTGCAGGCTGTAATCGTGCTCCTGCCCGCCGATGACGTCGAAGAAGTCCACCGCGTAACTCTGGTGCGGGCCGACGTCGACGAGCACCACGGCGCGCCGGTAGGTTTCGCACTGCGGGTAAGTCCCGGGCGCGCTCACATCGAGCACCCGGGCGCCCGCGCCCTCGGCCATCAGCTGCACCTGACCGGGGAGATTGCCGGGTTGCGGCGTGGCATCGACCGTCACCGTGTTGTGCGAAATGGTGTGCAGCGACCAGGTGAAGATGCCCGGCACGTATTCGTTCATCGCGTCGGGATAGCCCAGGTCCGGCGTCATCGGCTGGCCGTTCGCAAACAGGTCGAGCTCCATCCGGTCGTAGTGCGCGTGGTTCACGTGCTGCCCGAAATAGAGCGACACCGCCGTGTCGTCGGCGGCGTTGTTCAGCAGGCCCAAGCCGAAGCCCGAAAGCAGCCGCGAAGGCTGCGGCGCCACGCAGCGGCCTCCGTCCGGCGCTGCGACGGACGTGATCGGCGGATGCAGCAGCGACGTGAAATCCTTGAATCCGTCCACGCCACCCGCCCCAAAACCGGCCAGAAACTGCGCGTACCGCGGGTCGCGGTAGGCGCGGAAGGCCTGCTCGTAAACCGACGCATCCTCGCCCACCACCCCGCCGTAGACGCCGGTGGTGTCGCCGATCGCCGGCGTGTGGCGGCCGATCGCGATGCTCGCGAGCGGCGCGTCGTAGAGGCGGCGCAGCCGCGGGAGCGTCGAGATGTCGACGCCCATCTTGGGCAGCAGCTCCGTCAGCGCGGTGATGTTCTGCACCCAGAGGATGTTGTAGCCCGGCGACTCGAACGGCTGGCCGTCGCGCCAGACAAAGCTGTTCAACGCCGTGCGCAGGCCGAGGTAAACCGTGCCGCCCGGCTGGTCGAGGACCGTGTCGAGGTAGCGGGCGTTGTCCGCGTGCTGCCGCACGATCGCCAGCACGAGCAACGCACGCTGGTGCATGCCGTAGTTGCCGCGGGCCCGCTTGCCGTAAACCGCGTCAATGCCCTCCTCGAGAATGCCGCCCTCGATGCGAGCGCAAAGCTGCGCCGCCGTCTGGCCGTAAAGTTTCTGCAGCGCGGCGTCACCCGCGATCGTCTCCCAGATCGCGTCGTAGGTCTCCGCGAATTGCGCAACGAGGTAGGTCTCCCAGATCGCGTTGACGATCTTGCCGGAATAGCGCGTCCCGTCCTTCTCCGCCATGAGCTGCCCGTAGCGCGACTGGCTCTCGTGCTCCATGTTGGGATAAACCTCCGCAATGCGCGCCAGCAGGACGGCCGCCTTGTGCGCGTAGCGCGCCTCGCCAGTCAGCAGGTAGGCACGGCCCAGCGCGGCCAGGCCGCCCTGCAAATTCTGATGCGGCGCCACGGCGTGCATCACCCAGAGCCAGTGGTTCCAGCAGGCGACAAACCAGTAGCGCTGCCCGTTCGGGCCGACCCAGCCGCGGCCATCGTCCACATACGGGCCGTTGAAATCGCTGCGATCCTTGAACCCGCTGCGGTAGAACTTGCCGTAGTCGTTGCTCGGATAGGTCTCGCCTCCGATCGGGCACTTCACGCAAAACGGCTTCTTGGGGTCGATGATCCACGGGTAAATGACGCCCGTCACCTCGAAGATCTTCTTGCCGTGGATGGGACAGCCCTCTGGGCAGAGCTCGAACGACCGCGGCACTTCGGCGCTGGTGACAAGGTCGCGCAGGGACTCGTCCGTCCACTCCGCCCAATAATCGGCCTCCTTGCGAATATCGTCCGCCACCTTCTTCGCCGCCGGATAGAGCGACACGTTCTTCCGCGCCTGGCTGATCTCGGCATCGGTGAAAAGCGTCCGCCGATCCTTTGGCGGAAACTGCGGCGTGTGCACGCGCGGCGGCAGGATCTCGCCGACTTTCAGAATGGGGGGAGCCGCGCCGGTTGCGGCCCAGTCGTCGTTGGGGTTGGGCACTGGAACTGCAAAAACCAAATTACCCCACAACGCCAGCCCGCTCATGACCGGCAGACTCCGGAGAATTACGGATCGAGGGTCCATCGTGCGCAGGTTCGGGTCCGGGCAGCTCCAGGATGAATGTTCGCCGCGGTCGCGCCGGATCAGGTGCGCTAACGCCGGTGCTTCGCCAGCATGGCGGCGAGGAAGTCAGCCCACGTGCCCTTCGGCTCCCAGACGCCGCGCATGAGCTCAAACGCCTGCTCCTCCGGCCAGCCAAGCCGGATGGCCCGGTAGAGCCCGAGAAACGCCGTCACCCGCATGTTCGCCGCGCAGTGCACGAGGACCTTTTGGCCGTTGCTGGCGTCCATCGCGTCGAAGAAGGCCAGGAGGTCCGCCTCCGTGGGTGACTCGAATTGCACCGGGATGTGCACATAGCTCATCCCCAGCCCCGCAACCGTGCCGGGCTCGTCGGGCAGCGAGTAACGCGGCTGGTCGTGCAGCGCCAGGTTGATAACCGTCTGGAAACCCGCCTCCGCCAAACTCTGCAGCTGCGCCACCGACGGCTGGCCGCCGGTGATCAACGACGCGTCCACCACGCGGAAATTCTTCATGCTGCTGTAGGCGGGCTCGGACATGGCGGAACGAAGGCGTTCAGGGAATGCGGTCTTTGCGAACGTGCAGGATGAAATGGGAAACCATGCCTCCAGCATCTCGATTAAGCATGCGGATCATCGCATGGATCATGTCGCGTTTCCACACCGGCATTTCGCGCGGTGGTTGCTCCTCGACCAAAAAGCGCACCCGGTCTTCCCAGAATTCAACGCCGCGCGGATGCAGCGCCGCATGTAACACGGTCGCACTACGGGATTTCTCAAAGTGCCGGCGCCACCAACCCGGCGAATGCACGGCCAAGCAAGCGGGAAACTCCAGCAGGAGTTCCTCAGGCATATCCGGTGTGATTTCTTCACGATAGCACGGGCAGCCAATCACGATTTCTCCGCCTGGCTTCAGGTAGCTCATGATATAAGGCGGGTAAAGGTCGTCTGTGCCAAAGTAGAAGAACGCATTCAGCGAGAAAATGGCATCGAAGGCTCCGGGGTCGAAAGGCAGCAGGCGCGCGTCCGCCCGGATGGAACGGACTTTGCCTCCCACACCTGCTGCAGCGGCCCGGTTCGCCAGATCCTCGGGGATTGTCGCATCGACCGCATCAACCGTGACCCCGTATTCACGCGCCAAAAAAATCGAGGTCACGCCCGCGCCGCAACCGAGGTCGAGCACGCGCATCCCCGGACTCAAGGCCAGGCGCTTCGCCATGTCAGACGCCAGAAACAGACCGCCCTGCCCGGCCAAGGCCTCATGGATCCCAACTCGTCCGTACCGAGCCAGTTCGGGATACGCGGCAAGCGGCACTTCGCGGAACGCCGTTCTCACCTTGTCCAAGTCCACGTCCGGCCAGTTGGTCAGGTCGTAATTCACTCCTCCACCCTCGGCCAACGTCGTCCCTGGAGCCAGTTCAGAGTGCGGCGGCTCAGAGAAACTCCATCTGCGCCGGGTCGACGTGGCCGGCGAAAAGTTTCCGCAGGAACAGGTCCCGGTGCTCCCGGCAGCGGCCGTGCTTCAGGACGGCTTCCCGGTGCTCCTCCGTGCCGTAGCCCTTGTGCTGCGCGAAACCGTAGAGCGGGTATTGCGCGTCGAGTTCGTTCATCAGCCGGTCCCGCGTGACCTTCGCCACGATGCTCGCCATCGCAATGCACAGCGACCGCGCGTCGCCGCTCACGATCGCGGTGTGGGGATACGGGAAATTCCGCAGCGACAACCCGTCAATCAGGATACGAGCCGACACGGTGGGCACGAACGCTGCGACCTCCGCGGCCGACGCGAACAGGTCCGGCTCCGTCTTCCGCTCGAACGCGTCCGGCGGGTAAATTCCCTCCAGCGCGCGACGCATCGCCAGCTTCGTCGCGCCGAGGATGTTCAGCGCCTCGATTTCGCCGACGTCCGCCACCCCGAAATGCGCGTGAATCTGGCCTTGCACCGCCAGCCCCTCGAATTCCGCCCACAACTCCTCGCGCTCGGCAGCGGTGAGTTGCTTTGAGTCGTTGACGCGGCCCGACCGGCCGACGGCCCAGCGGCCCTCGAGAAATTCCTGCGTGACCAGCACCGCGCCCGCCACCACCGGGCCTGCCAGCGCCCCGCGGCCGGCCTCGTCGACCCCGATCAGGCTGGCGACGCCCTCGACCTGCTTCAGGTCAAACCCGCGGAGCTGGCGGCGTTTCGCCATGATGCGGTCAGCGGCCCCACTCCATCTTCGGCGGGGGCGGCCGCAGGGGCAGTTCGCCCAGCTTGCCGGCGGCCGACACCACCTCGTAGGCGGTGCGGAAATGCAGCTTGGCGAACTCGCCCAGCGCCCGCGCGCCGAATTTCTCGATGATTTCGTTGGCCTGCTGCTTCACGAGCGGACCGGCGCCCTTCTGCAGCTTGGCGCCAAATTTCTTCGAGAGCGCGTGCATCTGCCGCACGAACTCCGCGCGCGCCACCACCGACGCCGCCGCGACCACCGGGTCTTCCTCGGCCTTCGTCCTCATCCGCAGCTCGAAGCCGGCCACGGGCTGCTTCGCCAGCTCATTCTGCACGAGCGGCTTTTCCGTGAACTGGTCCAGCAGGCCCCACGGCACGGGCTTGAGCGCCAGCGCCTCCTGCAACGCCCCCGCGTGCATCCACGCGAGCAGGTTGTTCAGGTTCGCCCGCGGGCGCGCCATCAGCTCGTTGTAGCGCGGCATGCCGCAAAACCGCGTGCGCACCACAGCGCCCTTCGTCTCGCGGATCAGCTTGTCGAGCTTGATGATCTGCGACTCCGCGATCGCCTTGGAATCCTTCACGCCCGCCTTGATCCACGCCTCGATCGCCGGCCGGTCGGCAATGACCGTCGCTGCGATCACCGGCCCGAAAAAGTCGCCCTTGCCGCTCTCGTCGAGCCCGGCGTGGGACTCGAACCAGTCCGGGTGGAGCACGTCGTCGTAGCCGAGCTTCGCCGCGCCGGTCACCTCGGGCTCGAGCGTCATCGTCACGAACTCCTCCGTGCCCTTGCCTGCGATCACCACCTTGCCGCTGGTGTAGGCGGCGACGTTGATGCGCGCCGGGTCGGATTTGTAGGCAAAGCGCGTGTAGGCGACCTCGAAGGGCTCAAAATGCCGCGCCTCGCAGATCGCGCGCAGCTTTTCCATCTGGGTGTCATCCAGCTTGGCCGTGTAGGAGGCGATCTTCTTGGGCGCCTCGTCATCGGAGGCCGACTTCTTGGGCATCGAGGGATATGGCCACAAAAAGGCGCAAAAACACACGAAAATTTACCGTTCGCCCACGGATCACACGGAAACCACGGAAGGAAATCGGGATTCCGGGCGTTCCGGCGTGCTGCCAAACAGATAAATCTTGCGCCTTCTGTGCCTCCTCGCGGCCAATGCCCGGGATGCCGAGTCCGATCCGCGCCCAGCTCCCCGCCGCCAAGGCCGGCTTCCAGCGCGCGCTGCTCGCCTGGTATCGCGCCAACGCCCGGCCCCTGCCGTGGCGGCTGAACCCGTCGCTCTACCAGACGGTCGTGAGCGAATTCATGCTGCAGCAGACCCAGGTGAAAACCGTCCTGCCCTATCTCGCGCGCTGGCTCATCGAACTGCCCGACTTCGCCGCGCTCGCCGCTGCCCCCGAAACCCGCGTGCTGAAACTCTGGGAAGGCCTCGGCTACTATTCCCGCGCCCGCAACCTGCACAAACTCGCGCAGGCCGTCGCCGCCCTCCCCGCGCCGCCGCGCACGCCCGCCGAGTGGCAGGAACTCCCCGGCGTCGGTCCCTACACCGCCGCCGCGATCACGAGCATTTCGTTCCACGCGCCCGCCGCCTGCGTGGACGGCAACGTCGTGCGCATCCTCGCGCGCCTGACCGCCGACGCCACGCCCTACCGCGATTCCGCCAGCGCCGCCAAGGTGTTCGCCCCCCTCGCCGCCGCCCTGCTGCCCGCGAGCCATCCCGGCGACCACAACCAGGCGATGATGGAACTCGGGGCCACCGTCTGCTTCCGCCAAAACCCGCTCTGCCTGACCTGCCCCGTGCTGAAATTCTGCGCCGCCGGCCAGCGCGGCGACCCGGAAAACTATCCGCAGCTCGCATCCAAAAAGATGGAGCAGGTCGCCGTCACCCGCGTCTGGATCGAGCGCCGCGGCTCGCTCCTGCTCCACCTCTCCGCCCAAAGCGCCCGCCGCCTGGCGAACCAGCACGAACTGCCGACGGCGGCCCAAGCCGGCCTGACCGACGCAGCCGCGGCCGCCGGCGAACTCCTCGCCAAGAAACGCCGGGGCATCACCCGCTACCAAATCACCGAGTCCATCCACGCCGTCCCCGCCTCCGCCAAGCCTACGGCGGGCTGGCACGCTGGATTGGTCTGGGTGCCGCTGACCGCGCTCGACACGATCACCCTCTCCGGCCCGCACCGGCGGTGGGTGAAGGAGATTCTGGCAGGAAAATCATAGCCGCGGCGCCTAAGCACATGAAACTCGAACAACACCTCGTCACAGGCAATTCCTACGCTCGCAACATTTGGTACCTTCCAGGTCCTGCTGACACTCCGCACCCGCTCTGCATCTTTCTGGATGGCGAGCACTACTGGCGCGACATGGAGGCATTGACGGCGCTGAAGGAACTGCTGACGGAACCGGCAATCCCGCCGCTCTCACTACTGTTTGTGTCGCACGTTGCGCCAGGCGAAGGTGCGCCGGAATATGCTGCCCGCCGTACCGCCGATTACACCTGCGACGAGCGATATGCCCAATTCATCGCACAAGATGTTGTGCACTGGGCGGTGACGCGAAATCGAGGGACCCGGACTCACGGCAACGTAATCTGTGGGCTGAGCCTAAGCGGACTGCAATCCGCCTATATCACGCTCCTCTATCCGACGGTGTTCTCGTCATGCCTGAGCCAGTCCGGTTCGTTCTGGTGGCTGGAAGGCCGGGACCTGCGTCTGCCGGCGGCGCAGGCAAAATTCTGGCTGAGTGTAGGCGATCAGGAAACTGCGACAGGCGTGGCCCACTCGAAAGAGCTCTTTCAAAAGGTCTCTCAAATCGCCGGAGTCGAAAAAACCGCGGACGAACTCCGTGGGCGCGGCGGCACGGTGCACTATCACAAATATTCAGGAGGCCATGCCCCGGCTCCCTGGCGCGAGGAATTAGCCCCCGCCCTGCGCTGGCTCCTGACCACCTAACTTACGGGGATCCAGAACCGCTGCATCACGTCGTGATAGCCGGGGAGCAGTTCCTCGGAATCGAACACGCCGCCATTCTTGAGGATCGTCTTGATCGACCCGATGTTGCCCTTCTCGGCCGTGACGAGGGCCCGCGTGATGCCTCGCTCCCGGGCCTTTCGCAGCGTCTCCTTGAGGATGAGCGTGGCGAGGCCGCGCCGCCGGGCGGACGGCCGGATGCCGTAGCCAATGTGCCCGCCGTCCTTCCTCAGGTTGTCGTTCAGCTCGAGCCGCAAATTGGAAACGCCCACCACGTTCACCCCGTCTTCCACGAGCCAGAACGTTTCATGGGGCGCGTAGCCCTGGGCGATTTCCGACCCGAGAGCGCATTGTTGGAGCCGCTCGAGGAACGCGGGAAAGTCATCCGTGGGAAACTTCAGCACAAACGGGATGGGCCAGTCGCCGCGCTGGCGAAACTCCTCCACGTGCGAAAGGTAGGAGTCCTTCAGCCTCAGGCTCGGGGATTCGAGTTGGGTGCTCATGCCAGACGGAATCCGTCTTCTCTAGCTCACTCCCCGCACTGGGCCAGCCTCTTCTCCAAGAGCGCCCGTTCCGCCGGCAGGGTCGCTAACTCCAGCGCGTGGCGAAGGCGCTTGGGACAGCGCTGGCGTCGTCGCCACCGGGCCGGTCTGCGCCACGATGCGGCCGGCGTTCAGCTCGATGATGACATCGGCGGCGGCGAGGAGCCGCGGGTTGTGGGCGGCCACAACGATGGTCCTGCCCGCATCGCGAAGTTTTTGAAGCACGCGGATGAACGCTGCCTCAGCCTCGGCGTCGAGGGCGGACGTCGGTTCATCCAACAGCAGGATCGGGGCGTCGCGGTAAAGCGCCCGCACCAAGGCCAGCCGCTGTCGCTGGCCGCCGGAGAGGTTGGCGCCATTTTCATTGAGAAAAGTGAAAAATCCCTGCGGCAGCTGCTCGATGAACTCCAAGGCTCCCACTTCGCGCGCCAGTTGCACGACGCGCTGGAGATCGGGCTCGGCGTCGCCGGCGGTGAGGTTTTCCAGGATCGTCCCCGAGAGCAGGTGCGTCTGCTGGGGCACCACGGCCAGATGCCGGCGCAGGCTCGCGAGTTGGAAATAGTTGAGGTCCGTGTCGCCGAGGAGAATCCGCCCTTCATTCGGCAAATACAGCCGCTGCACGAGCGCCAGCAGCGTGCTCTTCCCGCAACCGGACGGGCCCGCCAGCACCGTCAGCCGCCCGGCCGGCAGCGTCAGCGCGAGATTGTGCAGCGTGGGTTGCCGGCCGGCGTGTTTGAACGTGACACCCTCGAAGCGCAGGTCGGCCGTGCCGGCCGGATTGCAGGCGATCGTCCCCTGGTCTTTTTCCAGTTCCAGGTCCATGATTTCAAAGAGGCGGTCGGTGGCGATGAGGGTTTCCTGGATGGTGCCGTTGAGGCCGAGCAGCGACGTGAGCGGCCCGGTGAGATAGCCGGCGAGGGTGTAACACGACATGAGCGTCCCCGGCGTCAGGCTGGCATCGAGCACGAGCCCACCGCCAATCCACAGCAACGCCACGAGGTAGGCCGAGGTGACCAGCGTGCCGGCGGTGTTGGTGACGAGCGCGGCGATGGACGCGCGCCACACGGTTTTCAGCACTTGCACGAGGCGGATCTCGGATTTCAGGGCCTCGGACGTTTCCAGCTGGAAGCGGCGGATGCTGGGCTGGGCATGGAGCGACGTGACGAGTTGGGCGTCGAAGTCCGCACCTCGTTCCATCAGCAAGCGCTGGTAGGTGCGGTTGCGCCAGTTGATGAACCAGTACAGCGCGGCGTTCAGCGGCAGGAGCGCGAGTGAAAGCAGCGCGAGGGGCCACGAATAAAAGAACATCGCCGCCAGGGCGAAGAGCAGGATGAGGGGATTCAGGACGAGATTGAGCAGCGCGGTGTTGAGGAAATTCCGGATCTTCACGGCGTCGGCGACACGCGACGTGATCTCCCCCACCCGCATGGTGTCGAAGAACGGCTGCGGCAGGCGCAGGAGATGGCCGTAGTAGGCCAGGATGAGCGTCGCATCGATGGCCTGCGCCGTGCGGAGGGAGAGCAACGACTGGCCCACGCTGAGGACGAGCTTGAAGCCAAGCACCACCAGCATCGCGACGCCCAGCAGGTTGAGCAGCGGACGGTTTCCGTCGGGAATGACCACATCCACGATTTTCTGGACGTAGATGGAGGTGGTCAGCGCGAGCACCGTGGACAGCACCGCGCCAACGAACGCCTGCGCAAATACGGAGCGATGGGGCCGGAGGAGGCTCCACAAGCGTCGCGCCGGCGAGGTCGAATGTTCTCCCGGCCGAAAACGCTCGCCTGGCGCCAGCAGGATCAGGATGCCGGTCCAGGCGGACTTGAATTTCTCGTGAGTCCACCTTTCCACCCGGCCCACGGCCGGGTCCATCACGTCGGCGTGCGCGGGCGTCCACGCAACCAGGACGACGTAGTGCAGGCGCCGCTGATCCATCAGGCAGTGGGCGATCGCCGGCAACGGCACGGTCCGGAGCGCTTCCGCGGGTCCCTTCACACCCTTGGCGGTGAAACCCAGCTGTTGCGCCGCCTCGACCAAGCCCAACGCAGTCGAACCGATGCGATTCGTGCCCGTCAGCTGCCGCAACCGGGCAATCGACAAAAACGCGTGGTAATGCGCGCCGACGAAACGGAGACACGCCGCCCCACAATCGGTAGCATCGCGCTGCCGAAAAGTTCCTCTGCCGAGCCTCGACATCCGCTCAGCCGCTCATTTGCCAGCGCAGCCATGAAGGGTCCAGCTGCGCATCCGAGGGGAAGGCGCGTGAGTCGGCCACGGCAGATTGCAGGTGAAAGGGGGCTACGGCTGCTCTCGATTCCCGTGGCGAAGCTTCTTCGCCAAGAGCGGCAGGATGATGGCCAGCAAGAGCCCCAAACCAACGCCGGCGCCGACATTCCTGAGCGCGAGGCCGACCGCCAAGCCAATCACCAAACCGGCGGGATGCAGGACATACGCCGCGGGCTGGGGCCCAATGAGCCGATCCTTGGCTTCCTGGTAGCCGATACGGTGGGCCTTCCCGTAACAGCGGATCGCCATATCCCGGTGACCCGCCGCCAGCAGCCGCTGCGCATCCTCGTCCGTTTCGGTCCCGGGCTTGGGGTAGACGCCGGCCGCGACGAGGCGGCGTTGCTTGCGCGAAACCATGATCCTGTCCGCGGCCACGATAATCAATCCGCCCAGTACCGCCCAGGCCAGCACCCACTCCACAACAAAGGTCCAAGTGTTCATCTCTATTCCTCCGTTTGAATCTTCACTTACTTAATGTTCGACACCGGTAAAAAGCGGGGCTCAGCGCTGTGCCCAAGCCCCGCCGGTTTTCACTTACTGGGAAACGCTCAAGCCGTAGCCCACAAACGCGTCGCCGGCAAGTCCAACGGCACCCGCCGCGCAGCACATCAGGATCCCCGCGCCGACCGGCGCCAACAGGATGCAAAATGCGACGCCGATGGCGATTCCACCCACCGTGACCGCGTCGCTGCTGTTGAGTCCGCCCAGCGTCGCTTCGAGTTCCTTTTCCGAGAGCACTGTCATTGTATCAGTTTTCATATCTAGGGTTTGGTTAACACTTACACAGGATTTCGGGTTATATCTTCGAGTCAGAGATTCGGTTCTTTTGCCTGGTCAGTCCGACACATGCGCCGTTCTCCGCGGCTCGAAGAGCGCGAGGAGCGAAGCGATGTAGTTTTCGTAGGAAAGGGGCATCAGGTAGCTCGGCGGCAAATCGCCGTAACCTTCCCCTCCTACAACAATGGCCAGCTCAGATTCGGCCAGTTTGTTCATGTTTTTCCTTGGGTTCATCGCGGCGGGATTGCCGCGAAGGTGGGTTACGCGGACGCCGGTCCCTGCCGGGGATCGAGCCACTTCGACGCGTCCTCGTAGAAAATTTGCAGCAGGCTGCGGCGGGCGACGACGAAGCGCGCGGTCAGCGTCATGCCCTTGCGCAAGGCCCCGCGAACGCCGCTGGGCAGGCGCAAGTCGAGTGCCGCCGGCTGCACGACGACGCGGAACGCCGCCTGCGTCCCGCTCGTGGTCGCATCAGCGCCCACGCTCTCCACCCTGCCGTCCAACAGGCCCCACTCGGTGTAGGGATACGCATCGATCTGCAACCGCACCGCCTGTCCCACGCGGATCAGGCCGATGTCCTTGGGCGACACGAATGTCTCCACGCACAGCGGATCGGCGGGTGAAACAAACCCCAGCGATTGACCTGCGCCAACGTAGGTTCCCGCGGCCAGCCCCACGAGGCCTTGCACCGTGCCAGCCGCTGGCGCGCGGATGACGGCCAGGCCGAGTTCCTCCCGCAAACGCTTTTCCTCGGACACCAGTTGGTCTCGCGCGCTCACCTCGTCGCGGAGCTGCGACTGCCAAGCCGCGAGGGTTTGATGAATGAGAACGTCCAGGTCCGACACGGCCCGGTCGCGCGCATAGCGGGCATCGTCGCATTCCTGGGCCGTGACGATGCCCTTGGATGCCAGCGCCCTCGTCCGGTCGTAGCCGGCGGTCATCTTCCCGATGGTGAGGCGATTGGCGTCCAGCTGGGCGACAAATTGCGCGAAGACCCGGGAGAGCGCCGGAGTCTGCACCCTCCGCAGCAGTGGTTCCAGGTTTGCCGAGGAGGCCTCCGCCCGAGCGGCGTTGGCCAGGCTGCCGGTAATCAACTCAAGATCACCCAACATTCCGGTTTTCTCCTGCTGGAGCGCACGATTGCGGGCCAGCCGTTCGGCCGCGTCGCGCGCCGTCAATTCCAGGAGAGGCTGGCCCGCCTCCACCTGCTCGTTGTCGTGCGCCCAGACCCGCTCCACGTGTCCGCCCAGTGCGGACTTGATTTCCGCCCGCTCGCTGGCCGGCCTGACCATGCCCGCGGAACGCACGGTCACATCCACTTGGAGCAGGGGCAGCACGCCCACGGCTGCTCCCACCGCCGTCAGGCTGATCCAGTAAATCCAGGGCCGCCGCCGACCGTGCATCGCGTAGAGGCTTTCCACGGTCTGGTCCGCCAACGCGGCGGAAAGAAGCGGCTGAGACGAAAGGGACATGTGGCCAGTGGGAAGAGTTGGGCGCCGACGCGACAACGCGCGGCCGTGCTCCGTTCGTGAATCCACCCCAGCGTCCCTCCAACGCGGGCCTTGTTAGATATCTGTAAGCAGCTGCCGGAGCGGGCTGCTCCCCTCGTGCACGCGGGAGGAATCCCGGCGCGTTCCCTTAATCACTCCCGCTAACTCTTGAGCGCCTTCGCTGGCACGCGCTTCACGCCGGTGAATTTCGCGCGGAACAGTTCGTCGAGCGCTTCGCGCGCCGCGGGTGGGATGCGCTTCACCAATTCCTCCATCGCCGGAAGTCCCTTCGAGTCGATTTCCTCCGCAGCCTCGATCACCGCCGTGGCCGGCACGTCAGGTTCGCCCCGCTCGCGCGCCTCGGCGCGAAACGCTGCCTCTGCCGTGTCGTCCGGCCAGCCGGTCGCTCCATTTTCGGCCGCCGCCTCGTCAACGGGCTCGGCCGCGGGCGTCTCACTCGCGCGGGCTGCTCCGGCGCCTCGCTGCAGGCCCAGCGCGGCACTCAGCCGCGCCTCCAGCCGGTCAATCAGTCCTTTTTTTTTTCGCTGTCAGCCGCCGCGGCGGGCGTCTCGTCGGCAAGCGAGGCGAGTTCCTTGATCAGGCTGTCGATCGCCCGGGCCCGGCTCGCCTCGACGGCTTTCAACAGCGTTACCTCGAAATTGATCTTCTCGGCCAGGCCCAGCTTCACCGCACCTTCGCCTTCGCGCAGGCCGTCCAATAGCCGCGTGATTTGCTCCGTCGTCATCGGTTCGCCGCCCAACGCGTTGCTCCGGCCACCCTGCGCAATCGCGTCCAGCAGCGCCGTGCGCACGTGCGCCTGCAGGTCCGACAGCAGGCGCACCAGATCGCGTCCGTCCGCGTCGCATTCGTCCACGATCGCAACGATCTTCTGGTGATCGCCCGCCGCCAGCGCGCCCGCCAACGCGGTGATCTTCTCCGCCGCCACGAGGCCGTAGACGTCGAGCACGTCCGGCTCGGAGATTTCCCCGCCGCAAAACGAGATCATCTGGTCGAGGATGGATTGCGCGTCGCGCATGCCGCCGTCGGCGAGTCGCGCGATGCACGCCAGCGCGGCGTCGGTGATCTTGATTTTCTCGGCCTTCGCGATTTTCGCCAGCCGCTCGACGATCAGCGCCGGCGGGATCGGGCGGAGGTCGAAGCGCTGGCAGCGCGACACGATCGTGGCCAAAACCTTCTGCGGCTCCGTCGTGGCGAACACGAACTTCACGTGCTCCGGCGGCTCCTCCAGCGTCTTGAGCAGCGCGTTGAAGGCCTGCACCGAGAGCATGTGCACCTCGTCAATGATGTAGACCTTGAACTTCCCCTGCGCCGGCGCGTAGCGCACGGTGTCGCGCAGGTCACGCACCTGGTCCACGCCGTTGTTCGACGCACCGTCGATCTCGATCACGTCGAGGTGCGAACCCTCGGCGATCGCGAGGCAGGCCGGGTCGTTGACGTCAAAGTCCGCCTTCGGCCCGCCCGTGCAGTTCAGCGCCTTGGCAAAGAGCCGCGCGAGCGACGTCTTGCCGGTGCCGCGCGGGCCGACAAAGAGGTAGGCGTGCGCGATGCGGTTGCGGCTGATGGCGTTCTTCAGCGTCCGCACCACGTGGTCCTGCCCGACGACGTCGTCGAAGGTCTGCGACCGCCACTTGCGGGCGATGACTTGGTAGGCGGGAGGCACTGAGCCAAGACCAAATCCGAAATCCCAAAGCGCAAATAAAAACGTCCGCCAACGGCAGCCGGAGGTTGAAGGGGAAGCCAGAAAGCCAGGTTCAAGGCAGATCGCGGAAGCGCGAAAACGCGGAAGCTGAGCATGTCTCAGCCGGAAGCCAGAAAACCAGGAAAAGACCTCCTGGTTTCCAGGCTTCCGGCTAAACGACCTGACACTCCGCGCTTTTGCGCTTCCGCGATCCGGTATGAAGGTTCGTTCCTGGCTTCCTGCCTTCCCCCTTCAATCCAGCAACCGTCGCCCCGGCCGCTGATGTCCCGCGTTCGCGGGAGCCTCAAAAATCGAAATTCGCCAATCGAAATTCGAAAATAAAAAAAAGGTGGCCAGGCACTCCACGGCACTGGAAGAACGTCGTTGCCGTTGCTGCCTTCCGGCCCTGGCGGAGTTCACGCGTCTGCCCATGCATGGCACCTGGCCGAGGCGGACGATGCCCCGCTTTCCCCGTCGCGCAACCTCCATTTTCCGCGGTTGCGCTGTCGCCTCGTGGGTCGGGGTTTACCGCCCGACACCCTGCCCCAACCTCACTGCGGCGGGGGCCCGGGCGGGTGGTCCTTCAGCCGGCGGGCGCGCTCCTCCATGAAATGGCGGATGCGCTCGCGCTGCCGGGTAACCTGTTCGTCAAACTTGGCCTTCTGCTCAGGCGTGAGCACCGCGGAAATCTCCCCCTGCATGCGCACCAGGACCGCCGCGGACGTCCGCTGCGTCGAGCGCCGCAGGTCGCGCAGCTCATCCGACGCCGCCGTCACGATCGGATCAATCTTCGCCTGCTGTTCCGGCGTGAGGGCGAGTTCAGTCACCAGGCGCTTCATCAGCTGCGGGCCGTATTGCTCGCCCATCGGCTGGCGCTGCATGAAATTCCGGCCCCAGCGCAGGCTGGAAAGTCCGCCAACCAGGATGCCGGCGAGGAAGATGCCGGTGAAGGCGAGGATCACTTTCCAGGGTTTGTCCATGGGCTCAGGAGGCGAGGTCGACGATCTCGGCCACGGGGTCGTCCGCGCCGGTGGCGACTTCGTCGCGGAATAGCCCGGCGAGGGTGGAATAATTCGCGGCGACGCAAACCACGGCAAGCAGCGCGGCCAGGCCGAGCGCGCGCAGCGAGAACCGTTCGAGCAGCGATGCCACGGCACGCTCCGGCACCATCGCCAGTGCCGCCACGCGGGTGCCAAAGCCATACGGCGCGGCCGTGTCGCGGTCATCCGGGGCCGAGCGGGCGGCTGCGGTAAGGCGCGGCCATTTCGAATCTGCGGGGTTCATGAGCGTTCCTTTTGTTCTAGTTCCTGAAATAGTTTCTGCAACTTCCGTCTGGCGCGAAAGGCGCGGACCTTCACGAGCGACTGGCTCCAGCCGGTGAGGCCGCTGATCTCCGCGATGGTCTTCTGCTCCAGGTCGAGCAGCTGGATGACCATGCGGTCGTCGGGCTTGAGTTCGCCCAGCAGCTTGTGCACAAGCTCGCGCGCGGCGAGCGCGTCGCCCGCCTCCACGTCGTTCTCGTTCGTCATCACCGCGTCCAGCACATCGGCCTCGTTCTCCGACAGGTCCGCCCACCGGAACTCCGGCCGGCGCTTCTGCGCACGGAGCTGGTCAATGCAGGTCGTCACCGCGATCCGCGACACCCAGTGCGGAAACGGCACGGCGCCTTTGTATTGTTCAAGTCGGGCAAACATTTTCAGAAAGATGTCCTGGGCCAGGTCTTCCTCGGCGACGCGACGCGGCAGGTGCGCGCGGACGATGCGAATGACAAGCGGGTAAAGATGGTCGACCAGCGCGCGCGCTGCCGCCTGGTCGCGCTCGCGCACCAGCGCCAGGCAGCCGGCCAAATCGAACGACTCGTCTTCAGGCATAGGTGAATGTGGGCAAACTCATGCACAACAGGCAAGACGGAGCGGGAAGCCCCAAGTTACAGGTTTTTAGCCGGAAGCCAGGAAACCAGGAACGAACCTTCAATCCCCATCGCGGAAGCGCAATTTGCCTTGTTCCTGGTTTCTTGGCTTCCGGCTAAAAGCATGCCGCACCCATCACCTCTCGCCCCTCACCCATGACCTGACCGGGCATTGACACCCCCCGGCGCTCGCCCCTAACTGCCCGCCGCTCATGCGAAACCTGCCTCCGGCGCTTCGACTTACCGTCACGCACGATCTTTGAATCGCCGCGTCGCGGTCGATCGTGCGTCCTGCCGTCGGTTTTCCGCCGCCCCCGCGCGGTGTGTGGTCCAGCTTCCTCTCCTCTTTCCCGCCCGTTTCGCAGCCATGCAACCCTCTCCCGTCACGAAATACCGCCCGTTCCCGCCCGTCGACTTGCCCAACCGCCAGTGGCCAACGCGCTCCCTCACCGCCGCGCCCATCTGGTGCAGCGTTGACCTCCGCGACGGCAACCAGGCCCTCGCCCAGCCCATGAGCGTCGAGGAGAAGCTCGAGTATTTCGACCTCCTCGTGAAGGTCGGCTTCAAGGAAATCGAGGTCGGCTTTCCCTCCGCTTCCCAGATCGAATTCGATTTTTGCCGCCGGCTGATCGACGAGAAGCGCATCCCCGCCGACGTCACCATCCAAATCCTCTGCCAGTGCCGCGAGGACCTCATCACGCGGTCGCTCGAGGCGCTGCGCGGCGCGAAGCAGGCCATCTTCCATCTCTACAACTCCACGTCGCCCAAACAGCGGGAATACGTCTTCAACGCCAGCCGCGCCGACGTCACCGCCATCGCCACGCGCGCCGTCGCCTTCCTGAAAAGATCGATGGCGCCCCTCGTCGCCGCCGGCACGCACGTTCGCCTCGAGTACTCCCCCGAGAGCTTCACCAGCACCGAGCTAGAGTTCGCGCTCGAGATTTGCGAGGCCGTGACCGACGTCTGGCAGCCGACCGTCGCGGACAAGATCATCCTCAATCTCCCCGCCACCGTCGAATACGCCACGCCCAACGTCCACGCCGACCAGATCGAGTGGATGGCCACGCATCTCACGCGCCGCGACCGCACCATCATCTCGCTCCACACGCACAACGACCGCGGCACCGGCATCGCCGCCACCGAGCTCGCGCTGCTCGCCGGCGCCGACCGCGTCGAGGGCACGCTCTTCGGCAACGGCGAGCGCACCGGCAACGTCGACCTCGTGACCGTTGCGCTGAACCTCTACACGCACGGCATCCACCCGGGCCTCGACTTCTCCGACATCAACGGCATCCGCGAGATCTACGAGCGCTGCACCAAGCTCGAGGTGCCCGTCCGCTCGCCCTACGCTGGCGAACTCGTCTTCACCGCCTTCAGCGGCTCGCACCAGGACGCCATCAAGAAGTCGCTCCCGCACCAGAAGCCCGGCCGCCCGTGGGACGTGCTCTACATCCCGATCGACCCCGCCGACGTGGGCCGCAGCTACAAGGCCATCATCCGCATCAACAGCCAGTCCGGCAAGGGCGGCGTCGCCTACGTGCTTGAGCACGACTTCGGCTTCACCCTGCCGAAGCTCATGCACAAGGAGATCGGCAAGATCATCAACGACCTCGCCGACACCACCGGCCGCGAACTCACGCCCGCGGAGATCCACGCCGCGTTCCAGCGCGAGTATCTCGCCCGCACCGCACCGCTCGCACTCGAGCATTTCAAGACCACCGAGAAGGACAGCGCCGTGAAGTGCGAGGCGCGCCTCACCCTCGACGGCCAGAAAATTTCCCTCACCGGCTCCGGCAACGGCCCGATCGACGCATTCGTCCGCGCGCTCGCGACCACCACCCTGCCCAAGTTCGAGGTGCAGAGCTACTCCGAGCACTCCCTCGGCAAGGGCGCCGAGGCGCGCGCCGTCAGCTACATCCAGGTCAAGACCGACCGCGGCGCCACGCTCTTCGGCGCCGGCATCGACACCAACATCGAATTAGCCTCGATCAAGGCGATCGTGAGCGCGCTGAACCGCGCGCTGGCGAAACGCTGAGCTGGCTAATCGCGAAACCGTAGGTCGGGCTTTACGCCCGATAGGTTTTTAGCCGGAAGCCAGGAAAGATCGTCCAAACCGTATCGCGAAAGCGCGGAAGAGTGGAAACGCTGAATTACAAACCGCTTGGGAGCGGGTCACTGCCAGTCGCCCGCTCCCAAGCGTCTGCAGTTTCTGCGCTTTCGCCTCTTTGCGTTTCCGCGATCTGCCTTGTTCCTGGTTTCCTGGCTTCCGGCTAAAACCATTCCGTCTCTCCGCTTTTCCGTGCTTCCGCGATCCGGATCGATGGTTTCGCCTGCTTGCGCTCCCACGGCCGATCCCCAGCGTTGCCTCCGCATGAAGTTCGCTCCGGCTAAACTCCCGCTCACCGGCGAGACACTCGACTCCCTCACCGCCGCCCTCGCGGCGCACGGCGAGCCGGCTTTCCGCGCAGGGCAGATCATGGAGTGGCTGTACAAGAAGCGTGTCACGTCCTGGGACGCCATGACCAACCTTTCCAAGCCGCTGCGCACGTGGCTCGCCGACACCTACGACCTCATGCCGGCCGAACTCGTGCTCAACAAGCACTCCGAGGACGTCACCGACAAGCTCCTGCTCGAGCTCCGCGACGGCTCCCTCATCGAGACGGTCATCATCCGCGCCCCGCAGGACGGCGTCGGGATCGACCACTCGCGCAAGACCATCTGCATCTCCACCCAGGTCGGCTGCGCCATGGGCTGCGTGTTCTGCGCCAGCGGGCTCGCCGGGCTCAAGCGCGACCTCTCCGCCGGCGAGATCGTCGCCCAGCTCCTGCAGGTCTGCCGCAGCGAGGACGCCCGCACGCCGCGCGCCCGCATGGAACTGGCCTCGTTCGACAACATCGTCGTCATGGGCATGGGTGAGCCGCTGGCCAACTACGACGCCCTCATCCGCGCCCTCACCATCGTCAACTCCGAGTGGGGTCTCGGCTTCGGCGCCCGCCGCATCACGATCTCCACCAGCGGCCTCGTCCCGAAGATCGAAAAACTCGCCGAGGAGCCGCTCGGTTTCCGCCTCGCCATCTCGCTCCACGGTGCCACCGACGCCGTCCGCGAGCAGATCATGCCCGTCAACAAGGCCTATCCGCTCGCGAAACTGCTCCCGGCCGTGAAGGCATTCTCCGAGAAGCACGGCCGCATGGTCACTCTGGAGTTCATCCTGATCGAGGACGTGAACGACTCGCTTGAGCAGGCGAAGCTCCTCCGCAACATCGCGCTCGACCTGCACGCCCACGTGAACCTGATCCCCTACAACACCGTCGAGGGCCTCCCGTGGAAGCGCCCCTCGATCACGCGCCAGGAACGCTTCGCCGACATCCTCCGCGCCGCCCAGATCTCCGTGACCCTCCGCCGCGAAAAAGGCCACGACATCAACGCCGCCTGCGGCCAGCTCCGCCTCAAAACCGAAAAATCCCGCGAGCTGTCGTCCGTCTCATAATTTCCGTTCCTGTCTTCCTGCCTTCCCCCTAAAAACCCACCCACCACATGACAATCCTCCGCACCCTCCTCTCCCTCTTCGCCCTCCTCGCGGCCACCGCCGCGTTCGCTGCCGATCCCACCGGCACTTGGCAATGGTCCACGCATTCGAAGGCCGGCGACATCCCCACCACCCTCACCCTCGCCTCCAAGGACGGCCACGTCAGCGGCGCCTACTCAAACCAGTTCGGCGACACCGCGATCAGCAACCCCACCCTCCAGGCCGACGTGATCACCTTCGACGTGGTGCGCACCATGGGCGGCAAGCCGTATATCGTCCACTACCACGGCAAGATCGAAGTCGACACGATCACGGGCACCATCGAAGCCCCCGGCCACGACGGCGGCCCGGGCGTGAAACTGCCTTGGACTGCGACTCGCGCGCCCAAGCACGGCTGACCGTCGCTCGAAATGTCCGCCCAATCCTCAAACCCTGCTTTGATCATTGGGCTTCGCCCTTTTCGCCTCGTTTCCCGGCTCCTCGCCTTCGCCTTGTTCGCGCTCGCGGGGCGGGCCGAGGTGACGTTTGACGTCGAGGTGGCGCGGCTGCCGCGGGAGACCTTCGACTATGCGGCCTTTCACCTCTGGCTGCCGGACCACGCCGGGCCGGTACGCGGGGTCGCGGTCGTGGCGGACGGCATCAACGTCGACGGGCGTACCATGGCCGGACGCCCGTGGCAGGACTTCGCGCGAGACCATTCGCTCGCGCTGGTGACGGTTTATTTCCGCACGGACGACCTGAGCGGGATGCTCACCTACAGCCAGGCGGAGCATGGCAGCGGCCGGGCGCTGCTCGCCGGCCTCGCCGCACTCGGCCGGGCCAGCGGGCATCCGGAAATGGAAACCGTGCCCCTGTTTCTCGAGGGCTTCTCCGCGGGCGGGCAGTTCAGCTACAGCTTCGCCTGCTACCAGCCGGACCGCGTCGCGGCCTTTTGCTCCAACAAGGGCGGCATTTACCTGACGCCCCCGACCGCGGCGGCGCGCGACGTCCCCGGCCTGTTCATCGCGGGGGAAAAGGACACGCCGTCCCGTCGCTCGGCGATCAAGCTCATCTACACGGAAAACCGGAAGTTGGGCGCGCGTTGGTGCATGGCGGTGGAGCCCGTCTTCGGTCACAACCACGGCAACCCCACGAACCTCGTGTTCCCCTTCTTCGAGGCCGTGATGCGCGCCCGTGAGCACCCGGCGTCCGAGCGCGCCGGCATCGTACTCGACCTGGACCATCACCAACTCATCGCCCCCGGCATCCCGCCCAAAACCGCCGGCCTGACCTTCTGGTTCCCCGACGAACCCACCCTCGCCGTCTGGACCAAGTTCATGGCGAAGGCCAAGTAGTCCGTCCGCTCCCCGTGGCCCAGCACCGCAAAAAGGGTAACCGCGAATCCACGCGAATGGACGCCAATGACCGGGCAGATTCTGACCGTTCGCGTTCATTCGCGTCCATTCGCGGTTCAACGTCATCACCCCGCCGTCCCCGCATCCTGGTCGTCTGCGCCATGAACAAGCAGCGCAGCCTCACGGCGGAGCACCTCTACCGCAACGACGCCCGAATCGAAGTCCGTTCCGCCGGCGTCCGCAGCGAAGCCAAGCGCCGGGTCAGCGAAGCCGACCTCCGCTGGGCCGATGTCGTCTACGCGATGGAGCCCGACCACAAACGCTGGATCCAGACCCGGTTCGAAGAGCTCGCACTCCCGCCGATCGAGGTCCTGGATATCCCCGACGACTACGACTACATGGCCGCCGACCTTCAGGAAATCCTGCGCCTGACCCTCGACCCCGAGATTGCTTCGCTCGCTGCCGCTGGCTTGAAGCACAACCGCAAAGCCTGACCCCATCGGCCCGCCTCGCCAGAAAGAGGACCGTAGCGCTAGATCGACGACGCCCGATTGAACTCGGTGGGCCGGTATTTGCTCAGTTCGTTCAGATCGTGCCGGCTGATGAGGTGCAGGGCGAACGCCCGGAAGGTTGCGGCTTCTAGGCTCACGCAATACGCCTGATAGAGCCGCCGGATGGTGGTGCGGACAAGCGTGTGATGGAATGCGTGCGTCTTGAGCCTCTTCTTCAAGTCGGCGTAATGCTTGTGGAACTGTTCGGAAAATTCGGCCTTCGGCATGAGGATTGCCCCGACCAAGTATTTCGCGTCTTTCTCCATGACTGCATACTCGTGGTCCGACATCTTCGCTACCGCATCCCGAATTTCTTCGGGCGTCGCCACGAGCTCGTTGTGGTCGCTCGGCATGTGGAGAATGGAGTGGACCACTTCCTCCAGCAGCGTGGAGAAATAGCGCGGCGAGGAAGCGTTCATTAGCTTCTCGTCCACAAAGATTCTGCGATTGGCACCGAGGTATGCCTCGATGCCGAATTCCTCACGAAGTCCTTCTACGGGATAAATCTGGAAGCCCTGTTGCTCTACGAAGCTCTCGATCCTGAACCTACAGCCGTCCAGACACCCCGGTCGTTTCCGAATATCAAGGGCGATCTGTTCGAGCTCTGCTGGAGTGAAGGGTTCGTAGGGCAGCAGGTTCATTTACCGCGCACCAGTGCGACTATGCGCGCGATATCAGCTTTCTTGAGTCGTCGATTACCGATGGACCGAAGCATTATCGGCATGGCCTCGTTCTCGCTGATGATGTCTGCGATATCTACTGGAATTGAGCCGGTGGCCTTCGCGGCCTTGTCGAAGAAGTCGTTCGACTCGCCGGTGCCGCGCTTGAAACGCAAGGCTTCGGCCAAACTCTTGAGCCGATTGGGTTCTTGCGAAGGCAAAATGAGTCCGTGCTCCAGATTGCACAGGTTGGAAGGCTGGAGATCAGCGTTGGATGCTACTTCCCGCGCTGTGAGCTTCAGGCTCAGGCGGCGTTCACGAATGAACGCGCCGAAGGCTGCGGCAGCATTGGGTTGGACGTTGGTCGGCATGGGGATGGCGGGTATGGGTCGGAAGAGACGGGGGACAGAGTTATCAAGAATTATAATTTCAACGTCTAGTCAAATTTCATCTGTGAATGTTCCGTAATCGGCACAATCAGCGAATTGTGCATCTGTTTGACGTTCAAGTGATGGTGTAGGTAACACCCGGTCATTACGTAGCTAAGCGTGCGATCGCCCGCCGGGACCGGGGAGGCACTGGGCATCCCCTCTGCGCTGGGTGCCGCGGGGGGGGCGAGGTAAAGGGGTCAGGCTGCGTTTCTTGTTGTGCGGCTCGTTGGCGGCCTCACTTCCGGCCGGGCGTCTCGACTTGGGTCTTCAGGTTCACGAGTCCGCGTTCGAAGTCGCCGCCGATCATTTTGTCCATGCTCATGAACAGGCACATGACCTTGGAAGCGTAATTCTTGTCGCCGGAGATGCTCCACGTGACGCTCGTGCCGGCGCCGGCGGGCTGGAGGTGAAACTCGGTGGTCGCGACTCCCGCCATCGGCTTGAGGAACTCCAGTTTCAGCCGGATCAGCTCGGTCGGCGTGCTGGCGATGATCGTCTCCCGTCCTTCGCCTACCGTGCTGTTGCCCGCCCACGAAAAGCCGGCACCCACGCCGCTCGCCGGGCCGTCGAAGGTCATCTTTGCGTTGGGATCCAGCTTCGCCCACGGCGACCACACCTGCATCTGGTGAACATCGTTGATCTGCGGGAAGACGGCGGTGACCGGCGCGGCGATCGTGATTGAGCGCTCCACGCGGTAGGTGTTCGACTGAAACGCGCCGACGATGAGAATCACGGCGATGAGGGCCACGAGGCCGAGAAGGATTTTCTTGAGCATGGAGGGAGCGGCGAGGCCGCGGGTTGGGGGTTACGTGTCAAATGATACGATGAACGGGTAGTGACACCGGGGACGCCTGGAGAGGCGGAAAAAGAAAGAAGACAGCTTTAGCCACCCGCCATTACCGGGCGGAATCCCGCTTCGCTCAAAATCTGCGCGATCTTCTCGCGCTGGTCGCCCTGGATTTCGATCGCGCCGTCCTTCACCGTGCCGCCGCAGCCGCAGGCGGCGCGCATTTTTTTGGCAAGTTGCTCCTTTTCCGGCAGCCCGATCCCGACGAAGCCGTCGATCACCGTCACCGTCTTGCCGCCGCGGTTGCCGGTCTCGCGCCGGACATCCACGCGACCACGATTTTTGCTTGGCGCTGCCGGCTGCGCAGCCGCGGTCTGAGCCGGCGCAACCCTTGGCTCGGTAGGCAAGCCCGCACCGCTCAACGCCCCAAACGGGTTCTGCCCCAGCCCGCCGCCTCCATCGGTCGGAATCTTGCCGCCGGCACTCATGGTCAGGATTGCGCGGGTTTCTCGCGGTGACTCGAACAGCCGCCAGGCGGCGTAGCCGCCTGCCCTCCGAAGCCTTGGCGAAGGAGGGCGGGGTCCCCGCCGAGGAACGCCAGGGCCTTGGCGTAGCTGCGGTTGCCCAAAAAGTGTTCCAGCCGGGGGTCCAGGCTGCCTTCGGCCCGGGCGCGGTCGAGATAGCCGTCCAGCTTCTCCATCTCGGTGGCCACGGTGGTGCCGTCGGAACGCTTGATGGCGTCCAGCAACGAGATAAGCGAGTCCTTGATCTGCGGTTCCATTGGGCCGATGGGGAATCTAATCCCGTCGTTACCCACCTTAAGCCCGATTGCAATCCCCGAGCCAGCCGCCCGCGTGCTTGTCTATCCCACCCACGCGTGCTGACGTGTGGGCAACCATTTGCCTTCACCAAGCCCGCCGCCAACACTTTCGGGTGATTCCGCGGTCCCGGACGCCGCCACCATGACTTCCCTCAACGTTCCCACCAGCGCCAACGCCTCCGTCATCGAGGCCAACTACGAGGCATGGCGGCAAAATCCCGACTCGGTCGACCCCACCTGGCGCGCGTTTTTCCAGGGCTTCACCCTCGGCTCCGGCGGCGTCCCGCCCTCCGCCGCCCCCGCCGCGGCCGCCGGCGCGCCGATCATCGACAGCCTCAAGCAGTCGCACGTCCACTACCTCATCAGCACCTACCGCGCGATCGGGCACATGGAGGCGCATCTCGACCCGCTCAGCGACCCGCCGCCGCCCCACCCCAAGCTCTCGCTCGCGCACTTCCAGCTCGGCGAGGCCGACCTCGACACCTCCTTTGACGTCGGTTCCTACCTCGGCGGCGGCCAGATGAAGCTCGCCGACGTCCTCCTCGCGCTGCGCACGACCTACTGCGACCACATCGGCGTCGAATACACGCACATCCAGGACGTCGACGTGCGCCACTGGCTGCAGGAGCGGATGGAATCCTCCCGCAACCAGCCCAGCTTTTCCACCGCCGAGAAAATCCGCATCCTCCGCCGCATCCACAAGGCCGAGCTCTTCGAGAAATTCCTCCACACGAAATACGTCGGCCAGAAGCGCTTCTCCCTCGAGGGCGGCGAGACGATGATCGCCGCGCTCGATGCGATCATCGAGCACTGCCCACACGTCGCCGTTGAGGAGGTCGTCATGGGCATGGCCCACCGCGGCCGTCTCAACGTCCTCACCAGCGTGATGCGCAAAAATTTCGACCTGCTGTTCGAGCAGTTCTCGGAGAATTACATCCCCGACGCCGTGGGCGGCGACGGTGACGTGAAATACCACCTCGGCTACGAGGCCATTCTCGACACTGCCGCCGGCAAGAAGGTCGAGGTCCGCCTCGCCGCCAACCCGTCGCACCTCGAGATCGTCAATCCCGTCGTCGAGGGTCGCGCCCGCGCCCGCCAGCGCATTCGCGGCGATACCGAGCGCAAGCGCGTGCTGCCGCTGCTGATCCACGGCGATGCCGCGTTCGCCGGGCAGGGCGTGGTGGCCGAGACGCTGAATTTCTCCCAGCTCGCCGGCTACAAGACCGGCGGCACCCTGCACTTCATCGTCAACAACCAGATCGGCTTCACCACCGACCCGGAGGACTCCCGCTCCACGCGCTACTGCACCGACGTCGCCAAGATGATCGAGGCGCCGGTTTTCCACGTGAACGGCGACGACCCCGAGGCGGTCTGCTTCGTGGCGCAGCTTGCGCTCGAGTTCCGCGAACAGTGGCAGCGCGACGTCGTCATCGACATGTATTGCTACCGGAAATTCGGCCACAACGAGACCGACGAGCCGGCGTTCACGCAGCCCCTGCTCTACCGCAAGATCGCCACCCACCCGCGCGTCTCGGAGGTGCTCAGCGCCAAGCTCGTCGCCGAAGGCACCATCACCGACGCCGAGTCCGAGGCCATCAAGGCCGAGTATATTGCCTCGTTGGAGTCCAACCTCGAGAAGGCCAAGGCCAACGAGAGCGCCAAAACCGCCAAGCGCACCGCCGCGCTCGAGGCGCGGAAGTTCGCGGAGTCCACCGCCGCGTTCCAGCCCGACTACCATTTCAAGCGCGTCCCCACCGGCATCGAACCCGCCTTGCTGGAGCAGATCGTGCGCGGCCTCACGACCGTGCCGGAGGGCTTCAAGCTCAACGGCAAGCTCAAGCGCTTCCTCGAGTCGCGCGCGACGGCGGTGCGCGAGGGCGGCCCGATTGACTGGGGCCTGGGCGAGGCGCTCGCGTTCGGCAGCCTCCTCCTCGAGGGCATGCCCGTCCGCCTGAGCGGGCAGGACACCGAGCGCGGCACGTTCAGCCACCGGCACTCCGTGCTGCATGACTCAGAGACCCAGGAGACTTACATTCCGCTGCGGCACCTCGACGAGAAGCAGGCGCGCTTCTGCGTCTACAATTCCCTGCTCTCCGAGGCCGCCGTGCTCGGCTTCGACTACGGCTACTCGCTCGACTACCCGACGATGCTCTGCATCTGGGAGGCGCAGTTCGGCGACTTTGCCAACGGCGCGCAGGTCGTGATCGACCAGTTCATCGCCAGCGGCGAATCGAAATGGCAGCGACCCAGCGGTATCGTGCTGCTGCTACCCCACGGCTACGAGGGCCAGGGCCCCGAGCACTCCTCGGCGCGCCTCGAGCGTTTCCTGCAGTCCTGCGCCGAGGACAACATGCAGGTCGCCAACATCACGACGCCGGCCAATTTCTTCCACGCGCTCCGGCGCCAGATGAAGCGCGACTTCCTGAAGCCGCTCATCGTGATGTCGCCGAAGTCCCTCCTGCGCCTGCCCGCCGCCACGTCGCGCGTCGAGGATTTCACGACCGGCTCGTTCAAGGAAATCATCGACGACCCGCTCTTCTCCGCCGCCGGCGGCGGCACGCGCGCGCCGTTCGCGCCCGGCGCCCAGGCCCCGGAGCGCGTCATCTTCTGCTCCGGCAAGGTCTACTACGACCTCGTCGAGCACCGCGACAAACACGCCCCCGGCGCCGCCGCGATCGTCCGCCTCGAGCAGCTCTATCCCCTCCACAAGCGCCGCCTCGCGGAAATCGCGAAGAAATACGCCGGTGCCCGGCTCGTCTGGGCGCAGGAGGAATCGAAGAACATGGGCGCGTGGTCCTACATCGCGCCGCTGCTCACCGACGCGTTCGGCCTCGTGCCGCTCTACGCCGGCCGCAAGGCTTCCGCGTCCCCCGCGGTCGGTTCCCTGGCCTTGCACCGCCACGAGTTGGCCGACTTGCTCAAGGAAGCCTTCAGCGTCTGAGTCACCTTGCCGCCGACTTCTTGTTACTTGGCCACCTGATACCTGTCCCTTTTCTCCTCCACCATGCCTCTCGAAGTCAAAATTCCCGCGATGGGTGAATCCATCCTCTCCGGCGTGATCGCCAAGTGGTATGTGAAGGACGGCGACATCGTCAAGAAGGACCAGCCGCTCTTCGAACTCGAAACCGACAAGATCACCTCCGAGGGCACCGCCGAGTCCGCCGGAAAAATATCCCTGAAGGTCGCCGCCGGCACCGAAGTCAAAATCGGCCAGGTCGTCGCGACGATCGACGCCGCCGCGACTGCAGCGGCCCCGGCCGCTGCTGCCGCCACACCCGCTGAGGCCGCAAAGTCGGCCTCACCCACTCCGGCCAAAATCGAAAATCGAGAATCGAAATTCGAAAATTCGCCGGCCGTCCGCCGTCTCGCCGCCGAGACTGAGGTTGATCCCGCGAGTGTTGCCGGCACCGGCAAAGCCGGTCGCGTGACCAAAGGAGATATGCTCGCCGCCGCCGCCGGCGAGGGCACTAGGTCCGAGGCCAAGGGCGATAGCTCAACCACCCCATCGCCCCCAGCCCCATCGCCCATCGCCTCCAGCCCCTCGCCCGGCGCGGGCACTGCCGAGCGCCAGACCCGCCGCAAACTTTCCCCGCTCCGCCAGAAGATCGCCCAGCGCCTCGTCGCCGCGCAGCACGAGGCCGCGATGCTCACCACGTTCAACGAGGTCGACCTCTCGGCCGTCATGGCGCTGCGCGCCAAATACCAGGACGACTTTGTGAAGAAGCATGGCGTGAAACTCGGCTTCATGTCGTTCTTCGTGAAAGCCGTCGTCCACGCGTTGAAGGAAGTGCCGGCCGTCAACGTCCAGCTCGACGGCGACACGCTTATCGAGAACCACTACTTCGACATCGGCGTGGCGGTCTCCACCGACCGCGGCCTCATGGTGCCGGTCGTGAAGGACTGCGACACGCTCGGCATGGCCGACATCGAGAAGCTGATCGCCGCCGCCGCCGCCAAGGCCCGCGATGGCAAGATCACGCTCGCCGACCTCGAAGGCGGCGTGTTCACGATCACCAACGGCGGCACGTTCGGCTCGCTGCTTTCCACGCCCATCATCAACCCGCCGCAGAGCGCCATCCTCGGCATGCACGCGATCAACGAGCGCCCCATCGCGCTCAACGGCCAGGTCGTCATCCGCCCGATGATGTTCGTCGCCCTGAGCTACGACCACCGCGTCGTCGACGGCAAACAGGCCGTCACCTTCCTCGTGAAAGTGAAGCAAGCCCTCGAGGACCCGGCGCGGCTCGTGATCGGAATTTGACTTAGCCGGAAGCCAGGAACCAATCCCTCCGTTTCATGGCTTCCTGGCTTCCCCTTTCAAATCCCATGCCGACTCATTGTGATTGGTATCTAATCTGAGCCGGAAACCAGAAACTCAGGATCCAATCCTTCTGTTTCATGGCTTCCTGGCTTCCGGCTTAAAACACATGTTCGATTCCACTTTCGATCTGATCATCCTCGGCGCCGGCCCCGGTGGCTACGTCTGCGCGTTCCGCGCGGCCCAGCTCGGGCTCAAGGTCGCCCTCGTCGACAAGCGCGCGACGCTCGGTGGCACCTGCCTCAACGTCGGCTGCATCCCGAGCAAGGCCCTGCTCCATTCGAGCGAACAATTCGCCTTCGCCAAGAGTCACGCCGCCGCCCACGGCATCAAGGTCGGCTCCCTCGAGCTGGATCTGCCTACCTTCCTCAAGCGCAAGGACGAGGTCGTCGCCAAGAACGTCGGCGGACTCGCCCTCCTCGCCAAGGCCCGCAAGATCGCCGTCTTCACTGGCACCGCGTCGTTCCTCTCCGCCAATACCGTCGAGGTCACGGCGGCTGACTCCTCGAAACAACAGCTCACCGCCAAGAACATCGTCATCGCCACCGGCTCCGCTCCGGTCGAGCTGCCCTTCCTGAAATTCGACGGCACCACCGTCGTCTCCAGCGACCAAGCCATCGCGTTTCCCTCCGTTCCCAAAAAACTCGTCGTGGTCGGCGGCGGCGCCATCGGCCTCGAGCTCGGCTCCGTCTGGTCGCGGCTCGGCGCGGAGGTCACCGTGGTGGAGTTCCTGCCCAAGATTATCGCGACCTACGACGACGACATCGTCCGCAATTTCGCCCGGCTGCTCACCAAACAAGGCCTCAAGATCGAGACCGGCGCCAAGGTCACCGGGCTCCGATATTCGAAAATCGAAAATCGAGATTCGAAAATGTCCGCCGCGACTCTCCTGGCCGAGCGCGAGGGCAAACCGCTCGAATTCGCGGCGGACGTCGTCCTCGTCGCCGTCGGGCGCCGCCCGTTCACCGACGGCCTCGGCTTGGACAAGGCCGGCGTGCAGCTCGACGAGAAGAAACACGTCAAGGTCGACGCGCACCTCAAGACCACCGCCCCCGGCGTGTGGGCCATCGGCGATGTCGTCGCCGGTCCAATGCTCGCGCACAAGGCCGAGGAGGACGGCGCCGCCGTTGCGGAATGGATCGCCGGCAAGGCCGGGCACATCAACTGGGACCTCGTTCCCGCCATCGTCTACACCGACCCCGAGGTCGCCAGCGTCGGCCTGGGTGAGGACGCCGCGAAGGCTACGAGCCGCGCGATCAACGTCGGCAAATTCAACTTCGCCGCCAACGGCCGCGCCCTCGCCGCCGACGCGGTTGACGGTTTCGTGAAGATCATCGCCGACGCGAAGACCGACCGGATCCTCGGCGCGCAGATCCTCGGCCACGGCGCCGGCGAACTGATCAGCGAGGTCGTCACGCACATGGAATACGGCGGCAGCGCCGAGGACCTCGGCCGCACGATCCACGCCCACCCGACGATGAGCGAAGCCGTCAAGGAAGCCGGCCTCGCCGTCAGCAAGAGCGCGATCCACGCACTCTGAGCGGATTTTTAAGGGGAAACCATGAAGCCAGGAACCTGAGCGGCGTTCCGTTTCGTGGCTTCCTGGCTTCCCCTTCAAACCAGCCTTGCGCCAGCCCGCGCACCTCTTCACCGTTCCGCGCCATGTCCAACTCCGTTCTCCTCCGTAAACGCTCGCTCTGGCGCGTCGCCCTGACGCTGCAGCGCGTTTGCGCAGGAACTCGGAACTAACCCAACCCGATCCGTCCTCACCGCAACCGCGCCCCATCCGGCGCGGTTTTTTTATCTCCGCTCCGGACCGGCCTCCACCCTCACACCCGTGACCCATAACTCCTCATCCGTTTCCGCCATCCACGCCCGCGGCGTGCGCGCCATGCTGCTCTCCGCCGCGTGCTTCACGGCGAACGCGCTCATCATCCGCGCGCTCGGGACCGTGCAGGCGGTGGACGTCTGGTTGCTGGCCTGCGTGCGCTTTGTCGTGGGCCTGGGGTTGATCATGGCGGTCTTTCGCGTCGGCCCGGAGTCGTTCCAACCGCGCAACCTCTACCAGCACCGCCGGCTAATCTGGCGCGGCGTGGTCGGTGGACTCGGCGTTTACAGCTACTACCTGACCGTCGTCCACCTCGGCGCCGGACGCGCGACGTTCATCAACAACACCTACGTCGTCATGGGTGCGCTCCTCGCCGTGGTCATGCTCCGCGAGCATTTCCGGCCGGTCCTGGCCATCGGCGGCCTCACCGCCCTCGCCGGACTCGCACTCATCACCAACATCACCGGCACCGGCGTCGGCGTCAGCATCTACGACGGCATCGCAATCGCGTCCGCCTTGGCCTCGGCCTACGTCGTCGTCACCATCCGGCAGCTGCATGCCGAGGGCGAACACACCTCGACGATCTTCGCGGCGCAATGCGCCTACGGCCTGCTGATCTGCGCGGGCCCGGCCGCCGCCAGCTGGGCGCCGCACGCGCCACTGGCCTGGGCGCTAATGATCGTCGGCGCGCTCTGCGCCGGCAGCGGACAGATTTTCATGACCATCGGCTTCCGCGACCTGCCCGTGGGCGAAGGCTCGCTGCTGCAAATGCTCGTGCCGCTCGGCATCGCGGTCGGCGGCGCGGTGTTTTTCCGCGAACACTTCGCCCCGCACGAACTCGTCGGCGCCGTGTTGATCCTCGCCGGCAGTGCGCTGCCGGCGGTCACCAAGAAATAGGACCTATGGGTCACAGAGGACCCATGGGACCTAGGACATAAACCCGGTCTCAGGACTTCGCCGCCGCAGCTCGAGCCGCCGCCTGGCGCTCCTGCCAGGGGAACTTGCGCGGCGTCGCACGCGGGCGCTCGAAGAGCGTGCCGACCGCGATGTAGGCGCGGCGGTAGTCGTCCGACTGGTTCCGCGGCGTGTAGTGCAGCGTGCGCTCGAGATGGAAGGTCGCGCCGCCGGCCGGCAGCTCGCAGGCCACGGCCTTGCTCAGGTCAAACGAACCCGGCACGACCTCGAGGCCGGGCGTCAATGGATTGTCGCCGATCGGCTGGTGCGGGACCACCTCCTGGTTGTGCGACCCCGGCACGAAATACATGCAGCCGTTCAACTTCGTCGCGGGCTGCAGCGGCACCCAGATGCTCAGGCCGCGATACTCCTTCGCGGGATTCCAATACGCCTCGTCCTGATGCCACGGCGTGGCGGCGGTGTTGCGCGGCGGCTTGTTGATCGCGTGGTCGCCGACCATGTGCGTGCCCGGCCCGAGCAGCTGCACCATCATGGCCTTCAGGTTGGCCACGAGCTGCGTCTCGAGGAGCGCGGGCGCGTATTTGCCGGGCTGGAGGATCTGCGCGACGTCCTCCTTCTTGCCCTGCTGCTTCTGGCCGGTGAGGTTGTAGAGGTCGCCCTCGGTCTTGCTGCGGTCCTCGTTGAACAGCCGGTCGTAAATCTTGCGGACCATCGGGATCTCGTCGAGCGGCATGACGTTGTCGACCGCGAGGTAGCCATTTTGGTTGAAAAATGCGATCTGCTCCGGGGTGAGCAGGCGGGTGGGCTTGAGCTTGGCGGGGGCGGCGTAATCCGGGACGGGCAAAGGGGCGGAAGCATTCATCGCTCGACAGGATAACCCGCCCGGCAAAGGGTGGCGTCCGACAATGTCGCGCAGTACTAAATCGAACACGCCCAAGTCGGCCCGGCTGCTGAATGCGCCCCATGTGATGACACCGGAACAGCAGGCGCGGCGGTTCGAGCGGTTCGAACGCGAGATCGGCATCCCCGGCCTCGCGGAGATCGGCCGCTACCGCTATGCCAGCGCGTATGGCGGACTGCGGCTGCGCGCACACCCGGATGGACTCGAGGTCTGCTTCCTCGCCCGCGGCCGGCAGACCTACCGCGTGAACAACCAGGTCTATCGCCTGCGCGGCGGCGACCAGTATCTCGTGTTTCCGGGCGAGCCGCATGACTCGGCCGGCATGCCCGAGGAAAAGGGCGTGCTCTTCTGGATCTTCCTCAAGCTCCAGCCGGCCGGCCGGTCCCTGCTCTTCCTCGACCCGACGGCCTCCCGGGCGCTGCGGCGCGCCCTGCTCGCGATGCCCTCGCGGCACTTCGCCGCCGAGCCGGGCACACGGGAGCTGCTGGACGAACTTTTCGCCGCACTCGAGCGGCGCGGCTCGCGCCTGGACCGCCTCGGCGCGGCCGCGTTGGTGTTGCGCTACCTCTTCGCCACCCTCCGCGCCTCGCACCGGAATCGCCGCGCCGGGCCCTCCGCCCGCATCCAGCGCAGCCTCGAACATATCGCGGCACAGGTCGGCGAGCTTCCCTCCGTGCCCCAGCTGGCGCGTCTCGTCCGCCTCTCGCCATCCCGGTTCAAGGCCCGCTTCCGGGAAGAGGTCGGCCTGCCCCCGCGCGAACACGTGTTGCGGCAAAAGCTCGCCGTCGCCCAAGGTTGGCTGCGCCGCCCCGGCGCGACGGTCACGGGCGTCGCGCACGATCTCGGATTCTCGAGTTCGCAGTATTTCGCGACGGTCTTCCGCCGCTTCACCGGCCAGACGCCGACGGAGTTTCAAGGCAGATAGGATGCAACGTAGGTCGGGCTTTACGCCCGATACGCTGCGGGTGACTCGCCCCGCGTCCGACCGCCAATCTATCGGGCGTAAAGCCCGACCTACGTTGCCCGCGCGGTCAGCGCTTCTCGTTCTCGATCATCACGACCTTGCCGTCGTGAAAGACCACGCGAAAATGCTCGTGCTCGTGGCGCGTGGGATAAGCCAGGTAATACGGGTAAAACGGATCGCCCCAGCCGTAATAATACCGGTGATAGTAGCCACTGTAGAGGATCAGGCCGTCGTCGCCTTCGTAGGTGACGTAGCTCCAGATTTCGCTCGTGCCGTTGGCGTCGGTGCGTTCGCGAACGCGATCGGGATCGCCCAGGGCCAGCTTCACCATCGCCATGTCGAAACCGATGGCGATCTTGCCCTCCTTGATCAGCTGCTGCTGGTCGGTGGTGAGCTTGGCGAAGGCCGCGGGATTGGCGTTGATCCGCGTCTGCGGGGTGGAACAGCCGGCGAGCAGGATCAGGCCGCCGGCGAGTGCGAGGACGGAGAGAAGGGTTTTCATGGCGGTAAGAAGAGGCCTGATGCTGAGAACATAATGCGCCCGCCCGGTTCCGCAAATGCCGAAGTATCTTGCGCCCGCCGAACCGCCGGGATTCATCGCGGGCAGGCATGAAAACCCTGCTCCTCTGGGACATTGACGGCACCCTGACGCTCTCCGGCGGCGCGGGCATGCGGGCGCTCGAGGCAGCCCTGAGCCGGGAGTTTAAGCGGGATAATTCGCTCTCCAGTATCGATTTCGCGGGGCGCACCGACATCTGGATCATGCGGCAGATCTTCGCCCACGTCGGCCTGCCCGACGACGACGCCAATATCCAGCGCCTGATCAACGCCTACCTCGCCGAGCTGCCCACCGCCCTCCAAAACCCGGGCAATCGCGTCCTGCCCGGCGTCGCCGCCGCGCTCGCGGCCCTCGCGGCGCATGGCGGTTGCGTGCAGGCGCTGCTGACCGGCAACGTCGAGCGCGGCGCGCGCATCAAGCTCGGGCACCATAAACTCTCCCACTATTTCGCCTGGGGCGCGTTCGCGGACGACGGCGAGCGACGCAACGATCTCGGCCCCGTTGCGCTGCGGCGGGCCCGGGAAAAACACGGCATCGAGTTCGCGCCCGAACGCGTCTTCGTGATTGGCGACACGCCGCACGACATCGCCTGTGGCAAGGTCATCGGCGCCCAAACCATCGCGGTGGCCACCGGGCAGTATTCCGTGGACGAGTTGCGCGCTGCCAATCCCACGTTCGTGCTGGCCGACCTGAGCGACACTGCCTCCCTGTTGCGCGCGCTCGGCTTGGCGTAGGTCGGGCTTTACGCCCGATATGCCTCGAAACCAGCGCTAGGTCGACGCGACCGATGCATATCGGGGATAAACCCCGACTTACTCCGATCCGAATGACAGCGGTGGAAAACCCAGATCCACGCGCCCGCCCCTACTTCGTCCGCGTTTCGATCCCAATCACCTTGCCGCCCATGAAGACGACCCGGAGTTTTTCGTCGTTCTGAAAGGTGTCGTTGCCCGTCGACATGCCCACGCCCACGGCCGTCGAACTGCCGCCACGATAGGAACCACTCGAGCTGCCAACCCCGACGCCGATGGAGAATTTTGGTTTGTGGTCGCCATAGACCCAGACCTCGGACGCGCCCTGCGCCGTCAACCGTTCGTAAACCCGGTCAGCCGGGCCAAGCGCCACCTGCACCATCGCGGGTGTGAAGCCGACGTCCACCTGGCCCGCCCGCACCTTCTGTTGGACGTCCGCCGGCCAGGTATTGAACGCCGCCTGCTGCGCCTGGATGCGCGACTCGGGCGTCGCGCAGCCCGCGAACAAAAGTAGGAACGACACGGGCAAGATTAGCAGGGAGAGATACTTCTTCATGGGACAGGAATTTGTTTGCTGGGCCCAGACTGGCACCCGCAAATGGACAGCGCAATCCTTTGACCGGATCGGCCTTTCATGAACAAAACCTTCTCCATCGCCCTCGGCTCCGACCACGCTGGTTTCGCCTACAAGGAGGCCATCAAGGCCATGCTGCTGACCGAGGGGCACACCGTGCGCGACTTCGGCACGAACTCGACCGAGCGCTGCGATTACCCGGATTTCTGCTTCCCGGTCGCCCGGGCCGTCGCCGCCGACGAGGTTGAGCGTGGCATCGTGCTGGGCGGGTCGGGCAACGGCGAAGCCAACGCCGCCAACCGCGTGCGCGGCGTGCGCTGCGGGCTCTGCTGGAACGAGCAGACCGCGATCTGGAGCCGCGCCCACAACGATGCCAACTGCCTCTCGATCGGCGAACGCACCATCACGCTCGACGAGGCGCTCAAGATCGTCCGCGTCTGGCTCGCCACCGATTTCGAGGGCGGCCGCCACATCCCGCGCATCCAGAAGCTCGACAGCATGGCGTGACTGCGCGTCACGTAGCGCAGGCGACCCCGCCTGCCCCCAAAAAATGCAGGCGAGGCGCCTGCGCTACCCCCATGAACTTCCGCGAATTGACGGTGGCTGACGTGCCGGCGATGTTCCTGATCCGCGCCGCAGCGAAGGAAAATCCCATGCCGCTGATCTCCGGGCTGAAGTTCCTCGGCATCACCGTCGCAGGCGAAGCCGAGAAGTTGAAGACCACGCACAAGGGTTTCATTTGCGAGAACGATGGCGTGCCCATCGGCTTCGTCGTCGGCGACGGCAGCACCGGTGAACTCTGGGTCCTGTCGGTTTGGCCGGAGTATGAAGGCCAAGGCGTCGGCCGCAAACTCATGACCCTGGCGCAAGAGTGGCTCTTCACCAAAGGCTGGGATAAACTCTGGCTGACCACCGGCATCAAACCCTCGCGGGCTTTGACGCTCTACCAAAAGCTCGGCTGGAAAATCGTCGGCACCCTCGACCACGGCGGCAGTTACCGGATGGAGTTGGACAAGCCGGCAGCGTCGACTGGTCCAATCCTCGGTTAGTTTGTAGCTGCGAGCGTTATCCATAAGATTCATAATACCATACGGTTAATATATATCCGGCTCAGATCATCTCACAACTTCCACCCCTATTGATTTGACATTAAAGCAATAGCCGCTCTGATCGTTGGTTGATGCCTAGCCGCTACCAAGGCCCCAAAGCTGAAATCGACGCGCTCAGCGCTTACATCAAACTGATGCGCGCGGCCGAATCCGTCACCACGCGTGCGCACGCCGTGCTGCCGAAGGACATCACGATCTCCCAATTCGGCGTGCTCGAGGTGCTGCTGCATTGCGGCCCGCTCTGCCAAACCGAACTCGCCGGCAAGCTCCTCAAGAGCGGTGGCAACATCACTCTCATCGTGGATAACCTCGAGAAAGCCGGCCACGTCGTCCGCGAACGCAGCCGGGAGGATCGGCGCTTCGTCACCGTTTCGCTCACCGATTCCGGCCGCGCCTTCATCACCGGCCTCTTCCCGAAAGTCGCCGCCAGCATCACCCGCGAGCTCTCCGCCCTCTCCTCCGCGGAGCAATTCACCCTCGGCTGGCTCTGCAAGAAAGCCGGCACCGGCGCCTCCGCTCCCGCCGCCTGATCAGCCCCATTTGCTTTTTCGTTCGTTCCATATACTTTGAGTTCAAAGCATATCGCCAATTTTCCTAACAACCTAATAAATAGCATATAACACCTAACTCGCCTTATCCCATGAACCTCCTCGGCCTCCACCACATCACCGCCATGGCCTCCGATCCGCGCGCGAACTACGATTTCTACACCCGCGTGCTCGGACTCCGCTTCGTCAAAAAGTCCGTGAATCAGGACGACCCCGGCACCTATCATCTCTACTACGGTGACAACACCGGCTCGCCTGGTTCCGCAATCACGTTCTTCCCCTGGCCCGGCCTGCGCCCCGGCCGGCCCGGTCACGGCCAGGCTTACGCCACGGCGTTTTCCATTCCCGCCGCGTCCGTTGCATTTTGGTCCGATCGCCTCGCCAAGCTCGGCGCCAAGACCGAGCCCGTCACGACGCGCTTCGGTGACCAAGTCCTCACCGTCTTCGATCCCGACGGCCTGCGGATCGAACTCGTCGCCACCGCCGAGCCCGATGCGCGTCAGCCCGCGCCATCACAGGACGTTCCGCCGGTCCATGCGATCCGCGGCTTCCACAGCAGCACGCTCGGTTTGACCGACGCCAAGGCCACGGCCGACGTCCTCACCCGCACAATGGGTTATCGTCTCGTCGCGGAAGAGGGCCCACGCACGCGTTACACCGTGGCCGCCGGCGGGCCCGGCAGCTACGTCGACCTGCTCACGGATCCTGCCCTGCCCCGCGGACTCAACGGCGCCGGCACGATTCACCACGTGGCGTTCCGCACGCCGGACGACGCCAGTCAGGTCCAGGCGCACTCCGAGATTGTCCGCAGCGGACTGCACATCAGCCCGGTCATTGACCGCGCCTACTTCAAGTCCATCTACTACCGCGAGCCCGCGGGCATCCTGTTCGAGATCGCCACCGACCAGCCCGGCTTCGCCATCGACGAGCCCGTCGAGTCGCTCGGCACCAAACTCGGACTGCCCCCGCACCTTGAGCCCCACCGCGCCGAGATCGAAGCCGCCCTCCCGCCGCTTAGCGGATTCTAAACCTCGTTTAAGCCGGAAGCCAGGAATCCAGGAACCCATCTCTCCGATTCCCGGCTTCCTGCTTGCCCGCCATAGGCTCTGCGACGGCGGGGCTTCCCCTTCAAAAAAGTCCCATGCCCACTCTCACCTACCACCACCTCTTCGAACCCGGCCCCAACCCCGGCTCCCCTCCGCTGCTGCTCCTGCACGGCACCGGTGGCGACGAGCACGATCTGCTCCCGCTCGGACGCGCCCTGTCGCCCGGTTCCGCCCTGCTCAGCCCACGCGGGAACGTGAGCGAGCACGGCGCCAACCGTTTCTTCGCGCGTCTCGCCGAGGGACGCTTCGATCCCGCCGAGGTCACGCGCCGCACGCACGAGCTGGCGGACTTCATCGCCGCAGCCGCCAAGCAATACGGCCTCGATCCGGCCAAGCTCGTCGCCGTCGGCTTGTCCAACGGCGCGAACATCGCCGCCGCTCTCCTGCAGCTCCGCCCCGAGTCGCTCGGCTCCGCCATCCTGCTCCGGCCCATGGTCGTCCTCGATCAACCCGCCACCGCCGGCACGCTCACCGGCAAGCGCGTGCTCATCGCCAGCGGCACCCACGACCCGATTGTGCCCAACTCCCACCCGCCCCGCCTCGCCGCCCTCCTCCGCGCCGGCGGCGCCGACGTCACCGTCCACACCTCTCCCGCCGGCCACAACCTCACCTCCGCCGACATCACCGTCGCCAAGGATTTCCTAGCCAACTAATCGCGCCGCGCCCGTCGCGAGACCCCTTCGGTTTCATCTCCGTCAACGTTGGGCCCTAGACAAATCGCGAGACCAGCGGCATGGTGCCGCCCATGAGCATGCTCTACCGCCGCCTCGGTTCCTCCGGTCTCAAGATCAGCGCGTTGTCGTTCGGCGCCTGGGTCACGTTCGGCAAGCAGATCAAGGACACCGTCGCCACCAAACTCATGCACACCGCCTACGACGCGGGCGTGAACTTCTTCGACAACGCCGAGACCTACGCCGACGGCGCCGCCGAGCGCGTCATGGGCGCCATCCTGAAAAAATCCCGCTGGCCGCGCGACACGTTCCTCGTCTCCAGCAAGGTCTTCTTCGGCGCGGAACGCGAAGGCCCCAACCAAACCGGCCTCTCGCGCAAGCACGTCCTCGAGGCGTGCGACGCCGCCCTGCTACGGCTCAAAGTCGATTACCTCGACCTCTACTACTGCCACCGCCCCGACCCCGACACGCCCATCGAGGAAACCGCCCGCGCGATGCATGACCTCATCACGCAGGGCAAGGTGCTCTACTGGGGCACGAGCGAGTGGAGCGCCGCCGAGATCACCACCGCCTTCGACGTCTGCACGCGCCTCAATCTCCACCGGCCCGTCGTCGAACAGCCGCAATACAACCTGTTCCACCGCACACGCGTGGAAAAAGAATACGCCCCGTTCTACCGTTCGCCCGGCCTCGGCACCACCGTCTGGTCGCCGCTCGCGAGCGGCTTGCTCACCGGCAAATACCTCGGCGGCGTCCCCACCGGCTCACGCCTCGACACGCCCAGCATGGCCTGGCTGCGCGATCGCCTCACCAGCGACGCCTCCTATCCGGCCAAGATGCTCGCCGTCCAGAAGCTCGCGCCCATCGCCGTCGAGCTCGACACCAGCCTGCCCTGTCTCGCCCTTGCGTGGTGCCTGAAGAACCCGCACGTCAGCTCCGTCATCCTGGGCGCGTCGCACCCCGAGCAGCTCCGCGAAAACTTTGGCGCCCTCGCCGTCCTCGACCGGCTCACGCCCAGCCTCATGTCCCGCATCGACGCCATCTCGCGCCCGTTGGCGGAATAGCCCATAAAAAAGGCCGGCGCGGATTAGGCGCCGGCCGAAAAATAACGAGGACGGGTGGGCTCAGCTCGCGAGCAGCTGCTTCATCTGCTCCTTGATCTGCTTCTGCTTCGACTCGAAGAGCCAGACGCGTTCGGCCAGCGCGGCGGTTTCCTGCTCCATCGCCTGCTTCAGCGCCTTGATGTTGGCGCGCTCCTGGTCGAGTTCGGCCTGGCGGACCATCGCCTGGTCCATCTGGTTCTGCATGAGCACCTCGGCCTGCTGCATCGCGGTTTCCCGCTCCGTCAGCGCCTTGGTCTGGTGCTGCAGGTCCTCCTTGAGCGCCTCGACTTCGTTCCGCGCGCTCGCAGCCTTCGCCAGGTTCTGTTTGGCGAGCGCGAGATCCGTTTCCAATTTCTCCCGCGCCTTGTCGAGTTCGGCGCGCTTGGCCGTCAATTCCTTCGTCGCCACCACTAGTTGCTCCTCGCGCCCGGCCAGCTCGTCCGCGGCCTTGCGCTGCTCGGCGGCCAGCGCCTCGCGCTGCGTCTTCAGCTGCTCGGCCTCGGCCAGGTGCGCGGCCGTGATTTTGTCCATCGCCGCGCGGTCGCGCGCGAACTTCGCCTGCACCTGCAGCGCCACCAGGCGCTCGGATTCCCACTTTTCCTGGTCGGTGGCCAGCTGCTCGACGGCTTCCGTGTGCGAGGCCTCCTTCATCGCCAGCGCCCGCTGCTGGTGCGCCAGCTCGCCCTCGCGCGCCGCGAGGCGGGCGGCGGCCTCGTCGTGGGCCTTCTTGGCCAGCGCTTCCTGCTCGGCCTGGGCATGGGCAAAAATCGTGCGCTCCCGCTCCAGCTTCGCCGTCGCCTGCTGCAGCAGCAGCTGCGCGGACTCAAATTTCTCCTGTTCGGCCGCCAGCGCGTCGGCTTCCTTCTGGATCGTGGCCAGCGCGGCCTCGCGCTTGGCCAACTCGGCCTGGGCCTTGGCCTGCTCGGCCTGCCACGCGGCGGTATCCCGCTCGAGCTGCGTCTTCGCCTTGGTCAGCGCGACCTGCTCGATGACGATCTGCTTCATTTTCACCTCAAGTTCCTTCTGGGCCGCGCGGGTCGCGCCGCTCGCCGTGCGTTCCTCCTCGAGCGCCGCCTTCGCCTCCTCCAGCGAGACGAGCTCGGTCTGCAGCTTCTCCTTCGCGATTTCGAGCGCGCGGGTCTTCTCGCCCAGGGCCGCCTCGCGCGCCTTGAGGTCGATCAGCCCTGAATTGGTCGCCGAGTCCGACGTCTTCCGCGCCGCCACCTCGGCCTCAAATTTCTTCTTCTGCTGCGCGAGCAGCAGGCCCTCGGTCTCCAGGCGCTCGCGCTCCGCCTCCAGCTCCTGCAGCTGCTTGGCGTCGGCCGCGGTCTTCTTGGCCTCGACCACCACGGGCTTCGCGGTGCGGAGGCGGTTGACCTCGGTTTCGAGTTCGGCCTGCCGCGCCTTCGCCTGACTCATCGCTTCGCGGGTCGATTTGAGTTCCATCGCGAGACGATCGGATTCGCCGGGCGCCGGCAGCGACGTCATCGGCGCGGAGCTGCCCGGGAAGCCGGACCGCGAGCCGTGCACCGGCGGACGGGCGTCCGTGTCGGTGAGCTGCATCATCAGCTCGCTCCACTCATCGAGCCGCGCGGAGCGCGACGCGCCGAGTTCGGGCTTCAGCACGGAATAGATTCGCTCCACCATCGCGCCGAGGTCGATCGGGGGAGAAAACAGGTCCTTCACGCCGACGCGGATCGCGCGGATGACATTCTCGAGCGCGAGCTCCTCGCTCACGACAAGCACGGGCGTGTCCTTCTGCCAGCGACGCAGCGACTCGACGAACGCCAGCGGGTCATCCGCCATGTCGCGGTGGTCGACGATGATGAGCGAGAAGCGCTCGCCGCGCAGCTCCGTCAGCAGCTCGGCCTCGGCCGGCAGGTCGCGCCAATAGAAGCCCGTGTCGCCGACCAGGATCGAATGGGCGTGCGTTTCCTTGTTGATTTTGCGGGCCAGGAGAATTTTCGCGGACATAGGGGGAATTGGTTTCGCACCGGTGCGGAATTGCGGGGTCGAAGTTGTAGCCGCTCTCCTCTGGAAAACACCAGCGCGGGGTGGTCAATTTCCAGTAAATCCGGGTTGGTCAAATCCCTGTAAAAAATCCGCGCATCGCCTTCTCTCTCGATTTTGTATCCACTGCGGCGTTTTCTCCCCGTCCCTTCGTCCGATCTCTTATCCCATCCATGGCCAACGACTCCGTTTGCTTTCTCGAACAAACCGATTTCTCGCTGCGGCTTGCGCGAGTCGCGGCCGGTTCGCAGCCGCTGCGCCTTGAGGCCCTACAGGAAGTCCTGCTGACCGACACTGCCGCGCTAACCGCCGCGGTGGAATCCGTGTTTGCCGGCGGCGCCGGCTCGGTCGCGTGCGCGCTCCGGCCCAAGCCCCGCGCCCTGCACCTCGCGTTGGCCGATGAGGCGAAACTCCATCCCGGCCTCGGCGGCGCGCGCCAGTTGGCCACTTCCCTCGCCGGGCTCAGCAACTTGCCGGCCGCGTGGATCGCCGCCGTCACGGCCCGCGACGGCTCCGCCCCGGCGAACACTCCGTGGATCGCCGCGTTCGCCGCCGCCGAGGGGCTCACCGCCACGCAGACGCTGCTCGACAACGTGCACGTCAAGTCCGCCACGCGCACGGCGGCGACGCTCGTCACCGCCGGCGCGCTCGCCCGCAGCGTCACCGCTCCGCTCTGGCTGCTTGAGGTGGGCGAGCTCGGTTCGACTGCGCTGCTCGTCAGCCGCGACGGCGTCCTCGCCGCCGGTCCGGTGTCACTCAATCTCGATCACATCGCCGAGGCGGTGCAGGCCGAGCTCGGGCTCAAGTTCCGCGGCTCCGCGGTGAAACTCTTTTTCAACCCGGTCTATGACTACAACGAGGTTGGCCCCAAGATCGCCGCGCGCGTCGCCGCCCCGCTGAAGTCCGAACTCGCCGCCTTGCGCGGCGCCCATCCTGCGCCGATCGCGTTCGCCTGCGCCGGCCTGCCCGCCGGCCAGCAGTGGTTCGCCACGCAGCTGGCCATCGCGCTGGAGCTCGCCGAATTTTCGCCGGAGGCCAAGTCAGCCGGCCTCGCGTTCGCGTCACCCGAGGTCGAAGCCGCCGTCACGCCCGCTTGTTTTGGTTTTCTCGGATGGATTGCGTCTAGCCGCGCCGGCACCGCCGCGTGGGACGCCGAATGGCTCAAGCTCGACACCATCGCACTGCCCGTCGCCCCCAAGCCGCCCGCGCCCGTCGCGGCTCCTGTCCCCGTCGTCGCCGCCACCCCGGCCCCCGTCGCTCAACCCGCGCCTGCACCCGTGCCCGTCGCCGTCGCTGCCGCACCGGCCGCCGCGCCCAAGGCCAATGCGCCCGTCGCCAAGCCCGCGACGCCCAAGCCTGCCGCACCCGTGCCGTTTCCGTTGCCCGATGCCGTGATCGCGCGTCCCGTGGCCGCGACCGCTGCGGCAGCATCGGCCCCCGCCGCCGTCGTCGCGCCCAAGCCCGCTCCCGTCAAAGCCGCCGTCGCTCCGGTCGCCCCGGCCCCTGCGGCTCCGGTCGCAGCCAAGCCGGCCGCCGCTGTTGCTCCCGTGGCCAAGCCCGCCGCTGCCGCTCCCGCCGCGAAACCCGTCGCCGCCAGCTCAGCCGTCAACTATTCCGTCAAACCCGGCACCCCGGAAAAACCGGCGACCCCCGCACCCAAGAAATCCGCGCCTCCGCCGGTCGTGGTGCCAGTGAACACACTGCCCATGGCGGAACTTCCGCCCTCCAAGCCTTTCTTCAAAAACCCCGTCGCACTCGGCATTGTCTTCCTGCTCCTCGTGCTCGGCGTCGGCGGCTACTTCTTTGTCCAATCGCAAAAAACCGCCCGCCTCCAGGAAGAGGAACGGGCCCGCACGGAACAGCGGCTCCAGGCTGAGATCGCCAAGAACCGGGCCGCCGAGCAGCGCGCGCAGGCCGAGACCGAGGCGCGGAAAAAGATCGAGGCCGACGCCGCAAAAAAAGTCGCCGAGGCCGACGCCGCCCGCCAGCGCGCCGAGACCGATGCGCGCGCCCAAAACGCCGCCCGCCTCGCCAACGCCCGCGGCACGCTGATCGTTTCCTCCGATCCCGCCGGCGCCACCGTCACCGTGGGCAACCTGCCCCCGCGGCCGACTCCCGCCACCTACACCGATCTCAAGATCGGCAAATACCCCGTCAGCATCGCGCTCAATCTCTACGACACCGCGCAGCTCGAACTCGAGGTCAAGGAAGACGCCACCACCGACAGCGGCGTCGTGAAGCTCGTCAAGATCCTCGGCGGCCTGGAACTCGTCACGGAGCCCGCCAGCGTCGCCTACGAGGTCAAGCCCGCCAACGCCCTGATCGTCCTGCCGGATGCGCGCCGCACCGGCCGCACGCCCGACACCCTCACCGACCTCACGCCCGGCGACTACACCGTCACGTTCGTCCGCGACGGCTGGATGCCGCAGGTCGAGAACGTCACCATCACGCGCGACGTCACCGCCCACGTGAAGGGCATGTTCCCCAACGGCATCGTCAAGATCACGAGCACGCCCGCGGGCGCCACCGTCCTGCACAACGGCACGAAGGTCGGCGTTACGCCGCTCACGCTCGCTGACCAGACGCCCGGCGACGTCAACTACACGCTCGTGCTTCCCGATTACGCCAACGACGTGCTCGCGGGCCGCATCGTCGGCGGCCAGACGCTCGAGCTGGGCTCGACCCTCGAACTTTACGATCACCTGTCGAAGCTGAGCGAACTCGACCAGCAGCCCCAGGTGATCTCCACCGTGGAGCCCAAGATCCCCTACGAGTTCCGTCTCGCGCGCCGCAGCGCGGACGTGCGCGTGGAACTCACGGTCACCCGCGATGGCAGCACGAAGGACCTCGTCGTCCTGCCCGGCTCCGACCGCGTGATCGCTCCCGCCTGCCTCGCCGCCGCTGCGCAGTGGAAATTCCGCCCCGGCTCCCTGCACGGCAAGCCCGCGAACGTCCGCGTGATCGTGCCGTTCAACATTTCTCCGACCGAATAAGCCCGCCGCGCCCGCTTTCCGGCGCGCGACTTTTTGAGGGAGCGTGCGTTTCCGGCGACACCCCGTCGCCTTCAGCGCATGGTGCGCGCGGACATGGCGCGGCGCGCACTCGCAATCCGTTCGCAACTTTTTCCGGCGGGCCGAGACGCAGGCTTGCCCGCGCCGAATCCCGTCCCCAGCGTCGGGACTTTGGACATGGCTTTTCCTCTTCCTCCCGCCATCCTCGCGTCGCGCGATCTGCGCAGCGCCGAGCTCGAGAAGTCCCCCGCCGACGCCTGGCTGCGCATCTACGCCTGGATGCAACTCGCCCGCACCGGCGACAACCGCATTCTCGACCTCTTCCGGCAGGGCCTGATCAAGGGCACGGTCACCGGCGGCCAGGGCAACGAGGGCCTCGTCGTCCCGCTCGCGCTGCTCGCCGACAAGGCGATCGACGTCGTGTCGTTCTCCCACCGCGGGCTGGGCGGCCACCTGATCTGGAGCGGCCATCTCTGCGACCATCTCAACCAGTATTTCGCCAACGCCGGCAGCCCGACCCGGGGTCGCGAGGGCAACATCCACCACGGCGACCTCTCGTTCCGGTCGCTGCCGATGATTTCACACCTCGGCGCCATGCTGTCCAACGTCGCGGGCGCCACCGACTCGCAGCGCCGCTTCGGCCGGCCCGCCGTGGGCTTCACGTTCTTCGGCGACGGGGCGTCCAGCACGGGCGATGTCCATGAGACGCTCAACCTCGCCTCGCTGCTTTCCCTGCCCGTCATCTTCGTCATCGAGAACAACGGCTACGCCTACTCCACTCCGCTGAGCGAACAGTTCGCCGCCGGCACCGAACTCTGGCGGCGCGCCGCCGGCTACGGCATGGAGGGCCTGATGGTCGACGCCACCGACGTCGAGGCCTGCACCCGCACCCTCGCCGCCACGATCGAGCGCGTCCGCGCGACGTCGCGTCCCGTGCTGCTCGAGGCGCGAACCCTGCGGCTCCGCGGCCACGCGGCCTACGACACGTGCGACTACATGCTGCCCGGCGAAGCCGACGGTTACGCCGCGCGCGATTCGCTGCCCGCATTTCGCCGCCGTCTGGCCGCCGCCGGCCATGAGGCCAAGCTCGTCGCGATCGACGCCGAGATCTCCGCCTTCGTCGAAGCCTGCATCAAGGTCTCGCTCGCCACGCCCAAGCCCGATCCCGCCGGGATGGAAGACGGCCTGTTCGCGCCCCCGACGACGACCGCTTGGGAAGCGTCCCCCGCCACGCCCACGCCGCTCAACCTCGCCCAGGCGATCACCGCCGGCTTGCGCAAAATTCTCACCGAGCGCCCCGAGTCGATTGTGCTGGGCCAGGATATCGGCACCTACGGCGGCGCGTTCAAGGTCACCGACGGCCTGCTCAAGAAATTCGGCCGCTCGCGCGTGCTCAACACTCCCCTCGCCGAAAGCGCCTGCACTGGCTACGCCATCGGCCTCGCGATCAACGGCCACCGGCCCATCGAGGAGTTCCAGTTCGCGGACTTCTCGACCGAGGCCGTCACGCAAATCGTCCTCAACGCCGCGACCTACCACTTCCGGTCCGGCACCGCGTGCCCGCTCGTCCTGCGGCTGCCCTGCGGCGGCGGGCTCACGTTCGGCTCGTTTCACTCGCAGGAGCTCGAGTCCTTCTTCCTCTCCATGCCGGGTCTCAAAGCGCTTTATCCCAGCACCCCGCAGGATGCGTTCGACGCGATCCTCGCCGCCTTCGACGACAACAACCCAGTGATCCTGTTCGAGCACAAGGGCCTCTACCGCCGCGGCCGGGCGCCGGTCGCGTGGAACCCGCACTACCGCGAGGTCTGGACGCCGCGGCACCTGCGCACCGGCGACTTCGCGACGTTCGTCACCTACGGCGAAATGGTGCACCTCGCCGAGGAGGCCTGCGATTACCTCGCTGCTGAATACGACACGAAGTTCGACCTCTTCGACCTGCGCGCGCTTTCCCCGCTCAAGCTCGACGCCATCGCTGCCTCGCTCGCTCGCACGGGCCGCCTCGTCGTGCTGCACGAGGGCCGCCGCACCCACGGCTTCGGCGCGGAACTCGTCGCCCGGTTGACCGAGACGCAGTTCGCCTCGCTCAAGGCCGCGCCCATCCGCATCGGCGCCCTGGACCTCCCCGTGCCCTTCGCGCCCGAGCTGGAACACGTCTACCGCCCCAGCAAGGACGCGATCATCGAGCAACTCACTCCGTGGCTCGGGTAGCCAATTTTCGAATTTCGAAAATTCCCCATGCCCGCTAGAAAATCGAAAATCGAAAATCGAAAATCGAAAATTGCCCACGCCGCGTGGGCAAGGATTCGCCTATTCGCAATGGACGTGGACGGCATCCTGACCGACGGCACCGTGCAGATTTCCTCCGACGGCACCGAGACCAAGGCGTTCTCCATCCTCGACGGGCTTGGGCTTGTCCGGCTGAATCGCGCCGGCCTCGCCGTCGCCTGGCTCAGCGGCCGGGCCTCCGGCGCGACGACCGTGCGCGCCAACGAACTCAAGATCCCGCACGTCGTCCAGGGGCGCACCGACAAGCTCGCCGCGCTCCAGGAACTCGCCGCGCAGCTCGCATTCTCTGCCGCAGAGTGCGTTTACATGGGCGACGATGACATCGACGCGCCGGCCATCGCCTGGGCCGGCATCGGCGTCTCCGTGCCGGGAGCCATGCCCGCCGCCCAGCGCGCCGCCCGCCTCATCACCCGCCGCGCCGCCGGCCACGGCGCTGTCCGCGAGATTTGCGAACACCTGCTGACGGCTCGTGTCCCACGTTGACCCCGGTGCGTCGCTTCCTCCTCCATTTCGGTCTGCTCAGCGTCTGCGGCTTCACCGCCGCACTGGGTGCGTCCGCCCTCGCGCCGGCCATCAACTGGGTCGCGCCGCTTTTCACGAAGGACAATTTCCACTCGATGACGCTGCGCGGGGCCAAGGCCAGCTTCCCGTCCAACACCGAAGTCGTGGTCGAGCAGTTGAGCATCACGGTCTTCTCCGGTGACGCCGCCAAAAAGGTCGAGACCACCATCCACAGCCCCGCGGCCACGTTCCTGCCCAAGCAGGAAATCGCGCGGGGCGAGACTGGCGTCCATGTAGTCCGCGACGACCTCCAGGCCGAGGGCGTCCACTGGGTTTACGACCACCTCCAGAAAAAGGTGTCGCTGACGGGCCGCGTGCGGATAGTTTTCAACGCCGAGTTCAAGCATCTCCTGAAATGAAAAACCTCCTCCTTCTCTGCGGCTGCGCCCTGGGCCTAGCCGTGTCCGCCCGCGCGGAAGCACCGGCGCAGAAGACCACGCTCGACTGCGACCACGCGGAGATGTGGAGCATCGGCAACGAAACCCGCGGCGTCTGCACGGGCTCCGTCACGCTCGTCGGCACCGACCTCAAGATCATCTGCGACCGCCTCGAATTCGTCGCCCTCGGCATCGGCGACAAGTCCGCCACGCTGCCCACGCTCGACAAGTTCAAGTATATGCTCGCCACCGGCCACGTCGTCATCACCCAAGCCGACCGCGAGGCCACCTGCGGCCGCGCCGAGGTTCTGCCCCACGAGGACAAGGTCGTGCTGACCGAGAATCCCGTGCTGATCGACCGCGCCACCGATTGGACCAGCGCCGGCGAGAAAATCACCCTGCTCCGCGGCGAGCGCCGCGTGATCGTCGACAAGTCCCGTGTCACCGGCCCCGCCATTCGCGATCTCGGCTACGAAAAGTCGCAGCCCCCCGCGCCCGCCACCGGCGCCGACAAGCCCGGCAAATGAGCGCCTCCGCCCCAGCCCCCGCGCCCACCGCCTTGTCCGAGATCCACACCCGGGATCTGGTCAAGACGTTCGGCGCCCGCACGGTGGTCGACGGCATCAACATCCGCTTCACCGCCGGCGAGGTTGTCGGCCTCCTCGGCCCCAACGGCGCCGGCAAGACGACCACGTTCTACATGATCGTCGGCCTCGTGCCCGCCACCTCGGGCCACGTGACGCTCGACGGCATCGACATCACCAAGCTCCGCATGCACGAGCGCGCGCGCCACGGCATCGGTTACCTGCCGCAGGAGCCCTCGATCTTCCGCAAGCTCACCGTCGCCGAAAACCTGCTCGCGATCGTCGAGGCCATCGGCGTCCCGCGCCCCGAGCGCGCCGGCCGCGTGCAGACACACCTCGCCGAGCTCAATCTCAGCCACGTCGCCACCCAGAAGGCCTACACGCTCTCCGGCGGCGAGCGCCGCCGACTCGAGATCGCCCGCGCGCTCGTGTCGCAGCCCAAGTTTCTCCTGATGGACGAGCCCTTCGCCGCCATCGACCCCATCTCCGTCACCGAGGTGCAGCGCATCATCCTCAAGCTCAAGGCCCGCGGCATCGGCGTCGTCGTCACGGATCACAACGTGCGCGAGACCCTCCGCATCGTCGACCGCGCCTACCTCATCCACAAGGGCAAGGTGCTCACCGAGGGCAGCGGCGATTTCCTGATCAAGGACGACCAGGCCCGGAAATTCTACCTCGGCGAGGACTTCGACCGCACCTTGCACCCGTGGTAAATCGCCCGCTTTAGGCTTCAATCCCGCCGCCCGGGCTTGCACAGTGCTGCGGTGACCCCCGCACCCTTTCCCATGCAAAAAGCCATCCACGGCATCACGGTCGCGCATTTCCTGGAGACCTACCGCGACAAGCTGAAGCTCGAAGTGGTCACCGGCGAGCCCGGCCTCCACCGGCTCATTCGCGAGGGCAGCATCAACCGCCCGTCACTCGCGCTGACGGGGTTCTTCAAGTATTTTGCGAACAAGCGTATCCAGGTCCTCGGCGCCGCCGAGATGACCTACCTCAAGACCGTCCCGCAGGCGAAGCAGATCGAGATCTTCAAGGGCATGGTCGCGCGCCACATCCCCTGCCTCATCCTCACGCGCAATTACAACGCCACGCACCCGATGCTCGCGGTCGCGGCTGAGATGAACCTCCCGATTCTCCGCACGCCGATGATCACGATGAATTTCGTGAACCTCGCGACGCTCTGCATCGACAACGAGTTCGCCCCCAGCGCCACCGAGCACGCCACCACGTTGGACATCAAGGGCGTCGGCGTGATGCTCCGCGGCACCAGCGGCGTCGGCAAAAGCGAATGCGCCCTCGCCCTGATCGAGCGCGGCCACTCGCTGGTCGCCGACGATCTCACCGTCGTGAAGCTCCTCGACGAGCGCGAACTCATGGCCACCAGCCGCCCGCTCAACCGCGGCTGGATGGAGTGCCGCGGCATCGGCATCATCAACATCGCCGAGATGTTCGGCGTGAAATCCATCCGCTTGGAAAAGCGCATCGACCTCGTTGTGTCCCTCCAGGAATGGACGCCCGACGCCGTGGAGGAGCGCACGGGACTCGAGGAAAACTTCTACGCCATGCTCGGGCTCAAGGTCCCGCACATCGAGCTGTATGTCCGCCCCGGCCGCGACATGGCCCGCCTGGTCGAAGTCGCCGCCCTCACCCAGGCCCTGAAAAAGATGGGCCACGACCCCGCCAAGGATTTCAACGACCGGCTCATCTCCTTCATGGCGCGCTCGTCCAGCGAACAAGCCCTCAAGATCAAGCCCATCGAGCGCGAAGAGCGCCCGCTCGAGGAATCCTGACTCGTCCGGCCCGCGACGGCGTGCGGACTCCTTGACCGCACCGACCGACCGTCGGTTTCGCTTTCGCTCTCGCTGCCTCGTCCCTGCTCGTTCTCCCTTTTCCCATGTCCGACTCCACCCTCCGCTCTGACGGCCGCACGCCGACCCAGCTCCGTCCCATCACGTTTCAGGCCGGCATCGCGCCGCACGCTACCGGCTCCGTCCTCGTGGCCTTCGGTTCCACGCGCGTGATCTGCTCCGCCATGATCGAGCCCAAGGTCCCGTCGTGGATGCGCCAGCAGGGCGTCAAGGGCGGCTGGCTCACCGCGGAATACTCGATGCTGCCCTACTCGACCCTCGAGCGGAAGCCGCGCGACATCTCGAAGGGCAAGCTCGACGGCCGCACCGTCGAAATCCAGCGCCTCATCGGCCGCTCCCTCCGCGCGGTCATTGACCTGCAGAAGCTCGGCGACAACACGCTCTGGATCGACTGCGACGTTCTCCAGGCCGACGGCGGCACCCGCACCGCGTCCATCACCGGCGCCTACCTCGCCGCGCGCCTCGCGGTGCAAAAGCTCATCGATGAGAAGCGCCTCGCGGACAACCCGCTCGCCGACTCGGTCGCCGCTGTGAGCGTGGGCCTCTTCGGCGGACGCGAGCTGCTCGATCTCAATTACGTCGAGGACAAGGACGCCGAGGTGGACGCCAACGTCGTCATGACCGGCCGCGGGCAGTTCGTCGAAGTCCAGAGCAGCGGCGAGGAATCGACCTTCTCGCCCGAGCAATTGCAGAGCCTCCTCGCCCTCGCGCAGAAGGGCCTGAAGGAGCTCTCCGCCATCCAGACCGCGTTCCTCACGAAGCAGTTGCTGAAGCTGTAACCGAGTTTAGCCGGAAGCCAGGAAACCAGGAGGAGAATCCGGTTCACTTCCTGGTTTCCTAGCTTCCGGCTAAAAAAACTCCGGCGCGCCTGGCTTCAGCTCTTTTCCGGCTTCTTCGCCCCGTCCGCCGCGCGGTGCACGTCGCCGAAATTCCCACTCTCGCACGCGCGGACGAAGCTTTCCGTCACGCTCTTCAATTCCTCCCAGCGCGCCCGGATCTTCTTCGCCTCCTCGTGCGTGATTTTGTTGTCAGCGGCGGACGACGCGATCGTCGCCAGCATGTCGGCGAACTCCTGCACGATGTCGTTCGTGAGCGGGATCAGCTGCCCGGTGTGGTGCAGGCTCGCCGGGTTGCGGATGAAAAAACCACCGGTCTGCTCCGCCACCCACTGCGCGATGCGCGGATCGCGCGTGGCCTTGATCAGCTGGCCGACGCGGTCGAGCGGGTTGTTGGCGCCGCTGCCGGCATCGTCGGAGGGCGGCTCGGCCCATTTGTAGATCAGGGACAGCGACAGCTGCAGGTCCGCGGCGATTTGTTTCGCGCTGGTCTTCTTGAATACTTCGCGGAGCACCTCGTGCGAGTCCATGGCGCGCGAGTGTGGGACGGCATTAGCCGAACGCAATCCCCGCTGCACCTGCGCTACGAACCCCGTCCCGGCCGCTTTTTGGCGTGCCTACCCGGGTCGCTTTCTGGCTAACTATCATTTCCCATGAATATCCACGAGTATCAGGCGAAGGCCTTGTTCGAGAAGTATGGCGTGCCCGTCCCCAAGGGGGCCCCAGCCAAGACGCCCGAGGACTTTATCAACGCGCTCGCCGAGCTGCCGGACGGCCCGACCATGGTGAAATCCCAGATCCACGCCGGCGGACGCGGCAAGGGCACGTTCACCGACGGCTTCAAGGGCGGCGTCAAATTCTGCAAGACCAAGCAGGAAGCCAAGGAAATGGCCGGCAAGATGCTCGGCAACACGCTCGTCACCCTCCAGACCGGCCCCGCCGGCCGCAAGGTCCAGACCGTCTACTTCACCGTCGCGAGCGACATCAAGAAGGAGTATTACCTCGCCATCCTCCTCGACCGCGCGACGTCGCGCCCCGTCATCGTCGCGTCCACCGAGGGCGGCGTCGAAATCGAGAAGGTCGCCCACCAGACGCCCGAGAAGATCCACAAGGTCTTCGTCGATCCCGCCTACGGCCTGGCCGACTTCCAGGTGCGCGACCTCATCTTCAAGCTCGGATTCGCCGGCGCCGAGGCCAAGAACGCCGCCAAGCTCATCCGCAACCTCTACGCGTGCTTCTGGGAAACCGACGCCGCCATGGTCGAGGTGAATCCCCTCATCACCACGCCGACCGGCGAGGTGCTCGCCCTCGACGCCAAGGTGTCTTTCGACGACAACGCGCTCTTCCGTCACCCCGAGATCGTCTCCCTGCGGGACCTCAACGAGGAGGACCCGAAGGAGATCGAGGCGTCCAAATACGGCCTCAACTACATCGCCCTGGACGGCAACATCGCCTGCCTCGTCAACGGCGCCGGCCTCGCGATGAGCACGATGGACATCATCAAGCACTTCGGCGGCACGCCCGCCAACTTCCTCGACGTCGGCGGCGGCGCCTCGCGCGAGCAGGTCGTCGCCGCGTTCAAGATCATCCTCGGCGACAAGAACGTGAAGGGGATCCTGGTAAACATTTTCGGCGGCATCATGGACTGCAATGTGATCGCCCAGGGCATCGTCGACGCCGCGAAGGAAGTCGGCCTCAAACTCCCCCTCGTCGTCCGCCTCGAGGGCAACAATGCCGTCGCGGGCAAGGCCACCCTCGCCGCTTCCGGCCTCGCCCTCGTCAACGGCGACACGATGGCCGACTCCGCCCAGAAAATCGTCAAGCTCGTCGCCTGAGTTCCTGCCCGCGAATCACGCGAATCTCCACGAAGCCAAACTCAACCTTTCCGCATTCGCATTCATTCAGGTAATTCGCGGGAAGAATCCCCATGAGCATCCAAGTCAAGGAATTCGCCTTCGTTTTCTACCCGGTCACCGACATCGCGCGCGCCCGGAAATTTTATGAGGGGCTGCTCGGCCTGAAAGTGGGCTATCAAATCGAGTATAGCCCGGGCCGGTGGTGGATCGAATACGACGTCGCCGGCCAGGCTCTCGGGATTTCCAACGACATTCCCGGCAAGACCGCCTCCTCCCTCGCCCTCGAGGTCGTCGACCTCGACGCGGCGCTCACGGCCGCCAAGGCCAGTGGTTTCACCCTCTCTCGGGACGTCATGGAATTTCCCCCGTGCCGCATGTTCATCGTCAAGGATTCCGACGGGAACGAAATCACCCTCCACCAGCGCAAAGCAAAAACCTGATTTACCCGCCTTCTCGCATTTCGACGCCTCGACCCAATTTCCCATGTCCATCCTCATCTCACCCGCCACGAAGATCCTCATCCAGGGCATCACCGGTGAATTCGGCGCCCGCCATACGCGCCTTTCGCTCGACTACGGCACACAGGTCGTCGCCGGCGTCACGCCCGGCAAGGGCGGCCAGTTCTTCGAGCACGGCACCCACCGCGTGCCGATCTTCAATTCCGTCGCCGACGCCGCCAAGGCCACCGGCGCCACCGTCTCCGCCATCTTTGTGCCGCCGCCATTTGCCGCCGACGCGATCCTCGAGTGCTCCGACGCGGGCCTCGACCTCGCCGTGGCCATCACCGAGGGCATTCCGATCCGCGACATGGTCCGCGTGAAGCGCGCCATGGCCGGCTCGAAAACCCGCCTTGTCGGCCCGAACTGCCCCGGCATGGTTGCCCCCGGTCCCGGCAAGGACTCGCACGGCGGCTGCCGCATCGGCATCGCCCCGGGCTATATCAACAAGCAGGGACACGTCGGCGTCGTCTCGCGCTCGGGCACGCTGACCTACGAGGCCGTGTTCCAACTCACGACCAAGGGCATCGGTCAAAGCACCACCGTCGGCATCGGCGGCGACCCGGTCAACGGGACGTCGCACCTCGACGTGATCAAGCTCTTCGCCGCCGACCCCGACACCCACGGCATCATTCTCATCGGTGAAATCGGCGGCAACGCCGAGGTCGAGGCCGCCCGCTGGATCAAGGCCAACTGCCAGAAGCCCGTCGCCGGCTTCATCGCGGGCGCCACCGCCCCCGCCGGCCGCCGCATGGGCCACGCCGGCGCCATCGTCGGCGGCACTGAGGACACCGCCGCCGCCAAGATCGCCGTTTTCAAGGAATGCGGCATCGAGGTCGCCGTCACGCCCTCCGACATGGCCGACGCCCTCCTCCGCTCCGCGAAAGCCCGCGGCGTGAAGCTGAGCTGAGCCGCCACATGGGTCGGGCTTCACGCCCGGCAACAAGGTTGGACGCGTTGTCCCCAACGCGCCGTTCCGCTCGGCCGTTCAGCGCGCAACCGGCTGAACCGCGCCGGTCTCGGCACGACTGTAAACATACCAGTCCCACCCCGACAGCGGGGCGTGGGGAAACGTGCGCTCGAGCCGATAGTGCCAGCTGCCTGCAATTTCCAATTCTGCTGGCGGCGGCGGAGTCGTCTCGTCGAGTCGGTGCAGGAAGATCCACTGCGGCCCGTCCGGCGGCAGCTGCGTGCCGGGAAAATACTGCAAGGTGTGCGCCGGTCCCACTGCCGCCCGGTAGTAATCCATCATGCCGTAATTCCGGAAATCCGAGTCGCTCGTCACCGTGATCTCGTTCGTCGGCGTCCGCTGCGCAACGTAGCGCAGCGCCGCCTGATACTGGCCGCGGCCGTCGCGCAGCAGCCGCGCGGTGTGGAGGCCGTTGCCCGCCAGGAAAGCCGTCAAAAACACCGCGGCTGCCACACGTCCTATGGGTCTCATACGGCCCATGGGACCTATCTGCCCCCAAAACCAGAGCCGCGCCAGGCCGTAGCTCCCCGCGAGCAAGGCCAGCGCCGCGCTCATGATGAAATACCGCGGGTAAAGCAGCATGAACCGGCTCGACACCACGCCCAGCGCAGGCGCGAGGAAAATTGCCGTGAGATAAAACGCCGCCAGCGCCCGGTCCCGCCGGAGGATGCACGCCAGCGCCACCCCGAGCGCGACCAGCGCCAGCGGCAGCGCCACCGCCGTGCCCACGCCTTCCGGCAGGCCCGCGGTGAACGCCGCCAGCGATCCGAGCACGTTCACCAGCGCGAGTTTCGGCCCGCCGCCAATCTCCACCTTCCGCACAAATCCAAAATAGTAGAGCCCGAGGAATGCCCAGGGCAGCCCATGCCAGCAGGCCAGGTGCACCGCGCGATCGCGCCACCGCGGCCAGGTCCGGAAGGCCATCACCGCCGACCACGCCACGCCACCCAGCATGACTTGGAAAGCCACCAGATGCGCCAACAGCCCGACGATGCAGGCCAAACCGTAAAGCAGTGCCCACGCGCTGTCCGGCCGGTTCGAGGTCCGCACCAGCGCGAACATCGCCAGAAACCCGCCCGCCACCGCCGGCGCATAGCCGCGGGCCTCGGACGAGTAATGGATCAAAAGGTAGGACCCGCCCACGAGTGTCGCGCCGATCAGCCCCGCGACCTGTGCCCGACGCGGCTCCTCCGCCGGATGCAAGAGCTGGTATTGCCGCCGGGCAATCAGCCCCGCCAAGAACACCGTTGCGGTCCCCGCCGCCCACGACAGCAGCCGGTATTTCCAGGCAGGCTGTTCGGGTCCGACGAGATACAGCCACAGCGAGTTGAGCGGATGATTGTTGTCGTGCCACAGCCGCGTCACGATCTCCGCCGCCGAATGGACCTGCTGTACGAGTCGCAGCGACCACACCTCATCGAGCCAGAGGTCGTTGCATGCCGCCGCGAACCGCACTGCCGCACAAACCGTCACGATCCCGCCCAGCGCCCAATAAATTGCGCGGGATACGGGCGGAGTGGGCGTCGTCGATTCCATGGGCCGTGGCCACCGATTCAGCCGCAATCGCTGAAGCTTGGAAACACAAACTGAGATTCGGGAGCCGGAGATATTTAGCCTAAAGCCAGGAAACCAGGAACCAGGCGGATCGCGGAAGGGCGAAAGCGCGGAAACGGCAGCCGCCTGGGAGTTGGCCACCATCGGTGACCACACCCAGGAGGTGGCTCGAAATTTCGCGTTTTCGCCCTTTCGTGCTTCCGCGATCCGGTTTGGGCGTTCGTTCCTGGTTTCCTGGCTTCCGGCTAAAAAAAGATTTCCCCCTTTCGCTCTTCCGCGCCTCCGCGATGCGGTCTTGCGCGTCCCGGCCCGCTCCGGCTTAACCGGCCCATGCGCCCCGCGCTGCCCGCATGAACGTCTCTGGCCGACCTTTCCGCACCATCTGGCCTTCCGCCGACGGCGCTGCGATTGAGATCATTGACCAGACCCGCCTGCCGCACGCGTTCGTCATCGCCCGCCTCGCCACGCTCAACGACGCCGCCGAGGCGATCCGCGCGATGCTCGTGCGGGGCGCCCCGCTCATCGGCGCCACGGCGGCGTGGGGCCTCTGGCTCGCGCTCCGCGCCGATGCGTCCAATGCCGCCCTCGACCACGCGCACGCCACCCTGCTCGCCACGCGTCCCACGGCCGTCAACCTGCGCTGGGCCCTTGATCGCGTTCGCGCCGAACTCGTGGCACTCGCTCCGGCCGCCCGCGCGGATGCCGCGCGGCGTATGGCCATGGAAATCTGCGACGAGGACGTCGCGCTTAACCGCGGCCTGGCCGCCGCCGGGCTTCCGCTTATCCAAGCCATCGCGGCCCGAAAAAAATCCGGCGAGCGCGTCAACGTCCTCACGCATTGCAACGCCGGCTGGCTCGCCACCGTCGACGTGGGCACCGCCACCGCGCCGCTCTACGCCGCTCACGCCGCCGGCATTCCGCTCCATGTCTGGGTCGATGAAACGCGCCCGCGCAACCAGGGCGCCAGCCTCACGGCGTGGGAGCTGCTGAACCAGGGCGTGTCGCACACCGTGATCGTCGACAACGCCGGCGGACACCTCATGCAGCACGACCAGGTTGACCTCGTCATCGTCGGCACCGACCGCACCGCCGCGAACGGCGACGTGTGCAACAAGATCGGCACCTACCTGAAAGCGCTCGCCGCGCACGACAACGGCGTGCCGTTCTACGTCGCCGTGCCCTCACCGAGCATCGATTGGTCGCTGCAGGACGGCCGGAAAATTCCCATCGAGGAAAGGTCAGCCGCGGAAGTCTCCCATCTCACGGGCCGCCGCTCCGACGGCACCGTAACGACCGTCGCGCTCACGCCCGAAGGCAGCCCGGTCGCAAACCCCGCCTTCGACGTCACCCCCGCCCGCTTGGTCACCGGCCTGATCACCGAACGAGGCGTGACCGAGGCCTCAGCCGCCGGTCTGCGCCGTTTATTTCCCGAGCACCGAGTTGGTTAGGCCACGCCAAGATGGGCATGCGCTGTTGGTCGGGTGCCTTCCCTGCGTCGCCAATGCACCGCTTCGCCGGATACTGCATCCAAACTGCGTTTCGCGTCTTGCGCCCGGCAGCGCGCGGTCCCAATCATTTTCCCATGAGATCCGCGCCCGCGATCTTGGCTGTTGCGCTCTGCGCTTGGGGCGCAGCTGTAGCATCCGCGCAGGTCGTGACGACGAATCTCCTCACGAATCCCGGTGCGGAATCCGGGAACCTCTCCGGCTGGACCGTGATCAGCGGCAACCCGATGGTGGACTCCGGAACGTTCAACCCGGGCATCAATCCTTTCAACGGCACCTTCGATTTCACCGGAGGCAGCGCCAATCCGCTGGGCCAGGTCAGCCAGACCATCGACTTGATCGCCACGGGCCAGGTGACCGCGCTGGATCTCGACGCGGGGACGACCACCGCCAACGTCAGTTTCTGGGAGCAGGGCCTCAACCAGGGCTCCCCGAGCGACAATGCCGCCATCAAGATCACTTTCCTCGACTTCGCAGGCTCGTTCATCAGCAGCCAAAACACGGCTACGGTGGATTCGCATTTGGGGAGTTGGACCAGCGGAGGCCTGAATTCCATCGCCGTCCCCGTCGGCACGCGCTACATCACTTACACGATGCTCTTCCAGCGCAACGCCGGGTCCGACAACGATTCCTACATCGACGACAACCTGCTCACGTTGACCATCGCCGTGCCCGAACCGGCTGCCTATGCGCTGCTTCTGGGAGGGTTGCCGCTACTGGGGCTGGGTTTGCGCCGGCGGCTCAATCGCCGGCCGGCCGGCCGAGGTTGAAATTTCAGCGACATAACGGCGCAAAACGGCCGTTTATGACAAATTACGCCTAGAAAAGACTCGACGGCACGCTCAGTGCTGGCACGGTCTTCTCCGCATCAGGAACGAATCGGCCCTCCACAAGCCGGTTCTGCCAACCGGGCCGGGAGCGGCCACGGTGGATCGAGGGAGACCTCGGATGTGCGGAACCCGCAAGGGCTCCGAACCAAAAGCGCTCCCGAAGACGAAGCCGATCTGATGCCTCAGATCGGTTTTTTGTTTTCACCCCCTGATGCGCGAACCTGCCAACCACAGATCCTCACGCATCATGTCCAACCTAACCAAGCTCCCCGGAATCCGCGTCGACGCGGAAAATCCCAACCATCACTTGTGGGACAACCACGGCACGTGGTTTCTGCACTACACCGTGCATCCCACCGCCTTCACCAAGGAGCGCATCCGCCGCTCCCTCGGCACGAAGGACGTCAAGATCGCCCGCGAGCGCCGCGACACCTTCTTCGCCCACCTCGCGTCGGAGGCCGCCAAGGCCGTCACCCCGGTCCGCAAGGAAGCCGCCGCCTGATTTGGTTCCGCGGTGGGCGTCGGTTTCCACGCCGACGCCTTCCTCTGCCATTTCCGTCCGTTCCGGCCGGGACTTGTCGCCGATATGGAAATCGGCGACCACCAGCTAACGGCCGAATGTCCACTCGCTCACGCCCGTAGCTAAAGCCTGATTCAACCCGTCACCACCGACGGCAGCAGCGCGGCGTCCTGCATGCCGTGGATGATCTTCTTGTCCGGCGGGCAGAACGTCGCGAGCGCGCCGGATAATTTCACTTTGCCGCCGGTGACGAAATAATACGGGCACAGCCGCAGCCGGCCATCGACGTCGTGCGCGGCGTGCGGCGCCTCGCGGCCGTAGACGCGATGCCGAACCCGGCGGGGTTTCTTGTAAACCTGGAGCACGTGAAGGTTCGTCGGTGCCAGCTCGACCGCGTGGTTGATGCCTTCCTGCCATTCCTCGCGCGAACAATCGCTGCCGAGGATGACGCTCCGCGCGCCCCAAGCCGTCTCGTGGTAGCCGGAAATCTTGAGGATGAGCTCGCGTTCCTTCTGTGTCGCGCCGGCCAGTTCACGCCAGTCGCTCAGCGAGCGCCCTCCGGCCGATGGGCCGTCGAGGATCGCCCCCGGCGGCAGCGGCGCCGGGTCCATCACCCACGATGGCGGGATCAGCGCGCGCAGGAGCTTGAGCGCGCGGCCCGACAGGGCTTCGGCCCAGAATTCCTGCAGCAGGTGATGATGAAACAGCGCAAGCGTGAGTTTCTCCTCCTGGAACGGCCGCATCGGCGGCGTGATCGCCACCTCGCCCGCCGACCACGCCTCGAAGATGAACTTCGCGGTGCGGATGTTTGCCAGATCGAAGAGCTCAAAAAAACGGTAGATGATGTCGATCTTCTCCGGGTTGCCGTCCGCATCGAAGCAGAGCTGCGAACCAAGTGGGAAGATGTCCTCCGGCCGCATGCAGAACACGCGCTTGCCCTGCAGCTGGAACTGCGCCGCGAGCCACTGCATCTCGGGCCGGTAGGTCGCCGCCTCGTCGCTCACCACCAGCGCGATGAACGGATTCCGCGCATCCGGCCGCAGTGCCGCCAAGGCGGCATAGAAATTCGTGATCATCGCGTCGTTTTCACCCAGGATGGCTCCACCGGAGTCGCGAGCTGCGCCATGCGCACCCGCCGAGCCATCCTTGCCCTCCGAAGCCCGCAGAGCGCCGGAGGCCCCCGCATACAGCCGGTTCAGAAACGCTGTCAGCCCGATGCCGCCGGGCACGGAATCCAATTCGGTCAACGCCCACCCGTCGTCCGTCAGCAGCAGGTCGGGCCGCAGCACCGCCGGAAACGCGCCGCGGTTCTTCGGATCCCGCGCGTGGGCGATGAGCTCGGCGGGTTTGCCGCGGTCGAGATAATCCGCCACCCAGGGCGCGAGCAGCGGCTTGTTGCGGAGCAGGTTTTTGCCCGCGGCAGACCGAAGATAGAGCGTTTCCAGCGCCTGGTGAAACTCCAAGCAGGCTCCGCCGATCGCCTCGAGCTGCGCCAGTTGGTCCTTCGACACTGGCCAGGCCGTGGGCGAAAGTTGCCACGTCTTGTCCTCAAACAACGACTGTCCGCTCAGCGCGGCGCGAATCTGGTCGTGTGGCAGGTCGGACATGGGGAGAAATGATGAAATGACTAATGACTAATGTCTAATGACCAATGATGAAACCCTCACGTCCAATGGTCGGATTCCGTCCCATTTGTCATTAGGCATTGGACATTGGTCATTACGCGGCTCCGCCGCGTCAGTCTTCCATCTGGATATCCTTGTTGCGGTGACGCGGGCTGCCGGCGCGGAGCCAGGCGTTGACGAAGCGGTCGAGGTCGCCGTCGAGCACGCCCTGCGTGTCGCTCGTGCTCATCCCCGTGCGCAGGTCCTTCACCATCTGGTAGGGTTGCAGCACATAGCTGCGGATCTGGCTGCCCCATCCGATTTCGCCCTTCTCGCCGTAAAACCGCTCCATCTCGCTGCGCTGTTCGTCCTGCTTCTTTTCGTAGAGCCGCGCCTTCAGCACGTTCATCGCCGCCGCCTTGTTCTTGATCTGGGAGCGTTCGTTTTGGCAGACGACCACGATGCCACTCGGGATGTGCGTGATGCGCACCGCGGAGTCCGTCGTGTTGACGCCCTGGCCGCCCTTGCCGGAAGAGCGATACACATCGATGCGCAGCTCGCCCTCGGGGATCTCGATCTCAATCTCGTCAGTGATCTCCGCGATCACGTCCACGGCGCAGAACGACGTGTGGCGACGCTTGTTGGCGTCGAACGGGCTGATGCGAACGAGCCGGTGCACGCCGCGCTCGGCCTTGGCGTAGCCGTAGGCATTCTCGCCCTTGATCAGGATCGTCGCCTTGCTGATGCCGGCCTGGTCGCCCGCCTGCACGTCCTGCAACTCCACCGTGTAGCCGCGGCGCTCGGCCCAGCGGTTATACATGCGGAAGAGGATGTCGGCCCAGTCGTTCGACTCGGTGCCGCCCGCGCCCGACTGGATCGAGAGGATGGCGTTGTTCTTGTCGAACTGGCCGGTGAGGAAGGAGGCGATCTCGAGCGCATCCAGCTCCGTCACCATGGCGGCCACGTTGGTCTCGATTTCCTTCTCGTAGGTCTCGCGCTCGCCCGCCGAGGCCATCTCGACCAACTCCTGCATCACGCCGATGTCATCGACCTTCTTCTGAAATGCGACGACCGGCAGCACTGCACGCTTCAGCGCGTTCAGTTTGCCGATGTGCTTTTGCGCCCGCTCGTTGCTGTCCCAGAATCCGGGCGCGCCCATCTGCGCGTCCATCGCCTCGATTTCCCGCTGCTTTTGATCGACGTCAAAGAAACCTCCAGAGATGCCCGGCGCGCTTCTTGATGTTTTCGATGTGGTTGAATGTCTCGGGAGCGATCATTGAACCGCCATTGCCCCAAAGTCCGGCGACTGGCGCAAGCGGGAAAATCGGAATTGGGTTAGCCGGAAGCCAGGAAGCCACGAAAGCAACCCGGACATCGGCATCCTGGCTTCCCCTTCAACGGGGTCTTCACGAAGCGCCTTGGCACCTTTGCCAAATCCAGCAGCGTAGGTCGGACTTTAAGCCCGATATCCGCTTATCGGGCGTAAAGCCCGACCTACGAGATCATCGCCGCACCACTGCCCCCACCCCATGAAAATCGAGTCCGTCGACTTCTTTTATCTCTCGATGCCCGAGGTGCTGGACATCGGCGACGGCAGCCAGGACGCCCTGCTCGTGCGCGTGCGCGCCGGCGGGTTCGAGGGCTGGGGCGAGTGCGAGGCGGCTCCCCTGCCCTCCATCGCCGCGTGGATGTGCCCGCGCTCGCATTCCGCCTGCAAGCCCGTCCGCGACTCCGTGCTCGGTCAGACGCTCGACGGCGTCGCCGACCTCACCCGCATCGGCAACCTCGTCCGCGAGAACAGTCTCGATCTGCTGCAGGCCGACCACACGTGGTCCGGCGTCGACATCGCGCTCTGGGATTTGCTCGGAAAAAAACTCGGCCAGCCCGTCTGGCAATTGCTGGGCTACAAAAAGTCGTTTCCCAAGACGCCCTACGCCTCGGTGCTGTTCGGCGACACGCCCAACGAGACATTGAAGAAAGCCCGCGCCGCCACCGCCGCCGGCTACCGGGCCGCGAAATTCGGCTGGGGTCCGTTCGGTCGGACCTCGGTCGCCGCGGACCGCGACCAGCTGCACGCCGCACGCGAGGGCCTCGGGGCCGAAGGCCTGCTGCTGGTGGATGCCGGAACCGTCTGGGTGGACGACGTCGTCCGCGCGTCGCAGGCCCTGCCCGCCCTGCACGAATGCCGCGCGCTTTGGCTCGAGGAGCCCTTCGTCTCCGGTGCGCTCGATTCCTACCGCCTCCTCGCGGAAAAGGCCGGCTCACTGAAACTCGCCGGCGGCGAAGGGGCCCACAACATCTGGATGGCGCGCCACATGATGCAGCATGGCGGCGTCGGCTACCTCCAGATCGATTGCGGCCGCATCGGCGGCATCACCGTCGCCAAGCAGGCCGCCGACGACGCCGTCGCGCGCGGCGTGACCTTCGTGAACCACACTTTCACGTCCCACCTCGCCCTCAGCGCCTCGCTCCAGCCCTTCGCCGGTTTGGAGAAGGACGTGATCTGCGAATACCCCGTCGAGCCCAAGCCCCTCGCCGTCGAGATGACCGCCAACCACCTGAAACGCGACGCCAACGGTCAGGTCCGCGCACCGGACGCTCCCGGTCTCGGCATCACGCCTGACCTAGCCGCGGTCCAAAAATACCTCGTCCCCGTGGAAATCTCGGTGCGTCGCGAAGTGCTTTACCGCACGTCCGCACTGTAAACGACGCGCAGGCCATTGCTTGCGACAACCGCTTACTTATTCCGAAACCCGGACACAACCAATGCGACACTGAAGACGGCCAGAAGCGCGCCACCAATTCGGACACTCATGCCTTCCACATCGACGTCCACCGCGGCCCTTCCAGTAACCAACCCGTGAAGTCCGAAGACGAAAAACAACACCCCAAAGCTGATTCTAGTCCAAGCAACTGCTTGCGCCTTAGACATCGATAAACTCAGCCGCTCGCCGTTTCTTCCGATCCCAGTACCACGCCACCCAGATGCAGATTTCGTAGAGCAGGCAGAGCGGGACGGCCATCGCGACCTGGGTGATCACCTCGGGCGTCGTCAGCACGGCGCCGAGGATGAAGGAGACCACGATCACGTGGCGGCGGTAGTGCTTGAGCTGCTCGTATTTGATCAGCCCGAGTTTCACCAGCAGCAGCACCACGATCGGGAACTGGAAGCCGAGGCCCATGCCGAAGATGAACTTCGAGACGAACCCGATGTAGTCGTCCGCGCGCCAGTCGAGCGCGTTGAAGCCCAGCAGGTCCGAATACTCCACCGACGCCCGCAGCGCGAGGGGCAGCACGACGAAATACGTCAGCAGCACGCCCGAGAAAAACAGCAGTACGCTCCAGGCGAGCCAGGTGAAGAACACCTGCCGCTCGCGAATCTTGAGCGCCGGCAGGAAGAACTGGCCCATGAAGAACACCCAGAACGGCGACGCCACGATCAGCGCCGCATACATCGAGACGTGGAAGGCGATGAAGAACGCCTCCGCCGGCGCGAAGTTGTGCAGCTTCACCCGCAGGCTCGAGGTGTTGCCGGGGGCCGCGGGCAGCAGCTTGAGCGTGACCACCTGCTCCTTGCCCGACGGGGCCACGTTCACCTGGTAAACCGCATGCGGCGCGTCGCCCGGCGGCAGGCCCGGGAACTGCTCGCGCGTCACGACGTAAGGCCCGAGCTGGTTGTCGCCGATCTGGAACGTCACCGTCGGCTTCGGCTTCTCGAACATGTCCACGCGGCTCAGCGGATACTCGAGGATCTGCACCAGCTGCGGCGAAACCAGCAGGCAGACGACGAGCGCGATGCCGATCGCGATGGACGAGCGCACCAGCGCCGTGCGCAGGTCGTTGAGGTGCGCCCAGAAGGATTTTTTCGGGCCCGCCTCGCTCTCCGGCAGAAATTCCTCGTCGTCGTTCATGTCAGCTGGCTCCAAGAGAGCGGATTTGCCCGCGAATTGCGCGAACTAACGCGAATTGAAAATTCCCCTGCATTCCGGGTCCGGAACCTGCATTGTTTCCGACATTCGCGTTCATTCGCACCATTCGCGGGCAAAGGTTTGCAAAATTAACTCCGCAATTTGCCCGCCGCCTGCTCGGCTAGGAAGCTCGCATAGGTCGAGGCCAGTCCATCCTTGAGTTCGATCTTCGCCTTCCATCCGAGCTTCGCCAGCCGGGAAACGTCGAGCAGCTTGCGCGGCGTGCCGTCGGGCTTCGACGTGTCCCACGTGACCTTGCCCTTGAAACCCGTCGTCGCGGCAACGCTCTCGGTCAGCTGCTTGATCGTGACGTCCGCCCCCGTGCCGACGTTCACCCAATCGGGCGGATTCTCCACCCGCAGCAGGAACGCACAGGCGTCCGCCAAGTCGTCGACGTGCAGGAACTCCCGCCGCGGCGTGCCGGTGCCCCAGGCCGTGACCTCGGGTTGACCCGCGGTCTTCGCCTCGTGGAACTTGCGGATGAGTGCCGGCAGCACGTGCGAGTTCTGCAAATGGTAGTTGTCGCCCGGGCCGTAGAGATTCGTCGGCATCGCCGAGTGAAACAGCACGCCGTGCTCCTTCCGGTAGAACTGCGCGAGCTTGAGCCCCGTGATCTTGGCGATGGCGTAGGCTTCGTTCGTCGGCTCGAGCGGACCGGTCAACAGACAATCCTCGGTCATCGGCTGCGGCGCATTCTTCGGGTAGATGCACGAGCTGCCGAGGAAGAGCAGCCGCTTCACGCCGTGCTGGTAAGCCGCGTGGATCGTATTCGCCGCGATCGCGAGGTTCACCGACAAAAACTCCGCCGGATAGGTGCTGTTGGCGTGGATCCCACCGACTTTCGCCGCCGCGATGATCGCCGTGTCCGGCTTTTCCTTGGCGAAAAACGCCTCCACCGCCGCCTGCGAAGTCAGGTCCAGCTCCTGCCGCGTGCGCGTCATCAGCGTCACGCCCGCCTCGCGCCGATAGCGTCGCACGAGTGCCGCGCCCACCATTCCTTGATGTCCCGCGATGAAAAGTTTCATGGGAGCAATCCGAAGTTAGCCACAAAAAGGCACATGGTGACTGTGGCTACGACGGAGCCTCCATCGCGCCTATAGGCGCACGGGAGATTCAATCCGAAGCCTCGGAGCCCTTGTGCCTCTTCGTGGCCAATCATCAGGCAAAGGGGGCTTTCGACGGATCCGGCAGCTTCGCGATCTGCGCCTCGCGCTTGGCGAGCTCGAGGTCGTGCTCGACCATGATTTTCACGAGCTCCTTGAACCGCACTTTCGGCTCCCAGCCGAGCTGCTGGCGGGCTTTCGCGGCATTGCCGATCAGCAGGTCCACCTCCGCCGGCCGTTCGTAGCGCTGGTCGTGCTGCACGTATTTTTCCCAGTCGAGGTTCAGCAGCCCGAATGTCTCCTGGCAGAATTCCTTCACGCTGTGCGCCTCGTTGGTCGCGACGACATAGTCGCCCGGCGTGTCCTGCTGCAGCATCAGCCACATCATCTCGACGTATTCCTTCGCGTAGCCCCAGTCGCGCCGGGCGTCCAGGTTGCCGAGGTAAATCGACTGCTGCAGCCCCAGCTTGATGCGCGTGGCGGCGCGGGTGATCTTGCGCGTGACGAACGTCTCGCCGCGGCGCGGGCTCTCGTGGTTGAACAGGATGCCGCTCGACGCGTGGAGGTTGTAGCTCTCGCGGTAGTTCACCGTCAGCCAGTGCGCGTAGACCTTCGCGCAGCCATACGGCGAACGCGGCCAGAACGGCGTGACCTCCGTCTGCGGCACCTGCTGCACCTTGCCGAACATCTCCGACGACGACGCCTGGTAGTAGCGGCATTTTTTCACGAGCCCGGCCTCGCGGATGGCCTCGAGGATGCGCTGGGCGCCGAGCCCGTCCACGTCACCGGTGTATTCCGGGATGTCGAATGACACGCGCACGTGCGACTGCGCGCCGAGGTTGTAGATCTCGTCCGGCTGCAGCTCGTAAAGCAGCTTCACCATCTGCACCGAGTCGGCGAGATCGCCGAAGTGCAGGTGCAGCTTCACGTTGTTGACGTGCGGATCGCGGTAAAGGTGGTCGATCCGGCTGGTGTTGAAGGTCGAAGCGCGCCGGATGACCCCGTGCACCTCGTAGCCTTTGGCCAGCAGCAGCTCGGCGAGGTAGGAGCCGTCCTGGCCGGTGATGCCGGTGATGAGGGCCGTTTTCATGTGGCAATGACGGTAGGCCCGCGTCTCGGCCGGGCAAGCCCGCAGGCGGGCCAAACTGTAGGAGCGGGTTTATCCCGCGAGCCTTTGCGGGCATCGCGGCGTAAAGGCGCTCCTACACCGACAATTTTGCCGCTGTCAGGACCAGCTGCTGGGCCAGCGTCTCCACCGCCTTCTGGTTCCGCGCCTCCTTCAGCGCGCCATTGTCGTCAAACGCCTCGTGCGCCTTTGGCAGGAAACACTGCGCCGGCACGACGTGGCAGCCGAGTTGCAGCAGGAGTTGCTGCGCCAGCTTCATCGAGCGCACGCCGCCAAACTGGCCCGGCGACGCCGACACCACGGCCGCGACCTTGCCGACGAACGGATTGTCGTCACCGCGCGTGCACCAATCGATCGTGTTCTTCAGGAGCGGCGTGAACATCGAGTTGTATTCCGGTGACGCGATGAGGAGCGCCGGGTGCGACTTGATGAGCTCGATCAATTTCACCGCATTGGCGGGCAGGCCCTCGGCGTCCTCCAAGTCGCCGTGGTAGAGCGGCAAGGGCAGGTCCGTGAGATCCACCAGCGTGACCTCGCCTCCCGCCGCGCGCACGGCCATCACGGCGACGGCAAGCAGCTTCTTGTTGAGGGATTCCCGGCGGGCACTGCCGGAAAAAGCGAGGATGCGGATCGGGTTGGCCATGGAATAAGCGAACCCAGCCCGGCGGTTTCAGCAAGCCCCCTGCATCCGAAGCAGGGCAGGTCAAGACCCCAGCCCTACCCGAGCGATTTCAGCAGCCGCTCCAACTCCGCCTGCTTGGCCTGCTGGTCGGCGAGCTGCTTGCGCGCGCCTTCGAGCACGGCGGCGGGCGCCTTGTCGGTGAAAGCCTTGTTGGCGAGGCGCGCCTCGGTGCCGGCGACGTGCTTCTTCAGCGTTTCCAGTTCCTTCGTGAGCCGCACCTTCTCGACGCCGGCGTCCACCGTGCTCGCGAGGTCGAGATACAGCGTGCCGAGCGTCGTCACGACCGCCGGGGCGCCCTCGACCTTCTCGCGGCGTTCCAGGCTGGCCGCGCCGGCCATGCGAGTGAGCTTCGCGGCACTCGCGGAGAGCAGGCCCCATTCGCGGTCGCCGGTGATGACAAAGAATTTCACATCGCGCCGGCTGGCCAGATTGTGATCGGCCTTCAGCGCGCGCGCCTGGGAGACAAACGCCTTCAGGTTTGCGACCGCCGCCACCTGCGCGTGGTCGAGCACCAGGCCGCGCAAGTGCGACGCCGTCGCCAGCTGCGAGGCGTTCTCCAAATGGGTGTGTTCGATGAAAGTACCCGGCGCGCCGTAGCCGAGGAGCGACCAGAGTTCCTCGGTAATGAACGGGATGAACGGGTGCAGCAGCAGCAGCGTCTGGCGCAACACGAGGTCCTGGATTGCGAGGCAGTTGGCCTTCGTGTCGGGCGACTGCAGCTTCGACTTCGAAACCTCGACATACCAGTCGCAGAAATCATTCCAGAAAAACCCGTAAAGCGCCTGCACCGCCGCGCTGAACTCAAACTCCGCGAAGCACCGGTCCACCTCGCGCGTCGTCGCCAGCAAGCGGTCGAGAATGGCGTGGTCGTCGCCGTCGAAATGCGCCGTCTCCAACCGCGCCGTGATGCCCGTCAGCGTGGAATTGTCGCCAGCGTCACCCTGCATCTGCCGGAACCGGCAGGCGTTCCAGAGCTTGTTGCAGAAATTCTTGCCGCTCTCGATGCGGTCTTCCTGGAACCGGATGTCCTGCCCCTGCGGCGCGATCGAGATGATGCCGAAACGCAGGCCGTCCGCGCCGTAGGTGTCGATCAGGTCGAGCGGGTCGGGCGAGTTGCCGAGGGACTTCGACATCTTGCGGCCCTGCTGGTCGCGGATGATGCCGGTGAAATAGACGTGCTTGAACGGGATCCGCCGCTCCGGCGGCTCTCCCGGGCGGACAAATTCCAGCCCCGCCATGATCATGCGCGCGACCCAGAAAAAGATGATGTCCGGCCCGGTCACGAGCGTCGTGGTCGGGTAAAAATAGTCGAATCCCGCCGCCTTCATCTCGCCCGCGTCCGGCCAGCCGAGCGTCGCGAACGGCCACAGCCAGGAGCTGAACCACGTGTCGAGCACGTCCTCCTCCTGCTCCCAATTCGCGGCGTCCGCCGGGCCGTTCACCGACACGTGCCAGTTCTTCGGGTCGCTGCGATCCGCGTCCTTGCGATACCAGACCGGGATCCGGTGGCCCCACCAGAGCTGGCGGCTGATGCACCAGTCCTGGATGTTCTCCAGCCAGTGCAGGTAAACCTTGGACCAGCGCTCCGGGTGAAACTTTATCTGGCCGTCGCGCACCACGGCCTTGGCCTCCTCGATCTTCGGGTATTTCAGCCACCACTGCTCGGTCAGCCGCGGCTCGATCGGCACGTCGGCGCGCTCGGAATAACCCACGTTGTTCGCATAGGGTTCCTCCGCCACGAGCGCGCCCGCTTCCTTCAACATCTCCGCGGCCTTCTTGCGCGCGGCAAAGCGATCCATCCCCGCCAGCTCCGGGCCGGCGAGCTCGTTCAGCGTGCCGTTCGGGTTGAGTACGTCGATCACTGGCAGCTTGTGGCGCAGGCCGATCTCGTAGTCCACGCGGTCATGCGCGGGCGTGATCTTCAGCGCGCCCGTGCCAAATTCCTTGTCCACCGCTGCATCGGCCACGATCCGCAGGTCGGCGGCGGGTCCGATCGGCCGCCGCACGGTCCGGCCGATGAGGGCGGAGTAACGCGGATCCTCGGGGTGCACCGCGATGGCGACGTCGCCGGGAATCGTCTCGGGCCGCGTCGTCTTCACCTCAATGTATTCGCCGGACTTGCCCGTCAGGTCGTTCAGCGCGTAACGCACGCGATACATCGTGCCGTTGACGGGCTTCATGATCACTTCCTCGTCGGACAGCGCCGTCTGCGTCGACGGGCACCAGTTCACCATGCGCTTGCCGCGGTAAATGTGGCCGCGGTTGAACAGCTCGACGAACACGTGCATCACGCGCTGCGAGTAGCCCGGATCCATGGTGAAAGCCGTCCGGTCCCAATCGCACGACGCGCCCAACCGCCGCAGCTGCTCGAGGATGATGCCGCCCTTCTCCTCACGCCAGGCCCAGACCTTCTCGACAAATTTCTCCCGGCCAAAATGGTGACGCGTCTTCTTTTCCTTCCGCAGTTCCCGCTCCACCACGGTCTGCGTCGCGATGCCCGCATGGTCGGTGCCGGGCAGCCAGAGCGCGGACTTGCCCTCGAGGCGGGCGCGCCGGATGAGGATGTCCTGGATCGTGTTGTTCAACACGTGGCCCATCGTCAGCACGCCGGTCACGTTCGGCGGCGGAATCACGATGCCATACGCCTCGTGGCCCGGCTGCACCTTGCCCGCGAAGGCCTTGGCCCCGAGCCAGGCGGCATACCACTTTTTTTCCACTTCGCGTGGTTCGTAGCTCTTGGAGATCTCGGCCATTGCTTCGGTTCGGGTTGAGGAAAACGCCCAGAAAACCCTCCGCCCGGGAGCGAGGCAAGTGGTTTAAGTGTCGGGTGGAGCGCATTGCCCCCAATGCGCTTTCGAGCCGCGGCTCCATTTTCAGGCAACGCGTTGAGGGCAACGCGTTCCACCCCAGCCCTCCCGCAAAACACCAAATCCCCTCGCACGCGGGGCGGTTTTCCTTTCACTGACGGCTCCTCATGTCCTCCGCCGTGCCACCCGCCGCTCCCGCCTTCCTGGCTTTCGCCGAGGACGCGCCCGTGGCCGACCGCCTGGCCGCGTGCAAGGCCTACCTCGCGGCCGAAGGCGCCGCACTCCGCGCCCGCCACGACGCCGGCGCCTCGGGGCTGGAGATCGTCCGGGCGCGCGCGGCCTCCATCGACACGATGCTCAGGAGGCTGTTCGACCACGCGACCGCCAGCTTCACCGCCACACAGGGCAAGCTCCCCGCGCCCGTGGCCCTCGTCGCCCTCGGCGGCTATGGCCGCGGCGAGCTCAGCCCGCTCAGCGACATCGACGTGATGTTTCTCTTTCCCGCCAAGACGAAACCCGCCGAGACCAAATACCTGCTCGAGCACCTGTCCAACGAGGTGCTCTACCCGCTCTGGGACAGCGGGCTCAAGGTCGGCCACTCCACGCGCAACGTCGACGAGGTCTTCGCCGAGGCGCGCAAGGACATCCAGACCCTCACGTCCATGCTCGAGTCGCGCCTCATCGCCGGCTCGGCCGCGCTCTACGAGACGTTCGCGCAGGCCTACAAGGCCTTCGCCACCACCGAGGATCCCAAGGGCTACATTGCCGAGCGGCTCGGCGACCAGGCCCAGCGGCGCGCCAAATACGGCGACACCATCTTCCTTCAGGAACCCGACGTGAAGAACGGCGTGGGCAGCCTGCGCGACTACCAGAACGCCGTGTGGATGGCCCGGGTGAAGCTCGGCATCTCCGACATTGGCGAGCTCGTCACGCAAAAATACCTCCGGCCCGAGGAACTCGCCGAGTTCACCCGCGCCTATGATTTCCTCCTGCGCGTCCGCAACGAGCTCCACTTCCTCAGCAAACGCCCCAACGACCTGCTCGACCTCGAGCTCCAGCCGCGCCTCGCTCAAAACCTCGGCTACCCCGAGCCCGACATGCTGCTCCGGGTGGAGCGGTTCATGCAGGATTACTACCGCGCGGCGCAATCGATTTACCGGATTTCCAAGGTCGTCGAGAGCCGCCTGGCCCTGACGATCGGCCGCGACGCCTCGGGCGAGCGCGTCTCGCTGCGCGAGAGCCTGATCGCGTCGCGCTTCCGCCGCAGCAAGAAGCTCGATGGCTTCATCCTGCGCGGCCGGGAGCTCGCCGCGGAGACCCCCGCGGCTTTCAAGTACGACCCCGTCCGGCTCGTCCGCGTCTTCCGGCACTGCCAACAGCTCGGTTGCGCCCCGGATTTCAACCTCTCCACGCTCATCCGCGAGTCGGCGCCGTTACTCACCGCCGCCGTGCGCGACTCGGTCGACGCCAACGTCAGCTTCCGCGCGATCCTCTCCGACGCCGGTGCCGTATTCCCCACCTTGTCGTTGATGCATGAGCTGGGGGTCCTGGGGCGGTTCATCCCGGAATTCGACGCGCTGACCTGCATGGTGCAGCACGAGTATTACCACCGGTATACGGCCGACGTGCACACGCTGAACGCCATCCGGCAGCTTGACCTGATTTTCACGAATGCGGAGCCGATCACCCTGAAATATCGCGAGGCGCTTCACGAAACCACGGACCCGGCGCTGCTGTATCTCACCCTCTTGCTGCATGATATTGGCAAGGCCGACGGCATCCAGGGCCATGCCGAGAGTGGGGTCCGGCTGGCTGGGCCGATCATGGACCGGCTCGGGGTGTCCCCCGAGGGCCGGGAATTGGTGTCATTTGTCATCAAAAATCATCTCGCGATGGCACGATTCTGGCAGAAGCGGGACGTAGATGACCCCCAGACTGCCATCGCTTTTGCCGAGCTCGTCGGAAACGCCGAGCAGCTGCGCAACCTCTACGTCCACACGTTTTGCGACGCCCGCGGCACGGCGGCCAGCCTCTGGAACAGCTACAAGGACACCCTTCACACCAGCCTTTACCGTGCCACGCTTGAGCGCTTGAGTCTTGGCGCGGGGCTCGACGCCCGCTACGAACAGAAAAAGCAAATGACCCAACAGGAACTCATCGCCCGCAAGATCCCCGGTATCAGTACCGATGAGATCACCGCGCACTTCAGCTTGCTGCCTGAGCGTTATTTCATCCAGACGGACGCCGCCGAGATCACCCTGCACATCCAGATGGTGAACCGGCTGCTCAAGTCCATCGCGACGGCCGACACCGTGGGCTCGCTCAAGCCCGTCATCGAGTGGAAGGACGACCTCAACCGCTCCCTCACCGTCGTCAACGTCGTCACCTGGGACCGCGCCGGCCTGTTCTACAAACTCGCCGGCGCCTTCAGCGTTGCCGGCCTGTCCATCCTCGGCGCCAAGGTCATTTCCCGCTCCGACCACATCGCCATCGACACGTTTTACGTCGTCGAGCCCGACCGCGGCGTCGTGCAAAGCGCCGACGCCCAGCGCATCTTCGCCCAGACCGTCGAAGCCGCCCTCGTGGGCAACAAGGACCTCTTTCCCGACATCGTCGCCCAAGCCAAGCGCGTCGCCGCCACCCGCCCCGCCGTCAACGGCGAGGGCCTGCATTCCTCGTTCCCGCCGACGGTCGACGTCTACCACGAGCTTTCGATGAAGCGCACGATCGTCGAAATCCAGGCCCGCGACCAGATCGGCCTGCTGCACCGCCTGGCCAAGACGATCTCCGACCACGGCTTCGACATCACCTTCGCCCGCATCGGCACCGAGCGCGGCGTCGCCATCGACACGTTCTACATCGAAAGCTCCGAGCCGACCCAAGCCGTCGACGACCAGCGCCTCCACGCCCTCCGCGACACCCTCGCCGAGATCATCAAGCCCGCCCCGGTCGCCGCGGCGAAGCAGGCCTGAATTTTTCGAGGTTTAGGATCGGACCGTAAGCAACGCGGCCTGAGCCCTCCGCGGCATTCCGGGTAACGCACCCGCCTGCAGTTCGTCGCATTCCTCTTTCCCTTTCAGCTGACCGCTGGTCGCTTCTCCCGCGTGACGCTCCCTGACCTCCGCTACGCCTGCCGTTCGTTGCTCAAGACGCGCGGGTTCACCGTCGTCGCCGTGCTGACGCTGGCCGTGGGCATCGGGGCCAACACCGCCATTTTTTCCGTCGCGCACGCCTTGTTGCTGACCCCGCCCGACTTCCCGGAGCCCGGGCGCATCATGGTGCTCAATGAGACCCGCCTGCCGCAGTTCCCGACCTATCCGGTCTCCGGAGCCAATTACCTCGATTGGAAGGCCAACGTGAAATCGTTCGAGACGATGGGCGGCGCGGCCAGGTTTTTCCCGATTTACACCGGCGGGCCACAACCCCAGCGGTTCGTCGGCCGGCGCGTCACGGTTTCCTATTTCGACGTCTTTGGCGTCGCGCCGTTGCGCGGCCGGCTCTTCAGCCCGAAGGAAGACGTCCTGGGCGGACCGAAGGTCACGCTTCTGAGTTACGCTCTCTGGCAATCCCAGTTCGGCGGGCAGGAGTCCGTGATCGGCCACACCTTTCTCCTCAACGGCGACTCCTACGAAATCATCGGCGTCATGCCGCCCGGCTTCCAGCAGGGCGGCGGGATCCAGCTCTGGGTGCCGATGGCTTTCACCGCCGATGAACAGTCCGACGATTATCGCGGCGCGCATTTCCTGGAGGTCTTCGGCCGCCTCCGCCCCGGGGTGACGCAGGCCCAGGCTTTGCAGGACCTCGTGGCCTACAACGAGACGCTCCGGAAGAAATATCCCGACTCAAACAAGAGTTGCGGCGCGATCCTCATCTCCCTGGCCGAGTCCTACCAGCAGAACACCCGCGGGGTCCTGCAGGTGCTGCTCGGCACGGTGGCGTGCGTGCTCCTGATCGCGTGCCTGAACGTCGCCAGCCTCCTCCTCGCCCGCGGGGCCGCGCGCCAGCAGGAAATCGCCGTGCGCAGCGCGCTCGGCGCCAGCCGCGCCCAACTGGTGGGCCAGCTCCTCACCGAGAGCCTGCTGCTCGCGCTGGCCGGCGGGGTGCTCGGCATCGCCCTCGCCGGCGGCTCGCTCGCCGCGCTCGTCCGCCTCATCCCGGTGAATCTCCCGCAGGCGCACCTGATCGCGTTGAATCTCCCCGTGCTCGGTTTCTCCCTCGGCCTCAGCCTGCTCACCGGCTTGGTCTTCGGGCTCCTGCCCGCCTGGCGTGCCACGCAAGTTGACTTGGTGCGGATCACCCAGGATGGCAGCCGGGGCAACACCGCGGGCGGGTCACGCTTCCGCCTGCAGTCCCTGCTCGTCGCCTCCGAGGTCGCAGCGGCGGTCGTGCTGCTCGTCGGCACCGTCCTGCTCGCCCGCAGTTTTTCGCGCCTGGTGGACACGGACAAGGGGTTCCACGCCGAGCAGGCGCTCATGTTTTACGTCACCCTGCCCGACAAGAAATACGCCACACCCGAGCAGCAGCGCGCCTTCACGCGCGAGCTGCTGCGGCAAATGTCCGGCCTGCCCGGCGTCACCGCCGCCGGCGTCACTCACCGCATGCCGCTCGTCCGCGACTCGGTGCTGCGCTGGATCGTGCAGGGCCGCCCGCCGGTCGCGAAGGGCGACCTGCCCAATACCAACTACTACGCCATCACGCCGGACTACCTCCGCGCCTTTGGCACCGCGGTCCTGCGCGGCCGCGGTTTCACCGAGCATGACCGGGAGGGCGCCACCCGCGTCGCACTGATCAACGAAACGTTCGCCCGGAAATTTTTCCCGGGTGAGGATCCCATCGGGCAGCGCATCCAGATTACCAACGGCAACGAAGACTGGCGCGAGGTCGTCGGCATCGTGCGCGACGTCCGTTCCGAGTCCCAAGGCATCGACCACGAGTCGATTGCCCAATCCTACGAACCCTTCTACCAGCAGCCGGACGCGGCCCTCTTCGTCGTGCTGCGTTTCACGGGCGACGCCCGCAACCTGCCCGGCCTCGTGCGCCAGAAGGTCGCCGAATTGGACCACGACTTGCCCATCGCGCAACTGCGCCTGATCAACGAGGTCGTCGACACCCTGCTCGCCCGGCCGCGCTTTGCGGTGACGCTGGTGAGTGGCTTCTCCGTCATCGCCCTGCTCATCGCCGCCGTCGGGCTCTATGCCCTGATCACCTACCGCGTGATCCAGCAGACCCGCGATCTGGGCATCCGGCTCGCGCTCGGGGCCACCCCCAGCGCGGTGCTCCGCAAGGTCTTGCACGACGGCATGATGATCGTCGGGGCCGGGCTGACGGTCGGAATCGGCGGCAGCCTGCTGCTCACGCGCCTGCTCCAGTCCCTCCTCTACGAAACCAGCGCACAGGATCCCGTGGCGCTCGCCACCGTCGCGTTGGTGCTGGCGCTCGTCGGCCTCCTCGCCTCCTGGCTCCCCGCCCGCCGCGCCGCCCGCGTCGACCCGATGGTCGCCCTGCGCGCGGAATAAGGAATGCCTTTAAAGCCGGTCGGTCGAGGGCGCGCCGCGGCAGATTTTGCGCGATTCTCTGGACCCGTAATGGGACGCTGTTTACGAGGGGAAATGGGCAACCCGACCACGCTTGGTCGTCATTTCGCCAGCCAGCTCACTAACAGGTAAATGCCGAGCACGAACACCGCCGCGTTGCCTGCGAATGCCAGCCAAAACCGCCCCGGTTGCCGGTTTCGATGCACATGGTGTTGGAAGAGGTACCACCCGACAACGATTCGGCCCCGCCGATACGCCCGGACTCCAATTACAGCGGTCATCATCGCCACGATTGCTCCCAGTATCGCCGCTTCAGCCGGACTCACGTGGTGAATCATGCCCATGCATAATTAAGAACATGTGCTGGGTGGCGTGTAAATGCGTCCTCATTGGCCCGCGTTGACCTCGCCGGCCCACCCCGCAAACCTGCCGGGCGTGGAATCCCTCCCGCTGACTTCGCCAGTACCGACCTCCCCGCCCCGCCTGCCGCCGGCGGAGGACCCGCGCGCTTTGCCGGCGCTCTACCGGCTGACTTCCCTCGCCGGACGGGCCGATGATCCCCGCGTGGCGTTGAGCGAGGTGTTGGACGAATTTGTCGCCACTTTCGGCGCAGACGCCGGGTCCATCGCCTTGCTCAACCCCAGCTCCGGGCGCCTGGAGGTCGAGGTCGCGCTCGGCACGCCCAATGGCCGCCAGGGCCTCGGGCTCAAGCTCGGGCACGGCGTCACCGGCTGGTGCGTGCTCAACGCCCGCGCACTCCTCGTTCCCGACGTCGCCGCCGAGCCGCGCTACATCGCCGTCCGCTCCGCCACGCGCTCGGAGATGGCCGCGCCCATGCGCGAGGGCGACCAGGTCATCGGCGTCATCGACCTCGAGAGCGACCGCACCGGGCATTTCTCCGCCGGCGATCTCGCCCTGCTCGAACAACTCACGCTGGAGGCCACCTCCATTGTCCAACAGCTCTGGCGCATGCGCGCGCTGCAGGCCAAGGCCCGCCAGCTCGAGACCCTCCTCACCACCGGGCAGGCGCTCGTGGCCAAGCTCGAGTCGCAGGAACTCCTCGACACCCTCACGCGCGACACCCGGCGCATGCTGCAGGGCCGCGCCTGCGCACTTTATCTCCACGACTCCGCCCGCGGCACGGTGCGTTTCGCCGCGCTGGATTCACCCGACGCCCCGCCCCTGCCCGACGGCGAGCAGCCCGCCGCCGCGTGCTTTGCCGCCGCCGCGCTGCACACCAAGAAACAGGTGGAGTTCGCCGACGTCCGTTCCGCGGAATTCCGCAGCGTCGCCGACCTGCCCGACGACCTCACCCTCTGCGCCGCGCTGCTCACCCCGCTCATCGTCGAGGGCGAAGTGCTCGGCGTGCTCGCCGTGTTCACCGACCGGCCGCACCGCTTCGACAACGACGAGAAGCGCGTCTGCGCCACGCTCGCCAGCCTCGGCGCCGTCGCGCTGCAGAACGCCCGGCTCTACGCCCGCGTGTTCCAGAGCGAGGAGACGCTGCGCAAGCAGGAGCAACTCACCACGCTCGGCCTGCTCGCCGCCGAAATCGCGCACGAAATCCGCAACCCGCTGACCGTGCTCAAGCTCCTCCACGGCGGCCTCGGCCTGGATTTCAAGCCCGACGACCCTCGCTGCACCGACCTCCGCGTCATCGGGGAAAAACTCGACCAGCTCGAGTCGATCGTCACCCGCGTGCTCAATTTCGCCAAGGCGCCCAGCAGCCTGCACGCGCGTTGGTCGCTCGCCGACATCATTGGCGACACGCTGGTCCTGGTCCGGCCCAAGCTCGCGCAGGCCAAGATCCACGTGCTCCACGATCCCTCGACCGTCCCGTTCATCGTCGAAGCCAACAAGGGCCAGCTCCAGCAGGTCCTGCTCAACCTCATCCTCAACGCCACGCAGGCCATGCCCGACGGCGGCGCCATCGCGCTCTCGGTTTCGCCCGGCCAGGAAGGCTTCGTCACCCTCGACCTCGCCGACACCGGCACGGGTATTCCCGAAGCGGTTCGCGGCCGCATCTTCGACTCGTTCTTCTCCGGCCGCCCCGACGGCACCGGCCTCGGCCTGGCGATCGCCAAGCGGATCCTGCAAGCCCACCACGGCGACATCACCCTCGTCTCCACCGGCCCCAGCGGCACGACGATGCGCGTGACGCTGCCGCTGGTGAAATCGCAGTAAGCTGCACACGAAAAGCCACCGGGAATCCGCCATTCGCCCACCGCCAGCGACCTTCGTCATTAGACATTAGTCATTAGCTATTAGTCATTACTCGCTCCCGCCTCCCATGCCCACCGACCGGCCCCCCACCGACCTTCCCCCCACCGACCTTCCCCCCACCGACCCGCGCACCGGCGAAATTGCCCGGGCGAAAATGGCGCTCACGCTCGCCTTCATCTTCATCGCCCTCGGCGCCGTGATGGTGGCGGTCTTCGTCAAATCGGTCCCGATCAAGGTCTTCATCATCGCCAGCGACCTGATCGTCATGTCCGCCCTCTGGCTCGTCGTCCGTCAGAAGTTCTCGGGAAAGTAGCCAAGATTGGGTTCACGCAAAGCCGCAAAGTCCGGGCACTTGGCGGCTTTGCGTGACCACTCTCCGAATCTCCGCGCCCTCCGCGCCTTATTCGTCCAGCTCAACGTTCCAGTAGGCCAGGTCGAGGAAGTCCTTCCACATCTCGCGGTGCTGGTTGCCGAGCACGAGCGAGATGACCGGCCGCCACTTCGGCTTCGCCGGCTTCCGGATCAGGCGCATGTGCGCCTCGTGCGGGAGGCGGTTGGCCTTCCGCGTGTTACACTTGATGCACGAGCAGACGATGTTCTCCCACGTGGTTTTCCCGCCGTAATCGCGCGGGATGACGTGGTCCAAATTGAGCTCCTCGCGCGGCAGGACCTTCGCGCAGTATTGGCAGGAATTCTTGTCGCGCTCGAAGACGTTGTTGCGCGTGAGCTTCAGCTCCTTGCAGGGCAGCTTGTCGAAGAACGACAGCAGGATCACGCGCGGCAACCGGATCGTGCGGCTCGGCGTATGCACCGTCTCCAGCTCCGCGATCGGCGGGTTGCTGGTCGAGAAGTCGATCCAGTCCAGCATCGTGAACGTCCGAAAGTCCTCGTCGTGATGATGAACCACATGCGCGTGGCCCCGCGCCAGCAGCCCGAATGCCCGTCGCGCGCCAATGACGTTCACCGCCTGCCACAGGCGGTTCAAAACCAGCACCGGTTGATCGAGCGCGGCCTCCATACGGAGCCAACGGGATAGCCGCGCCGCCGCCGGCCTGTCAAGCGGTCGAAAGGTTCGGTCGCGTCACCGCACAACTGTAGGAGCGGCTTTACGCCGCGATGCTGGACATCAATCGCGGCGTAACGCCGCTCCTACAGTGGGGACGTCCCAATCAGGCTAGCTCGCTTCCGGCGCCGCCAGCGTCGGCTCGAGGGCGATGCCCTTGAGTTTGATGCCGGCGAGCTTCTTCACGATGAACTCGGCTTCCTTCTCGGCTACGTCGGCGAGCGTGTGGCGTTGATGAATGTCGATCGCGCCGACCACCGTCGCGGGCAGCCGCGTGACGCCCGCGATCTTGCCGACGATGTCGCCCGGCGTGACCAGTTGCTTGCGGCCCACGTTGAGGAAGATCGTCGCCATGCCCGGCTCGCGGCCGGTGCGCGCGGGGCGCTCATACTTTGATTTTTGCGGAGGGGAATCGTCACCAGCGTCCTCGTCGGACACCTGTGGCGCGACGTCATCGTCCGGGCCTTCCGCCGCCGGGGCCGGACCGGGTTTCGGGGCAGATGCCGCAGACTTCGCCCACGCCGGCGCAGGCTTGGCTGGCTTGACGGCCGGACCGGCGACCGTGCTGCCAAATGCCGGCTTCACCGGGGCGCCGGCGGGCTTGGCCTTGGCCGGAGCGGCGGACGAACCCGCCTGGAGCATATGGATCAACACCGAGCAGATGTCCGTGCTCGCAAATCCCTCGTCGAGCAGCCGGTCGATCATCCGGTCGTGTGGCTTGAACTGCTTCGCCTCGAGCGTGGCGCGGATTTTTTCGACAAACACATTGGACCGCGCCTCCTCCACCTCGTCGAGCGAAGGGATCGTGCCGCGGCGGATGTTGAGCTTCGCCCAGCGCACCATACTCTGCAGCTTGTAGATTTCCTGCCCGGAAACGAAAGTGAACGCTTGGCCCTTGCGCCCGGCGCGGCCGGTGCGACCGATACGATGGGTGTAATCCTCGGCGTCGTTCGGCAGGTCAAAGTTGATCACGACCTCGAGGTCGTCCACGTCGAGTCCGCGCGCCGCGACGTCCGTCGCCACGAGGAACTCGAAGCCGCGCCGGCGAAACTTGTCCATCACGCGGTCGCGCTGCGCCTGCGTGATGTCGCCGTGCAGCCGGTCCGTCATGTAGCCGCGCGAGTGCAGGTGCTCGTCGAGGTCGTCCACCATGATCTTCGTGCTGCAGAAAATGATGCCGTAGCGGAAGTCATTCACGTCGATCAGCCGCGTCAGCGCCTCGATCTTCGAGCGGCGGTCCACCTCGAAATAAACCTGCTCCACCTGCGGCGCGTTCTGCGCCACCGAGTCGATCTTGATCCACGCCGGGTCCTTCGAATAGCGGCTGATCAGGTCCTGGATCGCGCGCGGGATCGTCGCTGAGAAAAACAGCAGCTGCCGCGTCGCCGGCACGGACTTGAGGATTTTCTCGATGTCGTCGCGGAAGCCCATGTCGAGCATCCGGTCGGTCTCGTCGAGAATGACGAGCTTCAGCTTGTCCAGCTTCAGCGTGCCCCGCTCCATGTGGTCCATCACGCGGCCGGGCGTCCCGATGACGACCTGCGCGCCCGCCGCCAGCGCGCGAAACTGCCGCTCATAGCTCTGGCCGCCGTAGATCGGCACGCCCATCACGCCGCGCTTGAAGAACGCGATCTTGCCCGTCTCCTCCGCGACCTGCACCGCGAGCTCACGCGTCGGGCAGAGGATCAGCACCTGCACCGCGCGGATTTTCGGGTCCGTCTTCTCGATGGCCGGAATGGCGAACGCCACGGTCTTGCCCGACCCGGTGGACGACTGGCCGACCACGTCACGACCTGCCAAAATTGTCGGAATCACCGCCGTCTGGATGGGCGAAGCCTCCTCAAAGCCCATCTTGTCGACAGCCTTCAAAATATCGGCCGAGAGGCCCAGTTCGGTAAACAAACGCTTTTCCATACCACAGGGTGTGCGCCAATCACCCGAAAGCAGAGCTTAATTTCTCCCGTCAGGCACATCCGCGGTAGGTCGGGGTTTATCCCCGATATTCTGGTTCCGTATCGGGCGTAAAGCCCGACCTACGCCGGCCAGTGTTGCGCGAGCTTCGCCCGCACGAACCGGATGCTCGCCGCCAGCTGGTCCATGCCATCCACGCCGTCCTCGATGCTCACCCACCCGTCGAAACCCGCGCCGCGCAGCGTCGAGAAAATCGCATCGTAGTCGTTCAGTCCCTTGCCGATCTCGCCGTGGCGCAACCGCTTGACGTAACCCTCGGCGCCGTTCTCCTCGCGCCGCAGGTCCTCCAGCGTCCCGCTGACCAGGCTCCGGTCGCTTGCGTGCATCGTCACGACGCGGTCCTTCACGCGGCGCAACAGCTCCAGCGGGTCATCGCCGGCGAGGAACGCGTTGCTCGGGTCGTAGTTCACGCCGAAGCGCGGATGCGAGATCAGCTCCACCAGCTCGCAAAACACATCCATCTTCTGCGCAAACTCGGGATAACTCCAAAAGTCGTCCTTGTAGTGATTCTCGATCACGAGCGTCACGCCGCACGCCTCCGCCTCGGGCAGGCAGGCCTCGATGCACTCGATCACCAGCGCGAGTCCCTGTGACCGCGACAGCTCCGGCCGCCGCTGCCCCGAGAGCACCCGGCAGTAGCCCGCGCCCAGCGCCGCCGCCATCCGGATCCAGTTTTTCTCCTTCGCAATTTCCTGCCGGCGGAAGTCCGCGTCGGGATGCGAGAAATCGGGCGAGCAACACAGCATCGGGATGACCAGCCCGCGGCTCTCCACCGTCCGCCGCGCCTCGGCCCAGCGCGCCGGGTCGGCCAGTTCGAGGAAGCCGCTGTAATACTCGAGCCCGTCCAGCCCCAGCGGCGCCGCCAAATCCACCCACTCGCGCAATGTCATCGTGCCCTCGCGGCAGAGCGGCCGGATGAAAGCCTTCGGAAACGCAGCGAGTTTGGGCATGGGAGCGGGAATTGGTTAAGCCGGAAGCCAGGAAGCCATGAATCGGAAGATCGTTCCTGGTTTCCTGGCTTCCGGCTAAAAACTCATGCGGCCTTCAGGCCTTAACCGGGTTTCGCCCATAGATCGAGAACTGCTCCAACTCGACCACCGACCCCGTGATCGGCCGCGACTCATCGCCCAGCCAATACACCGCGGCCGACGCGATTTCCTCGGGCTGGATCAACCGGCCGGACGGCGCATACACCGCCGGCACCTTCGTGAACCAGTCGTCGGGCTGGCCCTGCGCGCGCTGCGTCTCCTTTTCCCGCGGCGTCAACACCCAGCCGACATTGAGCAGGTTGACGCGCACCCGGTCCGGGCCGAGCGCGTTGGCCAGGTTGCGCGACATCGTCTGCAACGCGCCCTTCGATGTGCTGTAATCCAAAAACGTCGCCTCGCCGCTAAGGGCGTTGACCGAGCCGATGTTCAACACGCAGCCCTGGTTGGCCTTGAGCTGCGCGAACGCCGCCTGGATCAGGAAAATCGGCGCGCGCACGTTGATCGCCATCGTCCGCTCGAACATCTCCACCGTGGTCGTCTGGATCGTCGTGCGCGGCACGATCGCGGCGTTGTTCACGATCGCGTCGATCCGCCCGAATGCCGCCATCGCCGCCGCCGCGATGCGCCCCGGTGTCGCCGGATCCACGAGATCGTCGAAGTGCAGCGCGGCGGCCTTGCCCAGTTTCCGCACCACGTCCTCGCCATCCGCGCGCACAATCCCGTGCACCAAAACTTTCGCGCCTTCTGCGACGCAGCGCTCGGCAATCGCGCGGCCGATGCCCGTCGTCGCCCCCGTCACGATGATGACTTTGTCCTTCAGTCGCATAGGATCAGTGCGTCGCCTCCACTCCCGCCACCGTGATGACCGTCTTGACCGAGTTGGCGATGTAGCACTGCTCGTGCGCCAGATGATGCAGCCGGGCGTTTTCCGCCGCGTCGGGCTGCCGGCCGACGTAGACAATGACCGGGTTGAGCGTCACCGCGCTGACCCACGGCACGCCGTTTTCGTTCTTGGTCATCACGCCCACAGCCTCATCGCGATAGCTCTGGACCTCGAAGCCGGCGCGCGACGCCAGAAACAGCCACGTGAGCATGTGGCAGCTCGCGATCGAGGCGACGAATGCCTCCTCGGGGTCCACGTTCGCCGGGTTGGACCACGGCACCGGCACGACATGCGGCGACGGTGACGCCGGCACGCTGAGTCCCCCGTCAAACGCCCACGTGTGCTCGCGCGAGTAGCGCCCTTTCAGGAAATCCGGGCTGGTGAGCTTCCAATCGATGGTGGCGTAATGCTGGGACATGGGGAAGGTCGCGGCGGGTTGCGCTGACAGTGGCACGGTCCAACGCCCGCCTGCAAGCCGCCGGAAGATTGGCCACGAAGAGACCCAAAGGGGCCGGGGCTGCGAATGACTCTCCATCGCGCCTATAGGCGCACGGGAGATTCGAGTCGGAGGCTGGGAGCCCTTGTGCCTCTTCGTGGCCAACCCTCCGACGGATCGTCAGACCGGCCGCAGCACGGCCTTCACGATCTGGCCCGAGTGCATTTTCTCAAACGCCTCGTGCCACGCCTCCAGCGCCCAGATGCCGCCCATGATCGGGCGAACGTCGAGCTGACCCGACCCGAGCAGCGCGAGCACGCGCTCCCACACCGGCCAGTTGTGGCTGAAGCTGCCCTGCAGCGTGATGTTCTTCTGCACGAGCGGATCGAGTGAGAATCCCAGCGGCTGCGGGCCCCAGCCCACCTTGCTGATCCAGCCATTCGGGCGGACCAGCTCCATCGCGATTTTCAGTGCCGCCGACGCCCCCGCGGCGTCGATCACGCCGTCCACGCCCAGCCCGTCGCGCGCCTTCGCCCACGCCATCGCGTCGCCCACGATCACCTCGCAACCGTAAGCCTTCGCCACCTCGAGCCGCGCCTTGTCGCGCTCCAGCCCGACCAGCGCTACCTGCGCGCCCGCCAACCGTGCCATCGCCGCACACAATATCCCGATCGGACCCGGACCGAGCACGACGACTCGGTCCCCGGGCCGTACCTTCGCGTTGTTCACGACGGCGTTGAACGCCACGCAACACGGCTCCGTCAGCGCCGCCTGCTCCATCGCCAGGCCATCCGGCACGCGATGCAAACACCGCGCCGGCACCCGCACAAATTTCGTCATCGCCCCGTCCACGCCGTAGCCGAAGCCCCGCCGCGTTGGGTCGAGATTATAGAGTCCCTCGCGACTGAGCGGGCTGTCCGGGTCGATCACCGCCGCCGTCTCGCTCACGACGCGGTCGCCTTCCTTCCAGTTCTTGACCGCGCCGCCCACCGCCGCGATCCGCCCGCCGAACTCGTGTCCGAGCACCACGGGATAATTCACCTTCCAGCTGTGCGAACTCGTCCACTGGTGCAGGTCGCTCCCGCATACGCCCACCGCCTCGACCGCGAGGATCACATCCTCCGGGCCGGGCTCGGGACGCGCAAACTCCCGCAGTTCCACGCTGTGCGGTTCCGGGGCAAAATTGACTACGGCGGGGCTTTTCATGGCTGTTTTTCCCCGACGGGCACGTCGCCGTAGCCATGCACCTTCTCGCAAATCAGGCGGAGCGAGCCCTCGAGATTCCCATCGGCGGTGCGAAACGCGTCCGCGGCCACCGCGAGCGGCGCGCCGATCACGACCAGCGGCGCCCCGTATTCCGGCGTGCGCACCGCCTGCTCCAGCGTGAGGCCGCCCACGGCCTGCACCGGGACGCGCACCGCGGCCACGACCTCGCGCAACTGGTCCAGCGGGCTCGGCATCCGCCGGCCGCTCGCCGCAATGCCGCGGCGCTCGTCGTAGCCGATGTGGTGCACCACGAAGTCGCAGCCGAGATCCTCGATGAATTTCGCGCCCGCCACCATGTCGGGACAGCCAAGATTGTCGCCCATCACCTTGACGCCGTAGTCGCGGCCGGCCTTCACGACACACTTGAGCGTTTCCTCGTGCGCGCGGGCCATGACGACGACGTGCGTCGCGCCGGCCTTCGCCATCATTTCCGCCTCGAGGTAGCCGCCGTCCATCGTCTTCAGGTCCGCGACAATCGGCACGCCGGGAAACCGCTCGCGCAGCGCCCGCACGCCGTGCAGGCCCTCGGCGAGGATGAACGGCGTGCCCGCCTCGAGCCAGTCCACGCCCGCCCGCCGCGCCAGCGATGCCGTCGCGAGCGCCTCCTGGATGTCCGTCAGGTCGAGCGAGATCTGCACAACGGGGCGCATGGGAGCGCCACTGTTGGGCGTCGATCGCCACAGGGTCAAGCTGACGCCTTTCCGCCGGGCTTGATGTTTTCTTAACGCCCGCCGGCCCCCCCTTGATTAGGCGCGGAGCGGACGCCGTGGGATACTCTCCCCCGTGAACATGAACACTGACTTCGCCTGCATCGCGCTGGCCGTGGCGTTCTTCGCCCTCGCCATCGCCTACGCCTTTTTCTGCCGGAAAATCCGCTGAACCTCCTCCCATGGAAAATCTCCTCATCGGCCTGATCGCCCTCGCCGCCCTCGTCTACCTCGTCGTCGCCGTGCTCCGCCCGGAGAAATTCTGACGGCCCCCGCCATGAACAATCCCAACGCCTGGTTCCAATTCGCGCTCTTCGTCGGCCTGCTCCTGCTGCTCACCAAGCCGCTCGGGCTCTATCTCGTGCAGGTGCTCGACGCGCGCGGCAAAACGTGGCTCGACCCGGTGGTGCGGCCGTTCGAGCGGCTGACCTACCGGCTCTGCGGCGTCGATTCCGCCCAGGAGCAGGGCTGGATCGGCTACACCCTGGCGATGCTGGTCTTCAGCCTCGTGAGCCTGCTGTTCACCTACTTCATCCTGCGCTACCAGGACCACCTGCCGCTCAACCCGCAGAATCTCGCCGGCCTCACGCCGCACCTCGCGTTCAATACGGCCGTCAGCTTCACGACCAACACCAACTGGCAGAGCTACGGCGGGGAATCGACCATGTCGTATTTCTCGCAGATGGTCGCGCTGACGATCCACAATTTCATGTCGGCGGCCACCGGCATCGCCATCGCCGCGGCCCTCGTGCGCGGCATTGCGCGCCAGACCGCGCAGACCATCGGGAATTTCTGGGTCGATCTGGTCCGCATCACCTACTACCTGCTCGCGCCCATCTGCGTGGTGTTCGCGCTCTTCCTCGTTTCGCAGGGCGTCATCCAGAACTTCAAGCCCTCCACCGTCGCGAAGACCTACGAGCCTTACACGATCCCGGTCGCGAAAACCGACGACAAGGGCCAGCCGGTCTTCGCCGCCGACGGCAAGACGCCCGTGATGGTGGACCAGTCCGTCGACACCCAGACCATCCCGCAGGGCCCGGTCGCCTCGCAGATTGCGATCAAGATGCTCGGCACCAATGGCGGCGGTTACTTCAACGCCAACGCCGCCCACCCGTTCGAGAACCCGACGCCGCTTTCCAATTTCCTCCAGATGCTCTCGATCTTCGCGATTCCGAGCGCCCTCACCTGGTATCTGGGCCGCACCGTCAAAAACCAGCGTCATGGCTGGGCGGTGTGGGGCGCGATGGCCGCGATGTTTGTCGTCGGCGTGCTGGTCTGCTGGAAGGCCGAGGCCTCAGGTAACCCGATCCACCAGCACCTCGGGCTGGCGGCGGCCGACGGCAACATGGAAGGCAAGGAAGTGCGCTTCGGCATCTTCAACTCCGCGCTCTTCGCCACGATCACGACCGATGCCTCGTGCGGCGCGGTCAATGCGATGCATGACTCGTTCACGCCGCTTGGCGGTCTCGTACCGCTCTTCAACATCCAGACGGGCGAAGTGATCTTTGGCGGGGTCGGCGCCGGCCTCTACGGCATGCTGATCTTCGTCGTGCTCGCGGTGTTCATCGCCGGCCTGATGGTCGGGCGCACCCCCGAATACCTCGGCAAGAAAATCGAGGCCTATGACGTGAAGCTCGTGATGCTCGTGCTCATGGTGCTTTCGCTGACGATCCTCGGCTTCACCGCCTGGGCCAGCATCTCCGACTGGGGCGTGGCCGGGCTCAACAACGCCGGGCCGCACGGCTTCAGCGAGATTCTCTACGCGTTCAGCTCCGCCGTCGGCAACAACGGCAGCGCGTTTGGCGGCCTCACCGCCAATCCCGCCAACGGTGACCCGCACTGGGACACCACGCTCGCCGTCGCGATGCTCATCGGCCGATTCCTCATGATCGTCCCCATCCTCGCACTGGCTGGCAACCTCGCGGGCAAGAAGCTCGTCCCCGCCAGTGCCGGCACGTTCCAGACCGAGGGTCTCACCTTTGTCGTGCTGCTCGTCGGCACCGTCGTGCTGGTTGGCGCCCTCACTTTCCTGCCGGCTTTGGCCGTCGGCCCCGTCGTCGAGCACTACCTGATGCACGCCGGCTCCTTGTTCTAAACTTCTTCACTCTTCCTTCATCTTTCTTCCTTTCCGCCCATGAGCGCCAAATCCATTTCCCTCTTTGACCGCGAGATCATGCTGACCGCGACGGCCGATGCGTTCAAGAAGCTCAACCCGCGCTTGCAGCTCAAGAACCCGGTGATGCTCGTCACGCTCGTCGGCGCGATCCTCACCTTCCAGCAGTTGTTCACCGCCAAGGAGCCATTTGGCTACGTCCTGCAGGTTGCGCTGTGGCTGCTCTTCACTGTCATCTTCGCCAACTTTGCCGAGGCCGTCGCCGAGGGCCGCGGCAAGGCCCAGGCGCGCGCGCTCCGCGCCTCGCGCAAGCAGCTCGTCGCCCAGCGCCGCCGCCGGGATGGCTCGCTCGAGGCGATTGACGCCACGCAACTCGCCAAGGGCGACGTCGTCTTCGTCAAGGCGGGTGACCTCATTCCCGGTGATGGCGAGGTCATCGAGGGCGCGGCGTCCGTGGACGAGTCCGCGATCACCGGTGAGTCCGCGCCCGTCATCCGCGAGGCGGGCGGCGACCGCAGCGCCGTGACCGGGGGCACCGCGGTGCTCTCCGACACGCTCGTCATTCGCATCACGGCGAATCCTGGCGAGGGCTTCCTCGACCACATGATCAGTCTCGTCGAAGGCGCCACCCGGCAGAAGACCCCCAACGAGATCGCGCTCACCATCCTGCTCTCGGCGCTGACGTTCATCTTCGTGCTCGTCATCATCGCGCTGAAGCCGTTCGGCACCTACTCCGGCGTGGCCTTCTCGATCACGACGCTGATCGCGCTGCTTGTCTGCCTCATTCCCACCACCATCGGCGGCCTGCTCAGCGCCATCGGCATCGCGGGCATGGACCGGCTGCTCCAGCGCAACGTCCTCGCCACCTCCGGCCGCGCGGTCGAGGCGGCGGGCGACATCGACGTGCTGCTGCTCGACAAGACCGGCACCATCACGCTCGGCAACCGCCAGGCCAGCGAGTTCGTCCCCGCGCCGGGCATCGCCCCGTCCCGCCTCGCCGACGCTGCCCAGCTCGCCTCCCTCGCCGACGAGACGCCCGAGGGCCGCAGCATCGTGGTGCTCGCCAAGGAAAAATTTAACCTGCGCGGCCGCGACGTCTCCACCCCACCGCCGCACACCTTCGTGCCGTTCACGGCGCAGACCCGGATGAGCGGCATCGACTTTGCCGCCGTCGGCGACCAACCCGCCCGCTCCATCCGCAAGGGCGCGGCCGCCAACGTCCGGGCTTGGGTCGAGTCGCAGGGCGGCGTGTTTCCGTCCGAGGTCGCGGCCGCGGTGGAAAACATCTCCCGCCAGGGCGGCACGCCGCTGGTCGTGGCCGAGGGGCGCGACACACTCGGCGTGATCTTCCTCAAGGACGTCGTCAAAGGCGGCATCAAGGAGCGCTTTGCCCAGCTGCGCGCCATGGGCATTCGCACCGTCATGATCACCGGTGACAACCCGCTCACCGCCGCTGCGATCGCGGCCGAGGCGGGCGTGGACGACTTCCTCGCGCAGGCCACGCCAGAGATGAAGCTTGCCCGCATCCGCGCGGAGCAGGCCGCCGGCCACCTCGTCGCCATGACGGGTGACGGCACCAACGACGCTCCCGCGCTCGCCCAAGCCGATGTCGGCGTGGCGATGAACACCGGCACGCAAGCCGCCAAGGAGGCCGGCAACATGGTGGATCTCGACTCCAACCCGACCAAGCTACTCGAGATCGTCGAGATCGGGAAACAGCTGCTCATCACGCGCGGCGCCCTCACGACCTTCAGCATCGCCAACGACGTCGCCAAGTATTTCGCGATCATTCCCGCGATGCTCGTCGGCGTCTTTCCCGCGATCGCCCCGCTCAACGTCATGCACCTGGCCTCGCCGTTGAGCGCCATCCTCAGCGCGGTCATTTTCAACGCCCTCATCATCATCGCGCTGATTCCGCTCGCGCTGCGCGGTGTGGCGTATCGCCCGATTGGCGCGGCCGCGATGCTCCGCCGCAACCTCTTCATCTACGGCTTCGGCGGCATCGTGATCCCGTTCGTTGGGATCAAGCTCATCGACGTCCTCATCAACGCCCTGCACCTCGTCTGATTTCTCCCATGAAAACCCTTCTCCTCGATCTCAAAACCTCCGTCCTCGTGACCGTCGTGTTTGCGCTGCTGCTCTGCGGCGCCTACCCGCTCGCGGTGTGGGCCGGCGGGCAGTTGCTGTTCCCGGGCCGGGCCAATGGCAGCCTCGTCACCGACGCCACCGGCGCCGTCCGCGGCTCCGCGCTGCTCGCGCAGAACTTTTCCAGCGACAAATATTTCCAGCCCCGCCCGTCCGCCGCCGGCACCGGCTACGATGCCACCAACTCCAGCGGCACCAACTTCGGGCCGACCAGCCAGAAGCTGGCCGACAGCATCAAAGCCGCCGTCGCCGCCTACCGGACGTCCAACGGCCTGCCCGCCGACGCCGCCGTGCCGGCCGACGCCGTGACGTCGTCGGGCAGCGGACTCGACCCGCACATTAGCGTCACCAACGCTCAGCTTCAGGCCGTCCGCGTGGCGAAAGCCCGCAGCCTGCCCCTCGATAAAGTCCTTGCCGCCATCACGGCTCACACCGAGGGCCGGGATCTCCACATTTTCGGCGAGCCGGGCGTGAATGTACTTTTGCTCAATCGCGATCTCGACGAAGCGGCCGCCCGCAAATGACAGGGCTCTGATCCAAACCAGCCGGACCGGCTGTCATCATGAAACCGCGTTCCCAACCCTATTGGGCCTTCCGGATGATTTTCATCCTGCTCTTGGGGGCTGCGCTCCTGCTGCTCGTCTGGCAATGCATCCACCGCCCGCCCGCCCCCTCCCGGGTCGCCTGGCCCTCTCCCGCCAAACCCTGACGCCATCCCCTCGGTTCCTCCGCGCTCCGCCTTGGCAGCCTGTTGAATCATGGCCCTCCACTCGTTGAAAACGATCCTCCGCCGTTCCCCTGGGCCACTGCGCGTCGCCCCGCCGCCCGGCCATTTCTTTGATTTTCCCCAACTGGATGCGGTTGTGGAGGTCACGGTCTGGCCGGAAGGGGTGGTGATTCGTGCCTCCCGCGATTGTTTCTCCGAAGAGCGGAAGGTGTGTTTCATTCGCGAACTGGCAGCCGAGGGGTTTATCGACGAGGCCAGTCGCTGGCGGCCGTGGGGCAGTCCCGGCGGAGTGCGCTGGCTCGTGGAGGCGGCCGCATTCCTGCCCGATGCCGCCTGCGTGGCGCGCACCCGGCGTTTGATGCTGCGGCTGCTTTTTTCCGCGGGCGCGCTGTGGCTGGTCCTGATGGGATCTCTCCTTTTGCTCCCCCGCCGGTAGCTTGCCATGCTGGCGCGTCTCAGCCACCCTGAACCCGGCCCATGCCCGACCTCCGCCCCGACCCCGACGCGCTGCTGGCTTCGCTGAAACGCGAAGAGCGGCGGGCCCGTCGCGGCCAGCTCAAGGTGTTCTTCGGCATGAGCCCGGGCGTGGGCAAGACCTACGCCATGCTGCGCGCCGCCCAGCAGGAGTTGCGCGAAGGCGTGGACCTCGTCGTCGGGATCGTCGAGACCCACGGTCGCGCGGAAACCGAAGCCCTCCTCGCCGGCCTGCCGGTCATCCCGCGCAAGGAAATCGCCCATCGCGACATCAAGCTCACCGAGATGGACCTCGAGGCCATCCTCGCGCGCCGGCCGCGTCTCGTGCTCGTCGACGAGTTCGCCCACACCAACGCCCCCGGCTCCCGCCATCCCAAGCGCTACCAGGACGTGGTCGAGTTGCTCGATGCCGGCATTGACGTGTTCACGACGCTCAACGTCCAGCATCTGGAAAGCCGGGCCGACGCCGTCCGCCAGATCACCGGTGTGACCGTGCACGAAACCGTGCCCGACTCCGTGTTCGAACTCGCCGACCAGATCGAACTCGTGGACCTCACGCCTGAAGCGCTCCGCGAGCGCCTGGCCGAGGGCAAAGTCTATCTCGCCGACCGCGCGGCGGCGGCCGCCGACGCCTTCTTCAAGGACACCAACCTCACGGCCCTGCGGGAATTGGCCCTTCGTTTCGTCGCCGAGCGCGTGGACAAACGACTGCGCGAACTTCGCGGCGCCAGCCCGCTCAAGACGATCTGGCGCTCGGGCGAGCGCCTGCTCGTCGCCGTGGGCCCGAGTCCGTCTTCCACGCAATTGGTGCGCTGGACCCGCCGGATGGCCGCCGCCCAGGGCGCGGCGTGGATTGCCGTGAGTGTCGAATCCTCCCGGCCGGTCGAGGGCGAGGCCCAGCGCCGGTTGGAAAAGAATCTCGCGCTCGCGCGGGAACTCGGCGCCGAGGTCGTCGTGACGCACGACGACGACGTCGCCGGCGCCCTGGTCCGCGTGGCCTTGCAGCAAAACGCCACGCAGATCGTGGTCGGCAAGTCGCGCTCGCCCCGCTGGCGCGATGCGCTCCGCGGCGGCAATCTCGTGGACCAGTTGCTGCGCCAGAGCGGACCCATCGACATTTACGTGGTGCCCGCCGAGCGCGCCGCGGAAAAGCCCGTCGCCTGGCTCGACTGGCGGCCGGCGGAAGCCTCCCCGGGGCGGGAATACGGCGAAGTGCTGGCTGTGCTCGCCGGGCTCACTTTCGCCAGCTGGTTCATCGTGCCATTCGCCGGCTACCTCTCCGTCGGGCTGCTCTATCTGCTCGCGGTCGTGGCCCTGAGCCTCCGGGTGGGCCGCGGGCCTGTGCTCGCCGCCGGCGTGGTGAGCGCGCTCACGTGGAATTTCCTCTTCATTCCGCCGATCTTCACGTTTGTCATCGGCAAGTTCGAGGACGGCGTGATGTTCGGCACGTACTTTATCGTGGCGCTGATCGCCGGGCAGCTCACCGCCCGCATCCGCGCGCAGGAGCGCCACGAGCGCCGCCGGGAGGACCGGGCGACCGCGCTCTTCCGTCTCACCCAGGCGCTCAGCGCCGCGCGAACGCTCGACGACGCGGTCTTCGCCGCGCTGCGCCAGTCCGACGCGCTGTTCGCGGCGCAGTCTGCCCTGCTGCTCGGCGATGGTGGCGCGGGCCTGACGCCGCATTTTGCGGGCTCGTTCACGCTGACGGAAAAGGAGCGCGGGGTCGCGGACTGGGCCTGGCGCAACCGGCGGAAGGCCGGCCGCTTCACCGACACGCTCCCCTCGGCCGAGGGGCTGTATTTGCCGCTCGTGCGCGAGGATGCCGCCGTGGGCGTGCTCGTTGTGCGCGTCGCGCCCGATGCCGCGCTGTCGCTCGCCCAGCGCGACCTGGCGGAGAGTTTCGCCACGCAACTGGCCCTCGTCGTCGAGCGTGAACAGCTCCGCGCGGCGGGTGAACGCGAGAAATTGCTCGATGAGTCGGAAAAACTGCACCGGGCCCTGCTCGACGGCGTATCGCACGAGCTGAAGACGCCGCTCGCCGTGCTCGACGCCGCCGTCGAGAACCTGGCCACCGCCGACGAAGCCACGCGCTCCGTGCTCGCCGGGGAAATCCGCACCGCCACCCGCCGGCTCAACCGCCTCGTCAACAATCTCCTCGACCAAACGCGCCTCGAATCCGGCGCCCTGCGGCCCCGGCTCGACTGGTGCGACGCCCACGATCTCCTCAACGCCGCACTCGACGGCGTGCGCGAGTCTCTCGCGGACCATCCGTTCGAGTCCGCGCTGCCGGCCGACCTGCCGCTCTTTCGCGCCGATGCCGCCCTGACGGAACAGGTCATCGCCAACCTCCTGCTCAACGCCGCGCTTCACACCCCCGCCGGCACGCCCATCTTCCTTGCTGCCGGCGTGGATCTGGCGCGGTCCCGGATCTTCTTCACCGTGGCCGACCGGGGACCGGGCCTGCCCGCCGCAATGCGCGAGCGGCTGTTCCAGAAATTCCAACGCGGCGACGCCGCGCGCGCCGGCGGCCTCGGGCTCGGCCTGTCGATCATCCGCGGGTTCGTGGCCGCGCAGGGCGGCGAAGTCGTGGCGGGCGAGAATCCCGGTGGCGGGGCGGTTTTTACGGTTTACCTGCCATTCACCCCGCATGGTAAGGTGCCAACCGAATGACCGCCGGCGGCGCCAACCCTGAAGTCCTCCTCATCGACGACGAGGTGCAAATCCGCCGCCTGCTGCGCCTCACGCTCGAGGCCGCCGGCTACCGGGTGCGCGAGGCGGAAAACGGCGCGCTCGGCCTCAACGAGGCCGCCGTCGCGCGGCCCGACGCCGTCATCCTCGACCTCAGCCTGCCCGACCTGTCCGGGCTCGACGTGCTCCGCCGGCTGCGCGAATGGAGCCAGTTGCCCGTGCTCATTCTGTCCGTGCGCGGCGGCGAGGCCGACAAGATCGCCGCGCTCGACGCCGGCGCCGATGACTACCTGACGAAGCCGTTCGGCGGCGGCGAACTCCTCGCGCGCATGCGCGTCCTCCTCCGGCGCGCCCAACCCGCTTCCGAACTGAGCGTGGTGCGCTTCGCCGACGTCGAAGTGGATTTCGCCAAGCGCACCGTCACCAAGGACGGCACCGACCTGCATCTCACCGCCAAGGAATACGCGCTGCTCCGGCTGCTGCTCCAACATCGCGGCAAGGTCGTCACGCACCGCCAGCTCCTGCGCGACCTCTGGGGACCGACCCACGAGCAGGACACGCACTACCTGCGCGTCCATATGGCCAACCTGCGCAAAAAACTCGAGACCACCCCCGACCAACCGGCTTTTCTCAAAACCGAATCCGGCATCGGCTACCGCTTCGCCGCAGGCGACTGACCATGCATCTCACCCACCTCGCCTGCACCGCGTGCGGCCAGCGTCACGATGCGGGCGTCCCGCAGAATGTCTGCACCGCCTGCGGCAAGCCGCTGTTCGCACACTACGATCTCGCCGCCGCGGGTCGCACGCTGACGAAGGACGCGCTGCGCACCCGGGTGAAGTCGCTCTGGCGCTACCGCGAGGTGCTGCCGGTGAAAAAGGACGCCGACATCGTGACCCTCGGCGAGGGCTTCACCCCGCTCCTCCCCGCGCCGCGGCTCGCCGCGAAGCATGGGTTGAACCAGCTCTACATCAAGGACGAGGCGCAAAACCCCACCGGCAGCTTCAAAGCCCGCGGCATGAGCGCCGCCGTCTCGATGGCAAAACAGCTCGGCCTGACGAAACTCGCCGCGCCGTCCGCGGGCAACGCCGCCGGCGCACTCGCCGCCTACGCCGCCCGCGCCGGCATGGAGGCGCACCTGTTCATGCCCCGCGACACGCCCCGCGCGAACATCATCGAATGCCGCGAGATGGGCGCATTCGTGACGCTGATCGACGGCCTCATCACCGACTGCGGCGCCGAGGTCGCGAAGCGTAAATCCGCCGCGGGCTGGTTCGATGTCTCCACGCTGAAGGAGCCCTACCGCGTCGAGGGCAAGAAGACCCTCGGCTACGAGCTCGCCGAGCAGCTCAACTGGACGCTGCCCGACGTGATCCTCTATCCCACCGGCGGCGGCACCGGCCTGATCGGCATGTGGAAGGCCTTCGACGAGATGGAGCAGCTCGGCTGGATCGGCCAAAAGCGCCCGCGCATGTTCACCGTCCAGGCCGACGGCTGCCAGCCGATCGTCCGCGCCTTCGCGGCGGGGGAGAAATTCGCCGCCGAGCACACCGGCGCGCACACCCGCGCCTCGGGCCTGCGCGTGCCGAAGGCCATCGGCGATTTCATCATGCTCGACCTGCTGCGCAAATCCAACGGCGGCGCCATCGCCGTCAGCGACGACGAGATGATCAGCTGCACCCGCGAAATCGGCGCCGCCGAAGGCGTCTTCCCCGCCCCCGAAGGCGCCGCCTGCTACGCCGCGCTGAAAAAACTGCTCAACGGCGGCATCGTCCGCCCCGACGAGTCGATCGTCCTCTTTAACACCGGGTCAGGGCTGAAGTATCTAGAGTGTTTCGGTGGGTAGATCGCTCGGTCATGGCTTCGCCCGGCCTGCGCTACGACTGCGCCTTGGGCTCCACCGGCTTGGGCCGGAACTGCGGTGGAACGATCCCGAGCTGCGTGTAGAAATGCAGCACGTCGAACATGTCGCGCTGGGCGGAGATCTTTCCGCCAGTGAAGTGGAAGATCGACGCAAAGCGCACGCGCACGGTCTTGCCCGCCATCCGGCCGACCATCGTGCCTTCCACGACCAGGTCGTCCCCTGCGATGATCGTGTGCGTCACCTCGTGTTCGAGTGACTCGTATTTCGCCAGCACGGCCACCAGCAGCTTGCCGATCTGCTCCCGCCCCTTCAGGTCGAGCCCGAAGGTCGGATCGGTCAGCGTCGCATCCGCCGTGTAGAATTCTGCCATCTGCGGCGCGCCCTTGGCGTTATATGACGCATAAAAGTCGCGCACAAAAATCTCCCCCTCCGCCGGGGTCAGGGCCGCAGGGCAGGCAACCGTTCCCGCCAAGGCCAGAAGGCCGGTGTTCAGTAAACGCATGACACAAAGGATTTTCATGCTTTGCAGTTATGACGGTGTGCCAAAAAAACTCCCCATTAATGCGATGAATAACCCTAGAGGTTCTTCCGACTGACCCCCGCGCACGTTGGTCTCCGAGCGAATCAGGCTGGATTCCGGAGGGGCCTGTGCATGCTAGCGTCGTCCCTCCATGACTTCTTCCACCGCTGATTTTCAATTCGAACTCGTGTCCCATTGCCTGAAGATTCGGGCTTTTGGCCGGCACATCCTCGAGCAAAAAGAGGATGCCTTCCGGACCATGGCAGCGGCCATCCAGGACAACGACGCAAGGAGCCTGCTGGTGGACATTCGCGAAGTCCCTGGTCCCTATACTTTTATGGATTATGTTGGGCTCGGTGAGCATACCGGGCGCTACCTCAGCCGGGTGCCCGTGGCCGTGGTGGCTTTGGCGTCGCAACTTGATCCCGACCGGATCGGCAAAGTCGTCGCCCAGAACCGTGGCGCGAATATCGAGGTCTTCACCGACCCAGCCGAAGCCCAGCAGTGGTTGCAGAAATACCTGACGCCGACGGGCTAATCCCGACTGGAGCTTCAAGCTATTCTTTGGCACGTGTGCTTGAGGTGGGCCGCGCGCTCCGCGCGCGGCAATACGTGTTTAAGCCGGAAGCCAGGAAACCCGGAATCAGCCCGGATTGTATCCTGGTTTCCTAGCTTCCGGCTTCAAAAAGCTTTAACGGTATACCGCGCGCGGAGCGCGCGGCCCACCCACTCAGCGCACCCGCAGGGTGTCGCCCTCGAAGCTGATCCCGAGCGACGGCACGGTCACGGCTTTGCGCGCGCCTTCCTTTTTCACCCGGCCCGCGAGCCACGCATCGTAACCCGTGGCCTTGGCGGCGGCGAGGATCGCGTCGGCTTTTGCCGGATCCACATAAGCCGCAAAGCCGATGCCCATGTTGAACGTGGCATACATCTCGCGCCGGTCGATCGGGCCGGACTTTTCCAGAAACTGGAACAACGCGGGCGCCGGGCGCGGCGCGGTGATCTCGTAAACGAAGGGCTCCTCCAGGCGCATGAGCTTGCGCCAGCCGTGGCCCGTCACGTGCGAAACGTAATTCAGCTTCAGGTTGCGCCGCTGGCACTCGCGCACAAACGCCACGTAGATCACCGACGGCGCGAGCAGCGCCTCGCCATACGTGCGGCGGTCCCCGAAGCCCAGCGGCGTCGCGTAACCTTGCGGGAGCTTGTCCGCAATCAACCGGCAGAGGCTGAGCCCGTTCGTCTGCACGCCTGAGCTCGCCAGGAAAATGATGCTGTCGCCGTCGCGCACTTCGCCTGTGATCCGCAGGCTCTTGGGCGAAATTTTGCCGATGGCCGAGCCCGCTAGCACGATGGACTCGGCGTTCACGATGCCCTTGAGCGTCGGCGTTTCGCCCCCGCCCCACACCGCTCCCGCCTGCCGGCAGCCTTCGGCCCAGCCGTCCACGAGTGATTGCATGCGGGCCGCGTCGGCGAACCACGCCGACTCACCCACGGCCGCGTGCATCGCCACGGAGATCGGCAGCGCACCACAGGTGGCGAGGTCGTTGACGATCGTCGCCACGGTATCGATGGCGATTTCGCGGTAAAAATTCTTTCCGCCGGCGGCATAGACCGCATCGGCCACCAGGTTCTTCGTGCCCAACCCTTCCTCGACGTGCGCCAGGTAGTGGTCCGCCGCCTCCATCAAATAGGCACTCTCGCCGCGCGTGCTGGCGGGTTCGGAATACCCGTGCTCCTTAAGCAGCCCCGCCGTCGTCTTCGCCGCTGCCTGGCACGCACGCTTGAACGCGTCGAGCTGGTCATAATTCACGCCGGAGGATTCGTACGAAAGCGCCATGGAGGGATGACGATTTACGGGCGACGACCGGCGCATGCGCAAGCGTGTTCACATGGGTTTGAGGTGGTCGTTGATTTTCACATCGACGACTGGGCCATGTCGCCAGTGTGGAAACCGGCGACCACCTCGAGCCACTCTCGAGTCGCCGATCTGAAAATCGACGACCACCCACGCGGCCCACCACTGCGGCATTGCCAGCCCGCGGACGCCGGATTCTATGGGCGGCGATGCCGGCCGAAACGTCCCCCGACCCACGTCCCCGCGCTGGAGGCTGGCGCGACGGCCGCTGGATCCTGGTCGGGCTGCTGCTGGTGCAGCTGGCGGTGTTTTTCCAATTCAGCCCGCGCTACGACTACCTGCAGGTTGCGCGCCGCTGGGGCGTGCTGGCGATTCCGCCGAACTTCTCGGACCTGTATTTCATCGCCGCCGCCGGCGCCACGCTGCGCGCGGGCGGTGATCCCTACCAGCTGAACGCATTCGACCCGATGAAGCGGCCCTACAACTACCCGCCGCTCTGGCTGCATCTCTCGTGGCACACGTCCGTATCGCCCACCGTGATCCGGTGGCTGGCCATCGCGATGGGCGCCTTCGGGCTGGGGGCCTTCCTGTGCTTTCTGGGCCCGATTTCCCCGGGACGCGGGCTGCTGCTGGGCCTGCTCGCCTGCTCGCCCCCTATCCTGCTGGCCGCACAGCGCGCCAACGCCGACATCCTGATGCTCGGCTTGGTGGCGCTCGGGCTCGTGCTCCTGCGACGCGGACAGTCGGTGGCGGGTTACGCGAGTTTGGTGGCGGCGACCTGGTTGAAACTCTACCCGCTGTTTACGCTCGTGGTGCTCTGGCGGGAACCCCGTGACCGCCTGCGCCGGCTCGGCGCGCTCGTGGTGCTCGCGAGTCTGCTCTGCTTCGCGGCCTACGCCGGTTATCTCGGCCGGATTTTTGCCAACACCCCCACGGGCGGACTTCATTCCTACGGCGCGCGCGTGGCGGCGTTTTGGGCCGAGTTTTTCCTGGCGGGCCAAGGCTGGGCGGTGAACCTCACCTTGCTCGGCCGCTGCTGCACGCTGCTGGCCGTCGCGGTGGGCGCGCTGGCGCTGCGCTGCAGCTGGCGCCGCCCGCTGGAAGCGACGCTCGACTCCACCGAACTTGACGGATTCCGCGCGGGCGCGGCGGTCTACGTGACCACCTTCCTGTTCAGCGTGAGCTTCGACTACCGCCTGCTCTTCCTCCTGCTGTGCGTGCCCCTGCTCTGCTCTCTGGCCTCCTCGCGCGCGTCCGGACGCGGCTGGGGCGTCGCCGCCCTCGTGCTCATTTTCGGCCTCATGTGGCCCAACGGCCTGTTCTGGAAACCCCTCCTCCTCGTGAAGGAAGCGTCCAGCTGGGGACTCTATTTCACCCTCACCGTCCTCCTGCTCCGCACCCTCCGAAATCGAAATTCGGAAATCGAAATTCGGAAATCTCAGTAGCTCCGGCCTTCGCTCTTCTCGTAGTAGTTCACGTAGGCCTGGTTCACCACGCGGTAGCCGCCGGGCGTGGGATACTTGCCGGTGAAATACCAGTCGCCCGTGTGCCCCGGCACCGCCGCATGCAGGTGCTCGATGGTCTGGAAGATGATCTCGATCTCGCCCTGCCACTCGATGCCCTTCGGCCGCACGCGCTCCACGATCTTGCGCGAGATCTGCTCGGGCGTGAAGGGCTCGTAGATCTTCCGCACGTGGTTGACCGCGCCGTTGGTCAAAATCTCCCGCCGGCAGAGCGTGTAGATTTCCTCGAGCAGGCTGGCCTGTCCGCGTTCCTTCAGCAGCTCGACCGCCGCCTCGAACGCGATGAATTTGCCCAGCTCCGACATGTCGATCCCGTAGCAATCGGGGTAGCGCACCTGCGGCGCGGTCGAGACGATGACGATCTTCCGCGGGTTGAGCCGGGCGAGAATGCGGAGGATGGACTTGCGCAGCGTCGTGCCGCGGACGATCGAGTCGTCCACGCAGACGAGGTTGTCGCCGGGGTTCACCGACCCGTAGGTGATGTCGTAAACATGGCTCGCGAGCTGGTTGCGCATCGTTTCCTGGCCGATGAACGTCCGGATCTTGATGTCCTTGCTCACGACCTTCTCGCCCCGCGGCCAGTTGCGCAGGATGAGCTCGTCCAGCAGCGTCTCGGTCAGCTGGCCCTTCGCCTGCGCCGCGAGGATCGCCGCCTTCACCTCGTCGCGGCGCTTGGTGCGCAGCGCCGACATCAAACCGTAGTAGGCCACCTCGGCGGTGTTGGGGATGAAGCCGAACACTGTCTTTGCCCAGTCGCCGCCGATGGACTTGATCACCTGGTCCGCCAGCCCGCCGCCCAGCGCCTGGCGCTCGCGGTAGATGTCGAGGTCGTTGCCCCGGGAAAAATAGATGCGCTCGAACGAGCACGACGCGCGCGGCAGGGGCGCCGTGAACGGCTTGGAGGAGACTGCGCCGTTTTTCTTGATCACGACGACGTGCCCAGGGTCGACTTCCTTCACCTGCTCCACCGCGAGGTCGAACACGGTCATGAGCGGAGCCCGCTCCGACGCAAACGCGATGAACTCGTCGTTCTGGACCCAGAAGCACGGCCGGATGCCCGACGGATCGCGCGCCACGAAGGCATCGCCATTGCCGATGAGCCCCGCGATGGTGAAGCCGCCGTCCCACTTGTTGGCCGCCCGCGTGAGCACGCGCGCCAGGTCGAGGTCCTCGCTGATCTGCCGCGAAATCGCCGCGCCCGCCATGCCCTTCTGCCGCAGGTGCCGGTAGATTTCCTCGTGTTCCTCATCGAGGAAGAAGCCGATCTTCTCCAGCACCGCCTGCGTGTCGGTCGCGTAGATGGGATGCTGCCCCATGTCCGTCAGCGAATGATTCAGCTCGACGGTGTTGGTCAGGTTGAAATTGCCGCACAGCGCGAGATTGCGCGTCGGCCACGGGCTGCGGCGGAAGAACGGGTGGCAGGACGACAAATTGTAGCCGCCGCTGGTGCCGTAGCGGAGGTGGCCGAGGAAAAGCTCGCCGCCGAAGTCGAAGGACTTCTTCACCGTGTCGGCGAACTCCGGGTGGATGACGCCCGAGGCGACCTTGTCGTTATACTGGCCGAGCAGGAGCTTGAAGATCTTGTCGAGCGGGTTGGTTTTCACGCTGCGCTCGCGGAACATGAACGCCTCGCCGGCGGGCACATCGAGCTTCACGCAGGCCACGCCCGCGCCGTCCTGGCCGCGGTTGTGCTGCTTTTCCATCAGCAGGAAGAGCTTCGTGAAGCCCCACAGCGGCGAACCGTATTTCTCCTGGTAGTAGGCCAGCGGCTTCAGCAGCCGGACCATCGCAATGCCGCACTCGTGCGTGATCCGGTCGCTCATGGGTGCATCCCGGCTGCGCCGGTGAGGTTTTGGGCGGGCGGAAAGTCGGCGTTGGTCCTCAAGCCCCAGATTTCGGCTACGTCCCGGAAATCGTCAACGGATTTTTCCAATCGTAACATTGGGCGCGCCGCGCCGCGCGGGCGTCAGCCTTCTTGACCGCGCTGGCGATGTCCCAAAACATCCTATCCTCAACCATGTTGATCCTCCGCGGCTCCCCGGCTCTCTCCCCTTTCCGCCTCGCCAAGCTCCTCCAGGATCTCACCACCGCCCAGCTGCCCGCCCGCGCCCTCAGCGCCGAGTTCGTCCATGTCGTTGAAACCACCGCCGATCTGACGCCCGCCGAAAGCACGGTTCTCGACCAGCTCCTCACCTACGGCCCCAGCCGCGCCGCCGCGCCCGTCGCCGGGCTCACGCAGGTCGTCGCCCCCCGCCCCGGCACCATCTCACCGTGGTCCTCCAAGGCCACCGACATCGCGCACATCTGCGGCCTGGACTCAGTGGCGCGCATCGAGCGCGTGGTCGTTTACCACGTCGAGATCGACCACACCGCACTGGCCAAACCGCTCATGGTCCTGTCCGCCGCCCAGCTGGCGGCCCTGCGCGCCAAGCTGCATGACCGGATGACGCAGGTCGTTTTCGACCAAGTCGAGAAGTGCGAGGTCCTGTTCCGTCACGAAAAGCCGCGCCCGATGACGTCCGTGCCGCTTCTCGCACAGGGCCGCGCCGCGCTCGTCGCCGCCAACCGGACGCTCGGCCTCGCGCTCGCCGATGATGAGATCGACTACCTGGTCAAGGCGTTCACGTCCCTCGGACGCGACCCGCATGACATCGAGCTGATGATGTTCGCGCAGGCCAACTCCGAGCACTGCCGCCACAAGATTTTTAACGCCAGCTGGGACCTCGACGGCGCCGCGCAGGCCAAGTCGCTGTTCCAGATGATCCGGAACACCTACCTGCTGCACAGCGACGGCATCCTCTCGGCCTACAAGGACAACTCCGCCGTCTTCACCGGCTCGCGCGGCGGCCGTTTCTACGCCGACCCCAAGTCCCACGAATACGCCGCCCACGCCGAGGACATCCACATCCTCTGCAAGGTCGAAACGCACAACCATCCCACCGCCATCTCGCCCTATCCTGGTGCTGCCACGGGCTCGGGCGGCGAAATCCGCGACGAGGGCGCGACCGGTCGCGGCGCCAAGCCCAAGGCCGGCCTTACCGGCTTCACCGTCTCCAATCTCCACCTGCCCGGCGCCGTCCAGCCGTGGGAAAAAAACTTCGGCAAGCCCGGCCGCATCGTCTCCGCCCTCGACATCATGATCGAGGGCCCGCTCGGCGGCGCCGCCTTCAACAACGAATTCGGCCGCCCCAACATTGCGGGCTACTTTAGAACTTACGAACAGGAGGTGCCAATGGCCGCAGGCCGCGGGGCGATCGGCAAGAGGCGAGAGGCAGACCCAGCCATCCCGAATGCTTCTAGTTCCGACCCATCCCCCATCGCCTTTCGCCACGCGCCCCCCGCCACCGAGCTGCGCGGCTACCACAAGCCCATCATGCTCGCCGGCGGACTCGGCAACATCCGGCCGGATCACGTCAAAAAGGGCGTCATCGAGCCGGGCGACAAGCTCGTCATCCTCGGCGGGCCCGCGATGCTGATCGGCCTCGGCGGCGGCGCGGCCAGCTCGATGGCCAGCGGCTCCGGCAACGAGGATTTGGATTTTGCCAGCGTCCAGCGCGACAACGCCGAGATGGAACGCCGCTGCCAGGAGGTCATCGATCGCTGCTGGGCACTCGGCGACGAGAACCCGATTTCGTTCATCCACGACGTCGGCGCCGGCGGTATTTCCAACGCCCTGCCCGAGCTGGTCAACGACGCCGGCCGCGGCGGACGCTTCCAGCTGCGCGCCGTCCCCAACGCCGAGCCCGGCATGAGCCCACTCGAGATCTGGTGCAACGAGTCGCAGGAACGTTACGTCCTCGCCGTCCCCGCCACGCGCCTCGCCGTGTTCCAGCAACTCTGCGAGCGCGAGCGCTGCCCGTTCGCCGTCGTCGGCGAGGCGACCGAGAAGAAGCAGCTCGTCGTGGAAGACGCGCATTTCCAGTCCACGCCCATCGATCTCCCGCTCGAGGTCCTCCTCGGCAAGCCGCCGAAGATGCACCGCACGGACACGACGCTCTCCCGGCCGCTGCAACCCTTGTTACTTGGCAACTTGCCACTGGCGGACGCCGTCCGCCGCGTCCTCTCCCACCCGACCGTCGCCGACAAGACTTTCCTCATTTCCATCGGCGACCGCACGCTCGGCGGCCTGATCTGCCGCGACCAAATGGTCGGCCCGTGGCAGGTGCCCGTCGCCGACTGCGCCGTCACCGCCGCCGCCTTCGACGTCTACACCGGTGAAGCCATGGCCATGGGCGAGCGCACCCCGGTCGCGATCAACTCCGCCGCGGCCTCCGCCCGGCTTGCGGTGGGCGAGGCGCTCACGAATCTCGCCGCCGCGCAGGTCGGCGACATCGGCCGCGTCAATCTCTCCGCCAACTGGATGGCTGCGCCCGCGATCCCCGGCGACGGCGCCGACCTCTACGCCGCGGTGAAAGCCGTGGGCATGGAACTCTGTCCCGCGCTCGGCATCACGATCCCCGTCGGCAAGGACTCGATGAGCATGAGCACCGCCTGGCAGGACGCCGCCACTGGCGAAAACCGCCGCGTCACCGCGCCCGTCTCGCTCATCATCTCCGCCTTCGCCCCCGTCGCCGACATCCGCCTCTCGCTCACGCCGCAGCTCCAATACGACCGGAGCGGGTCGCCCACGGAACACACGGAAACCAAGCCGAGTGGATCCGCCGGGCGTATTTCCGCCTCAGCTTCTGTGTCTTCAGTGTGTTCCGTGGGCAACACGATCCTCCTCCTGATCGACCTCGGCCTCGGGAAGAACCGGCTCGGAGGTTCGATCCTCGCGCAGGTCGTCTCGCAGACCGGCGCCGAGCCGCCTGACGTCGATTCCGCCGTCGACCTGAAGAATTTCTGGAACGCCATCCAGCAGCTCGGCCGGCAGAAAATGCTCCTCGCCTACCACGACCGCTCCGATGGCGGTCTGCTGGCCACCGTCACGGAAATGGCTTTCGCCGGCCACGTGGGCGTGGACCTCGAGCTTCCCACGGGCCACGACGTTTTCCCGGCTCTTTTCAGCGAGGAGCTTGGCGCCGTGCTCCAAGTCCGCGCGTCCGACCTCGATGACGTCAATCTCGTGCTGCGCGGCCACGGCCTCGCCGCGTGCGTCACGCGCATCGGCTCACTCAATTCCGCCTACGCGCTGCGCATTCGCCAGGCCGGGCAGGTGATCCTGGACGAGAACCTCTCCACGCTCCGTTCCTATTGGTCTGACGTTACCCGCCGGATCGCCGCGCTCCGCGACAATCCCGCCTGCGCGGAGTCGGAATACCAGTGGAAGCTCGACGCCAGCGACCCGGGCATCACCCCGCTCCTCACCTTTGACCCGAGACCCGGCAGCGCTCAGGTCGAGTCCAAGACCGCGGATCCGTTCGTCACCTCCGTGCCGTTCGTGGCGATGCGGGCCAAGCCTTCGGTCGCGATCCTGCGCGAGCAGGGCGTCAACGGCGAAGTCGAGATGGCCGCGGCGTTCATGCGCGCGGGCTTCAGGGCCGTCGATGTGCACATGACCGACCTCCTCAGCGGCCGCGTTTCGCTGCGGGACTTCCGCGGCCTCGCCGCGTGCGGCGGGTTCAGTTACGGTGACGTCCTCGGCGCCGGCGAAGGCTGGGCCAAAAGCGTGCTGTTTCATTCGAACGCCCTCGCGGAGTTCACGGCATTCTTCCAGCGCGTGGACACGTTCGCGCTCGGCGTGTGCAACGGCTGCCAGATGATGAGCAACCTCAAGTCGATCATCCCCGGCGCCGACCTCTGGCCGCGTTTCGTCCAAAACCAGTCCGAGCGCTACGAGGGGCGGCTCGTGTCGGTGAAGATTGAGAAGAGCCCCAGCGTCCTCTTCGCCGGCATGGACGGCAGCGTCATCCCCGTCGTCACCGCCCACGGCGAGGGTTACGCCGAGTTCGCGAATCCCGATGCCGCCCAGAAATGTTCCGTCTCTGGCCTGGTGTCGGCGCGCTTCGTAGATAACAGGCACCAGCCTACCGAAAGGTATCCGCTGAACCCGAATGGCTCGCCTCTCGGCATGACCGCGCTCACGACGACCACCGGCCGCGTCACGATCCTGATGCCTCACCCCGAGCGCGTTTTCCGCACGCAAGCCTTGAGCTGGCACCCTCCCGACTGGGGCGAGGACTCGCCGTGGATGAAGCTGTTCTACAATGCCCGGGCGTGGGTGGGGTGAGTTGCGCGCGGCAATCAACTTCCAAACCGCCTCTTGAGATAGACCAGAAATACGGCGATGACCGCCACGGAAATTAGACAGGCCACATAGCCAACCATCAAGGCGATGGTCTCTCCTAGATCCGGAAAACGCTTTCGGATTTCGAGCCACAGGCCATGAACGTGCTCGGGCAGGGCCTTCTGATATTTGCTTGGCGCCAACTTCGCAAACAGGCGGGTCACCATTTCCCGCAGCCGGCCGATCGTTTCCAAATCCAGCGACCGGCTCTGCCACGCCGGGTCACGCCGCGCCTCACAAATCAACCGCGCCCGGCGATAGGTAAACCCGGTCATGAGAAACATGAACGCCGCAAGGAACCCAAACGTCCAAGCCTGCAGTCGGAAGGCCAGCCACGCCAACCCCACGATCGCCAGCACGCGAAAAATCAGTTCCAGCACCGGGTGACGCGAGAAAAGCGCGTCGTTCGCGAATTGTCCGCCGTCGAGCGGCACGAGCGGAAGCAGGTTGATGGCGTTCAAAACCAGGGAAACCCACGCAAAGTGAATCAGCCAGGCGGGATGTGGCACCCACAGCGCCGCCACCGCCGCGAGCAAAGTCGTGAGCAGGCCAAATACCGGTCCGGCCAGTGACACGAGGGCGTTGCGCGTGGCGTCAAGTTCGCGAGGCTCGCCGGTGGCCAGGCCGCCGAACAGGGGCACGAAGAGCATCCTCACATTTTTATAGCCGCACAGCCGCATGGCGATGACATGGCCCAGCTCGTGGAGCGCCACCGCCACCGCGAGATAGATCACCGTTTGCCAGCCCCAACGCAGGCCACCGAGACCAACGAACAGCACCGCGGTGAACAATAGCAGGGCGCCGGCCGATTGCTTGTTCGCGGCGTTCTCACCCCGACTGACGACCGCTTGCAGCAACTCCTCGTCGCTGAGGGTCGGCCCACCAGGTGCGACTGTCCCGCTGGGCAACGGGGTATACGGGGTCATTCCCCTCGCGAATGTCGCAAGTGGATGCACCGCGCAATCCACGATTTGCCGCCATCCGCCATGTCCTCCACCCGCTTCCGTTCGCGGGAGAGCGCCCGCTTCCTCCCGAACTCGGGGACCTTGCGCCGAGAGCGACAGACCCCAAGCTGCAGCACTTCAACGATCATGAATTTGGATAACAAGATCTCGCATGGGTTGGCTGTTTCAGGGCTCTCAGATAATTTGACACTGCCACGTGCCCTGACCGCGTTGTCACCCGAGCTAGCGGCGCACGTGCATCGTTCACCACTTTCAGAGTTCTTCGTCCCGCCCACACGCATCCTCTGGCAGAGCCCCGCTGGCGTCGCGCATGCGGAGCGGCTTCTCGCTCCCTCTTCGGGCCAGATCGGGCTCAGCGAACCGGTACCGCCGTGCACGCTGACCGCCTCGGCTGCCCACGGTCCGGCAGGCGTGCTGATTGATTTCGGCTGCGAACTGCACGGCTACGTCGAGCTGTTCTGCCCGGGCCGCGAGAACAAGGCCGCTCCGCCGCTGCGCGTGCGTTTCGGTGAGTCCGCCTCCGAGGCGATGAGCGAGTCGGGCGTGAAGGGCGCACAGAACGACCACGCGCTGCGCGACTTCACCACCGGCCTGCCGTGGATGGGCAAGATCCGCGTCGGCCCGAGCGGCTTCCGCTTCGTTCGGCTCGACGCGCTCGATCCCGCCCAGCCGGTGACGCTCGCGGAAGTGCGCGCGGTCCTGGTCATCCGCGACTTGCCGCAACCCGGGGCGTTCCGCTGCAGCGACGAGCGGCTCAACCGCATCTGGGAGACGGGCGCCTACACGGTGCACCTCAACCTGCAGGAATACCTCTGGGACGGCATCAAGCGCGACCGGCTCGTCTGGATCGGCGACATGCATCCCGAGACGAGCACCGTGAACGCCGTGTTCGGCGGCATCGACGCCGTGCCCCGCAGCCTCGACCTCACCCGCGACCGCACGCCCGCGGACCAATGGATGAACGGCATCAGCAGCTACTCGATGTGGTGGGTGCTGATCCAGGAACAGTGGTGGTTGCACCACGGCGACCGCGCCTACCTCGGGCAACAAGCCCCGTATCTGCGCGCGCTCCTCGCCAAACTCGCCTCGCTCGTCGGGCACGACGGGCACGAGAAACTTGATGGCTGGCGCTTTCTCGACTGGCCCAGCTCCACCAACCCGGTCGGCGTGACCGCCGGCGTGCAGGCGTTGCTGGTCCTCACACTCGACGCCGGGGGGCGGCTCCTCCGCGAACTCGGCGACGACGCTGGATCCATCGCCGCCGCCGCCGATCGCGCCCGGGCCGTCGTGCTCGACGCCAACGGTTCCAAGTCCGGCGCCGCGCTCCAGGTTCTCTCCGGCCAGCGCAACGCCCGCGAGGTCGCCGCACAGATCCTCAAGCCCGGCGGCGCGTCGGGCGTGTCCACGTTCTACGGCTACTACGTGCTCTGCGCCCTGGGCCGCGCCGGCGAGATCGGCGCCGCGCTCGAGCTCATCCGCACCTACTGGGGCGCGATGCTCGACCGGGGCGCGACGACGTTTTGGGAGGACTTCAACCTCGAGTGGCTGGACGGCTCCAGCCGCATCGACGAACTGCCCGCACCGGGACAGAAGGACCTCCACGGCGACTACGGCGCGTATTGCTACGAGGGTTTTCGCCACAGCCTGTGCCACGGCTGGGCGAGCGGCCCGACCGCGTGGCTGAGCGAGTATGTGCTCGGCTTTCAGCCCCTCGCGCCCGGCTGCAGCCGCCTGCGCGTCGCGCCGCAACTCGGCGAGCTCGACTGGGCCGAGGGTGCTTATCCGACCCCGCGCGGCCCGGTGAAAGTCCGCCATGAACGTGGGGCGGATGGCAGGATAGTTTCCGAGATCCAGGCGCCAGACGGAATCGAGATCGTGTGCGGATGAGTTCTGCTCGTAGGTCGGGCTTTACGCCCGATATTTCGAGTCAGGGTTAAACCCCGCTCCACCGCTGTCTCAGCGCGCCTTCAGCCGAGCCATCAGCGCGTCCACGAGCGCGTCGGTCCAAAGCTCAAGATGATGCGCCTTGCCCGGCGGCTGACCCGGCGCCGACGCCTTCTGCAACGCCCCAAACGTCGCCTCCGCCTTGGCCTGGGCGGCGCTAAACAACGCCTCCTTCACCTCGTGAATCGCCTTGCTCGCGGTCAGTTCCTCAACCGTGCCCGGCTTGCCGGCAAAGCGCGCGGCGAGGTCGTTGCCGACCCAGATGCGCCAGTCCGGATCGTCGGCGAAATAGACCACGAGCACGCCGTGCTGCAGCGTGCCGAGTTGCCCGGACAGGCCGCGCATGTAGGCGCCGGGCACGCGATCCTCGTCCGCCGGCGGCGATTTCGCGTGGAACTGCACCAGAATCCTGATGCCGGTCCGCGCCTCGTAGTCCGCGAGCTTCGCCTCGAGGTCCGTCACGCCCAGCCGCTCCGTTGCCAGCAGTCCAGCGGGGTCGCTCACGTGTGAGACCATCGGCGGGATCGCCATGGCGGTTTGAGCCGCCAGCACACCCGCCAGCCACCCGAGCCAAACCGCCCCGTGAAAACCGCTCAAAACGTTCATGGCCCCGCAGCGTGCGTGTCACCCGCAGCGCCGTCCATCCCGATTTCGTCCAGCGATCGCGCGCCCGGATACGGCGATGTTACACCTGCGCGGCCTTACTCTGACCCGGGGCTCCGTATGTCCTCCGTATGCCCACCCCCGGCCGACCCCAATCACGCGGCAACGTCCGCGCCTTTCCGTCCGATCAAACGGCGAGGGCCATCCACGAGCTGACCGGTCGCTTCTGCCAGCGCTTCCTCGCCAAGGCCGACGGCACCGCCGACCAGATGCTGCAGGCCGCGCGATCCGGAAAACGCCACATCATTGAGGCGGGCCAGGTGGCGCCTGCCTCCACGCCGGCCGCGATGCGGTTGGCCAACGTCGCCCTCGCCAGCCTCGGTGAGCTCAGGGCGGACTACGCGGACTTCCTGCAAACCCGCTATCAACCCGTCTGGGCCCACGACTCGAGGGAAGCCCGCTTCATCCGCCAGCTCGGCCAGCGGCCCCACGTGACCTGCGCCACCTATCGACCCTACGCGGAGAACATGCCGGCCGAGGCGGTGGCCAATATCGCCCTGTGCCTGATTCAACAGGCCAGTCAGCTACTCGGCCGGCAAATCGCGCAATGGGAGCAGGATCTGCCGCGATCCGGCGCCACCCGCAGGCTTACAACGCTCGCCCAGCAGGAATTCTTCCTGGGGTCGCCGGCGGCCGCGCCGCTCGCCTAGCAGCAGGACCACTCGCGAAAAGTCGTTCCCACGCCGACGCGCCCCAACCCACTTTCCCCGACTCGGCTGAAAGCGGGCCTGGGCAATGCTTCACCAGATCCGCACGCGGTCGGCCGGCGCGACGTAGAGCTTGTCGCCGGGCTGGACGTGGAAGAGGTCATACCAGGCGTCGATGTTCCGGACGACGCCGTTGACGCGGAACATGCGCGGCGAATGCGGATCGCCCACGACCTGGCGGCGCAGGAAGTCATCCCGGGCCTTGCCGCGCCAGACCTGCGCCCAGCCGATGAACACCCGCTGCTCGCCCGTCAGCCCGTCCACCACCGGCGCCGGCTGGCCGTGCAGGAAGTTGCGGTAGGCTTCGAGCGCGAGCGTGAGCCCGCCCAGGTCGGCGATGTTCTCACCCATCGTGAGGCCGCCGTTGACGTGTACGCCCGGGATCGGCTCGAACGCGGAATATTGCGCGCCCAGCTTCGCGGCCTGCACCTCGAATTTTTTCGCGTCTTCCGGCGCCCACCAGTCGCGCAGCTTGCCCTCGGTGTCGTATTTCCGACCCTGGTCGTCGAAGCCGTGCGTGAGTTCGTGGCCGATCACGCCGCCGGCCGCACCGAAATTGTAGGCCGCGTCGGCATTGGGATCGAACATCGGCGGCAGCAAAATGCCGGCCGGGAAGACGATGTCGCGCAGCGAGCCGTTGTAGGCGTCGTTCGTCTGCGGCGTCATCCCCCAGTCCGAGCGGTCCACGGGCCCGTTGAGCCGGCCGGTGTAGAACGCCCAGTCGGCCGAGGCCGCGCGAATCACGTTGCCCACAAGATCGTCGTCACGAACCACGAGGCGCGAGTAATCGCGCGGGTGATCCGGGTAGCCGACCTTGATGGTGTAGCTCTCGAGCTTCTTTAGCGCCTCGGCTTTGGTTGCCGGGCTCATCCAATCGAGTCGCTCCAGCCGCGCGCGGTACGCCGCCTTCACGTTGTCGACCAGCACTTCGATCTTGGCCTTCGCCTCAGGCGGAAAGTATTTCGCGGTGTAAATCTGGCCAACCGCCCAACCGAGGTTGCCAAATCGGTCAAAGTGGTCACCCGCCCCAAAGTCGCCGCCGCTGACGGCGTGCACGGCGAGCTTCCAGCGCACCGCTTCCTGCTGCTGCCCGAGCAACGCCTGCTTGCGCAGCGCGAATTGGGCGCCCGCAAACGAGGGAGAAAGAAACGGCGCGGCGTTGTCGGCCACGGTGAACGCCAGCCACGCCTGCAGCGTCGGCACCGGCGTCTGCGCGAAGAGCGCGGCGAGTTTCGGGAACGCGGACTTCTCGCCCACTACGATGCGCGACAGCGAGCCGAGGTTGGCCGCTTCGAGGAAAGGCTGCCACGCGAAGCCCGGTGCCAGTGCCTGTAGCTCCGCGATGCTCATCGCGTTGTAAGTCGCGTCTGCATCGCGCTGCTGCGTCCGCGTCCAGCTGGCCGACGCCACCGCCGTCTCGAACGCCACGACGTCCTTCGCGCGCTGCTCGGCCTCGGGCCAGCCCAGCTGCCGGAGCAACTCGGCTACGTACGCCTCGTATTTGGCCTTCTTCGCGGCGAACGATGCCTCCAGATAGTAGTCACGGTCCGGCAACCCGAGCCCGGACTGCCCGACATACACCGCGTAGCGCTTGGGGTCCTTGACGTCCACGTCGATGCCTACCGCGAACAGAGAGCCCTCGAAATCCGCGTTGTTGCGGCCCATCAGCGCGGCGAGCTTGTCGTGCGTGTCTGCCGCGCGCACCGCGGCGAGATGTCCGGCGAGCGGGGACACGCCCAGCGAGGCGATGCGCGCCTCGTCCATGAACGATTTGTAGAATGCACCCACCTTGCCCTCGAGCGTGGCGGGTTCGTGGCCCGCGCTCGCGGCATTCGACTCCATCATCTCGTGCAAGCGGCGCTCGGTGAGATCACTCATGGCCAGGCGCAGGCTGTAGGCCGCCTTGTCGGCGGGGATCGCCGTCTGATCAATCCAGCGGCCATTGACGTAGCGAAAGAAATCATCGCCCGGTTTCGTGGCCGGGTCGGCGCCGGCGGCGTCGAATCCATGTTCACCATACAGCGGTTGGGCGGTCGGAGCGGCAGATTCGGCACGAGCGGCCAACGAAGCGAGGGCGAGGCCGACAAGGATCACAATCAAACGGGGCGCGGTAGGAGTTTTCATGCGGGTATGCGCCACGAAACCCGGTTGCCCAATGGGTGGCGAGTCCGGGATGGATGAGCGGTCGGAAGTCGGGACAAAAATAACCGGAGACCTTCCACGACCGCCGGGGTCAGTGCCTGCACCATGGCCGATCCCAAATTCCAGCAACACGGCGGCGCGCACGCCGCCGAGCATCCCCCGCACGGCCCGTATTGGAAGCGGATGCATCACTCCCCGTTTTTCTGGGTCGCTTTCATCTTCCTGATGGCGGCGATGTTCGTCTACGTGATGACCAACAACCTGGCTCTCCGCCCCGGCAAGAAAGCCCGCGAGCCCGTCCCTGCCGTTGCGCCCTGAGCCGTTGCCCTCGCCCGGCGCAAATCGTCTCCGCGGCGAGGGGAAACATGTCACGGGTTGCGTGACATTGCTCCGGCCTCCATGCCGGCACTCTTACTTTACCACGGGCATGTGGACACTGCCGCCACTGCTGATGATGCCGAAGCCGTAGAGCAGCCAGATGATGACCACGATGACCACGACCCAGTTGAGGATCGTCTTGATCGTCCCCTGCATCGGGATGAAACGGTTGATGAGATAGAGAATGACGCCGACGACGATGAGCGTGAGGACAACGTTAATAAGGGGCATGTCCGGACGATAACCCAGTCCGCCGAAAGCGGGAATGGGGTCTAACCCTAGCGAAGCGCGCCGCGACGCGGCGGCTTACTTGACGAGCGTCGCGCCGCTCAACCGGGCAATCGCGCCGAGTGTCGTCTGCGCGGCGTTCAACCCCAGGCGAAAATCCTTGTCGGAAAATGTCGAATAACGGTCCGTCGGCTGGTGCCAGTGCGGATCCCAACCGGCGCCGATTTCGCGGCCGCGCTCGTTTTCGCGCAGGCTGATCGCTGGCACCAGGTCCATGAACGGCGTGCTGTCCGTGTTCGTCATGTGCTGGCCCACCGCCGCCGGGTAGTCGGTGGCATAGGCCTCGTTGGCATCGGCGAACGCCCACGCCAGTTGCTGCGCGCCCGCGGCGAATTTCGCCTTCGACTGGAACTCGATGTTCACGTCCGCCTCCGGCCGCTGCTCCGGGGCCACCGTGCCGTCGGCCCGCGGCATGCCGTGGTCAAACAGCATCATGTCGTGCTGGATCATGCCCAGCCATCGCGGCTCCGGATAAATCCCGGACCCCGCCGGATCTTCCTTCCCCTGCAGCGCAAACCGCTGCGCGACGTAGGCGCGCGCGCCGTCGAGGCCGGTCTCCTCGTTGTTCCAGAGCACAAAGCGAATCGAGCGTTCCGTCTTCACGTCCGGCGAAGCCATGACCCGCGCGAGTTCCATCACCAGCGCCGTGCCGGACCCGTCGTCGTTCGCCGCCTCGCCCCAGCCGTGCCCGTCGAAGTGCGCGCCGACGATATACATCTCCTCCGGGTGCGTCGTGCCGACCTTCGTGCAGTAAATTTCCTCGCGCGGCCCCACCCCCGCGGGTTCGGCGTTGCGCGCGCGGAGCTTTTCGTCGGGCTGGCGGAGCGGGTCCGTGTTCACGCCGGTAACCGCTTTCAGCCCGCGATAGCGGCCGCCGCCCTGCGCGGCATCCGGCAGATTGGCCAGCGGTGGGCCGCTCGGCTTCCGCGGGTCCGTGGGGAAGAAATTGTAGTTGAGGCGGATGGTGTGGGTGTAGCCGTAGCTCTTCAACTGCGCCTCGATCCAGTCGAGTGCCGCGCGATTGCGATCCGTACCCTGCCGCCGGTCGCCGAATTGCGTGAGTCCCTTGATCGTCGCCTTGTAGCGCGCCAGGTCGAGGCGCCCCACCAGCACTGCGATGGGATCGGGCGCAGTGGGAACCGGAGCCGGGCGCGCGACCGGGGCCTCGTAGACCGCGCGGGTGGTTGCAACGAGCGCGAGGAAGAACCCCGCAACGAGGACGGATTTCATAAGCTCAGTGTACTCCGCGCTGCCACGGTTGGCAATCTCACCGCGAAGCGGGGCAAAAAGCCGCTTGACCCTCTTGGGTTAGTATTTAACCGATTAGTTAAGTAACTCCAGCTCTTGCCGCCATGGTCATTGATCAGCTCAGCCTCACCTTCTCCGCTCTCGCCGATCCCACACGGCGCGCGATCCTGGCGCGGCTGACGTCGGGGCAGACCTCGGTGACGGAGCTGGCCGCGCCGCACGATATGAGCCTGCCGGCGATTTCGAAGCACCTGCGCGTGCTGGAACACAGTGGCCTGATCACACGCAGCCGTGCGGGGCAGGTCCGCCCCTGCCAGCTCAAGGCCGAGCCGATGAAGGACGCCGTGGACTGGCTCGAGCGTTACCGCCGGCATTGGGAGGAACGGCTCGACCGCCTGGCGGACTACTTGCAGGAACTTCAAGCGAACGCCCCGCGCCAGAAGGGCAAACGCCGCGGCCGAGCGGGGAAAACGTCCCGCTGATTCCGCCGCTGGCCTCGTTGCCGACGAATCCCGGATCTCCGAAAGACGCCTTTCACCCACCTTCCACCCTGAACCCATGAGCACACCCAACTCCTCCGCCTCCCCGACTTCCGACCGCGAAATCGTCATCTCCCGCGTCCTCGATGCGCCCCGCGCCCTCGTCTGGCAGGCGTGGACCGATCCCCAGCACGTCGTCAAATGGTGGGGCCCGCGCGGCTTCAGCGACACGACCAAGAAACACGATTTTCGCGTCGGCGGCGTCTGGGAGCACGTCATGCGCGGGCCCGACGGCGTCGACTACCCCAACAAAGCCACGTTCAAGGAAATCGTTCCACAGGAGCGGATCACGTTCCTGCTCGGCGGCGGACGCACGGATCGCCCGGGCGTGTCGTTTACCGCCACGTGGACGTTCGAGACAGTGGAGGGTGGCAAGACGCGGCTGACCGGCCGCATGGTCTTCCCCACCGCTGCGATGCGGGATTACGTGGCGAAGGAGTTCGGCGCCGTCGAGGGCGGCAAGCAGACGCTCGAGCGCCTCTCCGAGCACCTGCCAACGATGCAAATGCGCGAATTTGTCCTCGTGCGGGAATTCGCGGCGCCGCGCCAGCTGGTCTGGGACGCGTGGACCAAGCCCGAGCACCTGCAACGATGGTTCGGGCCGAAGGGCTTCAGCCTCACCGTGGGTGCCTTCGACTTCAAGCCGGGCGGCACCTTCCTCTACGGCATGAAATCCCCCGACGGCCACGCAATGTGGGGCAAGTGGATCTTCCGGGAGATCGTGCCGCCGGAGAAACTGGTCGTCATCGCGTCGTTCTCCGACGCGCAAGGCGACGTGACGCGTCACCCGCTGAGCGCGAGCTGGCCGCTCGAGACACTGTCCACCACGACCCTCGCCGAGAAGGACGGCCAGACCACCCTCACACTCCGCTGGGTCGCGATCAACGCCACCGACGAGGAGCGCCAGACCTTCGACGCCGCGCACGACAGCATGACCCAAGGCTGGGGCGGCACCATCGAGCAGCTCACGGCTTACCTCGCAAAAATCCAGTCCTGAGCCCACCGCCCGAGCGGCTGGCCGGTTGCAATCCCCTGCGACATCCGAAAACTCAACGCGTCGTGGGCTTGGCCGCCTTCGACCTTCACTCCGCTCCTGCCAAAAACCTGAATCCCCACCCCATGGAAACGATCCTGCCACCGCATCCGCAAAAACCTGTCCGCCGTCTCGGCCCCACCATCGTCCGCTACGTGCTCGGGCTTCCGCTGCTCGTGTTTGGCCTCAACATGTTTTTCAACTTCATGCCGCAGCCGAAGACTCCTTTGGCGGAGGGGGCGATGATGTTCATCGGCGCGCTGATGAAGAGCGGCTATTTCATGCCGATGTTTGGCGTGCTGTTCCTGATCGTGGGCCTGTGCCTCGTGGTGAACCGCTTCGTGCCGCTCGCGCTGGCGCTGTTCGCCCCGTTCATCCTCAACAGCATCCTGTTCCATTCCTTTCTCGAACACACCGGCCTGCCGATGGCCGTCGTATTCCTCGCGTTGGAACTCTACCTCGCGTGGTCCTACCGCAGCGCCTACCGGACGATGCTCGCCGCCCAGGTCAGCCCAGGTTGAGCCCCGCTCACCGCCGGCGGCGTAAAATCATCAATCCGCGCTGGCGGTAATCCAGCGGGTCACCGCCGAACGCCGCCGCAACTTCATAGCGATCACCCGCCCAGTCCAAAATCTGGCCGCCCTGCTCCGGGCTCTCGCCGTAGCGCTGCACGCCGTATTCGCGGAGATCGCGGCTCACGAGGACGATCCAGTCCGGCGGACTCCGCTCGAGCTGCCCGACGATTTCCGCTTCGCGCCCACCCCGCGTCGCCGCGGAGTAGAAAAAGAACGGCGCCACCGGGCTCGGCAGGCCCGCGAGATAGTTGATCATCTCACCCTCCGGCAGCACGAGCAGCGTTTGCGGCCGACCCGCCGCCGCGACACGCAGCCAGGCGCTGGCCTGCCCGACCAATTTCCCAGTGGGATCGGCGGCAGGATCGAAGGCCAGAAACCGATCATTCCCCTCGCCCACCGGCTGCGTCTTCAACGACCCCAGCTGCGCCGACCACCACGTGAGGATCGCCACGCCCGGGGCGATTAACGCCAGGCAGCCCGCCACCGCGGCGATGCGTCCCCAACGCCCGACGCCGAGCCGCGTGGGCAATTCCCCGATCAGCACGGCCGGCACCAACAGCGCCGCCAGCGCGGCTTGGTAAAAGCCAAACTGATGAATCCGCCCGTTCAGCAGCATCCGCAGCATCAGCGCCGCCGCCAGCACCGCGAGCAGGAGTCGCAGGACCGGCGCCGTTCCACTCACGCCCGTTCCTGCCGAACGACGCAACGCAAAGATGCACGCGCCCGCATACACCAGCGCGAAGCCCAGCAAGCAACGTCCCGCACTGTTCCACGGCACCACCCACCAAGCCAGTGCGGTCAAACCGGCCATCCACCCGCCGAGCACGAGCCAGCGCGTGCCCGAGGTCTTCGCCCCGTCCACGAGCCGCGCCCCGACGGCAATGACCGCGACCAGCCCCAGCACGAGCAACGTGGCACCCGCGTGGGTGAGCAAGTGCAGCCAAGGGTGGTCGAAGCCGAGGAAGCCCGTCTGCACCGGATCGCCGGAAAAACGCGTCGAAGTCGCCACGTTCAGCCATGCCCGGCACGCCAGCGCCAGCGATGAGACACCTGTCGCCTTAGTCGAAAAATAGATCGCAAACGCCGCCGTCGGCAGCACCGCACCCACGAGCCACGCCGCCAGCGCGACCAGCCGCAGCGGCCGGCGCCGCCAGCGCTGCACCAGGAAAGCGGTCACGGTCGCGAGTCCGGCCGCAAGCATGATTTCCGGCTTCAACACCGCGCTGAGCCCGAAAAGCAGGCCCACCACGAAGCTCCGTCTCGGCGTCGCTTCCTCGACCCACGCCGGCAGCAGCCCCACGAGCAACAGGCAGACCAGTAACCCGTGGGTGACCTCGTGCGCATAGGGCGTGGCGTAGTTGTAGTTGCCGATGCCCACCGACAGGGAAAACGAGAAGACCGCGATGAAGATCGCCGCCGCCACCCACGCCGCCCCCACGCCCCACCCCCGGCGAAACAGCCGGTAAATCAGCGCGACGATGGCGGCGTAGATCGCGAGATTCGCGGTTACCAGCACCATCAGGCCGGGACCGAACAGCCGGAAGAGGCCCGCGTTGAAATACTGCGAGAGCGGCCCGTAGAAATCGTCCACGTCGCGATACAGCACCGCCCCGTTCGCCAGCCGCCACGGCAGATAGAGTTCGCGGCCAAAATCAATCAACGGATCCGGCCACTTGCGCCACGACACCGCGAGGAACCACGCCGCGAGCATGGCGAGCGCCACGAATCCCACCCACTCCCAGCCGGAAACCCGGGACGGCGCGGACGCGGTCGCTGGGGGTACGGCGCGGGCTTGCTTCATGCCCTTTTCTGTAATGCCGCGCGGCGCAGTCAACCCGCGGGTTGTGGCCCACGGAACACACGGAGGACACGGAACTGGACTTGAAGGCCGGCTTCCGTGTGTTCCGTGGGCCACAACCTCACGCTCGGCGGATCTCCGGCACCTCGACCACGCGGACCCCGGTCGCGGGCTGCTCCACCGCCTGCACCAACGCCCGCGTCATCTGCGCCAGCGTCACAAATCCCAGCCGCTCCGCGCCGGCGCGCGTGGCCGGAAACCAGCGCAGGATCGCGTAAACCGGCTGCAGCAGCATCGGCCAGCGGTGCCCTGGGCCGAGCACATACCACGGCCGCAGGCAGGTCGCGTTGAGCCCGTTCTGCGCGATCAACCGTTCGCCCTGCTGCCGCACTTCAACATACGCGCGCATCACCGGCGCGGGTTGCGCGACGCTTAAGTAAACCAAATGCGGGCGGGGCTTGGCCCGCGCTGCCGCCGTGACCGACGCCTGGATGGAGACGAGGTCGATCTCCCGAAACTGCCGGACCTTCGCCGGGCTCGGTTTCGGCACACCCACGAGATGCACGAGCGTGTCCACCCCACTCAGCGCCGCCGCGACGCTTGCCGCCTCGAGCGGATTGCCCGCCACCGCTTCCGCTCCAGCCGGCACCTTGCGCTCCGAACCCGGCCGCACGAGCAACCGCACGCGATGCCCGCGGGCCACGAGCAAGGGCACCAGCGCGCGGCCGAGATACCCGGTCCCGCCAGTGATAAGCACGGTGCGAGACTGGACAGCGACAGGGGTCATGGGCTTCGTCACGTCATTACGTTCCAACCGGATCGGTGGATGCAGTTGCCCCGCCCGCGAAGACGCGGGCTACGGCGCCGACCCTGGACCGCCCCGTTCCACCGCGCAATCCCGGAGCCCCACCCACGATGAAAAAAGCCTGCAACTATTTCCCCGCTGCCGGGTTTTCCCTGTGATGCCCCTCATCGAACCGCTCCTGCGTGATGCCCGCCAGTCCGTCGCCAGCCTCGCCCGTGAGAAGAGCTTCACGGCCACCGTGCTGCTGATCTTCGCCCTCTGCCTCGGCGCCAATGTCGCCATCTTCGCCGTCGTCGACGCCGTCCTCCTCAAGCCCCTGCCCTTCCGCGAACCCGACCGCGTCGTTGTCAGCTACAACAGCTATCCCAAGGCCGGCGTTCCCCACGCCGGTTGTTCCGTGCCGCACTACCTCGAACGCAAGGCGGAGATCGCGGCCTTCGCCGAGACCGCGGCGGTGCGCACCAACGGCGTCATCATCGGCGAGGCCGGCTCGCCCGAGCGCGTCACGGCCAGCGTTGTCACCCCGTCGTTTTTCCCGCTGCTCGGCGCCAGCGCCGCCCTCGGGCGGACGTTCACCGAGGACGAGGGCAAAACCGGCAAGTACCAAGTCGCGCTGCTCAGCGACGGGCTCTGGCGCCAGCACTACGCCGCCGATCCAGCTGTCATCGGGCGCACGATCCGCATCGACGCCAAGACCTACACCGTCGTCGGCGTGATGCCCGCGAATTTCCGTTACCTCTCGCAGAAGCCGGCCCTCTGGCTGCCGATGGCCTTCAGCGACGACGACCGCAAGGCCGAGTCGCGCCATTCCAACAACATGGAGATGATCGCGCGCCTGAGCCCCGGCTCCACGATCGCAGCCGCCACGGCGCAGGTGGCCGCCTTGAACGAACGCACCCTCAAGGCCGACCCCTACGGCAAGATCGTGCTCGATGCGGGCTTCAAGACCATCGTCGCCGACCTGCGCTCCGAATTCATCGCGGAACTGCGGCCCATCCTGCTGCTCCTGCAGGCCGGCGTGCTGTTCCTGCTCCTGATCGGCGCGGTCAATCTCGCCAATCTCCTTCTCGTCCGCGCCACCGGCCGCACCAAGGAATTCAGCGTCCGCCAGGCCCTCGGCGCGAGCTGGTTCCAGCTGGCGCGCGGACTCGTGATCGAAACGGTCCTCCTCGCACTCGCGGGCGGCGTGCTCGGCTTCGGCCTCGGCGCCGCGGCATTGAAGGGCATCACCTTGCTCGCCGGCGACCAATTGCCGCTCGCGCGGCCGCTGGCGCTGGACGCGACGACGGCCCTCGTCGCGCTGGGCGCGTCGCTCGTCATCGGACTGGTGCTCGCCGTCCCCGTCGTCTGGCACACGCTGCACAACGATCTCACGCTCGCGCTCGCGGCCGAGTCGCGCGGCGGCACCACCACCCGCAACGTCCACCGGCTTCGCCACACGTTGATCATTACGCAAATCGCCCTCGCCTTCGTCCTGGTTGCCGGCACCGGCCTGCTCGGGCTGAGTTTCACGAAGATCCTCGCGGTGAGCCCCGGGTTTCGCCCAACCCAGGTCGTCACCGGGGCCCTTTCCCTGCCCCGCGCCAATTACAAGGAAACCAAGGACCGGCTCGCTTTCGTCGGCAAGCTGCTTGACGAGCTGCGGGCGTTGCCCGGCGTGACTTCGGTCGGCGTCATCACCGACCTGCCTTTCACCGGCAACAACGACAACAACGCCATCTCCATCGAGGGCCACGTGCCCGCTCCCGGCGAGTCGATCCAGGCCCACTACACCACGGGCGTTGCCGGCGATTATTTCGGCACGATGGGCATCCCGCTGCGGGAGGGGCGGCTGCTGACGCTCGACGACTCGAAGGCCGAGCACCGGGTGTGCGTGGTCGACGAGGAGGTTGCCCACCGCTACTGGCCGCAGGGCGGCGCGCTGGGCCACCGGCTGGTCAACGGCGCGCCCGACCAGGCCAAGGAGAAATATTTCACCATCGTGGGCGTCGTGGGCACCGTGAAGCAAAACGAGCTCACCGACACGACCGCCAACGGCGCCGTCTATTTTCCCTATCAGTTTTATCCGGGCGGCTCCTTCATGCTGGCGGTGCAAGCCCCGGAGAGCGTGGGCTCGGCGCTCCGCGCCGCCGTCCTGCGGCTGGACCCGGAATTGCCGCTGAACGACCTCAAGACGATGACGGCGCGGGTGGACGACAGCCTCGCGATCCGGCGCATCCCGTTCCTGCTCGCCGGCATCTTCGCCAGCGTGGCGCTGGTGCTGGCCGCCGTCGGAATTTACGGCGTGCTGGCCTACAGCGTCGTCCAGCGCCAGCGGGAGATCGGCGTGCGCATGGCGCTCGGCGCGCAGCCGGAGCAGATCCTTTGGCAATTCCTCGGCCTCGGCGGCCGGCTGCTCGCGTTCGGCCTGCCCTTCGGCTTGCTGGGAGCCTGGCTGACCGGACGCGCGATGACGGGACTCCTGTTCGGCGTGGCGCCCGCGAATCCCCTCGTGCTGGGCGGCACGGCCGCCGTGCTCGCCCTGGTCACTCTGCTCGCCTGCCTGCTGCCCTCGCGGCGGGCCGCCGGCGTGTCGCCGATGGAAGCGTTGCGGGGGAGCTGAGCTTCATGATGGGAATGCGGCGCCAACGGGCGGGCGTTGACGCGAAGGGCCCTCCCGGCATAACGGGCCCACCTCGCCCACCCCCGCTACGCCGCATGAGTTCGCCCCACCCTGACGCCGCCCCGGCCGCCAATTCCCCGCGGCGCGTCCTGCTGGCCAGCCTGGCGGGCACGACGATCGAGTTTTTCGATTTCTACATCTTCGCCACGGCGGCGGTGCTGGTTTTCCCCAAGCAGTTCTTCCCCTCGTCCGATCCCACCGCGGCGACGCTGCAGTCGCTCGCAACCTTCTCGCTGGCCTTCTTCGCGCGTCCCGTCGGCTCGCTGGTGTTCGGCCATTTCGGCGATCGCGTCGGCCGGAAGGCCACGCTCGTCGCGGCGCTCCTGACGATGGGCCTGTCGACGGTCGCGATCGGATTGCTCCCCACTTACGCCTCGATCGGCACACTGGCGCCGGTGCTGCTCGCGCTCTGTCGACTGGGACAGGGACTCGGGTTGGGTGGCGAATGGGGCGGCGCGGTGCTGCTCGCGACGGAAAACGCCCCCGCCGGCCGGCGCGCGCGCTACGGGATGTTTCCGCAACTCGGCGCGCCGTTGGGCTTCATGGCGTCGGGCGGAATTTTCCTGCTGCTCTCAAGCACGTTGACCGACGCGCAGTTCCTCAGCTTCGGCTGGAGGATTCCGTTCCTCGCCAGCAGCGTGCTGGTGTTCTTCGGGCTCTACGTGCGGCTGAAGATCACGGAAACGCCGGTGTTTTCCGCGCTGTCCGGGCGCGTGGCCGTGCCGATTTTCGCCGTCTGCCGCCGCCACGCCGGTGCGCTCGTGCTGGGCACGTTCATCGCGCTCGCGACATTCGTGCTGTTTTACCTGCTGACCGTCTTCGCCCTGAGCTGGGGCACGACTCACCTCGGCTACAGCCGCGGAAGCTTCCTGGTGATCCAAATGATCGGGGTCGTCTTCTTCGCCCTGATGATCCCGCTGTCCGCCGAGCTGGCTGACCGCTACGGCCGGCGGCGGGTTTTACTGCTGGTGTCGGCGGGCATCGTCGGGTTCGGCCTGGCGTTTGGTCCGTTGTTCAGTGCCGGGCTCGGCGGCGTGGTGCTCACGATGATCGTGGGGCTGGCGTTGATGGGCCTCACTTACGGCCCCCTCGGCACGCTGCTGTCGGAACTCTTCCCCACCGCCGTGCGCTACACGGGGTCGTCGATCACGTTCAACCTCGCCGGCATCTTCGGCGCGTCGCTGGCCCCGTATTTCGCGACGTGGCTCGCCACGAACTTCGGCCTGCGGGCCGTCGGGTGGTATCTCAGCGGCGCCGCACTGCTGACCCTTCTCGCGCTCGCCGCCAGTCGCGAGACGCGCGACACGGATTATTCGGACCGAGAAATCACCTAGCGGAACCTCCCTTCCAAGACGTCTTTCCCCACGTGGCCCCTTCACGTACTCACCTGCCGCCGCGGTCTCTCCGCCAAGCCGCCCCACAAGGTGGAGAACCGCCGCCGCGCAGGGAAAATTCTTCCCCACTTGAAATGTCTCGGGATATATTGGACGTCGTGAGAAAGCTCCTGCCCGTCTTCCTGCTGCTCGCCCTGCTTTCAGTCTCGGTTTCCGCGCGGGCCCAATCCGGCACCACGCCGCTGGACATCGGCGTGCGCTCGGGCATCGACCTGGTCGAGTTCCATAAGCGCAAGCACGACCTGAACTACGCGCAGGACATCTCGAAGCACGCGAATATCTACCTCCTCGCGTCGGTCAGCCCCCACCCGTCCGTGGGCTCGCTCATCAAGGAAGTAAACGCCATCGCCATCGCCAAGGAACTCGACCGCCAGCTGCAGGCCCATGGCTTCCATCCCGTGGCGCCCAACCAGGTCCCGCAGATCGTCATCACCGTGGAATACGGCCGCGGGTGGCTGCCGAATCCGTATTCCGACGACGCGGCCGCGCCCGACCTCAACAACCTGACGAACAGCGACCGCCTCATGCCGCCCTGGCACCTGAAGGAAATCTTCTTCTCGATCGGGGAAGAGATGAAGCGCCAGCGCGCCGACCAGGAGATGCTCATCATCCAGGTCAAGGCGTGGCGCTACGATCCCAACCCCAAGGCCGAACCCCAGCTGGTGTGGATGACGTCCATGCACGTCGACGATCCGGACCATCGCGACCTCAACGAAATCTACCAGAAGCTGCTCGCCGCCGGCGCGCCGCATTTCGACCGGCCGATCGACCGCGAACACGAGGTTGTCATCAACGAGCGCGTGCCGGAGGGCCACGTGAAGGTGGGCACGCCCGAGGTCGTCGGGGACCCTTCCGGCCCGCGCCCGCTGTCGAAATAGACCGGGTGGTCGTCTCAGTTGGCCGCAGGCGGCGGCGCTTTCGCCGCGTAGAACGGCAGCAAAGTCTTGAGGTGGCCTTGCACGATCGCCCCGATCGTCTCAGCCGGGATCAGGCCCTTGTGCAACTCGAAGATCGCCACGAGCAGCGCCAGCTCGATGTCCGTTTTCTTCGGGCTCACGGCCTTCATCGCCGCCAGCAGTTCGAGCGCCTTCTTTTCTGCCCGCTTGTAATCCTGGAAATTTGCGTCGGTGGGTGTGGACATGGGTGGGAAGCTGTCAGCTCTCAGCGTTCAGCTGTCAGCTCTTTTTATTCGCGTCCGCCGATGGTCTCAGTGCCGCTTACAGCTTAAAGCTTACCGCTTATGGCTTCACCTGCACCGGCATCTCCAGCGGGATGATGGCGTGGCGGCGCAGCTCGACGCCGCGCAGGAAGGTGACGATCGCGCGCTCGCCGATGCGGTCGGCGGTGAGGAGCTTGTGCAGCGCGTCGACGGCGGGCGTGGGCGTGTCGTCCAGCGCGAGCACGATGTCGCCTTCCACCAGGCCGGCGCGGGCGGCAGGGCTGTTGGGTTCGAGCCCAGCGACGAGCACGCCTGTGTCTTGCTTGAGGTGGTGATAGCGCGCGACTTTGCGGATCAGCGGGACGTTCTGCCCGGCGAGGCCGATGAAGCTGCGGCGGATGCGGCCGTCCTTGATCAACCACGCCACGACCCAGCGCGCGGTGTTGCTGGCGATGGCAAAACAGATGCCCTGCGCGGGGCGGATGATGGCGGTGTTGACGCCGATGACCTCGCCGCGGGTGTTCACGAGCGGCCCGCCGGAGTTGCCCGGGTTGAGCGCGGCATCGGTCTGGATGACGTTGTCGATCAGGCGGCCCGACGCGCCCCGCAGTGAGCGGCCGAGCCCGCTGACGATGCCGGCGGTGACGGTCTGCTGGAATCCCATCGGCGAACCAATCGCGATGGCGATCTGGCCCGGCCGCACGGCGTCACTGTCCGCCAGCACGAGGTGCGACAGCTCGTCCGCGCTCACGCGCAGCACGGCGAGATCGGTGTCGGGATCGTCGCCGACGAGGTCGGCCATGAGCTTGCGGCCATCGGCGAGGAACACCTTGAGCTCGCGCGCCCCGTGGACGACGTGGCTGTTGGTCAGCAGGAGACCGTCGGGTGAAATGAAGAATCCCGAGCCGGAGCCGCCGGGCCTGCCCTCCATAGCCTTGGCGGAGGAGGGAGCGTTGTCGCCTTGAACCTCGATGTGGACGACCGCCGGGTGCGCCGCCGCCACGGCGCCAGAAACAGCGGAGGAATACGCGTCGATCAACGCCTCGTCGACCGGCGGAGCGGAAAGCAAAGTGACCATGATGGGGTGAATGAGTGGACGAATTTCCGTTTCGCAACTGGCGCACCGCGCCCGACCGCGTCCCCAAATTTTTCGTCGTCCCCATTCCCCCGGCGGCCAAACTGTCCGCGATGCCACACTACATCGCCTTCCTCCGCGGCATGAACCTGGGCAACCGGCGTGTCACGATGGACCGGCTGCGCGGGCATTTCGAGGAGCTGCCCTTCGCCGATGTGACGACCTTCATCGCGAGCGGGAACGTGATCTTTTCCAGCAAGTCGGCGGATCCCCGCAAGCTGACGGACCTGATCCAGCGGCACCTCGCGAAGTCGCTGGGCTACGGGGTGGACACGTTTCTCCGCACCCGCGCCGAAGTCGCGGCGGTCGCCGCGTTCAAGCCCTTTGCCGCGGCAGACCTCGCGCATCCGGACCACACGATCTATGCCGGTTTCGTCGCCGACGCGCTCAGCCCGGCACAGGCGCGGGGCTTGGTGGCATGCCGGACCGAGATCGACGATTTCTGCGTGGAAGGCCGGGAATATTACTGGCTCTGCCGGACAAAATCCAACGAGTCGAAGGTGTGGGCGTCGCCCGCGATGCGCGCGCTCAAGCTGCCGTCCTCGTCGATGCGCAACCTCACCACGATCCGCAAACTCGCTGCGCTGTATAAGCCTGCCTGAGTGTGTCACGCAAAGCCGCGAGGGCTTCAGTCTTGGCGTCTTAGCGGCTTTGCGTGACCACCTCTGGACCGATGCTGGACGCCCGGGACATTTTTCGCTCTGGTGACTCCATGTCCTCCCCCCTCGACTCGACCCGCGCCTCGGCCTTCGCGCAGCTCGCTTTGAAGGGCATCGATCGCGAATACCCGAACAAGCCCGCCGAGGTGCTGCGGGGACCGGCCGACATCATGAGCCCGGCGGCCATGCATCCGGCATTCTACGGTTGCTTCGACTGGCATTCGGCGGTGCACGGTCACTGGCTGCTGGTGCGCCTGCTGCGGGTTTGCGCGGGATTGCCGGAGGCCGCGACGATCCGCGCCCGGCTGGCGGCCCACCTGACCGCGGCCAACCTCGCCACCGAGGCGGCCTATTTTGAGCCCAAGGATAACCGCGGCTTCGAGCGGATGTATGGCTGGGCGTGGGCGTTGCGCCTGGCGGCCGAGCTGAAAGCGTGGCCCGACGCGGAGGCGCGCGTCTGGTCGAAAAACCTGGAACCCCTCGAGCGACGCCTCGTGGCGCTCATGCGGGATTTTCTTCCCCGCCTCCGCTATCCGGTCCGCACCGGCGTGCACCCCGATACAGCCTTCGCGCTCGGGCAGATCCTGGACTACGCGCGGGTGGTCGGGAATGAGGAGTTGGAGCAGCTCATCGTATCGCGGGTACGCTCGTTTTACCTCGAAGACCGCAATTACCCGAGCAGCTACGAGCCGTCGGGCGAAGACTTTTTCTCCGCGGGCCTCAACGTGGCCGATGCGATGCGGCGCGTGCTGCCGGCGGGGAAATTCTCCGCGTGGCTCGACGGCTTCATGCCCGGTTTGCGCGCCGGCGACCTCGGTAACTGGGGCCGCGCGGCGGAAGTCAGCGATCCCACGGATGGCCGGCTCATTCATCTGGCGGGCCTGAACCTGAATCGCGCCTGGGCGCTGAGCGGCGTGCGCTCGGTGCTCCCGCCGGGCGATGGCCGCCGGGAGACGCTCGACGCCGCCATCCGCGTTCACGAGGAAGCCGGGCTGCGGCACGTGTTCTCGGGTCACTACGAAGGCGAGCACTGGCTGGCGACGTTCGCGGTGTATCATCTCACCCGGGCGGGCTTGGCCACCTGAGCTGTGCGGTAACGTTGCCCCGGCCACGCTCATGGCCGCGCCCGCGATCCGGCAGGAGCTGTTTGACGAGGCGTCGGCCGGCGGCAAACATGGCGCACCCTGATTCGCTGATTTTCGTCCCGTATCCCCGCATCCCGCCCTCATGAATCCTTCCGATCGACATCTTCGCTTTGGCTGGTGGTCCCTGTTCACTTTTCTGACGCTCGGCGTGGTGCTCGAGACGCTGCATGGCTTCAAGATTGGCTGGTATCTCGACGTCGACGTCGAAATGCGTCGGCTGATGTTCACCTTGGCGCACGCGCACGGCACGCTGCTCGCCCTCGTGAACATCGCCGCGGGGCTCACCTTGCGACTGGTGAAAGGCTTTGAACTTTCGTCCGGCGCTTCCCGGTCGCTGATCTGGGGCTCGATCCTGCTGCCCGCCGGTTTCCTGCTCGGCGGCCTGATCATCCACGACGGCGATCCCGGCCTCGGGGTCGTGCTCGTGCCCGTGGGCGCCCTGCTGCTACTCTACGGCGTCGGTTCCGCCGCGCGCTCTCTCAGCAAAGTGAAGAGCTGAACTCCCCGCGCGGCGGCCCAGACAACACTCACCGTCAGCACGGCGATGAACAGCAGCCAGGACAGGCGATGCAAAGCCTGCCACACCGGGTCCGGACGCCAAGCGACCCGCAGCTCGTGGCGCCCAGCTGGCAAACGAACCGCCAGGAAGCCGTCCGTTTGCGCGACCTGCTCAGCGGAGATGGCCTTGCCGTCGCCCTGCAACTCCAGCCACGGGAAAACCACCACGTTGGTTCGCACCCATGCTGGCCGGGCAAGTTCGAGCATGACGGAGCCGGGTTGGCCCAATTCGGCGCCGGACTGCCCGACCGGGAATGTCCCCACCCTAGCGCTCTCCGTTTCCTCGGGTTTCAATTTCCGAACCCAACCCGGCACGTCGTAGTCGTGGGCAGTTTCCGCGAGCCGACGCGCCGTGGAGGCGGGCCGGTCACCCGCGGGCCGGGCCATGGCCTCCGCGTGGTGCAGCTTGAGACCCAAACCGAAAAGGCTGACCGCCAAGGCCACGGCAACGACCCAGTTCGTCTCTCGCTGGAAACGCCGATACGCCGACCTGCGGGCCACGAGAGCCCCGGAGGCCCAAACCGCCAGCAAGAGCGCGGCATTGCAGTGGCTGACGAGCCGATAGGCATACTGCACATACGGGGCCAAGGCGCGGAAGCAGCTGGCGACTTCCGGCGAAAGTGAGAGTACGGCGAGAAAAACAAACCAAACGACGGCCACGACAAATACCACGGCCAGACCCGGCACCGGGCCGGTCGAGGCTCGCGACTCCGAGCGCGAACGGCGCAACAGCATCAAGTTCCAGAGCAGCAGCGCGAGCAGCACGGCATTGACCGGCGCCTCGAGGTAGGCCGTGTTGCTGCCATCGGGCCCGTAGACCAGCGTCGCACCGTCGAAGGGAAACGGCGCGAATCGTCCAAAGACCGAATCGCAGTTCTCCGGACGGAAAATGAAATCCTTCACGGTCCCCGCCACCGCCAGTTGGCCGGCAAATCTCATGTTGGCGTAGATCCACGGCGCCAGAATCAGGCCGCCCACGAGCGCGGCGCCCGCGCACCGCAGCCAAACCGAAGGTGAAAGCGCACCCAACGCCCGGCCGCGCACCACGAGACCGACGACGGCAAGCAGCCCGATGAACACCGCCGCCAGCACCGCGGTCGGCGGATGCGTGCCGGCGACGAGCAGCAAAAAGACCCCCGCCAGCCAGCCGTGAAACCAGCGGGCCGAGGTGGAAGTGTCGCCGAGGGCCAGCACTCCCAACGCCAAAGCCGTGACGAAAAATCCCGTGCCAAAATACTCCGCCAGCGCCCCGCGGTGATACAGGTTGGTCAGCGTGTAGATTCCCCAAACGACGGACGATGCGACCACGTAGGCCAATCCGGTCTGCTGGAAGACCCGGCGTCCTGCGGCCAACAGCGCAAAGAACTGGATCGCCACCACCGCCGCCACCGCCAGCCGCAGGGCGAGGGCCGCTCCCGTCCATGCTGCGACCACGCCCAGCAGCGGGTAGAACAGCCACGCATAAAACACCGGCGTCGCCGTCCCGACCGCCGCAGGGGTGCTGAACGTCGCGGGCAGCGTGCCGTGCTGGCGGAAGTAGTCGCCGTAGTAGGCAACCATCCATTGGTGATTCGTCCAATCCTGGGGGAAGATCGCCGAGCGATGGCAAAGCGGCAGCAGCGGCAGCAGCAGCGTGCCGGCATAACCCGCCCAGGTCAGGACTCTGCCAATCAGCGGGCGGGGCGCATTCACGGGCGCGTCACGCGCGGTTGCGCGGGTGGAACTTCGCGTGCTGGTCGAGCAGCCGGCGCGTCTCGACCGCGGTGTAGATCTGCGTCGTCGAAATGCTCGCATGGCCCAACATTTCCTGGATCGCGCGCAGGTCAGCGCCGCCCGTCAATAGATGCGTCGCAAACGAGTGACGCAATCCGTGGGGCTTCACGTTCTTCGTGATGCCCGCACGCGCGGCGTATTTCTTCACAATCATCCACAGCCCGACACGCGAGAGCGAGGAGCCGCGATTATTGAGAAACAACTGGCTGCCCGTGCGCGCCTTCACGAGCGCGGGGCGGCCGGACACGAGGTAGGTGGTGACGGCATCGGCGGCCTTGCCGCCCACGGGCACGACGCGCTCCTTCGAGCCCTTGCCGAAGACGCGCAGGAAACCGTTCTCCAGGTCCACCTGCTGCAAGGTGAGGCTCGCCAGTTCCGACACGCGCAGGCCGCTCGAGTAGAACAGCTCCAGCAGCGCGCGGTCGCGCAGCGCGGAGGCGTCGCCGCCCGTCGGCGCGGCGAGCAGCCGCGCGACCTCCTCCGGCGTGAGGGTGCCGGGAATGCGGCGCGTGAGCTTCGGGCTGGCGAGGAGCTCGGTGAAATCGGCGTCGCGGAGCTTTTCGCGGACGAGAAAGCGGGCGAGTCCACGCAACGCCGTGAGCTTGCGGGCCTGGCTGGCGGGCGAGCAGACGCGGCCGTTGAGCGAATGCACCCACTCGCCGGCCTGCGCCCGCGTGACGCCGCGCCAGTCCTTCACCCCGCGTTTTGCGAGAAAGGCCGCGCATTGGTCGAGATCGCTGCGATAGGCCGACAGCGTGTGCTTCGAGAGCCCGCGCTCGAGGCCGAGAAAACCGAGGAACGCCTCGATGTCGTTGGCAAACGCCGGGGCAGCCTGGCTGTGGTCAACCCGCATGGCGTGGAAGTGGCGCGGCGCAGCCGGCGGCGCTCAGAAGCGGCGGCGCGGCGGCGGACGGTAGGTGGAGTTCTGCTCCTTGACGCGAAAAGTGATGCGCGCCTTCTCCAAGTCGTAGGGGCTCATCTCCATCTTCACGGTGTCGCCCGCGGCGATCTTGATGAAGTTCTTGCGGAGCTTGCCCGAGATGTGCGCGAGCACCACGTGGCCGTTCGAGAGCTGCACCTTGAACATCGTGCCCGGCAAAACGGTGACGACCTTGCCCTCCACTTCGATCGAATTGCTATCAGCCATGGTGGGAGGTGTGGGTCAGAGGTTGCGTCATAGGTTGGTCAGCGATAATAAAAGCCCCTTGTAAGGCGGAAATACCCCTCGTAAGCAAGGTTTTACCTCGGAAAACCCCGTCCCACCGACCTCATGGCCGATTCCCCGCCGCCCCCCGCCTGCCCGTTCGAGAAACGCTTCCCTTCGCAGCTGGTGCGCGACGACGCCTTCTTCATGAGCCTGGCCTACAATCAGGCCATCGACGCTTGGCGACAGGACGAGGTGCCCATCGGCGCGGTCATCGAGTTGCACGGCGAGGTGCTCGCCGCCACCCACAACACCGTCGAGGGCGCGCATGACCCGACCGCGCACGCCGAGATGATCGCGCTCACCCAGGCCGCCGCCAAGTTGGGCAACTGGCGGCTCGAGGGTGCCACGCTCTACGTCACCAAGGAGCCCTGCCCCATGTGCTCCGGCGCCACGCTCATGTCCCGCCTGAAACGCGTCTGCTACGCCGTCCCGGACCCCAAGATGGGCTGCCTCGGCGGCGCCACCAACCTCAACGACCTCCCGCGCGTGAACCACCATGTCGAACTCACCGCCGGCGGCGTTCTGGAGTCGGAGTGCCGCGAATTGCTGCAGGCGTTCTTCAAACTGAAGCGCGCCGAGGACTGAGGTAGGGCGCGTTATCCCTAACGCGCCGCGTCAACTCGGCGAAACCAAGCCGGCCGGTTCCACCCCGGCGCGTTAGGGATAACGCGCCCTACCTCCTGCGTCATCAAATCGCTCCCGCAGTTGACGGCGAACATGCCCCGGGACAGCGTGTCCAAGTTTCCCTTCAACCCGAACCCAACTCCTATCATGGCTTACGAACTTCCGAAACTGCCCTACGCTTTTGACGCCCTCGCGCCGCACATCGATGCGAAGACGATGGAAATCCATCACGGCAAGCACCACCAGGCTTACATCACCAACGCCAACAACCTCCTCAAGGACCATCCCGCCCTCGCGGCGCTCGACGTCAACGCGCTGATCGCCGACTTGAGCAAGGTCCCCGAGGCCATCCGCGGCGGCGTGCGCAACAATGCCGGCGGCCACTCGAATCACTCGTTTTTCTGGACCGTCATGGGACCCGGCAAGGGTGGCGCGCCCAAGGGCGCCCTCGCGGCGGCGATTGAGGCGCAGCTCGGCGGCTTCGCCAAATTCAAGGAAGACTTCGCCAAGGCCGGCGCCACGCGCTTCGGCTCCGGCTGGGCCTGGCTCTACGTCGGCGCGGACAAGAAGCTCGCGATCGGCTCGACCGCCAACCAGGACAGCCCGCTGATGGGCAAGGCCGTCGCCGGCATCGAGGGCAAACCCGTCCTCGGCCTCGACGTCTGGGAGCACGCCTACTATCTCAACTACCAGAACCGCCGCCCGGACTACATCACGGCCTTCTGGAACGTCGTGAACTGGG
>CAIPAH010000025.1 GCA_903862955.1 uncultured Opitutia bacterium
CTTAAGTCTCTTCGTCCTAATTCAATCGTATTTTCTACTACCTTTGCCGGGGTTCAAAACGTTGTCTCAAAGAAAGTTCAGCATAACCCTCCCATGACATCGCGATCATCGGCTGCGGCGTCATCGCGCAGTATCACCTCCGCGCCCTCGCCAAGCTTTCCACCGCCCGCGCCGTCGCCGTCTGTGATGTCCGCACCGACGTCGCCCAGAAGACCGCCGCCGAGTTCAACGTCCCGCGCTGGACCGCAAATGCCGCTGAGCTGTTCGCCGACCCGTCGATCGACGCCGCCATCCTCGCCCTCCCCGCCAATCTGCGCACCGCCCTCGCGCTCGAGGCGTTCCAGCACGGCAAGCACGTCCTGACCGAGAAGCCCGTCGCGATGAATGCCGCCGAGGTGCGCACGATGATCGCAGCGCAAGGCAACCTTGTCGGTGCGGTCTGCTCCTCGCGTTACCAGCACTTCGCCTCCGCCCGCGCCGCACGCGATTTCCTGCGCACGGGCGCGCTCGGGCCGCTGCGCACGATCACCTGCCGCGGCGTCAACCCCGCCGGCCCGCCGTTCAAGAACCCGCCCGCGTGGCGGCTGCGCAAGGACCTCAACGGCGGCGGCATCTTCGTGAACTGGGGCTGCTACGACCTCGACTACCTGCTCGGCCTGCTCGACTTCAAGCTGACCCCGCAGTCCGCCCTCGCCCGCACGTGGACCGTCGCACCGCAATACGCTTCCTACGCTGCGCCCGGCTCCGACGGTGAAACCCATGTCACGGCCCTCGTCACGTTTGCCGAGGGCTGCGTGCTGGTCTACGAGCGCGCCGAGTTTTCCACGCTGCCGCCGGACAACCGCTGGCAGATCACCGGCGAGCGCGGCACGCTCACGCTGCAGATGCTCAAGGCCAAGTCCGCCAACGTCGTGCTCACCGAGCCCGACGCCGAAAAAGGCACGCGCACCCGCGTGATCTGGGAAGGCGACGAGTCCGCGTTGACGTCCGAGCACGACGGCGTCGCCGCCGACTTCGTCGAAGCCATCCTGCAAAAGCGGAAGCCGCAGACTTCCCTGCAAGACGCCCTCCTCTTCGCCCGCCTCGCCGACGCGATCTACGCATCGTCCGCCAGCGGGAAGGCAGTCTCGTTCGACTGATCAACGGTCGGTTCCAGCAAAAACCGCCTTCAATCCGCCAACTCCCACGACAGCTTGATCAGCTCGTGTGGGACCTCGGCGTAGATTTTCGCGAACGGCAGTTCGCCCACGATCGCCGGCACCAGGTCGTCCGTGTAGCCCTGCTTCGCGCAAGCCCGCGCATCCGGCGCGTAGCCCTGCCCGCCTGCGAGGCTCACGACCCACGTGTGCGAATGCGGACTGCCCTCGAGGATCGACGCCTGCAGGCTGTGAAAAACCTCCAGCCCGACGCCGAGCAACGCCACCGGTCCGATCCGCAGGCCCTGCACGTTCACCGGCGCATTGGGGCCAACTGAGCCGCGGAACTGCGCCAGGATCTGCCGGCTCGACTGGAGCCGCACCATTTCCTGCCCGTGCGTATTCAGCGGCGGCCGACCCAGCGTCGTGCGGTCCGTCACTCCTGCCGCCGAAAACACCGCCTCGAACTGCTTGATCCGCTGGCGCAGGAACGACGCGGTCCACGGCTTGCGTGAAAATCTCACGTCACGCCGCACGCTCTGAAATTCGTCCGCCGCGATCGGTTGCGCCGCTTTCACGCCCCGCCCGACCACCGCGGCATACTTCCGCGCGAGCACCCGCAGTGCGCGATGCGTGTCGGCCTTCCCGCGATGACAGATCGGCGGGTTGATGTCGCCCATCGCACCCGGCAGGAAAATTGCCGTCGCACCAGGAAACGCCCGCTCTACCTTCGCCGACGCCAGGCCGACGAAATCCCCGTGCACGTCGAAGGTCTGCTCGCTGCCCACGACCGCGTGGCAACCAAAATGATGCAGCACGCCGAGCAGCTTGTCCCCGGCAAACGCCGCCAGCACGCGCAGCGTCGGGTCCGTGTCCTGCGGACGCGCCGGGCGCCACCGCGGACTCAACCGCTCCGCCAGCGTCGGCTGCTTCGGGCTCCAGCCGCCTTCATCCGTCTCGCGGTTGATCGCAATGCCCTCGCACGGCACCTCAGCATAACGCCATTCCACGGTCCGCTGCGCCTTGCAGGCGCGTTCCGCCGCATCCGCCACGCGGGCAGGCAGGGTCTCCACATACATCGGGTCCGCCACGCCCCAGCCAATCATGCCGCCGAGCGACGGCCCGCTGTGCGTGTGCGTGGCCGTGACAAAAACCTGCTCGGGCGGGCAACCCGTGCGCGCTGCGACGGCGGCGCGGATGCGCGCGGCCTGGTCATGCGGCGTGCCGCAAAGCTCGAGGTTGACGAGGATCGCCCGGCGGCGTCCGTCCGTCAGCGCCATCGCCCGCGCGGCGAGCGGCGCGAGGATCGCCTGGGCCGCGCGGTTGCGATACGGCCCGTAGCCGCACAGTTGGACGCCCAGGCGCGGGGTGATGTCAGCCTGGGCGAATCCAACCTTCATTTATTTGCGAACGGCCTTCGCGGCGGGACCCGCCGTGCGTTCGTGGTCGCGAAGGGCGTCCACGTTCGCTTCCACCTTGAGGATGATCTCGGCCATGCGCGCAATCATTGGCTCGTTCGGCGCGACCATGTCAAAGCCCGTCTCGAGCGCGTGGTCGACGCGCCAGCGCGCGTTCGGCAGCGGTTGGTTGCGGTAATCGACCTTCGCGGCCTCCAGCGCCGACAGCCAGTTCACGCGCGGACCGCGGTAACCCTGCCAGTGCAGACGCGGCCAGTCGGAGATGACCGACGGCACGTAGCCCACCATGCGCAGGCCCTCCGCCATCACGGCGGCGGCAAACGTGTCGCGGGAAATCCCGGCCGCGTCGGAGTCGAAGGTGAACGACATCAGGTGATACGACGGCTTCGTGCCCGGCGCGTAGGTCGGCAATTTCAAGAACTTCGCGCCCTTGAGATGCCCGCGCAGCAGATCGGCGTGGCGGCGGCGCTCGAACAGCTCGGAGTCGAGTTTCGCGAACTGCTCGGTGAGCAGCACGGCGTTGAATGGCGCGACGCGATACGTGTAGACGAGCGAGTCGAGATACGGCTTCAGGTCATCCGGCATGCCCTCGTCCGTTGAGCGGCCCATGTGCTGGCCGATCATCGCGCCCTTCCAGTAAACGCGCTCGTGGGGCGTGACCATGTAACCGGCCTCGGTCGTGGCCAAAACCTTGCCGCCCATGCAGGAGAAACCCGCGGCGTCACCGACCGTGCCGACGCGAACGCCGCCGATCTCGGCGCCGTGCGCCTGGCTGCCGTCCTCAATGAGCATCAGCTTGTGCTTGTCCGCGATGGCGCGGAGTTCTTTCAGCTTGGCCGGCTGGCCAAAAAGGTGGACGGCGAGGATCGCCTTGGTGCGCGGCGTGATCGCGGCCTCGACCTGTGCCGGGTCGAGCAGGCCCTGGTCGCGGTCCACGTCGACGAAGATCGGAATGGCGTTCTGGTGAAGGATGCAGGAAATCGACGCGCCCCAAGTGTAGGGCGTGGTGATGACTTCGTCGCCGCAGCAGATCTCGAGACCCGCGAGCGCCGACTGCAGCGCCGCGTGACCGGAACTGGTGGCGAGCACATGGCGGTTGCCGTGGTATTTCGAGATGACGCCCTCGGCCTCGCCGAGCTCGGGGACGTGCTTGCGGCCGAGCCCGAAGAGTTTGCCCTGGCGCAGCATGTCGGCCGCGCGTCCGATGGCTTTCTCGGTGAAGGTGGGAAACTTGGGATACGTGACCTTTCCGACCGGCGTGCCGCCGAGCAGGGCCAGTTTCGAAGCAGCGGGCGCAAGGGTGGAGGTGCTCATGGTGCCAAAGTGTAGCACAACGCCAGCAGCCCGGGAATGGCCACGTTTACGAAGCCATGTCGAATCTTACAGATTGCCCTGGAATTGTGCCCACAGAGCACACGGAAGACACAGAACCGCGCCTGGCCAATCCGACTGCTTCCGTGTCTTCCGTGTGTTCCGTGGGCATCCATCCGCCGATGATTGTTCGGCCACAATCCGCTTTCTATCCGGAATTTTTAGGCCATTTATCCGCGTCAGTTTCCTCTTCCCCATGGCTGAAAGTCCTTCCCCTGCCGTCGCTCCTCTCACCGACGCCGAGCGCTTCGCCTTCGAGACCGACGGCTTCATCGTCCGCGAGAATTTCCTCTCCGCGGACCACGTCGCCCGCCTGGTCGACGCCACCCACCGCGCCGTCGCCCGGCGCCGCGAGCAGATCCGCACCAACCAGAAGCAGACCGGCTTCACCCAAACCAAGAGCGACCAGAGCACGCGGATCTTCTACATCCTCGACGACGACCCGCTCTTCCTCGAGCTGCTCGATTGGCCCGCGATCCTGCCGTACGTGCACGGGTTGCTCAGCAAGATGCCGCATCACTGCGCCTCCGACGTGATCGTCGAGCAGGGCAAGGACTTCATGAACCGCCAGGGCGAGTGGCACATCGACGGCCACGACGACGGCTTCCGCAACCTCGGCGTTCCCATCCCGCTGCTCCAGCTCAAGGTCGGCTACTATCTTTCCGACATGACCGCGCCGTGGCAGGGCAACCTCGCCGTCGTGCCCGGCAGCCACAAGAGCCGCCTCGCGCCCACCGAGGCCGACCGGCAGCGCCGCGATTTCTTCCCGGGTGTGCACCAGGTCTGCGCCCCCGCCGGCACGATGGTCCTTTTCCACAACGCCATCTGGCACACCGCCGCGCCCTACTCCGGCCCGGACCGCGGGCGCACGATGCTCTACTACTGCTACGAGCATCCCTGGATGATCGCGTCGCAGGAACACTGGGGCTACCCGAAGGAATTCTACAACCAGCGCCTCTCCCCCGCGCGGCAGAAATTCTTCCACGGTTTCGTCTTCGACCCACCGCAGGCCCGCTGGGGCTGAGCCAGGTAGCGCAGGCGTCCCCGCCTGCATTCTTCGGAGCAGGCGGAGACGCCTGCGCTACTTTTCTCGGCGCTGCTCTACCGGGCATTCACCGCTGCCCACGCCTTGGGAGCACGACCCGTCACGCGCTTGAACGCGCGGCTGAACGTGAACGGATCCGCGAAGCCCAGCTCGGCCGCCACCGCCTTCACCGTCGCCGTCGGCTGACGCAGCCGGCGCTGCGCCAGCGCGATCCGCTCCGCCAGAATGAAACGCCCCAGCGGCGTGCCCGTCTCGGCCCGGAACAGGCTCGTCAGGTAATTCGGCGAAACATGCACCGCGTCCGCCACGTCCGCAAGCGCGAGCGCCCGGCCGGTGTTCGCGCGGACGAATTCCGTCGCGCGGCGCACGAGCTGTGCGCGCGTGTCCAGCTGCGCCTCCCCGCCGTCCAGCACGCGCCGATACAACGCCAGCGTCACCGAGAGCATCGCCTCGCGCAGGGCGTCCGCGTCCGGCCGGCGCGCCGACCCGGCCAGTGCGCGCAGCCGCGCGAGTTTTTCCCGCGCATCCGCCGGCAGCAGCGCCAGGTTCATCAGGTGCTCCATCGCAAAGCCGCCGCGCCGGGCATAGCGCGTCACATGCAGCCGCGGCTCGGCTTCGTTGAGGCTCCACCACGCCAGCCGGTAGCCCTCGCCCGGGCGCAAATACGCCTCCGCATGCGGCAGCCCCGCCGGCAGCACCACCAAGTCACCCGCCTGCAGCACGCAACCCACGTGCTCAAAACTGAACCGACAGCGCCCCTCGAGCAGCAGGCAGAGTTCCGCGTGGCCATGCGCGTGGTCCTCGTCGTAGAGCACGGGCGCAAACCGCATCTTTCGCCGCAGATCCGCCGGCCGCGCCCCCCGCCACGGGCCCAGCACTCGTCCGGCGTCGAGTTTCCCCAACGCCATCACCAAGTCCTGGCCAAGAAAGCGGGCAAGTGACACGAAAGCGCGATACGCCCCCCCACCCCGGCAGGCAACGTCTTTACGGAGCCCTGTTTTTAACCACGAAGCGCACGAAGAACACGAAGCCCAAGCCGTTGCCCGCGAATGACGCGAATGGGCGCAAATTCAGTCCGGGCCGGAAGTTTGCCACAAAAAGGCCCAAGCTTCCGGGGCTGCGACAGAGTCGCCATCGCGCCTATAGGCGCGCGGAAGATTCGATTCGAAGCAGCAGGCACCTTGTGCCTTTTTGTGGCCAACCCTCTGACTCTGATCCGAATTCGCGCCCATTCGCGTCATTCGCGGGCAACCTCCGGCTGCTGGGTTCCGCTTCCGTGTCCTCCGTGTGTTCCGTGGGCCGCCTCGCCGGCATGCCGCAGGTCGCAGTTGCCAATCGGCCATAAGCGATAACCAATATGGCTTTTAGCCATGTCCGCCGACCTCACCGAACTCTACCAGCAGGTGATCCTCGATCACAACCGCCGCCCCCGCAACCGCGGCAAGCTGCCCACCGCCAACCGCGTGGCGCACGGTGACAACCCGTCCTGCGGCGACCAGTGCAGCGTCTACCTCCAGCTCGACGGCGACCGCATCAAGGACCTCTCCTTCGACGGCTCCGGCTGCGCGATCTCGCAGGCCAGCGCGTCGCTCATGACCACCCAGCTCAAGGGCAAGACCGCCGCCGAGGCCCAGGCGCTCTACGATAAATTCCACGAGATCGTCACCACCGGCAAGGAGCCCGACGAAATCAGCGACATCGCCGCCTTCGCCGGCGTGCACACCTTCCCCGCCCGCATCAAGTGCGCCACCCTCGGCTGGCACGCCGCGCTCAACGCGCTCAAAAGCGACCCCACCACGGTCACGACCGAGAGTCACAACGACTAAGCGCCACGCCATGCCGACTTGGAACGACATCCGCGCTGACTTCCCCATCCTGCACCAGCAGGTGAACGGGCACCCGCTTGTCTACCTCGACAACGGTGCCACCACCCAGAAACCGCGCGCCGTGATCGATGCGCTGGTGAAATATTACGAGCGCGACAACAGCAACGTCCACCGCGGCCTCCACGCGCTGTCCATGCGCGCGACCGACGCCTATGAGGGCGCGCGGACGCGCGTCGCGAAATTCATCAACGCCGCCGACCCGGCCGAGATCATCTTCACGCGCGGCACCACCGAGAGCATCAACGTCGTCGCCCGCAGCTGGGCGCATGCCCACCTCAGGCCCGGTGACGTCGTCCTCACCACCGAGATGGAGCACCACTCCAACCTCGTGCCGTGGCAGCAGGCCGCCAAGGCCAGCGGCGCCACGCTCAAGTATGTGCCCATTGTCGGCACCAACGCCGAGGGCGGGCTCGACCTCGCCGCACTCGACACGCTGCTCACGCCGCAGGTGAAGCTCTTCGCCTTCACGCACATTTCCAACACGCTCGGCACGATCAATCCCGCGGCCGAGCTCTGCCGCCGGGCCCGCGCCGTCGGCGCCGTCACCGTGATCGACGCCGCCCAGTCCATCGGCCACCAGCCGCTCGACGTGCAGGCGATCGGCTGCGACTTCCTCGCCTTCTCCGGCCACAAGATGGCCGGCCCCACCGGCATCGGCGTGCTCTACGGCCGCCGGGCGCTGCTGGACACGCTCGCCCCCGACGAGACCGGCGGCGGCATGGTCGTGAACGTCACCTACGCCGGCGCCACCTGGAAGCCCGCCCCCGAGCGCTTCGAGGCCGGCACGCCCAACGTCGCGGACGCCATCGGCCTCGGCGTCGCCTGCGACTACCTCGACTCGCTCGACCGCGTCGCCATCGAAAAACACGACGGCGACCTCGCCCGCCTGGCCTACGAAAAACTTTCCACCCTGCCCAACATCCGGGTGCTCGGCCCGACCGGCGCGCGAGGCGGGCTAGTCAGTTTCGCCTTCCCCGACGTGCACGCGCACGACGTGGTAACGTTCGCCGACGAGGATGGCGTCGCGCTGCGCGGCGGCCACCACTGCAACCAGCCCTTGATGCGCAAGCTCGGCCTGACCAGCACCACCCGCGCAAGTTTCTACGTGTACAACACCGCGGAAGAGATCGACATCCTCGTCGCCTCGATGCGCCGCACGCTAAAGTTCTTCCGCGGGTGATTGGCAACTTGTGGGGCAGCGCTCCCTCAGTTACTCATACAGTATGCAAAGCATGAATGAGTTCCTGAAAGAGCATGACATAGACGTAGGCCGGGTCTCCAGCATTTTGCTGTGGTCGGCTGCCATTGATCGCGTTCTAGCGATGGTGAGTTTTGACCCTGGGACTTGTCCCATGGCCAGTAGTCGTCTGTCTTGAGGTATAGCGATCTACTATGGAACATTTTATTATCACAATCGGAACGCTGGTAGCATCGTTTATCCTATCCGGATATGTGTTTTATAGGGGTTTTGGATGGGGCGGCAACTTTTCTTCAAGCCTTGCCGCCGCACTATATTTGGGGGGATATGGCGCAGTGATGGGGATTTACCACGTGAAATGGTATATTACACCCTCAATAGGAATTGATTGGCATGGCTATGTTATTTTCCTCCTCGGCGGTTGCATATACGGTGGCCATTGTATCGTGCTGTTTTATAGAGGTAATTGGAAGCGAGAGAAATAGTGAGCTGAGCCAAACGAAGAAGACGCATTTTCCCTTGTTTCCTGGACTGCCCCCATAGCAATGGGTCATGTTGTTCCACGTCACTTCTGTATCGGGCGTAAAGCCCGACCTACGACGATCCCCAAGGCGTACCCTCACACCGGCCAGACCTTCTGCCGTCGCCGTACTCTTCGCTCCAGCATGCGGTCAAACCGCCGGCGGTGCAGCAGGCCATCCAGCACATCGTAGTGCTGGGGCACCATCAGCCTCGGGTTGAGCTGGCGGGCTTTTTCCAGGCTCGCGGGGATGAGCTCGGGGCGGCTGTTGAGGATGGGCGGCGGGATGTGGACGTTGAAAAAGTAGCTGGCGAAGAGGTCGCCGCTGAAGAGGAGGTCGTGGCGCGCGCTGTAGAAGCCGCAGTGGCCTTCCGTATGACCGGGCAGGTGCACCACGCGCAGGCCGCCCCAGAGCGGGAGTTCGTCGCCGTCGCTGACCGCCACGTCGATTGGCGCGGGCTGGCCAATCCGAAAGGCCGCGCGCGCCGCGCGCTCGAGACGGCCGCACCAGCGGTTCACGCCGGTGTAGGGATACGTGCCGTCGATGTGCGCCTGTTCCGCGGCGTGGGCGTAGACCGGCGCGCCCGTCCAACCCTTGGCCCAGGCGAGGTTGCCGGCGTGGTCGACATGGCCGTGCGTCAACAGGATCGCCTTCACGTTGGCCGGGCCGAGTCCGCGCTGACGCAGCCGCCAGCGGATCTGCGCCGGCTCCCCCACCAGCCCCGTGTCGAGCAGCACCGCGTCGCCCTGCTCGTCCACCAGCAGGTGGCAGACGCCCATCACGCCACGAATCGACTGCAGGCCGGGGGGAACGTTCCTCATGTCAGCCAGCTCCACGCAAGCCCGAGCAGGCCGCCTGCCGTAATCACGGGCAAGATCCCGACTTTAAAACGCTCCAGCGCCACCAGCGCGGCCACACCGACCACGAGCGCAAACCAGTCCACCGCCGCGTGCACCGGGAACACGACCTGCAGCGCGAACCACACCGCGAGGTTGAGGATCACGCCCACCACCGCCGCGGTTACTGCCGCCAAGGCGGCATTCAGCCGGACATCGCCCCGCAGTCGCTCCACGTAGGGCGCGCCAATCAGGATGAACAGGTAGGTCGGCACGAAGGTCACCCAGGTCGTCATCGCCGCGCCCAGCGTGCCCGCCGCCAGCGGGGCCAGCGCGCCCGGCTGGCGCCATCCGGCGAGAAACCCGACGAATTGCAGTACCATGATGAGCGGCCCCGGCGTCGTCTCCGCAAACGCCAGCCCGTCCAGCATGTGCCCCGGCGTGATCCAGTGGTAATGCTCCACCGCCTGCTGCCCGACATACGGCAGCACCGCATACGCGCCGCCGAACGTGACCACCGCCGCTTTGCTGAAAAACCACCCGAGCTGCACGAACACCCCGCCCGGCTGCAAAGCCGCCGCCACCAGCACCGGCGCAAACCACAGCGCGAGGCCAATGCCGGCCATCTTCAGCGTCGAGCTGATGGGCACCGCCGCCACCGGGAGTGCGGGCTCTGTTTTCTCCGAAACGCCAAACGCCCGCGACGCCCACCGTCCGCCGGCAAACCCGATCGCCAGCGCGCCAAACACCACCAGCGGGAACGGCAGCCTCAGGAAGAACAGCGCGCCGAACGCAGCGGCGGCGAGGGTCCACGCGACGGGACCCGTCAGCGCCTTGCGTCCGATTCGGAGCACTGCCGCGACGACGATCGCGAGCACCGTCGCCTTCAGCCCGTGAAACACCGCGGCCACGGCTGCGACCTCGCCGTAGGCGACGTAGATCCAGCTCAGCACCCACAGCGTCACCGCCCCGGGTAGCACGAACAGCACGCCCGCCGCCAATCCGCCGCGCACGCCGTGCAGCAGCCAGCCGCAATACGTGGCCAGCTGCGTCGCCTCGGGCCCAGGCAGCAGCATGCAAAAGTTAAGCGCGTGCAGGAACCGCGACTCCTCGATCCAGCGCTTCCGTTCCACGAGCTCCCGGTGCATCACCGCAATCTGCCCCGCCGGCCCGCCAAAACTGATGCAGCCAAGCTTGAACCAGAAGCGCAGTGCCTCGCGGAAGGTCGGAGCAGGAGCGGAGGTGGTCATGCGACGCCGCCAGCAGAGCAGGCGCGAACCACAGCGCAAAGACCGTTTTTTAGCCGGAAGCCAGGAAACCAGGAGGAAGACATTCAGGGGGTAGTCGTCGGTTTCCACACCGACGACGAACGTCTGTCCGCGTGCAGGCATGTCGTCGGTATAGAAACCGACGACCACCTCCTTCCTGGTTTCCTGGCTTCCGGCTTACCCTTTCCGTTTCACAGAGGTAAAGCCGCTCGTCCTCCGCAGCCTTGCGCGGGCTCTTCCGGCTTGGCATATCCGGCTCCGTGAATCTTCACCCCGACGACGCCACGATCCACGCGATCGAGCGGCCGCATCGCAGCCTCTGGACGTATTACGTTCTCTCCAGCCTCGTCGCCTTTCCGCTCATTCCCATCATCCTGCCCTACTACTGGTTCCGCTTTCACTCGATGCGCTACAAGTTCACCGAGGAGGGCATCTCGATGAGTTGGGGCATCCTCTTCCGGCGCCAGATCATCATCAACTACGCGCGCATCCAGGACATCCACCTCCGCTCCAACCTCGTCGAGCGCTGGCTCGGGCTCGCGCGCGTCCTCGTCCAGACCGCCAGCGGCAGTTCCGGCGCCGAGATGACGCTCGAGGGTCTCCAGGAATTCGAAGCGGTGCGCGACTTTCTCTACTCCAAGATGCGCGGCGTGAAGGACCAGGGGCACCGCCCGGCGGCGGCCACGTCCACCGGCTCGTCCGGGCACGACGCCGAACTGGCCGCCGCGCTGCGTGAGGTCGCGCGGGAGCTGCGTGAAACCCGCGCCGCGCTCACCGCGCGCGCGGACGGCGGAAAGGACTCCGGCCATGTTTGATTGGATCCGTCAGCAGGTGCTGCGCTTCCTGCGCGTGCCGCACGACCCGACCCCGCCGTTCGGCGCAGCGGGCTCCGTCCGCGTGTTCCGCGCCGGGAAAAACTACTACAAGCTGCGCCTCGCCCGCTGGGGAATCGGGCAATTCGGCGCGCTCATCGGCCTCGCCGTTTCACTCGTCTTCTTCGCGTGGTTCAAGGCTGAGGTTGCGGCGGACATCCGCAACCGCGAGCAGGCCGAGGCTGCCGCCCTCGCCGCGAAGTCCAATCCCGCGCCCGCCCAGGTCGCTCCCTCCGCGCCTGCGCCCACCGCCGTCGCACCCGGAGCGGCAAAGGTGGAGAATTCTGCCAAGGCCGCCCCGACGCGAAAACCCACCCGGACCAAGCGCGACCCACGCCGCGAATTTGAAATGCTGGCCGCGCGCACACCCCGCTGGTTCATCCCCGTGATCGCGGCCTTCGAGATCTGGGGCGTGCTGCTCTTCCTCGGGCAACTGCCCATCACCTTCGCCGCCGTGCGCCTCGATTTCGAGATGCATTGGTATATCGTCACCGACCGCAGCCTCCGCATCCGCACCGGCTTGGTCAGTTTGCAGGAATCCACCATGAGCTTCGCGAACCTCCAGCAGGTCGAGGTCAAGCAGGGCCCGCTGCAGCGGCTGCTCGGACTGGCCGACGTGCACGTGCAGTCCGCCGGGGGTGGTGGGGAACATCAGCCCGGCCAACGGGGCGACTCCTTGCATACCGGCATCTTTCACAGCGTTAACAACGCGACGGAGATCCGCGACCTCATCCTCGAGCGCCTAAGGCAGTTCCGCCAAGCCGGGCTCGGCGATCCGGATGATCATCATGCGATCGCGCCGGTGGCCGTGGCGGACGCGTCCGATGGCGACACCCTCGCTGCCGCGCGCGAACTCCTGGCCGAGGCGCGGGCGCTGCGGCAAAGCGTGGCACAGGTGTGACGAGGTAGTAGCGCAGGCGTCCCCGCCTGCGCTACTTTCTCCGGAGCTTCAACAACCGCTCGCCCGCGGCGTGCAGCGTCGCGGGCTTCTTCGCGAAATTCAGCCGCATGTAGCGGTTTTCGCCCGGCGCAAAGAAACTCGAGCCCGGCACCGGGGCGACGCCGATCTCCTTCGTCATCCAGTGCGCAAACTTCACGTCGTCCGCGAAGCCAAACGGCGAGATGTCCACCATCACGAAGTAGGCGCCTTCCGGCTTCGTGTAACTCAGCCCGGTCTGGTCGAGGTAGCTGAGCAGGATATCGCGCGACGCGGCATATTTCGCCACCAGGCCATCGTAGTAGCTCGCCGGGAAATTGAGCGCCGTGATCACCGCGTGCTGCAGCGGCGCGGCCGCGCCCACCGTGAGGAAGTCATGCACCTTCCGCGCCTGCGCGATCACCGACGGCGCCGCGTGCACGTAGCCCAGCCGCCAGCCGGTGATGGAAAACGTTTTCGACAGCGACGAACACATCAGCGTGCGCGCCGCCATGCCCGGCAGCGTCGAAAAATACGTGTGCCGGTGCGGGGCGTAGACGATGTGCTCGTACACCTCGTCGGTGAGCACGAATACGTCGAATTCCTCCGCCAGCGCCGCGATCTGCAGCAGTTCCTCGCGAGTGAAGACCCGTCCGCAGGGATTCGATGGGTTGCAGAGCACGAACGCCTTCAGCCCGCCCGCAAACGCGCATCGCAGCTCCGCCGGGTCGAATTTGTATTCAGGTGGGTGCAGCGGGATGTGCACCGGGATGGCGCCCGTCAGGATCGCGTCCGCGGAGTAGTTTTCGTAGAAAGGCGTGAAGAGGCCTACTTTGTCGCCCGGGTCGCAGACCGTCATGATCGCGACCATCATCGCCTCGGTGGCACCGCAGGTGACGACGAGCTCCCGCTCGGCGTCGACCGGCACGCCCATGAAGCGCGTCAGCTTCGCGCCCAGCGCCTGCCGCAGCTCGGACGAACCCCACGTGACGGCGTATTGGTGCCGCCCGGCATCCATCGCGTCCTTGCCCGCCTGCATCAGCTCGGCCGGCGGATCCCAGTCCGGAAAACCCTGCGCCAGGTTGATCGCGCCGTGCTGCGTGGCGACGCGCGACATCTCCCGGATGAGCGACTCGGTGAAAGTCGCGGTGCGTTTCGAGGTGCGCGGCACGGCTCAGGGAATCTTCAACGTCATCCCGGGCTTCAGCGCCGTCTCGTTCGGCATCACGTCCCGGTTCGCCGCGTAGATGTCCCGCCACTTGCCGCGGTTGTTGTAATATTTCTGCGCGATGCTGAACAGCGTGTCGCCCCGGGCAACGGTGTGCGTGCGCCCCGCGCCTGCCGGCTTGGCGGCCGCGGTCTTGCTGGCGGCGGGCCGGGTGGGCTTGGCGAGCGGCACCGCCTCGATCCTGGGTTCCTCCTCGGCGGGCGCGGCCGGCACGGGCGCATACGTCACCGGCGAATCATCGGCCGCCGGGGCCGCCGCGGTGTTCGTGGGCTCGGCAGCCGTCACCGGGATCGTAATCATCGGCGCGCCATCGGGATTGTCGTTCGGCACGTCCGCCCGGCTGCGGACCGGCGGGGCGGAAACACCGCCACGGGCCGCCGTGAGCTCGGCCTTGAGCTGGTCGTTCTCCCGTAACAGGCGGTCGATCTGGTCCTGTCGTTCGAGCTGGTCGGCCTGGCTCTCGAGCGGCGTCGCCGGGAGCGTGCGGGCAAACTCGCGCTTGGCCGTGTCAATCAGCCCGCGCACGTAGACCGCCTGGCGCGAGTTCGGCTGCAACTCGAGATACTTGCGGAAATGATAGATCGCCGCGATCGGGTCCTTGACGTGCCGCAGCAGGATGAGCCCGACCTCGAGGTGCGACTCCGGCGCCGTCTCGTCGCGCCTGGAGATGACCTTGAGATAGGCATTCAGCGCCTCCTGGTTGCGGCCCTGCTTCGACAGCTGCTGGCCCTGGCGGTAGAACGGATCGTCCGTCTCCGAGGACAGCGTGAGCGTGTCGCCGCGATCACAGCCCGCCACCAGCCCGAGGAACAGCAGGCCCACGAGGGCTGGAATGTTCAGGCGGTTTCTCATCTCAGGCGGTGAAAGGGATTGAACGGTAAATGGTTCGCCGTAAATTCCGCACTCTCGCCCGGCGACTCAAACCCTAAATGGCTCTATCCTCGAAAACCGTCCTCGCCCGCGCCCGCGCCTGCATCGCGCTGGAGAGCGCAGCGCTGGCGGCCACGGCCAAGGGCTTGGACGAGGAATTCGTCGCCACCGCCCGCACCATCGCGGCCACTGTCGCCGCGGGGCGGAAGCTCATCTTCAGCGGCGTCGGCAAGTCCGCCCACATCGCCCAGAAGCTCACCGGCACGTTCAACAGCACGGGCGTGGCCTCGTGCTTCCTCGATTCCACTCAGGCGCTGCACGGGGACCTCGGTCTGTGCGCCGACGGCGATCTTGCCCTCATCCTCAGCAACAGCGGCCAGACCGAGGAGGTCCTCCGCCTGCTGCCGCTGCTCAAGCGCCAGGGTGTGCGCATCATCGCTTTCACCAGCAACGCGGAGTCCGACCTCGCGAAGAACGCCGATGGCCGGCTGATTTACCGCGTGCCCCGCGAGGCCTGCCCACTCTCGCTCGCGCCCACCGCCAGCACGACCGCGGCGCTCGCGCTCGGTGACGCCCTCGCGATGGTGCTGCTGGAGGAGCGCGGCCTGACCCGCGACGATTTCGCGAAATTCCACCCGGCGGGCAACATCGGGGCGCTGCTGCTCAAGGTGAAGGACATCATGCGCACGGCCGACCGGCTGCCGGTCGCGCCCGACACCGTCAGCACGCAGGACGCCATCCTCGCCATGACCCGCGCCAAGTCCGGCAGCATCGCGCTTGTGCAGCCCAAGTCCGGCAAGCTCACCGGCATCCTGACCGACGGCGATTTCCGCCGCAGCGCTCTGACCGGCCCGGACTTCCTGAGCCGGCCCGTGGCCACCTTCATGACCCGCACGCCCAAGACCGTCCGCGAGGATGCGCTGGGCGTGGACGCGCTCCGCCTCTTTGAACTGCACAAGATCGATGACTTGATCGTCGTCAACGCCCGCGGCCAGCCGGTCGGGCTGATTGACGGCCAGGATCTGCCCAAACTGAAAATCGTGTGAAGTCCCCCATCCGCATCGGCATCGTCGGGATGGGCGGTTTCGCCGGCTGGCACCACAACACCGTCGCGAAACTCGAGGAACGCGGCGAAGCGCGGCTGATCTGCACGTGCGACCCGGCCGCGGCTTCCTTCGTGGCGCAGCAGGAGGCGTGGAAGTTTTCCGCCCGCGGCGTCAGCGTTTTCCCCGACTACCGCACGATGCTCGACGCGTGCCACCGGCAGCTCGACCTGCTCGTGGTGCCCACGCCGATCCAGCTCCACGCCGAGATGCACCGCGCCGGCGTCGAACTCGGCCTGCCCGTCTATCTCGAGAAACCGCCGACGCTCGATTACCTCGAGTTGGAGGAGATGATCGTCCGCGACCGCTCCGCGCGGAAATCGTCGCTCGTGGGGTTCAACTTCATCATCGAAAAACCCCGCCTCGCGTTGAAGCAACGCATCCTGTCCGGCGAGTTCGGCGCTGTGCGCGGCGCCACGCTCGTGGCGTTGTGGCCGCGTCCGGCGGACTATTTCCGCCGCAACAGCTGGGCCGGCCGGCTGATGATGGGCGACCGCGTGGTGCTCGACTCCTGCTTCGGCAACGCCAACGCCCACTTCGTCCACAACCTTCTGTTCTGGGTGGGCGGTCCCGAGCTCTACAGCTGGGCCCCGCCGGCGGCCGTGCGCGCGGAACTCTACCGCGCCCATGCCATCGAAGGCGCCGACACGTTTTTCGTCGAGGCCGACACGACCTCGGGCGTGAACCTGCGCTTCGCGCTCTCGCACGCGTGCACCGGCGGCAGCTCGCATACAGAGACGGTCACCTGCGACAAGGCCACGCTGCGCTACATTGTCGGCCAGTTCGCCGAAGTGCGCTGGACTGACGGCCGCGTCGAGCGCATCACCCTCGACGAGTTCGACGGGCTGGCCGAGAACCACCTCGATTACTACCGCTACCTGCGCGGCGAGAGCGCCCGCCCGGCCACGCTGCTGACGGACACCCGGCCGTTCGTCGCCCTCAACGACCTCGCCTACGTCTCCAGCGGGAAGATCGCGTCGTTCCCGCCCGCGCTCGTCACCGCCGTGTGCGATGCGAAGGAGCAGAAGGATTACGTCAACGTCGCCGGCATGCAGGCGGCGCAGGAGAATTTCCTGCTCCGCGGCATCTGGCCCAGCACCAGCGGCTGGACGCGCGAGCCCGGCGCCGTTGCCACGCCCGCGGACCTGCCGCGCTTTCGCGACACGGTGCGCGCGATGGCGGGCCGCTAGGCGGCGGCCGCTTTACTTGCGGCCAAAACCGCGCAATTTCTCCGGCCATGCCCGTCCCGCCCTTCGTCTACCAGGAGCCGTTTCCGCTCGCGGCCGATGACACCGAATACCGCCTGCTCTCGAAGGAGGGCATCAGCACCGCGACGTTTGAGGGCCGCGAAATCCTGAAGGTTGAGCCCGGCGCGCTGGCCTACGTCGCCCAGCAGGCGCTGCACGACTGCCAGTTTTTCCTGCGGACCAAGCACCTCCAGCAGGTCGCGGCCATTCTCGACGACCCCGAGGCCTCGGCCAACGACCGCTACGTCGCGCTCACGTTGCTGAAGAACGCCGAGATTTCCGCCGAGGGCATTTTGCCCTTCTGCCAGGACACCGGCACTGCGATCGTGATCGGCAAGAAGGGCGGCCAGGTCTGGACCGGCGGCAACGACGCCGAGGCCCTCTCGCGCGGCATCTACGAGTGCTACACGAAGGAAAACCTCCGCTATTCGCAGACGGCGCCGCTCGACATGTGGCGCGAGACCAACACCGGCACCAACCTGCCGGCGCAGATCGATCTCTATGCGACCGAAGGCGCCAAGTATGAGTTTCTCTTCGTCGCCAAGGGCGGCGGCTCGGCCAACAAGACGTTTCTCTTCCAGGAAACCAAGGCGCTGCTGAACCCGAAGAACCTCGAGAAATTCGTCACCGAGAAGCTCGGCCACCTCGGCACCGCCGCCTGCCCGCCCTACCATCTCGTGTTCGTCATCGGCGGCACCAGCGCGGAGACCTGCCTGAAGACCGTGAAGATCGCCTCGACGAAGTATCTCGACGGCCTGCCCACCACCGGCAACGAGCACGGCCGTGCATTTCGTGATCTCGATCTGGAAAAGAAGATCCTCGGCATCGCCCAGCAAAGCGGCATCGGCGCGCAGTTTGGCGGGAAATATTTCGCGCTCGACGTGCGTGTCGTCCGCCTGCCCCGCCACGGCGCGAGCTGCCCGGTGGGTCTCGGCGTGTCGTGCTCCGCTGACCGGAACATCAAGGCCAAGATCACCCGCGACGGCATTTTTCTCGAAAAACTCGAGCCGAATCCCGGTCGGTTCATCCCCGCGGCCCAGCGCACGCTTCCGGAAACGAACATCGTCCGGCTCGACCTCAACCGTCCCATGGCCGAGATCTGCGCCGAGTTGTCGAAGTATCCGGTGACCACGCGCGTCTCGCTCACCGGGCCGATGATCGTCGCCCGCGACATCGCGCATGCCAAACTCCAGGAACGCGTCGATGCCGGCCAGGGACTGCCGCAGTATTTCAAGGACCACCCCGTTTACTACGCCGGCCCGGCGAAGACGCCCACGGGTTATGCTTCGGGCTCATTCGGGCCTACCACGGCCGGTCGCATGGACAGTTACGTGGACGGCTTTCAATCACTCGGCGGTTCGCTCGTGATGCTCGCGAAGGGCAACCGCAGCGCCAAGGTCACCTCGGCCTGCAAACAACACGGCGGTTTCTACCTCGGCAGCATCGGCGGACCCGCAGCCATCCTCGCCAAGGAAAACATCCGCAAGGTCGAAGTCCTCGAGTATCCCGAGCTCGGCATGGAGGCCGTGTGGAAGATCGAAGTGCAGGACTTCCCCGCGTTCATCCTCGTCGATGACAAGGGCAATGACTTCTTTGTGAACGGCTGCGGAGCCTGCCTGCCGGCGAAGAAATAGGCGTCACTCGCCCAACACCGTCACCACGAGCGTGCGCGTGTGCGCGGCGCGGCGGTGTTCCCAGAGGAAGATTCCCTGCCATGTCCCCAACAGCAGCCGGCCGGACGCGATCGGCACCGTTTCGCTCGTGCGCGTGAGCGCCATCTTGATGTGGCTCGGCATGTCATCGGGCCCCTCCGCCGTGTGGCGGAAATGCGGGTCATCCTCCGGCACCAGCCGGTCGAGCCACGCCTCCAGGTCGGCGCACGCGGTCGGATCGGCGTTTTCCATGATCACAAGGCTGCAGCTCGTGTGCTGGCAAAACACCGTCGCCACGCCAGTCTGACAGCGGCTGCGGGCCACGCAGCCCGCGACTTCGTCCGTGATTTCATGCAGGCCCCGACCCCGGGTGCGAACGGACAGCGTGGATTGGTGAACAGCCATGAGATGCGCGAATGACGGCGATGCTTTTCCGGCCGCAACTGCGGCTACTCGCCGAGCGCGCTCTCGCCGCCCTTGGTCATCTCCGTCGGGTCGAGCGCGCGGTCGAGTGTGGCGGCGTCCATGAGTTTCTTCGCGAGCACGATTTCGCGCAGCGTCTTGCCCGTTGCCAGTGCTTCCTTGGCCACCGCCGCGGCCTGGTCGTAGCCGATATGGGGATTGAGCGCTGTCACGAGCATCAGCGAGCGGTTCACCAGTTCGCGGCAGCGGACCTCGTCCGCCTCGAGCCCCGCGACGCAGCGCTCGGCAAAAACTTTGGCGCCGTTGGCGAGGCAATGCACCGCCTCGTGCAGGCAGTGGGCCATGAGCGGCAGCGTGACGTTGAGTTCAAAATGCCCGTCGCGACCGCACTGCACGACCGTCTGGGAGAGCCCCTGCGAGTAAAGGCACACCTGGATGAGCATTTCGCTCATCACGGGATTCACCTTGCCGGGCATGATCGAGGAACCGGGTTGGGTGGCCGGCAAACGCAGCTCTGCCAAGCCCGCGCGCGGACCCGACCCGAGCAGCCGGATGTCCCCGGCAATTTTCGTGAGGCTGGAGGCGATCGTCGCCAGCTGGCCGGCCACTTCCACGCAATCGTCCCGGGCGCCCTGTGCCTCGAAGTGGTTCGCCGCCTCGCGGAAAGTCAGGCCGGTTTCGGCGCCGAGGATGCGGCAAACCCGCCCGGCAAATTCCGGATGGGTGTTCAGTCCAGTGCCGACCGCCGTGCCGCCCACGGCGAGTTCGGCGAGCGCGTCGACGGCGCGGCGCGCACGGGCCGCGGACTTGCGGGCCTGTGCGGCGTAACCGGAAAACTCCTGCCCGAGGGTGAGCGGCGTCGCATCCATCAGGTGCGTGCGACCGATTTTCACGACGGTGGCGAAGTCCGCGGACTTCATTTCGAGCGCGGAGGCGAGCGTTTCGAGCGCAGGGACCAGTTCCTGGTGCAGCGCGAGTGCGACACTCACATGCAGCACGGTCGGGATGATGTCGTTGGAGGACTGGCCGCGGTTGACATCGTCGTTGGGATGCACCGGCTGCTTCGACCCGATCGGCTGACCCGCGAGCAGGCTGCAGCGGTTGGCGATCACTTCGTTGGCATTCGTGTTGGTCGAGGTACCGGAGCCGGTCTGGAAAACGTCGACGGGGAACTGCGCGCCGTGCTGCCCGTCGGCGATTTCCCGCGCCGCCTGCTCAATGAGCCGGGCCTTGTCGGCGGGGAGTCGGCCGAGTTCGAGGTTGGCGCGGGCACTGGCCAGTTTCACGAGTCCCAGCGTGCGAATGAAACGCGCCGGCAGCGGACGGCCGCTGATGGGAAAATTGAGCACGGCGCGCTGCGTGGAAGCGCCGTAGAGTGCGTCGTCCGGGACGGGCAGCTCGCCCATCGAATCACGTTCGATTCTCATCCCGGGAGGCTACGCGGGGATTGGGGAAAGACAAAAACGAAAAAAGCCCGCCGGGCGGGCGGGCGGGCTGAAGAGGAAGCCGGATTGGATCGGGCTTAGAATTTGACCGTCACGCGGTTGCCACCCACGTCGAGGCGGCTGATGACGTCGGACTCCGAAAGGCGGCGCTCGGTGAGATGGCGGGCGGTGTGCTCGTTGGTGCGCAGGGCGGAATCGCCCGTGCTGCTCGACGCGACCCACGCCATGCCGGCGAGCAGCCGCTGGCTGCGGGATTCACTGGGCAGATTGATTTGCGCCAGCGGTTCGCTCTGCGGGGCGCTTCTGACGCCGCTGCCCGGAGTGCGGCCCAGCATCTGGTCCAGCTCGGGGTCGGTGGGTTGGACGGCGGCGAGGTTATCGGCGGCGTAGCGGGCAGAGGAAAGCTCGGCATTGACCATGGCCACGTGGGAAACGGAGCCCAACGCGGTGGTCGCGGCGGGGGCGGGCTCGTTGCGGGCGACCGACGCGGCGGGAGCCGAGGCCGGTTCAGCGGCAACCGTGGAAACCGACGCACCCGGGACACTCGGGGTGGCGGCCACTTCAGTCGCATTGCCACGTTCCGAAGCGGGGGTGGACACCGGCACACTGGCCGTTTCCGACGACGTCGGTTCAAACACGGGATTGGAGGCGACGGGGCCGTATTCCCGGACCGTGAGCAAAGTGATGGCCAGGATCGCCGTCACGCCGACGGGCAGCTGGTAGCGCGACACGCGGGAACTGATCCGGATCAACGGCGCCCACCACGGACGCGGCTCCACGATGGCGGCGAGCTGCTTTGTGCGGAGGCCGCGCTCGAATTCGGCCCAAAATTCAGCCGGCGGCTGTTCGGCGCGCTTAACCCGCAGCAAATCTTCCAAGGTGACCGTGGTCTTTCGGGGGGTTTCGTTCATCGGCGGATATAGGGCTGCAGTTCGGATTGGAGCAGCTGCTTCGCGTAATGCAGGCGCGAGCGCACCGTCCCGACAGAGCAATTCATGATTTCGGCAATTTCCTGATGACCAAGGCCATCGATTTCAAATAGGGTGATCACGGTCCGATGCCTGATAGACAATTTTTGCATCGCCTCGTTCAATTTTTCCTGAAGTTCCCGGGCGAACGTCTCATGGTCGGCACTGTTGTCATCCGTCAGAGCAGCAACGACTTCCGCCGATACCTTGTCCTCCGTATTGATCTTTTCGAAGCTGAAAAACGTCCGGAGGCGATTTTTACGCAGGTGGGTGAGCGTGGAATTGACGGCAATCCGGTAGAGCCAGGTAAAAAACGACGACTGGCCCTGAAAGCGGTTGATCGACTGAAATGACTTGATGAAGGCGTCCTGGGTCAGGTCAGCGGCGTCTTCGCGGTTGGACGTGAGGTTGTAAACGACCCCGTAAACCCGGGCGCGGTATTTGAGCACGAGCTGGTCAAAAGCGGCCACGTCACCCTCCTGCACCCGGCGGACGATCTCCATGTCGGTATCCGCCTCGAGCTGGCGCTCGGGGGACGCCACCAAGGTCTTGCCGAGGGTCTTCGCCGCATCCATGTCGTCGAGAGGTAAGCGGCGATTATCTGCAGGGGCAAACGGAATCGTGATTCCGGCCCTCAGGCGGCACCCGGGCGGAGGGCCGCCACTTGGGCTCGCAGCACCTCACAGAGACCCAGCAGGAGCGCCGTGGGGGCCTCGTCGGGCCATTCCTGCAAGGCCGCGGTCGCCGCATCCACCTCGGTCTTCACGGCTTGGGCGACTTCGCCAAATATCCCGTGTTCGCCCATCTGCTGCAGGCGCAGGGCCGGCTGCACCGGCCGCTGGCCGAGGATTTCGCCCGTCAAATCCGCCCGTTCGCCCGCCGGCAGCCGCTCCATCAGGCAGAGCAGTGGCAGCGTGAGTTTCCCGCTGGCGAGGTCGGTGCCCAGCGTCTTGCCGATGCGCTTCTCCTCGCCGAAGAAATCCGCCAGGTCGTCGTAGATCTGGTAGGCAATGCCGAGGTGGCGGCCAAAACGGCTCACCGCCTCGACGTATCCCGGCACAAAACCCGCCAGCCGCGCGCCCAGCCGGCACGAGACGCGGAACAGCTCGGCGGTCTTCAAATCGATGATGCGCTGGTAGTCGGCGCGGGTGACGTTCGTGGATCCGCGGCGCAACGTCTGCACGATCTCGCCGGCGCAGACGCGGCGCGTGGACTCGGACACCGCCGAACAGATCTCCGTGGTCGGAAATTGCGTGGCAAGATTGAGGGCGTGGGCGAACAACGCGTCACCGAGCAGCACGGCCGCGGTCGAGCCGTATTCGCGGGCGGCGGTCCGCCGGTTCCGCCGGACTTCGGCGCCGTCCATGATGTCGTCATGCACCAGCGTGGCCAGGTGCACGAGCTCCACGACGGCCGCCACGCGGACGAGGTCGGGGGAGAACGACTGCGGGCCGCGCCAACCGCTGAGAAACACGAGCGCGGGGCGGATGCGCTTGCCCGAGGTGTCGATGCAGTAGTCCGCCATCGTGCGGATTTCCGGCTCAAACGCCGCGAGCTGCCCGTGCAGGAAACGATCGAGCTCGGCCATGTGCGGAGCCAGCAGGGAAAACACGCGGGAAAAGGCATGTCCCGCGGGAAGCGTGGCTGCGGCCGGGCTGGGGGCGCTCATGTGTCGGGCCAGCCTATGGCCGATTCCGAGCCGTGCAAGCCCCGCCACCGCCCCGGTGCGCGTTCGGGCGGGCGCGGTCCTTCAAAAACGAAGCCGCCGATCTGAATCAGATCGGCGGCCCCCTGAGAACTGGCCGGCCACGATGCGTGGCCGGAATGCCTGGTGGATTATTCCTTCTTCTTCGCGTCGACCGTGGCGTCCTTCTTGAGCTGGCCCATGATCGCGGCGTCCTGCTGCTCCTGGCGCACGATGCCGACGCGCTCGAAGGCGTCTTTTTCCTCGTCGGACTTGACGAAGCGTTTGCCCTCGATGTCGCGGGTGGTGAGCTCGAGGTCGTTGATCTGATCCTTGGAGACGACGTTGTCGTACTTCATCTTGCTCGGCTCGAGCACGGTGGCCGTGATGAAGATGATGAGATTGGTCACCGAGGACACGTCGTTGGTCGTCCGGAATAGCGCGCCGAGGACCGGGATGTCGCCCAGCAACGGAACCTGGCTGCGCTCCTTGTGCGACGACGTGTCGACGAGGCCGCCGATCGCGGCCGTCTGGCCGTCGCGGAGGATGATGTTCAGCTCACCCACGCGGCGGTCGATGTCGTAGAAGGTGTTGCCGGAAATCTGGCGCGCCTGGAAGACGCTGCTCTTTTCCGGACGGACCTTCAGCGCGATCAGCTTGTTGCCGGTGATCTGCGGGGTGACCTCGATGCTGATGCCGACAAACTTGATGTCACCCGCCGTCGCCGTCGTCACCGGGTTGCCCGCACCCGCGGAGGTGGTGGTGATCGTGACCAGCTGCAGGTCGCGGCCGACCTTGATTTCGGACTTGCTGCCGTTGATGGCCACGATGGTGGGGTTGGTCACCAGCTTAACATTGGTGGCAGCATTGAGCATATTGATCAGCACGCTGAATTCGTTCTGGTTGAACACCGCCGTCGGCGAGCCGCCCAGCAGCTGGCCGGAGTTGACCGTGAAGGGCGCGGAGATGCTGCTGCCCTGGCCGATGCCGATGCCGGTGCCGACCTGGACACCGGTCTTGTTGTTCGCGTAGTTCAACGCGACCTCGCGGTTCTTGGTGTCATCCTTCGAGATTTCGACGAACTTCGTCTCGATGACGACCTGCCTGGGCTCGGAGTCGAGGCGCTTGATCATGTCGCCGATGCGGGCGATGACCGTGGACTGGTCCGTCACGATCAGCTCGTTGGCGAGTTCGTTGACGACGATCGAGCCGGCGGGCTGGGGCTGGATCTGCTTGGCCGCGTCGCCCTCGCGCTTCGGGGTGAGCATCGGGTCGACCAGCGGCTTGATCTTGGCCGCCGCGACATTCTCAAAGGAGAACGTGCGGGTGCTGAAGGGCTCGCCCTGCAGCTCGGCGATGCCGACGATCTTCACGATGTTGTCCTTCTCGACGAAGGTGTAGCCGACCTGCTTCAGGACGACTTCGAAGATCTGGCGCCACGTCACGTCGCGCAGCTTGACCGACGTCTTGCCCTGCAGCGTGTCCGGCATGACGAGGTTGAGCTCGAACAGGTCGGCGACGTTGCGGAGCACGTTGCGAATGTCCTCGTCCGGGAAGTCCACGGAGAGCGTGTCCTTGCCGGAAGCGGAATTGGTTTTGGTCGCGATGACGGCGTGCGCCGGTTCCGCGTCCTTGATCGTCACCTGGTCACCGGCGGCCGGAGCCGGAGCGGGGGCCGGGGCAGCCACGGCGGCGGGAGGCGGCGGAGGCGGCGTCGAGGTGTCGGCCGGAGCCGGGGCCGGAACGGTGGCGGGAGCAGTCGGGGTCTGACTCCGCGCGGTGACAACCACCGCGGAAACTATCAATGCAGACAGGAGGAGCAGGCGTGTTCTCATGGGTTTTTTCCAGGTTTGATGGGTCGGGTAATTTCCTCGTGGTTGAGGCGGAGGGTAAAGTTGGTGCGGTCAAACGAAACGAGCTCGAGGTTGTAGTCCTGGCCTTCGTAGTTGACGGTGATGTGGTCGCCCGGGCGGAGGTATTTCTTGCCGAAGCTGAGCAGGCTGTTGGAGCCCAGGCCGAAGGTGCCCTTGGGCTGGATCTTCTGCGCCAGAGCAGACAGCAGCTCGCGGTCGCCAAAGGCTTTCGCCGGCGCACCGGGCGCGGCCTCGACCATCGGGCGGGAGTCGACGCCAAAGCCGGGAGGATTGAAGGGCCGCGGCAAACCCGCGTCGGACAGTGATTCGGGCGCGTCGACCTTCGCCAGCTTCACCGCAAGATCGACGGACTTCTTGCGGGCGTCCGCCGGGGCCAGATCGGACTCCGGCGGCGGCCGCTTGGGCTGCGCACCGCTGGTGCTGATCGCCAAAGCGAGGGCCAGCGTCAGGAGGACGAAGAAAGTGGGGCGCGGCGATTTCATGGCTGGCCGAGCAGATCGAGCCCGAGTGTGATCGTCAGGTCGTTGCCCCGGTCCCGGTCGGTGGAGCCCGTGAGGCCCACGGTGGCGGACTGGACGCGGCAGAACCGCTGGCCGCTTTCGAGGCGGCGCAGGAAATCGAGCAGGTGAATGTAGTCGCCCCGGACCGTGACGGAATAGCCGACGGGGATGTAGTAACCCTTCCCCTTGGCGCCCGCCTTGCCGTTCATCACGTTCTGTCGCAGGTCGATGAGTTTCGTCCCGGTGTCCTCCTCGAGCTTGTAGAAGAACTGGAGGTTCTTCGCGATTTCGTCGGGGTGGATGAGCCGGGATTCGATTTGCTGCCGGGCGGTGTTGATCGCGGCAAATTGGTCCGCGAGTTGCACGCCGTTCTTGAGATTGGCATCGATGCGCTCACCCAGCGTGGCCTTCTGATCCAGGAGCGTCTCACCTTCCGGCACGCGATCGCTGCGGAAGTAGATGCCCACGGCCAGCGTCAGCGCGAGTGCGCCGCAGGCGACGCTGATCGGGTTGGCCTTGAGGAAGGAAGTGATGTCTTCGCCAGTCATTATTTTTTCCCTCCCTTGAAAGCGGACTTGAAGCGCAGGAACAGCTGGAGCGACAGCCGGTGGGTCTGGGGATTCCGGCTCACGCCGGCGCCGGCAAAGGCATAATCCTCGAAAAATTCCGCGAGGACCTGGTCCGCCCGCAGCTGGTCGAGATAGGCGGACGCGTAGCCGCTGGCCTCATCCGGCGTCCCGCGCACCGTGCCCCGGAGCGTGAGGCCCAGCACCGATTGTTCGTAGGAATCCAGCTCGATGTCCTTGGGCAGCGTCTGGCCCAGCCGGAGGATGAGCTGGGAAACCGCCGGGCGCGACTTCAGGAAGGCGTCCACCTCGGTGACGCGCGCCTGTTCGTCCTGGAATTTCTTGTAGAGGGCGATGAACCGGTCGCTTTCGCGCTTGTCCCGGTCGATCTGGCGGTCCCAGTCCGCGACCTGGCGGTCGAGGTTGTGGATCTTGTATTCCTGGAACGCGAACCACAGCAGCAGGGCCAGGGCGATGAAGATGGAGGCGCCGTTGATGAAGAAGGTCGTGCGCACGACCTTGGTATCCGGCAACCGCGCGAAATTGCGCAGGTTGGGATGCCAGGGCGGCATGACCGAGGCGGCGGCCTCAGGCTTTCTTTTCAGCAACGACGGCATTGGCGGCGGGTTGGGCGGGAGGTTGGTTGGCCATCAGGCTGAGCAGGCCCAGCCAGCGCAGGTCCACCCCTTCCGGGGCGACGCCCTCGGGAATGGTGACCGAACGGGATTGCAGCCAGGCCACGAGGTCCAGCTTGGTGCTCGACACGCCGAGCGCCGTGGCAATCGCGCCATCGAGCCACGCGAGCTTCGTGGGGAGCATCGTGCAGATCACCTGGCCGACCGACTGGCCGGTCTGCACTTCATAAAAACCGATCGAGGACTGCAGTTCCTTCAGCAGCTTCTTGACGAGCAGCGGACCCATGCCCGTGAAGTCAAAGGTGTTCGAGTAAAACAGCTTCTTGGCCGACTCCTCGTCCTTCAGCCCCAGCTCCTTTTGCACGATGGGCACCATCGCATCGAGTCCCTGCGGGATCGGGCGCGAGGCTTCCACCCCACCCGAGGAAACGATGAATGAGTGCGTGATATCCGTGCCAATCTCCAGCACCAGCGTGGGCGTCTTGGACTTGGTAAACGCAAAGTAATCCACCAAGGCCCCGAGCGTCGAAACGGAACCCAACTCGAGCGCTTCGGGATAAATCCCCGACGCCAACAAGCTGTCCTGCGCCGTCACAATGTCATCCGAGGGCAGGCCGCAAAAAAGCACGTCCTTCTGCGTCGCTTTCGACACGTCATAGTCCGTGCCATCCGCCGCATTGATCAGGTGGATGGTGTATTTGTCCGGCTCGATGCGGAACTGCGTGGTCAGCAGCTCCGGAAAATAGCCCGCCTCCTTGGCCCGTTTCAGGTCCAACGACGCCCGGCGCACTAGGCGCTTCGCCGGATAGACGCCGCAGCAGGCGTTCATATACCCACTCGGACCCGGTTTGGGCTGAATGACGTGGATGGCCTCCGCGATGGCATCGGCATCCCCCACCGGGCAAAGTCGCAACTCCTCGATCACCATGGGAGCCACCGGAGCAGAGGTGCGCGCCAACAGCATCGTATGGTCCGATTGCTCGACGAAATAGCCTTTTGCCTTAGTGGAAAAAAACATACGACGTGGTGGAGGCCGTCAGAAACCGGGTCGCTTGCCGTGGGGTTATTACTCTAGGAGGTTGGATGAAGGAGAAAAGCAGGCCGCAGATGCACTTGTGGATGCACCGGAGCGCAAATCGAGCGCGAAAACTCGCCAAAAAAACCGTTCATTACAAGCCTATTCCCCCGCCGCACCCGCTGTCTGCCAGCCATTTACCTTTTCTTCATGAACGCTTTTTGCACGATATTCAGAGCTCGCCGTTGAGCGTGTAAAACCCGCGCCGCGTCTCCTCGGACTCGCCACCTGAGCAGCCTTTCAACGCCTTTCGCGGCGATTCCCATCGGTCTGACCTCCCTGTCGCCATACGCTTGCACTTGATACGCAATAGGATCCGAAAAACTCCGGTTTTGCCCGACACACGGGCGAAAATCTCATTTGATCGCCAAAATTATATTCTTATAGAATTAATTTATAATGAGTTACGAAATTATACCGACCACGATCATCGCTGTTCGATCACGCAACAGATGGAGCGGCCCGCGTGGATACGAGTCTGGCTCCCGCAGGCGCCATTCTTGGCGGAAATAAAAAACCCGCCGCGATGAACGGCGGGTTTGCGAGTTGGGCAAAGCGGGCGCGCTTCAAAGGCGCGCGCGATTTACTTCTGCCACGTGCGCTTTTTGTGACGGTTCGCCTTGAGGCGTTTCCGGCGCTTGTGCTTCGACATTTTCAGCCGGCGTTTCTTTTTGAGATTACCCATGGTGTGGAGATTGAGAGCGCACCGTGCGAGGCGCACCCCACCCTGTAAAGCTAGAATTTTTCCCCGCTCACGTCGCACCCCGCGCCGGCGACGCTGGAAAAAACCAGCCGGCGGATCCGGCAGCCCGGGAAAAATCCCGCCAGGCAATCCCCGTAGGCCGCGAGCTGCGGGGTGTATTCCGCCACCAATCGCGCCAACAGCGCGTCGTCCGTCTCTCCCGTCCGGCGCCGGTTCGTCTTCCAGTCCACCACCCAGATTTCATTCGCCGCCGCGTCGTGCAGCACCAGGTCGATCACGCCGTCGATCCACGCGTCCGTCCGCAGCGGCGCAAAAATCCCGATCTCGGCGCGCCGCGTCCACCGCGCCTCCCGCAACACCAGCCACGCCGCGCTCGCCCGCAATCGCGCCCATTCCTCCGCCCCGCGCGGCCCGACCCCCTGCGCCTCCGCGGCGCGTAACGCCTGTGCCCCATACTCCGCCACTGTCGCCTCGTCACCGTCCCACGGGAGAAACTCCATCGTCTCGTGCCACCACAGGCCGTAGGTGATCGGATCATCCGCGCTCCACCCCGCCGGCTCGTCCAAGCCTGATTCATGCCGCGCTTCCCGCACGACATCTGGCGCCTCGGCCAGCTGGTGCGGCAACAACCGCGCCGGCAACGCCGGTGCCGCCGGCGCGAGCGCGAGCGGTTTCGCCAGCGCAGGCGCGGGCACTTCCAACCGGGGCGGCTCGATTTCGATCTGCGGTTCGCCCGTCAGCTCCGCGAGCGCGCCGAGATTGGCACCCCACAATTCCGCAAAGGTCGGGTCGCGCTGCGTTCCGCCAAATCCGTCCACCCACGGCAGCACCAGGCCGCGCCGCGCGCGCGTCAGCGTCACATACAGCAGCCGGATCAATTCCCGCACGCGTTCCCGTTCGCGCGACTCCTTCGTCGCGGCCGGCAGGCTCGCGGGATCGAAAAACACCTGCGCGCCCTGCGCATCGTGCAACAGCTTCAGGCCGGTCTCGGGCGGCTTGCCGATTCCCCGCCACAGGCCGAGCACGATGACCACCGGCCATTCGAGTCCCTTCGCCGAATGCGACGTCAACAGATTGATCGCGTCCTCCGTCGGCTTGCCCGCGGGCCGCCCGTCCTCGAGATGCGCGAGCAATTCCGCCAGCCACGTTCGCGGACCCGCCCCCTGCAATCCCAGATCGGCCGCCTGCGCCAGCAGCCGGTCGAGCTCGTTCTCCATGCCGCCCGTCGGGTCCAGCGCCCGCGCGCGCTCCGCCAGCGCGGCCGCACGCGCCAGTTCGCGCGCAAAGGTTTCCAGCGCGCGCCCTTCGTCATTCACGCGCATCACGAATGGCCGCACCTGGGTCAGCGCCTCCGCCAGCGGAGCGGCATGCACCGAGGGCTCGTCCCACGCCAGCCGGCCGTGGCGGCGGAGCTCGGACGCGATCAACGCATCGCTCACGCCGAAAATTTCCCGCAGCACGCCCACCCACTCGAAGGTGTTTTCCGGATCCGCACACACCGCGAGCAGGCCCGCCACCCACGCGAAAACCGGATGATCACCGCTGCGATTGCGGCGCGTGTGCAGCGCCACCTGCAGCCCCGCGCGCTCGAAGGCCTTGCGCGCTGTGGACAGCCACTCGTTTCGCGGGGCCAGCACCGCGATGTCGCCCCACCGGCAAGCCCCCACCGCCGCCGGGCCGTGCTGCCGCAGCCACTCCGCGACTTGCCGCGCTTCCTCCGTCAGCCAGGCTTCGACGCCCTCCGGTGTGCGGGCCGGCATCGTCAGCGCCAGCCGAGCCACCAAACCGGTTTCGTTCTTCGGACCCGCCTCGAGCGGCACATAAGGCATCTGCAGGAAGGGCTCGGGCGCACCGTCCGCGGGTGGCAGGCCGAAATTTTCCTGGCGCGCGGGCCCGAATGCCACCGGCAGCGTGGCGTTGAGAAAATGAATCACGGCGTGCGGCGCGCGAAACGTCACCTGGAACTGCAGCAGCTCGCCGCCGTCGCCCCGGCGGAACGCCTCCACGTGACGCGAAAATTTTCCGATGTCCGCGCGCGTGCTGTAAATCGCCTGCTGGCCGTCGCCCACCATGCAGAAGTGGCCCGGACGCGGCCCCACGCCCCGTCCGTGCGCCAGCGGCCAGGTCCCGCGCGGCGCGCCCGGTGGACGCGTCAGCTCCACCAGCACCGCGAACTGCTGTGGATCGGTGTCCTGCGCCTCGTCCAGGATGATCCGCCAGCCCTCGGCGCGCACGCGTTCCAGCAACGTGTCGTCGTCCAGCACCGCCATCGCGGCATCGACCTGGTCCACGTAAGTCTGCACGCCGCGCGTAAACCGCCACGCGCGATACCGCCCCGCCAGCTCCGCCGCCAGCACCGCGCCCGCGTCCGCGAGCCACGCCTTCACCGGGGCAAAGAAACGCGCGTAGAGTTCCTTGATGCCCGCCGCCGCGCCCTCGGGCTTGGGCAATGGCAGATACGCGCGCTCCGCCTGGAATTTGCGCAGCCACTCGCCGGCCACGGCTTGGTTTCGACGCAGTGCTTCCGCGCCCTTGCCGCGGCTGGTGGCGGCGAGAATGTCGCGCAGGGCACCCGCATCCGGTTCCGGCGGCGACGCCGTCACCGTCTGCTTCACAAATTCCTCCGCCGTCGCGCGGGGCAGCTCGCGGGCCAAGTCAAAAATGGCGTCCAGCGGCGCGTGCCGCAGGAACGCGTCGATCTGGGCCGGCGTCAGCGCGGAGAACTGCATGCTGTCCTGCTCGAGGAATTCCTCCCACAACGCCTCGTCGTCGTCGGCCACCACCGTGGGATTCAGGTTGATGCCCACCGTCTGGCCGTAGGTCTGCGCGAGCTTGAGACAGAAGCTGTGGATCGTCCCGAAGAACGCCCGCTCGAGGTGGTCCAGCGGCGACAGGTCCCGGCTGCCCATTTCGGTGATCCGCCGCATCAGCACCTGGCGCGCCCGCTGCTCAATCTGCGCCGCGGCTTTCCGTGTGTAGGTGACGACCGCGGTCTTCCGGAGACGCTCCGCGCCCTGCGGCGCCAGCGCCATCGCCGCCAGCCGCTCGGAAATCGCCGTGGTCTTCCCGGAGCCCGCGTTGGCGCTCACCGCGAAATTCGCGTCCCATTCGTCGCGAAACCGCTCGCGGGCCAGCTGGTCGATCAGCGGCGCGTCACTCATCGTCCGCCTCCGCGTTCGCCCCACCAAACGTCGCCGCAAATTTCGCCGCCAGCACCGCATGCCGCACCGGCGTGCTCGCCAGCGGCCACGCGTAACCCGGCGGCGCATAATCCGACCGGTCCTTCGTCAGCGCGCCATACACGCCCCGCGTCATTGCCGCCGCGAGCCAGTCCAGCTTCGCCAGCGCCACGTCGAGCACGCCGAAATCAATCATCGCGGTCGCGTCCGGCTTGACCATCCAGACCCGGCCCGAGCGCGCGCCGAGCGACCGGGCGGCGGCAAGATAGACGCCGAGCTGCAGCGACGCACCGCTGCGGGCCATTCGCTCCACCGAGAGATTGAGATCCCCGCCCGTCTTGAAATCCACGATGTCCACCTGCGCCCCGCGCCACTCGGGGCGGTCGAGCCGCACGAGATCCATGCGCCCCACCACCGGCAGCCGCCATTCGCCCCGAGACACCTCCGCCTGCGCCGGCAGCCAGGTCTCCGTCGCGACGTAACGCCCGGCATCGAGCGCAAAGACATTTTCCAGCAGCGCGGCACAAATCTGCGCGAGCTCCGCGTGAAACGAATCCCAATGCCGATCCGCCGGCCACTGCCGGCGTCGCTCGGCCAGCGCCGCTGCGAGGCGTTCGCGCGCTTCCGCCAGCGGCGGTATCTCGCCAAAGCCCTTCGTCACTTCCGTGCTGTGCAACGCCGCCGCGAGCAACAGGTGCGCCTGCTGGCCGAGCACCTTGCGCCGCGTCCGCCCAAACGGCTCCCAGCCCACGCGGCGCACCTCCAGCACCGCCTCGAACCAAAGCTCCGCCGGATCCTGCACGCCGCGCTCGATGAGTTTCGCCGGCAACTTCGCCGGCGACACGAGCTTCGGGTCACCCGCGAAGAAATATTCGTCGAACGGCCGCGCTGCGTCGCGCCGCCCCAGCCACACCGCCTGCCACGCCGTCACGTCCGTCGCACTCGGTTCCGGCGGCAGCTCCACCGCCAGCCGGTCAAACGCCGCCTCGGGGCCGCCGGGCCCGTCGGCCAAGCCCTGCGCCCAGATCACGCGCTCGAGCCACGCGTTGGGCGCGAGCTTCAGTTCCGGCTCAGCCTCCGAGAACACCGCCGCAGAAAAAATCACCTCGTGCTGCGTGTCGCGCGCCAAGCCCTGCGCGCCCGCCCGCTCCAACGCCGCCCGGTCCTCGCTCGTGAACAATCCCAGCGTGAAGCGCCCGCGCCCGTTGAGTTCTGTACGCTGCTCGTCCGTCAGCCACCAGCTCGGCCGGCGTGGAGGCGGCCAGGTGCCAGCATTGCTCTCGACGAAAATCACGTGCGACCACGACACGCCCTCCATTCGCCGCCACGTCCCCAGCGTGACACGGGCAAAAATTCCCCGGCCCGGCACCGCCGTCACGGGCGCATTCGCGGGCAAAAACGATTCCAGCGCCGCAAACACGACGCCGACGGGCATCGGCGCCGTTTCGCGTGCCGCCAGCGCGTCGAGCGGGCCGAAGCCCTCCGGCTCATCCAGTTCCAGCGCGTCGCAGGCGGCCCGGAATTTCGCCAACGCCCCGGCCAGCGTCATCTCCGCCGGCCACGCCGGCAGGATCAAACCCGCCACGCGCGCAAGTTCCGGGGTTTTCTCCGTCCAGTCCGCGACGTGCGCGGCCACGCCGTGCGCCTGGTGCGCATCGAAGCTCCGCTCGACCGCGCGTCGCGCCTCGGCCTGCGACACGGACACGGCGCCTAGCGCCCGCAGCAGCGGCCACAGCTCCAGGAATTCCTCGATCCGCGCGCCGCGCTCGAAAAACGCCAGCAGCGCGCGCTGCGCCTGCACTTCCAGCGGCGGCGGACCCGAGGTCTCCAGTAGGTCGACAAACGCCACGCCTCTTTCCGCCAACCGCCGCGCCAGCATCAGGTGCGCCGGGTCCGCGCGGGGAAACACGACGCCCAAATTCTCTGCGCCCGCGGCCAGCCGCGCGACAATCTCGTCCGCCACAAGTCTCATTTCATCGCCCCGCGTGCGGCCCACGAGCACCCGCACCGGGCCGGACTCGCGCGCGTCCCGCCCCCACAGCGCGCCCACCGCTTCGCACGATTCGACGGGCTCGGGCGCGTCGATCGGCTGCGCTTCGACGCCCAGCAGCGCCGACCAGAGCGTGATCCATTTCTCGTCCAGCTCGGCGCGGCCGCGGAACGCCGGCTCGGGCAGCACCACCGTCATCGCGTCACCGCGCCGCACGAACGCGGCCACGTTGAAAAACTCGCCCCACATTTCGGGCCCCAGCCCGCAGACCAGCACGCGGCCGCCGATGTGGCGCTCGCTGTCCGGCACCGGCGTCAGGCCCGCGCGCTCCGCCACGCACGCGGCCAGCGCGTAGCCGCGCGCCTCGACCCACGCCGTCAGCTCGACAAACACGTCGCGCAGCTGCGGCAGCGGAAAATCCTCCGCGCGAAATCCCGCCTTCAGCAGCTCGTCAAAGTCATCGAGCGCGCTTTCCGCGTCACTCTGCAGACTCTGCCAGAAACCCCACTCCGCGTCCGCCGGCGCCAGCGCCGCGAGCCGTCGCACCACCAACAGACGCAGCCCCAGCAGCAGCAGCTCGCGCCCGATGGTGGGCTGCCCACCGCCGGCGAGGCCGACCCATTTCTTGCGCGCCAGGCCGGGGGTGAGGAATTCGACGCCGAGCAGCGGCAGGTTTTCCCGCAGGCAGCGCTGCTTCAACGCCTGCGCCTGGCCGCGGGTGGGCACGATCACGTGCGCCGGCTCGAGCCGGCCGGCGCCGGCCTCCAGCCACGGGCGGATCACCTCGCGCCACGCGGTGTCGGCGTGGCGGGCAAGGTGCAGGGCAAGGCGGGACGGGACGGAGGCCACAATCAAGAACGGATGAACGCGGATGCGGCCGTGGCAAAAACAAAAGCCTCCGCGATCCCGGGCGGGGCAAAAACAAAAACCCCGCGGCCAGCGGCGCGCGGGGTCAAAAGGAACGAAAACAGCGTCGGCTTACTTCGCGTAGACGTGCTTGGCGGCGCGGGCCTTGGCGCGGGAGGCGGCGTTCTTGTGCACGACGCCGGACTTCACGGCCTTGTCCATCGCAGAGGCGTATTCCGAAGCCGCGGCCTTCGTGGCGGCGGCGTCACCGGCCTTGATGGCGGCGTCCAGCTTCTTGTGGAGCGTCTTGAGGCGGGTCTTGACGCCCTGGTTGCGAAGGGTGAAGCGGACGGCTTTGCGCGCGGCTTTGATAGCGGACTTGGTGTTGGCCATGGATGGTGGGAGATTTGAGCCGGACAGAAACCCAAACGCCGGACGGAGAGTCAAGGGCAATTCCCGGCGCACCACCCCTGGGGCGCCGGGACTACCCCGATAATGAGCCCCGGGCGGGTTCCCGCCGGCCCACAACACCCAACCGACGGGAACCCACCTCCGGGCTCAACTTCTGCAGTTTACGCCCGCCCGATGGCAAACGCGCGACGGCTGGGTGACGAAATTGCAACACCCGGAAGTGCCCGCCAATCAGAGCGAATTGTCGAACTTGAGGGGATCATCCTTGGCCTTCTTTCCGGGCTGGCCGAAATTGTAGCTGAATCCGAGGTAAACAATCCGCGCACTGCGCCGCCGCACGAGGTCCTCGTGCAGGAGTGGCGTGTCGATGACGTTCTCCTCTTTCAGGGAATTGAAGAGATCCGAAACCGTGAGGACCAAGGCCGCCTTTTTGAGCCAGAGGTCGTGCCGGAAGCCCGCATTGGCGACGAAGGTCGGGCGGCGCTCACCCTGCGGCGTGAGCCGGGCGGACGCGTAGTTGCCGTTGAGTTGGAACTGCGTGGTCGGGCTGAGGCGCACGCTGACCCCGGCCTTCGCGAGCCAGGAGACATCGGACCGACTCGAGCTGTAGCCGAGGTTGGCGGCGTCGATCGTGTTGAAAAAGGTGTTGCTGCTGAAATTGAGTGTGACGTGGCCGCCCACGTCGACGTTGGCCGTGAGTTCCAGCCCGCTGGCGCGGTTGACCGCTATGTTCTCCCGCGTGTTGAGCAAGATGCCGTTGCCGAGGTCGGTCGTGATGTTCGTGAAGCCGTGGTAGGTGTAGCGATAGTAGGTCGTCGCGGTGAAGCTGGTCTCGCCCTGATGGAAGCTGTAGCCGCCCTCGACCGAATGAATGTCCTCGGGCTGCAAATACGGGTTGCCGGCGCGCAGGGTAAACGGATCGAGATACTCGGGAAACGGGTTGAGGTCTTCCGTGTCGGGCCGGTGGATCCGGTGGCTGTAGTTCAGCTGCCACTCATGCGGGTCGCCGGGCCGATAGGTCAGGTGCAGGCTCGGGTAGATCCGCGAGTAGTCGTTGGGAATGTCCTGGCCGGTGGTGACGAGCTGGGACGCGGTCGTGGTAAATTCGGGCCGCACGCCGGCCAGCACCGCCACGGATCCCAAGGTGCGGGCGTAGGTCGCATAGAACGCGTGGATGGTCCGGTCCAGGATGAAGCGGTTGGACTTGGTCAGGTCCTCCATCCACTGACCGGAGGCCGGATCGAGAAACTCGTTGTAGAAATCCGAATCGCGGCTCTCACGGGTCAGGTCGTAGCCCGATTCAAATTTGGACCCGTCCGCGAGGGGCCGCGCATAATCAACGCTGGCCTCGTGGCTACGCTCGGTGTTGTGGATGATGACATTGTCGTAGGTCGGCGGCTGCACCGGCACGCGGTAGGTATTGGTGAAGTGGTCCGGCTCGCTTTCCTGGGTGACCGAATCCTTGAACTCCAACTTCAGCTCATGGCCCTCGTCGGCAAACGAATGCCGGTAGTTCCCCGCCGCCTCGGTGCTGCGCTCGAATTCGGGATCGTAGCGCGCGCGATCGTAGTCGCTGAAGACCGAACCGGTGGCGTCACTCACGAGATTGTGGTCGGTGGCATACCGCGAGAAAGTGCGGTCGTTGAAATTGCCGGTCAGGCCGAACTGGTTGGCCGCATTCGGGGCATAATCCAAGCCCAGGCGGGCCAGCTGGGTGAACGGCCGGGAGACCTCCACGGTCCGCTTTTCCGCGTGCGTGACGACTCCGGTGACCGGGTCCGTAATCGTGCGGATGTCGGATGCGGTGCGGTGGCGGTCGTCCTGCCGGAGGCTGTAGCTGGCGAAGACGTTGACCGGACCCTGGTGGTCATTGAGCGACAGGCTGGAGTTGTAACGGCCGTCATTTCCGACGTTGAAGCTCACGGTTCCGGACAGGCCGGCATCGTGCGGGCGCTTCAGCGCGATGTTGATGATGCCCGCCGTCCCGTCGGGTTTGTATTTGGCCGACGGGTTGGTGATCACCTCAATTTTATCAATGGAGTCGGCCGGAAGCTGCTGGAGCACTTCCGCCCGGCTTTGGCCCATCAGCGTGGACGTCCGGCCATTAATCAGGATCAGGACGTTGTCGGAGCCCCGCAGGCTGACATTGCCGTCAATGTCCACGTCGACCGAGGGCACGTTCTGGAGCAGGTCGCTCGCGGAACCGGTCACGCTCCGAATGTCGCGACCCACGTTGTAGACCTTGCGATCGATGGCGTTGAGCTGCGCGTCATGCGTCGCCGTCACCTCGTATTTCTTCAGCTGCACCGGTTCCTCGGCCAGTTCCAGCCGGCCCAGGTCGATCCGCGGCTGGCCCGGGGCGATGGAAAACGCCGGCGTCGTGCGTGCCGCAATACCCACACGCCCGTACGACACGGTGTAGTCGCCCGCCGGGACCTTCTCAATGACGAAGCGCCCGCGCTGGTCAGTGATTGCGCCTGCCACGATCGTGCCGTCGGCCAGCTTCAGCGTCACCGCGACAAACTCCACCGGCTGGCCTGTCGCGGGAGCGAGCAACGTGCCGGTCACCCGGGTCTGGGCCGGAGGAACCCCCGGGAGTTTTCCCGCGGGGGATTTTTCCTGAACCGGCGCAGCCCCCAGCAGCGCGGTGCCCGCCAGAAGTGCGGACAGGGCCCGGAGAGCGCAGCGCAACATGCCGCAGTTACTCAGCACCGCTTGACCCACGGCAAGACAACAGCGGGGCCGGGGCAAATTTGCTGTCCCAGCCCGCGCATTGTCCGCACTCAGGGCGTAACCGCGGCAGCCACCTCAGCCTTCACGGCCGCGAGGTCGTGCTGGAAGGATGGATTCGCGAGGAAATCGCGCGCCAGCGCCTGGCCGAGCACGCGGCCGGCGTAGATATCGGTCGGGTAATGCACCCCGCCCTGCACCCGCAGCCAGCCCACCTCGCGGCCCTTCGCGATCAACGCATCACGATGCTCGGGAAAAATCTCCGCCAGCACCGCCGCATACACGGTGCCGCGCGTGGAATGCCCGCTCGGGTAGCTGTAGTCCGTCGGCTTCTCGTGTTCGACGGCGTGGGGAAAGCGAACGGGATCGACAATGTAGGGCCGCAGGCGCTGCCAGTGCTTCTTCCCCTTCGACGTGACCGCTTTGCTCTCGGTCTCCAGCTCCTTGAAGAGCGCCTCCAGTTTCGGGAAATGGCCGGGCTGGAACCACGGCCCGATGGCCGGCGCGAAGTGGAAGGGCGAGAGTTTCACCTCGTCCTTCGCCAGCGCCACCTGTTCGGGCGTGGCGGTGGACGCGACAGCATAGGCCGCCTCGAGGTCAGCCTTGTCCTCGGCCGAACCGGCCGTGGGCGGCGGCGCCAGCAGCGAAAGGATGTCCGTGTGGCTGTCGGCGAGATACGCGGCGGTGGCAGCCGCCGGCGCCGCACGGAGCGGCAGGGCGGCGACCAGCGCGAAGAGGAAGAGATACGGGCGCATGGAACGAATCATGGGGATTAGAATTCAGCGGAAACGGTGAGGAAGTAGTTCCGGTCGGGGAGGACGTTGAACGCGTCCGTGGTGTAGGCGTTCGCTGGGTTGGCCCCGATGCTGTCAAGCACCTGGACTTTTTGGTTGAACACGTTGCTCACCTGCAGGCGGACCTTCACGCTCTTCAGCCAGGCGCGGTGCTCGAACTTCATTCCGTAGCCGACGGAGAAGTCACCGATCCAGTAGCTCGAGCTGTTGGCGCTGCGCGAGGCGCCGGCGCCCGGGAGGTCGGGATTGGTGATCGCGTCGTAGACCACCCAGCTGCCGACGTATTTTTCCGTCAGCGAACTGAAGAAGCCGTCCTGGCTGTAGACAAATCCGAGCGCGGCGGTCGTCTTCGGCACCGTGGGGACGTCCAGCTTGGAACCCTTGAATTCGGCTTCGTTGATCGAGCCGTTGGCGTAGAGGCTGAACCCACCGCCGACGAAATACGTGCCCTCGGCTTCAACGCCGCTGTAATGGGCGCCTTTGGCGATGCCATAGTAAAGCGGGTCGCCCGAGGAGTCGGCCGGTCCGCTATACGCGTAGTTCTTGAAATCGACGTAGTAGGCGTCGATGTCCCCGTTGAACCGGTCGTGCTGGAAGACCGTGCCGACCTGGTAGTTGGTGGACAGCTCCGGCTTGATGTCGATGGCGCCGAGGTTGCTGTTGTTGACGTAAAAGGAATTCGCCTCGCTCGGGGCCTGGAAGCCCTGCGCGATTTCCGCATAGGCCGTCCAATTCTTCTGGATCGTGTAGTGTGCCGTGAGCGAGGGCGTCGTCTCGGCATCCGTGCGCTTGGCCTGCAGCGCCTGACGGCCCGAGGTCTGGTTGACCGTGGCGTCAAAATCGCGGGTGAAGCGCATGTATTTCACGCCGCCGTTGAGGTCGAAATCGGGCGTGATCTGCCACTGGTATTCGGCGAACGGCTGGAAAGTCGTGTTCTTGTCGACCAGCAGGTATTTGTAATCGTAAGCGGAGCCGCCGGGCAGCGTGGCCGGGTTGCCGCCGGGCGCGGCGGCTTTGTACAGCGCCGTCGCGCTCAGGTCGATCGTGTCGGCCCCCGTCGTGTCGTAATTCACGCCGTAGGTGTAGCGGTGATTCGTGGTCGTGTCGTACCAGAGGCCCGCCTTGAACGTGCCAATGGCGTCCTGATGGGTAACGGCCAGCGTGTCGCCATACGTCCGATATTCGTTCAGCTTCACAGAGCCCAGCATCGTGCCCGCGGCGGCGCCGGAACCGAGCTTGGGCTTCTCGTGGCTGCGATTGTTGTAGGAATAGGTGTAAACCTTGTCCTCGAGCGACCAGCCGTCGCCGAACTTCGTGTCGATCCCGACGTATTCAAAATCGGCCTTCTTGTCCTGGTAGTTGTATTTCCGATTCAGCAGGTCGAGGTGGTTGGCGGCGTTGTTGTCCTTCAGCCCGAAGTTGCGGCCGTAGAGATCGATCTGCTGCTGCGTGACGGTGCCGGGATTGCCAAAGCTGATGGTGTTCACGCTGCTCAGCAGGGTGATCGTGGTGTTCGCGCCGATCGGCTGGAGGTATTTCACGTAGTAGGTGTCGCGCGCCATGTCGGAGTTGGTGCGATAGCCGTTGGTCGTCATGCGCTGGTAGGCGCCGATGGCGGAGGCGTTGTTCCACGCGGACAGCAGGCCCGAGTTCGCCTCAAAGTGGCCGAGCCTGGTTTCCCAGCTGCCAAAGCTGAGCGTGGGCACGAAGCTCAGCTCCGTGCGCGGATCCTTCGAAAAGAGTGCCATGGTGCCGCCGAAGGTGGCGTTGCCGATGGTGCTGGCGGTGCCGGGACCGCGATCCACCACGACCTGACCCAGCAGCTTGGCGGGGAAGTAGCTGGTCGTGTGATGCGTGAAGGTGTTATAGTCGCCGAACGGAATCCCGTCGAACGTCACGTTGTAGCCGCCGTCGTCGATGCCGCGGATCGTCGTGTGCTTGGCCTCGCTGAGGCCCGGGCCGTTGGTCTCGACGTTGGCCACGCTCGGCGCGAGGTTCGCGATCGTCGCGTAATCGGCCGTGGGCGCGACGTTGTTCGAGATGTATTGCAGCGACAGGATCGACTGGGGCTGGCGCGTGTCCAGCTTGCTCGCCGTCGGTGCGGCCGTGAGGGCTGAGCCGCGGGGGGCGGCGACCTCAAATTCCTGCAGGCGAACCACCGGCTCGGCCGCGAGGCCCGCCGAGTCCGCGGCGTGAGCCGCCGCGGCCGACAAAAAAACCGCCGCTGAGACAGCGGCGGTGAAGGGAATGATTCGGGTGAGTCGTGGAAAGGTCAGTTTCACCCGCGCAGCCTACGTGACGAATGTTACATCAAGACCGCGACCGTGTGACGTCTCGGTTAAGGCTGCCTGAAATAATTTAGCTTTGGGGCCGGTAAGCCGGATTCTGTTCCACGCCTCGCGGCGTTTCGGTCGTTATTTCTCTCGCGGCTACCTTGCGGCGGCCACGCCCTCCGCTGCCGCTTGCGCGGGCGCAGGAGGGTGCGGCATACCCGCGACTATGGGACGGGCCGCCCAGTCGCCTATTTTGCCTTGCACCAGATGGGGTTTTTCGTGCCGCCGACGTCGCCGTCGGCGCGGTGGGCTCTTGCCCCACCTTTTCACCCTTACCCCGCGGTTGCCCGCGAGGCGGTTTGTTTTCTGTGACACTGTCCGTCGCCGCGCTTTGAAACGCGGCGCCTGCGCGCGCCTTGCGGCTGGCGCAGCATCCTGCCCTGTGGTGTCCGGACTTTCCTCTCCGAATTTATCGGGCGCGGCGTTACCCGCGCCTTGGGATCAAAGAACTCGGAGCAACGACCAGGCCCCAAAGCTAAGGGGTCCAACGTAGAAATTCACCGGCCAAAGGCAAGACCGGGGACGCCCGGCGTCACCCCCCTGCTCGACGCCACACGTCCGAGCGCACCAGGCCCCAGTCCAACTCGCTGCGGCCGGCTGGTTGAAACCCATTTCGCCGCAGCCAATCGTCCGGCGGCGTCAACCGGCGCGCCGGCAGGCCGGTTACCCGCCGAAAAAAAGCATACATCAGCGCGTGCACTGCGAGCGCCCGCCACCGGGCGGGCCCGCGTGGAGGCAGCGCAAAGTCCACCAACAGCCAGACCGCATCCGGCGCGGCCCGGCGCGCGAGCGCCGCGACCACGGCGGCCAGCGTTTCCGGTGGAAAACAGTCGAGGAAGAAACAGGTGACGATGGCGTCGAATTCACCCCCGCCCTCCCAAGCGAGGATATCCCCGCAGTGCCAGTTCACCTGCTCTGCGCCAGGGCCGAGCCGGCGTTGGGCCCGGGCGAGCATGGCCGGGCTGGCCTCGACGCAAGTCAGCTCGGCCTCGGGGAAACGCGCGCGGCAGGCGGCGGCGAACTTTCCATGCCCCTCGCCGATACTGAGAATCCGCCGCCGGCCGCCCAGTTCACCCAGCCAGGCCGTGCGGGCGCGCTGCAGCCGGTCGCCCGCCAGGCATGCCTCCATCCAGTCGTAATGCCGCGCGAGCCGGTCGAAATTCATGTCCACTGCCAGATCAACCCCGCAATGATCGCCCCGCCCCCGTACGCCGCGACATCCCACACATCGCCGGTGGCCCGGGCGAAAAAATGCGGCGCGACGACTTCGGCCGCGACGGACCAGACCGCCCAGTGCAACACAATCTCGGACCAGGTGGGCCGGGCTTCAGCCGGACGCCACTTGAATTTCTGGTGCAGCCAGAGCACGAGCGGCAGCGCCGCGGGGATGAGCAGGGTGTCGTTGAAATAGTTGCGCAGGAAATAACCCTTGAAGCTCAGGGGAATCATCCACCGGTTGACCGTGTAACCGCCACATGCGGCCAGGCAGACCGGATCCCAGGCGTACCGGAACCTGCTCACAGCAACGCCGCAATTGCCAGGCCCACCCCAAAAGCCAGGAGGATTTTCATCAGCACCTGCGGATAGGCGGAAAAATGATCAGGGAGCATGCCACCATTGGTTCAATGGTTTGGGCAGGAAGGCAAATCCGGATCGCATCACGCCGGTGGAGTGGAAAACCCGCCCCCTGACTTGCCTCGGCGTCACGGAAAACAATAGTCCGCAAATGCAGCTCCACGCCGAAAGCGGCACCGGTCTCCATCAGGAAGACGTCAAACGCCGCCACATCCTGCCCAAGGCCCTGGTCATCGGGCTGGTCGCCGGCGTGATTTCCTCCGCGTTCCGCGAGGCGCTGCAATGGTCGGAGACGCACCGTATTGCCTGGCTCAACCGCCTGCCCCCGGTCGGGAGTCTGCTCGCCGCATTGTCCCTCGGTGCCGTGGGTGGCGGGGTGGGCTTGTGGCTCGTGCGGCGTTTTGCCCCCGAAACCACAGGCAGCGGGATCCCGCACATCAAGTCCGTGGTGCTGGGCGAGGAGGAGTTACGCTGGTGGCGCGTCCTGCCGGTCAAGTTTTTCGCCGGCATCGCGAGCATTGGCGGGGGCCTGGCGCTGGGACGCGAGGGTCCGACAATCCAAATTGGCGGCGCCACCGGGCTCATGGTGTCGCGGTGGTTCCGCGTCCGCCCCGGCGAGGGCGAGCGCAAGGCCCTCATTTGCGCCGGAGCGGGCGCCGGCCTCGCCGCGGCCTTCAATGCGCCGCTGGCCGGGGTCATCTTCGTCCTCGAGGAGCTGCATGGCGCCTTCACGCCAGTCATCTTTGTCGCGGCCTTCCTCGCGTGCGTCACCGCCGATGTCGTGTGCCGGATCATGACGGGTGAAACGCCGGTCTTCGGCCTGCACGGCATGCCGGTGCCCTCGCTCACTGCATTGCCCGTGGCCTTGGTCGTAGGAGTGATGGCCGGCCTCGGCGGGGTGGTTTTCAACCGCTGCCTGCTGGCCAGCCTGGATGCCTTTGACCGGCTGAAGCGCTGGCCGCCGATGGCCGTCGGCGCCCTGACCGGCCTGGTGGTCGGCTTGGCCGCTTGGATTTATCCGCAGGTGAGCGGTTCGGGCGGACTGCTGGCCGAACGCGCGTTGGCCGGGGAATTTTCGATCCGCGTGGTGCTCCTGCTGATCGTGGCTCGCTTTGCCCTGACGATGATCAGTTACGGCTCCGGATCCGCCGGCGGCATTTTTGCCCCGCTGCTGGTGATTGGAGCGCTCGGGGGTCTGGCGGTGGGGAACACCGCCCATGCCCTCGCCCCCGCCTGGGCCGGGCATCCGGAAGTCTTCGCAGTGCTGGGCATGGGGGCCTTGCTTACCGCCATCGTGCGGGCGCCTTTGACGGGCATCGTCCTGATGATCGAGCTGACCGGGAAATACGATTACATGCTACCCCTGCTCGTGAGCTGTCTGGTCGCCTATGGGATCGCTGAAGGCCTGCGGGATTTGCCAGTTTACGAGGCGTTGCGCAGACGGGCCAAACACCGGATGGCGGCGGCATCCGCGCTTGGGCTCAAGGAACTCGGAACCTCGACCAAGCCCCAAGGCTAAGGGATTCAACGGAGCCCCAGGCCAAAGCCAAGCTGGGGCAGGTCAAGCCGTGCTGCATCATTCCGCGCCTGCCGCGGTCGAGAGCGTGAAAAAAAACGTGGCGCCGGCGCCGGGCAGGGACTCGGCCCAGATGCGGCCGCCATGCCGCTCGATGACGCGGCGCACCGTGGCCAGACCCACGCCGGTGCCTTCAAACTCGTGGGCGTGGTGGAGCCGCTGAAAGACGCCGAACAGCTTGTCCGCGTCCTTCATGTCAAAACCGACCCCGTTATCCCGCACGAAATAGACCGGGACACTTTCTTTCTGGTCTTCGGCCAGGCCGACCTCGATCAGCGTTTGCGCGCGGGGCCGGGAATACTTGAGCGCATTGGAGAGGAGGTTGACGAAAACGATCCGCAGCAGGGCGGGATCGCCCTCCGCCGGGGGCAGCGACCCGAGCCGCAGGTCGACGCTGCGCCCGCTGCGCTCGCCGGCCAGATCCTGAAACGCTTCGCGGCAGAGCTGGCCCAGGTCAACGGTCTGGCGGGTCAGTGCCTGCCGGCCGAGCCGGGAAAAGGCCAGCAGGGCGTCGATCAGCTCACTCATCTGCGCCGAACCGTCACGTATCATCCGGAGGTGGCGTTGCGCCTCGGCCGGCGGCAGGTGAGCCCGCGCATCCAGCAGCACGTCGGCCAGCCCCGCGATGGCGCGCAGCGGCGTCCGCAGGTCGTGCGCCGCCGAGGAGCCGAAGGCCTCCAGCTCGTCGTTGGCCGACTCCAGCTCCGCGGTCCGCTCCCGCACGCGTTTTTCCAGCAGTTCGTTCTGCGCCTGGATCTGCTCCAGCATGTGGTTGAAGGCGTCGGTCAGCAGGCCCAGCTCGTCCCGGCCGTGCTTCCGCGCCCGCACGGTGTAGTCCTGCCGGTCGGACACAGCCTGGGCGGTTTCCGCGAGAGCGAGGATCGGCCGCGAGATCTGCTGCTGCAGCTTCCGCGACAGCGTGTAGGCCACGAGGGACGAAACCACCACGACCAGGATCGCGATGCCGCCATACAGCCGGAACCGCTCACGCATCGCCTCCATGTCGGACTCCAGGTAAATCGTGCCGAGCCGCTGACTGCCTTTCACCTGCACGACCGGCGCGAACCCGCTCAGGTGCCCGTCCGCGAACCGGTAGCCGTCCGCGCCGGGGCGTGCGGGAAAAAAGCGCTCGGGGGCATCGACGGGATAGCGGGCAAACAGCGCCCCCCGCTGGTCGTAAAGCGCCGCCGCCACGATGTGGTGCTCCGCCTTCAGCGCGCGGAGGATTTCCCCGGCGTCGGTCTGGTTGTCGAAGGCCAGCGCGGCGGTGCTGTTGGTGGCGATGATCTCACCGAGCGTGGAAAGCTGGCGCACCGCGGTTTGGCGGAAGGTGGAAAACTCATAGGCCAGGAAGGTCGCGCAGGTCAGCACGAGCACGACACCGCTGGTGGCCAGAATGATGGCCATCAGCTTGCGCTGGATCGGGATATCCTCGAACGCCATGGCTAGTCGGGCTCCTGCACCACGACCATCGCGGGCCGGAGCAGCTTGGAGCTGATCGTCAGGCTGGCGCCCTTGGCCGCCTCCACGTTGATTCTCAGGCGGATCTTGTTCTTGACGGTGACAAACTGGATGATCCCGCCCTGGCGGATGAAACCGTCGAAGTCCGCCACGGTCAGGATCCCGAGCGCCCGCAGCCGGGGCGCCATGCTTTCGAAATGCCCGGCCTCCGAACGGCTGATGAAAAGGATATGGCAGGCCGTGATGTCCTCGATCCGCCGGAAGCGGCGAGCCACCAGCGGATGGGTGCCGATCCGCTCCCCTTGCACCGCCTCATCGAGATAGGGGCCAAACGGATCGTCGCCCACCACGCCGATCACGATCGGCGCCTGGTCCCCGCCGAGGACCTTCGGCGGCCACTCGACAAACTGGGCGAAATTGAAGAGGAAGACCGCCTTCACCTGGTATTCCGGCGTCGGCGGGGTTTGCGCGCGAGCCAGGGCCCCGGCCCCACCCAGCAGCGTGAGCGCCATCAGGCCCGCGACCCGCAGGGCACGACCGAGCGGAACCCGACGGGATCGTGGAGGATTCAGAAACGCCATGTCGCTTTGCCGTAAAGGCTGCGCTGGATCTCGCGGCGCGAGAGCGGGGAATTGAATTCCGGATGGTGGTCGTGGAGCAGGTTTTGCCCGACAAGGGAGAATTCCCAGGCGGGCGTGGGATGCCAGCCGACCCGCAGGTCCAGCTCGGTGTAGCCGGGCAGCTGCTGGGTGTTGATCGGCCCGACATAACGCAGCGCGGCGTCCGTCTCCCAGTTCGCCGTCCAGTCCCATTGCGAGCGCAGGGAGAACTGATGATTCGGATCCATCGCAATGCTGCGGCTGGTGCCCCGGTCCGGGCTGCCCGGCTGGGGCTCGCTCCCGACGCGCAGTTCGGTCCAGCCCGCGCGCAGCCTCCACCAGGCCGTGGCCTGCCAGTCCGCCGTCAGCTCCGCGCCCAGGGAATAGCCCTCGAGGCCGCTGCTCAGCACCGCCGGAAAAGCGGCGGGTGGGCTGAGCGGCTCCAGGCTGCGCAGGTCATTGTAGTCGTTGTAATAGGTCGCGAGGGAGAGGGCCAGTTGCGGGTCGATCTGCACGCGGTAACCCACCTCATAGGCGATGAGTTTTTCCGAGACGACATTGGGGCCGCCGGCGATGTTGTAGGGCGGCGTGGCCGGGGAATACAGGTCCGTGTCCACCCGCGAGGGTGTGCGCACGGCGCGCGACACCGCCGCCCACAGCGTGCTCACCCGGTCCGGCGTGAAGGCCAGACGCACGCTCGGCTCAAATTCAAGGCCGGTGTAGTCGTTGTACTCGACCTTGGTGCCCACGGTCAGGTGCAGCCGGTCCTCCACCAGCGCAATCTTGTCCTGGATGAAGAGATTGGACCAGTCGCGCGAAACCTGGGGCGGCAGGAAGGCGTTGGCCGGCGTGTTCACGATGTCGTCGTCCACCTCGCGGAAACCGAAGCCCCAGACAATGTCATGGGCTTGGCCCACCGGGAAGCGGTGCTGGAAATCGATGTCGTAGGTATCCAGTGCCTGGATGAAGGATCCCGGGATGTTGCGGTAGGTATGGTCGTAATACACCTGCAGCTGCAGGTCGGAATTCTCCGCGAAGGTGTGCGTCCACCGGCCGATGACATTGCCGCCGCTCATGCGGGTGTCGTCCGGCCCCGCGCGGGTGGCGGCCCCCGAATACAAGTCACCCTGGAGCGTCAGCGCGTTGCCAGCCGCGGCGTCCCAGTCGACGCGGAACCCGCCCTGGCCCACGTTCCAGGCATCGTTGCCGCTCTGGCCGTTCGGCCTCACCGTGTCGCCACGGTCAAAGTATTTGCCGTAGATCCGGTAGTAGACCCCGGGCGCCAGCTCGCCGCCATAACGCAGCCCGTAGGAGTCTTGCAACTCGGTGCCGACCCCGGCCTCCAGCAGTCCACCCTGGGTTTCCTTGGCACTCTTGCTGATGACATTGATGACGCCGTTGACCGCGTTCGCACCCCATTGCGTTGCCCCGGGTCCGCTGATCACCTCAATCCGGTCGAGGTCGGCCAGCAGCGTATCCTGCACGTCCCAATAGACGCCGGCAAACAGCGGCGTATAGACCGAGCGGCCGTCAATCATGACGAGCATCTTGTTCGCGAACACATTGTTGAAACCGCGCGAGGTGATCGCCCACTGGCGCGCATCGATCTGGGCGACCTCGAGGTTGGTGGCTTGGCGCAGGGCCTCGGGAATGCTGGTGGCGCCCGACCGGCGGATGTCGTCGGCCGTCACAACCTGGATCGCCGACGCGACCTCGGACAATTTTTCGGGGCTCTTTGAAACCGAGGTGACCTCGATATCCATCAGCTGGTCGACACTCAGTTTCTTAAGGGCGAGGGGTTCAGGCAGCACGGGTTGGGTCTGGCCGGCGGCACTCGCGGCGAAACCCATCGCAGCCACCGTCGCACCCGCCATCGCCGTGCACCACCGCCAGCCGGCCGGTCGCCGGCAAGGTTCAGGGTGGGATGGCGGAGGCGCGGGCGGAGTCATGGGGTCCTCATTCGGTCGAAACCGTTACGTCAGTGAACGGTCGCACCAACGCAAGGGTGATCTCGGGTGGCGGGTCGCGGGCGCCGCAGCCACGTCAAACCCCGTGCTGCCGGTCATTCCACAGGGTCGCCTCGCGCAGCACCGCATTCGCATCCAGCAGCCCGAGCTTCGTCTTGATCCGCTCATCATACGTTTCGATTGTCTTGATGCTGACCTTGAGATGCTCGGCGATCTGCCGCGTCTTGCGGCCCTGGCCGCGCAGGCGGAAAACTTCCATTTCGCGGTCGCTCAGCACTTCCTCCGGCTTGCCTCCGCGTTGCGCGCCATTGTTATACATCCGCCCGGCCAGTTGCGCGGCCATGGCCACGCTCGCGTAGAATTTCCCTCCCAGCACCGCCCGGATGGCCGCAATGATCTGCGCCCCCGATTCGCGCTTCACGACGTAGCCATGCGCCCCGGCCCGCAGGGCCCGTTCCACCACGCTGACCTCGTCGATCATCGACAACACCAGCATCCGCAGCGCGGGAAATCGCGCCTTCAGGTCCTTGATCAAGTCCATCCCTGAGCTGCGGGGCAGGGAAAGGTCCACGACCATGAGGTCCGGCCGGGCCGAGGGCACCGCGGCGAGCGCGGCCGCGGCATCCTCCGCCTGGCCGCAAATTTCCAGGTCCGGTTCCAGCGCCACCAAGCTCGCCAGCCATTCGCGCACGAGGGGATGGTCGTCGACCAGGAACACCCGCCGCCGCGCGGGCTTGCCGGTGGGGAGTGCATGTTTCATCGGGTCGATCCCTTCATGACGTGACGTTCACAGGCCGGCCGTCGCCGGGCGACGCCTGCCGGGTGGACCGCGTGATGCCTGGATTCATGCCGGTCTCTTATGGGCGCCTCCCGGGCATGGCAAATTTTCAATTGCAGCCTCGGCGGCAGCTTGTCGACCAGCGCCCCACCCACCCCATTCCACCGGACTTCGCGCGCCCAAGCTGGCCGGAAATCCAGCGCCAGGGTCGGGCACCTTGTCAGGTGCGACCCCACAGCCAATTCTGGCGGCACCGGACATACATCCGCTTGGTTGAATGGTAGGATGGGGAATTCACACCCCGGCCTTTCCCCCGACCGATGGTCCCCGCTGCTTCCTTAACCGCCCGATCATCAACCTGTGCGGAGCCATGCGCCTGAGCCGCCACCCACCCCGCGCGGGATCGTTGGGCGGATATCCCGCCCCGTCCCGCATCAGGCATGATCGAGGGAAAACCCATGCATAGGGCGGCAGGTAAAGCCTGCCTGTGCGCGCTGGGTTCCATGGCTCTGCTCGCCCAGCCGAAGGCGCTCGTGGCAGCGGAAACGGGCTGGCATTTCAATCTCGGAGCCGGCGTGGTGTGGGCCCCGAAATATCCCGGCTCGGATAAAATCACGGCCTTCCCTTTCCCTGATTTCGAAGCGACCTATGGCGACTGGTTCTTCGCCACGCCGGTTGATGGGATCGGCGCGGGCTTTCAGCCGGTGGAAAATCTCACCCTGAGCGTGGCCCTCGGCGTGAACCTTGAGGAGCGCAAAGCCGCGGACGACCCGCGCCTCACCGGGCTCAAGGATGCGGGCTACACCCCCGATGCGAGGTTCGACGCACGCTTCGAAACCAAGGGTTGCTTCATCGAAGGCACTCTCCGCTCGCGGCTCGGCGCGGCCGCGGGCCGGGGCACCGAACTCGAGATCGACGCCGGCCGCTTGTTTCTCGTGCAGGGGCCGCATTACGTGTCCACCGGGCTGACCGTCTCGTTCATGGACGAAACCTACGCCCGGACTTTCTTCGGCATTTCCCCGGATCAGGCAGCCGTCAGCGGGCTGCGCCCCTTCCCGGCCCAACGCGGCCTGAAGGATGTGGGCGGATTCGTCGAATGCAGCCGGGCGCTGAGCCAGCACTGGGAGCTCTACGCCCGCGTGCAGATCTCGCTGTTGCAGCCCCGCGCCGCGGAAAGTCCGGTTGTGCTCCGGACACTCCAGCCCAGCTTGGTCCTGACTACCGCCTATCGTTTCTGATTTCCTACCATGTCCCTTTCGTGCCGACTTCCGCTGCTTCCTTTTGATCGCCAGGCCAGCAATTGTGCGTACCTGGACAGAAACCTTTGGATTAGACGCCCATGACCACCTACCAAGGCCCCAGTTTTCAACTCGTCGACACGATCACCGCGGAGGAACTCGCCGCGCAGGGCGGCTTTCGACCCCGGGCCCGGCCGCTGCTGGTGAAGGGCGCAGTCAAGGCCTGGCCCGCGTGGGAAAACTGGTCGTTTGCCGGGCTCGCCGGTTACAATCACGGGGACGGCAAGGAAATCGTGGCCACGTTTCAAAACGGGCTCGTCGAGCAGGGCGTCACCCGCCAGCCCGTTGTCCAGCCCGTGGGCCCTTACCTGCACGAGCTCGACGCGGCAGCGGCGAAAATCCGCGCGAACTGGAGCCAGGATACCGGGCTGTGCCCCGATCGCGTCTGGAAGCAGCTGTCACCCGGCGAGAAATTTCACCTCAACTGGGCTCACTTGGAATCCTTCGAGCCCAACAAGGTCTACCTCGCCCAGTGGGACATCCTGAACGAGTTTCCGGAGCTCCGGAAGGATTTCGCCATCCGCTCGCTTTGGAAGGGCTGGCGGTGGACCTGGGAATACACCTTCATCGGGCCGGCGAACACGGTGACGGGCCTGCACTATGATTTTCCCAACAACTGGTTCTGCCAGGTGCGCGGGGTGAAGGAATTCCTGCTCTTCCCGCCTGAAAACAGGCCCCACATGTGCGAGTCGTTGAAATACGACTGGGGCGCAACACTCAGCGACATCAATATTTCCAAGCTCGCGGAACAACCGCGGGAAAGTGCCGCCTTCGCCAAAGCCAGCGGCCTGTATGCCCGCGTCGAACCGGGCGATGCGCTCTTCGTGCCCAAGCAGACGTGGCACTGCGTCGTGGCCTTGGAACCCTCGATCAGTCTCGCCGTTTTTGGCCTGACCCTGCCCGAGATCATCCTGGGCGGCGGTCCATCGGAGTGCCGCAGCCTGCTGCACAAGCTGCATCTCTACCGCTGGGGCAACTGCACCTGCCACAAGATGGCGGCGCCACCCGCTCGGAAACCGGCCTGAGGAACCGTCCGGCCGGTTCATGGCCGCCGCGGCGCCAGTTTCAGCCGGAAGGCAAAGCCCCAGCCGAAAACCGCCAGCGTGCCAAAGATCCAGGCCACCCCGGACAACAGCGAAGCATCCACCGCAAGTCCGCCCAGCACGGGCCCGATGACCGATCCCGCGGTGTAACCCAGCACCATCAGCGTCGTCGCCACCACCACCTGCCGCTCGGGAAACTGTTGCGCGGTGCCCGTCATCGCGAGGGTGTACAGGCAGCCGCTCGCGCCGCCCCAAACCAAGCCCAGGACCCAGAGCAGCAGCGGCCAAAACCCCGCAAGGGGCAGCGCGGCCAGGCTCAGCACCAGCGCGCCCAGCCCCCACAGCATGACTCCACGCGTCCCGCGCCGGTCCGCCACCCGCCCCAGTGGGTGCTGGACGGCAAAGGAACCCGCCGCCATCACCCCGGGCAAGGCCACCGCCGCCGCGCCCGACCAGCCCAGCCCAAGCGCGATGAGCGTGCCCACGGTGTGGGTGCCATTCTCGAACAATCCGCCCAGGAAGGCCACGATCCCCAATCCCCCGGCCTTCCGCCACACGGCCCAACGGTCCGCATCATCGGTGTCATCCTCCGCCACCACCGGGAGCGGCTGCCCGATCAAAGGCAGGCTCGACAACCCGGCGAGTGCCGCCGCGCCGAAAAACACGGCCCGCGGCCAGGCCGCGAACGCCGCGGAAATGAACGGCCCCGCGGCGAACGCGATGCCCATCCCCGCCTGAAACAGCCCGAGCCAGGCCCCTTTCCGGTCAGCCGGTGCCCCGGTGGCGATCAGGCTGTCCGTCAACGGCCACGTCAGCGCCCCACCCAGGCCCAGCAGCACAAAGGCCGCGGCCCAGATCCATGGCGACGACGCCCACGCACAGCTGACAAACCCCACCACCGCCAGCGATTTGCCTGTCTGGTACGTCCGCATGGCGCCGAAACGCACCACGAGCGCAGGCTGAAACGGCGCCAGCAGCAGCACGCCGCCGAAAATCAGCGCCGACAGCAGGCCGATCTGCGCCGGGCCCAACCCCTGCCGTTCCATCACGGTCACCGCCAGCGGCTGCACGCCCGCAAACCCACCCAGGCTCACCAGCGTGGAGAGACAAAGCAGACGGAGCGTTTTATTCATCGGCGGCCGGTCCGGCAGCGGGGCGAAAGCCGCCCGGCTCAGGGCTTATTCAAAATCAACCATCATCTGCCGGGCAATCGGGATGTCGCGCGAGGTTTCCACGCAGACTCCCAGGTAATCGGCGAACGGCGGCGGCGGTGCGACGCCGGTCGCCAGCAGGCGGTGGTTGTCGAAGACGGTGTTGAGCCCGGCAAAGGTGCCGTAAAGTCGCGCCGCAGCCAGCATCGAGCGTTTGTTGCCCGGGCCAAAGAGCTCCATAAACTGGTCCTGCAGCGCGGCCACGTCCTGGTAGGTCACGCGCCGGTAGTCCGTCGCCCGCTTCTCCCCCAGCGCCCGCGCGAACGCGCGGCCGATCTGGCGGAAGCTCGAGCTGTAGTCGCGGCCGGCCGAGATATGGTAGGTCGGATGCTCGAGCCGGGTGGCGTCCAGCACGTGCAGCAACGCCGTGGCCGCATAGTCCACGGGGATGACATCCACGATCGCATCGAGGTCACAGGTGACCCGGCGCAGCGCGTCCGCCATCCGGAAGCCCCAGAAGATGCTGCCCGACGGTTTGCAGCCGAGCCGGGTGTGCCCGACGATGATTGACGGGCGCACGATCACCAGCGGTTTGCCCGCCAGCTCCTTGCGCAGCAGCGTTTCCGCCGCGGCCTTGCTGCCGGTGTAACCCACCAGGTGCCGCACGCCCTCCGCGGGATAGGTGTCCTCCTGCACGACATGCGGCGGCGTCGCGCCGCAGATCATCGCCGTACTGACATGGATGAACCGCTCCAGCCGCGGAAACTCCGCCACCTTGCGGGCGAAGGCGGCGGTCTGCACGACGTTCGTGGGCCAGGTGTTCGGGTTCTGCCCGAAGGAGGTCACCGCCGCGCAATTCACGACGTGCGTCACTGTGGCCAGCCGCGGATCCTCCGCGACGGTGGGCAGTGCATCAAGCCCGCCAGAGATGATCTGGGCGGGGGAGATTTTTTTCAGCAGCTTCTCGCCGACCTCGAAACGCTGCAGCGACTTGACCAGCCGCGCGTGCGCCTCCGCCGGCGAGGGCGCGCGCACAAGCAGCAGCACCTGAGCCCAGCGCTTCTGGTCAAGGAGCTGGGCCGCAACGGTCCCGCCGAGAAAGCCGGTGGCGCCCGTGAGTAAAATGCGGGGGGAAGACATGGTGCGGGTTGAAATGGGTGGCTGCGCTGGGTTCAGATTTCCCAGCGGCGCAGCACCAGGCAGGCGTTGCTGCCGCCAAAGCCGCTGCTGTTCTTGAGCACCAGGCGCGGGGCTTGCGACACCGTGGTGCGCGGAAGGTTCAATCCCTCGCAGGCCGGATCGGGATTTTCCAGATTGGCGTTCCCGGGGATGAAGCCTTCCGCGAGGCTGAGGGCGCAAAACGCGGTCTCCATGACCCCGGCCATCGAAAGGCCGTGCCCCGTCAGCGCCTTGGTGCTGCTCACCGGCGGCCGGGCGCCCACCGCGGTGAAGATCGCCTGCAGGGCGCGCGTCTCGGAGAGATCCCCGGTGGGCGTCGACGTGGCATGGGCATTCACATAATCAATTTCCCCCGGCGTGACCCCCGCCGAGTCCAGTGCCTGGCGCATTGCCCGGGCCAGGCCCTGGCCCTCGGGATGCGTGATGGCCACGCTGCTGCCGTCGGACGCCTGGCCCCAGCCCAGCACCTCGGCATAGATCGGCGCGCCGCGCGCCTGCGCCGCGCCCGCGTCTTCCAACATGAGCGCCACCGCCCCGCCCGTGCCGACAAAGCCGTCGCGGTCGCGATCAAACGGTCGCGAGGCCCGCGCGGGGTCGGGATTGCGCGACAGCGCCCGCATGCCGTGGAAGGTATAGATCGACTCCCATGAAAGGTCCTCCCCGCCAACCACGAGTACGCGGCGCTGGCGGCCCAGGGTGATCTCGTCGAACGCATAACCCAGCGCCTGCGTGGTCGAGGCACAGGCGGAGGCAAACCCGGCGACTGCGCCGCGGATGCCGTAATGCGCCGCCAGGTTGAAATTCAGGGTGCCGGCGATGCTGCTCACCACCGACATCGGCGCGATGCGTTCGCCGCGCGAATCATGAATCTGGTTGAGGTACTGCCGCATCAGGCGCGGCGAACCCGCCGAGCTGCAGAACAATCCCGTCTCGCCATCGGCCAGCACGGTCGCGGTCAGCCGGCCGTCGGCGATGACCTGCTCCATCGCGCAAAACGCGTGCAGCCCGTGCGGCGGCAACCCGCGCAGCACATCCTTCGGGATCGTGTAGCCCGCGGGCCAGCGCCAGCCGGCCCATTGCGGCGCGGTGGTGTCGAAGCCCTTGATCGTGCCGGCCACCTTCACCGGCAGTTCCGTGCCCGGCAGGAAATCAAACCGCTCGATCCCCGGCCGGAGTTCTCGCAGGCTGCGGCTCACGGCCGCGCGGTCATTCCCAATGCTGGTGACGAATCCGGTCCCGGAAACGACCACCCGTGCGGTGCGCATGGACGGCAGTTCAGGCCGTCACTTCCGCGTGGCCCAGGATGTGTCGCTGAAAATGTCCGCGCAAGTCGTCGAGGGTGGAGACCCTCGCCATTTCGTCATCCGCCAGCCTGATATTAAAAAGACTCTCCGCGAGAAACAGCGTGTCGACCATCGTGAGGGAATCGCAGCCGAGGTCCTCCACCAGCCGGGTGGTACCCGGCAGTTCGACCAGCGGTTGCGGCGGCGGCTGGGCCAGATAAAACTGCAGGACGCCCAGTACCACATGGTCGAGCCGGGTCGCTTCACCGCTCTCGGCAAACGCCAGGTAGGATTCGGCGACCGCCGGGGGAAAGCCATTCAGTTTTTCACTGGCACTTAGTTGGGCCTCAGCAGGTGTGATCGTCATGGAAAGGTATTTCCTAACCCCGGGGAAAGGAAGAATCCGGCCATATTAAACAAAGCCGGCCGGCCCGTATGTCCGGCCCAATCGGAATCTCCTGTCAGGCAGCGCCTGACAGGACCCCGTGGCTCAGCTCTCCCAGTAAACCAGGCGCCCGCACTGGTCGCAGGTCGCGAGCTTTCCGTCGCTGGTTTTACCCCGCGCGCCGGACTCGACTTCGCTCGAAACTTTCAGGTGGCAGCCGCCACATTTCCCGCCGCGAATTGGCACGCACGCCGGCAAGCCCTTGGTCGCAATGCGGTCGTAAAGTTTCAGCTCTCCCTCCGCCAGCGGGCTCCGCGCCGTCGCCACCTCGGCCTGCGACGCCTTCAACTCGGCCGCGAGGCTTGTTTCCCGCTCATGCAGCGTGCGGATCCGCGACTCGTGACCCGCGATGTTGGCCTTCAAGGCCGCCTCCGCCGCGGCGAACTTCTTCTTCGCCTCGTCGATTTTATACATCACCTCGAGTTCCTTGCCCTCCCAGTCGCCGATGGACGCCTGGGTGGTCTCGATCTCGTGTCCAAGTGCTTGAAATTCATCGTTTTTCCGCACCAGCGACTGCTGGGTGCGGTATTTGGCGAGCTTGTCCTCGGCCGAGCCGATTTCAGTCTCGATCAGCTTCTTGCTCGATTCCAGCTCCCGCAGCTCCAGCCGGGCGTTCTCGATGGCGGCTTTCTCCCCGGCGATCTTGGACTCCACGGCCGAAATGTCCCTCGGGACGGCCTTTAATTGGGCTTCCAGGCCCAGTCGCTTGGCATCGCGATCTTGTAAAATCAGCAATTTTTCGAGCACAGGGGCCAGCATGACCGGCCACTTTGCCTGTGCCCCCACCCCGGTCAATGGAATCCCTCGCGTATAGGCCAAAAGAAGGCCGTTTCCGGGCCTGTTTTTTATGAAAAAAACCCTCGCCACTGCGGCGCTTTCGCGAGATATTTTTCCTTTCATTTTCCGCCCACTTTTCCCTCCCTTTTTTACTCCATGTCCGAAGCTTCCGACGCAGAAAACAACGCCAAGAATCAAGCCGGTGCCGATGCTTATGGCGCAGACAAACTCAGCTCGCTGAAGGGCCTGGAGGCCGTCCGGAAAAAGCCCGGCATGTACATCGGCGGCACCGATGAGCGCGCCCTCCATCACTGCGTTTCCGAGGTCCTGGACAACTCCGTCGACGAGCACCTCGCGGGTTTCTGCAACCACATCAAGGTTAACATCCACGTCGACGGCTCCATCAGCATCCGCGACGACGGCCGCGGCATTCCCGTCGACATTAACAAGGACAGCGGCCTGCCCGGCGTCGAACTCGTGCTCACCACCCTGCACTCCGGCGGCAAATACGGCCAGGGCGGCTACAAGTTCTCCGGCGGTACCCACGGCGTCGGCGCCAAGTGCGTCAACGCCGTCTCCGAGTGGTTCGAGGTCGAGGTCTCCCGCGGCGGCCTCGTCCACCACATGAAGTTCGAGCGCGGCAAGACCGTCCAGAAGCTCGAGGTCATCGGCAAGGCCCGCGCCACCGGCACCTACATCACGTTCAAGCCCGACGCGGAGATCTTCAAGGACACCACCGTCTTCCAGTTCGGCCGCATCAGCCAGCGCCTGCGCGAACTCGCCTTCCTCAACTCCGGCCTCGAGATCGTCTTCACCGACGAGCGCCCCGCCGAGTCGAAGCCCGAGACGTATTTCTACAAGGACGGCGTCGAGGAGTTCGTGAAACAGATCAACCAGGGCAAGACCCCGCTGCACCCGAAGCCGATCCGCATCGTCAAGGAGAACCGCCTCCAGCTCGACGACAAACCCGCCGAGATCCACCTCGAGTTGGTGCTGCAGTACAACGACACCTACAACGACCAGGTCCTCTGCTACACCAACACGATCCACAATCCCGACGGCGGCACGCACCTCTCCGGCTTCCGCAGCGCGCTCACCCGCGCCATCAACCAGTTCGCCAAGGCCAACAACCTCCTGAAGGAAAAGGACCCGCAGATCACCGGTGACGACGTCCGCGAGGGTCTCGCCGCCGTCATCTCGATCAAGCACAGCGACCCGAAGTTCGAGTCCCAGACCAAGGTCAAGCTCCTCTCCCCCGAGGTCGAGAGCGTCGTCGGCTCCGCCGCCTACGAGGGCCTGATGCAGTATTTCGAGACGAATCCCCCCGTCGGCAAACGCATCGTCGACAAGTCCCTCAACGCCGCCCGCGCCCGCGAGGCCGCGCGCAAGGCCCGCGAGACCGTCCGCAAGGGCGCCCTCTCCGGCGGCGGCCTCCCCGGCAAGCTCGCCGACTGCTCCGAGCGCGATCCCGCGCTCACCGAGCTCTACATCGTCGAGGGCGACTCCGCCGGCGGCTCCGCCAAGCAGGGCCGCGACCGCCGCTTCCAGGCCATCCTCCCCCTCCGCGGCAAGCTCATCAACACCGAGAAGGCCCGCCTCGACAAGGTCCTCGCCAACGAGGAAATCCGCACCCTCATCACCGCCTGCGGCACCGGCATCGGCGAGGGCGACGAGTCCGTCGGCGGCTTCAACGCCGCCAAGGCGCGCTACCACAAGATCATCATCATGACGGACGCCGACGTCGACGGCTCCCACATCCGCACGCTCTTGCTCACCTTCATCTACCGCCAGATGAAGGGCCTGATCGAGCGCGGCTACGTCTACATCGCCCAGCCGCCGCTCTACAAAATCAAGCGCAAGAAGCGCGAACAATACGTCGACAACGACGACCAGCTCAACCGCATCCTCCTCGAGCTCGGCTCGGAGGACGTCGTGCTCGCCCGCGTGAAGGACAACCACGTCTTTCCGCCCGCCGCGATCGACAAGATCGTCGAGCAGCTCGCCGCCCTCGACCAGCTCGGCGCCGGCGTCACCCGCTACGGCGCCGAACTCGCCGAATACCTCGACACCCAGGATGCCGCCACCCACGCGCTCCCGCGCTACGTCGCCCGCATCCGCGAGGGCAACAAGGAGAGCCACGAGTTCCTGAAGGACGAGGCCGCCCGCGCCAAATTCCTGCAGGCCCACGGCCTCAACGCCGACCTCACCGAGCAGGTCGAGAACGGCACCACGCCCCCGATCCCCGGCGCGAGCAACCCGCCGATGGGCGAGAAGAAGCCCGCCACGAGCAAGCGCGTGACGATCCACGAGATCTTCGAGAGCACCGAGATGGCCAAGCTGCTCAAGGCCCTCGCCGCCACCGGCCTCGACATCGCGAAGTTCAGCGCCACGGAGGAGCCGCAGTTCACCATCACCGAGAACCCCGGCCAGAAGTCCGAGGCCAAGACCGACCTGCGCAGCCCCCTCGACATCATCGCCCAGATCCGGACCAACGGCCGCAAGGGCCTCAGCATCCAGCGCTACAAGGGCCTCGGCGAAATGAACCCGAAGCAGCTCTTCGAGACGACGATGGACCCCGAAAAACGCCGCCTGCTGAAGGTGAACATCGAGGACGCCGCCAAGGCCGACGGCCTCTTCACTCTCCTCATGGGCGACGAGGTTCCTCCGCGCCGCCAATTCATCGAGGACAACGCCCTCAACGTCCAATTCTTGGACGTCTGATCCATTCTTTCCGCCTTCCGCTCTTTCGCGTTTCCGCGATCAACTTCCTTTTCCCGTGTACACTGGTAGCGAAAAACTGGCCACCGCCAACATCACCGACATCATGCAGACGGCCTACATCGAGTATTCGATGTCGGTCATCATCTCGCGCGCCCTGCCCGACGCCCGCGATGGCCTCAAGCCCGTCCAGCGCCGCGTGCTCTACGCGATGCTGCGCGAGGGCCTCCTGCACAACCGGCCCTTCGACAAGTGCGCCGGCGTCGTCGGCGAGGTGCTGAAAAATTACCACCCCCACGGCGACTCCTCCGTCTACGATACGCTCGTCCGCCTCGCCCAGCCGTGGGTCATGCGCTACCCGCTCATCGACCCGCAGGGCAACTTCGGCTCCGTCGACGGCGATCCGCCCGCCGCCTACCGTTACACCGAAGCCCGCCTCCGCGACATCGCTGAAGACCTGTTGAAGGACATCGAGGAGGACACGGTCGACTTCGTCCCGAATTACAAGGAGTCCACCACCGAGCCCACCGTCCTCCCGTCCGCCCTGCCCAACCTGCTGATGAACGGCTCGACCGGCATCGCCGTCGGCATGACGACCAACATCCCGCCGCACAACCTCGACGAGATCATCGACGCCACCGCCGCCATCATCGACAACCCGCGCATCTCCCTCGACGACCTGTGCGAGATCGTGAAGGGCCCGGATTATCCCACCGGCGGCATCATCTCCGGCCGCGAGGGCATCCTCAGCTACCTCAAGACCGGCAAGGGCATCGTCCGCACCCGCGGCAAGGCCCACACCGAGGAGCTCAAGGGCGGCATGGAGCAGATCGTCATCACCGAGATCCCCTACAACGTTAACCGCAACACCCTCGTCCTCCGCATCGCCGAGCTCGTCGGCGAGAAGCAGATCGACGGCATCCGCGACCTCCGCGACGAGTCCGACGAGAACACCCGCATCGTCGTCGAGCTGAAGCGCGGCGAACAGGCCAAGGTCGTCATCAACCAGCTTTTCCAGAAGACCGCCCTCGAGTCCTCCTTCGGCGTCACCCTGCTCGCGCTCGACAAGAAGCGCCCGAAGCAGATGAACATCAAGGAACTCATCGAGTGCTACATCGAGCACCGCCGCGATGTCGTCACGCGCCGCACGAAGTTCCGCCTCAAGGAGGCCGAGGACCGCGCCCACATCCTCGAGGGCTACATCATCGCCCTCGATAACCTCGATGACTTCGTGAAGATCATCCGCGCCTCCGCCAACCGCGACGAGGCCAAGGTGCGGCTGATGGCGAAGTATCCGCTCTCCGAGCGCCAGACGGACGCCATCCTCGAGCTTCGCCTTTACCAGCTCACCGGTCTGGAGCGCGGCAAGATCGAGGCCGAATACCTCGCGTTGGAAAAACTCATCCTCGAGCTCCGCGCCATCCTCGAGTCCGAGGCCGTCCTCCTCGCCCTCATCAAGAAGGAGCTGCTCGAGATGAAGGCGAAATACACCTCGCCCCGCCGCACCGAGATCGTCGCCGCCGCCGGCGACTTCAAGATGGAGGACGTCGTCCCCAACGAGGGCTGCGTCATCACCGTCTCCCACCTCGGCTTCATCAAGCGCACCCGCGTCGCCGACTACCGCTCCCAGAAGCGCGGCGGCAAGGGCGTCATCGGCGCCGAGACCTACGACGAGGACTTCGTGGAGCATCTCTTCACCGCGTCCACGCACGACTACATCCTTTTTCTCACGAGTACCGGCCAGTGCCACGCGAAGAAGGTCTACGACGTCCCCGAGGGCACCCGCGCCTCGAAGGGCAAGTCCGTCGCGTCCTTCCTCCGCCTCGCCGACGGCGAGAAAATCGCCGCCATGCTCTGCATCAAGGACTTCGAGCCGGGCAAGTTCCTCGTCATGGTCACCCGCGCGGGCACCACCAAGAAGACCAGCCTCACCGACTACGCCAACACCACCCGCGAGGGCGGGCTCATCGGCATCAATCTCGAGCCCGGCGATGCCCTCGTCGGCTGCGTCCTCACCAACGGCCAGAACGAGATCGTCCTCATCAGCCACAAGGGCCAGGCCGTGCGCTTCAACGAGGAAGACCTCCGCGACCAGGGCCGCGGCACCGTCGGCGTCACCGGCATGCGCTTCAAATACGACGGCGATTTCGTGAAGGCCATCGAGGTCTGCGACCCGGAGGCCCGCCTGCTCGTCGCCCGCGAGGACGGCATCGGCAAGCGCACCCCCTTCGAGGACTACCGCCTCACCAGCCGCGGCGGCTCCGGCGTCATCGCCATCGACCTCCCCGAGGACGGCTCCGTCAACGTCGCCGGCGCGCTCAGCGTCCACGACACCGACGAGGTCATGCTCCTCACCGCCAAGGGCCAGAGCATCCGCACCCGCGTCGCCGAAATCCGGGAAACCGGCCGCGGCGCCAAGGGCGTGAAGCTCGTGACGCTCGCCGACGGCGACAAGCTCCTCGGCATCGCCCGCATCGTCGAGACCGAGGAGGAACAGATCGCCGAGACCGCCGAGGGCGGCGACGCCCCGCCTGCTGCGCCCGCGGCGCCCTGACCTAGCCTTGTCATTCTTCGCTACGCTCAGAATGACAACCGGGTGAAAAAGGCCGCCGGTCGGCGGCCTTTTTCTTTCCACCCTTGCCAACGCTCCCCCGCGGGACTGACTTCACCAAAGGCTGTCTGAGCCTGCACCCATGGCCGTCGGCAAAATCACCCCACTGCTCGATCCCGCCCGCATCGTCCTCCACCTGCAGAGCACGAAGCGCACCGCCGCCCTCAACGAGATCGCCCAGCTCCTCACCGTCCACCCGCTGGTGACCAACTTTGACGGGTTCTACGCCGAGCTGCTCGCCCGCGACCGCCTCGACACCACCTGCCTCGGCAACGGCGTCGCGCTCCCCCACGCCCGGACCGAGCACGTCAAGGAGATCGTCCTCGCCGTCGGCCGCAGCGACACCGGCATCGCCATGGACCAGGCCGGCGAGCTCGTCCGGCTTTTCTTCGTGCTCGGCACGCCGAAATCCAAGCCCGGCGACTACCTCGCCATCGTCAGCGCCCTCTGCCGGCTCCTCCGCGTTTCCGCCACGCGCGAGGCGCTGCTCGCGGCGGCGACGCCCGAGGATTTCATCGGCGTCATCCGCACGGCCGAGGACAAGATCGCGCCGCCGGTCCCCGCCGCGCGCCCATGATCCGCTCCTTCGTCTTCAGCGACGGCAAGCTCGCCAGCCAGGACCTCGCGATCGAGGCCCTGCGGCTCGTGCGCGCCGACAAGGGGCTCATCCTCTGGATCGACCTCGACAACCCCACCGACGAGGAAATCAAGACCATCCTCGAGGGCGTCTTCGAATTCCACCCGCTCACCATCGAGGACTGCGTCACCCCCAGCTCGCTGCCGAAAATCGAGGACTACGAGGATTACCTCTTCCTCGTCATGCACGCGGTGGATTTCTCGCGCACCGACAAGTTCGCCACCACCGAACTCGACCTGTTCATCGGCAAGGACTACCTCGTGACGTTCCACCGCGCGCCGCTCAAGTCCGTCCAGTCTGCCATCGAGCGCGTCACGAAGGGCGCCGGCTTCCTCGCCCGCGGACCCGACCGGCTCGCCCACACCGTGCTCGACCTGCTCGTCGACAACTATACCCCGATCATGAGTGAGCTCGCGGGCGAGCTGGAGGAGATCGAGGAAAGCGTGCTTGCCAAGGAATCTTCCTCCCAGGCCTTCATCGCCGAGATCCTCAAGGTCCGCGGCGACTTTTCCCAGCTCCGCGCCATCGCCGGCCCGCAACGCGACGTGATTGAGCGCCTCGCTCGCGGGGAAAACAAACTCATCCGGCCCGTCATGCTGCCGTATTTCCGCGACCTCCGCGACAACCTGGTTCGCTTCGACGCCACCGCGGCAAGCTACCACGAGCGGCTCATGATGGCCTTCGACATTTTCCTCAACAAGGCCGCATTCGAGGCCAATGAGGGCATCAAGTTCCTCACCGCGCTCACCGCCGTCACCCTGCCCGCCGTCGTCGTCGGCGGCTGGTATGGCATGAACTTCGACCGCATGCCCGAGCTGCACTCGGCGCACGGCTACTTCTGGGCCTCGACCGGCACGATCATCGTGACATTCTTGATGGTCCTCTACCTGAAGAAGCGAAAGTGGTTCTGAGAGGGCCCGTGGCCCTGAAGATGGGAGCTAGGAGATGGCAGATTGGAGGCCAGCAGCTTCGCCGCGTTTGGCGTATTGCCCTATCTGCCATCTCCTATCTGCTGTCTCCGCGGCGCTCCGCACCGCATGACTCATGCGCGCAATTCTTCTCTTCACCGCCGCCCTCACTCTCGCTCGCGTCGCCTCCGCCGCGCCGCTTCCGGTTGATCCCGCCACGGACACGGTCAACCGGATCTTCGCCGAGGCCCTCGCGCACGGGCAGGCTCATGACCAGCTGCGCGCCCTCACGACGCTCCATCCCGGACGCCTCGCCGGGTCCAAATCCCTCGAAGACGCCGTGACGTGGGCCGCTCACGTGCTCGGCGGGATGGAACTGACCCGCGTCTACCTGCAGGACGCCATGGTCCCCCACTGGGAACGCGGCGCCCCGGAGTCCGTGCAGCTGCTCGACGGCACGCGTTCCGTCCCGCTCGCCGCCACCGCCCTCGGCAATTCCGCCGCGACGCCCGAGGCCGGCCTCACGGCCAGCGTGGTCGAGGTGCGCACGCTCGATGAGGTTGCCAAGCTCGGCCGCGCCGGCGTCGCGGGCAAAATCGTTTTCTTCAACCGCCCGATGGACCCGACGCTCTTCAGCACGATGTCGGCCTACGGTGGCGCCGGCGATCAGCGCAATCAGGGCCCGGGCGTCGCGGCCAAATTCGGCGCCGTGGCCGACCTCTCGCGCTCGCTGACGCTCGCGCATGACGACGTCCCGCACACCGGCAACAGCACATTTCCGCCCGGCATTGCCGCCATCCCGGCCGCCGCGCTCAGCACCGCCGCCGCCGACCGGCTTTCCGCTGCGCTTCACGCCAACCCCACCGTCCGCGTTCACCTCGCAATCCACGCCCACACACTGCCCGACGCGCTCTCGCATAATGTCATCGGTGAAATCCGCGGCTCGGAATTTCCCAACGAAATCATCCTCGTCGGCGGCCACCTCGACAGCTGGGACATCGCCCCCGGCGCCCACGACGACGGCGCGGGCGTCGTACAATCCATCGAGGTGCTGCGCATCTTTCGCGCGCTGGGCCTCAAGCCCCGCCACACGCTCCGCTGCGTGCTGTTCGTCAACGAGGAGAACGGCCGCGGCGGCTCCACGGCCTATGTCACCGCCGCCAAGTCCGCCCCGGAACACCACATCTTCGCTGTCGAGAGCGACAACGGCGGCTTTGCCCCGACCGGTTTTAATGTCGGCAGTCCCCAGGACCCGGTAATTCACCAGCGTGCGGCCCGCTGGCGCCCGCTCCTCGAGCCGTGGGGCGTTTGGAGTTTCACCCGGGGCGCTGGCGGCGCCGACATCACCGGCCTCATGCTTCAGGGCGTGCCCGTCGCCGGCCTCACGCCTGACTCGCAACGCTATTTCGATTATCACCACTCCGTCACCGACACGATCGACAAGGTGAACCCCCGCGAACTCCACCTCGGCGCCGCCGCCCTCGCGTCGCTGATCTGGCTGGTGGACACGCAGGGGCTGTGATTTTCGCCCGCGAATCACGCGAATTTCCGCGGATGATATTCCAAATCAGGATTGCCCCGGCATTCGCGTTCATTCGAGCGATTCGCGGGCAACTTGCTTGGTTTTCTCACGCATGATCCGCGCACTCATCTTCGATTTCGACGGCCTGATCCTCGACACGGAGTCGTCGCTCATCGCCGCGTATGGCGACGTGCACGCGGCGCACGGCGTGGCGTTCGACCGCGACCATTTCCTGCGCTCCGTCGGCCATGCGGACTACGCCTTCGACCCGTGGCACGCCTTTGAAAAACGCGCCGACCGGGCCGCACTGGAGATCGAGCGGCGCGAGTTCAACCGCGCCCGCGACCTCGCTCTGCCCGTGTTACCGGGCGTCGTGGCCCTACTCGATGCCGCGCGTACCCAGTCGCTGCGCGTCGCGCTCGCCTCCAACTCGACGCACGCCCACTGCGAACGCCACCTCGCCCGCGTCGGCTTGCTCAATCGCTTTGAGCTACTCGCCTGCCGTGAGGATGTCCCACTGCCCAAGCCCGCGCCCGATCTCTACCAGCTCGTCCTGAACCGCTTCGGCCTGCGCGGGCACGAGGCGATCGCCTTCGAGGATTCCCACACCGGCAGCCTCGCCGCCAAGCGCGCCAACCTCTGGGCTGTCACCGCGCCGAATCCCTCCACCGCCCACCACGATTTTAAACACGCGGATTTGCAGGTGGCATCGCTCGCCGAGGTGAAGCTCGACGAGCTAATAGCGAAGTTCGAACGGTCATAATTTTGCCATTCTGAGCGCAGCGAAGAATCCACTTGGAGCCAGCCAACGGACTCCCACTGGATTCTTCGCTGCGCTCAGAATGACAAACGTCCGTTGCCCCCATGCGGGTAAAGTTGCGCCAGCGCGCAACCTACATTCGCGCTAATTCGCGCGTTTCGCGGGCAACCTCAACCCTCCAACTCGGCCCACCGCGCATACGCCGCGGCCAGCTCCGCCTCGATGTCATGCAGCCGCGTTGTCGCCTGCTTCACTTCGGCCGCCGGCTTCTTGAAAAACGCCGGATCCGCCAGCCGGGCCGTCAGCTCGGCCTGCTCGGCCTCGAGCTTCTCAATCGTCTTCGGCAGCGCCTCCTGCTCGGCGCGCTCCTTGTTCGAAAGCTTGCGCACCTTCTTGCCGGCCGCGGGCACGCTCGCCGCCTCCTTCGCGGCCCGCTTCGCTTGCTCTTCGGCGGCGGCCGCCGCGACGGCTTTCCGGGTCTTCTCTTTCTGCCAGTCGTCGTAGCCGCCGACGTATTCCGTGATCTTCCCCTCGCCCTCGAAGACCAGCAGGCTCGTGCAGACTTCGTTAAGAAACGCGCGGTCATGGCTCACGAGCAGCAGCGTCCCGCCGAATTCCACCAGCAAGTCCTCAAGCAGCTCCAGGGTTTCCGCATCGAGGTCGTTGGTCGGCTCGTCCAGGACGAGCACGTTGCAGGGTTTTGTGAACAGCCGTGCCAGCAACAGCCGGTTCCGCTCGCCGCCCGACAGCGCCTTGATCGGCGTCCGCGCCCGGGCGGGTTCGAACAAAAAATCCTCGAGGTAGGAAATCACGTGCCGGACCTTGCCGTTGATCGTCACCGTCGCATTGCCATCCGCCACCGCGTCCTGCACGCGCATCGTGTCGTCGAGCTGCGCGCGCAACTGGTCGAAATAAACCACTTCCAATCGCGTGCCCTGCTCCACCTTGCCCGCGGTCGGCGTCAACTGGCCCAGGAGCAGCCGTAGCAGCGTCGTCTTGCCCGCGCCGTTCGGCCCCACGATGCCGATCTTGTCGCCGCGCTCGATGCGCGTGGTCAGGTCGCGGATGATCCAGCGGTCGGCATACTTGAATCCCGCGCCCTCGCAGGCGATCACCTTGAAGCCGCTCCGGTCCGCCTCCTGCGCCGTCAGCTTCGCCGTGCCCGTCCGGTCCCGCCGCGCTGCCCGCTCGGCGCGCATTTTTTCCAGAGCGTGAATGCGGTTGTTCGCTCGCGATCGCTGCGCCTTCACGCCGCGACGGATCCACGTCTCCTCCTGCGCGAGCTTCTTGTCGAACTCCGCGCGCTCGACTTCCTCGGCCTCCAGCACGGCCTCCTTGCGCACAAGGAACGTGTCGTAGTCACACGCCCAGCCGACGAGCTTGCCGCGGTCCACTTCCACGATGCGCGTGGCGATCTTCCGCAGGAACGCCCGGTCGTGCGTCACGAACAGCAGCGCCCCGCCCCACTCGAGCAGAAACTCCTCAAGCCACTCGATCGACTCCAGGTCCAAATGATTCGTCGGCTCGTCCAGCAGCAGCAGCTGCGGTGCCTCCACCAATCCCCGCGCCAGCAGCACGCGGCGCTTCTGTCCCGCGGACAGGGACGCGAACTCACTCTCCGCCGGCAGTCCCATCTGCTCGAGCAGTCGCTCGGCGCGGTCATGCCGCTCCCAGTCATTGTGCTCCTCGTAGCTCCCGCCCTCGCCCTCGACGACGCTCCGCACCGTGCCCGCGAGTCCCGCCGGCACTTCCTGCCGCAGCGTCGAGAACACCGCGCCCGCCTGCCGGAAAACCTGGCCGTCGTCCGGCTTGATCTCGCCGGCGATCAATTTCATCAGCGTCGACTTGCCCGCGCCGTTGCGCCCGACGAGGCACACGCGCTCGCCGCGGTCGATCTGGAGATTGACGCGGTCGAGCAGCGGCGGGCCGCCGAAGCTGAGGCTGACATCGAGTAAACTGACAATGGCCATGGGTGGAACCGTGCAGGTTGGACAACGACCGCCCGGCAGCGCAAGGTCTGTGTGCAGATGGCCCTTCCCCCGCGTTACAACGTCCTCGGCGTCGGTGTGTCGGAGCTGACCCTGGCCTCGGCCTGCGAACTCGTGCTGGCCGCCCGCAACTCCCGCCCCCTCGGCTACGTGTGCGTCACGCCCGTCCATGCGGTCAGCGAGGCGTGCGCCGACGCGTCGTTCCGCAAGATCCTCAACGCGTCCTACCTCACCACCCCCGACGGCATGCCGCTCGTCTGGCTCGCCCCGCCGGGCGTCGAGCGCGTGTATGGACCCGACTTGATGCTCGCCGCGTGCGACGCCGGCCGCGCCGTGGACCTGCGGCATTATTTTTACGGCGGCGCCCCGGGCGTGGCGGATGCGCTCCGCGAAAAACTCACCGCCCGCTTTCCCGGACTCGAGGTCGCGGGCACGTTCACTCCGCCCTACCGGCCGTTGACTCCCGGCGAACTCGCCGAGCTGCACGCCAACGTAGCCCACACGCGGCCCGACGTCATCTGGGTGGGCCTCGGCACGCCGAAACAGGAACGCTTCATGGCCGCGCATTGGAAGACGCTCAACGCCGGCCTCCTCATCGGCGTGGGTGCGGCGTTCGATTTCCACTCCGGCCGCGTGCGCCAGGCTCCGCGCTGGATGCAGCGCTGCGGCCTCGAGTGGTTCTTCCGCCTCTGCACCGAACCGCGAAGATTGGGACCCAGATATCTCAAGACGAACCCGCTTTTTCTCCTGCGCGTCCTCGCCCAAAAAACCGGTCTGAAGAAATACCCGATGGCTTAAGCCGGAAGCCAGGAAACCAGGAAGCGATCCCCGTCAGTCTGACCTCTTTTCCGGTTCCTGGTTTCCGGCTAAAAAAATCTCAGAACAACTCCCTCTGCCGCAGCGCGTCGCGCTTCTCCGCGTCGAGGGTGCTGAAGGCCAGGAGCTGCATCACCGACATCTCCGCCAGCCGCGGGTCGCGCGCCAGCGACGCCAACAGCAACGCCCCCGCCAGCGCATCGTAGAGCGCCGCATGGTAGCGCCGGCGCTCCGGCGGGCAGTGCACCTGCGCCAGCGCGTCGAGCTCCGGCTGCAGCCCGCTCGCTGCCACCAGCGTCTCGAGCCGGCCGGAGTCAAAGCGCGGATAAAACTGCGCGTAGAGCCGCGCCGAGTCCACCCACGGCCCCCACTCGACGATGCTCTCGCCCGGACGCGCAAAGTCCGGCGAGCTGCGCGGATACGGCCAGATCGACTTCAACAGCCCGTTTTCCACGCCCGCGTAATGCGCCGCCAGCGGCCCGTGCTCCCGCAACTTCGCGAAATACTCCCACTCATCCGCAAACGGCGCCGCACCCGCCAGCATGCTCTCCTGCAATCCATGCACCGCCACGTCCTCCGGCCGCACCGCACCCATCGCCCGGCACAGCCGCGTCCGCGCCGTCACGATCCTGCCGTCCAACACTTCCGCCACCCCGAACTCGAGGATGCCCGACGTCCGGCTTCCCTCAAAGTCCACGAAATAGATCGGCTGGCGGGTCCAGGACATTGCCTGCAAGGAACACTGCACCGCATGTCCGCCGCAACCAAATCCATCGGAGTTTTTCACGCAAAGCCGCCAAGGTCCGATCCAAAATGACCGGTTTCCGTCCCGAATGGTTCCAATCTTGGCGGCTTCGCGCCTTTGCGTGACCCAAAACTCTCCCAGAAATTTTCGTGTCTTCCCGCTGTTTCCCCGCTTCAACGTAGACCGTGGACCTGACCCCCTACCGCGCCTTCGCCACCGAGCTCGCCCAGCAAAGCGGTGACTTCATCCGCCCGCATTTCGGCAGCGCGAGCCTGGTCGTCGAGACCAAGACCGACGCCTCTCCCGTCACCGTCGCCGACCGCGGCGCCGAGGAGCTGATGCGGAAGCTCATCAGGGCGAAGTTCCCCGCGCACGGCATCATCGGCGAGGAAATGGGCAACGACCGCCCCGACGCCGAGTTTGTCTGGGTGCTCGACCCGATCGACGGCACCAAGTCCTTCATCACCGGCGTCCCGCTCTGGGGCACGCTCATCGCCCTGCTCCACCGCGGTCAGCCCGTGCTCGGCGTGATCCACCAGCCCGTCCTGCACCAGCTCATGCTCGGCGACGGCACCACGACCACGCTCAACGGCCGCCCCGTTCGCGTCCGCTTCACCACCCGCATCGAGGACGCCACCTTCCTCACCAGCGATCCCTTCAACCCGTCCAAGTATCAAAACGGCGCCGCCTTCACCGCCCTCCGCCAGCGCGCCAAACTCGTGCGCACGTGGGGCGACTGCTACGGCTACCTCCTCGTCGCCGCCGGCCTCGCCGACGTGATGTGCGACCCGATCATGAACCCCTGGGACATCGCCGCCCTCGTCCCCGTCATCCGCGGCGCCGGCGGCATCATCACCGACTGGAAAGGCGGCCCCGCCTACCCGGCGGAGTCTACCGTGGCCGCCACGCCCGCACTACACGCACAAGTCATCAAGGCGCTGAATCCCGTCAGCCAATAAGTATTCTCAGATAGTATGTCTCCGAGCATTCAAATTACGCGTTACCCATACGAGGAGCCGTACCATTTAAACCTTCGGCTCGCGGCAACGAACGGGCGAGTCTGCGGGAACTTGGAATATTACTGTAATGCAAGTGATCTCACCTCGCTTTCACAGAAACTTGCGGCTTTTTCCGGCCATCAAGGAGACGAGATCGTCTACCAATTGGGCTCCGAGAAAACCGAAGATCGTTTCGCTTTCTTCCTCAGCCTGAAATTTAGGGCGTTAACCAAGAGGGGGAAATGTGTGGTCGTCATCCGCCTGAATAACAATCAGGCCGTCCCTGAAAGGGAAGTGACCGAGTTTTGCATCGAAGCTGAGGTCCCAGCAATTAATCGACTCGGAAATCTGCTCGCGGAGTTTGGTCGCCTAGAACATCGCGTCCTCAAATGGACGCTGCAGGATGGCGAACTCGGGAATGAAGATTCCGAGCCGACTTAGGTTTTCTTCCGCTTGGTGGCCCAGTTCGCCACCACACGCGACGTAAAGCCGCCGCGGGCCTTCCAGTTGGCGATGATCGTGAGCGAGCGCGGCTGGAGCGCCTTGCCGAGGTCGTCGCAGATCTTGTTCGTCGCGGCCTCGAAGAAGATGCCTTCGTTGCGGAAGGCGTGGAAATAGAGCTTCAGCGACTTCAGCTCGACGCACTTTTTGTCGGCCACGTAGCTCACGGTGATGTCCGCGAAGTCCGGGTGCCCCGTCATCGGGCACAGCGACGTGAACTCGTGGTGCGTGTGCTCGATCAGGTAATCACGCGACGGCGCGGGATTCGGAAAGGTCTCGAGGAGTTTCGGGTCCATCTGAAGGAGTGTTAGGTATTACGTGTTAAGTGTTAAGTTTCAGAAACCCAAACAGTGATGCGTCTGGAAAGGTTAGCGTCCGGATCGAAAACATAACACCTAAAACTTAACACGTAACACGTCGAAACTGCCATTCAGGTGGCGGTTTCGGTATACCTCTGCTCCCGGATCACCGTGATCTTGATCGTGCTGGGATACTGCAGCTCGGCTTCGATCCGCGCCCGCAGCTGCTTCGCCAGCTCGCGCGCGCCTTCGTCCGTCACCACCTGCGGCGCCACCACCACGCGGATCTCGCGGCCGGCCTGAATGGCGAACGCCTGCTGCACGCCGTCGAGTGTGAGCGCCAGTTTCTCCAGCTTCTCGAGCCGCTGCGCGTAGATCGCCGCCGACTCGGCGCGCGCGCCCGGGCGCACGGCGGAAATCGTGTCGGCGAGGATCACCAGACCCGCGTAAACCGTCTCGGGCTTCACTTCCTCGTGATGCGCCGCGACGGCGTTCACCACGATCGGTGTCTCGCCGTAGCGCTTGATGAACTCCGCCCCGATGTGCGCGTGGCTGCCCTCGAGCTCGGCGCTGGCGGCTTTGCCGATATCGTGCAGCAGGCCCGCGCGCTTGGCAACGTTCGGGTCGAGGCCGACCTCGCTCGCGAGCATCGACGCCAAAAACCCCGTCTCCACCGAGTGATCCAGCACGTTCTGGTTGTAGGAAAACCGGTATTTCAGCCCGCCGAGCAGCTTGATGATCTCCGGGTGCAGTCCGTTGATGTTCAGGCGGCCCACCGCGTCGTTGCCCGCCGCGGTGATGGTCAGGTCCATCTCGTCCTGCGCGCGCTTCACGAACTCCTCGATGCTCGCCGGGTGGATGCGTCCGTCCTTCACGAGCGCCTCGAGCGCCACGCGCGCGACTTCGCGCCGCACCGGGTCGAACGACGACAGCAGCACCATGCCCGGCGACTCGTCGATCAGGATGGTCACGCCCGTCGCGGACTCGAAGGCTTTGATGTTGCGGCCCTCGCGGCCGATGATCCGGCCCTTCATGTCCTCGCTCGGCAGCGCCACCTGCGTGGACGTCATGTCGTTGGCCGGCTTGATTGCCAGCCGCTGCATGGTGGCGACGAGGATGCGGCGCGCGTCGGTCTGGAGTTCCTGCTCCGACTTTTCCATCACCTCGCGGCGCAGGCCCCGCAGCTCGTCCTGGCACTCGAGCAAGACTTCCTCGCGCAGCGCGCGGCGGATCTCCTCGGCATCCATCTGGGATACGCCCTCGAGCCGCTTCCGCACGCTCTTGGACAACGCGCGGATCGCGTCGCGCGCCTGGCGCACCGCCGCGTTCTCGCGGTTGAGGCGTTCCTGCTTCTGCTCAAACTGGTAGTCGAGGAGCGCCAGCGACTCCTCGTGGGCGCGGATCTCGCGCAGCCGCACGTCCGCCTCGATCTCGCGCCGGTCAAATTCGCGGTTCGCCTCCGCGCGCTTCTCCTGGATCTCCACCTCGGCCTTTTGCTTCATCTCCTCCGCCGCCACCGCCGCCTCGCGGCGCGCGACCTCGCTCAGCTCCGCCGCCTGCTCGTGCGCCACGCGGCGCGTGTGCCGCGTGAGCGCCCAGACGACGAGAAAGCCGATCCCGCCGCCGATCAACAGCGCCAGGGGAAACGACCAGTCGCTGAGATAGCTGACGGCGCCCAGGAGGGCCATGGGTTCTGCACAGGCGTAAATCAAAGGACGCGAACGGTAACGGGCGCCCGCCTGAAAGTTCAACCTTTCTTGCGCCCCATGACGGACGCAAAGCGACGAGGATTGTCATTGCGAGGAGTCCCGCTTGGCGGGACGACGAAGCAATCCAGCTGGATCGCCACACCCGGCGCAGCCGGTTCGCGATGACATTCACTTCCGCGCATCCGGCGGATTCGCGAACACCGGCAACGTCTGGTCGAGCACCACCTGCATCCGGTTGAGCGCAGCCGCGTCGCCGTCGCGCGCGTCGCTCTGCATCAGCACATACGCCCAGCGGTCCGCACGCGCGTGCACGACGCGGTTCCACGCATCGCACGCCAGCCGTTTCCAATACGTCGGCTCGACCGTGTCGCCGCCGACAAACCAGTAGACGATGAGCTGCGGCACCAGCACCGCACCGCGCGGCGTCTGCACCGCGCGCTGCACGTGCAGCACCGTGGCGGGAAACGACGCGGGCGACCGGCCGGCCGCGGAGAATCGGTGCTCCGTCACCGCTCGAATCGTCCAGCCCTGGGCGACGACGCACAATTCCGGCCGGTGAATTGATGAGCGGTCCCGCCCACTCAGCACGATCGAGAGAAACACCCGCTGCTGCGCGTTCGCCAGATTCACGTAATCCCGCCGCGAAAATCCCGTGTCCGGCGGCAGCACCGCGTGTTCCGCCGCGGTCACCTCCGTCCGCCGCCCGATCCACTCCGTGCCAAGAAACACCGGCAATTCCACCGGGTTCTGCCCGTCCGCCGCCAGCCGCACGCCCACCTGCCCCCGCGGCGGCAGCGAAGCCAAGTGGGCCAGAAAAAACAGAGCCGCGATGGCGAACACGACCACCACGCCCGCGACCAGCCACAACTTTCGAAGTAGCGCAGGCGTCCCGCCTGCATCCCCTCCGACGGCCGGCGGGACGCCTGCGCTACTCTCCGGCCAGACCCGCTCCATCAACCGCGCCGCGATCAACTCGCCGCCAAGCACGATCACAAAAACTCCAAAGCCCATGACCCCGTGCACGTGTTCGCCCCAAGCCTGGCCGCCCCACTGTCCCGCGAACACGATCGCGGAGATCCGCGCGACGTTGCCGAGATAGATCAGCGGGAAGCACAGCAGCACCAGCGTCCCCCGTCGCCACCACGATTGAAAGTTGAGGTAACCCAACAGCAGGGACAGCGCCAGCAGCGCCATCAGCGAGCGCACGCCCGAGCACGCCGCCGCGACGTCGTAGCTGTAGCGGCCATCCGGCGCCAGCAGCTGCGTGCCGTTCTGCAACACGCCAATGCCCGCCGCATGCGCGAGTCCCGCACTCGCCTTGATCACCCACAGCCGCAGCCAGAACCCCGCCGAGTCGAGCGCGTTGAACGGAATCGCCAGCACCAAGAAACCCAGCGGAAACATCGCTGCCGCGCCCCACCGCCGGCCCCCGCCCAGCCGCAGCACGCCCCAGGTAAACAGCAGCAGCGCCACCACCGAAATCCGCGCCTGCTGCGCCGCGAAGCCCACGACATGCAGCGCGAGTGCGGCCGCCATCGCGGCGAGGGCCGGCCAGTGGCTTTCAGCATCGGTCCTATGGGACTCATAAGACCCATCGGACCTATTCTCCCGCAGGTTTCTCCACAGCAGCCACGCGCTCAGCGCGAGGATGATCAGCCCGTGCTCCGTCTCGGACTCCGGATTCACCCACTGATACCCCCACCACCAGAACAACGACGCCGACTTGATGTAGCCAAACGACGCATTGCCGAAAAATTGAAACACCGCCCCTCCCGCCAGCGCGCAAACCAGCGCCGGCCTCCAGGTCTCCCCGCGTTTCTGATCCGGCGGATTCATCGCGGGTCTTTCAGCATCTCCAAAATCGCCGTCACGCGCTCCCGCGCCAGCCGTGCGTAGCTGAACTCCGCCGCCCGCTTGAGCCCCGCCGCCCGCAACTCCGCCGCGAGCGCATCATCCGTGCAAATCCTCCGCAGCGCCTCGCCCGCCGCAATTGTATCGGCAAAATCCACGAACAGCGCGGCTTCGCCCGCGACTTCCCGAAGAACCGGCAATTCCTGCAGCACGCAGGGACACCCACACGCCATCGCCTCCGTTACGCTCCGCCCAAACGTCTCGCGCGCCGTCGGCAGCACATGCGCCCGCGCCCCGCGATACAGCGCCGGCAGCGCCGCGTCGTCGATCCAGCCGAGAAACCGCGTGTCCGCCGCCACGCCCAGTTCCGCCGCACCCGCCTCCGCCTTCGCCCGGCCGCCGTTCCAATCCCCGCCGACCAGCACGAGCGGAAATTCCTTCCTCAACTCCGGCGCCAGCCGGGCATATGCCGCCAGCGCCAGTTCCGCGCGCTTGTACGGATAAAAATTTGCCGCCCACAACAGATACTTTGCCGGCAGCCCAGCGCCGCCCGCCGTGCCTTCCGGTCGAAACACGTCGTGGCGCAAACCCTCCGGGCTCACCAGCAGACGCCCGCGCGGACGCAAGTGCGCCGCCGTCCAATCCGAGTTCGCAATCACCAGCCGGGCCGTCCGCAGCCCACGCGCCACCGCCCAGCGCCGGTAGCGTCCGCCCCAGCCGCCGCCCGGCTCCGCGTCGGGGAGCGCGAAAACCTGCATGACCACCGGCAGTCCGGCCGGCCGCACGGGTGTAAAACCCACGGTCAGCAGCGCCGCCGCCCTGTAACGCTTCGCCTCCGCCGCGACGCGAAAATGATCCGCCCACAGCCGCGCCGCGCGGCGGTCGTTCGCAGGGAACTTCCGCACCACCGTCACGCCGGCGTCGACGAGAGTCCACGGCTGCTCCGGCCCCGCGAACAGCACCCAATTCACCTCCGGAAACTGCCGCCGCGCTTCCGCAATGAACCCGTAGAACAGCGTCGTCAGCCCCGTGCGTCGGCGGGGGTTTTCGCAGAGCATGGAAAGCGCAAGCGTGACAGCCACGGGCGCGAGCTTCCAAGAATCACGCTTTCGCGCAAAGGCAAAGTGGCACCGCGAGCAGCCGGATGCCGCAGCCACTTCGCAGTGTTGTCACCCCGCCGCCAAACCCCATGCTCCCGACGCGTGCCTGATCCCACCTCCCTTCCGCCCGGAGCCGCGCCCCGTCGTGATCGCGTCGTGCGCCTGACGGTGGCCGCATCCGTGGGTGCAAAAATCATCTCCGTCGCCTGCACGCTCGCCCAGGTGCCGCTCGCGCTCCATGCGCTCGGCGCCGAGGCCTACGGGCTCTGGATCACGCTGATGAGCGTGCTGGTCATGCTCAACTTCGTGGACTTCGGCCTCGGCGTCGGGATGCAAAAAGCCATGGCCACGGCCTTCGGCGCCGACGATCTGCCGCGTCTGCGCCAGGCTTTCAACAGCGGCGTCCTTGCCCTCGCGGTCCTGGGATTGCTCGCCTTGGCGATTGGCGTGCCGCTCGCGCTGTTCCTCGACTGGGGCAGCTTCCTGAAAATCCACGATGCCGCGCTACGACCGCTGGCCCGCCCCGCGCTCGCCATCACCGTCGCCGCCTTCGCACTCGGACTGCCGTTCAACGCCGTTCCCCGTCTGGCGATGGCGACGCAGCGCGGCTGGCTGCAGGCCATTTGGATCGCCGTCTTCAGCTTCGCGTCCCTCGCGATCGTCGCTTACGCCGCGGCTGCGCATTGGGGTTTCCTGCCGTTTCTCACGCTCACCGCGATGCTGCCCGCCGCGCAAGGCATGGCATTCTGGCGGCAACTCCGCCGGGCTCTCGGCTGGTCACGCTGGGACTTCTCCCTGCTGCCGCGCGCAGAATGGCGTGCACTCGCGGGCGACAGCCTTCTGTTCGCCGTGCCGCAGGTCGGGCTCGCGTTTGTGCAAGCCGCTCCACCCCTCGCGCTCTCCCTCGCCGCCGGCCCGCTCGCCGCCACGGCCTTCAATCTCCTGCAACGTCTCTTCAGCCCCGTGACGCAGGGCCAGCTCATGTTCCTGACGCCACTCTGGCCCGCCGTCACCGAGGCGCATGTCCGCGGCGACACCGCGTGGGTCCGCCGCGCTTTCCGCCAGTCGCTGCTCGTCGCGCTTGGCTGCGCGTTCGCGCTCGTGCTGCTCACGTGGCAATCCGGCTTGCTGCTGCGGTGGTGGGTCGGTGATTCCGCGACGCCACCCGCAAGCACGCTCGCCTGGCTGACCTGCGGCTGGTTCGCCGCACAGGTCGCGTGGCAGCCATTCATGTATCTTCTGGTCGCCGTGGGCCGGTTGCGCGTGCTCGCGGCGTGGAGCCTCGCCGGCGTCGTCCTCTGCCTCGCCGGCATCATCGGCGCGCTCAGCCTCCACGCGGGCGCGTCGGGCGTCCTCGCGGCCGCCGTCGCCGGACTCGCCCTGGGCGGCCTGCCCGGCCTCGCCGCCGCCACGCGCCACGCCCTTCCCTCGCCCGTCGCCTCTCGCCCCGGGCCCTCCGCATGAGGCTCCTCGTTTTCAAGCTCAACCACCTCGGCGACAACGTGGTCTTCCTGCCCGGCGTGCAGGCCCTGCGCGCGGAGTTTCCCAACTGGCAGATCACCGTCATCACCACGCCGCAGGAAAAAGTCCTCTACGAAAACACGATCGCGCCAGGCGAACTCCTGACCTGCCCCAAGCTCCGCTTCGACAAGTGCTGGCGGCGTCCGTGGGAACTCGCCGCGTGGTTTGCCCGCGTGCGCTCGCGCCGCCCCGACGCGTGCCTCGTCAGCTTCGACCAGGCCAACGTCCCGCACCTTCTCGCCCGCTCCAGCGGCGCGCGGCTCCGCGTGGGCGGCAATCTCCAGCACATCCGCTTCCGGAACACGCTCACGCACGACATCCCGCTGCCGGCCAGCGGCTGGGTCGCGGAATGGAATTGGGAAATCGCCCGCGTGATCGCGCGTGAGCTCGGCGGACGCGACCTGCCCGCGACTCCGCCGCCGCCCGACCTGTCGCACCTGGCGACTCCGTCAACCGCACCTCACGCCCGCCCCCGCATCGTCGTGCATGCTGGCGCCAGCAGCGAATTCACCCGCTGGCCGATCGAGCACTTCGCCGCGGTCGCCACCGCGCTCGCTTCCGAATACGAAGTCATCTGGGTCGATCGACCCGAAACCGCGTCCGCTGCCCTGCCACCGACCGTGCGCCGCTTCGCCCCGGATTCGCTTCGCGCTTTCGTCGCGGAGGTCGCGTCCGCCGACCTGTTTCTCGGCAACAATTCCGGCCCGATGCACGTGGCCAACGCCCTCGGCCGAGCCGGCGTGATCGTGACGGGCTCCACCGCGCGCGGCTGGGATCCGTATTGGCATCGCGAGCGCTGGACCGTGCTCCGCCACCCCGCCCTCGCCTGCCAGCCGTGCGAGCAACCGAGCAAGGTCACCGCCGTCTGCGTCAACACCGCCGCGCCGTTCGCGTGCCTGCGTTACTGGTCAGTTGACGCCGTGACGCAGGCCTGCCGGGAAACGCTCGCGCGCACTGGCCAAATTCGTCAAGCGTGAGCCCCGCATGCTTCGCTCCCTGCGCAATCGCGGACTCGCCCGGTTGATCGAGACCCAACCGCGGCTGTTCCTGCGGCTCAAGGGGCTCGCCTCCCATCCCATCGCGAACGCGCCGGAATTTCTCCGGCTGCACGCGCAGATGGTCCGCGAGGGCGAGGGCATGCAACTTCTGCTCGAGCGCTACAACCTCTGGGCGCAAGGCCGCCGCGTTGCGGGCCAACCCGGCGCGTGGGCCGAGGTCGGCGTGTATCGCGGCGGCAGCGCGCGGATTTTGTGCGAGGTCAAAGGTGACGCCCCGCTGCATCTCTTCGACACGTTTGGCGGCATGCCTGCGGTGAATCCGGCGACGGACGGGGCGTTTCGCCCGGGTGATTTCGCGGACAGCAGCCTCGCGCACGTCCAGACCTACCTCGCTGCCTACCCAGGCGTGCATTACCATGCGGGTATTTTCCCCGCCTCGGCCGCGGCGCTCGCCCGCGAAAACCCGATGTTCCAGTTCGTCCACCTCGACGTCGATCTCCACCAGTCCACGCTCGACGGGCTCCGGTTTTTTTATCCGCGGCTCGCGCCGGGCGGGCTGCTCGTCTCGCATGACTACGGCGACCCGACCGTGCCGGGCGTGCGGCGGGCGTTCGATGAATTTCTGCGGGAGCAACCCGCCGTGCTGACGCGCCTGAGCGGCACGCAGGTGCTCCTCGAGAAATCCCCATGAACCCGCGCCTGCGGATCTTCCTGTTTGCCGCGCTCGGCACGGCCCTCGCGATCGTCATGGGCGTCGAGATCGCCAACGACAGTTTCGCGCTGAGCCTGCTCGTGCTGGGCGCGTTGTTGTGGGCCACGGCGGAGTGGGTGCAGGGTCCGCTGCCCGAGGCGTGGCTGCTGGCCTGGGCGATCGTGGGTTACATTTTGGGCAACCGCGGTTTCGCGCAGATCAGCCTGTCGCGCTACCTGCCGCTGCTGCCGGCGGAGACGGTCCTGCTCATCGGCGTGCCCGCGCTCGTCGCACGGCTCGCGTTCGGCAAGGCCCACGCGGTGTTCCGCGACAACCTCAACTACGCCTTGCTCGCGTGGATCGTGGTCGGCGCGGCGCGGCTCCCGCTGGATTTCAACCACCACGGCTTCTACGCGGTGCGGGATTTCGCGATGGTTTACTACGCGCTCTTCTTCTTCCTCGCCCAGGCCTGCGCGGGGCACCTCGCGTCGGCCCGGCTGCTCCGCGGCGCGATCACCGCGGCCTGCATCGCCCTCCCCGTCGTGGCCGCGATCGAGGAATGGTCGCCGGGATTCTTCTTCGCGCACTTCACGTTCCGCGGCAACCCGATCGTGTATCACAAGAGTGACCTGCTCGCGGCTTACCTGGCCGGCGGTTTTTTCTGGCTCTGGACGCGCTGGGAAAAATCCCGCCATCGCCTGTGGCTCGTGCCCGCCGCCGTCAACCTGCTCATGCTCGGCACCGTCGCCTCCGCGCGCGCCGCGATGGCCGCGCTGGTGCTCGTGACGCTGATGTGGCTCTGCGCCCGGCGCTGGCGCATCGCGGCCGCGCAGGTGCTCATCGTCGGCAGCGCGGTGTGCGTGGTCGTCTTCGTGGCCGCGCTCACCAACCGCAACCTCCAGCAGACCGCCGTCTACTCCACCTACGAGCACGCACTGTCCATCGTCGACCTCTCGGGCACGGGCACCTACGTCAACCAGGAGAGCGGCGACCCTGGCCTCAACAACCGCTTCCGGCTGACGTGGTGGAACACCGTAGTGCAGGACACGCTCGCGCAAAACCCGGTCTTCGGCCTCGGGTTCGGCTACGACCTGGCGGCGCGTTTCCTTGTCGAATACGACCTGATCGCCGCCGAGGACTTCACGACGCGCAGTCCGCACAGCATGCTCGTGTCCGTCTTCGGTCGCATGGGCTTTGCCGGTTTGGTGCTCTGGGGCGCCGTCGCGCTCAGCATGCTCGGCCTGACAAAGCGGTGTTTCCGCGTCGGTGACTTCGACGCCCTCGGCCTCGTCAGCATCGCCTGGGTGTTGTGGTTCAGCGCGTGCGTCGGCGTCGTGCTCGAAGGTCCGATGGGCGCCGTCGTCTTTTGGAGCGTCCTGGGACTCGCTAACCGCACGCTGGCGGAAGTGCCGGCGGACGAAACCGTGGTCGTTGCGGACTTGCAGCCGGACCTGCCGGCGGATGAAGTCGCCGCCTCCCCGTGAAACTCGCCGCGCCCACCGACTACATCAGCGTCTTCAAGACGACGACGCGCGGCCGCTGGGACTGGGTGACGCCCTTCGCCATCGTCGGGCTGTGCCTGTTCGGCGTGGCGTTCATCTACAGCGCGCAGCTCTCGGTGCACGGCAGCAACTGGATCACGCAGCTGGTCTGGCTCACCGCCGGCGCGGTGCTTTACATCGGCGTCTCGCTGGTGGACTACCGGTTCTGGCTCAGCGTCGCGCACTGGTTTTACGCGCTGTGCCTGATCCCGCTCGTGCTCGTGCTGCTACCCGGCGTGGGGAGCGAAGTTTACGGATCGCAACGCTGGATCAACCTCGGGTTCTTTTCGTACCAGCCGTCCGAAACGGCCAAGATCGCCGTGCTCATGATCACGGCCAGCCTCTTGATCCGCAGCGAGATCGGCACCGTCCGGCAGTCGCTCGGGGTGTTGGGGAAATTGGCCCTTGCCGTGGGTATACCCATGCTCTTGATCTTGCTGCAGCCGGACTTGAAGTCGGCGATCGTGCTCCCTCCGATGGTCTTTTCCATGCTCTACGTCTCCAAGCTCTCCACGCGGTTCTTCGCGGCGGCGCTGGGGGCGTTCCTGCTCGTGGTGACCATCGTCGCGGCGGATACGCTTAGTTATAAGCGGTTTATGGAGCAAAACCACCTATCGTTCGTGAACGACAAGGGCCGCTACGAGTCGCACTCTTTCGTTCCCCTGCACGACTACCAGCGGAACCGCATCGTGTCGTTCTGGTGGCCCAACGATGTCGACCCGATGGGCGCGGGCTGGAACCAGCGCCAGTCGCTCATCTCCGTCGGATCCGGCGGGCTGACCGGCAAGGGTTGGACGGAGGGCACGCAGGCGCAGCTCGGCTATCTGCCGCGCTCGGTCGCGCACAACGATTTTATCTTCTCGGTCATCGCCGAGGAAAAAGGATTTCTGGGAAGCCTCACGGTTCTCGGCCTGTTCGGTCTGGTAATGTTCAACGGCATACGCATCGCGGGCCTCGCCCGCGACCGTCTCGGCACCCTGCTCGCCATCGGCGTCACGGTGCTGTTCGCGGTCCACGTGTTCGTGAACATCGCCATGACCATGGGCTCGTGCCCATCACGGGCATACCGCTTCCCTTTATCAGCTACGGTGGCTCCTTTATGCTCAGTTGCTGCTTGCTGCAAGGACTGGTCCAGAGCGTCTATCGCTTCAGGAAGGATTTCGCATGAAATCGCTTCTTCGCGGTATCGACCGCCCTGCCGGAATTTCCTGCGCCGCGACTGCCGCATCGGGGGCCGCTGTGAAACAAAACCACGCCACCCACCATGAGCGATTCCCCCACCCCCACGCCCGGCAATCCGTCGGACGTCGCCCAAAAATATGACGCCGAGCTTGCCAATCCCCCGGCAGCCAGCGCCCTCAAGCCGGCCACTGCCGCCGAACTGAAGGCCGGTGCCGCCGAGCGCGCCACGCAGCGTCCGCTGCTGCAGAAGATCCTCTCGGTCTTCAAAAAGGAAAAGGGCTCCTACCGCGAGCTCATCATCAACTCCGAGCCCCTCGAGAAGCGCGTCGCGCTCCTCGTCGACGGCCGCCTCGAGAAGTTCGAAATCGAGCGCGAGTCCGACAACCGCATGGTCGGCGGCATCTACAAGGGCCGCATCAAGAATCTCGACGCCGGCCTCAAGGCCGCGTTCGTCGACATCGGCTACACCAAGAACGCCTTCCTGCACTACTGGGACATGCTCCCCGCCGCCGCCGACTCGTCCGTCGAGGTTGTGCGCGTCAACCGCAAGAAGAACCTCCCGCCCCGCCCAGCCGAGCCCACCGTCAAGGACATCCCCGGCATGTATCCCCCGGGCACCGACATCGTGATCCAGGTCACCAAGGGCCCCATCGGCACCAAGGGCCCGCGCACCACCACCAACCTCTCCATCCCCGGCCGCTACCTCATCCTCACGCCGTTCAGCGACGGCTGCGGCATCTCCCGCAAGATCGAGGACCCGCAGGAGCGCAAGCGCCTCAAGACCCTCATCAACGAGCTCACCATCCCCGAGGGCATGGGCGTCATCGTCCGCACCGCCGGCGAGTTGGAGGTTGACC
>CAIPAH010000026.1 GCA_903862955.1 uncultured Opitutia bacterium
AACTTGTCGATGGACTGGGTCTCGTGCAACCCGGTGAGGCGCAGGTGATTCTCCGGTCCATAGACGGCGATGTGCTCGTCGATGTTCTTCTTGAAGGCGGCCATCAGCTTCTCGAAGTACTCCTTGCCACCCTTCTCGCGCATGAACTTCGTGGAGAAGTTTGAGTGCATGCCGGAGCCGTTCCAATCGAGCGGCTGGTTGAACGGGGCGAGGATGGGCTTGCAGCGCCATTCGATGTCGACGCCATAGCCTTCGCACAGACGGGCGAGGATGTAGCGGGCGACCCACATCTGGTCAGCGGCACTCTTGGAGCCCTTGCCGAAGATCTGGAATTCCCACTGGCCCTTGGCGACCTCGGAGTTGATGCCCTCGAGGTTGATTCCGGCGTCGAGGCAGATGTCGATGTGCTTCTCGACGATCTCGCGGGCGACGCAGCCGACGTTCTTGTAGCCAACGCCGGTGTAATACGGACCCTGCGGGGCCGGGAAGCCGTCCTTCGGGAAACCGAGGGGCGCGCCGTCCTTCCAGAGGAAATACTCCTGCTCGAAACCAAACCAGGTGTCCGGGTCATCCGGGATCGTGGCGCGGGAATTAGACGGATGCGCCTGGCCCGTGTGCAGGTAGGTCTCGCACATCACGAGCACGCCGTTCTTGCGCGTCGAATCCGGGAACACGGCGACGGGCTTCAGCACGACGTCCGAGCTTTTGCCCTCGGCCTGCTGCGTCGAGCTGCCGTCGAAGCCCCAGGCGGGCAGTTCGGCGAGCTTCGGGAAGCTGGCAAATTCCTTGATCTGGGTTTTGCTGCGCAAACTGGCGAGCGGCGTGTAGCCGTCGAGCCAGATGTATTCCAATTTGTATTTGGCCATGGTCGATTAGGTTTGGGACGGGTTAGGGTGAGTGCGAGGTGGGAGAGCGCGTATGCTGTGCGCCCCGGGAGACCACCAAAAACTCGATCCTGAATTCAGCACCTTACATGCCAGAGGCAACCCGAACTTGGCCGAACGCTATTTTTTCCGCCATCAGTTTCATTGCCAGCAAGTTTCGTCAGCCGGCCCCGCGCTGATATTGCCGGGGTCATCAGGCTTGCCAGCATCCCCGGCGGGCTGAGACTCGTCATTTGACGCATGCACGAGATGAAGGACACCGCCCGGGCCCTGGTGCGCATCGGCTATGATGGCCGGGTGCACAAGACCTTCCGCGGTCACCAGGCGCAGGAGCGCTTCGACCACGAGGTCCGGGTCCTGCGCCACCTCGAGGCCAAGGGCTGCGACTTCGTTCCCCGCCTCCTCGACGTGGATCCCCCTGCCCTGAAGATCATCACCACCAACTGCGGCCGGCACGTCGACCAGCTGAATCCCGAGCGGCAGGCCGAGATCTTCGCCGAGCTCGAAAAATACGGCGTGCGCCACGAGGACCGCGAGCTCCGCAACATCACCTACCGCACCTCCGACGGGCGCTTCTGCGTCATCGATTTCGAATTCGCCACGCTGCTCGACGGCGGCGAGGGCACCGTGTCCCTGAAACCGTCGGGTTGAACATGGACTCCCCCGAACCCGCCTCCGTCCCCGCCCCGCCCAGCCTCCGCTGGTCCGGCTTGACCGACCGCGGCAAGGTCCGGCCCAACAACGAGGACGCCTTCCTCGCGCTCAGCTTCGACGGGCACGAGGTACGCTACCTCGGCAAGACCGGCACCGCCTCGCTCGCCGGCACCGACTTCGTCTTCGCGGTGAGCGACGGCATGGGCGGTGCGAAATCCGGCGAATTCGCCAGCCGCATCGCCGTGGATCGCATCACCAAGCTTCTCCCGCGCGCGTTCCGCCTCTCCGCCGCCGGCATGGACAGCGGGTTCAGCGAAATCCTCGTCGAGTTGTTTTCCGCCATCCACTCGGACCTGCTGCAACTCGGCTTCTCCTACGAGGAATGCGCCGGCATGGGAGCCACGCTCAGCCTCGGGTGGTTCACGCCGGACTGGATGTATTTCGCCCATCTCGGCGACAGCCGCATCTACTACCTGCCCCGCGCCGGCGGCCTCGCGCAGGTGTCCCACGACCACAGCCACGTCGGCTGGCTGCGTCGCCACGGCAAACTCAACGAGCGCGAGGCCCGCACTCATCCCCGCCGCAACGCCCTCAACCAGGCCCTCGGCGCCGGCCACCAGTTCATCGAGCCGCACGTCGGCGCCGTCGAGCACCGGCCCGGCGACCGTTTCCTGATCTGCTCCGACGGCCTCATCGAAGGCCTGTGGGACCGCCAGCTCGAGGAACTCGTCCGCACGCCGCCCCTGGAACGCGCCAACCAGAATGTCGCGCAGCGCCTCGTCGAGGAGTCCGTGCACAATTCCGGCCGTGACAACACCACCGCGGTCGTCGTCGAATTTCCCCTCCCATGAGCCTGCTCTTCGTCTACGGCACCCTGAAACGCGGTGGCAGCAACCACCACTATCTGACCGGCCAGAAGTTTCTCGGCGCGGCCCGCACGACGCCCGGCTTCCGGCTCTTCGACCTGGGCGGGTTTCCCGGACTCGTGCCCGTGCCGGAAGACAAGGCCGGGGTGATCGGCGAAGTCTACGATGCCGACGCCACGGCCCTCGCCGCCCTCGACGTGCTCGAGGGCCTCGCCGAGGGCATGTATCGCCGCGTGACCGTGACGCTCCAGCCACCCTTCGCCGACCGCGTCATCGAGACTTACGTCTACGCCCGGACCGTCGCGAACCGCCCCGACATCGGCGCCCTCTGGCACGTCGAACGCCACCGCCGCGGCAACTAGCGGAGTAAACGTGGCACGGGGATCCGGCCCGTGAGATTGAGTATGCGACAGCCCGGGCCAAAACAGACCATGCAGACTCGGTTCGAGCCTTTGGGCCAAGTCTTTTTCCAACCTGCTTTCCCCATTCTGCGGAAATGCTTATTTCCGAGCGGCGCGCGCTGAACGACGCGCGTTGGACGCCGCGGGAGCGACCGGCAGCGGAGGCGGACGATAACGGTAGCCGAGCTTGGGAATGACCTCCACCCAATGGCGAAGCGACACTCCCACCGCGCCGGCGGAGCCCGCTAGTTTTCCCAACAGCACCCGCATGTTGCTCGTATCGCCGCGGAATTTCCGGCCGAGGATTTCCTGATAGAGCATGTCGTAAGTCAGGACGCCGCCTTCGGACTGCAGCAACAGTTCAATCAGATCCACCTCGTGCGGCGTCAGATGGCCGACCTCGCGCCGACAGCGCAGCGTGCGCGCAATGGGATCGACTGTGGCGCCGGCAAATTCGAAGGCCTTGCGCTCAATCTTCGGCGTTCCCATGGAACCGTCCTGCAGCGCTTCGTAGTATTTCCTGAGGTATTCGACCAGGACGTCCGGGCGCACGGGATCCCGCATCACACAATCGGCTCCCAGCGCGACCTGCCGGGCTTCCGTGGACGCGGGCGTGGCCGCGCTGATCAGGATCAAGATCCGCGCGCTCCCCACCCCAGCGGAACGGAGCGCACCCACCACATCGTCGGAATAGCCATCTTCCAGCCGACGGCGCGTCAGCACGATCCGCGGCCGGACTCGGTGGAGCAATTTCCTGAAGGCCCGCACCGACTCACATTCCGCGGAAATCCAGCCGCGGCAATCGCACAACGCGGTGAGCGCCATCCGTTCCTGGGCCGCTGGGGAAACGATGGCGATCACGACGAAGGCGCGGGGTAACGGGCTCGGCGGGAGCCTCAGGTCGGCAGAACCAGCACGAGGCGGAATTGCTTGGTCTGCGGCAGTAGCGATAGCGCGAGGAGGCCGCGGCATTTCTGCAGCCCGGACAACAGGCCGCGGGGGCTCACTCCCGCGAGCGGGCTGGCCTCGCCCTTGAGCCAGGCCTCAAGCTCGGGCCGGGTCAAAGTGGGCGCCGAAGTGACCACGCCGATGAGCATCCCGGGATGGCTGGCGAGGGCGTGCTTGCGGTTGACCCAAAGATAGCTCCGCAATTGCGTGTCGTTGAGAGCCAGGTCGACCCGGGCCAGGCGCTGTCCGCGAATGCCCACGGTGGTCTTTTCTCCCGTCAGCGCCAGCGCCGCCGCAATGGCCGGAACCATCATCAGCAGGAAATCAATGCCCGAGAGCCCGCGAATGGGCACCCGGGCATCGATGGGTTGAAAGTCCACCGCTTTGTTGGCGGTTTCTGCCAGGCTCATCCGCATCGCGATGCCGATGGCTTCCCGCACACCCGAATCGACCAACGCGGGTGAGGAGTCGCGGCTCGCATAGGCGGTATCGAAAAAACCTCCAGCGACGCTCGCGGCGGCATCCGCCGTCTTCCGCGCTTCCTCAAGATTGCGCAGCAGCGGGGTAAAATTGTAATCCGCCTTCGCCTTGGCCGCCACCACGGTCACCGCGCTGGCCAAGTGGGCATTGATCGTGGTCAGCAAATTCGCCGTTTGCAGCAGGGCGTCCCGCGCGGTTTCAGAAGCCACCAATTCAACTTCCCGCTCCAGGCGGGCCACATCCAGATCTTGTGAAATCGTCCCGGCCTGGCGCGCCAGCGCCTGGTCGCGCCGTTGGGCGCGCGTGCGATCGATCCATGCCGGGATCCTCGCCTCGAAACCATCGCGCTCCGGCAGCGGTTTTCCGATGAAATCGAAGACCTGCAGCGGAATGGCGCGCTTGAGGTTCTCGCTGGAATCAAACGCGCTGAGCACCACATATCCCAAGCCGGGATCTGTCCGTTGCGCGGCTTCGATGAAGTCCAACCCATCCATCTCCGGCATGTGGATGTCGACGAGGCAGAGATCGAAGCGCTCCTTTCCCAGTGCCTGCAGCGCCGTGCGGGCATCGTGGCACGCCACTAACTCATATTGTTTCGCCAGTCTCAGGCGCAACGAGGCATGAATCTGCCGCTCGTCGTCCACGACCAGAATCCGCGGGGTCACCAAATCTGAGGGGTCAGTGCTCATGACCGGAGTGCGGTTTGATACAGGAGGGCGGGCCGGAGTCAATTGGGAGGCGGCGAGGCCTCAATTGGAAGGGGTGATCGGGAGGTCGATGGAGATCACCGTGCCCGCGCCGGGCGGGCTGCGAACCGTAATATTTCCGTTATGCAGCTGCACGATTTTCTGGCAAATGGTCAGTCCCAGGCCAAAGCCCCGCACCTGTTCGCCAAACTGTTTTGTGGTGAAATAAGGGTCGAAAATCCGCCCGAGAATTTCCGGCGGAATGCCATGGCCCGTGTCGCTCACCTCCAGCCGAAACCAGCCGGGCCGGGCCGCCGCAGCCGCCAAGGTTACGGTGTGTCCCGAACTCGAGGCGTCGATGGCGTTGCCCACGAGGTTGACGAGCAGCCTTTGGATCAGGACGGCGTCCACCAGCACCGGGGCGGTGAACTCCGGTTCGCCCCCCACCTTCACGCCCCGCGCCACCGCCCGGCTCGCCGTGAGCGCCCTGACCTCACGAAAGATCAGACCCAACTCCACTGGTTCGATCTTGGGCGTAAGATTCGACGAAAAGAACAAGGCCTCCCTGACGTATTCACCCATCACCCGCACGGAACGGCTCGCCGCCTCATGCACGACATGTTCCGGGCTCTCCGGCGGAAACTGCCTGTCCGTGTGCACGAGAAAGGACGATACCGGCGTGATGAGGTTGTTGAGGTCATGCGCCAGGCCGCGCGACATCATGGCCAGATGCTCCACCTTCGCCCGCAAGGCCGCCTGCATCGTGAGCCGCGACCGCGTGAGAATGTTGTCCATCAACTCCGCCACATTCTGCAGCCGCTCCACCTCCGGGTAAGTGAATGGCCACTCGTTCGTCTTGACCCCCAGCGCAATGAGCAACGTCGGGGTCGAGCTCCCGCGCGGCGACGCCACCAGCAACCCCAATGAATGCTCACTCAAAAATGCCTGCAAGTCCTCCAACCCCGGCGTGGAGCGCCTTCGCAGCAAACTCTCCGGAGTCGCCCAGCCCGTATCTGCAAGCGCACCACAACCCAAGCGAGCTTTGCTAAACTCCACCGCGCCAGTTCCAAATAGCTCGTCCTTCTCCGCGAGCAACGTGGCAAAACGACTATGACTCTCTTCCTGTAAAAATCGCTCAAATTCCCCCACGAGCTTCTCGGGTTGAGGTTCACTCCTCGCGATATCGATAACAGCGCGTCGCATGTCCACCAATGCGCTCTTTCCACTAACTCCCAACCAATCCAGAATGGGACGGTCCAAAACAAAGGCCAATGGCACTAATCCCGCCACGCTGACCACAATAGCAAATATAGGAGAAAGAAAACGAAGAGCTTCCTCATAAGCGACAAATACGCCGAGCCCCAGCGCAATAACGAGCACGCCCCTCCCGATTATAGATAAACATATTTCCCGAACATCCACAATCCTGTAGTACGTGAACGCCCAAGCCGCCAACGCATAAGCGGCTATAATTACTATAGGAATAAGCCTCCGTAAAGCCGGCATCTGCCAATAATACGCACAATAACTGGCACTTGCCACCACAAGAGCCGCTAGAGCAGAATTTACCACGAGAAACTGAATCTCCATACGCCTGATGCCGGTCTGGTTTCGCATCTGCACCAACGACTGACCTGCTATAAATGCGTAGATTCCGCTCATACCTAAAAGGAGCCCTATATAGCCGCGACCCCGTGTAATCCCATGAGGCGACGCATCCAGAGGTATATATGTGCTGGTAAAGCACACACCAGCCCCCAACACGCTAAGCAGGAATAGTGGTCCAGAACGCCGGATCGCGACTCCTACCTTAAACCTACGCTGGACTAGAGATTCTTTTAGGATCCATAGCATCCACGGAAAAAACATCCCTATTGCTGATGCGACTCTAAGCATGGGTACAGCGCTTTGCGCGTGGCCCTGCTGATAAAGAGAAGTGGCATTAACAGCTCTGCATAGGAAATACAGAAAGACTGCGACAATCAAGGCCGTGAGTGCAAAGACCTGATTAGTACCGCGGCTAGGATTAGCCCAAAGCACTACGATACCAATGCTAATGGCTACAACAGCTGCGAGCAATGTGATAACCAACATGGCGGCTTTTGGGTACGAGACGTCTGTGTCGTCGTGTATGAGCGTATTAGACGAGCCCACTGAAACTGGCTACAATGTCCGTAAGATTTGCGTATTCCCCGCTGCCTTCGCGCTCCTATTAGATGGCCGGCCAGCGCCAGGTGTCTCCAAGTATTTCTTTGCTAAGTCCACGCAAGGTTCCTGCGTGTTGCTCAATAGCTTCGCGCAAAGTACCCGCTTCCGGTCGCGAGCTAATACTCATTAGATTAACTTGCTCCGCCGTTGCAATCCGCTCAAGGCGCCGTGCATCGGGAAAGGTTCGTTCGCCCCGTCGCAATTTAAGTTCGTGCAAAAGGCGAAGATTTGTTTCTGCGAGTTCTCGGTGTAATATCCTTTGAACGGCGATTAACTCTCCACGATCTAACTTTCTCCGAGCCCAGATATAGTCACAAACGAATGCTTCCGCGAGGTTCCGCACAGTATCATCGTCGAGGCGGGGATCCTCCACTTCAGCGATTACTTTGTTATACATCGCCTCCCAACTCGTAGCGCCCTTGAGAAATTTCCATCCCGGGCGAATAACGATCGCTAGATCCTGTAATTTGCGGCGCAGGCGCAGGGAATGGCGATGCAGTCCGAGTGAAATTCCCAATCGCGCTGCTTGGAAAGTGTGAAACGGAAAAATAACGAGATCGGCTTCGCAGCCCGCTAAGGCTACATTTACCTTTGGCATGCCTCCGAAGCGTGGAGTTCGCACGGCGTATGCGTGCTGCTCCAAGCCCGTAACATCTTTTAACCAAGTGGATTCCAAAAACATCTTGGGCCGGGACGTGATGATATGAAAATCCCAATCTGAGTGCACATCGGCGCTCCAGATATGGTCGTCATGATTGCGAACTTGGGATCCAAACAGCACCAAACCCTTCACTGTCGGTTCGAGGTCCGCCCACCGTGTTATTGCCTCTGCAAAATTGCGTGAGTGACTCAAGGGGTACGCACCGAAATCAGTATCTCCGTGCCTTCCAATCCTGGGCCGGCGTGGATCTCGCCATGGTGCAGCCGGAGAATTTCCTTTGCCAGAAAGACGCCCAGGCGCCCTTGGTTCGGCACGGCACCTTCGACCGGCTCGGGCAGGATGCCCTCCAGTTCCAGATGTTTGCCCTTGATCGAAAACAGCGCGGTCAGCTCCGCTCCCGAACCCGTCGAACGGACCTGCAGGGAAAGCTCCCGGGATCCAAGTTCGCCCCGGTTTTCCGCCACGCTTTGGATGAATGCGGTCAGGGCAAAACCGAGCAATTTCAGGTTCACCTTCAGCATCACCGGATCGGGGCCCACCTCGGCGCGCAAACCCAGCGAACGGCCGATCGACTGCGCCAGCTCCCGCATGTCGGCCAGGGCAGAATCGGGCTCGTGAAGCGAATGCATCAGGCCGATTTGTTCGTTCAGGATTTCCAGCTTGGAGACGTCGTTCTTCACGGTCTCCAGCATGGGCAGGGTCAAGGGTTGCTCGGCCGTGCTCTGACGGAAGGTCGCCAGGGACACCAGCGCGTTGCCGAATTCGTGGTTGAGCGTGAGCGCGAGCTCGCGCAGGAGGTTCCGACGGCTGGTGCGCTGGCGCGTGGCGGCGTCGTGGACCTCCCCGCTCGCCTCCTCCCAAAACGCCCACACCCCACCCGTCTCGGCAACGAGGCCGGCGCTGGCCCGGAAGGGTTGGTCGGCACCGGGTGCCACCCGGCACACTTCCCGCGAGCGTCGCGCCTGGCCGATCAGGTCGCGCACAACCAGCGGAACCTGGCGCGGGACTCCTTCGTCCGCCGCCAGCACCAAGGTGCTCGGGAGATACTTCGCGCCGAGACGGGTTTGCTCGGCGAGCTGGTGCAGGCGGCCCAATTGGGCTGACTTGGCGAGGAAGTGGCGCAGCAACCGGGCAAAGAACACCGCCCGCGTCCGGTCGGTTTCGTCATAGGGCTCACCGTCATCCCGGATGCCGAGGGCAATCAGGCCCAGCAAACGACCGTTGTCGTGGATCGGCACGAGCAGCCGTGCGCCCCACAGGGCAAGGCGGTTGCGGACCGCCAGCTCGGCCACCGGGTCGGATGGGCCGTCCCAGTTCGCCCCGTCGATCACGGCCGGGTGGGTCTCGAGCAAATTGACGATCGGGTCATCCATCCCGAAGAACGACGTGCCCCGGTCGGCCCGGAACCCGTCCGCTTCGCGCAGGAAGAACACGGCATGGGAGGCGCGCAGCAACTGGCGCGACGCGCGGCGAAACTCGGCGATCAGCCGGTCGCGCGTGTCGAGGTTCTCCACCGCACCCTCAAGAAAATCCCACAACTCGGCCGCATCCCCCGCGGCGGCAACCTTGGCGGGTGCCCGGGCAGGTTCCGCCCGGCGGGCCTTGTCGCTCAGCAACTCGACCATGGACTGTTTTTCCGCGACCTCTTCGACCAAGGGAAGCAGTTCACGGAGACGCGTCGCACTCTCCTCATAGGAGAGGTAAACCCGGGCGCGGCCGGCCATGCGCGCCTGCTCAAACGGCAGGCTCCGGGGTTCCCCGACAAAGATGGTCGGGCATTTGGCCAAAGCCAGGGGCAGGGACGTCTCGGAGGCCGCATCCAACACCACGACCGCCGCAAATCCGGGAGAAGAGCCGGAGGTAAAACTCGAGGGGGTGAGCCGCAACGCGGAGCGCCCGGCCGGGAGCTGTTTCTCCCATGAGTCGGCAAGGGCAATGTCGGCGGTCGCGAGGATGACTAGGCTTGGCATGGGAAAACGATGCGGAAGGTTGCGCCCCGCCCCGGCTCAGACGGATCTACCGAGATGGTCGCATCCAATCCGGCCAGAATGTCGCTGCAGATGGCAAGTCCAAGTCCAAAGCCAGACGACTTGGTCGATTGGAATGGCTGAAAAAGCCGCGGGCGAATTTCCGGAGCAATGCCGGGACCGCTATCCGCCACCACCACCTCGATCCGGTCCATGAGATTGTGCGTGGAAATCTTCACCCAACGGTCCCCCGGACGCGCCTCGAGCGCCTGGATGGCGTTGAAACAAAGATTGAGGATCACCTGCTTGGCGGCGGAGGCATCCGTGTAAATCAGGGATGGATCAGCCTGAAAATCGGTGAGGAATTGAATGTGTTTGTCCGTCGCCTTGGCGGCGACCAGTTCCAAAGTGCTATTCAGCACGGCGTTCAAGTCCACGGTTTGAGCCGAATAAACGCGGGGTGCAGCAAGATCTAACAACTGCTCGGTCAGTCGATCAATCCGCATTACTTCGTCACCGATCAGATGAAAAAATTTCTCCCTGAACACCGGGTCGTGGTAGTGCTGCGGCAGCAGCTGGACAAACGCCTTGATCGACACCAGCGGGTTGCGAATCTCGTGGGCCAGACTCGCCCCCAACAGACCAACGGTCGCCAGTTGCTCGGCCCGCTGGGCCTTGACCGAGAAATGCGAACGCTCGATGGCGTTTTCGATGATCGACGCCAATTCCTGCAACTGCGTCACCTGCGGATAAGTGAACGGGCGCCGGGAGGCAGCCACGCCGACGCCGATCAGGGCAGTCAACGAAGGGCCCTCGACGATCACGAATACCCCCAGCCCATGCTCATCAATAAACTTCAATACCGCTTCACGGCCTGGCGTGGGGCGCTCACGCGCAAGCCGCTCCGGGGTGACCCACCGCAGTTGTCTCATCGTGGCAAACACCAGTCCGTCATCCGGGACCATCACGCCGTCTCCGGTCAGGCTGCCCTTGCCGCCCGAGAGGATCATGGCGCTCTCGCTGTGGCCCCAGCCCTTTAGAACTTCGCGGAAGGATTGCGTGAGTTTGTCCGCATGACTCTCCCGTTGTGCCGCTGCAAACGCGGCTTGCCGCGCCGTGGTCGCTTCAGGATAGAAATGAAACAATTGATCCAACCAGCTGTTTAGCGCCACCGCCAGCCACAGCGCCAATGCCGTTGTCGCCAGAAAACCAAAAGGCTCCGGCAATATAGTCCGCAAGACGTAGTCGAGTAGAAAGGCCGCAGTCGCAACCGAAACAACTAGAATGAGTTTTTGAGTGCCAAAGAGCAGGATCTGTCGGGCATCTAGAATGCGGTGAGTCGTTATTGCAAAAGCCGTGCCCGCATAAAAAAGGATAACCACCCAAGGCTGGAGGCGAATATATATGGGGTCTCGCGTAATGTCGGTGAGGCCCATAAGCACGAACACCGTGCACGCGATAATGCAGCCACCAACCAGCCACACCTGAATTTCCAGCCGCCGTACACCCGCCAATCTCTTGATACTCCTAAAGGCGTCACGAAACAGATAACCGTAAGCCGCGATGCTAATCGCTACATAAGCATAGTATCCCAACCCGTGAAGACGGTGTTCCCCTGTCGAATATGAGGGAATGAATGATTCGGTAAATGGAACGATTAACAGAAAGGCAGACACCGCTACCCATCCCCAGTTATGCTTTAGCCAAGCCGGAAAGCTGCCCGTCCTTCGATCGATAATATTTTGCTGAATGATCCAGATATGGAGCGGTAAACCTCCACCGATCGAACACGACCAACGCAACCAAAAAAGACCGCCAGTTGATGTGAGCGCCAGATTTAGGATGATCAGCCATACCGAAACATGCAGAGAACCCGTAAAAAACGCACGGTTCATTCCGCGATGGGGATTCGCCCAGAAAGCAACAAAACCGACGTAGGCGACCGCCAACGCCGCTATTACTGTCGGATTAGAAATTATTGATTGAGCACTAGACATGCATTTGCGCCCGAGAGGCCGTGGGCATCGATCAAGGTGTTCGTATGGGAAATGTAGCGGGCTTTCGCGCTGAGATTCAGGGGGCAGCTCGGGTCCGGGTGCTGCCAGTTCACGGTCGGGGGGATCGCGCCCCGCGTCAGGCTCAACGCCGCACAGCCCACCTGGATCGCCCCGGCCGCGCCCAAGGGGTTGCCGATGGCGCCCTTGATCGAGACCGCCGGGATGGACTTGAGGTCCGACCCGAAGAACTCGGCGAGGATGCCGGCTTCCGCCGCATCCAGCGTCTTGTGGCCGGGGCCCCAGGCGCTGATACATTCGATCTGGCTCGGCCGAAGGTTGGTGTTGCCCAGTGTCAGGCGCAGGGCTTGGGCGAGACCGGCGCAGGGAGAAGCCGCCGGATCGGAGGCGTAGCTATAGCCTCCCACGAAGGCATAGCCGGGACGCGGACTGCTTTCCGCCTCCAGGATCATGAGGCACGCGCCCTCCCCGATCACGCCCGTGGTGCGCCAGAGGTCAAAGGGCCGGCATTGCCGCTCGGGGAAATCCGGGTTTCCCGGGGCGAGACCGGCCAATTTGAGCTCCAACATCGGGTGAAAATAGAGCGGCGCTTCCGCGCCCCCACAGACGGCGATTTCCGCCTCACCATTCGCGATCATTTCGGCGGACCGCCCGATCGCGTCCAAGCCCGAGCAACAGGCACTCTGCAACGACATCGTCCGCGTCGTGCCCCCGATGGACTCCCCCACGGCGGCGCCGATGGCGCTGACGAGCGCAGTGGTGACGGACGTGGGCAGGGCGTTCACCGGGCCCTTTTTGACGATGATCTCCACGCCTTTGTTGATGACCCCAAAGTCCATCAAGGTGGCCCCGATCATGACGATGGCGCCCTTGCCCCGCAGCTGGGGGAGCTCCAGGCCGGCGTCCCGGGCCGCGAGCGCCGCCGCCGCCATTGCGAACTGGGTATGCCGGGGCATGCGCTTGCCCGGGACGTTGGGCATGTAGTTCTCCAGCCTGAAATCCTTCACCTCGGCAGAGACAAAAGCGCCCGCTTCTTCCGGATATTTCTTGAGCGCGGTCACCCGGCTCACCGGCTCCAATATCCCCCGCCAAAACTCCTCCTTGCCAATGCCGGCCGGCGTCACAAACCCGAGGCCGGTGATCTTTACGCGACGGCGTTTCATGGCGCGGTCAACTCGCCGCGGGAAATACCATTCGCACTATCGAGCCCTGGCCGATGTTGGATTCGAGCGCCATGGTCGCCCCGTGCGTCCCCAGCAGGTGCCGGCAGATGCTCAACCCGAGGCCCGTGCCACTCTCCTTGCTCGTAAATCCGCCCTTCAACGCCTTGCGCATGCGGTCGGGATCCATCCCGGCGCCGTTGTCCACCACCGTCATCTCAATCCGCTCGCCCGCCCGCGCCAGCGACACCGTCAGCTGCGTCGCGCCGGCTTCCAGCGAGTTCTTGAAGATGTTTTGGAACACCCGCATCAGCTCGAACTTCGAGCCTCGCACCGGCGCCGCTTCCAGGCCCGTGAAGCTGATCGCGACCGACCCAAAAAACACCACCGACTGCACTTCGCGCGCAATTTTCACCAAATCGATCAGCGCAAACTCCGCGGCCTGCTTCGACGCCTGCCGCCAGTTTTCCGAGAGGTGATGGCAATACTCCGCCGCCTTCTCGACGAGGTTGGCGTATTCCAGCAGCCGGCGACCCCGGTCGGGGTCCGTGGCCGATACCGCCCGGGCTTCGTCCACCAGCAGCGTGGCATAACCGATGACGACGGTCAGCGGGTTGTTCAGGTCGTGGACCAATTCCACCGACGCCCGCGCCTGCCACACTTGCGGCTCCTTCTGCTCGATCTCGCGCTTCAGCGCGGAATTCATCTCCACCGCGTCGCGGTTGATCTTGGCCTGGTGCCGGCGCACCGCCGTGGCCGCCGCCTGCTTGCGCGCGGCTTCCAGCAACTCGGCAATATCCGGCGGTTTCCGGAGATACTGGTTGGCCCCCACCACCATCGCCTGCTGCGCGGTGTGCAACGTCCCATAGCCCGTCAGCATGATCACCGAAACATGCGGGTCGATCTTGCGGAGCTCCTCGAGCGCCCGGATGCCATCCATTTCGGGCATCCGGATGTCCATCACCACCAGCGAAAACGGCTTGCCGCTCACCTTCTTCAAGGCGTCCGCCGCCCGGTCGGAAGTTTCGACCGTAAATTCTGTCGATAAAGTGAACGCAATCGACTCGCGCGGCCCGTATTCGTCGTCGACGACGAGCACCAGGGGTTTTTCGCCCGTCGCCACCTTCGCCGCAGGAGGTTCGGTTACCATGAGAAAAGGCCCGGCGTGGGGTCCGCCAGTTTAGGGGCTAAATAACTCTCCGAGAGCATGACACGTGTTTGCAGACCGCTTCAACCTGTGTCAAGAAACGCATCCGGGGTTGATTTGCTTCCGCCACCCCCAAATCATCGCACCGTGCTCACGTTTCTCACCGCCCTTGTCGCCGCCATAATCGGGGGCGTTGTCGCCTGGCTGATTTTGAGGGAGCGAGTGGCCGCAAAGGACCATGAAAATCTCCGGCTGCAAACCGAGAATTCAGCCCAGCAGACGCGCATCGCAGAACTCGACGCCAACCGCTCCCGCGCGGAGCAGGACCTGGCGGGAACCCGGGCCGCCGCCGCCGAGCGCCTCGCCGCCGAGCAGCAGCGCTTCGCCGAGAACGAGCGCCGCGCCGCGCAATATCTCGCCGACATCGAGCGGGTGCGCGCCACCCTGCAAACCGAGTTCCAGGCCGTGGCGAGCAAGTTGCTGGATGAAAAATCCGCCAAGTTCACCGAACAGAACAAAACCCAGCTCGATGTCCTGCTCTCCCCGCTCAAGCAGCAGCTCGTCGACTTCCGCTCCCGCATTGACACGGTCTACAAGACGGAAAGCGACGACCGTACGGCGCTGAAATCCCAGATCGAGCAGCTGCGCCTGCTGAACAAAAACATCACCGACGAGGCCCATGCCCTGACCCAGGCGTTGAAGGGCCAGTCCCAGGTGCGCGGCGCCTGGGGTGAGCTGATCCTAGACCGGCTGCTGGAGTCCGCCGGTCTGGTCAAGGGGGAGAACTACCTCACACAGGAGTCGCTCACGACCGCCGATGGCCGCCGGCTCCGTCCGGACGTCATCCTGCGCTTGCCCGACCAGCGTCACCTCGTCATCGACTCAAAGGTCTCCCTCGTCGCATATGAGCAGGCGGTGAATGCCACCACGGAGGTCGAGCGCGAGGCGGCGACTGCCGACCACGTCCGCGCGGTGCGCACCCATATCGAGGAACTCAGCGGCAAGCGCTACGAGGATACGGGCAAGCTCATCACCCCCGACTACGTGCTCATGTTCGTGCCGCTGGAATCAGCCTTCATCACCGCGCTCAAGGCCGACCAGCAGCTTTACGAATGGGCGCTCGACCGCCGCATCATCCTCTGCACCGCGCCCACCCTGCTTGTCACCCTCAAGACCGTGAAGAGCCTCTGGACCCAGGATCGCCAGACCAGGAATGTGCAGGAGATCGCGAAGCGCGGCGGGTTGCTCTACGACAAATTTGTCGGCCTCATTGATGACCTGGAGGAGATCGGCCTGCATCTGGGTAGGGCACAGACCAGCCACGAACAGGCCTTCGCCAAGCTGAAGACCGGCGCCGGCAACCTGATCAGCCAGGTGGAGGAATTGAAAACCCTGGGCGCCAAGGCCCGGAAATCCCTCCCCAGTTCGGAAGCCGCCGAATCGTGATCGCCATGGACGATTCCGCCGCCCTCGAGGGTCGCTGGCTGATCGAGACCGCCGAGATTTCCGGCGAGAAGATGCCGGATATGCTCGCCCAGAAGATTGAGGTCGAACTCGTCGCCGGCACCTACGCCGTGCGTTTCAACGGCGACGTCGCGGATCAGGGCACGTTCGCCATCGCTCCCCACCCCGCCGGCGCGGCCCTCCTGCTCACCGGCGTCGCCGGCACGAATGCCGGCCGCACCATTCCCGCGATCTACCGGATCGTCGGCGAGCAACTGCACATTTGCTACGGCCTCGACGGCGCCATCCCCGCCGAGTTCGCGACGCGCGCCGGCGCCGCGCACTTCCTCGCGGTCTATCGGCGCAAGCCCGCCCACCGGTAGCAATGCACGTCACCGACGTTTTCCTCTACCCGGTCAAGTCCCTGCGCGGCTTCGCCGTTCCCGCGGCAGAAATCGATGCGCTCGGCTTCGTCGGCGACCGGCGGTTTCTCCTCGTCGATTCGAATGGGCAATTCCTGACCCAGCGCACGCTGCCGCAAATGGCGCTGATCGAGACCGCTCTCACCGACCGTGACCTCATCCTGCGCGCACCGCACGGCGGCTCCTGCGCGGTGCCGCTGCGCGCGCTCGCCCCCGCGGAGTTGATCACTGTTCGTATCTGGAAAAGCGAGGGACTGATCACCGAGGACTGCGGCGTCGAGGTCGCAGTCTGGCTCTCCGATTTTCTCCGCTTCCCCTGCCGACTCGTCCGCATTGGCGAAAAATTCCGCCGCGACCTCGTGAAGCCCGGCAAGTCCCGGCCCGGCGAAGTCGTAAACTTCGCCGACGGCTACCCGTTCATGATCCTGAGCGACGCCACGCTCGCCGACCTCAACGGCCGCCTCGACGAACCGCTCCCGATGAACCGCTTCCGACCCAGCTTCGTCGTCACCGGCTGCGACGCCTTCGCCGAGGACACGTGGCAGCGTTTTCGCGTCGGCACGGCGACGTTTCGTACCGCCGGGTCGTGCGCGCGCTGCATCATCACGACGACCAACCAGGCCACCGCCGAACGCGGCAAAGAGCCACTGCGTACGTTCGCGATGTATCGCCGCAGCCCCAACGACCCCACCGACGTCCTCTTCGGCCAGAACGTGATCCACGACACGAAGTCCGGCACCGTCCGCGTCGGCGATGCCGTGGAATTATTGTAGGGCGGGATCAGCCATCCCGCCTCCGCTTGCCGCTCACCGGTACCAGCCGTGCTTCATCGCCGTCGCATACATCGCGAGGACGTTCTCCGTCGGTGAATTGTCCTGCAGGCAGTGGGTCGGCGAAAAACAGTAGCCGCCGTCGGGCATCATGATCTCAAGCGTGTGCCGGCAATACTCCTCCGTCTCCGCCGCCGTGCCATATGCCACCGGGCCCGCCGTGCTGATGCAGCCGTGGAACGCCAATCGCCCGCCGAACCGCGCCTTCAACGCAGCCGGCGCCATGTTCTTCGCCTCCGGTTGCAGCGTGTCGACCGCGTTGATGCCCATCGCGATGAAATCCTCAAACGCCCAACTGCTCGAGCCGCACGAGTGGATCATCGTTGGCAGGTCATAGGTCTTCACCAAATCCACCACCTGCTGGTGACGCGGCCGCAACTGGCGACGAAACAGGTCAGGGCTCAGCGTCGGCCCAATCTGCGTGCCGAGATCCTCGCCCATCCAGACAAAATCAATCCCGCCCTGGGCCGCGTCGAGCGTGCGTCGCAACACCTCCAGCTGGATGTCCGTGCGCCGTTTCGCCAGCAGCAGGCCGGCCGGGTCGTCCGTGATCAGGTCGACGAGCGTCTGCTCCATTGTGCGCAGCATGCCATTGCCATTGATGATGTCCGGCAGCCCGGCATGGCCCGTGTAGACGCCGAATTCAGCGAAGCGTTCGCACTGCGCGCGGACCTGCGAGTAGTCGAAGTCATCTGGCGACGGCATCGGCCACGCCGCCACCTGCTCCTCCGTCGCCTCCTGCAGCGGAAAATCGCAGAAATCCCAATACCCGCCCGACTCGTGCTCGATGTACATGCGGTGGATGCCCCAGTCGTCCGCCTTCACGCCGCGCTCGGGGATGTCTGGGTGCAGCTTCGGTCCGACATACGGCGCCCACACCGGCCGGAAATCGACGTTCAGCGCCCGCATCAGACCCTCGCCGTCGTCGGCACTGAGACCGAAATGCTGCTTGAGCCGGCGGTCGATGCCCTCGTTGCCAAAATAATCGATCGGCACCCGGTCCGGCTGCCCGGAGGCCAAAGTGGTGAGAATGCGTTCCTTGGAGGTCATGGGAAAAAGTGCAGGCTGACCTGTCATTAAATCCCATCCGCCCTCGAAAGCCCGCCCTAAGCCGGCGGGCCCGAACGTATTGAGCCCCCGCGCTACCCGTGATTACCCGCGCTGATGGGCCATCGCACCCGTCACCAGTCGCCGCTGACGCGCCCGCGGTGGGCCTTGTGCTTCGCGCGGTGCTTCTTCGATTCGATCATCTTGATCTTCTGCCCGTAACTTTTCTGCCGCGTCCGGCGCCGCTCCACTTCCCGCGCCTGCTCGACCGCCTGTGCCGCCGACCGCGCCCGCGCCTCGAGCTTCGCCGCCAGCTCCGCCCACGCCTGCTCGCGGTTGGCCGCCTGCGAGCGCTCCGCCTGGCAGCGCACTTCGATCCCGGTAGGACGGTGACGCAACCAAACCGTCGAGGAAGTCTTGTTGATTTTTTGCCCACCCGGCCCGGCCCCTCGGACGAACCGCTCGTCCACGTCTTCCGCACGGGCGCCCAAGGCGTTCAGCCGTCGGTGGATTTGAGGTGGCAAAGGCATGGCGGCGGCTTTTTCCTGATGGAAACTTATCCTGCCCCGCCGAGTCAAACCACCCCCGGTCTAATTCTCCCCCTTCGCCATGATCAACGGTCCCGCCTGGTCAGATAAACTCCGCAAAGAAATCGGCAAGGCCGTCATCGGCCAGGATGCCGCCATCGAGCGCCTGCTCGTCGCCCTCCTCGCCAACGGCCACGTCCTCCTCGAGGGCATGCCCGGCCTGGCCAAGACCCTCCTGGTCAAGTCCCTCGGCACCGCCCTCGGCGTCCAGTTCGAGCGCATCCAGTTCACCCCCGACCTGCTCCCGAGCGACGTCGTCGGCACCATGATCTTCCAGCCCAAAACCGGCGAGTTCTCGCCCCACCGCGGCCCCATCTTCGCCAACCTCCTCCTCGCCGACGAAATCAACCGCGCCCCTGCCAAGGTCCAGAGCGCCCTGCTCGAGGCCATGCAGGAACGGCAGGTCACGATCGGCGGACAGACCCACCTGCTGCCCAAGCCGTTCTTCGTGATGGCCACGCAAAATCCCATCGAGCAGGAAGGCACGTATCCGCTGCCCGAGGCGCAGACCGACCGCTTCCTCTTCAAGCTCATCGTCGACTATCCCAGCGCCGCCGAGGAATCGTCCATGATGCAGCGCTGGGGCCAGGTCACCCAGCAGCCCGTGCTCTCGCCCGCCTCCAGCGGCGAGGAACTGCTCGCCCTTCGCGCCGAAGTCGACCGCGTGCACGTCTCGCCCGCCGTGCAAGGCTACATCCTCGCCCTCGTGCGCGCGACGCGCGCGCTCGCTGACCCGACCCCGTCCGCCAAGCGCTATCTCAACTTCGGCGCCTCCCCGCGTGCCTCGCTCGCGCTCTACCAGTCCGGCCGCGCCCTCGCCTGGCTCCGCGGCGCCGACTACGTCACGCCCGCGCTCATCCAGGAACTCGCGCCCGAGGTGATGCGCCACCGCATCGGCCTGACCTACGAGGCCGAGGCGGAGGAAGTTTCGACGGACAAAATCGTCGCCCAGGTTGTCGCCGCGACCCCGATTCCTGCCGCGTAGACCACCCGCCCGCGAATCAGCGCGAAGCCTTCTCCCATTCGCCGCATTCGCGTCATTCGCGGGCAACTCCGATGCTAATCGAAAACCGAAAATCGAAAGTCGAAAATCCCAACCCCCTGGCGCTCCTGCGCCAGCTGGAGTGGCGCGTGCGCCACGCGGTGGAAAACGTCCTCAGTGGCGAGTATCGCTCCACGTTTCGCGGGCGCGGCATGGAGTTCGACCAGGTCGTCAAATACGAGTTTGGCGACGACGTCCGCGACATCGACTGGAACGTCACCGCCCGCCTCGGCGAGGCCTACCGCAAGAAATTCGTCGAGGAACGCGAGGTCACGCTGCTGCTCGTGTTGGAGGACTCGCCTTCGCTGCTCTTCGGCTCCGGTGCGCAATCGAAACGCGAGGCGCTGCTCGAGCTCGCCGGCCTCGTCATGCTGCTGGGCGCCGTCAACCGCGACCGCGTCGGTTTCGTCCACGCCGCTCCCGGCGGCAACCTCGTGCGCGAGCCCGTTCGCGGACGCGGCGCCATCCTCCACGCCGCCGCCACGCTGCTGTCCCGCCCGGCGCCCGCGCCCACCGACGGTCCCGCGCAGATCCCGTGGCGTTTCCTCGCGCGCGCCGCGCCCAAGCACAGCGTGTTCCTCTGGCTCGGCGACTTTCCACCCCGCCCGGAGCCCGAGGGCTGGACCGTCCTCCAGCGCCGCTACCAGACGATGGGCTTTCGCGTCGACGATCCCTGGGAGCGCACGCTGCCCACGCAGGAGTCCTTCGCCGCCTATGATCCCACCGCCGGCCGGCTCGTCACGCTCGAGGGCAGCGCCGCCGAACGCGCCGCCCACGCGACTTGGGTTGCCCAGCGCGAGGCCGCCTTCCAGGCCCTCTTCCCCAACCGCCTCAGCCGGCTCGAGGTCGGCACTGATCAGAACCGCCTCGATGCCCTCGTGAAATTCTTCCACGCCCGGATGCGCGCCGGGGTCCGCAGCTGACGGCGAACTGCCAAGCAACAAGGACCAAGATGCTAGCCTCCCTCTCTTGCTTGCCCGCCGTAGCCTCGGCGAACATGGGCCCCTTGCCCCTGGCCAGCTGGACGTTGCCCGGCCTGCACGGCTATGTGCTGAAGGATCCGTTGTGGTTGCTTGCCATCGCCGCGCTGCCGCTGCTGCTCTGGATCCGTGGACGCCGCCGCGTGCCCGTGCTGCTCGTGCCATTCGCCGCCGCCTGGCACCGGCCGTCGCTCGCGTCGTTCTCGCGCTGGCCCGTGATGCTGGCGTTTCTCGGACTCGTCCTGCTCGTGGCCGCCCTCGCGCGTCCGCAGCATGTCGAGGACAAGCGCGAGGTCCGGTCGCAGGGCTACGACATCATGCTGGCGATCGACTTGTCCGGCTCGATGCTCGCCGAGGATTACGAAAAAGGCGGCGAGCGTCTCAACCGGCTGCAGGCGATCAAGCCCGTCATCCAGGCCTTCATCAACGACCGGCCCAGCGACCGCATCGGCATCGTGGTGTTCTCCGGCCGCGCCTACACGCTGGCGCCCCTCACCTTCGACCATGACTGGCTCGCGAAGCAGACCGAGCGCCTCAAGATCGGCCTGATCGAGGACGGCACCGCCATCGGCGACGGCCTGGGCGTGGCTCTCACCCGCCTCGAACAAGCCAAGCGCGAGAGTGGCGGCAAACGCTCCGGCGCGTTCATCGTCCTGCTCACCGACGGCGTCAACAACCGCGGCAGCCTCACCCCCGAGCAGGCAACCGAGCTCGCCCGCGACCGCGGCGTGCCCATCTACACCATCGGCGCCGGCAAGGACGGCATCGTGCCGTATCCGGTCTTCGACGATAAGGGCAACAAGATCGGCTACCGCCGCATGATGGCTGACCTCGACGAAGGCGCGCTCGAGCAAATCTCCGACGCCACCGGCGGGCATTTCTTCCGCGCCGCCGACACCGATACGATCGAGTCCGCCTTCAAGGCCATCGATCGCGCGCAGAAGATCGAATTCCAGTCCAAGAGTTACCTGCTCACCACCGAGCTGTTCTACTGGCTGGCCGCCCCCGGCCTCGGCGCGCTCCTGCTCGCCGCACTTTTCGCCCGCCCGTTCTGGCAGAAGGAGGCTGCCGCCGCATGAGCTTCGCGTGGCCCGAACTGTTCTGGCTCTTGCTGGTGCCGCTGGTGCTGCTCGCCGCCGACCTGCTGCGCCGCCACCGCACCGCGGGCCCGGCCTTTCCCAAAATCGTCCAGGCCGAGGCCGGCGCGCGCCAGCTTTCCTACGTGACGCCCCCCACCCGGCGCCGGCGCCCGCGCGTCTGGCTCGCCATCGGGCTGACGCTCTGCGTCGGCGCCCTCGCCCGCCCGCAATGGGGCCGCATCGAGGAGCCCGTCTTCGACCAGGCGCGGGAAATCATCATCGCGATCGACCTCTCGCGCTCGATGCTCTCCCCGGACGTGAAGCCCTCGCGCCTCGAACGCGCCAAGCTCCTCACCCAGTCGCTGCTCGAGAAACTCTCCGGCGAGCGCGTCGGCCTGGTGTCCTTCGCCGGCACCGCGTTCGTGCAGAGCCCGCTCAGCTCCGACTACGAGATCCTCCGCGAATTTCTCCCGCTGCTCAGCCCCGACTTCCTGCCCGAGGGCGGTACGAACTACCGTGCGCTCATCGACACGTCGGTCTCGGCCTTCGGCACGACCAACGCCGACCGCTTCCTCATCGTGCTGAGCGACGGCGAAGCCACGGATGACGACTGGCGGTCCGAGGTGGCCGAGTTGAAGAAGAAGAACATCCGCGTCATCGGCCTCGGCGTGGGCACCACCGCCGGCGCCATGATTCCCGACGGCTCCGGTGGCTTCGTGAAGGACGAGCGCGGCGCCGTCGTGCTCTCGAAGCTGGAAAGCGGCACGCTGCAGGAACTCGCCTCGGTCACCGGCGGCACCTACCGCGACGCCAGCAGCTGGCTCGACCTCGCCGGCGTGCTCAACGCCACCGTCGAGGCCGGCCAAAAGGGCCGCTTCGTGGAGAAGAACAACGTCCGCCTGGTCGAGCGCTTCCAATGGCCGCTCGCGTTCGGCCTGTGGTGCCTGCTCGTAAGCTTCTGCTACGAATTCCCCGTCCGTCCGCGTCCGCGCGCGTTGCAAATCACCCCCGCCCAACCCAGCCGCGCCTCCGTCCCGCCCGTCCTTGCGGCTGTTCTCGTGCTCGGCCTGCTCGTCGCCAGCTTTGCGCTGCCCACCGTGGCCCGGGCCGAGGGTAACCCGGCTTCCTCCCTCGCCCGCATCGTCGGACGCCTCTCCGCCAAGGACCAGCCGACGGCGCGCGATTGGGCCGAGCTCGCGCGCGAGACCGTGTCGTGGGGCCAGCATCTCCAGGACGACCAGCACGCCGTGCCCGAGCCTCCCGTGCAGGACGCGCTCGCGGCCGTCGATCTCGGGTCCGCGCTGGATTCCCATACCGCCGACTGGCCCAAATTGCGCGAAGACCTCGAGGCTCTCCTGAAAAAGCCCGACCAGCAGAAGCAGGACCAGCAGCAGCAACAGCAGCAGCAAAACCAGAAGAACCAAGACCAGCAGGACCAGGACAAGAAGAACCAGGACTCGCAGTCCCAGCAGCAAAAGTCGCAGCAACAGCAGCAGGACCAGTCGTCCAAGCCCGAACAGCAGAAGAACAATCCGCAGCAGGGCCAAAAGCCCGGCGAATCCGCCTTTGGCGACATGCAACAGCGCCAACCGCCACCGTCGTCACAGGAAAACCAGAAGGTGGGCGGCGTGCCCGAAAAGAAACCCGGTGAAAAGGAACCCGCCGACACAGCGCTCACCCTGCCGCTGCAGAAACTTGACCAGCTCCGCAACGCCGACTCGCCCGCCGAACTATTTCAACTGATGGACGCCGCCAACCACACCTCCACCCCCAAGAAAACGGCCAAAGACTGGTGAATCCCATGCGCCGCTTTTCCGCTTTTCTCCTCCTGCTCGCCTTCGCCTTCACCTGGACCCGCGCCCAGTCCGTGCACTGGGAAGGCGCGGACGATACGTCCGAGGTCCAGCTCGTGTTCGAGGATTGCTCGCCCGACGGGGATCCGAAGCTGCCGCCGATCGAGGACTCCAGCCTGTCGTATACCGGCACGTCGTCGCAGACCACGATCACCAACGGCTCGTTTTCGCGCACAACCGTCCTGACCTACAACTCCCGCGCCCGCCACACCGGCGTCACGCTGCAAATTCCCGCGTTCACCGTCCAAACCAACAAGGGCCCGGTCCGCGTCGCCGCGTTCACCGGCGGCGCACCGCGCGTGATCTCCGACTCGACCGTCAACGCCCGGCTCATGACCGGCGAGACGACGGTCTGGGCCGGCGAGGTGTTTCCCCTCGTGTACATCCTCGATGCCGCGCGGCGCAGCTTCAACCAGCCCGTCAGCAACTTGGACTGGAATCCCGCGCCGCTCATCGTCGAGGATTGGTCCCGGCCCGACATGTCGGAGATGTCCCTCAACGGCGAGCCCCGCATCGACATCGCCTACAAGACCCGCGGCTACGCCAAGCAGCCGGGCGTGATCACGCTCAACCCCGCCACGCAGCTCGTCCGCATTTCCACCGGGAGCATCGGCTTCGGCCTGTTCCAGCAGCAGCGCGTCGAAGACTTGTCCGTCTCCACCAAGCGCACCGACCTCACCGTCCGCGCGCTGCCCACGCCCAACGTCGAGGGTTTCAGCGGCGCCGTCGGCCAGTTCCAGCTCGTCTCCAAGGTCGTGCCCAGCACCGCCGCGGTCGGTGAACCCGTCACGTGGACGCTCGAGCTCAGCGGCTCCGGCAACTGGCCCGAGATCGCCGGCCTGCCGCAGCGCGAGGTTTCAAAGGATTTCCAAGTCGTCCAGCCCAAGGCCAAACGCACGCCCGCCGAGGGCAAGCTCTTCGACGTCACGCTGGCCGAGGACGTCGTGCTCGTGCCCACCAAGCCCGGCACCTATACGCTGGGCCCCGTCACGTTCACCTATTTCGATCCCAAGACCGGCAACTACCAAACGCTGTCCACGCCGCGCACCACCTTGGAGATCACCGCATCCGCGCCCGCGACGGTCGGCATCACCCTGCCCAGCATCAGCCCCGCTACCACCGCCCCAGCACCCGCCGTCACCGCGGCGCCGGAAATTCCCGCCGCCCCCTCCGCCATCCCGCGCGATCCATTGCCCCCCACGGGCCGCGCCTTCATTCCGCGCCCCGCCGCCGAACTGGCCGTTCTACTCGCCGTGCCCGTCGCCGCCT
>CAIPAH010000027.1 GCA_903862955.1 uncultured Opitutia bacterium
GGCACGATCTTCCTCGACGAGATCGGCGACATGGCCCCCGCCACGCAGACCAAGATTCTCCGTGTGCTGCAGGCCGGCGAAATCCAACGCGTCGGCGGCACCGAGACCATTCGCGTGGACGTGCGCGTCATCGCCGCGACCAACAAGGACCTTGAGGCGATGGTGAAGGCGAAGACCTTCCGCGAGGACCTCTACTACCGGCTCAACGTCGTGCGCATCCGGATGCCCGCGCTGCGGGAGCGCGCCCTCGACATCCCGTCCATCGTAGATTTTTTCCTCCAAAACCTGGCCAAACAACGCAAGTCCCGCGTGACGCGCGTCTCAGCCGAGGCGCTGGCTGCGCTCGGGCGCTATCCCTGGCCAGGCAACGTCCGCGAACTCGAGAACGTGATTTACCGGAGCGCGATCATCGCGCAAGGCGACGCCATCCTCCTCAACGATATTCCGGCGGAAGTCCGCGGCGCAACGAGCACCGAGGCGACGTTCGTGCCGCCGACCGAGGCCAGTGACTCACCGTTCGACTCGGTTCGGACCGCGAATGCCGAGAATGTCGCCCTGGCCAGCGCCCGGATTGCCGCCGAGAGCATCGCCGCGGGCGAGCCGGCACTGACCGTGGATCGTGCGCTGGACTTTCTTCATTCGAGCCTGCGCCAGGAAAAGACGCCGCTGCTGGCGCGCCTCGAGCAGGAAATGATCTCCCGCACTCTGGCGGCTCACGCTGGAGACCTGAAAGCCGCCGCGGCCGAACTCGGGCTGACCCAGGCCGCGCTCAAAAAGAAGCTACCGAAGTAGGTTTGCAGGATCGGCACGCTTGCCAACCCGGCACCAGCGACACCCGCTCGACCACGATTACTTTCCGTAGCCAGTTGGGTGGGCGGAGTGCCATTTCCACGCCGTCGCCACGATCGATTCGATGTCGGGGAATTTCACCTTCCAGCTGAGTTCGCGCTGGGCTTTCGAGGAATCGGCATAGAGCGCCGCCGGATCGCCGGCGCGCCGCGGGGCTTCGACGACTTTGATCTTCCGGCCGGTGACCTTTTCCACCGCGCGGATTACCTCGCGGTTGGAAGTGGGGCGGCCGGTGCCGAGATTGTAGAACAACGCCGCGCCGGGCTTCGCTAGGCGGTCGAAGACCGCGATATGTGCGCGGCTGAGATCGTCGACGTGCACGTAGTCCCGCAGGCAGGTGCCATCGGGGGTGGGGTAGTCGGTGCCGAAAATTTCCAGCTGGGCCCGCCGGCCCGTGGCCGCATCGAAGGCGAGAGGGATCAAGTGCGTCTCCGGCGTGTGATCCTCGCCGATGGCGCCATCCTCGGAGGCGCCGGCGGCGTTGAAATAGCGGAACGCGGCGAAGCTCAGCCCGTGCGCCAGCGCGAGGGCCTTGAGCGCGTTTTCCACGTCGAGCTTCGTCTGGCCATACGGGTTGATCGGCGCCTGCGGCATCGTCTCGACGATCGGCAGCGTCGCCGGAGTCCCGTAAGTCGCGCAGGTGGACGAGAAAACGAACCGCTTCACGCCGGCCGCGAGCATGGCGCGCAGGAGATGCAACGTGGCCACCTCGTTGTTGAAATAATATTTGAGTGGGTCCGTGACCGACTCGCCGACGTAGCAATACGCGGCGAAGTGCATGACGAGTTCGATCTTCTCGGAGCGCAGCAGCTTCTCGACCGAGGTCTCGTCACCGAGGTCAAACTTGAAGAACGGCACGCCCGCCGGGACGGCTGCGCGGTGGCCGTAAACGAGGTTGTCCAGCACCACCGGACGGTGCCCGGCGGCAATCAGCTGGCGGACACAATGGCTGCCGATGTAACCGGCGCCTCCGACGACAAGGACGTTCATGCGGTGAGGCTTGTATTGCTTTCGGCGCGGGGTTGGCTAGCGATTTCCGTTCCCAACGAATGAAGGCTTCCCGCATCGTCATCACCGGGGTCGGTCTGACTGCCCCCAACGGCAATTCCCTCGCGGAATTCCGCGCGAATCTGCTCAAGGGCGTGGCGGGTATCGAGCGGATCGAAATCCGCTACATGGGCTCGCAGCTGGCGGGCGTCTGCCACTACGATCCGCTCCGCCACCAGACGAAAAAGGAGGTCCGCGTCGGCACGCGCGCCGGCAGCATCAGCGTCTATTGCGCCCGCGAAGCCATCGCCGACTGCAAGGTAGACTGGGCGGCGCTCCCGAAAGACCGCGTCGGTATCTACATCGGCTGCACGGAACACGGTAACGTCGAGACCGAGAACGAGATCTACAACATTTCCAAGTTCAACTACGACACGAAGTTCTGGTCGCATTACCATAACCCCAGGACCGTCGCCAACAACCCCGCGGGCGAAGCGTCGCTCAATCTCGGCGTCACGGGTCCCGCCTACACGATCGGCGCCGCCTGCGCCGCCGGCAATCTGGGCCTGATCCACGCCGCGCAGATGCTGCGGCTTGGCGAGGTGGATTTCGCGCTCTGCGGCGGTGTCAGCGAAAGCATCCACACCTTTGGCATCTTCGCCGGTTTCAAGAGCCAGAACGCCCTCGCGACGAATGCCGACCCGCACAAGGCCAGCCGGCCATTCGACAAGGCCCGCAACGGCATCGTCGTGTCGGAGGGCGGCTGCCTTTACACGCTGGAGCGACTCGAAGACGCACAAGCCCGCGGCGCAAAAATTTACGGCGAGATCGCCGGCTACCACGTCAACTCCGACGCCAGCGATTACGTGCTGCCGAATCCCGTCCGCCAGGCGGAGTGCGTCCGCGCCTCGATCCGCCGCGCCGGCCTCGAGCCGAAGGACATCCACATCGTCAACACCCACGCCACCGCCACGCCGCTCGGCGACATCCAGGAGTGCGAGGCCATCCGGGCGGTATTTGGCGAAGGCTGCCCGGAGACGTCCATCAACAACACCAAGAGCTACATTGGCCATTGCATGGGCGCGGCCGGCGCGCTGGAACTGGCGGGAAACCTACCGTCGTTCGACGACCTGACGGTGCATCCCACGATCAACGTCGACGACCTCGATCCGGCCTGCGCGCTCCCTGGGCTGGTGCTCAATCAGCCCCGGAAAGTTGCGAAAGTGGACACCATCCTGAACAATTCCTTCGGCATGCTCGGGATAAATTCCACGTTGATTGTTAAGCGCTTTGCCCCTTAGTCGGACCCTTAAGCCCAATATGACCAAAGACGAATGCAAGCAGGTGGTGCTCGACATTATTGCCGACATCGCGCCCGACGAGGACTTGAGCAATGTGAAGCCCGACGTGCGGTTGCGTGACCAGCTCCAGCTGGATTCGATGGATTTCCTGGATATCGTCATGGAGTTGCGGAAACGCCACGGTATCGAGGTGCCCGAGGCGGACTATCTCCAGCTCGCCTCGCTGGACAGCTGCGCGAATTACCTGACGCCGAAGTTCAACGCCCTGAGCGCGAAAAGTTGAGCGTGGCGGTTTGCCGCTGTCGAACGGGCCGGGCATAGTCCCGGCCTGATCCATTTTAAGCCGGAAGCCATGAAGCCAGGAACCAGCGGGTTTTGGTCTTTCCTGGTTTCCTGGCTTCCGGCTTTCTCATCCCGATGAACACGCGCTCGCACTACGATGTCGCCATCATCGGCGCCGGCATGTCCGGTCTCGCTGCGGGCATCCGGCTGGCGCACTTCGGGAAGCGCGTCTGCATCTTCGAGCGACACAACACCGTCGGCGGGCTCAACAGCTTCTACAGCCTCGGCGGACGAAAATTTGATGTCGGCCTGCACGCCATGACCAACTTCGTGCCGCCCGGCGTGAAGGGCACGCCGCTCGGCAAGCTCCTGCGGCAGCTGCGCATCAGCCGCGAGGAGTTCGCCCTCTGCGAGCAAAAGCAGTCCCGCATCGCTTTCGGGCCGCACGGCGAATCCTCGCTGCGGTTCACCAATGATTTTCGCGTGCTCGAGGCGGAGGTCGCGCGCGAGTTTCCCGCACAGACCGACGGGTTCCGGCGGCTAACCGCGGCGGTGAAGGGTTACGACGACGTCTCCCTCGACGCCCAACCGGTGTCGGCGCGCAAGCTCGTCCGCGAGCATATCACGGATCCACTCCTCGAGCACATGTTGTTCTGCCCCGTGATGTATTACGGCAGCGCGTCGGAGCACGACATGGAGTTCGGCCAGTTCGTCATCATGTTCAAGGCACTCTACCTCGAGGGCTTCGCCCGGCCGTTCGAGGGCGTGCGGGTCATCCTGCGTGTGCTGCTGGAAAAATACCGCGACGCCGGCGGCGAGCGGCGGATGAAGTGCGGCGTCCAGCGCATCGTGTCCCACGCCGGCCGCGCCACGGCGCTCGTGCTCGACACGGGCGAGGAAGTCACCGCCGACCACGTCATCTCGTCCATCGGCTCCCCGGAAACAGCGCGCTTGCTGCACTCCGCCAGTCCGGCTCCCCGGCCCGCGACGGGTCGGCTTTCTTTCGTCGAAACCATCACGATCCTCGACCGCCAGCCGGCAGCGCTCGGGTGGGGGAGCGATACGATCGTGTTCTTCAACGACTCGGCCAAGTTCGACTACGCCTGCCCCGACGCCCAGGTTGACCCCCGCAGCGGCGTGATTTGCATCCCCAACAACTTCGATTACGGCCCGGATTTGCAGCTGGCCGAGGGCATTTTCCGCTGCACCTGCCTGGCCAACTACGAGCGCTGGGCCCATTTGCCGGAGGAAACCTACCGGGCGGACAAGCAGCGCTGGTATGCCACACTCCAGAAAAGCGCCCAGCGTTTTCTCCCTCCGCTGCCTGCACCGGATGCCCTGACCCGGGCGACGGTCACGACCGACATGTTCACGCCGCGGACCATCACGAAGTTCACTGGTCACTTGGGCGGGGCCATTTACGGAGCCCCGGTAAAAAACCGCCAGGGCCGCACGGAACTCGCCAACCTCTACCTGTGCGGGACGGACCAGGGCTTCCTCGGCATCGTGGGCGCCATGCTCAGCGGCATTTCGATGGCCAACTACCACATTCTGGCCAAGTCTTGAGCCGCGGCACAATCGTTTCGCATCACGGTCTAACTTCCTCGTCCCCAAGCTCCACTTACCCCCATGAGTCATCTTGCCCGTTGTCTCTTTGCCCTCTGCCTGGCCGCCGCAGTCTCACTGCGGGCCCAAGACGCGCTCAGCGACGCGCCGTTGAACCCACCGCAGGTGGACCAACTGCTCGGCCCGATCGCCCTCTATCCCGACGCCCTCGTCGCCCTGATCCTGCCCGCATCGACCACGCCCGGCGACATCGTCCTGGCGCAGCGCTATCTGAGCAGTGGCGGCGACCCCGAGCAGATCGACAACCAGCCGTGGAACGACAGCGTCAAGGCGCTCGCGCGTTATCCGACGGTCATCAAGTGGCTGGACGACAACCTCACGTGGACGCAGCAGCTCGGCCAGGCGTTCGCGAACCAGCCCGACGACGTGATGAACGCCGTCCAGCGCCTGCGCACCCGTGCCCGGGCATCCGGTGCGCTGAAGAGCACCGCGCAGCAAAAACTCGTGCTGGATGGAGACATCATCGAGATCGTGCCCGCCCAGCCCGACGTCATCTACGTGCCGTATTACGATCCCAACCTGGTCTACGGCGGCATGCCGGGTTACTACTATGACGGTCCGTATCTCACCTTCGGCCTGGGCCTGCCGGTTGGTTTCTGGCTGAGCTACGATTTCAATTGGCGCCAACACGCCCTCTGGATGGGCGACCGCCATCACAACTGGCACGAGCACGGCGATTGGGTTCAACACTACGGCGCCGGCGGCCGTCCGCCGTCAGGAAATTGGCACCGCTGGCAGCCGCCCGCGAACCGTCCGCCTTACGCGCGGCCCCCGGCCCATCCTGCGCACCCCGAGTTGAACCGCCCGACCCCGTTCCCCGGCTCGCCGCCGTATCCGCCGCACGATGCGCCTTCGCACACGCCTGACCAGCCCAAGCCGGACACGCACGCGCATGAGGCGGATCGCAATCACGGGCCGATATCAAACACCAACAACAACCCGCCGGTCCGTCCAGACACAGCCGACCACAGCGATCACCACGACACGCGACCGGGGCCGGTCCCTGTGACGAACAACAGCAACCCGCCGGTCCGACCCCAACCCACAGACCACCGCGACCAGCACGACTCGCGATCAGGACCGGTCCCCGCGCCGACCACGCCTCGACCCGAGACCAATCCCAATCGGGCCACCGCCCCCTACGTCCAACCGGCCGCACCCGCCGCGCCCACGCATGCGGATCGTCCCATGCCGGCTGCTTCGCCGCGCCCGGAAGTTCACTTGCCGCCCACGGGCAATCCGCCTCCGGCGTCGATGCGGTCCGTGCCCCGCGACGTAAATCCGTCACCCCCGCCAGTCCACGTCCCAGCGCCGCCGCCGCCGTCCAAGGATGGCACGCACGACAAGGATCCCCAAGCCGCCCGCTAGTCGCATGTTTCCAGCCCCGCTGACCCGGGGCCTCCGGCACAAACCCCTTGCCCTCGCCGGGGCACCGCGTTCACTCGTGGGCTTCCATGGCGTATGACTGGCTCAAAGGAGTAGCCGACGAGTATGATGTGATCGTGATCGGCAGCGGTCTGGGCGGCTTGACTGGCGCGAACGTGCTGGCCAAGGCCGGACACAAGGTGCTGCTCCTGGAACACCACTACCAGTTTGGCGGGCTGGCGACGTGGTTTACCCGCAAGGGCGGGCACATTTTCGATATCTCCCTGCACGGCTTCCCGGTCGGCATGATCAAGTCCTGCCGCAAGTATTGGACCAAGGAAATCGCCGACGCGATCGTGCAGCTGAAAGACATCCGCTTCGTCAACCCGCAGATGGATGTCTGGACCACCTTCACCCGCGAGGACTACACCCGCGTGTTGGTCGAGCAGTTCAAGCTGGAGCCGGCACACGTGGAGAAATTCTACGACTACCTGCGCGGGATGAATTATTACGACAACAACCCGGAGACGACCGGGCAGATGTTGGAGCGGTTCTTTCCCGGCCGCGACGACGTGAAGCGCCTGCTCATGGAGCCGATCGCCTACGCCAACGGGTCCACGCTCGATGATCCCGCGATCACCTACGGCATCGTGTTCTCGAACTTCATGGGCAAGGGCGTGTTCACGTTTCGCGGCGGCTCGGACCTGCTCATCGAGAAGATGGTCGCCGAGCTGAAAGCCAACCGCGTCGAGCTGCGCAAGAAGGTGCTCGTGGAAAAGATCCTCGTGGAAGACCGCGACGGCCAGAAGGTGGCCTGCGGCATCGTCGCCCGTGGCGGACGCGTTATTCGGGCCAAGGCCGTGCTGTCGAATGCCAGCCTCAAGAACACCATCCTCGGCCTCGGCGGCGCGGAGAACTTCCCGCCCGACTACGTTGCCGCCGCTAAAGCAGTGCGGCTCAACTCCAGTTCGTGCCAGGTCTATCTCGGCATCCGCAAAGGCGAGTCGATCCCTCACATCGGCGACCTCGTGTTCACCTCGAGCAACCCGCATTTCAACAGCGAGGAGCTGACCGACTTCCATACGACGAGCCGGACATTCTCGCTGTATTACCCGGAAACCCGCCCTGGCTCCGACCGCTACACCGTCGTGGTCTCGCTCAACGGCCGCTACGGCGACTGGAACCAACTGTCCGAGGACGATTACCTGCGGGAAAAGAACCGCCTAGTCGAAGAAGCTCTCGTCACGCTCGAGAAATTCATCCCCGGCGTGCGCGCCAAGATCGACTGGCAGGAGGCCGCGACGCCGCGCACGATCGAGCGCTACACCACGCACATGGGCGGCACCGCGTTCGGGACCAAGTTCGAGGGACTCAAGGTCTCAATGGACCTGCCCGAGAAACTGCCCGGCCTTTACCACGCCGGCTCCGTCGGCATCATCATGTCCGGCTGGCTCGGCACCATCAATTATGGTGTCATCGTCGCGAACAAGATCGACCAGCACCTTTTCCGCCTGCGCCAGTCCACTCCCGCCATCGCCACCTCATGAGCGTCGATCCCGCCATCCTCCAGCACATCCCGCACCGGCCGCCGTTTCTTTTTGTAGACGCGATCGTCAGCGAATCAGCCGACGGCCTCGTGGCCACCCGCACGCTTCGCGCGGACGAGGATTTCTACCAGGGCCATTATCCGGGCGCGCCGATCACTCCGGGCGTGCTGCTCTGCGAGGCGGTGTTCCAAACGGGCGCCTTGTATATGGCGCGCAGCATGGCAGGGCAGGGTGGGCCGGCCGGCGGCGTGCCCTTGCTGGCCAAGATCAATGACGTGCGGTTCCGCAATCCCGTGTTTCCGGGCGAGACAATCACCATCGAGGTGAAGAAGAAGGAAACGCTCGGCGGCTTCACCATGATGAGCGGCAGCATCAAGAGCGGCGACAAACGCGTGCTCACCGTCGATTTTTCCGTGGCGTGGAAGGTGCCCGAGGCCAAACCTGCGTCATGAGCGACTTTCTCCAACTGGCGGGCAAGACCATGCTCGTGTTCGGCGTCGCCAACCGCAAGAGCGTCGCCTGGTTCGTCGCGCAATCGCTCGAGCAGGCCGGCGCCAAGGTGCTCTACAGCGTGCGCTCGGAAGCGCGGAAAAAATCCCTAGAGGCACAACTGACCGGCAAGCCGGTCTTCATCTGCGACGTCGAGAGCGAGGGCGCGCCCGCGCGGCTCGCGGCGGAAATCGCCGCCGCCGGGCATCCCGTGCTGCACGGCGTCGTGCACTCCATCGCATTCGCGAACTACGCCGAGGGGTTCAAGGCGTTCCACGAAACCAAGCGGGCCGACTTCCTGCAGGCGATGGCAGTGTCCGCGTTCTCGCTCGTGGAAATCGCGCGCGCGCTCAAGCCGCTCCTGGCCAAGGACGCCGCGGTCGTGACCATCGGCATTTCGTCGCTCCTCGTGACGCCCGACAACTACGGCTACATGGGCCCGATCAAGGCCGCGCTGGAGTCGAGCGTGCGCTTCCTCGCCAAATCCTTCAGCGCTGACACGGCGATCCGTTTCAACGCCGTCGGCTCCGGGCCGCTAAAAACCAGCGCCTCCGCCGGCATTCCGGGCTACGTCGAGAGCTACCTCTACGCCGCCAAGCTCACGTATCGAAAGAAGAACCTCGAGACGCAGGAGGTCGCCAATGCCGTGCTCTTCCTGCTGAGCCCGCGCAGCAGCGGCGTGAATGGAACGACGCTCGTGGTCGATGCCGGCCTAGGCGCCAACTACTTTGACCAGGAAGTCATCCGGCTCGCCATGCGGCCCGAGAAATGAGGCGCGCATGAGGTTCGAAAACGTCTGTATCGAGTCGCTCGCCGTCGCGCTGCCGGAGGAAGTCTGGACCTCCGCGCAGATCGAGGAACGCCTGCGGCCACTCTACGAACGGCTGAAGCTGCCCGCGGGCCGGCTCGAGTTGATGACGGGCATTCGCGAACGCCGCATGTGGCCCGCCGGGACGCGCGCATCCGACGCCAGCGCCGCCGCCGGTCGCGCTGTGCTGGCCAAGTCGAAGCTCTCCGCCAAGCAGGTTGAACTGTTCATCCACGCCGCCGTCAGCCGCGACATGCTGGAGCCCGCCACGGCATCCTTCGCGCACCGGAAGATCGGCCTGCCGGGCAGCGCGCAGATCTTCGACGTCTCCAACGCCTGCCTCGGTTTCCTCAATTCGCTGACGGTCGCCGCCGGCCTGATCGAGTCCGGCCAGATCCGCTGTGCGCTGGTCGTCGCAGGCGAAAACGGGCGGCCGCTGGTCGACCAAACCATCGCCACGTTGCTGGAACGGCCGCTCACCCGGAACGAAATCAAACCGTATTTCGCCAACCTGACCATCGGCTCGGGCGCTGTCGCCGCCGTGGTTTGCCACCGGTCGCTGGTCACCGGACGCCCACACCGGCTGCTCGGCGGCGTTGCGCGCGCGGCGACGCAGCACAGTGAACTCTGCCAAGGCGACACGCACGGCGCCGACGCGCTCGCCATGCAGACCGACTCGGAGCAGCTCCTGCTGGCCGGGGTCGCGCTCGCGCAGGAGACGTGGAAGGAATTCACGGCGGGCGCAGGGGAGACCTTCGACCGTTTCATTTGCCACCAAGTCGGCAGCACCCACCGGCGGCTGTTGTATGAGAAGCTCGGTCTCGATTTGGCGAAGGATTTTTCGACGTTCGAAACGCTCGGCAACACCGGCTCCGTCGCGCTGCCGGCCACGCTCTGCGCAGCCCTCGACGCGGGCGCCGTCCGCGAGGGCCAGCGCGTCGGTCTGCTCGGCATTGGCAGCGGGCTCAACTGTCTCATGCTCGCCCTCGAATGGTAACCGACCCGCATCTGCCCGGCTGGCTCGCGCGCGAATATCCCTTTGGCACGGGCGCCTTCATCACGCCCCGCGCCGCCCGCATGAGCTATGTCGACGAGGGCCCGCGCTCCGATGAGGCGGTGCTGATGCTGCACGGCAACCCGACCTGGTCGTTCTTTTACCGCAATCTCGTCCGTGAGCTCACCGCCGCCGGGTTCCGCTGCGTGGTGCCGGACCATGTCGGCATGGGGCTGTCGGAGAAGCCCGAGGACTACGAATACACGCTCGAGACGCGCATCGCCGACATCGAGGCGTTGGTGGCGGCCCTCGGGCTGAAGCGCGTGCATCTCGTCGTGCACGACTGGGGCGGGGCGATTGGCTTCGGCTTTGCGGGCCGGCGACCCGATTTGATCGGCCGTCTCGTGATTCTCAATACTGCCGCGTTTTTCTCCGACGAAATTCCGCTGCCCATCGCGATCTGCACCTGGCCGTGGGTGGGGCCGCTGCTGGTGCGCGGCTTCAACGGCTTTGCCCGCCCGGCGACCAGCATGTCCATGCATCGCGGGAAACTTTCCCCGGACGTTAAGGCGGGTTTTCTTTTTCCCTACGATTCCTGGGCCAATCGGGTGGGAATTGACGCGTTTGTCCGCGACATTCCGCGCACGCAATTTCACCCGACGTGGACGACGCTGACGCACGTGGCGGCGGGCCTGCCGCAGTTCCGGGACCGGCCGATCCTCATCGTGTGGGGCGGGAAGGACTTTTGTTTCACCGACCATTTCCTCCATCGCTGGCAGGACATCCTGCCGGAGGCGCAGGTGGAACGCATCGCGGATGCCGGGCACTACGTCCTCGAGGACGCCCCGGAGGCGATCCCGCTCATCAAGCAACACCTGCTCGCGAACTAGCGCCGATACAGTTCGGCCAGTTCGAGCAAATAGGGGCCGGATCCGGCGAGCAGGGCGGACAACTGCTCGGACCGGTAGCGCCATGACCAGTTGCCCTCGGGCTGGCCGGGGCTGTTGAAACGGGCCGCCGAGCCGAGCCCGAGCAAGTCCTGCAGCGGAATGATCGCGAGATTCGCGACTGACGCATACGACGCCCGCAGGAAGTCGCCGGCGATTTCCTGTCCGCTGACTCGCAGATAACGGCGCACGTGATCGCGGGTCTTTTCATCCGCCGCCGCATACCAGCCGGTGGTCGTGTCGTTGTCGTGGGTGCCGGGATAGATCACACAGTTCGAGCGATGATTGTGGGGCAGATAGAAATTGTCGGATTTGCCGCCGAACGCGAACTGGAGCACGGCCATCCCGGGCAGGCCCGTCGCGTCGCGCAAGGCGAGCACCGCGGGGGTGAGGGTGCCGAGGTCCTCGGCGATCAGTTTCGCGTCAGGCATCGCGGCATGCACGGCGCGGAAGAAATCCAGGCCCGGGCCGGGTACCCAGCGACCGGGCCGCGCGGTGGTGGATCCGGCGGGAATCGACCAGTAGGACTCGAAGCCACGGAAATGATCGATCCGCACGACGTCAAAGAGGCTGAAATTGGCCCGCAACCGCGCCAGCCACCAAGCGTAGCCATCGGCGGCATGCGCAGGCCAGTCGTAGAGCGGGTTGCCCCAGAGCTGGCCGTCGGCGGAAAAATAATCGGGCGGGCAGCCCGCGACAGCGGTGGGACGCGACGTCTTGCGATCGAGTTGGAAGAGTTGCGGATTCGCCCAGACATCCGCGCTGTCGAGGGCCGCGAAAATCGGGGTGTCGCCGATGATCGCGATGCCGAGCTTGGCTGCCTCGGCGCGGAGCAGCGTCCATTGGCCGAAAAACAGGTATTGGATGAACTCGTAGGCCTCGCAGCGGGCGGCAAGCTGCGGCGGCGCGGGCGTTCGGCGGGATCCTGCGGCCGTGCGGACCTCAGCCGGCCATTCCCACCAGGGCCGGCCCTTGAAATGCTCCTTGAGGCTGGAAAACCGGGCGTAATCGGGCAGCCAGGCGGCGTGCTGGCGCCGGAACGCCTCAAAATCGCCGTAGGGTAGCTTGCGCCGGCCGCTGCGGACGAATTCGTCGCAGGCCTTGAACAAGACCGGCCATTTGCGTTCGTAGAGTGCGCCGAAGTCCACGCGGTCCGCGCTCAGCGCCTGCAGCGGCCGCAGGTCGTCCGCCGTCAGCAACCCGGCGCGCACCAACGCCGCCAGGTCGATCAAGTAGGGATTCCCGGCGAACGCCGAGAAGCACTGGTAGGGTGAATCGCCGTAGCCGGTGGGCCCGAGTGGGCAGATTTGCCAGGACTTGAACCCGACACGGGCGAGAAACTGCAGGAAGGCGACCGCGTTGCCATCCAGCGTGCCGATGCCCTGGGAACCGGGCAGGGCCGTCGGGTGCAGCAAAACGCCCGCGGAACGATCCTTCAGCCAGTTGAACAGCGGGTCAGCCATGCACAACGTTACTTAACATAATATATATTGTGCGTAGTTTACCTATGAGGCAACTACCGCGACGGACCCCATCGTTTGCTCAGGGGAAAATAGATGAACAACGGCCGTCCGATGACCTCCTTGGCCGGGACGAAGCCCCAATAGCGCCCGTCAAAGCTGTTGTTCGAGTTGTCGCCCATGGCAAAGAAGGCCCGGTCCGGAACCGTGACTTTGTCGCCGGGTGCCAGCAGGTATTGGGCCCGCGCCTCGGGCCCGAAGACGTAACCCTGATAGCGGTCACTGCGGCGGGCATTCTTGACGAACGCATCCGCACCGGTGATCGGCGCGCCATTGCGCCACAGCACCGGCGGTTTGATTTCCAGGGTGTCGCCGGGAACGCCCACCAGGCGTTTGATGAAATACTGCTCCCCGTAAACCTGCTGGATGCCCGGGATGTTGCCCGTGAAGAACACGAACCCCCGCCCTACCTGCGGTTGGACAAAGTGGTAGCTGATGCGGTCCACGAAGAGCTGGTCCCCGGTGATTTCGTCAAAGGCCAGCACGCGGTCTCCCGCCCGGACAGTCCGACCAGTCCGAATGCAGTGAACTCGCTGCCCGCCGATGGAGCGGACTTCGGTCTGGCCCGCGGCAATCATGTCCCGCAGCCGCTCACCCAAACCTGCCTTGGTGAACTGTCCGCGGGACGGGAAGAAGGCCTCGCCAATCACCCAGTCAAAATCGAAGTCCAACGGCACGCGGACCGTCACGGGGCGATCGCCCACGAACAGCGTGAATTCCTTCAGCTGGGTCGGGAAAACGAGCCACGTCCGCCCCGGAACGACCTGGTTGTAGAAAAATCCCCGGGTCTGTTCGCTGTCGATCGGGAGCAGAATCTCGCCGTCCCTCGGCGCATTCAGCCGATGCGCCCATGCGCCGTAAGCCACAGTGCGGGCCGCCACCGCCAAGGGGCCCGGCTCGTCGGTGCGGTTGGTGTAAACCTCCGGCGTCATGCCGTAATAACTCGGCCACATCGAATTCGTCGGGATCTTGAACGGCTGCACGAAATACGTGCGCACGCCGATGATCACGATCGCCGCCACCAGGAAGAATTCCACGTTCTCGACCAGGGCGGACTTCGGGTAAATCGCGCCGCCTGTGCGCCGGAGCACCGGTTCCAGCGCATCAATCGCCTGCAGCAAACTCGCGGCCTCGGTGTGCGCCCGGTAGCGCTGCCGCAATTCGTCGGTGCGCACGCGCAATTCCGCCGCATCCTTCACCGGCAGCACGTCGCGACGGAAATTCCAGACCTTGTCGGCCAGCTCCAGCCAGTTTTCCGCCTGGCTCCGCATCTTCGCCTCGGCGCCACCCAGCCCGATCCAGGCGAGCAACGCCTTGCCGCCGCGGTTCAAGAAACTGAATTCGGTTTTCACGCGCGAGAGTCCTCAGTCGTTTTGCAGCACCTTGATGAAGGCATCTGGTGGGATGGAAACCTTGCCGATTTGTTTCATCTTCTTTTTGCCCTCCTTCTGCTTGTCGAGGAGCTTCCGCTTGCGGCTGATGTCGCCGCCATAGCACTTCGACGTCACGTCCTTGCGCATTTCGCGCACATTGTCGCGGGCGATGATCTTGCCGCCGATGGCGGCCTGGATCGCGACCTTGAACATCTGGGGCGGGATGATCTTGGCGAGTTTTTCGCAAAGCTGGCGGCCCTTCGCGTCGGCTTTCTCCCGGTGCACGATGCACGAAAACGCGTCCACGGGGTCGCCGTTGATCATGATGTCCATCTTCACGAGATCGGACGCGATGTAGTCGCCCAGCTCGTAATCCATCGAGCCGTAACCATGCGTGATGCTCTTCAGTCGGTCATTGAAATCGACGAGGATTTCGTTGAGCGGCAGCACGCAGCGCAGCATCACGCGGTTCTGGTCCAGCGTATCCGTGTGTTCGCACACGCCGCGCTTCTCCATGATCAGCGCGAGAATGTCGCCCATCGAGTCATTGGGCAAAATGATCGAGGCGCGGATCGTCGGCTCGCGGATTTCCTCGATCGTGCCCGGATCCGGCATGTTGACGGGATTGTCCACGTCGATCTTCTCCCCGCCGTGCTTGATCACGTGGTAGATCACGCTCGGGTAAGTCGAAATAATGTCCACGTCGTGCTCCCGGCGGATCCGCTCCTGGATGATCTCCATGTGCAGCAACCCCAGGAAACCGCAACGGAAGCCAAAACCCAGTGCCAGCGAGCTCTCCGACGAATACACGAAAGCCGCGTCATTCAGCCGCAGGCGGCCCAAGGCAGCCTTCAATTTCTCGTAGTCGTCGCTCTCCAGCGGATAGAGCCCGCAGAACACCATTGGGCGGACTTCCTTGTAGCCCGGCAGCATCTCCGTGGCCGGCCGCGCGGCCAGAGTGATGGTGTCGCCGGTCTTCACGTCCGACGTGTTCTTGATGCTGGAAACGATGTAGCCCACGTCGCCCGCGCCGAGGGACGCGATCTTCGTCATCTTCGGCATGAACACGCCGACTTCCTTCACGTCGGCCTTCTGGCCGTTGCTCATCAGCATCATCTGGTCGTTCGCCTTGATCGTGCCGGAAAACACCCGCACGTAGGCGATGCAGCCGCGGTAGGAATCGTAGAGCGAGTCAAACACCAGGCAACGCAGCTGCGGATAGGTCGCCCAGCGCGGCGGCGGCACGCGGTTCACCACAGCCTCGAGGATGTCCTCGATGCCGATGCCGGCCTTGCCGCTGGCCAGGATCGCCTCCTCGGCCGGAATCGAGAGGATGTCTTCCAGTTGGCGCGTGCAAAGTTCCAGATTGGCGCTGGGCAGGTCGATCTTGTTGATGACCGGGATGACCTTGAGCTTCTGGGCAAAGGCCAGGTGGGCATTCGCGACCGTCTGCGCCTCGACGCCCTGTGCGGCATCGATCAGCAGCACGGCGCCCTCGCAGGCTGCGAGGCTGCGCGAGACCTCGTAGGAGAAGTCCACGTGGCCCGGCGTGTCCATCAGGTTGAGCTTGTAGTCGTGGCCGTCCTTCGCGCGATACGTCATCGTCACCGGGTGCGACTTGATCGTGATGCCGCGCTCCTTCTCGAGGTCCATCGAGTCGAGGTGCTGGTCGGTCATGACGCGCATTGCCACCGTGTTGGTGTGCTCGAGGATGCGGTCGGACAGCGTGGTCTTGCCGTGGTCGACGTGGGCGATGATGCAGAAATTGCGGGTATATTTGGTCAGGGGCATCGTCAGGCGCTCAGGTCGGCATACTCCGCAAAGCTTTTCACCAC
>CAIPAH010000028.1 GCA_903862955.1 uncultured Opitutia bacterium
GAGATCCTCCCGACTTTCTCGCGCAAGCCGCTCTTCGGCTACCCGATCGTGGTCTTCTCGGGCGCGTCCATCGGCTTCCTCGGCTTCACCGTCTGGAGCCACCACATGTTCACCACGGGCATGGGCACCGTCGCCACCAAGGCGTTCGCCCTCGCCACCATGGCCATCGCGGTGCCGACCGGCGTCAAGATCTTCAACTGGATCGGCACGCTCTGGGGCGGCCACCTGAAGATGCGCACGCCGATGATGTTCGCCCTCGGCTTCATCTGGATGTTCATGATCGGCGGCTTCTCCGGCGTGATGCACTCCGCCGCGCCCGCCGACGCCCAGCAGCAGGATAGCTATTTCGTCGTCGCCCACTTCCACTACGTCCTGATCGGGGGCTCCATCTTTGCGCTGCTCGGCGGCATCCACTACTGGTTCCCGCTGATGTTCGGCCGCCGCGTCAGCGAGTTCTGGGGCAAGCTCTCGTTCTGGGTCATCTTCTGCGGCTTCAACATCACGTTCTTCCCGATGCATTTCCTCGGCCTGAACGGCATGCCGCGCCGCACGTTCACCTACGACGGCAACATGGGCTGGAGCACCGCGAATTTCATCGCGACCATCGGCGCGCTCATCCTCGGCGTCGGCATCGCGATCTACTTCTCCGTCGTCATCTACACGTACTTCAAGGGCGAGAAGGCCGGCGTCGACACCTGGGACGGCCGCACGCTCGAGTGGTCGATCCCGAGCCCGGTGCCGGAATATAACTTTGCCGTCATTCCGACCGTCCACGCCCGCGATGCCTACTGGTATGAGAAGCACCACCAGGATGAAATCGCCAAGGAGAAGGCCGAGCACCACCAGGCCGAGGAAACGCACGGCGGCATCCACATGCCCTTCCAGTCGATCTATCCGCTGGTCGCCAGCGTTGGCATCCTGATCGCCGCGATCGGCGTCACCGCCTTCGACAGCGATTGGTCTCACCCCGGCATCCATTGGAAGATGGGCCTGTCCCTCACCGGCGGCGTCATCATGTTCCTCGGTATCTACCTCTGGGCCCTGGAAGGCGCCGAGGGCTACCATCTCCACCTCGATGACGACGGTCATGACGCCTCGTCCCACCCGAAGCACTGAGCCGACCCCCACCCTTTATCCATGACCAGCCAAGCCGCCACCGGGGCCATTGATCACCATCACGATCACACAACGTCGACCGGCATTCCGAACAAGAAGCTCCTCATGTGGGCTTTCCTGGCCTCGGATTGCATGTTCTTCGGTACGCTGATCTCCACGCATCTCATCTACCGGCTGCACCCTCCCGCCGGCAACCCGGTGCCACGGCAGGTCTTCGACATCCCGCTGACGTCGTTCTCGACGTTCATCCTCCTGATGTCGTCGCTGATGATGGCCCTCGCGGTGAACGCCATCCAGAAGGGCAATCTCAAGAGCATGCGCTTCTCGCTGCTCACGACGATCCTCTTTGGCTCGATCTTCCTCGGCTGCCAGGTGTTCGAGTTCAACAACTTCGTGTTCGAACATCACATGACGATCACGAACAGCATCCTCGGCACGACGTTCTTCACCCTCACGGGCACGCACGGCACGCACGTGGCGATCGGCGTCCTCTGGCTGGGCCTGATGTATGTCCGCTCCTACAAGTCCGCCACCGGCGAAGGCCTGTGGCTCACCACCCTCCTGCACGTCGTCGCGCTGGTCGCGGCCGTGCTCCTCTCGATGAAGCTGGTCCTGTCGGTCGTCTGGGGCCTGCAAGCCCACGGTTGGAGCGGCGCCACCCTCGCGGGCGTCGCCAGCGCGCAGTGGCTCGTGATCGTCGGCGCCGTCATCGCCTACAGCGCGCTCCGCTGGTTCGCGCGTCCCGCCGGCCCGGTGCAGTTTGACCAGTCCAACGCCGTCGACGTCGAGTCGATGGGCCTCTACTGGCACTTCGTCGACATTGTCTGGATCGTGATCTTCACCGCCGTTTACCTGCTCGAATACCTCTGACCATGAGCGACTCCTCCCACTCTCCCGCCGCCGGCCACGCCGCCGAAGAAAGCAAATTTGCCGCCTACGTGCAGATCGCGATGCTCCTCGCCGTCATCACCGGCGTCGAGATCGCCGTGATCGGCCTGCCCTTCGCCAAGTGGCTGCTCGTCAGCGTGCTCGTGGTGCTTTCCGCCGTGAAGTTCATGTTCGTTATCTTCTACTTCATGCACCTGCGGTGGGACAAAGTGTTCTGCACCATCCTCTTCTTCATCGGGCTCATCCTCGCCGGTGGCACGATGTGGGCGCTGCTGCAGCTCTTCTCCACGGAAAACAGCATCCCGCTGTCCGTCGCCGTCAACACCCTGGCGGATCTCAGCCGGCTCGTCTGACGCCGCCCTGGAATCCCCGGTTTTCCCTGGCGGCCGCTCGGCCGCCTTTTTTTTCCCATGATTGACTGGCGCCACTGGCACAACGAACCGCTTCTCGTCGGCGGACTGGTCTTCGCCGGCTGGCTGTGGGCCATCCTCGCCGGACCGCTCCGCGCCCGGCTCGCTCCCCGCGAACCCTATCCGCGGCGGGAGGCGTGGTTTTTCTATTCGGCTCTGGTTCTCTTTTACTTGGCTGTCGGCTCCCCGCTGGACCAGATCGGCGAGCGCTTCCTGTTCAGCGCGCACATGGCCCAGCATCTGGTCATCATGTATCCCGCGCCCGTGCTGCTGTTGTGCGGTCTGCCGTGGTGGATGATTGACGCTGCCCTGGACCATCCCAACGCCCGCCGGTCGCTGCGGCTGATACTGGGTCCGCTGGGGTGCGGCGTGATCTCCACGCTCGTGATCAGCTTGTGGCACATGCCCTGGCTCTACGAATGGGCGCTGCAGGACAAGGTCATCCACGTGGTCGAGCATCTCATGTTTTTCGGGGCCTCCGTGCTGTTCTGGTGGCCGATCCTCAGCCCGTCGCGCGCGTTTCCGCCGGTCAGCTACGCCAGCCGCATGCTCTACATTTTTTGCCTCGAGGTCGCGATGACGCCCCTCTTCGCCTACGTCACCTTTTCGGACAACACGCTTTACGCCACCTACGAATATGCGCCGCGCCTGTTCGAGAACTTCACGCCCGGCGACGACCAGACCATGGCCGGCGCAATGATGAAGCTCACCAGCATGTTCGTCTCGATCCTGGCCTTTGGGCTTTGCTTTTTCCGTTGGGCAGAAACCAACCGGGACCAGAAGTAGGCGCCGCCGCCACGCTCCCCGCCAAAACAAAACCGGCCGGCCGCGGGTGCGGCCGGCCGGTGGCTTGGAACCTGGCGCAAACTCAGGCTTTCGCGGCCGGGATGATGTCCTCCAGCGAGTCCGTCTCGGGGCTGACATCGGCGAACAGCCACGTCGAGAGGTAGCGCTCGCTGCTCGACGGGACGATCACGACGATCTGCTTGCCCTTGTTCTCGGGCCGCTTGGCGAGCTGGATCGCCGCCCAGATGGCCGCACCGGACGAGATGCCGACCGGGATGCCGTCCTGCTGGTTCACCTGCTTGGAAATCGGCCCGGAATCGGCCTCCTTCACGCGAATGACCTCGTCGTAGATCTTGGTGTTGAGGATGGCGGGCACGAAGCCGGCGCCGATGCCCTGCAGCTTGTGCGGGCCGGGCTGGCCGCCGGACAGGATGGGCGACGCGTCGGGCTCGACGGCGACGATCTTGAGGGACGCCTTGCGCGGCTTAAGCACCTCGCCGACACCGGTGATGGTGCCGCCGGTGCCGATGCCGGACACGATGATGTCCACCTTGCCGTCGGTATCGCGCCAGATTTCCTCCGCGGTCGTGCGGCGGTGAACGGCCGGATTGGCCGGATTGGCGAACTGCTGCAGGATGACGCTGTTCGGGATCTTGGACTGGAGCTCCTCCGCCTTGGCGATGGCGCCCTTCATGCCCTTCGGCCCTTCGGTGAGGACGAGGCGCGCGCCGAGGATCTTGAGCAGCTTGCGGCGCTCGGTGCTCATCGTCTCGGGCATCGTCAGGATGAGCTTGAGGCCCTTGGCGGCAGCCACGAAGGCCAAGGCGATGCCGGTGTTGCCGCTCGTCGGCTCAATCAGGACCGTCTGCTGGTTGATTTTGCCGGACTTCAGCGCGTCGTCGATCATCGCCAGGCCAATGCGGTCCTTGACGCTCGAAAGCGGGTTGAAGAACTCCAATTTCAGCAGGATCTCAGCCTGCGCGCCATGGGCGGCCGCGGTGCGGTTGAGGCGCACGAGCGGGGTGTTGCCGATGGTTTCCGTGATGTCGTTGTATATTTTAGCCATGATTTTGGGTGGGTTGAGTTGCGTGTTCTCGGGTCAAATTGCGTAGTCCTCGTCAAAGGAGTGTCCCTGGCGCAGGCGCACCCGGACGATGTCATTCAGGCCGATGCCGAGGGCCGTGAGTTGCGGGCGGGAAATTTCGGCCTCCACGGTTTCGCGCGTCTGCACGAGTTCGACGGTGAGACGAGCCTGCGGGCCGGCCATGTGCAAATACCGCACGACCGCCAATGCCCCGAAGGCGCCCGGGCTGTCGGGGACGAGTTCGATGTCGTGCGGCCGCACGTAAATCAAACCGTCACTCCCCTCGCGCGCCGCCGGAGCCGGATGGGCGCCCGCATGGGCGAGTGCCTGGGCGCGGAGCATGTTCACATTGCCGAGAAACTGGTAAACGAAGGGCGAAGCCGGGCGGTCGTAGACTTCCTGCGGCGTGCCGACCTGCTCGACCTTCGCCTGGTTCATGATCACGACCTCGTCGGCGATCTCCAGCGCCTCTTCCTGGTCATGCGTCACGAAAACCGTCGTCAGGTGGATCTCCTCGTGGAACCGCCGCAGCCAGCGCCGCAGCTCCTTGCGCACCTTGGCATCGAGGGCGCCGAACGGCTCGTCCAGCAGCAGCACTTTCGGCTCGACCGCCAGCGCGCGGGCCAGCGCCACGCGCTGCCGCTGGCCGCCGGAGAGTTGCGTCGGGTAACGCGCGTCTAGTCCCTCAAGCTGCACGAGCTTGATCAACTTCTGGACGCGGTCGGCGATCTCGGAACGGTTCGGCCGCTCGCGGCGGGAACGCACCTTCAGGCCGAAGGCGATGTTCTCGAACACCGTCATGTGCCGGAACAGCGCGTAGTGCTGGAAGACAAAGCCCACCTTGCGGCGGCCGGCCGAGACGTCGGTCACGTCCTCCCCGTGGAACAGGATCTTGCCGCTGCCCGGGTCGGCATGCTCGAGGCCCGCGATGATGCGCAGCAGCGTGGTCTTGCCCGAGCCGGACGGGCCGAGGAGGGCGACCAGCTTGCCGCGCGGCACGTGCAGGTCCACGCCGTCGAGGGCCGTGAACGAGCCGAACTTTTTGCGGATGTTGGAAACCTGGATGCTCATGCGGGTTATCAGGCGCGGCTCCGGGCGTGGCGCCATTCCACGAGGCTCTTCAGGACGAGGGTGACGATCGCGAGCAGCGCCAGCAGCGAGGCGACGGCGAAGGCGGCGACGAAGTTGTATTCGTTGTAAAGGATCTCGACGTGCAACGGCATGGTGTTGGTTTCGCCGCGGATGTGTCCGCTGACGACCGAGACGGCGCCGAATTCGCCCATCGCGCGGGCATTGCAGAGAATGACGCCGTAAAGCAGGCCCCACTTGATGTTGGGCAGCGTCACCCGCCAGAAAGTCTGCCAGCCGTTGGCGCCCAGCGTGATCGCCGCGTATTCCTCGTCCGAGCCCTGCGCCTGCATCAGCGGGATGAGTTCGCGGGCGATGATGGGAAACGTGACGAACGTCGTGGCCAGCACGATGCCGGGCACGGCGAAGATGACCTTCAGGTTGTGCTCGATGAGCCAGCCGCCAAACCAGCCCTGCAGGCCGAAGACCAGCACGTAAATCAGGCCGGAGATGACGGGCGAGACGGCAAACGGCAGGTCGATCAGCGTCGTGAGCACGCTCTTGCCGCGGAAATTGAACTTGGCGATCAGCCACGCCGCCGAGATGCCAAACACCAGGTTCGCTGGCACGGCAATGGCCGCGGTCAGCAAGGTCAGCTTGATCGAAGCCAGGGCGTCGGGGTCCGAAAATGACGCCAAATACGCGCGCAGGCCGTGGCGGAGCGCCTCGGCAAAGACCGCAACGAGCGGCAGCACGAGGAAGAATCCGAGAAACAGCAGCGCGATCGTGGTGAGCGTCCAGCGCACCCAGCGCGCGTCATGCGTCGCGCGCGGCGCAGTCGAGGACGGCGTTGGGAGGGTGCTGAGGGTGCTCGTGACGCTGGCGGCCATTTAGACGCGGTGAAAACGGCGGCTCCATTTTTGGAGCAGGTTGATGAGCAGCAAGGTGGAAAAAGACGCGATCAGCAGCACCACCGCAATGGCGGTCGCGCCGTGGTAATCGTACTGCTCGAGCTTGGTCATGATGAGCAGCGGCGTGATCTCCGTGCGCATCGGCATGTTGCCGGAGATGAACACCACCGAGCCGTATTCCCCGAGCGCGCGCGCAAACGCCAGGGCAAAGCCCGTCAGTAGCGCCGGCAGCAATTCCGGCAGGATCACGCGCGTGATCGTCTGCCAGCGGTTCGCTCCGAGGCAGGCCGAGGCCTCCTCCAGTTCCGGCTCAAGTTCCTGCAGGACGGGTTGCAGCGTGCGCACGACGAACGGCAGCCCGATGAATGTCAGCGCAACGAAAACCCCGAGCTGCGTGTAGGCGACCTTGATGCCGGCCGGCTCAAGCCACTGCCCCACCCAGCCGTTCTTCGCGTAGATCGCCGTAAGCGCGATGCCGGCGACGGCTGTGGGCAGCGCGAACGGGAGATCCACCAGCGCGTCCACGACGCGCCGGCCCGGAAAGGAATAACGCACCAGGACCCAGGCGACGAGCAGGCCGAAGGCCGCGTTGACCAGGCCCGCGGCCAGCGAGGCGCCGAAGCTCAACCGATAGGAGGCCAGCACCCGCGGCGACGCGACCGCCGACACGAAATCGGCCCAACTCATTCCCGCGGTCTTGATGAACGCCGCCGCCAGCGGGATGAGCACGATCAGGCTCAGATACGTCAGCGTGAAGCCGAGCGAAAGCCCGAAGCCTGGCAGGATGGATCGTGGGGCGCGGACGGAGGACATCAGAGATCTTGGGCGTAGGCGGCAAACCCGCGATAGGTCGCGAGCATCGAAAGCAAAGCAGCGTGCGTGGCCTCAATCTGCAACTCAAGCGGCGAGCGGGCTGGAGTCTCGAATATGACTTCAAAAGGTCGGGGTTTCTGCCCGGGCGGGGGCGCCAGAATACCCTTGAAACAGTCGCCAATGACGCCCTCGCAGGCGGCAAACCCGTCAATCACCGCCTGACAGTTGCGCGGCAGGATGAGTTCGGAAGCCTTCAGCGCCGGCGCCAGCAGCTCGTGGTTCAGCAGCCGGTCGTGCGCGTAACCGTAGAGCCCGTCGCTGCTGTCATCGGCGTGCAGCGCGATGATGCCGTCGAACACCTGCGTGCGCAGCTCCTCCTCAAGGATGCCAATCTCCGGATGGTCCGATCCGCGCCAAAACTCGCGGTTGAGATCGGCGCCGCGGCGGTTGTGTCGCGTGTCATCCTCGTAGCCGGTCGGATTGCAAACCGGATAGACCACCAGGTCATACCCCGCCGCCAGCGCGGGCTGCGCGGCGAGCGTTTGGAGCAGCTTGAGCAGCGCGCCCGACCCGGCGGGTTCGTCGCCATGCACGAGCGCAAACAGCCCGATCCGTTTCTGCGGGGTGCTCACCTCCGGCCCGAGAAACGTGAAACGCGGAATCGTGTAGCGCAGCGCCTCGAGCTGAAACGCGCCGGCCACGGTGCCGATGACGCTGCGACAACTTTCCGCCAGCGCCAAAAACGGCCAGTAGAGCCGCCGTAGTTTGTGCGGATAGACCTCGGTGGGCTCGTTCAGCATGACCATGGAGGGGTTAGAGGTGCTGGCCGTAGGCCATGAAGCCGCGGTAGCGCAGCACGAAGCGCTTGAGAATCGAGGCCGCCGCCTCGCGCGTCAGCTCCGGTGACCACGCGGCCGGCAGGCGCAAGGTCAGTTCGAAGGGCTGGAACGGCACGTCGTCGGCCACGGTGAGCGGGCCATCGGTGACCGGCGCGGTGCTGGACGTCTCCCACCGCACCGGAAACGGCGCGATCTCGTCGGACGTGATGAATTCCACCGCGGGCGTGGGATGCTCGACCGACGGGGCCGTGCGCAGGCGGACGGTGACGGCGTCATCGCCAGTCATCTCCAGTTTCACAAAACCGTGGTAATTGCGCAGCCGCGCGTCCTGTTCCAGGAGGACAAGCTCGGGCGCGGTGGTGCGCGTCCAGTTTTCGCGGTCCAGCACCCGGCCCTCCTGCGCGCGGGCGAAGCCGAGCACGTCCACAAGCGGAAACAGCGAGAAATGCAGGCCGTGGCCGATCTCCGGCTCCAGGGCCAGGGCCTCGATGAAATGCAACAAGGCCAGCGTGCCGCGGAGGTCGCGGTGATCGAAGCCCGCGAGGAACGCGAGCCGCACCGAGGCTTCGGACGCGTGCGGTCCGAAGTAGACAAAACGGGGCAGCGGATGGACCCGGTTCTCATGGCGGACCGAGTCGAGGGGCGAGCCGAAGACATGGCTGGAGCGCTGGACGAGCCCGTAGAGGCTGGACAGCTGCTCGGCAAAGGCCGCCGGGAGCGAGAGCCCCGAGCCGGGCGCAAGCCGACGGGCGACCGTCGTGAAACGGGAGGGAAGGACTGAGCTCATGATGGGAGGCATCAGGGTTGGAGGGATTCGCCCGCGGCGCGCGCGCCTGTCGCCCGGTAGCGCGCGCCAGTGGGCGAAGGGTGGTTATTTCGAGTAGATCTGGTCGAACACGCCGCCGTCGGCGAAGTGCGTCTTCTGGGCCTTGGTCCAGCCGCCGAAGACTTCGTCAACGGTGAACAGGTCGAGCTTGGCAAAATTGGCCGCGTATTTCACCGCCACCGCCGCGTTGCGCGGGCGGTAGAAATTCCGCGCGGCCACGTTCTGGCCTTCGTTGCTGTAGAGGTAGTCCAGGTAGGCCTTGGCCACCGCCTCGGTGCCCTTCTTGCGCGCGACCTTGTCCACCACGCTCACGGTGGGCTCGGCCAGGACGCTGACCGACGGCACGACGATCTCAAACTTGTCCGCGCCGAATTCCTTCAGGACGAGGTACGCCTCGTTTTCCCACGAGATGGCGACGTCACCGATCTCGCGTTGCACGAAGGTCGTGGTCGAGCCGCGCGCGCCGGAGTCGAGCACCGGCACGTTCTTGTAGAGCTTGCCGACGAACTCCTGCGCCGCCGCCTCGCTGCCATACTTGCGGAGGGCGTAGCCCCAGGCGCCGAGGTAGTTCCAGCGTGCCCCACCCGAGGTCTTCGGGTTGGGCGTGATCACGCTGACGCCCGGCTTCACGAGGTCATCCCAGTCCTTGATGCCCTTCGGGTTGCCCTTGCGGACGAGGAACACGATCGTGCTCGTGTAGGGGGCGGAGTTGTTGGGCAGACGCTTCTGCCAGCCTTCCGGGACGAGCTTGGCATTGGCGTAAAGCGCGTCGACGTCGGCCGCGAGGGCCAGCGTGACGACGTCGGCCTGCAGGCCGTCGACCACGGCGCGGGCCTGCTTGCCCGAGCCTCCATGCGACTGCTTCACGATGACTTCGTCGCCGGTCTTGGCCTTCCAATAGGCGGCGAAGACCTTGTTGTATTCGACATAGAACTCCCGCGTCGGGTCGTAGGAGACGTTGAGCAGCTCGATGGTTTTGGCGGTCGCGCCGGTGGCGAGGGCCAGGGCGAGCGACGTGAGAAGGAGGGACTTGAGTTTCATGATGCAGAAAGAGACAGATTTGGGTACGATGGGTTAAAAGGAGATCTGGAAGCGGCTGATGAGGGCTTTCTCATCCTGCCGGAGGATCTGTGTGGCCGAGACGGCCGGCGCGAGGGGGCTGAAGCCGAACTTCGTCTGGTAGAAGTCGATTTTGAAGGCGACGGCCTTGCTGAGATACCAGTTCACGCCGAGGCCGAAGGCCGTGGCCTCGTCGGCGTTGGTGGACGCCGAAGCGTAGAGCGGAAACGCCGCGTCATCGATCTTCAGGTTGGAGTAGCGGGCCGTGACCTCGAAGGCACCCCAGGTGCCCGCTTCAAAGTTGAAGTTGCTGGCCGGCGAGACGCCGGTGAAGGAAGAGTCCTCGCCGGTCAGCACATACCCCGCGGCGACCTGCCAGGCCTTGTTCTGGAGCTCGGTCTTCACCCCCGTGGCACTGGGTCGAACGTTGACCGCGGAAACGACGTATTCGCCGATGAGGCCCAGCGGGCCGTTCCGGTAGTCGAGCTGGGGCGAAAAACGCCACGTCTGGCCGTCGGCGATCGTCGCGGCGCTGTAGGCGAAGAACGTCTGCTGGCCGTCCGTCTTGTAGCCCGCCGTGCGGCCCGACGCCGTCTTTTCGCGGCCGCCGCTGGCGGAGATGCCGAAGGAGAGGCCCTGCAGGAATGACTCGGCGTCATTCTTGAACGGCGAGTAGAACAGGCGGCCCACCAGATCCTTCTCGTTGTCGAAGTCGGCATTGTTGGAGTTGGCAGCGTCCGGCACGCCACCGAACACCCCGGCGGTATAGTTGAGCGTGCCGTTCAGCACGTCGCCCGAGACCTGCACGCCCAGGTCCCGGTTGGGCACGAGGTTCGTGACGATCGAGCGCTCGTTGAAGAAGGTCCAGGAATCGGACTGCAGGAGCTCCAGGCCGACCGGCGACTTGAACTTGCCGAATTTCACGTTGAGCGCCTTGTCGACGGCGACACTGAAATTCGCGTCGAGGATGCTGACGCTGCTGCCGCCGAACTCCGGCACAAACTGAAAGGAGTAGATCTTGGCAAAGGTGCCCTCGGTGATGATCCGCGCGCGGCGCAGGACGAACGCATTGTTCACCACGCCACCGCCGTCGCCGAAGAATAGGCGGGAGTCGAGCTGGGCGAGTCCCCGGATCTTGATGGAGTTGGCGGCGTCGGCCGAGGCGAGCGTGAAGCCCTTGTCGTTGATGGTGATCTTGGGCGTGGTGGGCGCGGCGGCGGCCGCGGTCTCCTCCTTGATCTCAATCTGGCGGGCGAGGACCTTGAGCTGCTGCTCAAGGGCCTGGACCTGCGCGCGCAGGGCCTGGAGATCGGCGTTGTCTGCCGGCGCGGCGGGCAGGACGGTGGTGACGGTGACAAGACTGACCAGCGCCGCGCTGATGCGGGTAAAGGTTCTCATGAATCGTGTGGGTTGGTTGCCTGAGTCAACTTCCCGGGGCCGGGTCAGCGTTCTCGAAGACGGATGCTGTGGTAGGTGATCGGTGAGTGCCGCCGGCGGGCGCCGGTGGGCGGAATATTTAGCCGTGGGCCTCGGTCTCGCGCGGACCGGCGAGCCGGGTCTTTTCCGTGCGCTCGATCTGCGTCACGCGCCCGTCGTGCACTACGAGCTGGACGACGCCGTAGCGCAGGCCCTCGACTTTCTCACGCACGAGCGCAAGCCAGTCGGGTAATGACGGGGAAGATGGGTCGAGTGACGTGGGTGTGGTCATGACGATTTGGCAAAGCCGCTAAATGGTGTAATCTCCCAGCAGCTGGTGCAGGACGCCCTCGGTTTCATCGAGACGGTGGCGCCCGGCGCGGCCGGCCAGTTTTTGGGCATGGCGGGCGGGGAGGCGAACCGGAGTGGGCGCCAGATCGGCTTCGGGGGAAAACGGCAGCGGGAGTTCGTCGCGGCGAAGCTTGCGCAGCGTGACTTCAACGACGTCGGCCAGGGTGTAGCGATCGAGGATGCCGGCGATGGCATTGCGCACATCCAGCATCAACATCCGCAAACCGCAGTGCGCCTCGTCGGGGCAGGTGCATTTCTCGTAGGCGGTTTGGCTCACGCACCCAATCGGTGCGAGCGGCCCGTCGATCAGGCGCACGACCTCGCCGATCGTGATGGCCTTGGCGGGCTTCGCGAGGCGGTAGCCACCAAACTTGCCGCGCGCGCTGGTGACGAGCTTCGCCTCCTTCAGCGCCTGCATGATCTGCTCGAGGAATTTGACCGGCAGCTGCTCCGTATCGGCGAGTTCGGAGACCTGCACCAACGACCGTCCGACCTCGGCGGCGATGCCGAGGTTGATAAGCGAGCGAAGCGCGTATTCACCTTTTTTGGAAAGTTTCATTTGGCGACTGCTTCAATCTACATTGATTCAGTAGGGTTTAAAGCAAGCCCTAAAATTGGCATAAAACGAAAACTCTCCTAACTCACTTCCGGCTAAATTTTTAGCCTCAGTCCGTCGTAGGCTAGAGCGACTCCTGCGGGGAGTTGCCCGCTCCACTTTTCGTGGTCCACGGAGTGCGTCATGTGCGTAAGGTAGGTTTGCGGGCAGCCAATCTCACCTGCCGCGGTGCACGCCTCGCTGATGTTCATGTGCGTGGGATGCAGGTCCGGACGCAGCCCGTCCAGGCAAACGGCGGCCGCGTCCTGGGCCAGCGCCACCGCGGCCGGCGGCACACTCTTGCAGTCGGAGTAGTACGCAAATTTCTGCCCCGACGATTTCTCCTCAAACACCAGGCCGAGCGTGCTGACGGGGCCATGCGGCAGCAGCGCGGAGTAAATCCTGCCCTGCGGAAATTCGAGCACGGGCGGCATGGCCACGAGTTTGAACGCCGGGTAGCCTTTCGACACGGGCCGGTCGCCGATGGCGTAGGGATACATCGCCCGGACACGCGCCCCGCCCTCCTCCGTCGTGTAAACCGTGATGGCCTTGGCGCCGTGGTCACAGAATCGGCGGAGGTCATCCATGCCGGCAATGTGATCGGCGTGGCCGTGCGTCAGGATGAAGACATCGAGTTGTTTGATCTTCTCCCGCACGCACTGCAGCCGGAACTCCGGCGAGGCGTCGACCTGCACATGCAGCCCGTCCATCACGACATGGATCGAAGTGCGCGTGCGGGAATTGCGCGGGTCGGTGGACGCGCACACTTCGCAATCGCAGCCAATCATCGGCACACCCTGCGAAGTGCCCGTGCCGAGAAAAATCACTTCCATGTTGGAATCACGGAAACACGGAAGCGCCGCCAGCGAAAGCAAAAGGTGTTTGTCGCAACAGTGGTGTCCGGCGTGGCACGGGTCTCCGGCCCGTGACTCCGAAAGTAGCGCAGGCGTCCCCGCCTGCATTTCCCAACCCTGCAGGCGGGACGCCTGCGCTACCCACATCACGGGCCAGAGACCCGTGCCACGCCGGGACAAAAAAAAGGCGCCCCGCTCGCGCGGGACGCCTTGGAATTTTTTGCAAGGAACAGCGGGACTTAGTAGTCGCCCATGCCGCCCATGCCGCCGCCACCGCCGCCGGGGGCCGGAGCGTCTTTCTTGTCCGGGATCTCGGTGATGATGGCTTCGGTCGTGAGGAGCAGGCCGGCGATCGAGGCCGCGTTCTGCAGCGCGGTGCGCGTGACCTTCGTGGGGTCGACGACACCGGCCTTGACGAGGTCCTCGTATTCGTTGGTCGCCACGTTGTAGCCGTAGCTGCCCTTGCCGTTGAGCACATTGCCCACGACGACGGCACCTTCGACCCCCGCGTTGGCGCAGAGCATCCGGATCGGGTGCTCGATCGCGCGACGCACGATCTGCGCGCCGATGGCCTCGTCACCCTCGAGCTTGAGGGCGTCGATGACCTTCGCGGTGCGGAGCAGCGCGACGCCACCGCCGGCGACGATACCCTCTTCCACGGCCGCGCGGGTCGCATGGAGGGCGTCTTCGACGCGGGCCTTCTTTTCCTTCATCTCGACCTCGGTGGAGGCGCCGACATTGATGACGGCGATGCCACCGGCGAGCTTGGCGAGGCGCTCCTGGAGCTTCTCGCGGTCGTAATCGGAGGTGGTCTCATCGATCTGGCGACGGATGAGCTTCACGCGGCCCTGGATGTCGGACGACTTGCCGCCACCCTCGACGATGGTGGTGTTCTCCTTGTCGACGACGATCCGCTTGGCGCGGCCGAGGTCGGCAATGGTGACGTTCTCGAGCTTGATGCCGAGGTCCTCGCTGAGGAGGCGGCCGCCAGTGAGGACAGCGATGTCCTCAAGGATGGCCTTGCGACGGTCACCGAAACCGGGCGCCTTGACGGCGACGACATTCAGCGTGCCCCGGATCTTGTTCACCACGAGCGCGGCGAGGGCCTCGCCCTCGACTTCCTCGGCGATGATCAGGAGGGGCTTGCCGGTCTTGGCACTGGCCTGGAGGATCGGGAGAAACTCCTGGAGATTGCTGATCTTCTTTTCGTGGATCAGGATGTAGGCGTCCTCGAGGATGGCTTCCTGGCTCTCCGCGTTGGTCGCGAAGTAGGCCGAGAGATAACCCTTGTCGAACTGCATGCCCTCGACGACGTCGAGGGTGGTCTCGATGGACTTCGCCTCTTCAACCGTGATGGTGCCGTCCTTGCCGACCTTGTCCATCGCGTCGGCGATGATCTCGCCGATGGCGGTGTCCCAGTTGGCGGAAACCGTCGCGACCTGGCGGATCTCCTCGCGGTCATTGACCTTCTTGGAGATCTTGGCGAGTTCGCCGACGGCGGCCTCCACGGCCTTGTCGATGCCACGCTTCAGGTAGACGGGATTCGAACCGGCGGTGACGCTTTTGAGGCCCTCGCGGTAGATGCCCTCGGCGAGCACGGTCGCCGTGGTGGTGCCGTCGCCGGCCGCATCGGAGGTCTTGGAAGCGACTTCCTTCACGAGCTGCGCGCCGATGTTCTCGTACGGATCGGGGAGCTCGACTTCCTTGGCCACGGTCACGCCGTCCTTGGTGACAGTCGGCGAGCCGAATTTCTTGTCGATGACGACATTGCGGCCCTTCGGACCGAGGGTGACTTTGACGGCCTTGGAGAGGAGCTCCACGCCCTTGAGGATTTTCTGACGAGCGGCCTCGTCGAAGATGATTTGTTTAGCAGCCATGATGATTGATTTTTTGTTTTAAGATTTCGATTCGGGGGAACGGGCTCAGCCAACGATGCCGAGGATGTCACTCTCGCTCACGAGGGTGTATTTCTTGTCGCCGAGTTTCACCTCGGTGCCGCCGTATTTGCTGATGAGCACCATGTCGCCCACCTTGACTTCGAAGGCGATGATCTTGCCCTCGTCGTCGCGCTTGCCAGTGCCCAAGGCGATGACCTTGGCCTCCTGGGGCTTTTCTTTGGCGCTGTCCGGGATGATGATGCCTCCACGGACCTGCTCTTTTTCTTCGATGTGTTCGACGAGAACACGATCACCGATGGGTTTGATTTTGACGTTAGCCATATGTGGTTGGGTTTTGGACTAGAGTTGGATGTGCGTTGCGGGGGTTTTCGACCAAACGCGCCCGCCAGGATAAATCCGGCGGGCGCGGGTGGCACTGAAAGTTACTTCTTCTTGTTCTTGTCGTCGTCCACGACCTCGAAGTCCGCGTCCACGACGTCGGCTTTCTTCTCGGTCTTGGGTGCGGCGCCGTCCGCCTGGGGCGGAGGCGAGCCGGGAGGAGGCGTCGCGGCCTTCTGGGCCTCGGCGTAGAGCTCGCCGCCGACGGCGGTGAGCTTCTCCAACGCGGACTTCATGCGCGCGGCGTCGTTGCTTTCGAGGTCCTTCTTCGCGTCCGCGATCGCGGACTCGACCTTGGACTTCAGCGGGGCGGACACCTTGTCGCCGGCGTCCTTCAACGCCTTCTCGATCTGGTAGATCGTGCTGTCGAGCTGGTTCTTGGACTCGACGGCTTCCTTGCGCTTCTTGTCCTCGTCGGCGTGGAGCTCCGCTTCCTTGGTCATCTTCTCGACCTCATCCTTCGAGAGCCCGGACGAGCCCTGGATGGTGATCTTCTGGTCCTTGCCGGTGCCGAGATCCTTGGCGGAGACGTGGAGAATGCCGTTGGCGTCGATGTCGAACGTGACCTCGATCTGCGGCGTGCCGCGCGGGGCCGGCGGGATGCCGTCCAGCTTGAACGTGCCGAGCTGCTTGTTGTCGCGGGCCATCGGGCGCTCGCCCTGCAGCACGACGATTTCGACGCCGGGCTGGTTGTCGCTGTAGGTCGAGAAGACCTGCGTCTTCTTCGAGGGAATAGTGGTGTTGCGCGGGATCATCGCCGTGGCGACGTCGCCCGCGGTCATGATGCCGAGCGTGAGCGGCGTCACGTCGAGGAGCAGCACGTCGCGAACGTCGCCCTTGAGCACGCCGCCCTGGATGGCCGCGCCAACGGCGACGACTTCATCGGGATTGACGCCTTGGTGCGGCGGCTTGCCGCCGAGGTTCTTGGCGATCTCGACGACCTTGGGCATGCGCGTCATGCCGCCGACCAGCACGAGCTCGTCGATCTGCGCGGACGTGAGATCGGCGTCCTTCAGGCAGTTCTTGAAGGGCGCGATGCAGCGCTCGAACAACGAGTCGCAGATCTGCTCCATCTTCGCACGGGACAGCTGGACATTGAGGTGCTTGGGGCCGGAGGCGTCCGCCGTGATGAACGGCAGGTTGATGTCGACCGTCGTCGTGGACGACAGCGCGATCTTCGCCTTCTCCGCTTCTTCCTTCAGGCGCTGGAGCGCCATCGGGTCCTTGCGCAGGTCGATGCCGTTGTCCTTTTTGAAAGTTTCCACGAGCCAGCCGATGATGGCGTCGTCCCAGTTGTCGCCGCCGAGGTGGGTGTCGCCATTGGTGGCCTTCACCTCGAAGACGCCGTCGCCGATCTCGAGCACCGACACGTCGAACGTGCCGCCACCCAAGTCATAGACCGCGATCTTCTCGTCCTTCTTCTTGTCGAGGCCATAGGCGAGCGAGGCCGCGGTGGGCTCGTTGATGATGCGGAGCACGTCGAGGCCGGCGATCTTGCCGGCGTCCTTCGTGGCTTGGCGCTGCGAGTCGTTGAAATACGCCGGCACCGTAATGACGGCCTGCGTGACCTTCTCGCCCAGATAGGCCTCGGCGTCGGCCTTCAACTTGCCGAGCACAAACGCGGCAATCTGCTGCGGGGCGTATTGCTCGGTCTTGTCGCCGAGCTTCACTTCGATGTACGCGTCGCCATTCTTGCCCTCGACGACCTTGAACGGCATGTTCTTGGCCTCGGCGCTGATTTCGGAAAATTTACGTCCGATCAGGCGCTTTGCGGAAAAGATGGTGTTGCTGGGATTGGTGACGGCCTGGCGTTTGGCGGCCTGACCGACCAGACGTTCGCCGCCCTTGGTGAATGCAACCACGGACGGGGTCGTGCGGGCGCCTTCGGCGTTGGGGATGACGACGGGCTCGGCGCCCTCCATCACGGCCATGCAGGAGTTGGTGGTGCCCAGATCGATGCCTAAAATTCTGCTCATAGTGTCCTTCTCTGAGCAATGCACGTGCCCCGAACCTACTGGTTCTGTTTATATCTAACTTAGAACAACTTAAACTTATCCGCAGGGTCTTTTGACTGCCCCGTCCCGGCCAAATTCACGCCATCTTGTCCCACTTCAGGCCGGTTTCGTCCGGAGACTGTCACAGGCGTCACAGTTGAGATTTCCCCACTACGCTACCAAGCTTGAGCCATGGAGATGGAAATCACCCTGCCGGAGGAAGTGCCCGTCATGACGCTGCCCAACGTGGCGTTTTTCCCGCAGGCGCTGATGCCCCTCCACATCTTCGAGCCGCGCTACCGGCAGATGCTGAAGGACGTGCTCGCCACCAACCGCCTGTTCGCCGTCACCGGCCTCGACGCGAATCTGCTCGACCAGCCCGGCCAGTTCGAGCCGCCCCACCGGATCGCGAGCGTGGGCATCGTCCGCGCCTGCCAGAAAAACGCCAACGGCACCTCCAATCTCCTGCTCCAGGGCCTCTGCCGCGTCGAACTTCTCTCGATCGTCACGGACGAGCCCTACCGCCGGATCAAGGTTCGCGCCCTGCCGAGCGAGCCGGTCGCCGACCCCGCCGAAAACGTCCGGCTGCGCACCGAGCTGGCCCGCCTGATCGCGTTGAAGCAGAAATTCGGCGCCCCCGTGCCGCCCGAGATGGCCGAGTTTCTCCGCACCGTGGAGGACCCCGAGGTCTTCATCGACCTGGCGGCCTTCAGCCTCTGCGACGACAGCGCGCTGAAACAGCGGCTGCTCGAAACGCTGAATGTCCGCCGCCGGCTGGAGCTGTTCGCCGGACAGCTGCGCCGCGACATCGAGGCGCTGCGGCTGCGGCGCAAGCTGCAGGGCAACCTCCCGGACGAGCGCATTTCCGACAACTAAAAGCCCCGCCGCGGAGACCCGGGCGGGGCGGAAAGTGGAGCCGAACATCGGATTTGAACCGATGACCCACGCTTTACGAAAGCGTTGCTCTACCAACTGAGCTAGTTCGGCAAAAAGGGAGGGCGTTACTACGCGCGGCGCGCCCTGTGAGACAAGCAATTTCCCCGGTCCCGGCTGATTAGCTGCGTCGGACCGCCCGAATCACCCGATCCGGCGGGGTCAGCGCTCGATCTTGCGCGGTTTTTCGCCTTCCGCGGGGAAGAACTTCGTCGGCGGGGCGGTATTCCGCGAATAATCCACCCATGCCAACGTCAGCAGGAGGAGCCCCGCCCATCCGCCGATGGGGATTCCCACGAAAAAGAAGGCCAGACCGAAAGTGCCCAGCCACAGGAGAACCCGGTCCCGCTTGCGCAGTTCCTTCTTTCCCAGCAGGACAACGCCCTGGCGCTCCGATTGGATGATGGTCCATCCCCGATCCAGCCACAGATTGACCTCGAGTGGGATCTTGCGGCTGGAGCCATAGGGGTCGGACGAATTTTGGGTGGATACGCAAATGCGCATGGGGTGACGGGGTTTGGGGTTCGCGGGGCCTGCCACCGGGGGGAGTGGATTTACTGGCTTATTATCGTCACCACCGGGCGTTTCCTCTCTGCACGATTTGCGACTTTCATTGCATTTCTTGCCGGCGATCAGCCGCAGGTTCGTTGGAAGCGCCGGCCCCTACCCGATCCTTCCCGCCAAATCGCTGGCGCCGGCGTGGGCCGGCCGCCCCATCCCGCTATTCGCGAATGATCGAGCCGAAATAGTAATAAACCTTGTCCTGGCCGTAGAGCACGGCGATCTCCACCTCGCCCTTCTTGCCGCCCGTGACCGCGTCATCGGCCGGCAAAGTCCGCACCGAAAAAATCCGCTGGCCGATCACGAGGTCTTCGCCCGAAATGCTCCACTTGTCCGGGCTGTGGGGCGCATCGGAAAAATATTCCTGCAACTGGGCGTAGGTTTGATGGACCTTGGCCGGGGTGTTGACCACGTCACAGGTGGCAAAATCCCCGTTCTTGAAGAAAATCCAGTAGCTGACGTTGACATCCTTGCGCACCGGGCGGACAGACGCCCCCGCCTTCTCGATCGACTGGATGATGTCCTTCAGCATCACGTATTCGCGCATGTCGATCCCGTTGCGCTTCTCCAGCGCCACGCGGAAATACACCGTGCCCCGCCCCGCGGCGGCTGGCCCCAGCAAATCCTGAACCTCCGACGCAGACAGGCTGACCGCGGCGGCAAGGGTGAGAAACAGTGCGAACAGGGATTTCATTGGACGGAGGAAAATTGGGGGTAAAATCAGGAGCCGGGGGGAGTGGGCGGTGGCTCGGCCGCGTAGAGATCACGAAAGGGTTTCTGTCCAAGTGTGATCAACGTGGCTAGGCCGATGACAGTGCCAACCGGAAAAAGTAACAAGCTTAACACGGCCACGGCTTGGGAGAACCGCCGGCATTTCCGCCGCCAGATGCAAATTCCCGAGGCCAGACCGCCCACCAACGCCAGCGTCGCCACCGTCACGAGTGCGACATAAGTCGCCCGATGGGTGGCCAGCATGTCCAACTCCGCCGCCCGATTGGGATTCGCCGCCCGCGTGGCGGCATCGTGGTAAATCATCCCGATGTAAAGCAGCGCACCGGCCGCGAGAATCGCCAGTGAGAATTGGGCTACGGCGAGAAATCGCAGCAGGGTGCGCATAATCCTTTGCTCGTCGGGGAAGGCCATCGAACTCGGTGAGCTTCCGGCATAATCGCGCCCGCTCCCGATGCAATCCCGCCTTCGCCCACCGGCGAGCCTAGCGCGCCTGCGTCACGATCAGGGTGAGATTCTGGCTGTCCTGCTCGCTCACCGTAAATTTGATGTCCCGCGCCCGGTTGGCCGGAAAGACCACGCCCGTCGCCTGATACGTGCTCCGATCCTCGCCGCGCGCACAGACGATGTTGAGCATCTGGTCGTAATCCGCGCGGTTGTAGATGCGCATCTGCACGAGGATTTCCTTCGAATCCAGCTGCGTGGCCAGCAGGTTGGGCATCGAGACGTCGCTCGTCAGGATCAGCTTGTAGCCCATCTTGTTCTCCGGAAACACCGTGCCCCGCTCCGTCTTGAACGGCGACGAAACCCCCTTGGCTTCGCTCACGCTGATGTTGTTGTAGAGCCGCTCGTGCTCGACCACGGCCGGCTTGGGCTTCTTGGCCGGCGCGGGCGCGACCGGTGCAGTTTCGCAGCCCGCGAAAGTCAGGCCGGCCAAAGTGATCAACGAGACGAGGAAAATATTTTTCTTCATTGCAGCAGCAAGTGAGAGACGGCGGGATTGATAGCGGCGTCCGATTCCGCCCGGCAAGTTGTGTTTGCAAAACCTTGGTGGTAAAAAAGATGCTATCCTCCCGACAAACTGGTTCCAATTCCCTTGAAATCATCGATTAGCACACGTCTCCCTCGTTTACTCATTCATCGGCGTAAGTAATAGTTCCTATCCGCGTCCGTGGTTTTCACGCAACATGCCGCCGCTTCCGACCAATCTTTTCGATTATGAGCTGCCACCAGGGTTGATCGCCCAGACTCCCGCCGCGCGCCGCGACCACTCGCGCCTCCTGGTGGTCGATCGCATTCGCCGGACGCTGGCGCATCGCACGTTTGCCGACCTCGGGGAATTTCTCCGTCCGGGCGACACGCTGTTCCGCAACAACGCCGCCGTCCTGCCGGCGCGCCTCCGCGCCCAGCGACCCACCGGCGGACAGGTCGAATGCTTCCTGCTCCGCCCCGTGGACGGCGGACAGGTCTGGCGATGCCTGATCAAGCCGGGCAAGAAGCTCCCCGTCGGCGCCACCTTCAGCCATCCGACCGGCGCCTTCACCGGTGAAATCATGGCCAAGGAGGCCGACGGATCCGCACAGGTGAAATTCACCACCCGCGGCAGCGAGCCGATCACCGCCGTCGCCGGCCGGCTCGGCGAGGTCCCGCTTCCGCCTTACATCGAGCGCCCGGCAGGGTCACGGCGCGCCGAGGATCTCGAGCGTTATCAGACAGTGTATGCCGACCGCGCGCATCCGGTTGCCGTGGCGGCACCGACGGCGGGGCTGCATTTCACCCCGGAGCTGCTCGCCCAACTGACTGGCCAAGGCGTCCGGACGGCCGAGGTCACGCTGCATGTCGGCCTCGGCACCTTCAAGCCCATCACCACCGACACCATCGAGGCGCATCAAATTCATCGCGAACTCTACGAATTGCCCGCGGCGACCCAGGCCGCGCTCTTCCCGCCCCTGGCCGGCCGACGCATCGCCGTCGGCACCACCACGGTGCGCTCCGTGGAGGATTTTCTCGCAACGAACACCCGTCCGACCGGCCAGGCCTGCTGCGCCGAGGCCGGGCTCTTCATTTACCCGCCGCGGCTGTTTCGCGGCGTGGACGCGCTCATCACCAACTTCCACCAGCCCCGATCCACGCTGCTTTGCCTCACCGCCGCCTTTCTCGCCCCCGGCCTGACTGATGGCATCGCCTGGCTGCAGGAAATCTACGCCGAGGCCAAAGCCCGCGAGTATCGTTTCCTCAGCTACGGCGACGCGATGTTGATCTTGTAAGATGGGATGCCTGCCCGCCGGAGGCTCAGCGAAGGCGGGCGATGCCGATTCTCTGAGTTGCTTCGCCGCGAATACCGCGTTCACTTTTCCGCTCCAATCCTCACCACATGAAATATTCCCTCCGCCTTCTGTCCATTGCCGGCCTCGCCCTCGGGCTGCTGGCATCCACGCACGCCGCCACCGAAACGTATAACATCGACCCGGTTCATTCCTCGGTCGGGTTCAGCATCCGCCACGTCTTCAGCAAGGTCCCCGGCAATTTCACGAAGTTCAGCGGCACCATCGTGCTGGACCGCGCCAACCTCGAGAAGAGCTCGGTCGAGGCGACCATTGAGATCAAGAGCCTCGACACCCGCAGCGCGAAGCGCGACTCCGACGTGCAGGGCGCCGATTATTTCGATTCCGCCAACCACCCGACCATCACGTTCAAGAGCACGTCTTGGAAGAAGACCGGCGCCGATACCTACGATGTGACCGGCGCCCTCACCATCAAGGGCATCACCAAGACCGTCGTCCTGCAGACCAAGCTCCTCGGCTTCGGCCCCGGCCTGATGGGCGCCTATGTTTCCGGCTGGGAAGCCACCACCACCCTGAAACGCCATGATTTCGGTGTGGCCGGCCCGGCCTGGCTCGGCACCGCCATCGGCGAGGAAGTCGCGGTTACGATCGGCATCGAGGCCGATCTGAAGAAGTAACCCGCCACCCTCGCGTGATTTTTCCCAGGACGGCCCGCAAGGCCGTCCTTTCTTTTTTCCCCGGCTCACGCCACGCTCCGCTGATCCATGACCGACGACGAACTGCAGACGCTCATCGAGGACGCCACCGCGGACTACGCGCTGGGCGAAAGCGAAGCCGCGCTCGCCAAGCTCACTCGGGCCACCGCCGCGGCGCCGGATTCATTCGAAGCATGGCACGCGCTCGCCGAGGTGAATTTCTCGCTCCGCCGCCTCGACGCCGCCCTGGCCGCCGGTGAGCGGGCGCACGCGCTGCAGCCGGGCGATCTCTTCATCAACACCACCCTTTCACGCATCTGGATGGAACGCGGCGACAAGGCCCGCGCGGAGCATTTCGGCGCCCAGGCGAAAATCGGTGCGTGGAAAGATCAGCTGAAAAATCCCGACCAGCAAGCGGGTGGCATTAAGTGACGCGCCACCCGTTGACACCCTTCCGGCGGCTCCCCTAAATCGGACGCGATGGAAAAACCGGCCTACGTCCTGGAGTTCGAAAAGCCCCTGCGCGAACTCGCCAAAGACCTCGACGCCCTGCACCAGAAATCCATGGAGCATAACCTCGACGTGACCCCCGAGGTGAAGGCCCTGGAGAACAAGCTCGAGCAGACCCGCCGGGACATCTATTCGAATCTCACCCCCTGGCAGCGCGTCCAGATCGCCCGCCACCCAAAGCGGCCCTACGCCCTGGATTACGTGGGCCTGATCTGCGAGGGCTTCCAGGAACTGCACGGCGACCGCCAGTTCAATGACGACCGCGCGCTCGTTGGCGGCACCGCCTTCTTCAACGGCGAGGCCGTCATGATCATCGCCCAGCAGAAGGGCCGCGACACCAAGGAAAACATCGAGCGCAACTTCGGCATGCCGCAGCCCGAGGGCTACCGGAAAGCCCTCCGCCTGATGAAAACCGCCGAGCGCTTCAAGCTGCCCGTCCTCACCTTCATCGACACCCCGGGCGCCTTCCCCGGCGTCGAATCCGAGGCCCGCCACGTCTCCGAGGCCATCGCCGTCAATCTCCGCGAAATGGCCATGCTCAAGGTCCCTTCCATCGCCGTCGTCGTCGGCGAAGGCGGCTCCGGCGGCGCGCTCGGCATTGGCGTCACCGACCGCGTGCTCATCTTCGAAAACAGCTACTACTCGGTCATCTCACCCGAGGGCTGCGCCGCCATCCTCTGGAAGGACCGTAGCGCCGCGCCCAAGGCCGCCGAGGCGCTCAAGCTCAACGCCGCCACGCTCGAGGGACTCGGCGTCGTGGACGAGGTCCTCCCCGAGCCGTTCGGCGGCGCGCAGAACGACCCCGCCCAAGCTGCCGCGGCGCTGAAATACGCGCTGCAGAAACATCTCAACGACCTCCGCGCACTCGACACCGAGACCCTGCTCAACGCCCGCTACGACCGCTACCGCAAGCTCGGCTCCTACGAGGAAGCCGGCGTGGTGCATAGTTAGGCTTTCCGCCCAATTTCTCTGCTCGAAGGAAATTGTTTAGAGTCTGCCATCACCGCCTTCGATAGCCCTAAGCTTCTCAATAAATTTCTGCTCAAGTGCTTGGGCGCTCACGCCATAGTGGGCTTCACGATGATGATTTGGGCAGAGCCCTATAACATTATCCACCGTGTCGCATCCGTCAGAAGCTAGTGCGATTATGTGATGCGCCTCAACGTAGCCGCTTCCATCCGGCAAAATAAAGGCACCCTGGCCGCAATATTCACATTTCCCGTTCGCACGCTGAACGACATAATTTCTAACGCGCTGATCTCGTTTATACGCATAGCCAGTCACTTTGCCTCGATCCGGCGCTGTATTTCCCTCTGGCCGGTCAAGAAGGTCATCCAGCGCCGTTCGATTCTCAGGTTCACCGTGTTCAACTACTTGGTACTTTTTCAGAACCCGAACATGACCAATCATTGGACTCGGACTGGATTGCTTAAAGTAGGGGATATGCAGACGTAATGCCCTAACAGCGGTTCTTATCCCGGCTTCACCGTAGTCCCGCTGAATCCATTCAAAATATTTCTCCGTAGAATCTACGCTCATGGCCCTCTGATAGAGAGTGCCATTCAAGAGATGTTTCAGGTTCGTGATGTAGAAACTGGCACTAGTTCGATTCAGACCAATCCTCTCCAATTTATCGGCAGCCGCACGAAATGTGATTTCCCCAGTGTAGACTCTCCGTCCTAATTTATATGCTGCCTCGTACTGAGCTGGCGTTATTTTCATTTCGGGCTGTCGTTGAATTCTAGAGGGCGATCCGAAAAGGCGGGCCAAATAAAGTGGTCAGGCCTTACACTGATCCCCGCGCCTGGCTGCGCACCGTCAGCAGCTCGATCTTTTCGGCCCGCGCCATCGCGGGGCTGATTTCGATCAGGGCGCCTGACAGACGCACGTCGCCGGTCGCGACTTCGAAGCGGTGCGGCATGCCGTCTAGGAATTTCTCGATCACCGGCTTTACCTCGCGGCCCAGCACGCTGGCATACGGGCCGGTCATGCCGACGTCGCACATGAAAGCCGTCCCTTTCGGCAGCACGCAGTAATCCGCCGTCGGCACGTGGGTGTGCGTGCCGAGCACTGCGGTGACGCGCCCGTCGAGATACCAGCCGAGCGCCTGTTTCTCGGACGTCGCTTCGGCGTGAATCTCCACGATGATGGCGTCGGCCCGGCCCTTCAGCCGCTCCAGCATCCGGTCCGCGCACAAAAACGGGCAGTCGGCCTTCGTGTTCATGAACGTCCGGCCGAGCACGGTAAACACGGCCACCTTGAACCCGCGCGCCTCGATGATGACGTGATCCTCGCCCGGGTTGGATGCCGGCAAATTCGCCGGCCTGCAGACTTTGTCGAACTGCGTCATTTCCGTTTCCCAGCCGCGCTGGTCCCAGATGTGGTCGCCCAGCGTGATGGCATCCACCCCCGCGCCGAGAATGGACTTGGCAATGGCGCCCGTGATGCCGGCCCCCGCCGCCGCGTTTTCGCCGTTCGCGATGACAAAATCGATGGCGTGTTCGCGCCGCAGGCCGGCCACGCGCTCATTGACGATGTCCCGGCCCGGCCGGCCGACGATGTCGCCGATAAATAGCACTTTGACCATGCCCCAAACTGCGGTGCCGCCCCCGACGCGCCAACCGAAATCGTTATGACACGATTAGGGAATGTCTGACTGACAATCCCTTCCCGCGGATTTCGCGGATGGACGCGGATTTAAATCAGTTATCCGCGTCTATCCGCGTGATCCCGGGGAACGTTTTTCCAAGGTCCGGCAGGGTTCGGGAACCCCGCCCCACAACCCTGGCAAACGGCCCCCAAGCTTGCCTCCCGGCCCCAAATGCCTGTTATCTTCCCGCCTCCACGTCCCCTTTTCCCGCCATGAAAAAAGACCAGACCTCCCCCGCCGCGTTTCCCAAGGCCGAAATCGGCCGCGAAATGAAGGGTTCCGACGCCGTCGTCGAGTGCCTGATCCGCGAGGGCGTCGACGTCATCTTCGCCTACCCGGGCGGCGCGTCGCAGGAGCTGCACCAGTCGCTCGCGCGCACCGACAAGATCCGCACCATCCTCCCGCGCCACGAACAGGGCGGCTCCTTCGCGGCCGAAGGCTACGCCCGCGCCACCGGCAAGGTCGGCGTGTGCATGGCCACCAGCGGCCCCGGCGCCACCAATCTCGTATCGGCCATTGCCGACGCCTACATGGACTCGATCCCGCTCGTCGCGATCACGGGTCAGGTTTACTCGAAATACATCGGCAAGATGGCGTTCCAGGAGACGGATTTCTACGGCATGACGCTGCCGATCGTGAAGCACTCCTACCTCGTGATGGATGTCCACGAGCTCCCGCGGGTCTTCAAGGAAGCCTTCCATCTCGCCCGCACCGGACGACCCGGCCCGGTCATCATCGATCTGCCCAAGGACGTCCAGCAGGCGAAATTCCAGCCCGTCTTCCCCGCCACGGTCGAGTTCCGCAACCAATACGCCACCGCCTCGCAAATGGCGACGGACGAGCAGCTGAAGCAGGTCCTCGCGCTCATCGGTGAGGCCAAAAAGCCCGTGCTCTACGCGGGCGGCGGCATCATTTCCTCCGGCGCACACGAGGCGCTGAAGAAATTCGCGGAGAAGACCAACGTGCCCGTCGCCACGACGCTGATGGGCCTGGGCGGCTTTCCTGAGTCGCACCCGCTCTCGATGCAGTGGTTCGGCATGCACGGCGCCGCCTACGGCAACTGGGCCGTCGACCAGTGCGACCTGCTCCTCTGCGTGGGCGCGCGCTTCGATGACCGCATCACTGGCGACACGGGCAAATTCGCCGCGCACGCCAAGATCGTTCACATCGACATCGACGCCTCCGAACACAACAAGAACAAGCGCGTCCTCCTCCCGGTCGTCAGCGACGTGAAGCCCGCCCTCGTCCGCCTGAACGAGCTGGCCACGGCCAACAAATTCAAAGCCCCCGACACCGCCGCCTGGCACGCCCAGATCGCGACGTGGAAGAAGGACCAGCCGTTCCAATACGACAAGAGCAAGCACATCGTCCCGCAGGAGGCCGTCGCTGCGCTGTATGAGCTGACCAAGGGCGACGCCATCATGACCACGGGCGTCGGTCAGCACCAGATGTGGGCCGCGCAGTTTTACCGCTTCAACGAGCCCCGCCGCTACATCAGCTCGCTCGGCCTCGGCGCGATGGGCTTCGGCTACCCCGCCGCGCTCGGCGCAAAGGTCGCCTGCCCCGACAAGCAGGTCATCGACATCGACGGTGACGGCTCGTTCATGATGAACATCCAGGAACTGGCCACGGCGCACATCGAGAAGATCGCCGCGAAGGCCATGATCCTGAACAACCAGCATCTCGGCATGGTCGTGCAGTGGGAAGACCGCTTCTACGGCAGCGTGCGCGGCAACACCATCCTCGGCGACGAATCCAACGTCGGCAGCCCCGACAACCTCGGCGGCCTCTACCCGGACTTCGTCAAGATCGCCGAGGGCTTCGGCGTCAAGGGCCGCCGCGTCCACCAGAAGAACGAGCTGAAGGCCGCCATCCAGGAGATGCTCGACCACGACGGCCCGTTTGTCCTCGACGTCATCGTGCCCTACACCGAGCACGTGCTGCCGATGATCCCCGCCGGCAAGACGGTGAAGGACATGATCCTGAAATAACGCGGGTCGCTATTTCGGGAAGTGGCAGGTTTCAGGTCGGCAAGTGGCAAGATGGTCGCCGATTTCCATATCGGCGACATTGTCGAGCCGGAGCTGGAAAGCGTCGGTGTGGAAACCGACGCCCACCTTACTTTTCCTTCATCACGAACACGCCATCCCAGCCCGGCCCGGGCGGATGCGCCCGCATATATTCGCAGCGCGCGATCATCGCCAGCGACGGATTGGTGATCACGCCAGGATGCTTGCCGGGCTGGTTGGTTTCCAACTCGGCACTACGGCGGAACCGGATCTCGGCTGCATCCCAGTCCTGCGCGAGGTAAAGCGCCATGCCCATGGGAAACACCTCGAGGCACTCCTGGGCCTGCGCGGAAATGTCCTCCTTCAAGCCCACGATCTCGTAGATCGGCACGGGCCGCGTCCGACCCTTCACCACGATCTTGTCGAGGTAGCGGAACACGACGCGGTCACCGCCGTGTTTTTCGCAGGCGGTCTTCGTGGCTTCGGAGACCATGGTGTAAACGCCGTAGGCCTTCGCGCCCGACTCCATGCGCGCCGCCAGGTTCACGTTGTCGCCCATCATCGTGTAGTTGAACCGGGCGTGGCTGCCCATGTTGCCCACGATGGTCTGGCCGCTGTTCAGGCCGATGCGGGACTGCATGTGCCAGACGATCTCCGGCCACTTTTCGCCCTCGCTCCGCCATTTTTCGCGCAGCTCGGCCAGCTTGCGATGCACCAGCTGCGACGCAACGCAGGCCCGGTAGGCGTGGTCCTCGAGCGGCACGAGGCCGCCAAACATCGCCACGACGGCGTCGCCGATGTATTTGTCGAGCGCCCCGCCCTGCGCCAGGATGATGTCGGTGCAGGCGGTCAGGTATTCGTTCATCAGCTCGACGAGCTGCGGCGCGGAAAGTCTTTCGGAAAACGTGGAGAAAGCCTGGATGTCGCTGAAATACGGCGTGATCTCAGCCTCATGGCCGCCGAGCTGCGGCTCCTCGCCCGAGTCGACCATGTTTTCGACGAGCTGCGGGGAGACGTAGGTGCCGAACATGCCCTTGATGCGGCCTTTTTGTTTTTCCTCCTCCAGCAGTTGCCAGCCAATCGCCGCAAAGCTGGTGGTGAACACCGACCCAAGGGGCAGCGCGAACGGGAGCACCCAGTTGTAGTGCTTGAAGGCCACCAGGGCGTAGCCGACGTAAACCAGGAGCAGCACGCCGGCGAAGATCTTGTTCCGCACGCTGCGCACGCCGCCGACGGCAGACAGGCCCGCCACCAGCAGGGTGATCAGGAACGTCAGGCCGTAAGCCATCGGTTCCGACAGGCGGCGCAGAAACTGGCCCCCGTAGATCGTCTTGATCAGGTTGCCGTGCAGCCCGACCTTGGGCACGGGGGACTCGTCAAACGGCGTGGGCGCCAGGTCCTGCAGCAGCGGGTCCACCGGACCAACGAGGATGATGGCGCCCTCGAAGCGCTGGAAGAACGCCTGCGCCGCCGTCCGCTCCTCGGGTTTTTCGCTGTTCAGTTCCCGCTGGTAAAGCAGCACATCCGCCAGGCTGTCCCGGGGATTCAATTCCGGGTTGATCCAATGCGAGAACCAGTTGACCTCGAGCAATTGTCGCTCCCGGAGCGGAATTGACACCACCAGCGAACCGTCGGGACGGACCACGTCGAGGGCATCGGCGGAGCGGTGCAGCGCGGATTCGTCCAGCCCCAGCGCAATCAGCGCGAGCTTCAGGGAGAGATGATAGTAGGTGGGATTCAGCGTGTCAGCGAACAGCGGCACCCAGCGCGGGACCTCGTCAGCGCCGTATTGGTAATCCACGTCGATCAGCCCGATCGTCCCATAGGTCGTGCCCAACAGCGGATACTGCGGCAGCTCCGGGAGGTCGTTCTTGGTCCGGTCCGTGGCGCCCTTCCGCAACAGCGGAAAGGTCCGCTCACCTTCCTGGGCGTAGGCCTGGCCGCCGCTGTACTGGGCCGCGAGCACGATCTCGGGATGGCGGTGAATGACCCGGGCAAACTCGAGGTTTCGTTTCGTGATCTCGGAGCGCGGTACCATTTTCGACGCCGCAAAGTCGGAAAACACAAAGTCGAACCCGATCGCCCGCGCCCGGCCCACCTCCAGCAGCGTTTGCGCGGCCAAGCCGAAGTCCGCCCGGTTCCACGGGCGCTCGCCAATCTCCTGGATCGCGCGTGTGTCCACATCCACGTACATCACCTTGACCGGCGACGCGACCTCACCGCGGAAGTAATAGAACAGCTTCAGCGCCTGATTCTCCATCACGCCCAACAGGCCGAAATGGGCCGCCACGCACCAGACCGCCGGCAGGGAAAGCAGAACGAACCAGCGCAGCAACGTCAGCGCGTTCTTCTTTTTTGGCGGGGCCACGGCGGCCGACGCTAGGGTGCGGGTTTGGCGAATGAAAGCAGATTTGCCGCCGCTCCGTCCTCGCCAAACGAAAACGCCCGGGCGCAGGGCGCTCCGGGCGTTGGGTCAATTGATTCGGCGTGCGCTCAGCCCTTGCCGTCGCCGGGCGTGGTGTCGACCGGAGGCTTCGTCGCGTCAGGGGCGGCCGCCGGGGGCGGGCTCGGCGGCGCCGTCAGGATCTGCTCCACCGCCTGCTGGATGGCGGCCTGCTGCGCGGCCGGCATGTCTGCGACACCGGAAACCTTCACGCTGCCCGCCACCACCGTGACTTCGCCGGTGGTCGGGTTCGTCGCCGTCTCAAAGGTCACGCTCACCACCTTGCCGGCCGGGATCATGTGTTCCACCCCGTCGAGCGACGTCAGGGACACTAAGCCCTCCGCCGTGCCAAAGTTGACGAACGGCTTGCCGCCGCTGTCCACGCCGATCGAAAACTGGAAGGTGGTGCCGCGGATACCGGCCGCGCCGACCGGGGTGTTGATCGTGAACGACGAGCCGTTGTCGCGATGGAGGTGCTTCACGTTGCCGACGAACTCGCCGCGCTCGAGCGAGAGTTTCGTGACCGACGTCGAGGGCTCTTCCTTGGCGTCGGCGGCGGAATACTTCGGATCAAACGGGTCCATCAGGAACTCGTCGATCGACAGCGAGGAATCGGAGGCCAGGTTCACCGCCGAGCCGTTGGCGAAAATCAGGACCACGCTGGATTTCGGGGCCGTCGTGATCACGTAGCCTTCCGACACGGAGTCGCTGTCGTGCAATTCCCGACGCAGGTTGTCCGCCTTGTGGATCGCGGTGACCGTGCCGTGCACCTTCGCCGCCACGATGCGGCCGGCCGTGCGTTCCGGGGCGGATTGCGCAGTGGCCGCGAAAAGAAGCGCACCGGCACAGAGCAAAATCCACGAGGCGAATTTGTTTTGCATAAAATGAGTCAATTACGGCTTCCGGGGCCTATTTGCCAATCGTTGGCGTAAAGCTTGCGCCTGCTTGTTGCCGGGGTCAAGGCGCAAGCTGAATGCAGCTGCGGCGTCCGCCAGATCCGAGCAAATTGGGTTAAGTCCCAGATGAAAAGCGCGATAGAACCAAACCGTCCCACTGGCCGGAGCCAGTTCCACGGCACGGGCGAACGCCCCGCCGGCCTCGTTCCAGCGGCCCTGCAGGTCCAGCGCCACGCCCCGCCGAAGCCAGAATTCCGGTACTCCTTGCGTCAGCGCGAGCGCCTCTTCCGCCGCGCGCTGCGCCTCCTGGCCGAGTTGCGCTGACTTTGACGGCTCGACATGCGACCACAGCGCGGCCGCGTAGGAAATGTCAGCCCAAGCCTGCGCGTTACTGGGCGAGATCCCGACCGCGCGCGCCAGGTCGGCGCGCGCCTCGATCAGCACCCGGCGCTGCTCCGCCAAGTCCGCGTCCGTCGTCGCCAGCCGGTTGATGGATTGACGCGCCCCGTAACGCAGCGCTTCGGCCCGGTAAAACGGCACGACGCAGCCGAAAGTCACCGCCAGGACCGCCGCCGCACCCGCAAAATACGTCAAGCGTTGTGCCCGTGAAATCGCGCCAGTCCGTTCGCGGACAGACCAGCCGCGTTGCACGAGGAACGCGGCGACGATCGCGAAGGCCATGGCCAGCGCGGGAATCTTGAAATGAAAATCCACGAACAGTTGGAGACCAAACGCCACCACCCCGGCCGCCAGCGCCCCGGCCAGCGCGCGATCGTCGAGCCAGTCGCGTCGCAGCGCCGCCCCGCGCCAGGTCCTCCCCGCCACGACCGCGCCCGCGCCGAAGAAGAGCAAAAAGCCGACGGCGCCGTAATCGCTCAGCGTGTTGAGGTAGTCGTTGTGCGCCCATTGCGGCTCATCCTGGTAGCGCTCCGGGCGGAATTGCTCGAAGCGCACGTTGAAACTGCCCGCGCCTCCGCCCACGACGGGAGCAGCTTGGAAAATCCTCCACGCCCCGCGCCACATGATGGGCCGCGTCTTTTCCCCCGCATCCGCCTTCAGCATTTGGAAACGCTCGCGGACCCGCGGCAGCGAAAAATAAAGTGCGCCCGCCACCGCCAACACTCCCAGCGCCGCCAGCCCCGCCCAGCGTGCCCGTCGCCAGCCCGAGCCCTGCACCGCGAACGCCGGCCACACTGCCAGTACCAGGGCGAGCGCGAGCCACGCCCCGCGACTGATCGTCAGCACCAGGCCCAGCCCGAATACGAGCAGCAAGTAGCCCCACAGCACGCGCTGCACCGCCGACGCTCCGCGCCGGAACGCCCGCACGCCCGCGACCGGAATGAGCAGCAGCAGCAGCGCCGCGAGGCTGTTCGGAATGCCGAAACTCCCGCTCGCGCGTCCGATGAACTGCTCCGCCTGCACCCGCCCCAGCATCAGCCAGTCCGGCCGCACGAAACGCTGGTAACACGCGAGGACCACCGCAACGAACGCCACCGCCACGAGCGCGCCGAACACGAGCGTCCGCGCGGCCCTCGCCCGCACGCCGTTCAGCACCACCCAGAAAACCAGGATCATCTGGGCCCAGCCCAGCCAGTCGCGCCAGCCAAGCCACGGCACCGGCGTCACCCACCGCACGTTCGCCAGCGCGTAAGCCAGGAACGGCAGCAGCCACCACCCGGCAGGATGATTTCGCGGCGCGTCGCCTGCCCGCACGCACCCGCGTCCCGCAAAATGCACCGCCAGGAGCAGGCCGTTCAACGCGCCCGTGACGACCATCGTCTCCGGCCGGAAGCCGCCGAGGCAGAGCGTCGTCCACGCGAGGTTCGCGACGAGCAGCGCCGCCGTGAGCCATTCCCAGACGGAGACGCGGGCGGACGTGGACTCGGTCGGCATGGGAAAAACGCGGCGGACGCCGCGCGCCCGCAAACCTTGTGGAGCCTTCCCGGTGTTCCGAGGAAAAAAGCCGGATGCAGACTAACCGCGAAGGCCGCAAAAAACGGCGCCCTCGCGAGGAGGGCGCCGTGGGAAACTGTCACCGTCAACCGACTCAGGTCAGCGGGACAAAGTGAGTTTCCTATAACATACTAATCTGCCTATCAGGAGCATGGCAGAGCTTCCATGCGATCAAGCTAAGTGACTCTGGGTAAGTGCCTTAAAACACACGTTTTTTACAATTCAGGGACGATATGGCGAGGGCTTTTCGTATAAATAACTCTGATTTATGGTCCCTTGTTTCCCCAAAGAAGAATGGTCGTCACGGCATAGAGAAGCCGTGCAGGGATACCTCCATACCCTGTCACTGGAGAATTGCTTCGGAGTTTCCCTGACCATGAAGCAGGGAGACTCCGGCACCCATCTTGATGAGATCAGGGCATCCCAGAACTTCCGGCACTTCATGAACCGACTGAATAGTTCGGTCTATGGGAAACGCTTCAAAAGGTACGGTCAGAGGCTGAACGTAGTCCCGGTCTTGGAACGGTCATCAACTAACCGACTCCATTACCACCTGATCCTTCAGAACCCCTATCCAAAGGATCCTGCCACTTTCACACGTCTGATTGAGTCCGAGTGGGCGAAGACCCGTTTCGGATACGTCCAGTCCCACATCGATGAGCAAATCGATCACGGATGGACCGACTACATCACCAAATCCGCCAGAGATGGCACCGACTGGGGAAATTTTCACTGGCGCTGACGGGTACAAACCCCGGCTGCCACCCCTCAGTCCCCCAAGGAATCACTCCGGCGATCCCTTGATGGAATCCTATTACCCCAATGCCAGATCACTCCAGAGAGGATCAGCTCACCAACAGCCAATATCCGATGAATCTGACCCCACCTGATAAGACCAGAACTGCACTGATCACCTCTAACCCCAGACAAGACCCCACCGATGACAGAGACCTCAATTACCCGTCTGATGAACTTCAGAATACCGATAGACCTAAAAGATCGGTTTCAGGACACCTGTCGTAGAAATAGGACCAGGATGTCCTCTGAACTAGTCCGACTGGTGAACCATTACCTGATCGAGGACTTAAAGGAGCAACAGGTCTACCAGACCACTTCGATTCCGACATATCCCTTTAAGGCGAATAAGAGCACCCACCGCGACCCTAGCACGGGACTAAGCGTTACCAGTCAATCTCGATGGGAGGATAGCAGCGATGCCTAGAATCGCTTTCGGAGGATATCGCCCACCCTCAAAGAGAATGTCGTATTTCTCCGATTTGTGAAAGGAGTGCCGCACGACTCCCGCAGCATAGTCTGCAATGGCGCTCCGCACATCCTCCGAGGTGATGCCATCTGGGATATTGCTCATGGTTGTCCCAATCGCTTCTTAGAGGAAGAATCTAGGTATTTAGAATAGATGGGTTTTCCTGCAGTGCCTTCGCCAACTCGTGATGCATAATTATTTCAAATTCTTCTTCACCCGATACATAGGAGTTCGGCATGCCAATAGCACTGCTGACCCATTCCTTGTCTGGTTCAGAGACAAACTTATCGAACTTAAAGCCCAGTTTATCCCCAAGTTTTCTACCAAAGAGTCCATAATGAAGGTTTGCTGCTCCGTTACCCCACTCGGCGGCTTCATTGAGTTTAGCATAAGTGATTGACCGATTATGCGCGTCGTAATGAGCCTTCAACATCTTGCGATAGCTCGGGTGTATGGTCATTTTTAACAGCGCACTCGCATATTCGGCTGCCTTCGGGATGGGGATCGTCGTGTTCATTTTGGGCTTACTA
>CAIPAH010000029.1 GCA_903862955.1 uncultured Opitutia bacterium
AGAGGGGGTCGTCGGCCACGGTGACGGGAAGACCTGTCTTTTCGCTGAGCAGCCGGTCGATCCCGCGGAGCAGCGAGCCGCCTCCGGCCATCACGAATCCGCGGTCCACCAGGTCGGACGAAAGCTCGGGCGGGCACCGCTCAAGGGTGGTCCGCACCGCGTCGACGATCGTCGCAATGGTGTCGGACAGGGCCTCGCGGATCTCCTGCGAGGTGATGTGGATCGTCTTGGGCAGGCCGGCGACGGAGTCGCGGCCCTTGACCTCCATCGTGAGCTCCTCGTCGAGGGGGTAGGCGGAGCCGACGCGCATCTTGATCTCTTCCGCGGTGCGCTCACCGATGAGGAGGTTGTAGGCGCGCTTCATGTAATTGATGATGGCCGCGTCGAGCTCGTCGCCGGCGACGCGGATCGATTTGGAGAAGACGATGCCGTTGAGCGAAATGATCGCGATCTCGGTGGTGCCGCCGCCGATGTCGACGATCATGTTGGCGGCGGGTTCGTCGATCGGGAGGCCGACGCCGATCGCGGCGGCCATGGGCTCGGGGATGGTGATGACATCACGGGCACCAGCATGGAGGGCGGAGTCCTTCACCGCGCGTTTTTCGACCTCGGTGATGCCGGAGGGAATGGCGATGACGACGCGGGGCGGGGCGCGGAAGGAGCCGCTGCTGACCTTGCGGATGAAGTAGCGCAGCATCGCCTCGGTGACGTCGAAATCGGCGATCACGCCGTCCTTCATTGGGCGGATAGCGGTGATGTTGCCGGGGGTGCGGCCGAGCATTTTCTTGGCCTCATCGCCGACGGCGCGGACCTTGCGCGTGACGGTATCGAGCGCGACCACGGAGGGTTCGCGCAAAACGATGCCCTTGTCCTTCACATAAACGAGCGTGTTGGCAGTGCCCAGATCGATGCCGATGTCGTTGGAGAAGTAACCGAGGAAGTTGGCCATGATTGCGTTGAGGGTGGGGCGCGTATCCGCCGACGGAAACGAATCGGCGTGGGCGCAGGGTGTCAACGCTGCAAGATGACAGATGTCAGTGGTCAGAAGTCAGGATGTTGAAGACGCAAGCCAAGTTAGGAAGCAGGGCGGACGTTTTCAGGGCTGACTTCTGACGTCTGATCTCTGAGCTCTTTCTTCCACCCATGCACGGCATTCAATTCATCCAGGACCTGGCGGTGATCCTCGTGGTGGCGGGGGTGGTGGGCTGGATTTGCCAGCGGCTGGGGCTGTCGGTGATCGTGGGTTTTCTCGCGGCGGGAATGGTCGTCGGCCCTTACACGCCGCCGTTCACGCTGGTGTCGGACGTCGGCCGGATCGAGACACTGGCGCAGGTGGGCTTGGTGTTCCTGATGTTCTCGATCGGGCTGCGGCTGAGCGTGCGCAAGCTGCGCCGGATGGGGCTGGGGTTGATGGTCGCGACCGGGGCGGGGGCGTTGATCATGTATTATTTGGCCCGGCTGCTGGGTGCCGCGCTGGGCTGGAGCAGCACCGAGAGCCTGTTTTTGGCCGGCATGCTGATGGTTTCGTCGTCGGCGATCATCAGCAAGATCCTGCAGGAAACCGGCGAGAACCACGAGCGCTCGGGGCAGCTCGCGATGGGGATTTCGGTGCTCGAGGACGTGGTGGCGATCGTGATGCTGACGCTGCTCAGCTCGATGGCGCAATACGGCGGCGGCGGACCGACGGCATCGCTCGGTCACACGCTGGGCATGCTGGGCGCGTTCGTCGCGTTGGCGGGCATCGGCGGCTTGTTGCTGGTGCCGTGGCTGCTGCGGCGGATGAGCATCTCGGCTGACGAGGAATTGCAGACGCTGGGAGTCGCGGCGTTGCTCTTCGGGCTCGCGGTGGTGGCGAATTACGCGGGCTATTCGCTGGCGCTGGGGGCGTTCCTGTTGGGCACCATCGTGGCGGAAACGCCGCACCGGCACCAGGTGGAGCGGACCTTCGAGGGCTTGCGCGACGTGTTCAGCGCGGTGTTTTTCGTCGCGATCGGCATGCAGATTAACCTGCACGAAATGGCGTCGTCGGCGGGGCTGATCGTGGCCGTGGCGGCGTTCACGCTGGTGGCACGCAGCCTGGCGTGCACCACGGCATTGACGCTGATCGGCATCCCGCCGCGGGATGCACTGCGGACGGGCATGGCCGTCACGCCGATTGGCGAATTTTCGTTCATCATCGCGCAACTCGGCGTGGCCTATGCGGTGTTGCCGACGAAATTTTATCCGTTGGCGGTGGGCGTGTCGCTGCTGACGACGCTGGTTGCGCCCGTGATGATCCGCCGCTCGGCGCGATTGTCCGAGGCGATGCTGGCCCGGCAGCCGGGCTGGCTGGCGGAGGCGTTGCGCCTTTACCGGGAGCGGCTGGAACAGCTCCAGGCGCAGGCCCGCCGCAGCCGCCTCTGGCAGCTCAGCCGGAAGCGCATCATCCAGATCGGCATCGAGGTGCTGCTGGTGAGCGGGCTGCTGATATTCTCTGGGCAGCTCCTGGCTGCGGCCGAACGGTGGCTGGGCCGCAATTTCATGCCTCCGGATGCGCTGCAAATCCTCTTTTGGGTCGTGCTGACCCTGGTGCTGCTGGCGCCGCTCGTGGCGATCTGGCGCAACTGCTCGGCGCTCGCGCTGATGTGCGCGCAGGTGTCCACGGCCGGCCAGCCTCACGCGGCGCGGGCGGCGCGTTGGGTCGAGACCGTGTTCAAGTCCCTGGCGGGGACGGCGATGTTCTTCTGGGTTTTCTCACTGCTGCCGACGGAGGGACTCGCGCGCTGGCTGCTGCTGGCGAGCATCGTTATCGCGCTCGTGGTGCTGACGCTGCTCTGGCGCAAGCTGGTGCTGTGGCACAGCCAGCTGGAGATCGAGCTGCAGACGGTGATGACCTCGGCCGAGGGCAAGATGACGGCGACGTCGGCGCCGTGGCTGCAGGCGCACGGTGATTGGAATTTGCACATGATCGACTGCGTGCTGCCGGACCTGGCGGACGTGCAGGGCCGGAAGATCGCGGAACTCGACCTGCGGGCGCGGTTCGGCTGCTCGGTGGTCGGCATCGAGCGGCAAGGCTACATGATCCCGCTGCCGCCGCCGGACTCGGTGCTTTACCCGCGGGACCGCGTGCTGTTGATGGGCACGACGGAGCAGGTGCAGGCCGGAAAACACTTTCTCGGGGCCGTCTCGCTGGCGGCAGACGCGCTGACCGAGGAAGTCTTGATGGAGACGATGGCGGTGCCCGTGGGCAGCCGCGCGGCGGGGCGGACCCTCGCCGAATTATCCCTCGCCCGCACGCACGGCATCCAGGTGGCCGGGGTCAATCACCGCGGCCTGCGCGTGCTCAATCCCACCGCGGAGGAACGGTTGCAGCCGGGCGACGAACTCCTCGCACTCGGGACGCCGACGCAGATCCGGGCGTTCCGGGCGTGGTTGAAGGAACTGCCGGGCGAGGCCTCACCCGAGAGCGAATAAAAAAGCGCGCCGGGTCGGGCGCGCTAGGTGAAACGAGCGGGTGGCGGCGGGCTCAGTTGGCGCCGTTGGTCTTGGTCGGGTCGGCCGGCTTCTTGGCGGCGGCGGACTTGTCTTCCGGGGCGTCGTCCTGGCTGGCCTTCTTGAATTCCTTGACGGACTGGCCGAGGCCGCGGGCGAGCGAGGGGAGTTTCGAGCCGCCGAACAGCAGCAGGAGGATCGCCAGGATGAGGATCAGTTCCGAGCCACCGATGCCAAAAACGGCGAAGCAAGCGGGAAGAGTAGCCATGATGCGCAACCTATGCCGGGTCCTCGGTCTGTAAAGCGGGAAAGTCCGCCTTACAGCTTCGTCGGCATCGGGAAGCCGGCGGGGATGGGCGACATGCCGGGCAGGATCGGGCGGGGGAGGCCGCTGGTGGCGGCGACCTTCATCAGGTTCTGCGCGTTGTCGATCTGCTCGGCGTCGAAGAAGCCATGCAGCTGGCGGATGCGCGTCGGGTGGCGCATCTTGCGGAGCGCCTTGGCCTCGATCTGGCGGATGCGCTCGCGGGTGACCTTGAACTGCTTGCCGACCTCCTCGAGGGTGCGGCTGTAGCCGTCCACGAGGCCGAAGCGCAGCGAGAGCACGCGGCGCTCGCGCTCGGTGAGCGAGTCGAGGACGTCGATGATCTTTTCGCGGAGGAGGGAGAACGCCGTCATGTCGTACGGGTTCTCGGCGGACTTGTCCTCGATGAAGTCGCCGAAGCTGGTGTCGTCGCCGTCGCCGACCGGCGACTGGAGCGAGATGGGCTGCTGCGCCATCTTCATGATCTGCTGCACGCGCTCGACGGGCAGGTTCATCTCGTCGGCGACCTCCTCGGGCGTCGGCTCGTGGCCGAATTCCTGGAGGAGCTGCTTCTGGACCTGCATGACCTTGTTGAGGGTCTCGATCATGTGCACCGGGATGCGGATGGTGCGGGCCTGGTCGGCGATGGAGCGGGTGATGGCCTGGCGGATCCACCACGTGGCGTAGGTGGAGAACTTGTAGCCGCGGCGGTATTCGAATTTCTCGACGGCCTTCATCAGGCCCATGTTGCCCTCCTGGATCAGGTCGAGGAAGGAGAGGCCGCGGTTGGTGTATTTCTTGGCGATCGAGATGACGAGGCGGAGATTGGCCTCGACCATCTCGGTCTTGGCTTGGTGGGCCTCGCGGACGTGGACGCGGGTCTGCGCGACGACGGCGAGCAGCGCGGCGGGCGCGATGCGCTGGCCGGCCTCGATCTGCTTGAGGCGGTGATTGAGCGAGCGGACATCGAGGGCGGCATCCTTCTTGGTCTTGGGATGCTTGGCGCGCTCGAGCTGGGCATGGATGGTCTCGATTTCCTCGAGGAGCGGGCGGAGCTGTTCGAGGTATTCCTCGTAGACCTTCAGCTTGAAGAAGAATTTGCCGAAGAAGCTGCGGAGGACGTTCTCGCGCTTCTTGTGCTTGGCCTGGACCTTTTTCCGCTCGGCGTCGGTGCGCGCCTTGAGCAACTCGGCCCAGGACTCGGCGACGGCCTTCTCGGACTTCTGGGTGTTCTCGACGAGCTTGGGCAGCCCCTTGAAATAGGCCTCGCGGCTGTCGATTTTCTTGTCGATGACGATGCGGTCGAAGCGTTCCTCGCGGTTGAGGAGCTTGGCGCCGAGCGTGCCGATGTAGGCGCCGACGGCGGCGGCCTCGAAGAGGGCGGTCTGGGCCTTGAGCTCGGCGTTCTCGATGCGTTTGGAGATTTCAACTTCCTGCTCGCGGGTCAGCAGCGGGACCTGGCCCATCTGCTTGAGATACATGCGAACCGGGTCGTCGAGGATGTCGTGCTGCGAGGAGCGGCTCTCCTCTTCCTCAGCCTCCTCCATGCGTTGCTTGTAGTCGTCGACCTGGTCGGGCTCGAGGATCTCGATCTCGAGATTCTGCAGGATGGAAAGGACGTTATCGATCTCCTCCTGGTTCTCGACGGACTCCGGGAGGGCCTCGTTGATGTCGTCGAACGTCAGGTAGCCCTGCTCCTTGGAGAGGCGGATCAGGTGCCGGATCTTGTCGTTGATGCCACCCGCCGGGATGTCCGCGCCGGGAGCTCCTTCGCCGGCGGGCAGGGTCGGGTTTTTGGCTATGACGGCCTCGACGGCTTCGGAATGGGTATCGGCGGAGGAGGACTTGGCTTTGCGCGGCATGATGTGGATGTCTCTACTATACGGGCTAAACCGTAATGGGCAAACTGAGCGGCTGGCGCAGCTGGCGTTGCAGTTCGGAACGTGCTTTCAGGAGGGAAATTGGGTCAGAATTACTGTCCGCACCGGTATTGGCTAATGCAAGTTCTATTTGCCTCAGGCGCGGTTCGAGGGCGCGGGTGCGCAGCTGGCGCAGGCCCTCGTTGGCAACTTTGACCGGATCATCTATGGCCGGGGTATCGAAGAGCAGGGAAGCGGCAAGCGTCTTTTCCTCAGGAGTTTCGAGGAGTGCGTCGAGATGGTCGCGCCCGGGCCAGGTGTCGTTCTCGAATTCGCCTAGGAAACGGTTGAGCAGCACGCCGGCCGTATGGCCCATATCGATCCAGTCATGGGGCAGGGCGGAGCTCAGGGCTTTGCCCAGCGCCTCGAAGTGAAGGCAGATGATAAGCAAATGATGTTCAGTGCTTTGGCCGGTGTTGGTGGCAGACTGGACGGGGGCGGCAGCCGGGGCCGCGGCGGGGCGGGCGGCGGCCTGGCGACTCTGGCGGGAAACGAAGGTCTGGAAGTCGCGTTGGAGGGCGGCGGGGGAGAGCCGGAGATGTGAGGCGGCCTCGCTGAGAAATTCCGAGCGCGAGACTTCGCTTTCCGCGGCGGCGACAAGCTCGAGGATCGTCTGGGCGGCGCGGGATTTCTGCTCGGACGAGGCGCTGGCGGGGTCGGCCAACACGGTGTGGCAGGCAAACGTCATCGCCGAGCTGGCGCTCTTGCGGACCTCCTCGTAGGCGGCGAGCCCGCGCTCGCGGAAGAGCGAGTCGGGGTCGTCGCCCTTGTTGAGGACGAGGAATTTCACCTCGAGGCCGGCCTTCAGCGCCATTGGCAGGAAACGCATGGCAGCCTTCTGGCCGGCGCTGTCGCCGTCGAGGAAGCACTCGACCTGCGACTGGTAGCGCCGGAGCAGCACGAGTTGCGACTCCGTGATAGACGTGCCCTGCGGCGCGATGGCGGACTTGAGGCCGACGCTCCAGCAGCGGAGGGCGTCGAGCTGGCCCTCGACCATGACGAACGGCCTGCCCTCGCCGACGTTCGTGCGGGCGCGGTCCAGATTGAAGAGCAGGTTGCCCTTGGTGAAGATCGGCGTCTCGGGCGAGTTGACGTATTTGGCTTCGCGCGCCGGGTCGTCCTCGGGCGTCAAGTCGGTCTGCCGCGCGGTGAAGGCCACGACGCGTCCCTGATGATCGCGAATCGGGATCATCAAGCGGCCGCGAAAGCGCGGCTTGAGCGACCCCAGCGCGAGCATCGCGCCGTCGCGCACGAAAAACAGCCCGCACTGTCGGATGGCGTCCTCGGAAAACTTGCGTTTGAGCAACGCGGCCGCGAGTCCGTCGTCCACGGGCGCGGCGACGCCGATCTTGAACTCATCGGCGAGCTCGAGCGCGAAGCGACGTTTCTCGACCCAGTAGGTGCGCATGAACTCACCCGCGGGCGTGGCGGCCTTGAACGCTTGGTGGAAATGCTCGGTCGCGAGGTCGTGGATCTCGAAAATTTCCTGGCGGAGCGAGCGCTCCTCGCGGCTGGGTCCACCCGAGCCGGCCTCATATTCGATGACGATGTTGAAGCGCTGGCCGAGTGCCTCGACGGCCTCGGTGAAACCCAGCTGCTCCGTCTCGCGCACGAAGGAGATCAGGTCGCCCGCCTTGCCGCAGCCGAAGCATTTGTAGAAGCCCTTGTCCGCATCGACGTTGAATGACGGCGTCTTCTCGTTGTGAAACGGGCAGAGTCCCTTCAGCCGGCCGGCGCCGGCTTTTTTGAGCGTCACGACCCGCGAGACCACATCCGCGAGGTTCACGCGCAACTTGAGGTCGCGGACGCAGGTGGGCTTGATGACGGGCATGGGCGGGGGGAGCGGCGCGGGGAGCGCGAGAAGAATGCACTTTCAACCCGGGCGGGGGGCTGTCAAGTTTCCCGGCTCTTTGAGGAAACATTGCCCCGATTTGGGCGTCATCCTCACTCTCTCCATGCGTTCTCCGCTTCCCTCGATCCTCCTGGCCACGGCCCTGCTCACTTCCACCGTTTGCGGTGCTTCCACGACCTCCGCCGTGCCCCGGACGCCCCCGATGGATCCCGTCTGGCAGGCGCAACTCTCGGCGTTCGACGAATCGTCCTACAACCGGGAGGTCGAGGCGTTGATCACGTCCTTCGAGAAGGCCACCGGCAAGAAGCTGGTGCCGGGCAAGAAGAAGAAGGTCGGCCTGAAAATCTACACGGACTCCGGCGCGGGCATGGCCACGCCGGTGCCGCTGGTGCGGGCCGTGATCCACGCGCTGGAGCGGCGGGGCTTTGAGGAGCACAACATTTTCCTCGTCGGGCTGAACCAGCTCCGGCTGCGCATGACCGGGTTCCTGCCGTCGCTCGTCACGGGTGAAACCCCGTTCAAGAGCAACCCTGTCTTCGTGCTCGAGTCGGGCAAGTTCTACGACCCGGTGTGGTTCTACGACAGCCCGCTCCCGCAGCGCTTCGACCCGATCTTCGCGGAGCAGCAGACGAAGGATTTCCCGAACTCCTCGACGAAGGACGAGGACCGCAAGAGCTTCCTCGCCACGCCGCTGTTCCTCGACGCCGATTTCTGGATCAACCTGCCGGTTTACACCGATCACCCGATGCTGGGCGTGAACGGCGCGCTGGTGAATGCGACGCTGTGGAACGCCTCGAACACCGGCCGCTTCTTTCGTTCACCCGCCAACGCCCCGGCTGCTGTGGCCGAGATGAGCGCGATTCCCGAACTGCGGGAGACCTGGATGTTCACGATCGTGAGCCTCGAGCACTATCAGTTCATCGGCGGGCCGTATTTCAACTCGCTCTACTCGGCGTCCGAGCCGCTGCTCTGGCTGAGCACGGATCCGGTGCTCCTCGACTCGCTCATGCGCGCCCGGATCAACGGCCTCCGCAAGCAGTCCGGCTTCGAGCCGATCTCCGAGGAAATCCGCACGTTGGAATTCGCGGAGACGCTCGGCGTCGGCTCGACCCACATCGCGGCGGCCAAGTTTATCCCGGTCGGCGAATAAAACCGCTTGTCAGCGCGGCGGCGCTGCGCGCAGTTTCCTGTCTGTCATGATCTCCGCCGATTATCTCCCGTTCCTCATCCAGGCCTTGCTGGCGGCCGGCATCACCGCGCTGGTGATCATCGCCAGCCAGTTCTTTGGCCAGCGGGCGCGCCACACCAAGATCAAGGACTCGGCCTACGAGTGCGGCGTTCCCGCGGAAGGCCTGATCCACACGCGCTTTTCGGTGAAGTTCTTCCTCACCGCGCTGCTGTTCATGCTGTTCGACCTCGAGATCGTGATCCTCGTCCCGTGGACGTTCATCTACCGGGAGTTCCTCGCGAACCACATCGCGATCCTCGGGCCCATCATGTTTTTCATCGGCGTGCTCGTGCTCGGGTTGGTCTACGAAATCAAGAAGGGCGCGCTCGAGTGGGAGAAGTGATCAGGATTTTCGATTCGCGATTTTCGAATTTCGATTCGGCCGGCAGCCGGAATCAGCGCTGAAATCCAAAATCGAAAATCGCGAATCGAAAATCCACGATGCGTCTCGACAAAATCATCGCCCGGGGTCGCATCATCGATCTCCGTAGCCTCGACCTCGAGGGCGCGCTGCAGGAACTGTTGGCGGTTTGCGTGGAACGCTTCCCCGACCTGAAGCGGGAGTCGTTGCTGAAGGGCCTGCTGGCGCGCGAGAGCACGATGACGACCTACCTCGGCCTCGGCGTCGCGCTGCCGCACGTCCGCGTCAAGATGGGCCGCCGCTACGTCCTCGCCATCGGCCGCAGCCGCGTCGGCATCCGCCATGACGGCGCCGTCGACGACGAGCGCGTGCATTTGATTTTCATGCTGATCGCGGGCGAGAAGGCACGCGATTACCTGCAGGTGCTGGCGTCCATTGCCCGCCAGGTGAAGGAGCCGGAGCTGATCGCCAACCTCGTCGGGGCGCCCGACCTCGATGCGCTGCACGAGCGGCTGATTGGCGGCTTTGGCGGCATTCGGCCGGTCCAGACGCAGCAGAATCGCGTCAACCGCCTGATGTTCCGCGAGGCGGAGCGCGTGGCGGCGGGGGCGGATTGCGGGGCGATCATGATTTTCGGCGACACGTTTGTCGGCGGCATCGAGTCGGATGCCGTGCCGACGAAGATGAAGACGATCCTCGTCACCCGGAACCCGATCGAGCCAAGTGAAGACCAGAAGGGCTTCGCCGAGACGATCCAGGTGCGCTCGTTCTCCAGCCAGCGGCTGGCGCAGCTGCGCAGCGCGATGCTCGTGGCCCTGACGCGCGGGATCATCAGCTTCACCGATCGCGTCTGCTGCGTGGGCGGCATGACCGGGAGCAACCAGTTTGACACGCTCGTGGTCGTCGACGTGGAGCGGGAATTCCAGACGCTGCTCACGGGGCAAACCGCCGATCTGCTGCCGGAGGACGTCAAACCCGAGGTGCTGGAGCGCGTGATCGCCGTCGCCACCGAGCTGGCGGTGGAAGGGCGGGAGGGCCGGCCGGTCGGCTGCCTCTTTGTCATCGGCGACGTCGAGAAGGTCGAGTCGTTCACCAAGCCCCTCGTGCTGAACCCGTTCTTCGGCTACAAGGAGGAGGACCGGAACATCCTCAACCCATTCATGGACGAGACGGTGAAGGAGTTCTCCTCCATCGACGGCGGATTTGTCATTCGCGGGGACGGCGTCGTGGAGTCGGCGGGCAGCCTCATCCAGGCGATCGACAGCGACCACACGCTGCCGGGCGGACTGGGCAGCCGGCATGCAGCTGCTGCAGCTATCAGTGTGGCAGCCAACTGCATAGCCATCGTCGTGTCGTCCAGCACAGGCCAGGTAACCTTGTTCCGGCGCGGCGTGATGCTCCCGCTGACGGACAAGCGCCGGTAAGGTAACTTTGGGGTTGCACCAGCGGGGTGCGGCCTGTCTCCTGACCCTTCAACCTTTTAAAACATCATGAACGAAGTCGTCACCCTGGAATGCACCGAGGCCAAGAAAGAGGGCAAGCCCGTCTCCCGCTACCTCACGCTGCGCAACAAAAAGACCGTCACCGAGCGCATCGAAAAGAAGAAGTATAACCCCTGGCTCAAGCGCCACACCCTCCACAAGGAGATCAAGTAAGTCTTCCGTCGCGGTTACCGCGTCACTTTCAAGCCGGGCTCACGAGCCCGGCTTTTTTATTGGGTAGCGCAGGCGTCCCCGCCTGCATTCAGGTTGGAGTGCATTGCCCCAATGCGCTTTTACACTGCGAACCAACGCGTTGAGGGCAACGCGTTCCACCTTCTAACCCAGCAGGCGAGGACGCCTGCGTTACCTAGAAACAAAAAAACCGCCCGGGAGGGGCGGCCTCAGCTGGCTTTCTTCTCGGCGGCGGGCGTGCTGCCGGCGACTTGTTGGCGACGGGCGGCGCGCCAGCTCTCGCGGTGCTTGCGGATCCAGTCCAGCAGGGCGCGCTCAAAACCGATGTCGTAGCCCAGGCGCTCGGACTCGAGCCACTTGTGCTTCAGGATTTCCTCCCGCTCGGCCAGGAATTCCTGGTACAGGCTGGATTGTTTGACGAATTCGCGGGTAGTCGCGGGTTCTTGGGCGGAGGCAGTCATGCGGCGTTACAGCGCAGCCGATGATGAGAGCGAGGCGCGCGGAGGTGTCAATGCCGTCAATTTTCCGAAATGTTACGTGGTGCGGGCAGCGGGCTGCGCCAGCCGCGTCAACAGCGCCTGCGCGATGCCCATGAACACCTCCGCCGCGGGGCCCTTCGGCTCGCTCACGACGATCGGCAGGCCGGCGTCGCCGCCCTCGCGGATGGCCGGGATCAGCGGGACCTGGCCGAGGAGGATCGTGCCGAGTTTCTCGGCGGTGAGCACGCCGCCGCCGGTGCCGAACAAAGCCTGTTTGTGGCCGGAGGCGTCGGTGAACCAGCTCATGTTCTCCGCCACGCCGAGCAACGGGACGTTCACCTTCTGGAACATCAGGCCGCCCTTGCGCGCCACGTTGGTCGCGGCGGGCTGGGGCGTGGTGACGATCACCGCGCCATCGAGGGGCAGCGTTTGCACGAGGGAAAGTTGCGCATCGCCGGTGCCGGGCGGCAGGTCGACGATCAGCACGTCGAGCTCGCCCCATTTCACGTTTTGGACGAACTGCTGGATCGTCTTCATGATCATCGGGCCGCGCCAGACGACGGGCGTGTTGTCGTCCACGAGGAAGCCCATGCTCATCACCTTCACGCCGTGCCGCTCCATCGGCACGAGTGACTCACCGTCCACCTCGGGACGCCCCTGCAGGCCCATCATCAGCGGCACGCTGGGGCCGTAGATGTCGCAGTCCATCAGGCCCACGCGCCCCGGCCGGCCCGCAGCCGCGCCGAGCTGGGCGAGGGCGCAGGCGAGGTTCACGGCGAAGGTGCTCTTGCCGACGCCACCCTTGCCGGAGGCGATGGCGATGGAGTGCTTGATGCCGGTCGGCGCGCCCGCCTTGCCGCCCACGCCGGGGGCGTCGGGCGCCTTGGCGGGGGTGACGGCGATGTCGATGACCGTGTCCTTCACGCCGGGAATGGCGCGCAGGCACTTGTCGACCTCGTTCTTGAGCATCAGCGGGACCTTCGGGTCACCGGAGGTGAGCGCGAGCGCGACGCGGGCCGTACCGTCGACGAGCGCGGCGCTGCGGACGAGGCCGAAGGAGACGATGTCGCGGCTGAAGCCGGGATACTTCACCTGTTTGAGATGCTCTTTGAGTTGGTCGGTGGTCACGGGAAAATTTCGAATGGAAGGGAAATAAAGTTGTTATGCTCGGTCCGGGTGTAAATAGAAATGCCCAGCGCCCGCGTTTCGATTCGCGCCGGCCGCGTCCTTACCATGCAAAAACTTCTGCGCCTTTGCCTCCTTCTCGCCCTTGCCGCCGCGCCCGCGTTTGCGCGCAATCTCGGCGAGGTTGTCGTCACCGCCGAAAACAAGACCATCCCGGTCCGCGTTTCGGCCAGCACGCCCGAGCTCAACGACCTCGCGCTCCGGGCCTTCAACGTGCACGGCCGCTACCGGCTCACCGGCACCGGCTATGCCTATGACATCAAATTCTCCGAGGTGACGGGCACGCAGGTGCGCGTGGACATCACCAAGGGCCTGGCAGGCGCGCCATTTTCCTCGGACGTCGCCACGGGCCGCAACGCGCAGGACGCGCTGCTGCGCGCCGCGGACATTGCGGTGACCAAGACCAACGGCCTCGGCCTCAAGGGCTTTTTCACGGCCAAACTCGCCTTCATCGGTGGCGGTGGCGGCAAGCGGGAGATCTACACGAGCGACCTGTTCTTCCGCCATGTGACGCAGGTCACGCATGACAACGCGCTCGCGCTGTTCCCGCGCTGGTCGCCGGATGGCTCGAAACTGCTCTACACGAGTTTCTTCAAATCGGGCTTCCCCGATATCTTCCAGATCGACGTCAACACCTACCAGCGCACGACGTTCGTGAGCTTCAAGGGCACCAACGGTGGAGCGCGCTACAGCCCCAGCGGTGGCCAGGTGGCGATGGTCCTCAGCGGCGAAGGCAATCCGGAGATCTATATCAGCAACGCGCAGGGCCGGCAGGTCTCGCGCAAGACGCACTCCGACGCCGGCAAGGCCTCACCGTGCTGGTCGCCCGACGGCTCGCGCCTCGTGTTCACGATGGAACCCGGCCCGCAACTCTACCTGATGTCGGCCGGCGGCGGCGGAGCGTCGCGGTTGATCACCGGCTTCACCTACGCCGCGGAGCCGGACTGGAGCCGGGCGAGTCCCAACAAGATCGTCTGCACGGTGCGCAGCGGCTCCTACCAGATCGCCGTGTACGATTTCTCGAAGGGCTCGGCGGAGATTGTGTCCAAGGCGCCGTTTGACGGCATCGAGGCCAGCTGGCTCGCCGACGGCCGCCACGTGGTTTACACCGCGCGCGATCGCTCCACGAGCCGGCTCTGCATCCTCGACACTGAGACCGGCAAGAGCACGCCGATCAGCCCAAGCAGCTTCGGCCCGGCGATGCAGGGCAACGTCTGGACGCCGCAGTAAGGCGGGCAAGGTGGGAATGATGTAGGGCGGGGTCGCCGAACCCCGCCTAAGCGTTGCCGGCAAATGTGCCCGCAAAGAAAACCGCGTTGAGGCGGGGTTCGGCGACCCCGCCCTACAAAAAAGCCGCGCCAGAAAAGGCGCGGCTTTTTTTGAATCCTTGGAAGCGATTACTTCGTCGCAGCGGCGAAGTTGGCCTCGGCGGCGTCCCAGTTCACGACGTTCCAGAAGGCCGTGATGTAGTCCGGGCGGCG
>CAIPAH010000030.1 GCA_903862955.1 uncultured Opitutia bacterium
AGAATATCGGGGATAAACCCCGACCGACGCTCCGACCATTCAACCGATGCCCGTATTCCCCCGCCTCCTCCGCGGCACTCCCGCCACCCTCGCCCGGCTCGCCCGCCAGCTCCGCGCCGGGGAACTCGTCGCCGTGCCGACCGAGACGGTCTACGGACTCGCCGCCAACGCCCTCGACGCGCGCGCTTGCCGGAAGATTTTCACCGCGAAGGGCCGGCCAGCCGATGACCCGCTCATCGTCCACATCCATTCGCTCGCGCAGCTCAGCCAGGTAGCCGAGGTCAACGCCGCCGCGTTGAAGCTGGCGAAGAAATTTTGGCCCGGCCCGCTCACGCTCGTGTTGCCGAAAAAAGCCGTCGTGCCCGACGTCGTGTCCGCCGGCCTGCCCAGCGTCGCCGTCCGGATGCCGAGTCACCCGCTCTTCCGCAAGCTGCTCAAACTCGCCGGCGTCCCCCTCGCCGCCCCGAGCGCCAATCCGTTCGGCTACGTCAGTCCGACATCCGCGGAGCACGTCCGCGCCGGCCTCGGGAAAAAAATCCGCGACATCCTCGACGGCGGTCCCTGCGCCATCGGCTTGGAATCCACCATCGTGGACCTCCGCGACCCGCGCCGCCCCCGCCTGCTGCGCCCTGGCGCCGTCACGCGCGTCGAACTCGAGCGCGCGCTCGGCGTGTCCGTGAAATCCGCCCCGACACCCGGACGCGCCCGCCGCGGCGCCCAGCTCGCCCCCGGCCTGCTCGCCCGCCACTACAGCCCCCGCACGCGGGTCACGCTGCACGCGCAGCTCTCACCGTCCGCCGCCGGGCGCAGTTCGCCGCGTGAGGCGTGGATTTTCCTCGCGAAACCCGCCGACCTCGCCGGCAAAAACATCTTCTGGCTCGACGCCCGCGGCAACCTGCGCGGCGCCGCGCGGCGCCTGTTCGCCACGCTCCGCCGCGTGGACGCGCTCGGTTTTGACCGCATCCACGTCGAGCTCGCCCGCGGCGAGGGTCTGGCCGATGCAATCAATGACCGGCTGCGTCGGGCGGCGGCAAAGTAGCGCAGGCGTCCCCGCCTGCATCACAGGGCCCAAAACGCTTCTTGGCGGAAAACAGACCTCAACCTCGGAGCAGGCGGGTCGCCTGCGCTACATGCGCCCCGCATCCAGCTCCGCCAGCAGCCGCTCGTTTTGCGCGTGCGTGCCGACGGTGATGCGCAGCCACGCGGGCATGCCGTAGGAGTTCATCGGGCGCACGATCACGCCGCGCCGTTGCAGCGCCTCGAAGAGCTTCCAGCCTGCTGCCTGCCCAGCGGACGTCGCCGGGTCGCCGACGCGGACGAGAATGAAGTTCGCCACGCTCGGCACCCATTCGAGCTTTCGTGCAGTGAAACCCGCCTCGAGTTGCGCCATGCCCGCGCGGTTCTCGCGCACGCACTTCGCCGTGAACTCGGTGTCGTCCAGCGCAGCAATCGCCGCGGCCTGCGCGATCGCGTTCACGTTGAACGGCTGGCGCACGCGGTTGAGCAGCGCGATGATGTCCGCCGTCGCGTAGCCGTAGCCGATGCGCAGCGACGCGAGTCCGTAGACTTTCGAGAATGTCCGCAGGCAGACCACCTTCCGACCCTCGCGGATCAGCGGACGCAGGTCCGGGGCGTTGGGATCGAACTCCGCGTAGGCTTCGTCAAACACCGCCACCACGTGGTCCGGCAGCGCGCGCGCGAAGGCCAGCAGGTCCTGCTCCGTGTTCGCCGTGCCCGTCGGGTTGTTCGGGCTGCAGACGTAAACGAGTTTCGTGCGTGGCGTGATCGCGGCCGCGAGGTGCGCCAGGTCGTGGCGATAGTTGGTCAGCGGGATTTCAACCGCCTTCGCGCCGAAAACGAGCGTCACGAGCTTGTAGACGACGAACGCCGGCGCGGCCATCACGACCTCGTCACCGGGCCCGAGCAGCGTGTGGCCGATCAGCTCGATGACTTCGTTGGAACCGTTGCCAACGACAAACTGCTCCGCCGCCAGCCCGCGCGCCGCGGCGAGTTTCTGCCGCAGGGCGAAACATCCGCCGTCCGGGTAAAGTTCGCCGTGCTCCAGCGCGTGTTTGGCCGCCGCGACCGCCTTGGGTGACGGGCCGAACGGGTTTTCGTTCGAGGCCAGCTTGATGATGCCCGCCGCATCGAGCCCGAGCTCGCGCGCGACCTCCTCGATCGGTTTGCCCGGCTCATAGACGGGCTGCGTCAGGACGGCAGGTTTGACCAGGGCCTCGAACTTCATCCAAGCAGGAGAACACAAATTACGGCGTCCGAGAAACCCTTAAATCGTCAGGCGAAGACCCGTTTTAAGCCGGAAGCCAGGAAACCAGGAACGATCGCCATCGCGGAAACGCGGAGGAGCGGAAATGCCGGGAAAGGGAGGCCGGCTGGGGCCATCGGTCCCGGCCGGCCTCCTCTCCGCGTTTCCGCCCTTCCGCGTTTTCGCGATCTGTCCGGTTCCTGGCTTCCTGGCTTCCGGCTAAGAAAACTCAAATCCTCCGGCTCGGCACGCGCACGACCTTCATTCCGGCTGCGGTCGCGCCCTGGATGCCGGGGTCGGCGTCCTCGAACACGAGGCACTCATGCGGCGGCACGCCCATCTTCTGCGCGGCCAGCAGGAACATGTCCGGTGACGGCTTGCCGTGCTTCACGTCGTCCGCCGTCACGACCACGGGAAACAGCGACGCCAAACCCGTGATCTCGAGGGAACGCTCCACGATGAGGCGCGGTCCGCCGGACGCGATGGCAAGGGGGTGCGTTTGGGACATGCGGCGGGCAAATTCCACGACGGGCTCGATCAGGCGCACGTCCTTCTGCAGTTCGCTGAAAAAGGCCTCCTTGGCGTGAAACACGAGATCGGGGTCCAGCTTCAGGCCGTAATGCTCGCCGAACAGCTCGGCCACCCGGCGCGTGGGAATGCCGCCCAGCGCGTAAAAATGGTCCTCATCCAGCGCGTGCGGCAGGCCGGCCTCGCGCATCGCCGCGTCCCATGCCCGGTAGTGCAGCGGCATCGTGTCGATCAGCGTGCCATCGAGGTCAAAGATGTAGCCCGCGAAATGGCCGGCGGGAATGTCGAGTTGCATGAAGCGCGCAGGCCACGGGCAAAACCGCGCGCTGGCAACGGCAAAGTCAGTCCCGCCCCGCCACCATGCTCCGCCGCTCGAGCAGCAGCGTGTCACGCCACTGCCCCGCCAAGGGCCCGTGGGTCATCTTCCCAATGCGTTCCCGCCGCCCCACCTCGCGAAATCCATGCCGCCGATGCAACGCCAGGCTCGAGACATTCTCGGGGAAAATTCCCGCCTGCAGCGTCCAAATCCCCGCCACCTCCGAGCGTGCCACCAACTCGTTCATGAGCGCGTCGCCCACACCCTGGCCGCGGGCCGACTCGCGGACGTAAACGCTCACCTCCGCCACGCCGGCGTAGACGCAGCGTTCCGACACGGGTGACAGGCAGGCCCAGCCCGTGATTTCACCCTGGGCGTTGCGCGAGATCACGCTGCTGCCGGTGATCTTGCTTTTGCTCCACTCGGCATAAGTGGCCGGCGGAAAGGCGGCAAACGTCGCGTGGCCGGTGGCAATTCCCTCCCGGTAAATCGCCGCGACCGCCGTCCATTCGGCCGCGGTCATGGTCTCGATCTGGACAACCGGGGTGCTCACTCCCGGCTAATTTGGCCGAACCAGCCGCCGTTTCCAAGCCAATGCTAGGCTGACCAGCCCGATCAGCGCCGGCACCTCAACCAGCGGCCCCACCACCGCCGCAAACGCCGCGCCCGACGCCAGGCCAAACACCCCGACGGCCACCGCGATCGCCAGCTCGAAATTATTGCCCGCCGCCGTGAAGGCCAGCGTCGCCGCCCGCTCATAGTCCGTGCCCACCCGCACACTCATCCAAAACGTGGTCAGGAACATGATCGCAAAATAGACCAGCAGCGGCACCGCGATGCGCAGCACGTCCAGCGGGATCCGGATCACGGTGTCGCCCTTCAGGCTGAACATCACAAAAATCGTGAAGAGCAGCGCCGCCAGCGTCAGCGGGCTGATGAACGGCGCGAATTTCCCGTCATACCAGGCCACCCGCGAGCCGCGACGCAGACCCAGCCGCGTCAGCCAACCCGCCAAAAAGGGGATGCCGAGATAAATGAACACGCTCCGGGCCACGTTCGCGACCGTGATGCTCGAAAGGTCCAGCGCGCCCGTTTGGACGCCCACGAGCGGCGGCAGCACCCGCAGGAACAGCCACGCCATCGGCGCGTAAAAGAAGACCTGAAACAGCGCGTTAAAGGCCACCAGTCCAGCGCAGTATTCGCGGCTGCCACCGGCGAGGTCATTCCAGACAATCACCATCGCGATGCAACGGGCCAGCCCGATGAGCACCAGCCCCGCAAAATACTCGGGCCGGTCGCGCAGGAAGATCACCGCCAGCGCAAACATCAGCACGGGACCGAGCAGCCAGTTCTGCACGAGCGAGAGCGCGAGCACCTTCCGGTCGCGAAACACGTCCGCCAACTCCTCGTAGCGTACCTTCGCCAGCGGCGGATACATCATCACGATCAGCCCGATCGCGATGGGGATCGACGTCGTGCCAACACTCCAGCCCGTCAGCGCATGCGGAATCGCCGGGAGATAGCGCCCCGCCAACAGCCCCGCGGCCATCGCCAGGAAAATCCAGAGCGTCAGATAACGATCGAGGAACGAGAGCCGGCCTGAGATGGGATTCATGGCGGGTCAGCAGCAGCCCTGGCCTTCAGATGCGACCGCTCCGGCGCAGCACGCGGTGCCTTCGTCGCCGTCCGTCGCGCAGGCGCCTTCGCCGGGCACGCCACAACGCTCCCGCGCAAGACAGTCGGTATGCTTGGAGCCGAGGTGCAAGGTCAGCTCCGCGCCGTCGAAGGTGATTTCGTCCACCGGGAACTGCGAAATCGCGCCATCCTCGTATTCAACCTCCACCGGCAGCTCGCCGGACGTCAGGATGGAACCGGCCAGGCCAAGGATGAAGTTCATCTTCCCCGCTGACAGCCGGTGGCCGTCGTCATGGCCGGAGGCGGTCCAAGTCTGCAGGACGCAACTCTCGGCGGCACGAAACTTGCCCCCACAATCCACAAATTTCTTCGCCACATGACCCACTTCCGTCACGTGAAAATGGCGCGGCACGAAGCCTCCGCCCGGGAGGGCAATGACCACCGGAGCCGCGGGCTGCGCCAAAAGCCGGGATTTGAATTCGCTGAGTTTCATGGCTGGATTGGTTTATTCTTGCGGGTTTCAGGTCTTCTTCGCCGCCTCGCCGGGGAGCTGGAATTGCTCGCCGACACTCCGCACGGCCACCGCGTCGAACAACCTATCATCGGGAAACGCACAGAACAGCTCCACGCGCCGCGCGATCTGGGATGCCACATTGACGAAACAGCGATATTTCTCGTCCTCAGAGCCTTCCGCTGCCGCCGGGTCGGGCGAACCCCAATGGGCGATCAGCGGCTGGCCGGGCCATACCGGGCAGGCCTCGCGGGCGTTATCGCAGACCGTGATCACAAAATCGAATTTCACGCCCTTGAACTCGTCCCACGACTTCGAGCGCGCGTCACTGGCGTCGAGATTGTATTTCTCCCGCAGCACGCGGACGGCGAGCGGGTTCACGCGCCCGGTGGGATGCGAACCGGCGCTGACCACCTCGAAGCGACCCCGCCCCTTCGCGCGGAGCAGGTATTCGCCGAGGACAGAGCGGGCCGAATTACCGGTGCAGAGGATGAGGACCTTGTACGGTGCTTTTGAACTCATGGGGAAATCAGCGGGTTTTCACCGTCGCGCAGCAGGACGGCCCGGTGGCGGACAACTTCGGGGCGAGTTTCCTCAAGCGGGCCAGATCCCGGCGAAAAACGGGGTTCTCGCCCGCGCAGTCCTGCAAACACGCGAGATTGGCCGCCAGTTCGCGCGGCGGCTTGGCCGGCAGCGCGTAGACCATCCAGTTGCCCTCGCGCTCGCACGTCACCAACCCGCGCTGCTTCAGGTAGGCGAGATGCTTGGAGATCTTCACCTGCGGCTCGCGCAGGACCGCCTGGAAATGACAGACGCACAGCGGCCCCTGCGCCAGCACGTTGAGCAGCCGCAGCCGGGTCTCGTCGCAGAGGCACTCGTAGATTTTGACCAGCTTCATGGCCAAACCATATACCTATTAAGGAATATAGTTCAAGCGGGATTTATTCCGGGCTGGCCCGCGGATGGGTTTGCAGAGACTAGGCGGGGCCCGGTGATCCGCCCCACATCGGATTCGCGCGGATTTGCGTGCTTCGCGGGCGAACTGACTTAATGCCCGGCGCGGGGGTTCTGCTTCTCGAGGCGCTTCAGCTCGGCCAAGGAACGGGTCTTCAGGCGCGCGGCGCCGCGGGTGACCTTGGTCTTGATCAGCGGGCCCTTGGCGAGGCGTTTTTTGGCGGCGGCGATGGCGCGTTTGTAACGCGGCAGCCATGGCGCCTGGGCCACGAGCATTTCGTCCACCATCTGCCAGATCTCGGGCGGGTTGCAGACGGCCCCGGTAAGCGGGTCCATCATGAAGGCCTGGCGCAGCAGCGTGTCGTCGCCGGCCACGGCCGCCTCGACGCCGAGGCGCTGGACCGAGATCGACGCGTTACACACCGCGGCGCAGCCGAGCGGCAGGTCGCCCACCTGGATCATGTTGATGCCGTGGCGGTCCACGAAGCCGGGCGCCTCGATGATGGCGTCCTCCGGGAGATTGCTGATCGTGCCGCGGTTCGGCAGGTTGAAGTGCCCGCGGTAAACGCGGCCGGTCTCGAGCGCCTCGAGGATGCGGCTGCCGTGCTCCTCGCTGCGGCCTTCCTGGGTGTATTTGAGGGGTTCGGGCTTCTTCTTGCCGCCGAATTCCGCCTCGAACCAGTTCCGGCCCTCGGTGCAGACGCGGAGGTAACCGCCCGTCTCGCCGCCGATCCAGACGTTCATGTTGCTCCACCGCTTGATCTCGTTCGTGCGCTTGCGATACCACGGCACGTATTCGCTGAGGTGGCCGTTCGACTCGGTCGAGTAGTAGCCGAAGCGCCGCAGCATATCGATGCGGACCTTTTCCTCCTGCGGATACACCGCGTGCTTCTCGAACGCCGCCAGCAGCTCCGGCGTGCGTTCCTTGCCGCCGGTCTTCACCGAGATGAACCACGTCTGGTGGTTGATGCCGGCGCAGATGATGTCCACCTCGCTCTTCTTCCTGCCGAGGACCTCCGCGATCTGGAAATGCCCGTGCTGCACGCCGTGGCAGAGGCCCACGCAGCGGACGCCGCCGTATTTGTTCACGGCCCAGGTCATCATCGCCATCGGGTTGGCGTAGTTCAGCAGCAGGCAGTCCGGCGCGGCGATTTCGCGGATGTCCTGACAGAACTCCAGCAGCGCCGAGATGCCGCGCTGCGCATACATGATGCCGCCCGCGCAGAGCGTGTCGCCCACGCACTGGTCCACGCCGTATTTCAGCGGGATGTCCACGTCGGTCGCGAATGCCTCCAACCCGCCGATGCGCACCACCGTAAAGATGTATTTGGCCCCGCGGAGCGCGTCGCGGCGATTCGTCGTCGCGGTGATTTTCGTCGTGAGCCCGTTGGCGGCGATGTCCTGCCGGCACAGCTCCGTCACCATTTTCAGGTTCCGGGCGTTGATGTCGGTGAAGGCGAACTCGACGTTCGCGAACTCCGGCACGGCGAGCAGGTCGGCGAGCAGGCGGCGGGTGAAGCCGATCGAGCCGGCGCCAATGAAGGTGATTTTGAAAGACATGGGGAGGTCGCGCACACTACGGAGAGCCCGATGAGCGCGTCAAGAAGCCCGCCCGTCACGGACGGCGCAAAAAAAAAGCGCCCCGCCGCGATGACCGCTGCGGGGCGCCGAGGAAACGAGCGGGAATAACTCAGGCCAGGTCGAAGCGGTCGGCGTTCATCACTTTCGTCCACGCCGCCACGAAGTCCTGCACGAACTTCGCCGACGCGTCGCTCGAGGCATAAACCTCGGCGAAGGCGCGCAACTGAGAGTTCGAGCCGAACACGAGGTCGACGCGCGTGGCCGTCCACTTCACGTCGCCCGTGGCGCGGTCGCGCACCTCGAACAGCCCCTCGGTCTCCGTCACGGCCTTAACCACGTGGCGCATGTCGAGCAGGTTCACGAAGAAGTCGTTCGTGAGTGTTTCGGGACGCGAGGTGAACACGCCGTGCTGGGACTTGCCGTAGTTGGCGTTCAACACGCGCAGGCCGCCGACCAGCACCGTCATTTCGGGCGCGGTGAGGGTCAGCAGGTTGGCCTTGTCGACGAGGTATCGCTCGGCCGGCAGCGCCGACTTCGGCTTGAGGTAGTTGCGGAAACCGTCCGCGATCGGCTCCAGCACCTTGAACGACTCGGTGTCGGTCTGCTCCGCCGTCGCGTCGGTGCGGCCGGGCGTGAAGGGAACCTCCACCGCGTGCCCGCCCTTCTTGGCCGCCTGTTCGATCGCGGCGTTGCCGCCGAGGACGATGAGATCGGCCAGCGACACCTTGCGGCCGCCGGGTGCCGAGGCGTTGAAGTCCTTTTGGACTCCCTCGAGCGCCTTGAGCACCTTGGCCAGGCGCGCGGGTTGGTTGACCTCCCAGTCCTTCTGCGGCGCCAAGCGGACGCGGGCGCCGTTGGCGCCACCGCGCTTGTCGGACCCGCGGAACGTCGAGGCCGAAGCCCACGCCGTCGAAACCAGCTCGGGGATCGAGAGCCCGGCGGCGAGAATCTTGCCCTTGAGCGCGGCCACATCCTGCGCGTTGACCAGGGGGTTGGTGACCGGCGGGACGGGATCCTGCCAGATGAGGTCGACCTTCGGCACCTCAGCGCCGAGGTAACGCACCTTCGGACCCATGTCGCGGTGCGTCAGCTTGAACCACGCGCGGGCGAACGCGTCGGCGAATTGCTCGGGGTGCTGGAGGAAGCGCCGGGAGATTTTCTCGTACGCCGGGTCGAACCGCAGCGAGAGGTCCGTCGTCAGCATCGTGGGCAGGTGCTTTTTCGACGCATCGTAAGCATCGGGAATCGTCTTCTTGCCGTTCTTCGCGACCCATTGGTGCGCGCCGGCGGGGCTCTTCGATAGCTCCCACTCGTAACCGAACAGGTTTTCGAAGAAGTTGTTGCTCCACTTGGTGGGCGTGGTCGTCCACGTGACCTCGAGGCCGCTCGTGATCGCGAAGGCGCCCTTGCCTGTGCCGTGGCTGTTGGTCCAGCCGAGGCCCTGCTCGGTGATGTCGGCGCCCTCGGGTTCACGCCCGACGTGCGACTCCGGGGCCGCGCCGTGCGTCTTGCCGAACGTGTGGCCGCCGGCGATGAGCGCGACGGTTTCCTCGTCGTTCATCGCCATGCGGGCAAAGGTCTCGCGAATGTCGCGGGCGGCCGCCACCGGGTCGGGATTGCCGTTCGGGCCCTGCGGATTGACGTAGATCAGGCCCATCTGCACCGCACCGAGGGGAGCCTCGAGCTCGCGGTCGCCCTTGTAGCGGGCATCGCCGAGCCACTTGTCCTCCGCGCCCCAGTAAACATTGTCCTCCGGCTCCCAGACGTCCGGGCGGCCACCGCCGAAACCGAAGGTCTTGAAACCCATCGATTCGAGCGCGCAGTTGCCGGTGAGAATCATGAGGTCGGCCCACGAGATCTTCTGGCCGTATTTCTGCTTGATGGGCCAGAGCAGGCGGCGGGCCTTGTCGAGGTTGGCGTTGTCCGGCCAGCTGTTGAGCGGCGCAAATCGCTGCTGGCCCGCGCCCGCGCCGCCGCGGCCGTCGAAGGTGCGATACGTGCCCGCGCTGTGCCAGGCCATGCGGATGAAGAACGGGCCATAGTGACCGAAGTCCGCCGGCCACCACTCCTGCGAGTCCGTCATCAGCGCGTAGAGATCCTTCTTGAGCGCCGCCAAATCGAGCTTTTTGAATTCCGCCGCGTAATCAAAACCCCCGCCGAGCGGGTCGGACAGGTTCGAGTTCTGGTGCAGCATTTTCAGGTTCAGCTGATTCGGCCACCAGTCGCGGTTCGTGCGGCCGCCGACCGTGCCCAGTTGGGGAGAGGCGCCGTGCAGATGGGGAAATGGGCATTTGCCGCTGCCCGTGTCGGAATGTGGTGCGTCCATAATTTTCTCCAGTCGTATGCGGGGATGTGGGTTTAAATTCCTGCCGAGGAAACCACCATGGCCCCCGGAGGGGCCGCCGCAAACGGAGGAGTGGATTTGGCCGACCCGCACGCGGCTTGCGGCCGTCACGCGCGTTCAGAGGTATTCCATTCCTCCGGACTGAGTCCGTCAAGGCCGGCAGCGCCGCCGCGCCTCCACCCGGAAGCCCCCAACGCGCCGCAGCCGACGCCACGGCGGCGAAGCGGAAAAGGCCCGGCCGGCATCCGCCGGACCGGGTCGCACAACGAACCGACTCAGCTGACCGCGAGATACTCGGCCACGCCGGCGTTGGTCGCCTTCATGCCGCGCTTGCCCCGGCTCCAGTTGGCGGGGCAGACCTCGCCGTATTTCTCGACGAACTGCAGGGCGTCCACCATGCGGACCGCCTCCTCGACATTGCGGCCGAGCGGCAGGTCGTTCACCAGCGCGTGGCGCACCTTGCCCTTGAGGTCGATCAGGAACAGGCCGCGATAGGCAATCAGCTCGCCCGTCGCCGTGAAGGGCGCACCCGGGGTCGCGCCGGCCTGCAGTTCGCCCGCGAGCACGCCGTAGGCGGAGGAGATGGTCTTGTTCGTGTCGGCCACGAGCGGATAGGTCACGCCCTTGATGCCGCCCCGGTCCTTCGGGACCTGCAGCCAGCCCCAGTGCGACTGCTCCGTGTCCGTCGAGCAGGCCACCACGGCAGTATTGAGCGCCTGAAAGTCCGGCAACGCGGCCTGGAACGCGTGTAACTCGCTGGGGCAGACGAACGTGAAATCCTTCGGGTAGAAGAAGAACACCACGTATTGCTTGCCGAGATAGCGCGTCAGGGAGAAGTCGCTGACGACCTCACCGTTGACGACAGCGTTGGCGTTGAAAAGTGGAGCGGATTTACCGACGAGGGTACTCATGCCCGCACCCAAGAGGGAAACTTGTCGACGCACAAGTCCCGAGCGGGCTGCTGACAGGAAAAACCGCGACAAAATATGCGCAGCCGCTCAGCGGCGCGCGCCGCGGTGTAGCCGGCTGGTGGGCTTGGCCGTGGCCGCCACCTCGTCCGCGAGCGCCTTCTCGTCAAAGAGCGCCGAGTAAATGTAGGGGAAGCCCTCGATCTTCTTCCGCTCCACCGCGAGGCCCATGTAACGCTCGATCGAGCGCGCATCGCGCACGTCATCCTCGGTCACGAGGGTGAACGCGTCGCCGGTGTTGTGCGCCCGGCCGGTGCGGCCGATGCGGTGCACGTAATCCTCGGGATTCTCCGGCACGTCGTAGTTCACCACGTGCGACACGCCGGCGATGTCCAGGCCGCGCGCCGCGATGTCCGTGGCGACCAGCACCTCGAACTTGCCGCTCTTGAAGCCGTCCAGCGCCTCGATGCGCTCGCGCTGGCTGCGGTCGGAATGCATCACCGCCACCGTGTGGCCCTTGGCCTGCAGGCGGTGTGCGATGCGGTCCGCGCCCATGCGTGTGCGGGAAAAGATCAGCAGGCTCTTGAATTCCGTCTGCTCCAGCAGCAGCTGCAACAGGTCGAACTTCTGCGAGGCCACCACCGGATAGAACGCGTGCGACACCGTTTCCGCCGGCGAACGCTGGCGGCCGATCTCCACCTTCACCGGATCGCGCAGCGCCCAGGCGGCGAGCGATGCGATCTCCGGGGGCAGCGTGGCCGTGAAAAAGAGCGTCTGGCGCGTCGCGGGCGTCTTTTGGACGATCCGCTTCACATCCGGCAGGAAGCCCATGTCGAGCATGCGGTCCACTTCGTCGAGCACGAGGATGTCCACATCCTTCAACGACACGTTGCCCTGCTCCATGTGGTCGAGCAGGCGGCCCGGCGTCGCCGCCAGGATGTCCATGCCGCGCTTCAGGTCCTCGAGCTGTTTGCCGTAACCCACGCCACCATAGACGATCGTGACGTTGAGGTCGGTGAACTTGGCGAATTTCTGGAACGCCTCCTCAACCTGCAGCGCAAGCTCGCGCGTCGGCTCGAGGATGAGGCAGCGCAGCTTGCCGTGGGTGCCCAGCCGCTGGATGATCGGCAGCGCAAACGCCGCCGTCTTGCCGGTGCCGGTTTGCGCGGAGCCGATGACGTCGCCGCCCTTGAGCACGACCGGGATCGCCTGCACCTGGATCGGCGTGGGCGTGACGTAGCCCATTTCCTGCACCGCAAAGGCGAGCTCGTCGCTCAAGCCGAGCTTGGTGAACTCCGTGTCCATCTTCGGGATGTCCACCTTCACCGCCGGCTTCACCGGCGCCGAGCGCGGGTGGTCAAAAGTCTTGTCGATCATCGGCCGCTCGCGTTCGCCGTGCCCGGCGTGGCCGGCATGACCGCCGCTGGAACGCGAGTGCAGGCCGCCGCGGCCGCCGTGCGAGGCACCTTGGCCACCACTGTGACTGCCGCCATGCGAAGAACCGCCCTGACCGCCGCTGCGCCGGCCGCGGCCGTCGCCGTCCTGACGCGGGCCGAACTCCTGCCGGGGGCCGCGGTCATCGCGGCGCGGACGTGCATCCTGGCCGCCCGAGGAATGGGCCGAACCGGGGTGGGGCCGGGAACCGCCGCTGCGCTCGGGGCGCGGGCTGGAGTGGGCTTTGGACGAGGAAGCTGGTTTGCCGCCGGAAGCGGGAGCGGGATGGGCGGCTTTGGCGGGCGACATCGTCGCGCGGAGCTTCGCCAGGATTTTCTTGAGCATTGTCAGGAGTTAAAGGGTTCAGTCTCGCTGAGCCCCACCCTATTGCAATCCGGAAACCCGCGCCGGCCGGGTCAGAGCTCCGCCTTGATCCGGTCCAGCACCAGCAACGAAAGCGCCTCGTCACCAAAGACTCCCGGGCAACCGCCCTTCGCGCTTGGCTTGTCGCTGGCGGGTTGCCTATCTTGCTCGGCCATCCCTACTTCACCTGCATGAATGCCGATATCCTCTGGCTGGTTCGACTGGGTCTCGATCAGGGCCTGTTCAGCCGCGAACATTGCCTTGTCGTGCGCACCGCCGTGGGTGAGGACGCCGGCATCGGCGATTTCGCGCAGCGGCTGATCGACGACGGCTACGTCGAGGACGTCGATACGCTCGAGAAGGTCGCCGGTCTCGCGATGGCCAAGGCCCAAAAAGGCCCGCCAGCCGATGATCCGTTCGTGGGCAGTGGCACCGAGGCGCCGTTCGTGGCCAAGCCCGTGCCCGGCGGCGAAACGAAGAAGAACCTCGCGACGGGCCCCGCCCCGAAGTTTTCATTCGATACGATCGGGATGCTCGACGACGCCAGCCTCGCCTCGGCCTTTCGCGGGCTGCTCCGGCAGACCGCGGACTACGGCGCGAGCGACCTGCACCTTTCGACCAACTCCCGGCCGTTCGTCCGCAAAAACCGCCAGCTCGCGTTCCTTTCCGATTACGTGCTGACAGCCGAGGACGCCCTGCGGCTCAACACCGTCCTGCTGTCCGAGGGGCAGCGGAAGATTTTCCTCGAGCGCAAGGACTACGACTTCGCCCTGGCCCTCGGCGGCGCCGACCGGTATCGCGTGAACCTGCTCTTTCACAAGAGCGGCGCCGCGGGTTCCTACCGCATGGTGCCCGACAAGGTCCGCACGCTGGGCGACCTGGGCTACGCCGAGCACCTCGAGACCCTCAAGAAGCTGCTGTCCTATCACAACGGCCTGATCCTCATCACCGGCCCCGTGGGTTCCGGCAAGACCACCACCCTCGCGGCGATGGTCGCCTATCTCAACGAGACGCGCACCGACCACATCATCACCGTCGAGGATCCCATCGAGGTCGTCCAGGCCGCCAAGGGCTGCAACGTCACCCAGCGCGAAATCGGCGAGCACACGAAATCCTTCGCCTCGGCGCTGAAGGGCGCGCTCCGCGAGGACCCGGACATCATCGTCATCGGCGAACTTCGTGACCTCGAGACCATCGAGATGGCCATCACTGCCTCGGAAACCGGCCACCTGGTCATCGGCACGATGCACACCAGCGACGCCGCCACGACGCTCAACCGCGTGCTGGACGTTTTCCCGCCCGGCCAGTTGATGCAGATCCGCGCCAGCGTCGCCGAGAGCCTCCGCGGCGTCGTGTGCCAGCGCCTGCTGCCCGACGTCAAGGGCGGCATCACGCTCGCGTGCGAGATCCTCATCAACAACACCGCGGTGCAAAACCTCATCCGCGAGGGCAAGTCCCAGGGCCTGCGCAACACCATGGAAACCGGCGTGCGCGAGGGCATGTGCCTCATGGACAATGTCATTTTCCGCCTCTGGCAGGAGCAAAAGATCTCCACGGACACGGCGCTGACCAACATCACCAACCGCACGCTGCGGGCGCGCATCATCTGACCATGGCCATCGTCGACCAACTTCTCCGCACCATGCTCGACCAGGGCGGGTCCGACCTCCACCTCACCGTCGGCCTGCCTCCGAAGGCCCGCATCGCTGGCACGTTGAAACCCATCGCCCCGGAACCCCTCGATGCCGCGGGAATGGAAAAAATGCTCCGCCAGGTCGTCTCGGATCACAAGTGGGAGGACTTCCTCGAGCGCAAGGACCTCGACCTCGCCCACGAGATCCCCGGCGTCGCGCGCTTCCGCGGCAACTTCCTCTACAACCACTGGGGCCAGGCCGCGGTCTTCCGCCAGATTCCTGTCAAGATCCGCTCGTTCGAGGACCTCAAGCTGCCCGAGTCCCTCAAGAAGCTCTGCAACCTCAATGAGGGCCTCGTCGTCGTCACCGGCCCCACCGGCTCAGGCAAGTCGACCACGCTCGCGGCGATGATCGACTACATCAACACGAACTCCGCCAAGCACATCATCACGATCGAGGACCCGATCGAGTTCGTTCACACCGCCAAGCAGTCGACCATCATCCACCGCGAGGTCGGCGAGCACACGAGTTCGTTCGCCGCCGCGCTGAAAGGCGCCATGCGCCACGACCCCGACATCGTCCTCCTCGGCGAAATGCGCGAGATGGAAACCATCAAGCTCGCCCTCGGCTGCGCCTCGATGGGCATGCTCGTCTTCGGCACGCTGCACACCAACAACGCCCAAAAGACCGTCGTCCGCATCATCAACACCTTCCCCGCCGAGGAACAGAACCAGGTCCGCGTCATGCTCTCGAGCTGCCTCGCCGGCGTCGTTTCCCAGCTCCTCTGCAAGGCCATCCCCAAGGGCCGCTGCGCCGTGCACGAGATCCTGCTCACGCACGAGGCGCTGCCCAACACCATCCGCACCGGCCAGATCGCCAACATCCGCGCCATCATCGAGGGCGGCGCCAACGACGGCATGATCACGATGGACCAGAGCCTCATGGCGCGCGTCAAGGACGGCACCATCGAGGCAAAGGAGGCCTACATGAAAGCGGCCAACAAGGCGCTCTTCCAGGCCATGCTCAAGCCGGGCGACCTCGATTCCGCGCACTGAATCGCGCCACGCGATTTGCCACCGCCCGGGGGCTGCACCATCTTCCAGGGATGTCCTCCACCTTCGCCCTGCGCTCCGTCGCGCTTGTCACCCGGAAGATCGAAGCGGTCCTGCCGTTCTATCGCGACGCCCTCGGGCTGGTCGCCCGCCAGCCCGACGCCCACACGCTCACGCTGCATTTTTCCGCGACGTCCCCCGCGGTCATTACGTTCACCGAGGATCCTGACGCGGTGGAACCCACGGAACGCACCGCCGGCCTGTTCCACATCGCACTGCTCGTGCCCAGCCGCCCAGCGCTCGCCGCCGTGCTCGCGCGGCTGATCGAGCTGCGTCAACCCATCGAGGGCCTCTCCGACCACGGCGTCAGCGAGGCCATTTACCTCGCCGACCCGGATGGCAATGGCCTGGAAATCTACCGCGACCGTCCCCGTGCCGAATGGCCGATGGCCGGCGACCGCGTCGCGATGGTCACCCGCGCCCTCGATCACCGCGCCCTGCTGCGCGAACTGCCCGTGCCCCCGCCCGCCGCGCCGCTCGGCGAGGCCACCTTCGGCCATTTGCACCTTTCCGTCAGTGCGCTCGAACCCGCCCGGAAATTCTACACGAGCGAACTCGGGCTCGAGGTTCGCCAAGACGACTATCCCGGCGCGGTGTTCATGGCCGCCGACGGCTACCACCACCATGTGGCCATCAACACTTGGGGCTCGCCCCAGCCGCGCGGCACCAGGCCGCTTGTCGGCCTCGCCGGCTTCGTGGCCGCCACGAGCCGGACGAAGGTCCAAAAGTTACTCAGCGATCCCGACGGGATTCGCGTGACACTCGAGCCGCTCGGCGGAACCGGCGGTTGACTTCCCTCCGGCGGGGCGCGAAATCCCGGGCATCTTTCCCATGAAAAAGATCCCCGTGGCCCTGCAGCTTTATTCCGTGCGCGGTGATACCGCGACCGACTTTGCCGGCACCGTCGCCGCCGTGGCCAAGATGGGCTACACTGGGGTGGAACTCGCCGGTTACGGCAATCTCGACGCCAAGGGCGCCAAGGCCGCGCTCGACGCGGCCGGCTTGAAAGTGTCCGGCGCGCATTTCGGGATCAACGCCCTGCGCGGGGACTTCGACACCGTCGTCAACGACTCGCTGCTGCTCGGCACGCGCGAGGTGATCTGCCCGTGGTGGTTTCCCGGCCAGTATCTTTCCGCCGCCTCCTGCTCGCGCATCGGCGAGGAGCTCGGCGAGATTGGCGCCAAGCTCAGGGCTTTCGGCCTGAAGCTGAGCTTCCACAATCACGCCGCCGAGCTGGCGATCGTCGAGGGCCGGCCCGCCTTCGAGTGGCTGCTGTCCGCCGCCGCGCCGCGGGATCTCAGCGCCGAGCTCGACGTGTATTGGGCCCACGTGGGCGGCGTCCCGCCGGAAAAATTCCTCCGCGACCACGGCGCCCGCGTGCGCCTGTTGCACTTGAAGGATGCCAAGGAAATCGGCCTCGGGCCGGTGGATTTCACCAAGGTCTTCGCCACGGCCGAGTCCATCGGCGCCGTCGAGTGGTATGTCGTCGAGCAGGAGTGGTATAACCACGCACCGATGGAAAGCGTCCGCCGCTGCATCGAGCAGCTGAAGGCGTGGGACAAGGCCTGAGCCGGAAGGTTCGGATCGTCCGGCATCGGATTTTTTGAAGCCGGAAGCCAGGAAGCCACGAAACGAGGCGCCGAACCTCATGGCTTCATGCTTGCCCGCCATAGCCTTGGCGAAGGCGGGGCTTCCGGCTAAACCCAGATTGGTCGGGCTCCGGCTTCACTTTCCCGCCAGTGCCGACCGGAGCACCTTCGTGAGGTCGGCGACGCGGTAGGGCTTTGGCACGATGCCGCAGAACCCATGCTCGCGGAAATTCGCGAGCACCGGGTCGCCCGAGTAGCCGCTGGACACCACCGCACGCACCATCGGATCCAGTTTCCGCAACTCCTGCATCGCCTCGCGTCCGCCCATCGCGCCCGGCACCGTCAGGTCCATCATCACCAAGTCATACGGGTGCCCCGCGCTGCGCGCCGCGGCATATTCCCGCACCAGCTCGGCACCATCGGCGACAGTCTTGACCGACAGGCCCAGCCGGACCAGCAGCGTGTCCACCATCTGGCGGATCGGCTCCTCGTCGTCCATGAACAGGATGCGGCCCGTCATCGCCTCGAACGGCGAACGGCTCGCCTCCAGCGTGACCGGCGCCTGCTTGGCCGCGGCCAGCCACATGTGGAACGTCGTGCCCTTGCCGAGCTCCGACTCGACCCTCACGTGGCCGTGGTGCTTGCGGATGATCGAATAAACCGTCGCCAGGCCGAGCCCGCTGCCCTGCTCCTTCGTGGTGAAATACGGCTCGAAGATGCGCGCCAGGTTCTCGGGCCGGATGCCGCTGCCCGTGTCGGCGATGGACAGTTTCAGGTAGCGGCCCGCGGTCAGCGGCGTGACTGTGTCGGCCCCGAGTTCCTCGTTGTGCAACGTGATGCGGATGCTGCCGCCACCGTGCATCGCCTGCATCGCATTGATCACGAGATTCTGCACCACCTGCCCGATCTGCCCGCCATCCACGTCGGCAGCCCACAGGTCGTCCGCGATCTCAAATTCGCCGCGCACGGTCGACCCGTGCAGCGCGAACTTCGCGGCCTCGCGCACGATCTCGGGCAGCGCCACCGCCGTGCGCACCGGGTCGCCGCCCTTCGCAAACGTGAGCAGCTGCTGCGTGAGGTCGCGCGCGCGGAACGCCCCGCGCTCGGCTTCCTTCAGCCAGCGCATCGCCGCGGAGCTGGTGCCGGCGTCGAGCTGGGCCAGCGTCAGGTTGCCCATGACGATGGCGAGGATGTTGTTGAAATCGTGGGCGATGCCGCCGGCCAGGATGCCGACCGACTCGAGCTTGGACGCGCGCTGCAGCTCGGCCTCCAGCCGCGTGCGCTCCGTCACGTCCCGCAAGACCAGCACCGCGCCCAAGCCTTTCCCGTCCGCATCGCGGATCGGCGCGCAGCAACCCTCGACGAGCACGCGCCCACCGATGCGGCGCAGCAACGCCGTTTGCGGTGGCAGGTCCACCACCCGGCCCGCGGCCAAGGCGGCGGCCACCGGCGGCGCGACCACCGCACCGGTTTTTTCGTGGCGCAGCGTGCAGACCTCGCCGATGCGGTGCCCGGTGGACGCACCGGACGTCCAGCCGGTGATGGCGCAGGCCGCCTTGTTGATGAAGCGCACCTGCCCCTCGGCGTCGGTCGTGACCACGCCCTCGGCCATGGCACTCAGCGTCACGGCCAGCCGCTCGCGTTCCGCGGCCAACTCGAGTTCCGCCGCCTTGGTCTCGGTGAGATCCAGCAGCGCGTTCGGCGTGCGCTCGTAGTAGGGCTTGCCGTCCACGATGGGCACCCACCAGTGCGAATAAACGAGGTGGGGCGCGCCATCCAAGCCGAACAGCGTCATTTCGCCTTCGGACTCGTTGATGCCGTTCCACGCCGCGAGGAAGGATTGGCGGCGCTGGGCCCACGCTTCAGGCGACACGATTTGTCCGAGATTGATGGTCACTTCCTCCACCGTCTTGGCCCCGATCATGCGCAACGCCGCAGCATTTATGCCGAGGATCTTCACGTTACTCATGGCGGCGGCCATTTCCTCGGGGTGCGCATCGGCCCAGGCCGACAGGTCCGTCACGCCTTCGCGGCGCAGCCCCTCCATCCACTCGATGGTGGAGCGATAGTCGTATTCAACGATTTCGATCGGGGAATTCTCGAACAGCAGTCGGTAGCGCGACTCGCTTTCCCGCAACGCCATCAGGGCGCGCTCGTGCTCGGTCAGGTCCTTGGCGATGCTCAGCACCTGCTCGCGGCCCTGGTCGGTGAAAACCAGCGTGGTGATCTCCACGCGGACCTGGCGCCCGTCCTTGCTCCGATGCGTGTAGACGCCGAGCTGGTTCGGTCCCTGCCGCATGCCGCGCACGCCGATCTCGAGGTCCCTCACTTCCTCCTCGGGGCGGATGTCCTTCAGCGTCATCCGCTCGAATTCCTCGCGCGTGTAGCCGTAGAACGCCATCGCCGCGTCGTTGACCGCGAGGAACCGCAGGGTTTCGCGGTCGTAAATCCACATCGGATACGGGTGCGACAGGAACAGCCGGCGGTAGCGCTTCTCGCTCTCCCGCAGCGCGCGCTCGCTGTGCTTGCTCTCGCTGATGTCCGTGTGGACGCCTACGACGCGCACCACCTCGCCCGCCTCGTTGAGCTGGGCCTTGCCGCGCGAGAGGATCCATTTGTAGGTGCCGTCCTTGCAGCGCATGCGGTGCTCGACGTGGTAATACGGCTGGCGCCCCGCCACGTGCTCGCCCATCGCGTGGCGGCCGAGGTGGACGTCGTCGGGATGGATGCGCGGGATCCAGTCCTCCCGCCGGCTGGACAACTCGTGCGGTGCGAAGCCCAGGATCTCCTTGCTGCGGTCCGAATAGAAACTCTCGCCCGTCGCGAGGTTGTTTTCCCAGATGCCGGAATCGAGCCCCAGCACGGCCAGCCGCCACCGATCCTCGCTCTCCCGCAGCGCCACCTCCGCCCGTTTGCGCGCGGTGATGTCCGTCACCAGCCCTTGCACGTAAAGCAGGCGGCCCTCGGAGTCGCGGACGGCGCGCACATTTTCCGAGATCCAGATCCGTGAGCCATCAGGCCGCACAACCTCCGACTCGAAGTCCGTGATCCGGTCCATCCCGGAATCCAAGAGCTGGAAAAACTCCTCGCGCCGCGTCGGCGACGCGTAGCACGCCGCCACCTTGCCCGGCGGCAGGGCCAGCAGTTCCTCCGCGCTGCGATAACCGAGGATCCGCGCCATCGCCGGGTTGGCCAGTTGGAAGCCGCCCTCGGGCGGGTTCTTGTAGATGCCCTCAACCGCGTTTTCGAACAGGTCGCGGAATTGCTCCTCCGACGCGCGCAGCTCGACCGTGCGCCGCTGCAGCAAAGTGCGCAGGTAGAGGATCAGCGCGACCACCGCCGTCACCGCGAGGATGTCCACGCCGACCTCCAGTCCCAGCGAGGACCAGTTGCCGGGTTCGCGCGCCTCCGCCACCGGCGCCGCGCCAGCGCGGAATGCCACCAGCAAAAGGACGAAGAATAGCGTCAGCGGGCGCTTCATGACGGCTTCAAGCAGGACCCCTTCACCCTAGCCGGGGAGGGCATTTTTTGTCGAGGGACAATCCCCCCGCCCGCTTGACTTTCTCGCGTGCTGCGCCGGCCTGAGGCCTGCCATGCCCCACCAGATCCGACCCGCCACGGCGGCCGACGTCCCGTTGATTCTGCGCTTCATCCGCGGCCTCGCCGCCTATGAAAAGCTCCTCCCCGAGGTCGAGGCGACCGAGGCGACCCTCGCCGCCACGCTCTTCGGTCCGCGCCCCGCCGCGGAGTGCGTGCTCGCCTTTGCGGAAAACGGCGCACCCGCGGGTTTTGCCATTTTTTTCACGAATTACTCCACCTTCCTCGCCCGTCCCGGCCTGTATCTCGAGGACCTGTTCGTGGAGCCGGAGTGGCGCGGCCGCGGCATCGGCAAAGCTCTGCTGCTGCACCTCGCGGCCCTTGCCAACCAACGCGGCTGCGGCCGGATGGAATGGAGCGTCCTCGACTGGAACCAGCCCGCGATCGACTTTTACGAATCGATCGGCGCCGTGCGCAAAACCGAGTGGACAACCTGCCGGCTCAGCGGTCCCGCCCTCGCCCGCTACGCCCCGACCCGCGCCCGTTGATGCCGCCGGGCGCAGGCTTGCGGGAGGGATTGCAGTTTGCCCGTGGCCTGACCTAGCCTGAGACCCCATGCCTGCCGTACCGCCACCCAACAGCGCCATCGCGGAACTGGCGTCCACATTGGGGGAGGATTCCGCCCGGGAGCTCGCGGAGATGTTTTTGAGCAGCTTTGAGTCCGTCCTGCACGACCTGAAATCTGCCGACCGCGAGGAACGCAAACGCGCCGCCCATAGCTTGAAGAGCAGCTCGCGCATCGTGGGCGCGATCGACTTGTCCACGCGCATGGCCGAGCTGGAAAACCGGCTCACGCACACCGCCGCCGACATCACCCCCGACGACATCAAGGCAACGCTCGAGGACTTCGAGCGGAACGCCGTGGGGCTGCGGGCTTACGCCCAGCAGTCGGGCGCCTAGCCCGAGTATTTTACCCGGGGGATTTCTTGAAAATACCCGCCTGGCGGCAGGGCGACTTGTCGCGGCTGGCCCCGACCGTGTCGGCCCGACCGGGCGAATATTTCGCACCCGAGGTGCGAAATATTCGGGCTAGTTCTTCACCAGGCCGGCCTGCACGCACCAGCGCACGAGGCTGGCGACTTCGCGCACGCCGATCTTCTCCATGATGTTCGCCCGGTGTTTTTCCACCGTGCGCACGCTCAGGCTCAGGCGGGACGCGATTTCCTTCGACGAGAATCCCTCGGCGACGAGCTGCACGACCTCGATCTCGCGGCCGGAAAGCATCTGCACGGCTTCCAGCGAGGGCGCAGGGGGACCGGGCTTCACGGACGGCGGCGTCAGCGGTAGCTTCGCCACGGCGGCCGCGGCGTCGCTGGCGACTTTCGGGGGCACGTTGGTCGCGAAAAACATCCCGCCGCCCATCACCACCTCGATGGCCTGCAGCACGTAGCTCAGCGGCTCGGCCTTGTCCACGAAGCCGTGCACGCCCTGCGCAATCAGCCGCGCGGGCAGGTCGCCGTCGGGATGGCCGGTCAGCACGAGGATGCGCGTGCCCGGGGACTTCGCGCGCATTTCGCGCACCACGTCGAGGCCGTGCATCCCGGGGAGAAACAGATCCAGCACCAGCAGCGCGGGTTTCTCCTTCACGCAGAATTCCAAGCCCGTGCGCCCGTCGCCAAACTCACCGGCGACCGTCAGCCCCCGCATGCGGCTCAAGGCCATGCTGAGCATGTGGCGGAACACCGCCTCGTCCTCGATGATGACTGCACGAATGGCCACGAATCATCACTCAAGGCCTACGCCCGACGGTGACAATACTATATCCCGACCCGGGCGAGGCCGTGCAGGTAGCGTCGCAGGGCCCGGAAGTCCTCGGGGAGAAAGACTTCGCGGTGTGCCGCCAGCTCCGCCAGGCCCTCCGGCCGCCAGTTGCGCGTGAGAAACCGCATGTGCTGCTCCGGCGTCAACGCGACCCAATGGGGACAGTCGACGCAGTGCGTCCCACTCACCCGGCCGCGCACGCGCTCCAGCTGCTGCCGGCGGCAGGTGCCGTCCGCCGCGATCTCCCGGAACGAATCGCGGCACGTTTTGAACTCCGGATAAAAACAGGCCTTCACCAATTGCTTCGCCGGCCCCGCCAGCGCCGCGCGCCCCGCGGGCGTCACGCCCGCCAGCACGCGCTCGAGCAGCGGGTTGACCTCTTCGTCGGACATCTCGCCCGGTTCGCCGCGCTCTGCCGGTCCCAGCGGCTTGGGCAACCCCCGCTCCGCGATGAGCGCCCACAGTTGCGCGACGAATACCGTGCGATCCGCGAGCGGCGGCAGCGGTGCTGCGTTCTGGGCAAAATAGCGGGTGAGAATCGCCTCCGTGAACTGCGCAAAAGCATTGCCCGCCGGTGTCATCGCCGGCACACGAGACGAGGAAATCCCCCGGCGCAAACCATGAAGCAGAATATCGCCATCCTGGTTTTTCCCGACGTGGAGGTGCTCGATTTCGCCGGACCCTTCGAGGTCTTCGCCGTCACCGACGAGCTGCGCGGCTATGAGACGTTCCACACGTTCACCGTCGCTGGCGCGCCGGGCGTGTTGCGCGCCCGCAACGGCTTGCAGGTCGTGCCGGACTTCCACCTTGAAAACTGTCCCCGCCCGCACGTCCTGGTCATCCCTGGCGGCTTCGGCACCCGTGCCATCCTGCGGCAGCCCGCGCTGCTCGAGTGGCTGCGGCAGCAAGCCCGCGATGCCAAAATCGTCCTGTCGGTGTGCAGCGGCGCGCTCATCCTCGCCCAACTCGGCCTGCTCGACGGCCTTCGCGTCACCACGCATTACGAACTGCTCGACCTGCTCCGGAAGATGGCCCCCGCGGCCACCGTGGACGGCTCGAAACGCTTCCACGACAACGGCAAAATCCTCACCGCCGCCGGCATCTCCGCGGGCATTGACGTCTCGCTTCACATCGTCGCCCGCATTCTCGGGGAGCCCGTAGCCGCCGCGACGGCGCGCTACATGGAATATCAACGGCCGGGGCCGGCCTGACCGCCTTTTTCCGCCCTAATTCGTTCCGATTTGCGCCGGCCCGGGAGTCGCACATTGTGCGCCCCTTGTGACCTCGGCCTCCGCCAATCCCCGCAGTGGCGTCTTTCTCGCCTTCGCCGCGATCTACCTCATCTGGGGTAGCACGTATCTGGCGATTCGCGTCGCCGTCGAGACCCTGCCGCCGTTCCTGATGGCCGGCGTGCGCTTCATGGTCGCGGGCGCGTTGCTCTATGTCTGGCTCGCGTTCAAGGGACGCGCCGCGGCGACTCCGCGGCAGTGGCGCGACAATCTCGTCGTCGGCGCGCTGCTGCTCGTCGGCGGGAACGGCCTGGTGGTGTGGGCCGAGCAACGGATCCCGTCGGGGATCACCACCCTGCTGATTTCCATCACCCCGCTCTTCATGGTCATGTTTGACTGGATGCTGCCCAAGGGCCTGCGTCCGACGTGGGCGACTTTCGCGGGACTCGCGCTCGGTTTCGCCGGGGTCGGGCTGCTGATCGGTGGCGGCACCGGTGGCGCGGCGCTCGACCTGGCGCGCTGTGCCGGGCTGCTGGTCGCGTGCGTGTCGTGGGCCGCCGGCTCGCTCTATTCCCGCCACGCCCGCAATCCGGCCGACCCGATGACCGCCGCCACGCTCCAGATGCTGCTTGGCGGCAGCCTCATGTTTGTCGTGGGACTGGTCCGCGGCGAAATGGCCGACCTGCATCTCGCGTCGCTCACCTCGCGCTCGGTGTTGGCGTGGGCCTACCTTGTCGTCGCCGGGTCGCTCATCGCATTTCCCGCCTACGTTTATCTGCTCAAGCACAGCACCCCGGCGCGCGTCTCGACCTACTCCTACGTCAACCCGGTCGTCGCCGTTTTCCTCGGCTGGCTGATCCTCGGCGAGCCGGTTGGGCCGCGCACCTTCCTCGCCGCGGCGATCATCATCGTGGCCGTGGCCATCATCACAACGCAGCGCGCCCGCGCCACGCTGCGGAAAGCCTGACATGTCCACCGCCATCGCCCTCGTCGGTGACTTCAAGCCGGACGCCATCGCGCACCAGGCCATCCCCATCGCCCTCGCCCTCGCCGGCCAGGTGGAGCAGCGCCCGGTGTCGTGGGAATGGGTGCCCACCACCGCGATCCGCGAGCCGGCACGCGACCTCGCGCGGTTCTCCGGGATCTGGGTCACCCCCGCCAGTCCCTACGCCAGCATGGCCGGGGCGCTCGCGGCCATCCGCTGGGCGCGGGAAACGCGGCGGCCGATCTTCGGTTCCTGCGGCGGCTTCCAGCACATGCTGATCGAGTTTGCCCGCGACGTCGTGGGTCTCACCGCCGCCGATACGTCCGAAACCAACCCCACCGGCTCCGAATCCGTGGTCGATGCCCTCGCCTGTTCACTCGTGGAGCAAACCGGCCCGCTGCGCTTCACTCCCGGCAGCCGGGTGCACGCGATTTACGGCCGGGACACCGCCGTCGAGGGCTACCATTGCCGCTACGGCCTGAACGATGCCTATCGCGTCCGCCTCGAGGCCGCGGGGTTGCGCTTCACCGCCTTTGACCAGAACGGCGAAATCCGCGCTGCGGAATTGCCCGAGGCCGTGCATCCGTTCTTCGTCGGTACGCTCTTCCAACCCGAGCGCACCGCCCTGCGCAGTGAGGTCCCGCCGCTCACGCGGGCCCTGGTGCACGCCGCCGCCCAATTTATCCCATGAGCTCCATCCTGATCGCCCTCGCTGAATCCGACACCGACATCCTCCGCTGCTTTCCCGTGATGCTGCAGCTGCGGCCGCACCTCGTGGAGGCCGAGTTCGTCACCCGCGTCCGCCGCATGCAGGCGCAGGGCTTCCACCTGGCCCGCCTCGAGGAGGCTGGCGCCGTACGGGCCGTCGCCGGCTATCGTTATCACGAGAAACTCTTCTCCGGCTCGACGCTCTACGTGGACGATCTGGTAAGCGATCCTGCCCACCGCTCGCGCGGCCATGGCGCCCGCCTGCTCACGTGGCTCATCGCGGAGGCGCGGAAGCATCGCTGCGACCTGTTCGAACTCGATTCCGGCGTGCAGCGCTTCGACGCCCACCGGTTCTATTTCCGGGAGCGGATGAAAATCTCCTCCTACCACTTCACGCTGCCGCTCCAGGCCTGAGCCAGCTCTTCAGCGTGGCGGCATCGCGGAGGAAATTCGCCGGCGCGTCGTCCTCGACAAACTCCAGCATCGCATAGCGGTCGCCCGGCGCTGTTTCCGCGAGGTCGAGAAAGTATCGCCAGCGCTCCGCGCCCGTTTCCAGCGCGAGCCGTTCAATCGGGGTGACCGACCGCCAGTGATAGACGTGGACATGGGTCAGCCACGGCAGCAGCCGGCGGAGGTCGTGGAGGTTCTGGTCCGTGTCCAGTGCGAGCGGCGGCTGCCAGTAGGTCCGCAGGTTCGGGTGATCGACCGCGGTCAGCAGCTGCACGGTCGAGTCGGCCGTGTCCGTCAACGTACCGTTGTGAAACTCCAGCGACACGCCCACACGGGCCGCCGCCGCCAGCTCGGCAATCCGGCGCAAATCCGCCGCCACCTGCGCACGCACGTCCGGAGTGGCCGCGGCCGACGCGACCGGGCCGGCCCAGACGCGGATAAGCGGTGCGCCGAGTTCCACCGCGGTGTCCAGCACCCGCCCGAAGCTCAAGCCGTCCGCTTCGCTTTTCGCGGCGCGATAATAGCTGCCGTAGGCCGCGACGCTGAGCCCCGCCTGCTGCGTCAGGGCGTGAACTTCGCGGGCGCGGGCGAGATCGCCGTGCGGCACGTGGACGTCCCCGCCCCACTCGATGCCGCGCAAGCCCGCCCGCTGGACGAGGCCGACGATCTCCGCCGGGGAAAGTGCGCGAAACGTGACGGAGACGAGCCCAGGCGAGATCATCCGCTCAGCATGGAGCCGGCGCGCAACTGCGCCAAGCCCGCATCGCGGGCGAACCCCATCCGTTGGAATTGCGCGACACCGGCGTTCCGGCACAGTGGCCGCATGCCAACTACCCCAACCCCAGCACCCGCCGCGAAGCAACTTTCGCCCCGCCGCAAGACCACCCAGGCGCATTCCCTGCGCGAACTCGCCGAGGAGCAGCTCGTGCATTTTCACCTCGATCCCGCGTCGCCCACCGGCGCGCCGCTGCTGCGGCTGGCGGAAAAACTCTACGGCGCGCACGGCGATCTGACCGAGCTGTGGGACGCCACCACGCGCGAGCTCCCTCGCCTGCCCCGCACCGATCGCATCGCGCTGTTCAACGCCAAGAAATTCCTCGCCTTCCAGTTGGCGAAGCTCCTCGACACGCTGCAAAACCCGACGCGCGCGGTTCACCAGGGCCTCGGCCACTCGATGGCCACCTCGCTCGCGAAGGGCCCCTACCCGACCTTCGACAACGTCGCGGCGATCTTCTCGGCCAACCCCGTGATCACGCGCACCGCGACCTACATTTTCGCGTGCACCGAGTGGATCGACGACGCGTTCCAGGGCCGGGAGTTCCTCCACGAAATCTACTCGCGCCTGCTCAACCCCACCTCGATCTCGCTCGCCAACCACATCGTGGACATCGAGGCGGGCGCCCTGTCCGGCGAATACATGGCGTGGAACTTCAACAGCGGCATGGCCGCGATCGACGGCATTCTCTCGCACCTCGTCGGCTACGAGGACGTCGTCCTGGCCTCGCGCAACGTCTACGGCGGCACCTACCAGCTCCTGCACGACTGGTTCGCCAAAAAATCCAATCTCAACGTCGGCGTGGAGTTCTTCGACGGTGCCACCGCCGCCGACTTCGCGCGCGCCCTCGCCGCCACCCGCGAGAAATACGCCGCCCGCCTCGCCGCCGGGCGCGAGATCTACGTTTTTCTCGAGAGTCCGTGCAATCCCCACGGCGTCTTCCTCGACGTGCCCGCGATGTGCCGCGCCGCACACGCTGCCGGGCTGAACGTGATCCTCGACGCCACCGTCGGCACACCGTTCCTCGCGCGCCCCCTCCAGCAGCCCGACCCGGCCGCGCGCCCCGATTATGTCGTCCACAGCTACACCAAGGACATCGCCGGCAGCGGCAACACCACCGCGGGCGTCGTCATCGGCCGCAACGCCGACATGTTCATGCCCAAGGGCGAGCCCGGCTGGGAGCACACGCTGTTCTGGAACGTATATTACGTGAAGGGCGCCTTCCTCGACGCGGACAAGGCCTATGAGGTGCTCTCCGGCATGAAAACGCTGGAGATGCGCATGCTGAAGAAGTGCATCAACACTGTCATCCTCGCCCGCTGGCTTGCGACGCATCCGCAGGTGCACGTGAGCGGCCCCGCCAGTCCCTCCGACCCCAACCGCGAGGTGTGCGACCGGCTCTCCTACCTCGGCCTGCCCGCGCCGCTCTTCACCATTCACCTCGAGCAGGCGGGATTCGATCGGATGGCCTTCGAGCGGTTCTTCGACAGCCTCTCGCCGATGTTCGGCCACATGGTGTCCCTCGGCCAGAGCAACACGGTCATCCTCTGCCCCGCGCTCACGTCGCACAGCGAACTCGGCCCCGACGCCCTGCGCGCCGCCGGCATTTCCTCGACCACGATCCGCATCTCCGTCGGCGACGAGGACCCGCGCGAGCTCATCGCGGGCTTCCTCGCCACCGCGCGACTCGCCCTCGACCCGGTGCAGCCGGGCTTCAGCGCGAAGTTCCCGCAGGGCGCCGCGATCGACCGAATCTGCGACGACATCTACCTCGACGTCCACCGCCGTCACGCCGCCGCGCAACCACGGTTCGCGGCGGTTGCGGGTTGAGGTGGTCGCCGATTTCCACGTCGGCGACGGCTGGAAAGGCAGGGTCAGCGACCCCGCCCTACAAAAGACTCACCCGCCGAGCGCCAGGATCCCCTTGAAGAAGAGCAAGATCACGCCGACGAAGGCGCAGCAGCCGAAGAAGCCGAGCGCGTCCATCCGGTTCCACTTGGTGAACTCCCAGTTCGAATGCGGGAAGAGCTTCATGTGGTCGAGATGGGTCGGGTTCGCGTAGCCTTGCTCCACGTCGAGCGCGTCCTGCTCCAGTGTGGGCGCCACGGGCGTCTTGAGGCGCACGTAGAACCGCGCCACCCGCGCGGGATCCGTGGGCAGCGTGAGCAGGCTGACGACCACCAGGATCAGGATCGGAAACGCGGCGTCCACGACGTAGCGCGTGGTCAAAAGGCCCGCCGGGCCAAACCCGGCAACGTCGACGCCCAAAAGTTTCAGCAGGTAAACTTCGACGCGGAACAGGCCGATGCCCGTCTTTGGCGAATTGAGATCCTTCGGGTTCACGTGCACCACGCCGTCCTCGAAATAGAGCGACACCGGCTCGATCCGCTGGGTCTTCGTGATGTGTTCGCCCTCGTGCGTGGCGCGGCCCTGCGCGACGTCGGCGGCGCTGGCCTTGGCTTCGAACGTGATCACGCGCTCGCGCGTCATCGCGGTCAGCTCGGCCGACCGGGCCAACATCGGGAGGGCGGGCACGCCCCACGGAATCACGGCGACGAAGATTAGCGTGGCCACCACCTGGACGCGCACGGCCAGCTCCGTCAGCCGGCGCCAGAGGAACATCAGCGTGATCGGCACGCCCCAGATCACCAGCAGGACGATCGCGAACTTCAGCAGCGCAATCACGCTGTGCAGGTAGAGCGCGACGCCGATGCCGAGGGCGAGGATCAGCGGCACGGTCAAGCGGGCGACGAGCATGTAGTGCTTCTCGGTCCGGCCCGGGAACACGGGCTCGTAGAGGTTCTTCACGACGAGGCCGGACAGCACAACCGAGCCGGCGCCGAGCAGCGCGAGCTTCCCACCGAGGATGCCCACGATCATCACACCGATCAGGCCCACCGGCAGCAGCGCCTGCGTGAGCAGGCCCCAGGTTTGGTCGGGGTCGGACAGGTTCGGGCCGAACAGCGCGACGGCGATCAGGCCGCAGAAACACCAGGCGATCGTGACGAACCGCTTGCTGAAGCCGCCCGTGACGGCGCCGATGCGGGCGGCATATTCGTTCTTGGCCGAGCCCGCGATGGTCATGCTGGCCTGCGAGCCCACGATGCCGACGAACTGCACCAGCAGGAGCGCGCCGATGGAATACCACGTGTATTCGCTGGCGTGGTCGCCGCCAAAGACGTTGAACATCGCCGCTGGCAGTTTCGCATGCAGGCCCGACACGCCGCCGATTTTGGCCAAGCCGAAAGGTATCAGGACGAGCGAAATGGTGATCACCAGCACGGCTTGCACCGCGTCCACCACCGCCGACGCCTTGAGCCCGCCCAGCATGACGAACGTCGCCACCAGCAGCGACGACACGATGTAGAACACCACCGGGTTGAGATAGGAAACGTAGGGCTGGAGCTCGCCCCGGTCATAGTAGCCCTTGAGCAGCTCGTAGCGCGGGGTCGTGGGCGTCGTCGGGTGCGCCAAATGCTCGTGCCGTAGCGCCGCAAATTCCTGGTAGTCCGCCACCATCTGCTGCTCCGTCACCGTGTAGGCCGAGGTCGGCTTCGTCATGAGCGGCTGCAGGGTCTTCAGCGCGACGACGTTGCCGCCGGCGATGCCGACGATGGCCATGAGGATGGTGGTGATGGCGTAGAGCGTCGCGAGAAACCGCCGGCCGAACCGGTCCTCAAACAAATCCGCCATCGTCGTCAACCGCACGCGGCGGAACCAGACGTTGGTGAACCAGTAATACGGCGTGAGGAAGAGCGTGATCAGCGCCAGCCACGCCCCGCCCGCACCCTGCCGATACACCGAGCTGGCCGTGGTGGTGGCCTGACCCGGGTCGGTCATGTTGCCAAAGCTGAGGAAGAACTGGAACCACTTGCCCAGCGAACGCCCGCCGAGGAAGAAATCGCTCTCGCCCTTCACGCCGCCGGAGTGCGCCTTGCCGATGAACAGGATCGCGATGACGTAGGCGATGAGGATGAGGGAGTCGATCCAGTGCAGGCCGAACAGGGTCATGGGAGGGAGAGGGGCGAAAGCCGGGGTTGATTCCCGAAATGGGGCATTAGGCAGACTGGAATTGCCTCAGGCAAGCCCGGCTTGCGGCCTGCCGCAGGACGTCAGCTGTTGATGTCGTTGTCCTTCGTCTCGTGCACTACGAAGAGGCACACGACGCACGACATCGCCGCCACGCCGATCGGATACCAGAGGCCCGCGTAGATGTCGCCGGTGTAGACCACGATGCTCGCCGCGATCAGTGGCAGGAAGCCACCGAACCAGCCGTTGCCGATGTGATAGGGCAGCGACATCGAGGTGTAGCGGATATTGGTCGGGAACAGCTCGACGAGGAACGCCGCGATCGGCCCGTAGACCATCGCGACGTAACTCATCAGCACGAACAGCAGCCCGATCACCTTCAGCCGGTCGATCCGCGCCGGATCGGCCGCCTTCGGATAACTCGCGGGCGCCAGCGCGGCCTCGTAGGCCTTCGCGTCGAAGCCCTGCACGCGCATCGCACCCGCTGTCAGCACCAGCGGTGCACCGGTCGTAGCGGGCACCAGCTGGAACGGGATGCCATGGTTGTTCAGGTAATTCCGCGCCAGGTCCGTCTCCGAGTAAACGTGCTTCATCCCCACGATCTTGCGGGCGGCGTCCGACGCGGCGTCCAGCGTCACGTCCCAGATGCCCCGGAACTCACCCGTGTGCAGCTGCACCGGCGTGCGCGCCATCGCCTCGGCCAGCGCCGGGTTGGCGGCCACCGTGAGGCTCCGGAAGATCGGCTGGTAGGTCAGCACCGCAAGCAGACAGCCCGTGAGCATGATGAACTTGCGGCCCACGCGGTCGGAGAGCCAACCGAACACGATCAGCAAGGGCGCGCCGAGCAGCAGCGCCGCGCCGATCAGCAGGTAGGTGTTCTCGTAGTCGAGCTTCAGCGTCGTGGTGAGAAAATACAGCGCGTAAAACTGGCCCGTATACCACACGACGCCCTGCCCCGCCGTCGCGCCGAACAGCGCGATCAGCACCAGCCGCGCATTGCCCCAGCGGGCAAAACTCTCGGTCAGCGGTGCCTTCGACGTCCGGCCCTGGGCCTTCATCTCGGCGAACACCGGCGACTCCTCGAGCTTAAGCCGGATGTAGATCGAGATGGCCAGCAGCACCACCGACACGAGGAACGGTACGCGCCAGCCCCACGCGCCGAAGCTCTCCGGCGTCATCGTGTGGCGCGTCACGTAAATCACCGCCAGCGACAGGAAAAAACCGAGCGTCGCGGTGAGCTGGATCCAGCTCGTGAACAGCCCGCGCTTCCCGTGCGGCGCGTGCTCGGCGACATACGTGGCCGCGCCGCCGTATTCGCCGCCCAGCGCGAGGCCCTGCGCAAGGCGCAGCACGACGAGGATGACCGGCGCCCAGAAGCCGATCGAGGCATACGTCGGCAGCACGCCGACGAGCGCGGTCGCCAGGCCCATCACGATGATGGTCACGAGGAACGTGTATTTCCGGCCGATCAGGTCACCAATCCGGCCAAAAAACAGTGCGCCGAACGGCCGCACCGAGAAGCCCACGCCGAAGAGCGCGAGGCTCGACAGGAAGCCGGCGGTCTCATTGCCGGGCGGGAAGAACAGCTTGCCGAAAAACGCGGCGAGCGTGCCGTAGATGTAGAAATCGTACCACTCGAAGACCGTGCCGAGGGACGATGCGAAGACGACCAGCTTGTGCTTGCGATCAAGCGCAGCATCCGCAGCAGCAGAGGGGGTACTCATGGGGCGCGGGAAACAGAATGGTTTCATCCGCCCAGCGCAAGCGTGAGCGCCGCGTTTCGTAGGTCGGGCTTTACGCCCGATATGCGCGGCTGAGTATCGGGCGTAAAGCCCGACCTACAAAAGCGTCACAATCCCCTACTCCCGCTTCAGCCCGCGCGTCATCAGCGCCTTGATCGCAGCGGCCGGGACCTTGCCCTCGAACAGGATCGCATGCGTCTCGCGCAGGATCGGCGCGTCGATGTTCCGCTCGAGGCAGAGTCCGTGGAACGACGCCGTGGTCTTATAGCCCTCGACCACTGTTTTGCGGTGGGACATCAGGTCCGCCACGGCCCGACCCTCGCCAATGGCGTAGCCAAACTGGCGGTTGCGACTCCACGCGCCGTGACACGTCGCCACCAGGTCGCCAAAGCCGCTCAGCCCGTAAAACGTTTCCGCCCGCGCTCCCAGTGCGACGCCGACGCGCACCATCTCCGCCAGCGCGCGCGTGAGCAGCGCCGCGCGGGAGTTGTCGCCCAGCTTCAACCCGTCGCAGCACCCGGCCGCGATGGCGTAGATGTTCTTCAGGCTGCCGCCGTATTCCACGCCCGGCAGGTCGTCGCTCGTGTAAACCCGCAACGTGGCGCCGCTGATCGCCGCCTGCACTTCCTGCAGCGCGGGCGTTCCCGCCGGGGCCGCCAGCACCATCGCCGCGGGCAGGCCGTGTGCGACTTCGGCGGCGTTGGTCGGGCCCGTGAGCGAAGCAGCCGTCATGCCGGGCAGGACTTCGGCGATGACCTGCGACGGCCGCAGGTGCGTACCGAGTTCCAGGCCCTTGGCCAAGCTGACGATGAGGTGCGGCTTGGTCGTCCCCAGCGCCGCCCGGACGCGGCTGCCGGTCTCACGCAAGGCTTGGGACGGACACGCCAGCAGCACGACCTCCGCCCCGACGAGTGCCGCGCTCAAATTGGCATCCACCTGCAGGCCCGCCGACAGTGGCACGCCCGGTAGGTAATCGGCGTTCTCGCGCGCCGTGGCCAGCGCCTTGGCTTGTTCGGCGCGGCGTGGGACGAGCGCGACCGTCTGGCCGGCCCGCGCCAGATGCAGCGCGAAGGCCGTGCCCCAGGCGCCGGCGCCCACGACCACGAATTTCATGCCGCTTGGTTAACCACGGATTGCCGGGTTGGGCACGTCATTTTTGCGCCCGCCCCGGCGGCCTACTTGAGAAACGCCGGGATTTTCTCGCCTGCGGTCATCTGCTCGAAGGTCTCGCGGGCGTTGATCAGCTCGAAGGCGCTGCCGTTGACCATCACCTCGGCGGCCATGCCGCGGGTGTTGTAGCGGCTGGCCATGACGTAGCCGTAGGCCCCGGCGCTCATGAACGCGAGCAACTCGCCCTCGCCCACCTCCTGGATCGAGCGGTCCTTGGCAAAGCAGTCGCCGCTTTCGCAGATCGGGCCGACAATGTCCGCCACCAGGCTGCGCCTCGAGGTATCGCGGTGCAGGGGCACGATCTCGTGGAACGACTCATACATCGCGGGCCGGACGAGGTCGTTCATCGCGGCGTCGACGATCAGGAAATTCTTCCCGGCACCCCGCTTGAGGTGCTCGACGCGCGCGAGGAGCACCCCGGCGTTGCCCACCATGAAGCGGCCGTGCTCGAGGAGGATTTTGAGGCCAAGCGGCGCCAGCAGGGGCGTCAGGGCCGCGCCATAAGTCTCCGGCGTGAGCGGGCGCTTGTCGGCCGGCTGCGCATCCCACCAGGCCGCCGGGCCGCTCGCCAGCGCGTCGCGGTAGACAATGCCCATGCCGCCGCCGATGGAGAAATACTCGATGCCATACGTGGCCTTCAGCTCGGCGACGAAGCTCGTGACCTTCTTCACCGCCTCGACGAACGGCGCCACGTCGGTGAGCTGCGAGCCAATGTGCATCTGCACGCCGCGGAGGCGGAGATTCTTGAGCTTGGACGCGGCCTCGTAGGCGGCGGCGGCGTGCTTGAGCGGGATGCCGAACTTGTTGTCGCTCTTGCCGGTCGTGATCTTCGCGTGCGTGTGGGCGTCGACATCGGGGTTGATGCGGATGGCGATGGGCGCCTTCACGCCCAGCTGGCCGGCGACGTGGTTGATGCGGGCGAGCTCCGGCTCGCTTTCCACGTGGAAGGCGTAGATCTCGTTTTCCAGCGCGAGCTTGATCTCTGCCTCGGTCTTGCCGACGCCGGCGAACACGCTGGTCTTGACGTGGGCGCCCGCCGCCAACACCCGGCGCAGTTCGCCGCCGCTGACGAGGTCAAAGCCCGCGCCGAGGTTCGCGAAGTGCCGCAGCACGGCCAGGTTGGAGTTGGCCTTCATCGCGTAGCAGATCTGCAGGTCGAGGCCGCTGAGATTGCGCTGCAGCCGGTGGAAATTGTCCGCCATGGTGGCCGCGCTGTAGACGTAAGTCGGCGTCCCATAGAGCTTGGCGATGGTGGCCAGGTCGACGGATTCGCAGGTCAGGTTGTGGCCGGAGTAGTGAAAGTGGTGCATGGGGACGTGGAAAAAATTCGTGAAAGGCCAAACCCTAGCGAGTTTCCCCTTGAAAAAACCACTCCTAATTTCGCTGATACGCAGGCATGTTGCACTTCCTCCAGAATCTCTTTCACCGTCCCGCCATCCGGCTGGGGGTGATGGATGACGCGAGGGGTCTCTGCCGGAATCCGCGGTTCGCGAGCTTCATGGTGCAGTGCAACCGCAAGCCCCTCGACACGCACTTCCACGACAACCTCCTGCGGGGCCGCCGCTTGCTCCGCCAGGCCTTGTTGGTCGCGCTGATTGGCGGGGGTGCCTGGATCGCGCTGGAAAGCGCTCGCGCGCTGGCGGTGTTCTGAGCAAGCGCTCTCCGCCCGCCCCGGGACTTGCACTTTTTGGGACGAATGCCATGGGTTGGCCCCATGCCTTCCCTCAAGTCCCTTTCCCTCGTCGTCGTCGCCCTGCTCGGTTGCTGCCTGCTCTTTCCGGCCTGCTCCACGCCGCCCCACGTCAGCGGCGTGTCAGCGAAGCTCGTCGGTTTCCGTCCGATGGACAACCCCGATGTGCCGAATCGCGCGATCATGACCGTGCGTTTCTCCTGCGAGGACTTGAATGCCGCCGCCTTTTCCGGCTCCACGCATAAGCTCTATTTCAACGGCGTCTACGTGGGGAATGCGGAAAACACGACGCCGATCGGCCTGCCGGCGCAGGGCAGCACGACGATGGACATGACCTTTGTCATCGAGGATCCCGTGATGGTGCGCCGCTCCATCGGGGTTTCCGACCAGGCGCTTTACCGGATGGAGAGCGAACTGCGCTACTCCGACAACGGCGACCTCATCCGCCTCAAGACGCATGACGAGGGCAAGATTCCCCTCGCCGGCCTCGAGCAGGCGGTCCGCTGAAAACGAAAAAACGGCCCGCGCGAGGCGCGGACCGTCTTCCAGTGCGAACCGTCGGTGATCAGGCCGCCAGTCCGAAGGCCGGGGCGCGGCGCGCGGGACGCGGGAACTCGACCAGTTTCGCCGGAACGGTCAGCGGCTTGATCGTGCGGGCGTAATCCGCGGCGAAGATGCCGATGAGGCAGGTGCCGAAGAGCAGCGCGGCGGCGATGGGCAGGGTGTGCGGGAGCAGGGCAAACGCGACGAGCGCGGCGACGGTGGTGAGAGCGGGAAGGGTTTTCATGGTGTTCAAATGGTTGATGCCCTGAAAACACCCCGACCCCCGGAAAGTTACAAAAAAACGCCGCCCCGGGATGGGACGGCGTGCAGGGAGCGACGCAAGCGACTGATATTTTGCTGCTTACGCTCCGCCCGTGGCGCTTGACGCGGCCGGCTTGAAGCTGGCGCGCACACTGGCCTTGAGGTAATCGCGGTTCATCCGCGCGATGAAATCGTGGCTGATGGCCTTGGGGCAGGCCGCGCTGCACTCGTATTGGTTGGTGCAGTTGCCAAAGCCCAGCGCGTCCATCGTCCCGACCATCGCGAGCACGCGCGAGTCGCGCTCCGGCTGGCCCTGCGGGAGCAGGCCGAGCTGGGAAACCTTGGCCGCGACGAAAAGCATCGCGGAGGCGTTCTTGCACGCAGCGACACACGCACCGCAGCCGATGCAGGCCGCCGCATCCATCGCGAGGTCGGCGTCACCCTTCGGCACGGGAATCGAATTGGCGTCGGGCGCCGCGCCCGTGCGCACGCTGATAAAACCACCGGCCTGGATGATCTGGTCGAACGCGGAGCGGTCCACCACCAGGTCCTTCACGAGCGGGAACGCCCGCGCGCGGAAGGGCTCGACGATGATGACGTCGCCGTCACTGAACGCCCGCATGTAAATCTGGCAGGTGGCGACGCCGTGGCCCGGGCCGTGCGGCTTGCCGTTGATCGTGCAGGAGCACGTGCCGCAAATGCCCTCGCGGCAGTCGTGCGCGAACGCGATCGGCTCCTCGCCCTTGAGCGTGAGGCCGTCGTTCACCACGTCGAGCAGCTCAAGGAAGGACATGTGCGGGCTCACGTTCGTCGCGGGATAGTCGACGAACTTGCCCGGCGCGGCGGGCCCCGCCTGCCGCCAGACGCGGAGCGTGACGCTGATGGGCTGCGTGGAATTTTCAGCGACCATGGGATTACTTGTAATTGCGGACGCTCATCTTCGTGAACTCGTAGTTGAGCGGCTCGATGTTGCGCAGCGGTGCCTTGCCGGCGCCTTGGAATTCCCAGGCGGCCACGTGGGCGAAGTTGACGTCGTCGCGTTTGCACTCGCCGTCGGGATACTGGTATTCCTCGCGAAAATGGCCGCCGCAGCTCTCCTCGCGGGTGAGCGCGTCGAGGCAGAGCAGCTCGCCCAGCTCGAGGAAGTCCGCCACGCGGCCGGCCTGCTCGAGCGACTGGTTGAGCGTGTCGGCCGAACCCGGCACCTTGACGTTCGCCCAGAATTCCTCGCGCAGCGCGGGGATGAGCTTGAGCGCCTCCGTCAGGGTCGCGCGCGTGCGCGCCATGCCGCAATGCTCCCAGAGGATCTTGCCCAGCCGCTTGTGGTAGTGGCTGACCGGCTCCTTGCCCTTGATTTGCAGGAATCGCTCCGTCATGCCGCGAATGTTCTCCGCCGCCGCCTTGAATTCGGGCGCGTCCACCGACGGGCGCGAACCTGGCTTCTGGCCGGCGAGGTAATCGCCGATGGTGTAGGGAATGACAAAATAGCCGTCGGCCAGGCCCTGCATCAGCGCGGACGCGCCGAGGCGGTTCGCGCCGTGGTCGGAGAAGTTCGCCTCGCCGAGGACAAACAGACCCGGGACGTTGGACATCAGGTTGTAGTCCACCCACAGGCCGCCCATCGTGTAGTGCACGGCGGGGAAGATGCGCATCGGCACCTGGTAGGCGCTCTCGGCGGTGATCTCGTGATAGATGTCGAAGAGGTTGCCGTAGCGCTCGCGCACGCCGGCCTCGCCGAGGCGCTTGATCGCGTCGGCAAAGTCGAGATACACACCCAGCCCCGTCTCGCCCACCCCGCGACCTTCGTCGCATACGCGCTTCGCAGCCCGGGAGGCGATGTCGCGCGGGGCGAGATTGCCGAAGCTGGGATACATCCGCTCGAGGTAATAGTCGCGATCGGCCTCGGGGATGGAATTCGGGTCCTTTTTCGCGTCCTCCTTCTTCTTGGGCGCCCAGATGCGGCCGTCGTTGCGCAGCGACTCGGACATCAACGTGAGCTTCGACTGGTAGTCGCCGCTGACGGGGATGCAGGTCGGATGGATCTGCGTGTAGCAGGGATTGGCGAAGCACGCGCCGCGCTTGTAGGCGCGCCAGCTGGCGGTGACGTTCGAGCCGCGGGCGTAAGTCGAAAGATTGAAGACGTTGCCGTAGCCGCCCGTGGCGAGGATGACGGCATCCGCCGCGTAGGTCTCGATGGCGCCGGTGAGGAGATTGCGGACGACGATGCCCTTTGCGTGGCCGTCGATGACGACGAGGTCGAGCATCTCGCTGTTCGTATGCATCTCCACCCCGCCCGCGCCGATCATGCGCGACAGCGCCGAATACGCGCCGAGCAGCAGCTGCTGGCCGGTCTGGCCGCGCGCGTAGAACGTGCGGCTCACCTGCGCGCCGCCGAACGAACGGTTGGCGAGCAGCCCGCCGTATTCACGCGCGAAGGGCACGCCCTGCGCGACGCACTGGTCGATGATGTTGACCGAGACCTCGGCGAGGCGGTGGACGTTGGCCTCGCGGGAACGGTAGTCGCCGCCCTTGAGCGTGTCGTAGAACAGCCGGTGCACCGAGTCGCCGTCGTTCTGGTAATTCTTGGCGGCGTTGATGCCGCCCTGCGCGGCGATGGAATGCGCGCGACGGGGGCTGTCGTGAAAGACGAAGCTCTTCACCTTGTAGCCCAGCTCCGCGAGCGTGGCCGCGGCCGAGGCGCCCGCGAGGCCGGCGCCGACGACGATGATCTCGTATTTCCGCTTGTTCGCCGGGTTGACGAGCTTGATCTCCGTCTTGTGCCGGCGCCATTTTTCGGCGAGCGGGCCGGCGGGAATCCTGGAATCAAGTTGGGCCATGGCGAAAGGGGTCAGCGGGTGGCCGCGGCGCGCGCGGGCTCATGCGGCTGGAGTTTGCCGAGCAAGACCGCGCCGGGAATGGCGAGGTTGCCCACGAAATACACGAGGCAGAACAGGACCACGATCTTGCGCAGCCCGCCCGCCCATTTTTCCGAGCGCCAGCCCATCGTCTGGAACATGCTGTCGGCGCCGTGCAGCAGGTGCAGGCTCAGGAGCCCCACCGCGATGATGTAGAACAGCGAGACCACGGGTTTCTGGAAACCGAGGACGACCATGTTGTAGACGTCGAACGTCGGGGTGCCCGCGCGCACGGTGATGAAGCCCGCCACCTTGAAGTCGGTCCCGAGAGTGTAGAGCGGCAGCGATTCCTTGAACGTCGCGGCCTGGGTGAAGCCGAGGGTGAAGTGCGCGAGGTGGTAAATAAGGAAGGCCAGCACGACCACGCCCGACACCCGCATCAGGCGCGACGACAACGTGGCGCGCAGGGTGTGTTTCACGCCGTATTTCACGTCGCGCGCCGCATGGTTCTCCATCGTCAGCACCGTCGCCGCCCAAATATGCAGCACCGCGCTCGCGATCAGGACGATCCGCGCCACCCAGAGCAGCGGCCCCAGCTGGTGCAGGAAGGCGCCATACCCGTTGATGTGGTCGGGTTCGGCGAAAATTTGCAGGTTGCCCACCAGGTGGCCGATCACGAAGCCCGTCAGGATCACGCCCGTGATCGCCATGATGACTTTTCGACCGATGGAGGAACCAAAGATTCTGCCCGCGAGATTCATTAATTGGACACGTAGTGGGGAGGGATAACGGCGGAGAGAACCTCGGCGAGCCTTTCCGGGATGTAAAGTTTATCGGGCGGGAGGGCGAACGACGCCCGAGCTTATTAGCGACCCTACCCAACCGCATCACGAACAGCCCATGGTCCAGTATGGGATAGCCCACGGAACACACGGAAGACACGGAATGACCGACTCCGAACATCCTCCGGTTTCCGTATGTTCCGTGGGCCAAAACCCTTCTCCGCTCAGCGCGCCAGCGGCTTGAGCAGGGCAAACTTGCCGCTCGCGGCCGGCGCGAGCACGCGGCGGCGAAACGCATTCACGCGCACCCCGTCTCCCAGCACCGCGGCGATCGACGTTTCCAGGTCGCCGTGCGGCGCGATGTCGTCCGCCACGTAATGAAAATCCCACCGGTCCGCCGCCGTTTGTACGAGCGAGTAGTGCCAGCACTTAAAGTCCGCGGGCAGCGCGGCATCGATGTCTGTCGGCGACACCAGGGAGCCGTCCGGCCGGAAATACAGGTTGCCCTCGCGTCCGAGGAGGCGGAAGCCCGTCGGGAATTTCTGCACGATGTCGCCCGTGTGATAACGCAGCAGCGGCATCGCCTCGCGGTCGCGCGTGGTGACGTGGATCTGGAACACGCCCGGCAGCTCCGCGCGCCACGGCACGAGCTCGATGAACGCGTTGGCGTCCACCGCCTGCGCGTTGTCCTTGAACGCTTCGCCGACGAAGAGATAGCCCGCCTCGGTCGAGCCGTAGAGGTCGACCTGCGGCGCCGGAAACGCCTCCATGATCCGCCGGCCGTGCTGGGTGCTCGCCTTGCCGTAGGTCAGGATCACGGCCTTGATGCTCGGCACCTTCACGCCGCGCTTCTGCACCGCGCGCGCGAGCAGCGAAAGATAGACCGGCTCGCCCTCGATCACCTCGGGTTTGGTCGCCTGCAGCTCCACCACGATGCGGTCCCACTCGGCCTCGGGAAACGCGAACGGGTCGCTCGAGAGGTTCAGGTAAACCGTGCCGTTGAAATAGCGGTGGGGAAACGGGTGGTCCTCGTACGGACAAAGGTTGCTGGAGCAGCCCACCGGCGCGAGGACGCACTTGCGATACGGCCGCCCGGCGAACTGGCGCAGGATCGGCGACGCGCGATAGGCATTCTCGGTTTGGCGGTCCCACCAGCCTTCCTCCATGATCACCGTCATCGGCGACTGGGTCGTGCCGCCGGTGCTCTCGTATTCAAATTTCCGCGTCTGCAGCCCGCGGTCCACCTCGGCGTAGTCCGCAAAGAACGCCTGGTGCCCCTCGCCCACGATCTCCTTTTTCGAGAGCGCCGGGATCTCGCGGTAACACGACCATTGCAGCGGATTCGGGTGCAGCGGAAAGCGCCGGCTGTATAACGGGCTCCGCGCGTAGATCTTGCGAATCTCCTGTTCCAGCAACGCGGGCACCTCGCCGCCGCGGGGGGCGGGGCCGAGGGTCTCCGGGAGATTGGCGAACAGGGGTGCGGACATGGTGGCGGGGGCGAGCGTCAGGTAAGTGGGCGGGTCGGTTTAGTCAAATGCCGCGCCCGGCTTAAGCCCGGCGCGAGGTTCGAGGGCAAGGGGTCATGGGCAAATGCTTCCGGGGCGGTCAAAGGACGCTGACCCGATCGGCTTTCAGCTTTCAACCCTCTTGCCGCTTTTCAGCTGGCTCCAAACCGGTTCAAAGCAAAACAGCGCGTCCAGCACCAGCCCGTGCGTAATGCCGCCCGACCGCGCGAGCGCGAGCACTTCGTCCACCGGGAGCGTGCTGACCTCGATCTCCTCGTCGGCATCCCACGCCGACTCACCCGCCCTGACGGCATTTTCCACGAGCAGAAAATGGCTGCGGTTGCTTTGGATGGCGGGATTCGGATGCACGCTGCCCAGCAGCCGGGCAGACGTCCCGGCAAAGCCCGTTTCCTCGCGCAACTCGCGCACGCCGGCGGTCACCGGGTCCTCTCCGCCCTCGAGGCAGCCGCCGGGAATCTCGAGGGAAAACCCATCGATGCCGAAGCGAAATTGCCGCACCAGCACGAGGTGATATTCGGGGGTCAGCGCGAGGACGTTCACCCAGTCCGGCGGACGGATGACCACAAAGTCACGCTCGACCGCGCGTCCCGGATGCCGGAAGCGCGTGCGGTGCAGGTCGAGCACGCGCGTCGTCGCGACCGTGGTGTCAGCCAGTTTTTCCCAGCGTGCAGGCCCGGACGTCGGTTTCATGGGGCGAAAAAAATGCCTCCTGACCGCAAGGGTGAGGAGGCACAAAATTAAATCGAATCAGCCGTTACTTCTTCTGCGGCAGCTTGATCTTCTGGCCGACCTTCAGCTTGCTCGGATTGACGTCGGGATTAACCGCGGCGACATCCGCACCCGAAAAACCGCCATTGGCCTTGCCGATCTTGCTGAACGTGTCGCCAGCCTTGATGACGTATTCGCCGGGACCGGCGACGACTTCCGCGTGCGGACCCTTGCCGTGCGCGGCGGGCTTGGCCTTCTGGGCCTCCTCGATCTTGGTGATGGAGGCGTGGATGTTGCCCAGATCCGCGGCGACCGTGTTGAAGGCCTCCTGCGTGGTGCGGGAAAGTGAACCGATGTCCTTGGCCGATTTGTCGGCGGTGGCGGACACGGAGCCCAGCTGGGACTCGAGACCGTCAATCTTGGCGACCTTTTCCTCCTGCGCGTCGACCTTCGTTTGAAGCTTGGAGGCCTTGATGAGGCCAAAGCCACCGATGGCCAAAGCGATCACGCCGACGATGACTCCACCGATCGGCAGCATGCTGTTATTTTCGCGGGAAATGGTATCCATAGATAAGAGGTTAGAAGCGGAGAAGTAACGGAATCAGGAGGGTAGGCAAGCAGAGATTATTAACATTTAAGAGGGGGAATAAGGCCTAAACCCCAGTCCGGGATAGCATTGACACACCGGGCGGCGGGGCGTCCCCTGACGCCCTTCGCGCGAACGGGGTGTAGCTTAGCCTGGTAGAGCGCCTGGTTTGGGACCAGGAGGTCGCGAGTTCGAATCTCGCCGCCCCGACCATTTCAAGGACGCGATGCCGGAAGCGGGCCTTTCCGGGCGGTTTGCGCCGGGAATCTCTCGCCGGACTGCCAGCCCAACCGCCGGGTCAGCTCTCGACGAGCTGCCGCAGCAACTTCAGCGCGGCGCGGAGGGTGCGCTGCTCGGCGGCGGTGAGTTTGCCGTCCACCGCGCCAGCCAGCCACTTGCGCTTCGCCTTCGCGGCGTCAAAGCGCACCTGCCGGCCCGAGCGCGTCAGCGAGAGCAATACCTGCCGTTTGTCGGTGGCGTGCGGCACGCGCTTCACAAAGCCTGCCTTTTCCAGGCCGCGGATCGTCGCGCCCATTGACTGCGGCTTGACCGACTCGATCCGCGCCAGCGCGGCGATGGTCAGCGGGCCGGACTCGAGCCGGCACATCGCCGCCAGGTGCGACCAGCTCAGCTCGTGGCTCGCGCCCGCCGCGCGCAGCCGGCGCACGAGCTGGCCGATCACGAGGTGGAGTTCCTCGGCGAGGGCGCTGACGGAGCCGGGCGTGGCGGGGGGCATGATGCAGTCATGGCCAACAACAGGAAAACTTGCAAGTTAGACTTCTAATTTGCAACGTGGCCGCTCGCGTGTCTCTTTCCCGCTGTCCGCCCGATCCCGCCATGCTCCACTCCCGCCTCCTTCCCTTCCACCGGTCCCTGCTCGCCGGGTTCACCGTCGTCGCCGCCCTTGCCCTCACCGCCGGTTGCAAGCCGAAACCCAAGGCCGCGCCGCCGGCCGCGCCCGCCGACGTTGTCCTCGCTCCCGTCATCCAGCGCGACGAGCCGATCCGCGCCGAGTGGGTCGCGTCCGTCGACGGCCTGGTCAACGCCTCCATCCGCGCCCAGGTCTCCGGCTACATGCTGAAACAGGTCTATCAGGACGGCACTGAGGTGAAGAAGGGCGACGTTCTCTTCGAAATCGACCGCCGGCCGTTCGAGGCCGCGCTCGTGCAGGTCCAGGCCAACTACGACCAGGCGGAGCTGACCCGGCAGCGGCAGTCGCAGCTCAACACCGAGAACGCCGTGTCCGCGCAGGAACGCGACGCGGCGATCAACGCCGCCGCCGCGGCCAAGGGCGCGCTCGACCAGGCGAAGCTCAACCTCGAATTCACCCGCATCGTCTCGCCCATTGACGGACTCGCCGGCATCGCCAGCGCCCAGATTGGCGACCTCGTCGGCCCGTCCACCGGCGTGCTGACGACCGTGTCCACCCTCGACCCGATCAAGGTCTACTTCTCGATCAGCGAGCAGACCTACCTCGATTTCAACAAGCCGCAGGCCGACGGGCCCAAGTTTCCCGAGGAACTCGTGTTCGACCTCGTGATGGCCGACGGCACCGTTTATCCGCACCCGGGCAAGTTCTTCGCCGCCGACCGCCAGATCGATCCCGGCACCGGCACGCTCCGCCTCGCGGGCGTGGTGCCCAACCCGCGGCGCCTCCTCCGGCCCGGGCAATACGCCCGCGTGCGCGCCACCATCCGCACCGAGCACAACGCTCTGCTCGTGCCGCAGCGCGCCGTCAACGAGTTGCAGGGCAGCTACCAGGTCGCCGTCGTCGGCGCCGACAACATCGCCCACCTGCGCAACGTGAAGGTCGGCGATCGGTCCGGCCAGCTCTGGATCATCCGCGATGGCCTCCACCCCGGCGACCAGGTCGTCGTTGACGGCATCCAGAAGGTCAAGGAAGGCGCCAGCGTGCATCCCGTCACCCCGGCCAAGGCCGAATAACTCCGCGCCCTCCCCGCCATGGCCCGCTTCTTCATCGATCGCCCCGTCTTCGCGATCGTCATCTCCCTCCTCACCGTGATCGTCGGCCTCGTGGTCCTCGTGGGCCTGCCGATCGCGCAATTCCCAAAAATCGTGCCGCCCGAGGTGCGCATCACTTCGACCTACGTCGGCGCCGACGCCCAGACCGTCGAGCAGTCCGTCGCCACGCCCATCGAGCAGACGATGAGCGGCGTGGACAACATGAACTACATGTACTCGATCAACGGCAGCGACGGCTCGCTGCGGTTGACGACGAACTTCGACATCGCGACCGAGCCGAACGACGACCTCATCCTCTCGCAGATGCGCGTGACCCAGGCGTCGCCGCAGCTGCCCGCGGAGGTCGCCACCTACGGCGTCACCGTCCAGAAATCCCTCACCGCGCCGCTGATGCTGCTGGCGCTGTATTCGCCCCACGACACCTACGACAGCACGTTCTTGGCGAACTACGCCTACATCAACATCAACGACCAGCTCACCCGCGTGCCCGGCATCGCCAGCGTCACCGTCTTCGGCGCGGGCCAGTATGCGATGCGGTTGTGGGTGAAGCCCGATCAGCTCGCCAAGCTCAACATCACCGTCCCCGAGGTCACCGGCGCAATCCAGAGCCAGAGCACGGTGAATCCCGCGGGCCAGCTGGGCGGCCAGCCTTCCCCCGCCGGCCAGGAGTTCACCTACTCCGTCCGCGCGCAGGGCCGGCTCACTTCGCCCGAGGAGTTTGGCAACATTGTCGTCCGCGAGAATCCCGACGGCTCGCTCATCCGGTTGAAGGACGTCGCCCGCATCGAACTGGGCGCGCAGGTTTACAACGTCCAGGGCCGTTACAACGGCCGGGCCGCGGCGAACATTGCCATCTACCAGCTGCCGGGCTCCAACGGGCTCGATGCCCAAAAGGGCGTGCTGAAGGTGATGGAGCGGTTGAAAGAGCGCTTCCCCGCCGACCTCGACTACGGCATCGGTCTCGACACGACCCGCGCCGTGTCGGAAGGCGTCCGCGAAATCAGCGGCACGCTCTGGCAGGCCCTGCTGCTCGTGATCCTCGTGGTCTTCGTCTTCCTGCAAGGCTGGCGGCCGACGCTGATCCCGATGCTTGCCGTGCCCGTCTCGCTCATCGGCACGTTCATCTTCTTCCCGATGTTCGGCTTCTCAATCAACACTCTGTCGTTGTTCGGCCTCGTGCTGGCCATCGGCCTCGTCGTCGACGACGCCATCGTCGTGGTCGAAGCAGTGGAGCACCACATCGAGAAGGGTCTCTCGCCCCGCGACGCGACGCTCAAGGCCATGTCGGAGGTCTCCGGCCCGGTCGTCGCCATCGCGATCATCCTCGCCGCTGTGTTCGTGCCGACCGCGTTCATTCCCGGCATCACCGGGCGGCTCTACCAGCAGTTCGCGCTGACCATCGCCATCTCGGTGGCGATCTCGGCCTTCAACGCCCTCTCGCTCAGCCCGGCGCTGTGCGCGCTGCTGCTGCGGCCCCGCAAGCCCGTCCGCGGACCCCTCGGCTCATTCTATCGCGGCTTCAACCGCGTCTTCGGCCGCGGCAACCAAGCCTACGTGAGCCTCTCGCGTCTCTTCATCCGCAAGAGCTTCTTTTCCGTGCTCGCCCTCGTGGCGTTCGCGGTCGCGGCGGGCTGGTTCGGCGGCAAGCTCCCGGCGTCGTTCCTGCCCGAAGAGGACCAGGGTTACCTCTACGTCGCCCTCCAGCTGCCCAACGCCTCCTCGCTCCAGCGCACCGCCGAGGCAGCGCACAAGGTCGAGGCGGTGCTCGCCCAGACGCCCGGCGTCCAAGGCTACACCTCGATCATCGGCTTCAGCCTGCTCAGCACGGTCTACAACACCTACAACGCGTTCTTCTTCGTCAACCTGAAGCCCTGGTCCCAGCGCGAAGCACCCGCCGAGCAGTATCAGGCGATCAAGGACCACCTCGCACGCGAGCTGAAGAAAATCCCCGACGGCACGTCGTTCTCCTTCGCGCCGCCATCCATCCCCGGCGTCGGCACCGCCGGCGGCTTCACCTTCGTGCTCGAGGATCGCGCCGGCAAGGACGTGAACTTCCTGGCCGAAAACCTGAACAAGTTCATGGACGCCGCGCGGAAACGCCCCGAACTCAGCGGCGTCAGCAGCACTTTCCTGCCCAGCGTCCCGCAGGTTTTCGTCAAGGTCGACCGCGACAAGGTGCTCAAGCAGGGCGTCAACCTCGCCGACGTCTACAAGACGCTGCAGTGCTACATGGGCGGCGTGTTCGTGAACTATTTCAACCGCTTCGGCCGGCAGTGGCAGGTGTATGTGGAAGCCGAGGGCGAATACCGGCGACGCGCCGAGGACCTCGCGCAATACTACGTGCGCAACCGCACCGGCCAGATGGTGCCGCTGACGGCGATGGCGTCCATCGAGGAGCACACCGGCCCGGAATTCACGATGCGCTACAACCTTTTCCGCAGCGCGCAGATCAACGGCTCGGCCGCTGCAGGCTACAGCTCCGCGCAGGCGACGCAGGCGCTCGAGGAAGTCTTTCACCAGACCATGCCGGCCGAGATGGGCTTTGATTACATCGGCATGTCCTACCAGGAGAAACGCGCCGCCGAGGGCGTGCCCCCGATGGCGATCTTCGGGCTCTCGCTGCTCTTCGTCTTCCTGATCCTCGCGGCGCTCTACGAAAGCTGGTCGCTGCCGTTCAGTGTGATCCTGACCGTGCCCATCGCCGTGTTTGGCGCCTATGCCGGGCTGCTGTGGCGCGGGATGGAGAACAACGTGTTCGCGCAGATCGGCCTCGTCATGCTCATCGGCCTCGCCGCCAAGAACGCGATCCTGATCGTCGAGTTCGCGCGCACCCGCCGGGAACAGGGCCAGTCCATCATCGAAGCCGCGCTCGAGGGCGCCCGCGTGCGGCTCCGCCCAATCCTGATGACGTCCTTTGCGTTCATCCTCGGCTGCGTCCCGCTCTGGCTCGCCAGCGGCGCCGGCGCCGTCGCGCGCCGCGTGATGGGCACCGCCGTCATCGCCGGCATGCTCGCCGCCAGCCTGCTTGCGATCTTCCTCATCCCGGTGATGTTCTACGTCGTCGAGTCGCTCACGAAGCGCAAGGAACACCCCGCCGCCAGTCTGCTGCCGCACCAGTAAGCCCCCTTTGACCGATCCATCGATCGAGCAATCAACACCCCAACGGAGGTCTCCGTGAAAATCCCTTCACCGGCTTGCGCTTTGATCGTCGCCGTCTCGCTGACGGCTGGCTGTGCCTCATCCCAGACCGCCCGCATCCAGGAAAAGTCCGCGGTTTTCCAGCAACTGACGCCGAAGGAGCAGAACCAGATTCGGCACGAGAAGGTCCGGACCGGCTTCACGGCGGATATGGTTTACCTCGCGCTTGGACGGCCTGCGCAGGTCGCAACCGTGAACGATGCGGCGGGCGTCGCCATGGAGGAGTGGACCTACAAGCGCCCCATCGCCGCTCCGGATCGGATCATCACGGGCGTGATTGACCAATTCCCCGAGTTCCGGCCCCCCGACGCGTTCCATGCCACCCGGGCCCAGCCGGGGTCGGAGGTCATCCAGCGCAACGAGGGTCAGCCTTGGTCGGATTCGACCACGGTGTTTACGCTGCAGATCCGCTTCAACGCCGGCAAAGTCGTCTGGATGAAACTGACCTGACGACGGTTATTTCCCCGTGCTGGGGAAAATCACCGCCGGCGTGGCACCCTTCGGGGCGGTCGCAGGCGCCGCGATCGGAAGGTTGGCCCGCAGCATCAACGCCCGCTGCAGCCAGGGGCTCGCGGGGTCGATCGCCATGACTTGGTCGGAATATTTCTTCACGTCGTCGGCGCGGCCAGCGACGTTGGCGAGGCTGGCCAGCTGATACGCCGCCTCAACGCGCGTGGCTTTCGCCTCGGTCGTGTCAGCCAGGAGTTGCTTCAGTGACGCCTCACCCTCGGCGGTCTTGCCGCCCTGAATCTTGGCCATCGCGAGGCCCAGGCGCGCGCGGCTGGCCAGCGGGCCGGTCTTGAGCGCGGAAACGGCATCTTCGTAGCCGTAAATCGCCTCGGTGGAACGACCGGCGGCGTAATCCTCGTCCGCCAGCTGCAGGCGGGCGATGCCGGCGAGCGTGTGGCCGGGGTGCGCGGAGGCAAAGGCCTTGAGCTGCGCCGAGGTCGTGGCGGCGGCATAATCCCGGCCGATCTCCACTTCCTTCTGCGCGAGGCTGTAATCCCAGGCGCCCTTCGCGAGGATCGCCAGCAGCACCACCACCACGAGCGCCACCACGGACTTGCCGTTCTTCTTCCAGAAGATCCGCAGCCGGTCCTCGAAGGTCAGCGCGATGTAGTTTTCGTCCACTGCGACAAAGTTACGGTTGTCACCGGAGGATTTGGGAGCAGAGGGAGTGGCAGGCGTGGTCATGGGCACAGGTGGGCGTTGAGGAAACGAAGACGAGAACCGATGCGGCTGAAAGTTGAAAGCTGAAAGTTGAAAGAGCTACCCCAGAACGGCTTACAACCATCCTGGTCTTTCCACTTTCAACCCTCAGCTTTCAACTTCGACCAGGCACCGCCTAGTCGAAAACCACCGTCTTGTGGCCGTAAACGAGCACCCGGCCTTCCAGATGCCAGCGGACCGCCTGGGCCAGCACCGTCTTTTCGAGGTCCCGGCCCTTCCGGATCAAGTCATCCACGCCGTGGCGATGTGTCACGCGCGCGACGTCCTGGTGGATGATCGGACCCTCGTCGAGATCGCGCGTCGCATAGTGCGCCGTGGCGCCGATGAGCTTCACGCCCCGGGCGTGCGCCTGATGATATGGGCGACCGCCCGCGAAAGCCGGCAGGAACGAGTGATGGATGTTGATCACCGGCCGGCCGAGCTTCTCCAAAAAATCCGCCGACAGCACCTGCATGTAGCGCGCGAGCACGACCAGGTCGGCCCCGAGTTCGCCCAGCAGCGCGAGTTGCTTCGCCTCCGCGGCAGCCTTGGTCTCCGCGGTGACGGGAATGTGGTGAAACGGCAGCCCGTAGCCCTTCGCCACGGACGCGAAGTCCGAGTGATTGCTGATCACCGCAACCAGTTCGCCCGAAAATTCCCCCTCGCGCCAGCGCAAGGCGAGGTCGTGGAAGCAGTGTTCCGCCTTCGAGACGAAGACCACCACCCGCGGCCGGCTGGCCGACGTGGTGACCTGCACCTTCATGCCGAGCCCGGTCGCAAACGCCCGGAACGCCGCCGGGTCCGCGCCTTCCCCGCCCGTCCGGGCTTCCCATTCCACCCGCTGGAAAAAGACGCCCGCCTCACGATCGTGGTGCTGGTCGGCATGCACGATGTTGCCGCCGCGCTCGAAGATCCAACCCGACACCCGCGCCACGAGTCCCGGCTGGTCAGGTCCGTGCAGAAGGGCAATGAGGGTCGGTAGAAACATGGTGTTAAGTTTTACGTGTTATGAGTTAGGTAACGGATACGAGGCGGCGAGCGGGGCCAACAGCTAGTTCTGACATAAAACCTAACACATAACACCCTGCAGCCGCCGCCGTCAGGCGGCTGGCGGCAGCAGCAGCACTTTGCCCGTGGTGCCGCGGCCCTCGAGCGCGCGGTGCGCCTCGGCGGCGGCGGTGAGCGGATACGTCGCGCCGATGCGGACGTTCAGCGTCCCCTCGCCGATCCACTTGAACAAATCGTCGCTGCGCACGCGCAATTCCTCCGGCGTCGCCGTGTAGTGCGCGAGTGTCGGCCGCGTGAAATACAGCGAGCCGCGCTGCGAGAGCACCAGGGGCGCGAAGGGCGGGACGGGTCCGCTGGAGTTGCCGTAGGAAACCAACATTCCCCGGGGACGCAGGCTCGCCAGTGAGCCCTCGAACGTCGCCTGGCCAATGCCGTCGTAAACCACGTCCACGCCGCGCCCGCCCGTGAACGCGCGCGCCGCCTCGGGAAATTTCGTGTCGCCCCCCAGCACGAGCACTTCGTCCGCGCCGGCGCCCCGCGCAAATTCCACCTTCGCCTCGCTCCCGACCGTCGCGAACACCCGCGCGCCGCGCTTCTTCGCGATCTGGACAAGCAGCAGCCCCACCCCGCCCGCGGCCGCGTGCACGAGGGCCGTTTCACCCGCGCGGAGGGGCCAAGTGTCGCACGCCAGGTAGTGCGCCGTCATGCCCTGCAGCATCACCGCCGCCGCCAGCTGCAGGCTGACGCCCTCCGGCACGCGCACGAGTTGCGCCGCGTGTGCCAGAGCCTCGGCCGCATACGCACCACTCATTGCGGCGCTCGCCACGCGATCGCCCACACGAAAATCCGTCACGCCCTCGCCCACCGCCGTCACCACGCCCGAGGCCTCCTGGCCCAGCGTGTGCGGGAGTTTTACCGCGTAGAGTCCACTGCGCTTGTAGGTATCGATGAAGTTCAATCCCGCCGCCGCGACGCGCAGCCGGACTTCGCCCGCCCCCGGCGTTGGCACGGGCACGTCGTCCACCCGCAGCTTCTCCGGGCCGCCGGTTTCGTGAATGCGGATGGCGAGCATGGGAGCAATCAAACCGGATTTGTCATCCTGAGTGCAACGAAGGATCAAGTTTGATTTCGCGGCCGGCTTTGGCGGGATCAAACTGGATTCTTCACTTCGTTCAGAATGACAAGTGGCGCTTACACGACCGTGACGTTGCCGCGATATTGCTGGATGGGCTTCACGGTAATCTGGCGGTGCTTGAGCGCGTAGATGCCATTGGCGGCGGCCTCGGCGCCGGTCACGGTCGTCATGAGGCAGACATTGTGGGCGTAGGCGGCGGCGCGAATGGCGTTCTCGTCCCGACGCGGGATCATGCCGCCGGGGGTGTTGATCACCATCTGGATCTGGCCGTTCTTGATCATGTCGACCGCGTTGGGGCGGCCTTCACTGAGCTTGGCGAGGCGTTTCACGGCGACGCCCGCGTCGCCGAGGACCTTCGCCGTTCCGCTCGTGGAATAAATTGTGAAGCCGAGGGCCTCGAGCCGCTTCGCCAGGATGACGGCGCGGGGCTTGTCGGCGTCCTTGACCGAGAGAAACACATTGCCCTTCACCGGCAGGCCCGGCTTCGCAGCTGCCTGGGCCTTGGCGAATGCCATGCCGAGGTCTTCGTCGAGGCCCATGACCTCGCCGGTCGAGCGCATCTCGGGTCCGAGCGTGATCATCGCGCCAGGGAAGCGCACAAAGGGGAACACCGCTTCCTTCACGCACCAGTGGTTCGGCACGTGCTCGCCGGTGAAGCCGAGGGCCTTGAGCTTCTGGCCGGTCATGACCTTTGCCGCCAGCTTCGCGAGCGGCACGCCGATGGCCTTGGCGACAAATGGCACGGTGCGCGACGCGCGCGGGTTCACCTCCAGCACGTAGAGCTCGTCGTCCTTGATCGCGAACTGGATGTTCATCAGCCCGATCACCTTCAGCTCGCGGGCCAGCGCGTGCGTGGCGATGCGGACGGTCTTGAGCATCTGGGCGCCCAGCGTGTGCGGGGGCATCACCATTGCCGCGTCACCCGAGTGCACGCCGGCAAATTCGATGTGCTCCAGCATGCCGCCCACGACGGACGTTTCGCCGTCGCTGATGCAGTCCACGTCGAGCTCGATCGCATCCTCGAGGAACTTGTCGATCAGCACCGGCTTGCCCGGCATCACCTCAAACGCCGTGCGGATGACCGCCTGGAATTCCTGCTCCGTGTAGACGATGAACATGCCGCGGCCGCCGAGCACGAAAGAGGGCCGCAGCAGCACGGGAAAGCCGACCTCGTGCGCAAACCCCAGCGCCTCGCTCTCGTTCATCGCGGTGCGGTTGGCGGGCTGGCGCAGGCCGATCTTGTTGAGGACGGCGGCGAACTGCTTCCGGTCTTCCGCCAGCTCGATGCTCTCGGGCGACGTGCCGATGATGTTCACGCCGTTCGCCTTCAGCGCGGTGGCGAGATTGAGCGGCGTCTGTCCGCCGAACTGCACGATCGCGCCGTCGCATTTCTCCTGCTGATAAACCTCCAGCACGTCCTCGAGCGTGAGCGGCTCGAAGTAGAGCCGGTCGCTGGTGTCGTAGTCGGTGGAGACTGTCTCGGGGTTCGAATTGACCATCACCGTCTCGAAGCCCGCCTCGCGCAGCGCGAAGCTCGCGTGGACGCAGCAGTAGTCGAACTCGATGCCCTGGCCGATGCGGTTCGGGCCGCCGCCGAGGATCATGATCTTCTTTTTCTTCGAGGGGATGATCTCGTTCTCGTCGCCGTAGCTCGAATAGTAGTAGGGTGTGAACGCCTCGAACTCCGCGGCGCAGGTGTCGACGAGGCGGTAGGTTGTGTGGATCCCACGCTGCTTCCGGTCCGCCCGGACCGTCGCGAGGTCGCTCTTCAAAATGTGCGCGAGTTGCGCGTCGGAGAAGCCGAACTGCTTGGCCCGCCGGAGCGCGTTCGTGTCCACGGACGCGAGCGTGTGCTGGGAAAGCGCCTGCTCCATCTCATGGATCTCGCGCAGCTGGTGCAGGAACCACGGGTCGATCTTCGTCAGGTCGAAGATGCGCTCAACCGTGTAGCCGGCGCGGAACGCATGGCGGAGATAATACACGCGCTCGGCGTTGGGCGTGCCAAGCTTGGCGTTGATGGTCTTCTCATCCACCAGCTCGTCGCCGCCATGCCGCCCGCCGCCGCCAAAGCCGCGCGCACCGGTCTCGAGCGACCGCAGGCACTTTTGGAACGATTCCTTGAACGTGCGGCCGATCGCCATCGCCTCGCCCACGGACTTCATCGCGGACGTCAACGTCGGGTCGGCGTCAGGGAACTTCTCGAAGGTGAAGCGCGGGATCTTCGTGACGACGTAGTCGATCGTCGGCTCGAAGCTCGCGGGCGTGAGCCGCGTGATGTCGTTACGCAGCTCGTCGAGCGTGTAACCCACGGCCAGCTTCGCGGCGATCTTGGCGATGGGGAAGCCGGTCGCCTTGGACGCCAGCGCCGAGGAGCGCGAGACGCGCGGGTTCATCTCGATCACGACCATGCGGCCGGTCACCGGGTCGACGGAAAACTGGATGTTGGAGCCGCCGGTCTCGACGCCGATCTCGCGGATGACGGCGAACGACGCGTCGCGCATGACTTGGTATTCCTTGTCGCTGAGCGTCATCGCCGGCGCGACCGTGATGGAGTCGCCCGTGTGCACGCCCATCGGGTCGAAGTTTTCGATCGAGCAGATGACCACGCACTGGTCCTTGTGGTCCCGCATGACCTCCATCTCGTATTCCTTCCAGCCGAGCAGGCATTCCTCGACCAGCACCTCGTGCACGGGCGACAGGTCGAGGCCGTTGGCCACGATGGCCTCGAATTCCTCGCGGTTGTAGGCGATGCCACCGCCGGCCCCGCCGAGCGTGAAGGATGGACGAATGATGAGAGGGAACATCGCGAGGAACTCGGCGGCCGCCCGCGCTTCCTCCATGGATTTCACCGTGCGGGATTTCGCCACATCGAGGCCGATGCGCAGCATGCACTGCTTGAAGAGCTCCCGGTCCTCGCCCTTGTTGATCGCCTCGCTCTTCGCGCCGATCATTTCGACGCCGTATTTCTCCAGGATGCCGGCCTTGTGCAACTCCATCGAGAGGTTGAGCGCGGTCTGGCCGCCGAGCGTCGGCAGCAGCGCCGAGGGCCGCTCCGCGATGATGATCCGCTCCAGAAAATCAACCGTAAGTGGCTCGATGTAAGTCACATCTGCAAACTCCGGGTCCGTCATGATCGTGGCGGGATTGGAGTTCACCAGGATGACCCGGTAGCCTTCCTCCCTCAACGCCTTGCAGGCCTGAGTGCCGGAATAGTCAAACTCACAGGCCTGGCCGATCACGATGGGGCCGGCGCCGATGATGAGGATGGACTTCAGGTCGGTGCGTTTGGGCATGCGCGTAGATTTCGACGAGGTTGATAGGCCTCAAACCCGCGGCAAGCGGGAAAGCGCGCATGCGGTGTCATTGCCCCAAAATGGCTGCGGCAGGATGCCGCAGCCGCTATCCCACCTCAGGCGAGGCGGGCGACGTCGATGCCGAGCACCTTGGCTGCGGCGTTCTTGTCGTCGCGGCTCGTGTGCAGCACGTGGTCGATATACTGTTTTTCCTGGCCCGCGAGATACTCCGCCAGCGTCGGCCAGTGCTTCAGCTCGCGCAGCCGCAGCGGCAGTTGCTCGGACGTGACCACGCGGGTTTCGGTCGTGGTGACGACCTTCGTGATCACCTGGAAAAGCTCGGTGAGGTTGCCCGGCCAGTGGTAGGCGGTGAGCACGCCCATCGCATCGTCGGAAAATTCGACGAAGTTCGAGTCGAAGTGCGGGTTGGCGGCCTTGCCCGCGTAGTTCTTGATCAGCAGCGGAATGTCCTCCGCGCGCTCGCGCAGCGCCGGCATCTTCACCGGCAGCGAGGCGACGCGGTAGAACAGCTCGTCGTGAAACTGCCCGTCGTCGGTGAGTTTCTCGAGGTCCTCGGTCGTCGTGCAGATCAGGCGGAAGCCCTGCGCGGTGTTGCGCAGCACGCTGACGAGCTCCTTCTGCACCGGGAGGGAGAGGCATTGCAGGTGCTGGAGGAAGAGCGTGCCGTTCTTCGCCTGCTGGACCCAGGCGCCGCCGGTGCCGTTCGCACCGAGCAGGCCCTCGCGGAAACTGGCTTCGGAGCTGAGGGAGCAATCCACCCGCACCAATTGCGAGTCCGCCCCGCCGCTGGCGGCATGGAGGATCTCCGCTACGGCGATCTTGCCGGTGCCGTTCTCGCCCTGCAGCAGCACGGGTGAGCGGACGGTGGCAAGTTTCTTCACCTGCTGGACGAGCTTCTTGATCGCGGCGCTCTGGCCGATCAGCCGGCCCTCGATGTCCTCGGCCTTGGCGCTGGGCGCGAGGCCCGTGTGGGCGCGTTCGCTCTGGAACTGCTTGAACTCGATGCCGCGCTTGAGCGTGGCGATCAGCTCGTCCACGCGAAACGGCTTCTGCAGGTAGTCAAACGCCCCGAACTTCAGCGCCTGCACCGCGCTCTCGGTGCTGGCGTAGGCGGTCATGATGATGACGATCGATTTCGGGTCCCACAGCTTGAGCTGCTTGAGCAGCGTGATGCCGTCCATCGGCTTCATGTCGATGTCGGCCAGCACCAGGTCGAACTTCTCCTTCTTGTAACGCGCGAGCGCCTTTTCGCCATCCGTCGCGAACGACGTGGCGAACCCCGTGGGTTGGATGACCGCCTCGAGCATCTCGTGGATCGAGAGGAGGTCGTCGACGATGAGGACGGAAGGCATGGAAGGCGAAGCGTCCGCTCGGGAGCGGGACGGGGAGCGTCGGCGCGGTGGCGGCTATTGCAGGCCGCCGGCGACCGCACCGAGTTGGAAGATCGGAAGGAACATCGCCATGACGATGCCGCCCACCACGACGCCAAGGAAGACGATCAGGATGGGCTCGATCAGGGAGGTCAGGGCCGCGACCGTAGCCTCGCATTCGACGTCATAAAAGTCGGCAATCTTGCTCATCATGCCGTCCACGTTGCCGGTGGACTCACCCGCCTTGACCATGTGCTTCATCATCGGCGGGAAAAAGGAGTTGGCGGCGAGCACCTCGGAAACCTGGCCGCCCTGGCTGACGTGCTTGGCGATTTCCTGGCAGGCGTCCTCGATCTGCACCTTGTTGCTGGCCGCGGACACGATCTCGAGCGTGCGCAGGATGGGCACGCCGGAACGAATGAGCGTGGCGTAGGTGCGGCAGAAGCGCGAGAGGGCGATCTTGTGGATGAGGTTGCCGAAGATGGGGGCGCGCACGAGGATCTTGTCCTTCTGGCGGCGGCCGTTGGGCGTCTTGATGAACTTGCCGCCGAAATAATAAACCGCCCACGCGCCCAGCGCGATGGTCCAGCCACCGAGGCGCGGCGGCATGGTCTTCATGAAATTGGACAAATCGATCAGGAACTGCGTCGGCGCCGGCAGCTTGGCGCCGAAGTCCGCGAACATGGCGGCGAACACCGGGATGACGAAGATCAGCAGCACGTTCACCAGCGCGATGGCCAGGCCAATGACCGCGATCGGATACGTCATCGCGGACTTCACCTTCTTGGTCAGCTTGACCGTGGACTCGAAATAGCCCGCGACCTTCATCAGGATTTCCGCGAGGCCGCCGCTCGCCTCGCCCGCCTCGACCATGGACACGAAGAGGGTGTTGAACGAGTTGGGGAATTTCCGCACCGCGGACGAGAAGGAATTGCCGGAGGAGATGTCGGTGCGCACGTCGCGAATGACGATCCGAAAGCACTGGTCCTCGGTCTGGTCCTGCAAGGCCTCGAGGCATTGCACGAGGGGCAGGCCGGCGGTCAAAAGGGAGGCAAGCTGCTGGGTGAAAATGGCCAGCTCACCCATCGGGAGCTTGTAGTTCTTGGATTTCTTCTCGAGCGACTTCAGCTTCGCCAGGGTCTGAGCCGTCTTCAGGTTGGAACGGCTCTTGCCTGAACCGTCCAAGAGGCCGCCCGTGGATTGCCCTGATGCGGATGTAATTAAGGCCATGACGGGTTTCAGGCATAAGACCCCGGCCCGGGCCCGCAACCTCATTTCCAGCCCGGAAGGGTAAAAAACTTGCGAGCTACGTAGCCTCCATGGCTGCACAACGCAGGCTTGACCCCCACTTCGCCCACCCCCGAAGCTGCCGGTCCACCCCGCGGGTGTAGTTTAGTGGCAAAACTCCTCTCTTCCAAAGAGGTATCGTCGGTTCGATTCCGTCCACCCGCTCCACCGCGAAGCATAGACCTCTTATGAACCCGAGGGAATCGGCCGCAGGCAGCGACGCGAAGCTCAAAGAGGCTGCGGCCGCGGCGAACAACTCAGGGGCGGCAACAGGCGGAACTAGCGCACATTTCGATTTGCCGGAACGGCGACCTTACGAACCCAAGGCCACGAAGAAGCAAAAAGATCTGCTGTGGGCACTTGGCGTCCAAGACGTGCCGTTTCTCGAAGCCCTCGGAAAGTGGCAGGCGGTCGCGATGATCGACCTGATAAGGGCGAAACAGAGCAAACAGGGCAACCGAGCTCTCTCAAAAGTGGCGCTGATCCTAGTGGCCACTGCCGCGATAATTTACCTGCTCACGAGACTAGTCAGCTAACCCCAAGCCCAGAACGCTGCCCCATTTTCAGGCCTTAGGGCGTCTGATTCAGCTCTCGTTTGATTTCCACAGATTCAGCAAATCGCAGAAAAAACGCAGGGGGCTTATCCCACCACGGTTCGCCGGCGAACGCAGTGGCGAAAAAATGGCAGGAATTCGCGACGGACACTCCGTCGTCCGGAGCGCCCACAAATGTCATGTAGACCAACTTCACGCTGTTCTCCTGGTTGAACCGCATCAAATAGACGGTGGCGGGGACACCCTTTATCACTGTATCATATTGCCGGAAGACCGACGCCTCTTTCCGCTCTCGAGCGATCGTCGCGTCAAAGACCGCAAGGTTGGTGCGCACTGCGGTGTATCTCTCTGGCTCAACCACTCCGATGTCCACGGATCGAAGGGAGATTCCCGTCTTTGCCTTTTCATCAATCAAATGCACGACCGGAGCGCGGACGGACAGGGCGCCGGCTTCGACCTCGGTGGCGTAATGCAGGGAATGATCTAGGTCCCGATTTTCTGATAAATCGCTGATCGCCCAGCAGCCGGCCAGAAGCGGCAACGCAAAGACTATAGCGGTGGCTCGTTTCATCTCTTTGCCGAGTAATGCAATTCGGACCCGAACGATGGCGCGAGAAAGAAGGCAGAGACAAGAAATCGATCCGCCAAGAGATTTGCTAGTGCGCGTCTCACGCCACTCGATACACTGGGTCCAGCTCCAGGCCGAAATAGGCGCGGGCGTTGGCGAAGCAGATATTTTTGACCATGCCGCCGACCAGGGCGCGGTCGGGCGGGAGTTCGCCGCGCTCCATTTCCGCGCCGAGCAGGTTGCAGAGCGTGCGGCGGAAATACTCGTGGCGCGTGTAGCTGAGGAAGCTGCGCGAATCCGTCAGCATGCCGACAAAGCGGCTGAGCAGGCCGTTGTTCGAAAGCGCGTTGAGCTGCCACTCCATCGCCTCCTTCTGGTCCAGGAACCACCAGCCGGAGCCAAACTGCACCTTGCCGGGGACGGAGCCGTCCTGGAAGTTGCCGGCCATCGTCGCAAACGCGTAGTTGTCCGCGGGATTGACGTTGTAGAGGATCGTGCGCGGCAGCTCGTTGGTGGAGTCGAGCGTGTCGAGGTAGCGAGACAACGCGCGCGTCTGCGCAAAATCCCCAATCGAATCGAAGCCCGTGTCCGGCCCGAGCTGCCGCAGGAGCCGCGTGTTGGTGCTCCGCAGCGCGCCCAGGTGCAGCTGCTTCGTCCACCCGGCCTTCGCATCCCACCGGCCAAACTGCAGCATCATGAACGAGCTGAACTTGGCCAGGTCGCTGGACGGCGCGGCGCGACCGGCCCGCGCGGCGTCAAAGATGGTCTTCGCCTCGCCGGCCGTGCAGGGCTCCGCCGGGCAATCGTCCATGCCGTGATCGGACAGGCGTCCCCCAACGGCGTGGAACGCGGTGTGTCGCTGCTGCAACGCGGACAGGTAGTCTTCGAACGACTTCACCGCGACGCCGGCCGAGCCGCCCAGCTTCTCAAGCCAGGCGTTGAACGCTGCGGGGACATTCACCGTCAGCGCCTTGTCCGGGCGGAAGGCCGGATAGACGCGGGTCTTCAGTCCCAATCGGCTGATCCGGACATGCGTGTCGAGCGAGTCGGCCGGGTCGTCGGTGGTGCAGATGACCGCGACCTTGTTGGCCGACAAAATGTCGTGCACGCGCATGCCCGCCAGCTTCGCGTTCGCTTCGCGCCAGATCTTGTCGGCCGAACCCGGGTTGATCGTGTCGGTGATCCCGAAATACCGGGCCAGCTCGAGGTGCGACCAGTGATAGAGCGGGTTGCGCAGCGTGTTCGGCACGGTCGCGCACCAGGCGTCGAATTTCTCGCGCGGCTTGGCGTCGCCCGTGCAGAAACGCTCCTGCACCCCGTTGGCGCGCATCGCCCGCCACTTGTAGTGGTCTCCGCCCAACCAGATTTCCGCGAGGTCGGCGAACTGGTGGTTGTCCAGGATCAGCTGCGGCGGCAGGTGGCAGTGGTAATCGTAGATCGGCTCGCCCTCGGCGAAGTGGTGGTAGAGGTCGCGGGCCGCGTCAGTGTGGAGGAGAAAGTCGGCGTGGATGAAGGATTTCGTCATTTTCGATTTTCGATTTCTGAAAAGTCACTCAGCGGCTGATGTCGTTGAGCATCGCGTCGAGCGTGGTGTAGCCGGTGAGCAGTTTGCCGGCGGCGGCGCACCGCTCGGGCGTCGCGAGGCCGGTGTTTTCGGCGAGGAAGATCAGGTAAGCCGCCACGCGCTTGGAAAACAGCAGCCGCGTCTCCGCGCTGATGCCGTAGAACCGCGCGCGCTGCGCGTAGCCCGCCGGCGAGTGGTCGCCGAGCGCGGCCTTCTCCGGCCGGCCGCCGGCGGCGAGCACGTAGAGGAAATTGTATTCGAAGAAGAACATGTGGTTCGGCGAAACGGGCAGCGCCGCAATCGCTTTCCGGCACGCCGCGGCGGAGCCGAACACGTCCGTCGGCCGCCCCAGCGCGGCCAGCGCCGTGGCCACGAAGACGCGGGCCATTTTCTGCTCCGTGGCGTCGGCGCTGAAGGCCCCGACCACCGCCATGTCCACCGTGAACTGATACCAGTCACGCCAGAGCGCGGCATCGGCGGGGTCCGACGACTTGAACAACGCGATGCCCATCTCGTAGGTGTAGCGCCCGCTGGTCTTGATCTCGAGCCGGCTGCCCGTCACCTCGCCCATCACGCGGTAATTCGCCGCCGATTTGCCGGAGCCAGAGTGGAAGCCAATGCTGACGCCGAATTTCTCGCAGACCGCCCACTGCTTCGCGATGAGCGTCCGCAGCACGGTGTTGTCCGCAAATGGCGTGTTCTTTTGGAAGCCGAACGCCGGCGCGATGAAGTTCACCGGCATGTCCAGCACCTCGCACAAAGCGAGCATCACCGCCGTCGTCTCCGGCGTGGTGAGGCCGGGCAATTCGTCGATCGAGAGCTCGCGCAGATAGGCGCGGCCCGCGTCGGTGGTAAATGCGGCGGCACGCGCGGCGGCATAGGCCCGGTCTCGCCGCTGCATCTTCTGCATCGGCGTCCAGACCGTCGTGAGCAGCTGGTTGAACGCGGTGTCGTCGAGCTTGAGTCCGGCCGCAGACACACGCGCGCGGGCCTTGGCCACGACGTCGGCGGGAATGTCTGCCAGCTTGGCGGGCTGGTTGAGCGCCAGCTCGGGCGAGAGGTCGAAGGTGATGTAGCTGGCCAGCAGGCAGCCGCGGACGAGCGCGTCCTCGCGCGAGTCGAACTTGCCGCCGATCGGCTGGTGGTCGGCGTTGAACGACCACGCGATCTTCCGGCGATGAAATCCGGTCTTCAGCTTGGACAGCACGCAGCCGTGGCTCATGCCCTCGACGCTCTGGCCCTGGTGGCCCTCGGGGACGTTCGTGCCGATGAAGGGGAACGGCACGGTGTCGAGCCCGCCGCTGAGCATCGCATCGACGTCGTAGACCAGTTCGCGCGGGATGGAATTCTGGTTGGCCGTGAGACCCAGCTCGAGCGCGCACATCACCCACTCGACCGCCGGCCAGTGCAGCGTCGTGAACCGCGCGCCCACGCCCAGCGTGCTGCGGCCGAGCTGGCCGCCGGCCGTCGGGAAGATCGTCGAGGCGGGGTCAAACTCTTGGATGAGATTCTTCAGCTTGAGCAGGTTCACCCACGTCGCGGGAAAGATCGTCGCCTTCGCATCCAGCGCGACGCCCTCGGCCAGCGGCTGCGCCGCCGCGTGCAGTTTCCACGCACAGTCGCCCGCGTCGTTTTCCACCAGCGTCCACTCGCCCGCGGCGGTGCGAAAGCGGCTCTTCGCGAACTCGCGGCCGCGGCGGGCGCACAAGTCAGCCTGCAGGGCAGGCCAGTCGAGACAGAAGTCCGGCGAGACGCACGGATTCTGCGCGATGCGCAGGTTGTTTTTCAGGAGAAACGAGTTGATGGCAGACATGGGAAAAAGACCGGAAGTTGCCCGCGAATCACGCGAATGTGGGCGAAGCCCACGTTGAGTCATTCATTCGCATGGATTCGCGCTATTGGCGGGCAGTTGCATTAAATCGTCATCGCGTTGAAGCCGCCGTCCACGACCAGCTCCTCGCCGGTGATGAAGCCGCCGGCGGTGTCGCTGGCCAGCAGCAGCGTGGCGCCGATGAGTTCGCGCGCCTCACCGAAGCGCTTCATCGGCGTGTGGCCCATGATGCTGGCCACGCGGTCAGGCGTGAGGACTTTTTTGTTTTGCTCGGCAGGAAAGAAGCCCGGGACGAGCAGGTTGACGCGGACCTTCTGCGGCGCCCACTCGCGCGCGAGGTTGATCGAGAGGTTGTGCACGGCGCCCTTGGTCGCGGAGTAGGTGAAGACACGGGAAATCGGCGCGATGCCCGACATCGAGCCGAGGTTGATGATCGAGCCGCCCTGCCCGCGGTCCACGAGGTATTTCCCAAAAACCTGGCAGCCGAGGAACACGCCCTTGAAGTTCACGCGAACGATACGGTCAAATTCCTCCTCGGTGATGTCGAAGAACGGCGTGGCGGAGTTGATACCCGCGCCGTTGACCACGATGTCGATCCGCCCGGACTTCTTCAGGACGGCGTCGCGCAACCCCTCCAGCTCCGCCTTGCTCGTCGCCTCGGCGGAGTGAAACCAGGCCTTGCCGCCAGCCGTGGCAATCTTGGTCAGCCGGGTCGTGGCCTTTTCGGCGCTGCGGCCGACAAGCACGACCTCGGCGCCCGCGCCCGCGAGTCCCTCGGCCATCGCGCCGCAGAGTTCCCCGGTGCCGCCGATGACGACGGCGACCTTGCCGGAAAGTCCGAAGAGGGAACGAAGATAATCGGGTGCATTCATGGGAAAAAGGTGGCGGGCAGGATGGCGGGTGTGGTGCGGGAAGCTTCCATTATGGCGCCGATTCGACGCGGAACCACTCAAAATCCGCACGGCCGCCCGGGGCTTGGCCGGCCTGCGCGAAGAGTCCGACTTTTGCGCCCACCCAGCGTCCCGCCGTCGCCTTGAACGCCGGCCCGGCGGGCGCGAATTCCTGTCCGTCGACACTGTAGGCAAATTGACAGCTCGCCCCGGTTGAGACCGTTACCTGGAGCCAGACCGGCCCGGTCACTTTCGGCAGCACCACGGATTCGCTCGGCGCCGCCTTGCCGGAAGCATCATGCACCACCACGTGGACCAGCTGCCGTTCGCCGCCGGTCGTCCGCAGGCCGAGCCAGGCGTAGTCGCGGCCGAAAACCAACAGGCCCGCGGTGTCGCCGGTTGACTGCGGGGCAAACTCCAACTTCGTGGTGGCCCGGAATTCTTCCGCCGGAAATTTCTGGAGGAGCAGATTGGGCGCGTCGGAGAGCGGGCCGGCTTGGCAAAACAGCCGGAGATGGCCCGGGCGGGCGGTGAGCGATGACCACGACGCCTCCGGGTTGGCCTGCCATTGCCATTGCAGCCCGAGGACGGATGCATCGAATTCGTCGCTCGTGGGCGGCCCGGCGGCCTCGGTGCCACCGCCGTCCGCCACCATCGGTTTGCGGTAGGTGAGCACCGGTTCGCCCTTGCCCTTGCCCGCGGAGTCGGCGCCGATCACGGGCCAGTCATTTTTCCAAGTCACCGGCTCGAGGTGCACAACCCGGCCATACGCGCCCTGGTCCTGAAAATGCAGGAACCACCATTCGCCCGACGGAGTGTCCACCAGCGCGCCCTGATGCGGACCGTTGATGGGCGTGTGGCCCTGGTCCAGCACGATGCGGTCCTCGAAAGGCCCGGTGATTTTTTGGGCGCGAAAAACCGACTGCCAGCCCGTGGTTACGCCACCGGCCGGGGCAAACACGTAATACCAGCCGCCGTGCCGGTAGAGCTTCGGTCCCTCCAGCGTTGAGTAACCGGCGAGCTGGTCGCCGTTGATCACCACGCCGTAATCCTCCTCCACCCGCGTGCCCTCGGCATTGAGGCGGAGCAAGGTCAGCCGGTTGTTGTGTCCCGAGCGGCTCCTTGCCCAGGCATGCACGAGATAGACGCGGCCGTCATCGTCCCAAAACGGACAGGGATCGATCAGCCCTTTTCCCGCGCACACCAGCAGCGGTGCACTCCACGGCCCGCGCGGATCAGTCGCGGTAATGACATACAGGCCGAAATCCGGATCGGGATAATAAATCCAAAACTTGCCCGCGTGATAACGGATCGCCGGTGCCCAGACACCCTTGCCCGGCTGGGGCGTGAGGAACGCGGACTCCGGCACCAACCGCGGCAGAGCGTGCCCCACGAGGTTCCAGTGGACGAGATCCCGGGAGTGGAGAATCGGCAAGCCGGGCACCTGGCTGAAGCTCGAGACCGTCATCCAAAAATCATCGCCCACCCGGATGGCGTCGGGATCCGAGTAGTCGGCGTGCAGGACGGGATTGCGATAGCGACCATCGCCCAAGTCAGGATTCCAAACCGCCGCATCAGGAATCTTCAGTTGGTCGGCGAAGGGCAATTGCAGGCGGCGCATTTCCCCGGCGGCCAGCGCCGCCACGAGGCGCGCGCCCTGCGTCGTGAAATGCGTGTTGTCGTGCTTGCCCTCGGGCAACCGCGGGTGCTCGCCGGGTTCGAAGTTCAGATACAGTGGCTTGGAACCCGCGGGGCCGAGCCGCGTCACCAGCGCGCGCGTCACTCCCTCCATTTCCAACAAAGGCACCTTTTCCTCGGCGGCGACCGCACGCATCGCGGTGAGATAGGGCCCGTGCGAATCCTCCAGGACGCCCGCCGGGCTCCACTGCCGGCGCACCACGGGGGTGGCCAGCACCGGATGAGCCCCACGATCACGCACCTCGCGAATGCATCTTGGGGTGGGGTTAGGGTTCACCGGTTTCGCCTCCCTGAGGCCAACCATCACCCGGAGGTGGAGCGAGCACAGGGCGGGGAAACCGAATAAAAAGCAAGTTCACTAATGAACTTGTCATCCATATTTGGATATCACAGGATTTTGGCAACAAAAAATTTCGGAGTGCCAAAAACCCCCCGCTCTTGAAGATTCGGCTCTCCGCCCCACCGCTTTTCCCCGTGCCCTCCTCACCCACCCTGCGGCCCCCGCCCGCGACCGACCCCCTCGGCAGCGAGCGCTATGTCATTCCTAACCTGCGCAATGCGTGCCGCATCCTGAAGCTGATGGCGCGCCACCCCAACGGCATCAAGGCCGCGGACCTGGCGCGCGACCTCCGGATTCCCGTCACCACCACGCTGCGCATCATGACCACGCTCTGCCTCGAGGAACTCGCCCGCAAGGTCGAGGGGCGCTTTGAGCTCGGTCCCATCCTGATCCAGTTGGGCAACGCCGCCCTCGCCGGCACCGAGATTCGCGAACTCGCCCAGCCGTTGCTGTTGCGGCTCACGGAAACCACCGACGAAACCTCCCACCTCGCAATCCCCTGCGACGACCGCGCGCTCATCGTGGCTGTGCAGGACAGCCCGCACCCGCTCCGCGCCGCGTCGCGGCCCGGCTTCCTGGCCGAGCTGCACTGCTCCTCAACCGGCAAAGTCTTCCTCGCGTATCTCCATCGCGCGCGCATCGCGGAGATCATCGCCGCCAGCCCGCCCACGGCGCGCACGCCGCTGACCCTCACCAAGCTGAACGACATCAAGAAGGAGGCCGACCTTACGCGGAAGCGCGGTTACAGTCTCGACAACGAGGAGTTCAACCCCGGCGTGCGCTGCCTCGCCTCGCCGGTCTTCGCCTCGGACGGCACTGTCGTGGCGGCCATCGGCATCACCGCCGCCACCGTGCGTTTCCCCAAGGAGCGCATCCCGGAAATGGCCGCCAAGGTCCGCACCGTGGCCACCGAACTCTCCCGGCTCATGGGCTTCACCGATCACCGGCTCTGAGTCGGTCCCGCCCTCCGCGCCATGTCCGCCCCGTTCCAACAAATCGCCCCGGCCGGCGGTGCCGTCACTCCTGAGCAAATCGCCGCGCTCATCGCCCGCGCCGCGCCCGCGGTGGACTTCCGCGGCCAGCGCGTCGTGCTCATCATCCCCGACGGCACGCGCACGGCCCCCATCGGGCAGATGTTCAAGGCGCTCCATGCCCACCTCGCGCCCGTCGTTAAAAAATTCGACGTGCTGCTCGCGCTCGGCACCCATCCCGCGATGTCCGACGAGGCCATCAATGCCCGCGTCGAGCTCACCCCTGCGGAGCGCACGGGCGCGTATCGCAACGTCGAATTCATCAATCACGAGTGGGACAACCCCGCCGCCCTGCGCGATCTCGGCGTCATCCCGTCCGCGGAGATCCACGCGCTCTCCGGTGGACGCTTTGCGATGGACGTGCCCGTGCACATCAACCGCCGGCTCTACGAATATGACCGCATCCTTATCTGCGGCCCGGTCTTCCCGCATGAGGTCGTCGGCTTTTCGGGCGGCAACAAGTACCTTTTCCCCGGCGTCGCCGGCCCGGGCATCTTGAATTTCTTCCACTGGCTGGGCGCCGTTGTCACCAACCCGATGATCATCGGCACCAAGTGGACAGCCGTCCGCCGCGTCGTCGACCGCGCGGGCGCGATGGTGACGGTCCCAAAACTCTGCTTCTGCCTCGTGGTCGGCGACGGCGGCAAGTTCTCCGGCCTCTTCGCCGGCACGCCCGAGGAGGCGTGGGATTCCGCCAGCGACCTTTCCGCCCAACTGCACATCACCTATATGGACCGGCCGTTCCAGACCGTGCTTTCGTGCGCGCCACCGATGTATGACGAGCTGTGGGTGGCGGGAAAGTGCATGTATAAACTTGAACCGGTCGTCGCCGACGGCGGCGAACTCATCATCTATGCCCCCCATCTGCACGAAGTCTCGCTGACTCACGGCGCCCACATCCGCAAAATCGGCTATCACTGCCGCGATTACTTTCTCAAGCAGTGGGACAAATTCAAAAACGAGCCCTGGGGCACTCTCGCCCACTCCACGCACGTCCACGGCATCGGCACCTACGATGCGAAGACCGGCATCGAAACTCCTCGCGTCCGCGTTACGCTCGCGACCGGCCTCAGCGAGGCGCAGTGCCGCGAGATCAACCTGGGCTACCGCGACTGGCGCACGATCAACCCGCAGGATTTCGCGAACCGTGAGTCCGAGGGCGTGCTGCTCGTCCCCAAGGCCGGCGAGCGCCTCTACCACCTGCGCCAGAAACCCGCCTGGGCGGGCGGAACCGCGTAGGGCGCTTCCGGCGGCCCGGTTGGTCACCGGTACGGCTAATCGTCGTCCACCGTGACCGATACCGGCAGCGACCGCACGAAAGCGGCGTGCACCGGCGCCGGTGGCTCAGTGGCCGATCCACGCACGGCCTTCCAGACTGCGCGGGTCAACAACCGGTCCTCCACCCGGTCCTCGCGCGAAAAATCCATCCACGCAGAAAGTCTCGCCGCCGGCGTCTTGGCCGGGTTGATCGCATCCATGTCCACCGTTGGACGCACCGCCACGTAGGGCGTCAAGTTCGGCGTCGATCCGAACGACGCCACCAGCGGCGCGGCCGCGGCGTCAAACTGCGACAGGGGCTGGAGGCCGAGGATGAGCTCCATCGTCCGCAGCATCGAGCACGTCGTATACGGACTCGAGTCGACTATCCCGGGCCGGATGTAGGGACTGATGGCGAAGCCAACCGTGCGGTGGGCGTCGACATGGTCTGGACCGCTCTGCGCATCATCCTCGATGACGAAAATGGCCGTGCGCGCCCAAAACGACGAATGGCTGACCGCTTCGACAATCTGCCCGAGCGCCCAGTCGTTGTCGGCGACCATGGCGGCCGGCGTCCATGCCTTGGCCTTGCCGCCTTCGGTATGGTCCTGCGGCAGCCGCAGGATCTGCAGCCGGGGCATGTCGCCGGTCGTTTCGAAGTGATGCAATTGCGCGATGAAACGCGCCGCACGGGTGACGTCGCGCACGGCCAGATTCCACCCTTCGTAGCTTGGATCCACGTGCCCCGCGAGGGCCGGCAGGTTCGACGTCACGGGCCCCTTTCGCCGTTTTTCCGAGCTCACGAATTCGCCATAGCTGCAGTAAGTCACGCCGGCGGCCGCGGCCTGATCCCAGAGGTAACCGAGGGCGGGAACCGCCGCCTTGAAGTGGCCCTCAGCCGGATAGGGCACATTGCTCGGGCGATGGCCGTATTCCACGGGCCAGGATTTTTCCACGAATTCCGACGAGTACCCCGCCATGCTCCATTCATGGCCGCTGGCGCTGACCTCGGCGTTCGCGTACAGGTTGTCGAGCAGCACAAAGCGGCGGGCGATTGCATGCGCGTTCGGCGTGATCGCCTCCGGGAACAGGCAGATGGAAGGATCGCCGTTGCCCTGGGGCAGGTCGCCCAAGACCTGGTCGTAAGTGCGGTTCTCCTTGATGATGTAGATCACGTACCGGATCGGCGAAGGTTGCCCCACCGCAGCGGGAATCGGATGACCCGGCTCCCGGACCGGGACCGCGACCGGCTGCAGCGACTCGGCGGTGGCCGTCCAACCCGCCAGCGCGGTGCGGAACGCATCGTCTTTGGGGAGAGTGATGATGGCCAGTGAGCCCTCATAGAGAGAATTGATGTCGCGCCGATCATGCTTCGGGCCCGGCGAGTCCGGCTTGGCCTCAAGTCCGCGGGCGGTCAGCACGAACGCGTGGCGGCCATCCGGCGACAGCCGAACCCCCGTTGGAAACCAACCGGTCGGCAGGAATCCCAGGGCGCGGCTCGCCGCCGGGTCCGCCACCGAAAACACCGCCACATTGTTCGTGTACGCATTGGCCACATAGAGCGTCTGGCCATCGGGGGACAACGTCAGGCTGTCCGGGGTGACCCCTGGGAGTGACGCCGAGCGGATGGCGGTCGTCAGGGTCTCGAGCAACCGGCCGTTGTGCGCGTCGAATACGCTCACCGTATTGGCCCCGCCATTGGACACAAACAGCCGGCCGTCGCGGCTGAGGACCAGCTCATTGGGATGCAACCCGCAAACCCAGCGGTCCACGCGGCGCCCGGTGGCCAGGTCAAGCACCGCCACGGCCGAACGCCCCCACTCGGTCACATAGGCCCGGCCCGAGGTTTCGTCCCACGCCAACTGAAGGGGATTGGCGTGGTCGAGCAGCGTCTTGCCGCCCAAGACATCGTTGGGCGCGGTATCCGCGGGCACCGTCGCGTTACCCTCCCCGTCGAGCACGGTCTCGATGGTCGAACGCCAGACGAGCCGCCCAGTCTTCAAATCGATCCGAAAGACGTCGTTCGTCAGCAGGCCGGTCGCCAGCAGCGAGCGCCCGTCCGGGGAGAAAGCGACGCCACCCACCACGCCACCCCAGCCCGCGTCGGCCACCCGCAAAGTGCGCTCCTTGTCCAGGCCCCGATCCGACACGGCAAACACGTGGACGACGCCGTCGCTGCCACCGCTGCAGGCGAGCTGGTCGCCTGCCTGGGAAAACGCCAGTCCGGCATAGGTCTCGTGGATCGGCAGGGTCTGGGTCACCGTGCCCGACACCAGCGAGATCACTCGCACGGAGTGGGCGTGGGTGCCGGCGTTGAGGACCGCCGCAAACCGGCCCTGCGGATCGACGGCGAGAGCCACAGGAAAATCACCGACCGGGACCTGCGTCCCGATTGGCCGGATCGGCCACTGGTTGTGCAGGAGCATGGTGCCATCCGGCTGGAAGCCGGGGAGCACGCCGGCGCCCAGCGAAATGGTCCCGCGGAAAGCCATACCGGCGACGAGCAGGACGATAACGGAACAGTTCAGACGGAGCCCCGTGGTTGTGGCCACAAACGGCACCTGAGCAGATATGGCCGGGGGTTCAAGCCCGTACCCGTTCCAGCCAAAGGCCGGGAGCAGGGTTAGTCTGCCTTGGGATAATAGTTCACCAGCGTCACGTTGATCAACGCGAGTGCGATGAGTCCCGCGCCACCGCCCACCAGCAGATGCGTAAAGAAATAGCCCGCAGCATCTGGACGGTTGACCGTCTCCGGAAATGCCAGTGTGAACGCCGCGACCGTCTTGGCCGCGACATAGCCCAGCGGCGCCCACAACCAGATTCTGCGTGCGCTCCGCACCGCCCAGCTCGCCACGAGCACAAACACCACCAGCTCAAGCGCCGTCGAGCCAAAGGACCGCCAGGCCGGCAGGCCCGTCACCAGCAGGTTGACCGCCGGGACGAACAGCCCCGTCAGTAATCCCGCCGTCGTACCGTAAAAATACACCGCGACAAACGTCGCCCAGAACACCGGCAGCAGATACGCCCCCAGCGGCCGCGCGCCCGACCACGGCACCAAATGCACCAGGAACGGGATCAGCCAGGCGAGCGCGAGCAGCAGCGCCGTTTCGCGCACCGTCATTTTCTTGAAGACGCCAGCCGGGGCCGTCGACGCAAGGGAGGTCATGGTGCCGCCAAACTAGGCCGCGAATCCGCCGGGGCAATCCGCAATTGGCTCGACGGGGCCGTCGTAGGTCGGGCTTTACGCCCGATGCGGGGAAGCTGAATATCGGGCGTAAAGCCCGACCTACGTCCGACCCAAGCCTTCCCATCGCACGCGTGAATCTCATCCTTTTCGAACCTGCCGAGCTATCCGCGCCCCTGCCGCGAAGCGACCCGCGGGCTGCGCACCTGCTCAACGTGCTGCGCCGGTCGGCAGGCGACACCTTTGACGCCGGCCTGATCAACGGCCCGCGTGGCAAGGGCACGGTGGTCACGGTCGGGCCCGACGCACTGACCCTCGCGTTCACTTGGGACTCGGCCTCGCCCGCGCCGGAATCGATCACCCTGCTCATCGGCCTGCCGCGTCCGCAGACCGCCCGCGACATCCTCCGCGAAGCCACATCGCTGGGCGTGGACGCGCTCCATTTTTTCGCCGCGGAGAAAAGCGAGCCGGGCTATGCCCAGAGCACGCTCTGGGCATCCGGCGAATGGCGCCGGCATCTCCTCGCCGGCGCGGAACAGGCCTTCACCACGCGGCTGCCCACCCTCACTCACGGCCAGTCGCTCGCCGCGGTCATTGCCTCCCTGCCGGCGGGCACCACCTGCGTGGCGCTCGACAACTACGAATCGCCGCAAGCGCTTTCCGCCGTCGCGGTCGCTGCGCCCGTCGCCCTCGCCTTCGGCCCGGAACGCGGCTGGTCGGCAGCCGAGCGCGACTTGCTACGCGCACAGGGTTTCACCCTCGCCCACCTCGGACAGCGCGTGCTGCGCTCCGAGACTGCGGTGATCGCCGCCCTCGCGATCGTCAGGGCGCGGCTGGGCTTGCTCTGAAAAAATTCACCGTCGGCTGGCGCACGCCCTTGCCCAGGCGTTTCACCAGCGTCCAACCGGCCGGTGCCAATTCGATTTCGCCGGGCATCTCAAACACCACCAGCACGCCGGGCTTGGCCGCGAGCCATTCTCCGAGCCGGGCAAAGAGCACCGGCGCCACCTCGGGGATGATCTCGTAGGGCGGATCGATGAAGACCAAATCGGGCAATGTGTCTCCCAGCGGCCCAGTGAGCGCGTCGGACTGAAAAACCTCCACGCCGGTCGCGTCGCGTCTGAGGCTCTTGCACACCGCGGCCAGGTTCTGGCGCAGGCACGCCGCGGCCTTGGCGTTCTTCTCTACGAACACGCCACCCGCCGCCCCGCGGCTCAGCGCCTCGAGTCCGTAGGCGCCGCTCCCGGCAAACAGGTCGAGAAAACGCGCGCCGGGCACCACGGCCGCCAAGCTCGAAAAAGCCGCCTGGCGCATGCCGTCCGTCGCCGGCCGCACTGCGTCGCCCTTCGGCACCGCCAGCGGAATCCCCCGCGCCAGCCCGCCGCTTATGCGCATGGCGAGGCCTCCAAAATTGAGGCCCACGGAACACACGGAAGACACGGAAGCTCACTTGCAGGCGTGCCCGCAATTTTTCCGTGTCTTCCGTGTGTTCCGTGGGCCATAAAAACGCGCCCATGACACTCCCCGCCTCCGATCACTTCAACGGGAAAACCTTTTTCAATCCCGGCGGCCCGGCGGAGCGCGGCATGCTCGACGTGTTGCGCTGGCAGCTCACCAGCCGCGCCGCGCGCTGGCCAAAGTGGGTGGAAATCGTTCCCCAGCCCGCGCCGCCTGCAACCGCCGATGGCGCGGTGATGGCCACGTGGGTCAATCACTCGACGTTTCTCCTGCAAACCGCCGGGCACACCGTGCTCACCGACCCGGTGTTTTCCGAACGCGCCAGTCCCTTCACGTGGGCCGGGCCCCGGCGAGCGCACGCGCCAGGTGTGGCCTTCTCCGACTTGCCGCGAATCGAGACGGTGCTCCTGAGCCACGACCACTACGACCATTGCGATGCGCCGTCGCTGCGCCGGCTGGCCCACGAGCATCAGCCCCTGTTCATCGCGCCGCTCGGACATCGCGCCCTGCTGGCCGAACTCGGGGCGACCCGCATCGTCGAACTCGATTGGTGGCAGGCGCATTCACCGGCGCCGGGTCTCACCGTCACCATGACTCCGTCAAAGCACTGGAGCCGGCGCACGGTGGGCGGGACCAACCGGCGGCTGTGGGGTGGATTTTATCTGCAGACGCCAACGCGCCGCGTCTGGTTTGCCGGGGACTCGGGTTACGACGAACCGCTCTTTCGCAGCATCCGCCAGCGCTGCGGCGCACCCGATCTCGCGTTGATCCCGATCGGGGCCTACGAGCCGCGGTGGTTCATGTCGGCCGCGCACATGAATCCGGCCGAAGCCGTCCGGACGCATTTCGACTGCGGCGCGCGCCAGAGCGTGGCCATGCACTGGGGGACGTTTCAACTGACCGACGAGGCCCGTGAGACCCCGGTGCAGGCATTGGAAGAGGCGCGCGCAGCCGCTGGGTTGGCCGGGGAAAAATTCCGCGTCCTGTCCCCCGGGCAGAGCCTCGGCACCTGAGTCCGTGCTGCCGGCCATGACGCGGGCGGCGTCACTAACCATTTGCGCCCATCGGGTATCCGCTTAATCGTAGGCCGTTAAATACCATCGCGTTCGGCGGAACTGATGCTCGCCGCCGGGCACTAACGCTGACTGCCCATTTACCGACCTTTCACCATGATCCCTGTCCGCCTGATCGCCTTTTTTGGCTGTCTGGCCGCCTTTTTTACGCGCGCCGGGGCGGAAGAGCAAAATTGGTGGCCGGTGGCGGTCTCGCAGGTCGACGCGAGCGGGCAGGTTACGTCGTCGGAACATTTCGGCCCGTTCATGTTTCGGCACGCGGACAAGGATCCGGCCCGGGATCACACGGGCACCACTTCGGGCGTGCGCCCGTTCTACGTGCAGACCAAGGACGCCAATGGGCTGACGGTCGAGGCCACGATGTTTTATCCCATTTTCGTCTATCGGGGCTACAGCGACACCTATCGCTGGAGCATCTTCAATATCATCAATGTGGCGGGACCCACGGCGGCGGCCACGACGGACACCTCCGGTCAGGCGAAGGCCTTTGATCTCTGGCCTTTCTGGTTTTCGCGGGAGACGGGTTCGCCGGAAACGTCCTATCACGCGCTTTTCCCGATCGCCGGCACGGTGAAAGGGCACTTCAACCGCGACGAGATCTCCTGGGTGCTCTGGCCGCTGTATCTGCACACGGAAAGGAACGGCCTCGTCACCACGTCAACGCCCTGGCCGTTCATCCAGACGATGAAGGGGACCGAGCATGGTTTCGCGCTCTGGCCGCTCTACGGCTCGCGCGGCGATGACCATGGCACTCACCATACCTTTTTCCTCTGGCCACTGTTCTGGAACAACACGATCCAGCCGACCGATGATGCCCCGGCCGGCACCGCGCCCATCCGGCAATACGGCTTCTTTCCGTTTTACGCCAACGAGCAGCACGAGGGTTTCAGAAACCAGACCTATCTCTGGCCCTTCTTTGGCCACACCGAACGCACCCTGCCCAAACGCTACCACGAGACCCGTTACCTCTGGCCGTTTCTCGTCCAAGGCAAGGGCGACGACCAGCTGGTCAACCGCTGGGGGCCGTTTTACACCCACTCCGTCATCAAGGGCATGGACAAGACCTGGATCATGTGGCCGCTCGTCCGCCAGGCCAAGTGGGAGGATCCCGGCGTCGCGCAAACCCGGACCCAGTTCCTCTACCTGCTCTACTGGTCGCAACGGGAGCGCAGCCTGACGAATCCCGCCGCTGCCCCGGCCGACCGCACGCATGTCTGGCCGCTGTTCAGCCAGTGGGACAACGGCGCCGGCAAAAAACAATTCCAGCTGTTCAGCCCCTTTGACGTGCTGCTGCCCTACAGCAACGAGTGGCGCGAGACGTGGACGCCGTTCTTCGCACTCTATCGCTACGACCAGCGCAACCCCGAGGACCGGAACTGGTCCGTGCTTTGGAGCCTGATGACCTGGCACCACACCTACGACACCCAGGAATTTCATCTCGGCCCGCTGTTCAGCAATCAATCAGGCCCCCAGTCGAAGCGCGTGGCCTTTGGCAACGGCCTGTTCGGCTGGCAACGCCAGCCGGGGGACAAGTCCGGGCACTGGTTCTGGTTCGATTTCCCTTCCAAAGTGAAACAATCTCCGGCCGCCGTCCCGCTGCCATGAAACAAATCACCGCCATCCTCGAGGGCTTCGGCAGCACGCTGCTGCTGCTGCTCCGCGCCCTCTCCTTCAGCGGCACGCTTGTGCGCCAGCGGGCGCGGTTCTTCGAGCAATGCTACCTCATCGGCTACACGACGCTGCCGATCGTCGCCATTCTCAGCTTCTTCATCGGCAGTGTGCTCGCGCTCCAGGCCGGCTACTCGATGCAGAACTTCGGCACGCAGCAATTCATCGGCTCGCTGGTCGGCCTGTCCATGGCGCGGGAACTCGGCCCCGTGATGGTGGCGATCCTGGTGGCGGGCCGCGTGGGTTCCGCCATCGCGGCGGAACTGGCCTCGATGAAGGTCTACCAGGAGGTCGACGCGCTGGAGACGATGAACATCCCGCCCGCCCGCATGCTGGTGCTGCCCCGCCTCGCCGCCGCCCTGGTCATGGTGCCCGTCCTCGCGCTCATCGGCGACCTCGTCGGCTGGTTCGGCGGCGCCCTGGTCTCCAAATACACGTCGATCATCAGCATCGAGCCCGAGGCGTATTTCGCGGTGCTGCGGCGCTACACGCATTTCAAGGACGTGGTGAACGGTCTGCTCAAGGCGGAGGTCTTCGGTTTCGTGGTCGTGCTCGTCTGCTGCAACATCGGCCTCAACACCCGCGGCGGCCCGCGCGAGATCGGCGCCTCCGTCACGCGCGCCGTCGTCACCTCCCTCATCCTGATCCTGGTCGTCGATTACTTCCTGACCCAGGTGCTCATGTAACCATGCCTTCCGCCTCCCATACCCGCAATCCGTTCACCCACGTCGAGACCCCGGCCGTCGGCGTGGCCGTCGAGCACCTCACCAAGAATTTCGGCAGCCTCAAGGTGCTGAAGGACGTGTCGTTCACGGTCGAGCCGGGCGAAATCTTCGTGCTGATGGGACCCAGCGGCTCGGGCAAGAGCGTCCTGCTGAAACACGTCGTCGGCCTCGAATACCCCACTTCCGGCCGCGTGATGGTCGACGGCCATGACGCCGCCTCGGAGTTGACGCGCGAGCGCGTCCGCATGGCGCTCGTGTTCCAGTCCGGCGCACTGTTCAACTCGCTCAGCGTCTACGACAACCTCGCCCTCTACCCTCGCGAACACCGCGTGGCCGACGAGGCTGGCATTCGCGAAAAGGTGATGCACGCGCTGCGCATCCTCTCGCTGGAGGGCGCCGCCAGGAAATTTCCCGCCGACCTTTCCGGCGGCATGAAAAAGCGCGTCGCCATCGCCCGCGCCCTGGTCATGGAGCCGCAGCTCATGCTCTACGACGAGCCCACGAGCGAGCTCGACCCGGTGATGTCCGCCACGATCAGCGAGATCATCGCCTCGCTGCGCGAGGAATACCACGTCACCACCATCGTCGTGTCCCACGACCGGGACCTCGCCCTCAACATCGCCGACCGCGTCGGAATCCTGATGGACGGCAAGCTGATCTTCCTCGGGCCACCCAGCGAACTGCGGGAACCCAAGGACCCCGTGGTGGCGGACTTCCTCGCCCCCAAAATCGACCTGCAGCACCCCCGCTTTAAAAAATTGGAGACCTGAACCATGAACAACTCGCAACAGACTATCCGCGTCGGACTCTTTTTCCTCCTTGGGCTGGCCCTGACCTGGGTGACCTTCGCCACGTTGAGTGGTGGCAACATTTTCAAGACCGAGGGCTACAAGCTCATCGCCGGCTTCGAGAGCCTCAAGGAGCTCAAGAAGGGCGACGAGGTGCGCATGGCGGGCGTCACCATCGGTTCCGTCCAGGAAACCCACCTCGATCTCGCCCACCGGCGCGCCGAGGCCGTCCTGCTCATCGACCCGGGCGTGCAGATCGCCAGCGACGCCACCGCGAGCATCGTCATGGCTGGCATCATCGGCACGAATTACATCGGCGTTGACCTCGGCAGCCCCGGCGCCGCGCCCCTCCAGCCCGGCGCGGAGATCCACACCCACGTCACGCCCGACATCAACACCATCATGACCGAGCTGGGCAACCTCGGCCAGAAACTCGACGGCGCCTTCAGCTCGTTCACCACCGCCATCAACGGTGACGGCAAGACCGGCGGCATCTTCCAGAAGCTCGACAAGGTCATCACCGAAAACAGCGCCAAGGTGACCGCCACCATGACCAACGTGCAGGAGATCACCACCAAGCTGAACAACGGCGAGGGTACGCTCGGCAAGCTCATCAACGACCCGGCCTTGCACGACGAGCTCGTCGCCGCCGTCAGCGAGATCAAGTCCACCGCCGCCGAGGCCAAGACCTTCGTCACTGACGCGCAGGCCGTCATGGCGCAGGTGAAATCCGGCAAGGGCACCCTGGGCGCGCTGGTCTACGACGAGACCGCCGCCAACAACCTCAAGGCCTCCGTCGCAAACATCCGCGCCGTCTCCGACAAGCTCGCCAAGGGTGAGGGCACGCTCGGCAAGCTCATCAACGACGACTCCCTCTACAACACCGCGCAGAACACGCTCAAGAAGGCCGACCGCGCCATCGACGGCCTCGGCGACACCGGCCCGATCACCGCCGTCGGCATCGTCGCCAACTCGCTGTTTTAAGCCGCCAATTCGTCGCAAGAAATAACATCGGGCGGGTCTTCGACCCGCCCGATGTTATTTCTTGCGGTAAAGCCCGTCGAAGACCGGCTGCCAGCTCTTGCCGCCATCCCGCGACTGTTCCCAGAACTGCCGCACCGTACCATCGGCTTTCGGGGTCCATGTGATCCGTTCCAAAAGGGATTGCCCGCGGACGGTGTGTGACCCGCTGAGCACCATCGAGCCGTCGTGCAGGCCGCCCGCCAGCTCGAGCACCCCGCCGCGGCTCCCGATCCAGAACTGCTGCCATTGCCGGGTGCCCAGGTTGTAACAATTCAGGCTCTTGCCGTTGCCGCCGCCCGCCGCGGGATCGCCAGTCCAGTTTTCCAGCAGGCCATGGCCTTCCGCCACGGACTCGATGCGGCTCGTACCCGCAGCCTTGCCGTCGGGCGTGGTCACCTGCCACTCCCCTAGCCAGAAATCAAACTCATGGTTGATCGGCGGCGGAGACGGCAGGGGCGCCGGGGAAGTCGGCGTCTGGGCCAGCAGCGTCACCGCAGAGAGCAATGCCAGGAGCGTCACTGCGGGGGCAGTGGACAGGAGTTTGGGGTGCATGCCGCAGCGTGCCCCGGTCGGGCGACCGAAACCAGCGCGGAGCGACGAACGGCCCCGGTCCTGCGACGGATCAAACCTTCGGGCCGCCCTGCGCGAGCTTCGGCGCGCGGAGGTGTCGGCTGAATTCTTCGAAAAAACCCTTTGTAATATTCTCTACGGGAGAGGAAGATAGTCAGGAATTCGGGCTGGGTGCCGTTGCGAATGGTCCCGTTTCGCTCCAAACCTGAAAGCCAAAGCCCGCTTTCCCTGCCCTTCAACGACCCCAACCCTACAAAAAATGAAATCGACCCCCCGCTGCCTGCTGATCGCCCTGATCGGCTCGCTCCTTTTCTTCTCGGCCCAGACTTCCGCCACAGCCTGCACGCGGGCCCTGTATGTGGCGGAGGACGGCACCGTCCTCACCGGTCGCAACATGGATTGGGGCGAGGACATGTTTTCCAACATGTGGGTCCTGCCCCGCGGGATGAAACGCGACGGCATGGGCGGCAAGAATACCGTCACCTGGACGTCGAAATACGGCAGCCTCGTGGTGTCGGGCTACGATATCGGCACCTGCGATGGGATCAACGAGCAAGGCCTCGTGGTGAACATGCTCGCCTTGGTCGAGTCCGATTATGGCCAGCCATCGGCCCGCGGTAGGGTCATCTGCATGAGCACTTGGGCGCAGTACCTCCTGGATAATCACGCCACCGTGGCCGAGGCCGTCGCCGACCTGCGGAAGGAAAACTTCCGCGTGCAGACCATCGTGCTGCCCACCGGCCGTCCCGCCAACATGCACCTGGCGATCTCGGATGCCACGGGCGACTCCGCCATCTTTGAATATGTCCAGGGCCGGCTGGTCATCCATCACGGCAAGGAATTCAAGGTTCTCACCAACTCCCCCACCTACGACCAGCAATTGGCCATCATGGAATACTGGAAAACGGCCGGCGGGCTGACGAAGTCCCTCCCGGGCACGTCCAACGCCGCCGACCGTTTTGTCCGTGCCTCGTTCCTCCTTGGTGCCCTGCCGGTCAAGACCAATTCCAAGTACATCAGCGGTTCGCCGCAGGAGAAGTTCCACTTCCAGGCCGCCATGGCGGTGCTGTCGCTGATGCGCAGCGTCGGCACGCCGCTGGGGTTTTCCCTGGACGACCAGCCGTGGGTCTCGTCGACCATCTGGCGGACGGTGAGCGACAGCACCAATCGCATCTACCTGTTCGATTCGGCGATGACCCCGGCCACGTTCTGGGTGCGGTTGGACGACTTCGATCTCAAGCCCGGCGCCCCCGTGCGCAAGCTGAACCTGACCGGCGGTAAAACCTACAGCGGAAATGCCGCGGACAAATTTGTGGAGGCGCCGCTCTTCCACTTCGCCTCCCTCGATACCCGCTTCGAACAGCCCAAGCCGTAGCCGGGCAAGGCGCCCTGGCCCGATCACCGCCGCCGGCATTGTCGCCAACTCGCTGTTTTAAGCCGTCGCTTAGCCGTAAAAGAGAGTTGGGCGGGTCAAAGACCCGCCCTATTTCAAAGTCTGCTCAAACCTTTGGGCCACCCTGCGCGAGGTTTCGCGCGCGGAGACGCAGGCCGTTCAGGCGGATGAAGCCGGTCGCATCCGTCTGGTTGTACCAGCTCTTCACGCCTTCCATCGACGCGATGTTCATGTCGTAGAGCGAATACTTCGACTTGCGGCCGCAGGTGATGACGTTGCCCTTGTAGAGCTTCAGCCGGACGGTGCCAGTGACGTATTTCTGCGTTTCGTCCACCAGCGCCTGCAGGGCCTCGCGTTCTGGCGCGAACCAGAAGCCGTAGTAAACCAGCTCGGCATACTTCGGGATGAGCGAGTCGCGGATGTGCATGACCTCGCGGTCCATCGTCAGCGATTCCACCTGCCGGTGGCCGTGCATGAGGATCGTGCCGCCCGGCGTCTCGTAGACCCCCCGCGACTTCATGCCGACGAAGCGGTTTTCCACGAGGTCGACGCGGCCGATGCCGTGCTTGCCGCCGAGTTTGTTCAGCGCCTTGAGCACGCCCGCGGGCGAGAGCTTCTGGCCGTTCACGCTCACGCAATTGCCCTTCACGAAGTCCAATTCGACATATTCCGCCTTGTTGGGCGCGTCCTCGGGTGAAACGGAGAGCTTGAACATCCCCTTGTTCGCCTTGGTCGTCGGGTCGAACCACGGGTCTTCCAGGATGCCGGCCTCATACGAGATGTGCAGGAGGTTGCGGTCCATCGAGTAGGGCTTCTTGAGCGACGCCTCGACGGGAATCTTGTGCTTCGCGCAGTAGGCGATCATCTCGGCGCGGCCCGGGAATTCCTGGCGGAAGTTGTCGAGTTTCCACGGCGAGAGGATCTGCAGGCGCGGGTTGAGCGCCATGTAGGTGAGCTCGAAGCGGCACTGGTCGTTGCCCTTGCCGGTGGCGCCATGCGCGACGGTGTCGGCCTTTTCCTTTCGCGCGATGTCGACCTGAGCCTTTGCGATCAGCGGCCGGGCGATCGAGGTGCCGAGGTAATACTGGCCCTCGTAAATCGCGTTGGCGCGCACCATCGGGTAGATGAAGTCGCGGGCGAATTCCTCGACGAGGTCGAGCGTGTAGTGCTTTGACGCGCCGGTCTTGCGCGCCTTCTGCGGCAGTCCGCGCAACTCCTCCTCCTGGCCGATATCGGCGGCGAAAGTCACGATCTCCGCGTCGTAAGTTTCGCGCAGCCACTTGAGGATCACGGACGTGTCGAGTCCGCCTGAGTATGCGAGGACGATTTTCATGGGAGGAAAGTGTTTGGGTTCACGCCTTCGGCGGCAGCGCCAGGGCGGCCAGGATGGCCTTTTGCATGTGCAGCCGGTTTTCGGCCTGGTCGAAGATGATCGAGCGCGGGTTGTCGAGCACGGCTTGCTCGACCTCCTCGCCGGCGTGCGCCGGGAGACAATGCATGAACAGCGCGCCAGGCTTTGCCGCCGCAAACAGCTTCGCGGTCACGGCGTAGGGCTTCAGTTCGGTGAGGCGCTGCGCTTCCTCGTCCTCCTGGCCCATGCTGGTCCACACGTCGGTGTAAACGATGTCGGCATCCTTCACGGCCTCATACGGGTCGGTGGTGAACTGGAAATCCACGGCGCGACCGTCCGCCTTGAGCTGGGCGCGAATCTCGGCGCCCGGCGCGTAGGCCTGCGGACCCGACAGCGAGATTTTCATCCCGAACAGGCTCGCGCCCAGGATCCAGGAGTTGGCCATGTTGAAACACGTATCGCCGAAGTAGGCGATTTTCCGGCCCTTCAGCGCGGCGACGAGATCGCCGCCCGGCGCCGCCCAGCGCTCCGCCGCCGTGAAGGCATCGGTGTAAATCTGGCAGGGATGCAGAAAATCCGTCAGCGCGTTGATGACCGGCACCGTGCTGTGCTTCGCCAGCTCGATCACGTCCTGATGGTCAAAGGTCCGCACGACCAGGCCGTGCACAAAGCGCGACAGCACCTTGGCAGTGTCCTGGATCGTTTCACCCCGCCCGAACTGAATGTCATTCTTGTTCAGGAAAAGCGGGTTTCCGCCCAGCTCGTGGATGCCGACCTCGAACGAGACGCGCGTGCGGGTGCTCGACTTGGCAAAGATCATCGCCCACGTCTGCCCCGCAAGCACGGCGGAACCCGGCTGGCCGCGGCTCTGCTTCAAACTGCGCGCGCGGGCAAAAAGCCCCGGCAGTTCGTGAGCCGCAAAGTCGGTTTCCTTGATGAAATGCTTCATGAAAGCCGGAAGGTATAAACCGTCCGGGGGCCCTTCCACGAGTGAAAAGTGGCCCGCCGGGGGTCAGGCTTTGGCCGCCAGGACGGCGCGGATGATCTCCACCGAGCGGTTCAATTCCTCCACCGTTGCGATGAACGGCGGGAGAACGCGGATGGCGTTGCCGCCCGCGCCGACGACCAGCAAGCCGCGCTCGCGCAAGGCCGTCAGGTAGGGCGCCGAATCCGATGCGAGCTGCAGGCCCACGAGGTAGCCGCGCCCGCGCACGCCGGTCAGCTGCTTCGGGAACTCGGCCGCAAGTTTCGTCAGCTCCGCGATCCACGGGCCGCTGCGCGCGGTGACCTGCTCGAGCAGCTTGTCCCGCGCGATCACGTCGAGCACCGCGAGGCCCGCCGCGCACGCGAGCGGCGTGCCGCCGAACGTCGTGCCGTGGCTGCCCGGGGTAAAGAGTCCGGCGAATTTCTCGTGGACCCAGATCGCGCCGATGGGAAACCCGCCCCCAAGGCCCTTGGCCATGGCGATGGCGTCCGGACGGACGCCGGCGTGCTCGAACGCGTAGAACTTCCCCGTCCGCCCCACCCCGCACTGCACCTCATCAAGGATCAGCAGCAGGTTGTGCTTGTCGCACAATGCGCGCAGGCCGCGCAGAAATTCCGACGTGCACGGGTGAATGCCCGACTCGCCCTGGATCGTCTCGACCATGATCGCCGAGGTCTGCTCGTCGATGAGATCGGCGAAACTCTGGAGATTGTTCAGCTCGCCGAAGGCGAAGCCCGGCACGAGGGGCGCGAAGCCCTTCTGGATCTTCTCCTGCGGCGTCGCGCTCATCCCACCGAACATGCGGCCGTGAAACGCGTTCTTCGCGCAAATGACCTTGTAGCACTTGCCCTCGGCGCCGCTCTTGGCGACGCCGTGCAGCCGGGAGAGCTTGATCAGCGCCTCGTCGGCCTCCCCGCCGCTGTTGCAGAAGAACACCCGGCCGGGACCCGCGTAGCCCACGATGCGCCGCGCGAGTTCGCCCTGGTTGGGATGGCGGAAGAGATTGCTGACATGGATCAGCTCCGTCGCCTGGCGCTGCACGGCCGCGACCCAATCCGGGTGGCAATGCCCGAGCGCGCTGACCGCGATGCCGGACGTGAAATCGAGGTAGGAGTTGCCGGCATCATCCCACACCTGCGCGCCGCGGCCGCGCACGAGGGTCAGGGCGGCGCGGGCGTAATTCTTCATCACGTTCGCGTCGTAGAGCTCGGCGGTGCTGGTACGGACGATGGAGGGCGGGTTCATGAAATTTTCGATTTGGGATTTTCGAATTTCGATTTCGGCAGAGTCCAATCGAAACTCGAAAATCGAAAATCGAAATTGGGGCGTCAGCCCTGGACGATCTCGGTGCCGATGCCATGATCGGTGAAGATCTCCAGCAGCAGGCTGTGCGGCAGGCGGCCGTCGATGAAATGCACGCGCTGCACGCCTTCCTCGAGCGCGCGGATGGCGCTCTGGACCTTGGGGCGCATGCCCTTGTCGATCACGCCCTTCTTCTTGAGGTCGTCGACCTGGCTGACCTTGAGCGTGGAAAGCAGCGACTCCGGGTCCGCGGGATTCGCGAGCAAGCCGGGCACGTCGCTCATGTAAACCAACCGCCGGGCGCGCAGCGCGCTCGCGACGCGACCGGCCACGAGGTCGGCGTTCACGTTGTAGGGTTTGCCATCGTGGCCCTCGGCCACGGGTGAAATTACGGGAATGAAGCCGTCGGCGATCTCCTTCTTGATGAGCTTCACCTTCACCTCGGTCACATCGCCCACGTAACCCAGGTCGATGGGGTTGCCGTCATCGTCCTTGGTCATCTTCTCGCACACCAGCACGGTGTCGCCCGGCAGGCCCTTCGGCCGGCCTTTGGCGGTGCTGATCGCGTCGCAGACGTCCTTGTTGACGATTTCGTCGAGGGTCTTCTTCACCACGGCGATTGCGGCTTCGTCGGTCACACGCTGGCCGTTGATGAAGGTCGCCTTGAGCCCGGAGGACTCCATCGCGCGGGTGATGGCCTTGCCGCCGCCGTGCACGACGACGACGTTGATGCCCGCGGCCGCGAGGAAGGCCAGGTCGTAGGCCACGCGCGTCCGGGCGATCGGGTCGGGATCGTCCATGAAGCTGCCGCCGTACTTGACCACGAAGGTCGCGCCCCGGAAATCCTGGATGTAGGGCAGCGCCTCGATCAGCACCTTGGCCTTCGCCGTGACTTCAGCGACATTCATCGCGGTCAAAGCGCGCGGCCCGGGGCCGCGGCGTTATCGAAGAAGGAGCAGGAGGTGTTCACGGAAATGGTTGGAGCGAAGGGGAACATCTGAATAAGCCACACCCGCCGCGCATTTCCACAAAAATTTTCATCGTAACACTCCCGTGTCATTGCGCGGAATGCGGCACCGAAGCCGTTCCCGCCGAATTTCCGGGGGATTGCGCGCGCCACGCCGGCACACGCGCGCGTCGGCGGAGAAAAATTCTGCTTCACTCCGCGGCGCGCCCCGCGCACTTCTTTTCCGTGCCCAGCACAAATCTCACGTTTGCCTCCCGCGCCGAACATCGCGCGTGGCTCGCCACCCAGTCCGCCCTGCCCGCCGGCTTCCGCGTCGGTGCCACGAAATTCGACTTCACGCCGCGCGAGGCGCCCAAGCCCGCCAAGATGACGCTCACGCTCATCGCGCTCGACCGGCCGACACCCGATTTCGCCGCGGTCTTCACGCGCAACGCGTTTCCCGGTGCGCCGATCATCGTCGGCCGCCAGCGGCTCGGGGCGCCCGCACTCGGCGCGATCATCGTGAACAACAAGATTTCCAACGTCTGCGCGCCCGGTGGCGTCGAGGCGTCCGAACGGGTGTGCGCCGAGACCGCCCGGCTGCTCAAGCTGTCCGCGACCGAGGTGCTGCCGAGCTCCACCGGCGTGATCGGCTGGGGCTTGCCCGTGGACGCGATGCTCGGCGCCCTGCCGCAGGCCGTCGGCGCGCTCGCGGGCGGCTCCATTCTGCCCGCAGCGGAGGGCATCGTGACAACCGATCTTTATCCGAAAATCCGCCGCGCGTCCCTCGGCGGCGGCAGCATCGTGGGCATCGCGAAGGGCGCGGGCATGATCGAGCCCAACATGGCGACGATGCTCGTCTACGTGCTGACCGACATCGCCGTGCCGCGTGCCACGCTACGGGCCAGTCTCACGCGCGCGGTCAACGCGAGTTTCAACACTATCAGCGTCGACAGCGACACCAGTACGTCGGACACCGTCGCGCTCGTCTCGTCGGGCCGCGTCGCCGGCGTTGACGCTGCCGCATTCGAGCAGGCGCTCACCGGCGTGTGCCGCGACTTGGCCGAGGACGTCGTGCGCAACGGCGAAGGCGTGCGCCACGTGATTCGCGTGCGCGTCCAGCGGGCCGCGACGCTCGAGCTGGCCCGCGACCTCGGCAAGGCGATCGTCAACGCCCCGCTGTTCAAGTGCGCCGTGGCGGGCAATGACCCAAATGTCGGCCGCCTCGTCCAAGCGATCGGCAAGCACGTCGGCGCGCAGGCGCCCGGCACCGACCTGTCGAAGCTGAAGCTCATGCTGGGCGGCATCGAGATTTTCTCCGGCGGCGTTTTCCGGCTCAATCCGGACAAGGAAAAAGCGCTGGTGGCGCACCTCCGCAGGGCGGAACTCTACGCGACCGCCGCACCCAAGGACGGCGTGTTCACCCCGCCGATCGACTACCCGTCGCACGAGCGCTGCGTGGAAATTAACGTGGACCTGAACTCGGGGAGCGCCGAAGCCACCGTGCTCGGCGGCGACCTCACGCACGAATACGTCAGCGAGAACGCGGACTATCGGAGCTAGCAGTCAGGCCCCTGCGACGCGAAGACCGTTTCTCGTGCGCGCGGCAGCAGCCGGGCGCACTCTTGTTTGGTCGCTAGTAAACAAACTTTCGCTTCCCTGGACCACTGCCGTCGTTGGTGTCGCTTTGTCTTAGCACCCATTGGTTGTGTTCGGACGCGAATGCCTTGACGAGTTCCAGCTGTTGAGCGGTGGCGGGGGTTTCGGCGTTAAAAAAGACGGGCATGAAATACACCGTCCGATCGTCGACCTTTTCGGGCGCCAGTGTCGTTCCGGGAATGATCCGAATCACCGAGCTGAAGACGTTAACCCGGCGGCCGTCGGGCAGGATCTTGAAACTCGGGGTCAAGGTGAGCAGCCCGATAAACCGGCCTTCGGCGGCCACCTCGTGCTTTCGCAGTTGGGCGAACCGGTCGTAGGCCGGATTCGGGAAGGGTGGATGCAGCGCCTTGGGCGCGCCCGCCCGGGCGGGCGGCGCGGAGACTGTTGCAGGTGGCGTGGGCAACGCCGTCGGCCGTGGTGTCGGCAGGGAATCCTCCAGCTCCTGTTCGCCCTTTTCCCGGGCGAGTTCCTTGTTGTGTGCGACCGCGAAGCCGGTGGCGAGACAGGTCAGCTTCGTGACATCGCTGCCTTCGAAACTGAAACTCTCCGGCAGGAAATAGACGTTCCGGTAGTCTTCCTGCTGCATGAGGCGCACCATTCCCGGCACGGAAAGCATCGTCTCGCGGGGCGCGGGAGCATGACTGCCATCAGGCAGGGAGCGGAAGGGCAGGCTCTGGATTTTCAACCCAATGTATTTTCCCGCCGCCGCCGCCTCATAGCGATGGAAGCGCGCGTAGCGGATGGAGGACACAACCGAGTCGTCATCGAAGCTGTATTGCGCCGGGCCGATTACCTGCAAGGGCAACCCATCGGATCCGATCGCCAATGGCTTGCGCGGGATCCGCGCCTCCAACTCGCTCATGGCCTGCTCCACGGCGCGCGCCGGAGTTCGTGGATTCTGGATGATGGCCGCGAGCAAGGGCACAGGCGTGTTTCGGTGTTGGAGGATCGCCTGCAACTTGGGGTAGGAATACTTCGTGGCCTCGGCGAAGGCGTCGGGCAAGCAGGCCGTCAACACTTCCGCCGGGCACGCGGGATTCCAGAGGACCTGGGCGCGCAGCGCCGGCACTGCGACGTAGATTTGCTGCAGCTGTTCCCCGTTGTAGCGCACACCGGGATCCTGCAGCGAGGAAGAGAAGACCTGCGTCTTCATCGGGTCGGTCGACGCAAACCACCGTTCGCGCAACCCGCGCTGGGGATCAGCCTCCAGTTCCCGGACCAGCGCCTGCCGCTCGTGGGCGACGCGCTCCTGTTTCCAGGCTTCGATCCGGTTCTCCCCGAAAAGCACCCCGGCCCAAGCCAGCAGGAACAGGCAGGGAACTGCCACCAAGGCCGCCCAGAACCGGCCGGCCTCCTTGGTGGTGACGGACACTGTCGCGCAGACGATGCAGAGCACCATGCCGAGGCCCACCCCGCCACCGGCGACCCAAATGGCCGACTCGAGGCTGTGCTGCAAAAATGCCAGCCCCACGCCGCCGACGGAAAAGACGACCAGGAACAGGATGGCGGCGAGCCACCACTTGCGGCGGTTGCCGCCGCGCGCGGCCGGCTCCTCCCGCAGGTTGAGGAATGCGACCGGATCGTCGTGGCTCACGGCTTTTGCCTCTTCCAGACGTAGAAGAAAAACAGCACCAGCGGGACCTGCAGGGCGAGTTGCAGCAGGGTGAGTGGATCAAAGCGGCCCGCGAAGAAGGACCACCGATACAGCGTGAGAACAAGGAGCAGGGCTTGGGAAATACCCACCGCCAAGGCAAGGCTCTTGAGATTCATGGGGTGTCTGAACGCTACCCGCCCACCCGCTGCTTGCGATGCGGAAGTGGAACGACCCGCCCTGCGCTAACTCAGCCCGCCAAACAGCGCCGTCAGGCCGGCGCGGAAGGCGTCCGGCAGCGCGTTGAAATGGTCGCGGTCGGCGAAGCGAACCGACGTGCGGTTCAAGCCTTTGAACGGTTTCGCTGCGAGCTGGGCCTCGAGCAACGCGAGGTCGCCGGTCATCGATTCCGAATCCTTCTCGCCGACGCTCAGGAACAGATTTGCACGCAGTGTGGCCTGCCGGCGGCGCAAGCGTTTGGCCTGCTGGAGAATCGCGCGATCATCCCACCAGACCGACGGCGAACCCGCCAGGTGGTGGGTGAAAAAGGGGTTCGCCTGGAACAGCGCGTCCAGCACGAGCAGCGACCCGAGGGAGTAGCCGGCGATGCCGCGAGCGCCCCGTGGATTTACTGGGTAGCGCCGCTTCAGTTCCGGCCAGAGCGTCGCAGTGAGAAATTTCCGGAAGGCCTCCGCGCCGCCGCTCGTCGGCTCGAAGGCGTGAGACGTCGGCGTGTAGTCCCGCCCGCGCTTGTTCGTATCCTGGCCGTAGCTCGCGCCATAGCCGACCCCGACCAGCAGCAGCGGCGGGACCTGTTTCGCTTTGTGCAGCACGCGATACGCCTCCACCGCTGGCTTGAACTGATTGTCGCCGTCCATGAACAGCATGACCGGCCACGGCCCGGGAGCGCGCTTCGCTTCAGGCGCGGAAACAAAGATCCAATACTTCGTTCCGGTCTCCGGTGACTCGAGCTTGAAGGCGGGTCTCATGCGGTGGGCTCAAAGAAACCGGCTTTTCTGGCGGCGCAACTGTCAGGGGTGGAGGCGTTGTCCCCAACGCGCTGAGGCGCTCGCTTCAACCTGCTGGTCCACCCAAATGAAAACGCGTTAGGGGCAACGCGTTCCACCTCACTGATTCACATGTACCACCGTCGCGGGCGGGAAGCCGTTGAAGAATGTCGCGGAGGCGTGGCTGTAGGCGCCGATGTTGACGCTGTAAACGAAGTCGCCGCGCTCGAGTTCGGGCAAATTCTCCGCCATCGAGACGACGTCGAGCGCGTCACAGGTCGGGCCGAAGACCGAGCAGATCTGCGTGGGGCCCTTCTTGAACGACAGGACCGGATACTTGCAGTGGTCGAAGATCACGCCGGAATACGTGTGATACACGCCGTCGTTGATGTAGTAGCACATCTTGCCGCCGCGGACGGCCTTGCCGATGACCTTCGAGACGGCGTAGCCCGCCGAGGCCACCATGTAACGTCCCGGCTCGGCCAAAATCTGGATATCCTTCGGGAAGAGCCGGTCGATCTCCGTGTTGATCACCTTCGCGAGCTCCTTGAAGGGCTTCACCGTCGCATCATACGGCGCGGGAAAACCGCCGCCGATGTCGATCAGGTTCATCTTCGTGTAGCCGCGGTCCTTGGCTTCCTTGAACACGCTTGCCGTCAGGTTCAGCGCCTGGACGTAGTTGTCGAAATTCGTCGTCTGGCTGCCGACGTGGAAGCTGATGCCCTCGACCGTCAGGCCGGCCTTGTCGGCCGCGAGGATCATATCGACCGCCTCGCCGGGCGCGGCGCCGAACTTGGACGACAGCTCGACCATCGCGCCGGTGTTAGGCACCTGCAAGCGCAGCGCGAGGCCGGCGTTGGGCGCGTGCTTCTTGATCTTCTTGATCTCCTCGAAGCTGTCGAAGGTGACGAGCGGCTTGTATTTGTTCAGCTGCTCGAGCGTCTCGGCGGGCTTCGTCGGGTTGGCGTAGATGATCTTGTCCCAGATCCACTCCTGCCGCTGCTTCGCGGGCAGGTGCTTGATGTTCTCGTGGACGATCTTGAACTCGGGCATCGACGCGACGTCGAAGCTGGAGCCCTCCTTGTAGAGGGTGCGAACGATGGCCGGGTCGGAGTTCGCCTTGACGGCGAAATACACCTGCACGCGCGGCAGGTATTTCCGGAATTGGCGGTAGTTTTTCCGCAGCTCGTCGTGATCGATGATGAACAGCGGCGTGCCGTGCTTCCGCGCGAGCTTCTGCAGGAGGGATTTTGAGAGCATCGAATTTAGGGTCTTTTGCCCGCGAATTGCGCGAATTTACGCGAATGGGAAATCAGACCGTGGGTCGGGGTTTATCCCCGGAATTTCGGGGATAAACCCCGACCCACAGTTTGTATTCGCGGCCATTCGCGTGATTCGCGGGCAACTCCTGATCACCCGGCGTCGGAGATCAGGAAGTTCTTGAACTGCCAGGGATCCTTCGGGTCGAGATCGGGCTTGGCGAACTTGTCGAACGTCGTGTCGCGGTTCTTCAGCGGCGTCCAGTCGTAGGGCTTCGAGATCCACTTGCCGAGATACGGCTTCGAGATCTTGAGGATGAAGTCGTGCGGGAGGTCGTCGGCGACGCAGACGCTCTCCATCGGGTTCTTGATCATCCACATCAGCGCAGCGGTGACGGAGATCGCCACCTGCATCGTCGTCGCGTTCTGGTGCGGGACGAGGCGGCGGGATTCCTCGATGCTGAGGTCGCTGCCGACCCACCACGACTTGTAGGGGTGGCCCATGATCAGCGCGCCCAGGACGTCGGCGCCGCTGGTGATCTCGTCGTTCATGATGCGCTGGTTGACGTTCAGCTTGTAATTGTAGCCGCGCATCTCGTGGAGCGAGGAGATGGCCTCGTCGCAGGGGCAATACGCGTAGTGCATCGTCGGGCGGTAAACGGCCTTGCCCTTCTTCCAGACCGTGAGCTTGTCGGAGATGGTGAACGCCTCGCCGTGGCGGACGACCATGCCCTGGATATCCCAGCCCGGGACATACGAGCGCACCCAGGTGTTGATACCCATGCGCGCGAGGCAGATCTGGTTCTTCGGGCCGTTGGTGTGCTGGTAGGCGTATTTCGGGAGGGTCTTCTCGTGCGTGCCCCAGCCCATCTCGGCGGTCGTCGTGCCTTCCTCGCGGAAGCCCTCGATGGACCACGTGTTCACGAACTCGTCGACCTGCTTCGGCTGGTCGGTGATCTGCGTGTCGCGCTCAGAGCAGTGGATGACCTTCACGCCGAGGGCCTGGGCGAGCTCGTTGAACGAGCCGGCCTCGCTGAGCTTGGCGATCTTCTTGGCGGCGGCGCCCTTCACCTTCTTGTCGGCGATCAGCTTCTTGCCGATGTCGAGGAGTCCCTGCTTCACGAAATGGGAGATCAGGCCGGGGTTGGCGCCGTGCTCGATTACGGCCGTCGCGCCCTTGGTCTTCCACTTCTTCAGCATGCGGCGAAGGTTCATGTGCCGCCAGTAGAGGGTTTTTTCCGTCGGGTGGGAGCCGGTCTTGTAGGGATCCCAGAGCTCGGTGGACGTGTTGATATACATCACGCCGTGGTCGCGGCACCACTGGAGGATCTCGAGCGCGTCGATGTTCCAGGCGAGGTCGATGAGGATGTCACCGGCGCCGACATACTTCTTGAGCAGCGAGCCCATGTTGGACTCGGTCACGCGATCGCGCACGAAGCGGACGCCCTTCCTGGTCCACGGCTTGAGCTTCGCCGCGCGGTTCTCGAAATCCATGATCGTGACGTTCTTCGCCGGCACCTTGATGTGGCGGAAGAGAATCGGCAGGGTGCACTCGGCAACCGCGCCGTAACCGACGAAGAGGACTTTGTTTTTGAATTCGATCATGATGCGCTGGCGTTGACGGGAAGAAGGGCGGAGCGGGACGATGTATCCCGCGTTAATTTTCCGCGCCGTTCACAGTTTTGAAGGATGAGAAGTGCGGGATTCGCATGCGGCTGACAAGAAGTTTTCAGAGGGCGGCGAGAGCGGGTTGTCACCCAAATGGAACAGGCCAGTCGCTGTGCAGAACGTCCACTGCTTTAGATGAGGCACGACAGTCTTGAGCCGTTGACCCGGGCAACTGCCCAATCTTCTCAAGGGATGGGGACAAGAATCAGAACGGGCAGCTTACGCTCCTCTGAATGGCCTTGGACGGCTGCTGTATCGGAAACCGCCGCACCAGCTTTAAGATCAAAGATGAACAAAGAAATAGTGGTCCCCGACACCGCACCGCGGATTTCGTATTGATGCCCGGCTTCCGCGGTAAAAATCACCGCCGATTCCCCGCCAAGCGACTTCGTTCCCGCGAATTCCCCGTGTACCGATCCACCTCCAACGCCGACAACCCTGCGCCCAGGATGGAGTTCGTAGATCCTGAAATAGCCGCGTTCCTTAACGGGTTCGCCATCAATTTGGGTGACCCAAAACATCGTTTTTTTGGGCCCATACATCGACATATCGCTCTTTACCACCGAACCCTGAATTGACGCCGCGCCTCGCGAAATAATCGCATCTGCTGCCTGATGATCGACCGAATTGCATGCGGTCAAAAGAGCACAGCCAATTAGCACAAGGAGCATCTTCATACTCAGCATGGCAACGCTAGTCGGCTCCACTCGTGGCCTCACGATCAAAATGCTACTCCAGTGTAGGGCATGCCGCTCACACCAACCCGCCGTCTCCTCAAACCCGCACCAAAGGTTCATGATCTGCACGGCCTGGCCGCTGGCGCCTTTCATGAGGTTGTCCTCGGCGGACGTCAGGATGAAGTTGTGCGTGCGCGGGTCGTACACCGCGGCAAGGGCGATCCGGTTCGTGCCCGATGGGGTAGGCGGTGTCGGGCGCCTCGCCGATCGGCGGGATGTGCACAAACGGCGACTTGCGCCGCGGGAATCCAGCCGGATTTATGGCCCACCAAGCCCAGAAGTTTGGCCACAATAAGGCACAAGCAGTCGCAAAAATTTAAGCAGCCGAACCGCCCGGTCTTTCTTGTGCCTCTTTGTGCCTCTTTGTGGCCAACCCCGAAAACAAAACTGCCCGCACCGGTCAGGTGCGGGCAGCGAATGAAATCACCGAACCACAATGGAATCAGAAGGTGATCTTGTAGCCGATCGTCACCACGCCGCGGCCGAGGGCCGCCGTGTTCACGGCCTTGGCCGAGCCGGACTGCTTGAAGTAGTTGTTGCTGCCCTCGGTGTAGGCGAGGCCGAGGAGAATCTTGCCATTCGCGCTGACGGAGATCGGGGCAGTGACGCCGATCAGCCAGTAGTCGCCGTAGTTCTTGACCGAGGGAGAGGCGTCCTTCGCCGCATCGTCCCACTTGTAGGTGCCAACGGTGCCGGCAAAATCCAGCTCCGTGCCCAGATCCTTCAACGGCAGGGCGAACGCGACGTTGAGCTCATAGGTCGGCCCCTTCAGCACCATGTCGTAATAGATCTTCGGCGTGATCGTCACCCCGGCAACGGTGTAGTTGAAGGCGACGTTGGGCTCGAAGGTGGTCTTGTAGAATCCGTTGCTCTCGGTGGCGTTCGGGTAGTTGTACCACGTGAAGCCCGGGGCGAGGCTCATGCTGTCGCTGAGCGTGAAGGTGTAGGAGCCGTAGGGATCGATCTCGGGATCCGACTGGCCCACGACCTTGTCGCTGATCGGAAAATTGGCCCACACGCCCAAGGCGAGGGCGCCCGAGTCAAACTCGACACTGGGTTCGAACGAAGGGCCGCCCAGGCGGACGCCGCGGAACATGTATTGCGAGACGAAAGGAGCGGTGATGACCCACGAGGAAGTGGGGGCAGCGGGCGCGGGCGCAGCAGCGGCCGGGGCGGGCGTGGAGGTCGCGGTCTGGCCGCTGACGGACAACGCTCCCAAGGCGAGAGCGGCACAGGTGAGGACGATTTTGGATTTCTGGGTCATGGTTGGTTTGGTGGAAGGAGACTCCCCGATTTCGCAGGTCGACACTTGCTTAGCACACCGCAGGCCAACCGCGGTTTATGACAAACTGAGCAAGGCGGGGGCCAACATGATCGCACCGCCGGGCGCGAGTCCCTAATCAATTCAGCGCCCCGAAGCATTAAGCGAACATCAATTCCACCAACGACATGCACGCGTGATCGATGGCTTAAAAAAGCCGACGACGCACGGGTCAGCCTATCATCCTCGCGCCTGCGCGATGCAACGCCCGAGCCCAGCCGGCCTCCCTCCGGCGGTAACTTGTCAGGGACAAGCAGGTTGCGAGATCGGCGGAGGTGCGCGTGGCGGATAGTCGGCTAGTTGGTGTCCATCCTGCTACGCCCGGCCAGCCTCGGGCTCCCCGCATGCATCTGACCCCGCGCGAACGCGAAAAACTCCTCATTGTCACCGCCGCCGACCTCGCGCGGCGCCGGCAGGCCCGCGGACTCAAGCTCAACTACCCCGAGGCCGTCGCCATTATCACCTACGAAATCATTGAGGGCGCCCGCGACGGCAAGCGCGTGGCCGAACTCATGAGCTACGGCACCACCATCCTCAGGCGCGCCGACGTCATTGAAGGCGTGCCCGAGATGATCCACGACGTGCAGGTCGAGGCGACGTTCCCCGACGGCACCAAGCTCGTCACGGTCCACCAGCCCATCCGGTGAATTTCGATTTTCAAATTTCGATTTTCGATTGGGCCCACGCGCTCACAGCGGCGGGCCATTTTTGTAAATCTGTCCCGATCCAATCGAAATTCGAAAATTCCATGATTCCCGGTGAAATCATCGTCGCGCCCGACGCCCCCGCCCTTCTGGCCAACCTCGATCTCGCAACGGCCACGCTGACCGTCGCCAACACTGGCGACCGGCCCATTCAGGTCGGCTCGCACTACCACTTCTTCGAGACCAACGAAGCCCTGGCGTTCGACCGCGCCGCCGCCCGGGGCTTCCGGCTCAACATCCCCGCCGGCACCGCCGTCCGCTTCGAGGCCGGTGAAACCCGTCAGATCGAACTCGTCGCCCTCGCCGGCACCCGCGAGGTCCACGGCCTCCAGGCCAAGATCAACGGCCCCCTCGATTTCCCGCCCGACACCAGCCCCCTTCCCGCCAGCTCGTAGAAATCGAAAATCGAGAATCGAAATTCGAAAATTCCATCATGTCCCTGAAACTCAGCCGCCGCCAATACGCCGAGATGTTCGGCCCCACCGTGGGCGATCGCGTCCGGCTCGCCGACACCGGACTCTTCGTCCAAGTCGAGCGCGACCTCATCGCCGAGGGCGGCGGTTATGGCAACGAGGTGAAGTTCGGCGGCGGCAAGGTCATCCGCGACGGCATGGGCCAGTCGCCCACCGCCCTCGACGCCGAGTCGCTCGATCTCGTCATCACCAACGCCCTCGTCATCGATCCCCTCCTCGGCGTCATCAAGGCCGACCTCGGCATCAAGCTCGGCCTCATCGTCGGCATCGGTCACGCCGGCAATCCCGGCATCCAAAGCGGACTGGGCTCGGCCTATCCCGATCCCGTCACGGGCAAAAAGAACCCGATGATCATCGGCGCCGCCACCGAGGTGCTCGCCGGCGAGGGCTGCATCGTCACCGCGGGCGGCATCGACACGCACATCCACTTCATCTGCCCGCAGCAGATCGACGAGGCCATCAGCTCCGGCATCACCACCATGTTTGGCGGCGGCACCGGCCCCGCGACCGGCACGTTTGCCACCACGTGCACGCCGGGACGCTGGAATCTCCACCGCATGCTCGAGGCCGCCGAGGCCTACCCGATGAACCTGGGCTTCCTCGGCAAGGGCAACTGCGGCACCGCCGAGCCGCTGCGCGAGCAGGTGCGCGCCGGCGCCATCGGCCTCAAGCTCCACGAGGACTGGGGCACCACGCCGGCCGCGATCGATGTCTGCCTCGGCGTGGCGGACGAACTCGACGTGCAGGTCGCGATCCACACCGACACGCTCAACGAGTCCGGTTTCGTGGAGGCCACCCTCCGCGCCTTCAAGGGTCGCACGATCCACACGTTTCACTCCGAGGGCGCCGGCGGCGGCCACGCCCCGGACATCATCCGCGTCTGCGGCGAGGCCAACGTCCTGCCCTCCTCCACGAATCCCACGCGGCCCTTCACGGTGAACACGATCGACGAGCACCTCGACATGCTCATGGTCTGCCACCACCTCGACTCGAAGATCCCCGAGGACGTCGCCTTCGCCGAGTCCCGCATCCGCCCGGAGACGATTGCCGCCGAGGACTGCCTGCACGACCTCGGCGCCATCTCCATGATGTCGTCGGATTCGCAGGCGATGGGCCGCATCGGCGAGGTCATCCTTCGCACGTGGCAGACGGCGGACAAGATGAAGCAGCAGCTCGGCCCGCTGGCCGGCCCGTCGCATCCCGACGCCGACAACTTCCGCGTGCTGCGTTACCTCGCCAAATACACCATCAACCCCGCCATCGCCCACGGCATCGCCCACGTCGTCGGCTCGATCGCGATCGGCAAGCTCGCCGACCTGGTCGTGTTCAAGCCGGCCTTCTTCGGCGTGAAGCCCGAGACCATCCTGAAGGGCGGCTTCATCGCGTGGGCCAACATGGGCGACCCCAACGCGTCGATTCCCACGCCCCAGCCCACGTTCTACCGCCCGCAGTTCGGGGCCGCCGGGCGCGCGGTCACCTCGACCAGCGTGACCTTCGTCAGCGCCGCGTCGCTGCAGGACCCGTCCGGTCCCGCCAGCCTCGGCCTGCGCCGCCGGCTCGAGGCGGTGAAGAGCTGCCGCAACATCGGCAAGCGGGACATGGTGCTCAACGACGCCCTGCCGCGGATCGAGGTCGATCCCGAAACCTACACCGTGAAGGCCGACGGCCGCGTGCTCACCTGTGAACCCGCCAAGGTACTGCCCATGGCGCAGCGCTACTTCCTTTTTTGACCATGCCTTCGCGTCTGTCGTAGGTCGGGCTTTACGCCCGATAGGAACGGCACGATATCGGGGATAAAACCCGACCTACCAAAGCCTCGCCTCTCATGCATCTCGTCTCCGCCCCTCTAACCGCCCCCGACGCGGCCCTGCCCGAGATCGCGCTGCGCGTGGAGCGCCAAACCCTGGCCAAGCGCCTCTGGCGCGGCGTCGCCGAGGACGGGACGGAATTTGGCTTTGAACTCACCGCACCGTTGCTGGACGGGTCGGCGTTCTGGCAAACGGGCGCTGCCCGCTACCTCGTGCGCCAGCATTCCGAGCCTGTCGTCGAAATCTCCCTCGCCATCACGCCCTCGGCCGCGGCCGGCATCGGCTGGGCGGTGGGGAACCTGCATCTCGAGCTCGCCGCCGAGGCCACACGCCTCCTCGCGCCGGACGAGCCCGCCGTTCGCCAACTGCTGGACCGGCTGAAGGTGCCGTTCCAGCCAACCCGCGCCGTCTTTCGTCCCGGACGCTTCGTCCGCGGCCCGCAATCCGCCCATGAGCTCGGACCCAGCCACCAACACTGACGCCGCGTGGCTCTGCGGGCTGCTGCAGGCCAGCGACTCGTTCTATCCGACAGGCAGCTACGCGCACTCGTTCGGCTTGGAGGGACTCGTGCAAGCCGGCGTGGTCCACGACCGCGCCACGCTCCGGGATTTCCTGCTGCTGTCCGTCGTGCCCGCGCTGCGCCAAGCCGAACTGCCGCTGGCCGCCCACGCGTGGCACGCGTTCGCCGGGCTCGATTGGGAAACCCTCGGCGAACTCAGCCGACTCTCCGCCGCCTTGAAAACCGCCCGCGAGGCTCGCGCCGCCACGGAGAACATCGGGCGGCAGCGCGCCGAGTTGGTGGCGTCGCTGCGGCAATACGCGCCCGCCGCGGAATTCCTCCGCCGGGCCGCCGCCGAGGGCTGGCCCTGTTCCTCCGCCGTGTCCGCCGCCCTCGAGGGCCGGGCCTTGGGCGCACCCCTGAACGCCGTGCTGGCCGGGATTTACTACGCAACGATCGCATCCCTGCTCGCCGCCGCCATGAAGCTCCTGCGCCTCGGCCAGAACGCCTGCCAGTCCCTGCTCACCGAGCTGATGGACCTGGCGCCCGGCGTCATCGCCGCGGCCGAAGTCGTCCCGGTGGAAGATATCGGCTGGTTCAATCCGTGGCTCGACATCGCCGCCGCGCGCCACGAAGTCGCGGACGCCCGGATGTTCATTTCATAGCAATTCCGCGTCTCCGCGCTTCCGCGATCAACCTTACTCCATGACCCGTCCTCCACGCATCGGCATCGGTGGTCCCGTTGGTTCCGGGAAGACGATGCTCTGTCTCAAGCTCTGCCAGCGCCTCCGCGAGCGTTACTCGATGGCGGTCGTCACCAACGACATCTACTGCTCCGAAGACGCCGCCTTCCTCATCCGCCACAGCGCCCTGCCCGCCGCGCGCATCTCAGGCGTCGAGACCGGCGGCTGCCCGCACACCGCGATTCGCGACGACACCACGATGAACGAACAGGCCTGCCGCGCGCTCGAGCTCCGGTTTCCCGACCTGCAACTGCTGCTCGTGGAGAGCGGCGGGGACAACCTGACCGCGACGTTTTCGCCCGAGCTGGTGGACGCGTTCATCTACGTCATCGACGTTGCCGAGGGGGACAAAATCCCGCGCAAAGGCGGCCCCGCGATCCGGTTCAGCGACCTGCTCATCATCAACAAAATCGACCTCGCCCCGCTGGTCGGCGCCGACCTCGGCGTGATGGAGCGCGATTCGAAGAGCCAGCGCGGCGAGCGGCCGTTCCTGTTCTGCGACCTCAAGCGCGAGCACAACCTCGACGCCGTCATCGCCTGGATCGAACACGCCGTCCTCTTCGCGCAGCAAGCCCGGGCGTGATTGGCCGCGAAGAGGCGCAGGCTGCACAAGAACACCCATGAAACCCCTGCTCCCTGAAGTTCGGGTCATTTTCCTGCGCCCTCTTGTGCCTCCTTGTGGCCAACCATCCGGAGAGATCGATGGCTGAGTTCTCCGGACATCTTTCGCTGCAAGCCAGCGCCCGGGAATACGGCCCGACTGTGCTCTCGAGCCAGTCGTTCCGCGCGCCCTACCACTTGAGCAAGCCATACTGGGACGCCGATGCGGGCGTGTTGCTCGTCCAAGTCGTGAACCCCACCGCGGGTATCCTCGCCGGCGACCAGCTCGAGTCGGATATCGCCGTCGGCCCGGGCGCTTCGTTGCTGGTGACCACCCCCAGCGCGAGCCGAGTCTTTCAAATGAAGGACGGCACCGCGGCCTGCCGGCAGCATTTCACCGTCGCGCGCAACGGCTGGCTGGAAGTCCTGCCCGAGCCGCTCGTCCCGCACCGCGGCTGCAATTACCGCCAGACCACCCGCATTGCGGTCGAACCCGGCGGCGAAATGTTCTACGCCGACCTCCTGCTGCCCGGGCGGGTCGCGCATGGCGAGGCGTGGGAATGGAAAAGCCTCTGCCTCAAGACCGAGGTGCGCGTCGGCGGCGATCTCGTGCTGTCCGAGCGCTTCGATCAGACCGGTCCCGACCTGCGCGCGCTCGCCCAACTCTCCGGGTCGGGGCCGGCCGCGTGCTTTGGCAATGCCATGCTCATCGCCGAAGCGGACCCCGCCGACGCCGCATGGATCGAGGCCGTCCGCGCCCTGCACGGCCCGTCGCTTTGGATCGGAGTCAGCCCGCTGCGGCGCGGCGGCTGGAGCATCAAGTTCGTCGCCGTGGACGCCATGGGCCTGCGGAGCGCCCTCAAGTCCATTCGCGCCATCCTCGCGGCGCGCTTTCCCCGGCTGGCGAGCGATCCGCGGAAGTTGTGAACCCGCTCAGGCCGCGAACAGCGCCACGCCCGCGGCCGTGACGACCCAGCCGGCGTATCGCGCAAACCTATCCGAGCGGCGCGCAGCGAGCGAACCAAGCCCCACGCCCACCGCGTGCAGCCCGGCCGTGGCGAGCACAAAACCCGCGCCGTAGCCCAGCCCGCGCGCCGCGGCAGGCATTTCCGCGCCGTGCGCCCAGCCGTGGAAGATCGCAAAGGCGCCCACCAGCGCCATGCCCGCCGTCACCGGCAGACGCACCGCCCGCGCGAGCAGCAACCCCAGCACGAGCACCGACGCCGCAATTGCCTGTTCGCTGCCCGGCAGGTGAAAGCCGGCGCGGCCCAGCGCGGCGCCCGCGACCATGTCGGCAACGAACGCCGACGGCACCAGCCAGCGGGCCCGGCCCCCGAGCTGCGCGGCCCACAGGCCGACGGCAACCATGGCCAGCAAGTGATCCCAGCCGGACAACGGGTGAGCGAAGCCGCCGGCAAAGTCCCACGTCACGCCGCCGTGATCGCCCTCGTGACCCGGATGCGCGCTCGCCCACGGGGCGATTGCCAGGACTGCCGCCAACGCCAGAAACCGCCGAGTCAGGGAGATTTTCATACCCTCCGAAAGCACATCCCGTTCCACCCCGCCAGCGTGCGTCCGCCTCGGTTGGAAAAGACGGTGGTCCAAAAATCCGGCCATAAAAAACCGCCGACGCGCGGGGCGTGGGCGGTTTTGAAAGGAATCGGAGCGGCTCAGCGCTTCGAGAACTGGAAGCGCTTGCGGGCGCCGGGCTGGCCGGGCTTTTTGCGCTCTTTCTCGCGGGGATCGCGGGTGATGTGGCCGGCCTTCTTGAGGGCGGCACGCAGCTCCGGGTTCAGCTTCTGCAGCGCGCGGGCGATGCCGTGCGCGACCGCGCCAGCCTGGCCGGCGACGCCGCCGCCGGCGACGTTCACGGTCACGTCGATCTTCTCGCGAAGGTCGACGGTGAGCAGCGGGGCGTAGGCCTGCTTGGAGAAATTCTCGTGGGAGAAGTAGCTGTCGAACTCACGGCCGTTGCACGTGAGCTTGCCGGTGCCTTCGGAAAGGCGGACGCGAGCGGTGGAGGTTTTGCGACGGCCGGTGCCGAGGAAAATATTGGTGGCGGTGCTCATGGGCGGATCAGACGGTGGTCTTGACGGGATTCTGGGCCTCGTGCGTGTGCTTCGGGCCGGCGAAAACGTGGAGCTTGGTCAGCATCTTGTTCGCGATGCGGTTCTTCGGGAGCATGCCCTTGACGGCGTGCTCGAGGATGAACTCGGGATGACGCTCGCGCATCAGGGAGAGCTTGCGGTAGCTCTCACCGCCCACGAAGCCCGAGAAAAACATATACTCGTTCTTCTCTTCCTTCTTGCCGGTGACGACGACCTTCTCGGCATTGATGATGACGACGTGGTCACCGGTGTCGACGGTGGGAGTGTAGGAAGCCTTGTGGCGGCCGCGGATGAGGTTGGCGGCTTTGACCGCGAGACGGCCAAGGACGACACCGTCGGCATCGATGAGATGCCACTTGGACTGCACGGTCTCCTTTTTGGCGAGGAAGGTTTTCATGGGAAAAGAGGCCAAGAACAAAAGTTTCACCGGGGGGTGTCAACCCCTGTTTTCGGAGGCAAATCGACGGCCCCGCCGGCGCCCGGGCCGGGCAAGACCAGCCTTGTTTTGACCTCCGGATGTGCGAGCGTGGGAGCAACTTCCATGAACCCTCGCCCCACCCTCCTCGCCGCCGGGCTCCTGGGCCTGACCGGCGTCGCCCTGGGCGCCTTCGGCGCCCATGCCCTGCGGGATTTCCTGCTGGAACGCGGCATGACGTCCGCCTGGGAAACCGCTTCCCGCTACCAGCTCCTCCACGCCGTCGGCCTTTTGGGGTCCGCCGCCTGGACCCGTTCGGCCTCCGGCCCGGCGCAGCGCTGGATCGCCCGGGCGGCGACGTTCTGGACGGTCGGCATCCTTTTGTTCGCCGGCTCACTCTACGCTTTGGCCGTCGGCGGGCCTCGCTGGATCGGGCCAATTACGCCGCTCGGCGGGCTTTGCCTGATGGCCGGTTGGATCTGCGTCGTGGTGGCGGCCTCGAGCAAGGAGAGTTGAGTCCATGCATTTGCCGTCCGATCTGCGCGCGATGCTCGACGCGGTGCGGCGTGTCGGCCGGCCGCGACTTGTGGGCGGCGGCGTGCGGGACTGGCTGCTGGGCCTCGAGCCGAAGGACTTCGACGTCGAAGTCGCCGGCGTCGACTTTGAAACGCTGCACCGGGCCCTGGCGCCGTTTGGCGCGACGGATGTCATCGGGCGCAGCTTCGGCGTCATCAAGGCCCGCAGTCGCAGCGGCGCGGAATACGACTTCAGCCTGCCACGGCGCGAATCCAAGACCGGCGCCGGCCATCGCGGGTTTGTCGTGGCGCCCGACCCAGCGCTCAGCGATGCCGATGCGGCCGCGCGGCGGGACTTCACCCTCAATGCCATTGCCTACGACCCGTTCACGCACGCCCTGATCGACCCGCACGGCGGTCAGGCCGACCTGAAGGCGCGCGTGCTGCGCCACACCAGCGCGGCGTTCGTTGAGGATCCGCTGCGGGTGCTGCGGGCGTTTCAGCTCGCCGCGCGCTTCGACCTGACGCTCGCGCCCGAAACGGCGGCACTGTGCCGGAGCATCGCGGACACCTACGCCGAGCTGCCCGTCGAGCGCGTGTGGGGCGAGTGGGACAAGTGGGCAACCAAGTCCGTCAAACCCTCGCGCGGCCTCGCGGTGCTGGAGGAAACGGGCTGGCTGCGGCATTTCCCCGAGATCGCGATTCTGCGCGGTACTCCGCAGGAACCAGAGTGGCATCCCGAGGGCGACGTGTTCACGCACACGCAGCTCTGCCTCGACGCGCTGGTCGCGCTCGAAGAATGGCAGGCGAGCGATCCCGCGCAGCGACGGATGCTGATGCTGGCCGTGCTCGCCCATGATTTTGGGAAACCCGCCACAACGGAGCACGCCGAACGGCGCGGCCAACTTCGCTGGATCAGCCCCGGCCACGAGGCGGCCGGCGGCCCGCTCGCGGGAAATTTCCTGCGCCGGATCGGGGCGCCGCTCGAGCTCACCGCGCCGGTGCGCGCGCTCGTGGTTCACCATCTGGCGCACCATCACGGGCGCACGGAATTTTCCGACACCAGCGTCCGCCGCCTCGCCCGCAAGCTCGCCCCCGCGACGATCGACGACCTCGCGCTCGTCATGCGCGCGGACCACGGCGGACGTCCGCCGTTGGCGCCGCCCGAAACGCTGGAGCGAATCGAGCAGTTGCAGGCGAAGGCCCGCGCGCTGGAGTTGGAAAAATCCGCGCCGCGCCCGCTCGTACTCGGCCGGCACCTCGTGGCGCTGGGCCGCAAACCCAGCCCGGAGTTCAAGCCGATCCTCGACGAAGCATTCGAGGCGCAGCTCGACGGCGCCTTTTCGGACGAGGCCGGCGGGTTGGCGTGGTTAAGAAACCGGTTCGGCCAGCAATAACGGCGACCGGCCGACGGCCAGCGGACCGTCGCTGAGGATCTTCGCCCGCAGCCCGCCGTTGCCGCGCAGCCAGACTTCCGTGCCGGGCGCCACGGCCTGGTCCATCCAATAGCAGGGCTTCGACTCCACCGTGCCCTCGAACTCAACTCCGCCGAGCGAAAAGCGTTTGCCGACGAGCGTCGTGATATCCACGCCGTCAATCACCACGTTGCGGCGAAACGCTCCCGGCGAGAGCGTCGGCACGCCGAATTTCGTCATCGCCGTCTGGTAGATTTCCCAGGAAAAAAACGTGATCTGGCCGGCGTAGTCGGCCTTGTAGTCGAAGAAGCGATCGCCCTCCACGCCGTGCCCGGCGCGGCACATGATGGTCTGAACCTCCTCGGTCGGGTTTTCTGCGGCACCCAAGCCGTGGCGGCCGAAGAAATTGTGGCCGGGAGAAATGAAAAGGTGGCGGATAAAGACGTCCACGGGCGAAGTGTAGGTCGGACTTTACGTTCAACTCAAGACCCCGCTAAACCCAAGTCGTGCCGACCGCCTTTTCCCCCACCCGCTCCTTCCAATGGGACCTCGCCCGCCAGGTCGAGCGTCTCGACTGGCTGCTCGCGCAGCTGCCCCGCTACGCCGACTGGGGCTATCAGGAATTGCACCTCCACCTCGAGGACGCCGTGGAATTTCCGTCGCTGCCGGGCGTGGCGCGACGCGACGCGTATTCGTATCGGCAGTTCACGCAGCTCGTCGCCACGGCGACGCGCGTGGGCATCAAGGTCGTGCCGATCGTCAACCTGCTCGGGCACACGCAATACCTGATCAAGGTGCCGGAGCTGCGGGAATTGAACGAATTGCAATCCGCCGACGGCACGCCCTTCACCAGCGGCCAGGTCTGCCCGCTGCACCCACGGCTGCTCGGTGCCGCGGAGAAACTGCTGCGCGACATGGCGCCGTTCTGCACGGCCGGCAAAGTGCACGTCGGACTGGACGAATCGTTCGACTTGGGCCGGCATCCCTTGAGCCGCGCAGAGATCGACCGCATCGGTCTGGCCGGGCATTTCGCGGGCCACGTGAACCGGCTGCACGCCCTGACGCGCTCGATGGGACTCCGCATGGGCATGTGGGCGGACATGCTCTACTACATCCCGGAGGCGATCGACCTGCTGCCGCGGGACCTCATCGCCTACGAGTGGTATTACTATGGGCTCAAGCGCTGGCCGCGCGTCGAGCTGTTCAATTTTGCCGAGGCGGACATCGCCACGGCTCTGCGCCGGCGCGGGATCGACATCTGCGGCTGCCCGATGAACGGCTCGGCGCGCTACGAGCCGTTGCCGCATTTCCACGATCGCCTGGAGAACATCACCGATTGGTGGCGTCACGGCCAACGCATCGGGATCACGGGCTTCTTGGTCACCTCGTGGGAGCCGTTCCGCCTCGCGATGGAGATGACCACCGTCGTGGACGCCGCGGCCGCCAGCCTTTGGCTGGAACCGGGCTCGACGGATCCGCGGAAAATGCTCGAGCGCGGATTTGAGCGGGCTTTCGGTCGGAAAACCGCCCGCGCCGCGGCGCGCGTGGCACTCGCCAGCGACGCCCACCCCTTCGGCGGCTATCCCCGTTGGCAGATCAACGACCGCTGGGACACCGTTTCGCGTCGCGAGGCGCTGGCTCCCTTCGTCGCCGAGGTCCGCTCGTGCACGCGCCTGGCCCAAGTGCAGCCGCTCCCCGAGCCGCTGCGCGTGAGCCTGGAGTTCCGCCGCTATTTGGCGGTGCGGGACGTCTTCGTGCGGCGCGCCGCGCGCGGCCTGGCCACGGCCGCGGAGGGCCGGGCGTTCGCGCGGGAACTGGTCGCGGGCCGCAAGGCCGCGCGCGCGATGTGGCGTTTCACGCGCGACCGCCGCAAGCGCGGAGCGAATGAAAAGATCCTGGCGCAGGACGCCATCCGCCTGCGCGCGTGGCAGCAGGGCCGCGCGGTCTTCGGCGGGCGCTGGCAGCTTTGCTACCGCGTGCAGGACTTCGCACCCGGCTTGCATTTTGTCGGCGTGGAGCAGGAGCAGCCCGACGGCACATGGAAGATGATCCAATCCTGCTACACCATCGAGTTCCAGAATCGCGCGGCCAATCCCCGCGGAGAATTCGAGCACGAGCACGCGGCGCCGCTGGATTGGGCCGGGGCGCCGGCCGCCGCGCCGCGGCTGCGCCTGGTGCTGCGGGGCATCGGGGAAGCCAAGGTGGGCAATGTCGCGCTGTTTGACGGCAAGACCACCCTACCCGCCCGCAGCCTGGGGCCGCGCCGATGGCAGCGCGTGGGCCGGCCGGCGCCGACGCAGGGCCTGCCGCCGCTGGTCTGGGACGTGAACCAAGGCGCGATCGAGCTGCGGTTTTGATTTGGCGGCGGCGGCCGCGCGGCCTGGCCAAAAAGAAAGGCGGCCCGGAAACCGGGCCGCCTCGCTGCAAAACGCGGAGTTAACCGCGGAATCAGAACTTGATCTTGCAGTCGACGTAGACGAACCGGCCGAGGGCACCGTAGGTCCCGGTGTCGACGTTCGAGTCGGTGAACGTTGCGGGATCAAGCGGGCCGAACCGATTGAATACGTTGTTCACCCCGAGGGTGAACTTCGCGCCGGAGAGATACGGAACCTCCGCCCCGAAGACATACGAGGCCATCAGGTCCACCGAGGTGAACGAGCCGACGTGCGAGCCGTCGTTGTAATCGGTGACCGACGGGAGATAACGCACGCCCACGAAGGCCTGGTAATTCCCGCGGGTGAAGTCCACCGACGAGTAGGTCTGCCACCGGGGCAGCGTGCCATTCGTCGACGTCGAAAGCCCGACGGTGTTGAACGGCGCGTCGCCGAGGCCATCGATGATGGTGTACTTGTTGTAGATGCCCACGGCCGAATTGAAATCAAACCGGCCCAGGTTGTCGTTATTGTACGTGTACTTGAGCGCCACATCGAAGCCGTCGAGATTGACCGCGGCGAGATTCACGCTCTGGTCGATGACATAGATGTTGTCCGGCACGCCCGAGCTGATCTGGCCCGGGGCCGTGACCCCGGGACCCGTGTAGCTCCCGATGTGCACCTTGCTGGCGTATTGCGACGCCGGACCGTTGGTCTCGACATCCTGCAGGATGTTCGTCGCCCCGATGCTCGAGATCAGGTTCGTCTGCTTGATGTTCCAGTAATCCACCGAGAGCGAGAAGCCCTTGAGGGCGGTCGGCGAATAGACGAAACCAGCCGTGTAATTCGTCGACTTCGAGGGCTGCAGGGCGGGATTGGAGCCGGACTCCGCCTGCGACTGGAAGTTGGCGATCGTGCCGCCACCATACTTATTGAGCGTGAACGCATCCGAATAGCCGGCGCTGATCGGGCCGAAGAGGCTGTAGAGCTGCGGCGCGGAGAACGATTTCGAGTACGTGCCGCGCAGCGCGAACTGGTCGTCGATCGGCAGGTAGCGCAGCGTGATCTTCGGCACGGTTGGCCCGGTCGTGTCGCTGTAGTGCTCGTGGCGGATCGCGCCCGAAACCTCGAGCAAGTGCGCCCCCGCCACATCCTTCAAGATCGGGACGCGGACTTCCGCGAACTCCGACACCACCGTGCGGCCCGCATTGAACGGATATAGGGTCGTGGCGCCATTCCAGCCGAGGTTGCCCGTGACGGGGTCAATCTGGCTGAGCGGATCGGCGACCGCGCTGAGTGACTCCTGGCGGACCTCCCCACCGAGGGCGACGTCCACGGCGCCGGCCGGCAAGTCGAACAACTTGCCGCGCACCTTGAAGTCGTAGTTGCTCAGCGTGCTGACGAAACCGCCGGTCGCGATGCCGACAATGCCGTCCGCCGTGATCTCCGCGGGATCGTGCGACCTGGAGAACATGTTGAAACTATCATTGTTAATCGCCGCCGTCAGGTGCGCTTGGTTGACCACGCCGGGGTTCTGGTAGTTCTGGGAGACCCGGTTGTAGTCGGCCGCGGCTTCCCACGTCCAGTCCTCGGTGATCTTGCCCTTCAGGCCGAAGACCCCGCGCGCCCCGGTCGTGTCGTCAAGATACTGGCGGGGCATGGCCACAATGCGGTTGCGGGCCGTGACGGTGATATTGAACGGGTTGCCGTGCACGCCCGCGGCGATGGAGGCCGAGATCGGCTGGCCGTTGATCTGGGAGAACGTGTCCGTGTGCGAATACATGAAGTCGCCGAACGCCTGCAGGCTGTCGCTGATCTTGTGGTCAAACGCCAGGGTGAAGGCCTGGCGCTCGTTGCCGAGGGTCTGCGTGACGTACCGTGCCAGGTTGAAGAACTGGAACTGGTCACCCGCCGCCCGCGGTCCGGAATACGTGCCCGCGGCGATCAGCGCCGCCGGAGACGAACCGCCCGGGGCGACCGTCGGGGCCGTCAGGGTCGGGTTCAGGAGGTAGAAATTACTCGAAGCGTCGTTAACCGAGCCGGCGAAGGTCGCCGTGCCGTAGGTCGGGTCGGAGTACGGCCGCTCGAAATTCCAGACCGGGTCCTCCTTCACCCACTCAGCCGAAATCGTCATGCTGGTCTTGCCGTTGCTCGTGCCGCCCACGATGTAGGCGCTGCGCTCGGCGGTGTTGCCCTTGTTGGTGGACCAGCCGTAGCGCCCACCCGCCTCGAAGCCCTCGTAGTCGGTCTTGAGGATGATGTTGACCACGCCGGCAACCGCGTCCGAGCCGTAGATGGCCGAGGCGCCGTCCGCTAGGACCTCAATGCGCTCGATGGCGGCGACCGGGATCATGTTGACGTCCACGAACTGGTAGCCGCCCGTCGCGCTCACCGGGGAATAGGCGGCGCGGCGACCGTTGATCAGCACGAGGGTCGAGGTATTGCGCAGCGACAGCTGCGAGCCACCATTGGTGAAGCCGCTGCTGATGTTGGCATTGTTGGAGCCGATGTTGGAATTGCCGCTGAACTGCGGCACCGTCTTGCGCAGGATCTCGAGGATGTTGGTGGCCTCGCCGGAGTTGGCGATGGCCTTGGAATCAACCGTGATCACCGGGATGGCCACGGAATTGGCGGCCGGCGTCAGGTAGGAACCCGTGACTTGGAATTTTTCCATCTGCACCGCCTGATCTTTGGCCGGGGCCGGGGCGGTGGTGGTCGTATCAGGGGCGGTCCCTTGGGCGTTAGCGCCGGGGACTGCGAGGAGGCCGATCGTCGCAAGGAGCGACAGCGCGGCCATGAACTTCCGCGAGCGGAGTCTGTTCATAGTAGTAATCAGGTTGTGTTGTGTCCAAACCGCCCGGAGTTGTGCCGGTCAGTTTGTAGTTTGTTGTGGGCAAACACGTAGGTGTGTTTACGAGCTACCTACGAGGCCGCGGCGAAGCGCATCAACGGCATATCGACCGGACGAACGATTAAGGCACCAGAACGCTCGATTTCTACGACGAGACGCTAGGTGCTTCTTAACCTGAAAATTGCGTAAAAGTCACCGAGCCGGCTTCGCGTCGGAATAACACCCAAGCTCGTTCCGCCACCCACTCAGGCCGTCGGGATTTGTTTGAGCAGCGCCTTGAGCTTGGAGCGGTAGTTCCGGCTCAGCCGGAGCTTGGATCCGTCGCTCATGTAAACGACGTAATCACCGTAGAGCGCGACCTCGACCCGGCGAACATGCTCCAGGTTGACGAGGTAGGAACGGTGCGTGCGCAGAAATTTCGCGGCGTCCAGTTTCCGCTCCATGCTTTGGAGGGTCTCCCGGACCAGCTGCGTCTTGCCCTGGGTCTGCACCTTCACGAAGTCGCCCTGTGCCTCGATCCAGATGACGTCGCGAGTCTTGATGAAATGGAGCGCACCATCCGCCTTCAGCACAATCCGATCGGCGTAGTCTGCCGTGGCGGCCGCGACCGGTTCGCCCGGCGCTCCCGCGGACTTGGGCTCCAACCCACGCACTTGCTCGAGGAGTTGCTCCACCTGCTGCGCGAGATCGGACGTCCGGGCCCGGCGGATTTCCTCCTTGGCCCGGCGCAGGGCCGCCGCGAACCGGGAGTCGCTGAACGGTTTCAACAAGTAGTCGATGGCGCAGGCCTCGAAGGCGCGGATCGCGTGCTGGTCGTAAGCGGTCGCAAAAATCACCACCGGGCGTTCCGCCGGCTTCAATTCCGCCAACACGCCGAAGCCATCCCGTTTCGGCATCTGGATGTCCAGGAACACGAGCTGCGGGCTGCGCGTCCGGATGGCCTCGAGCGCCGACTGTCCGTCCGCGCACAGCCCCACGATTTCAATTTCGGGATCGCTGCCCAGCAGCATTTCCAGCCCCTCGCGGGCGAGGGGTTCGTCGTCCACAATCAACGTGCGGATCTTTTTCATGCGGCCGGGGCAGAGGATGTCACCGGACGCCAAGGCAGGTCGAGGCTGACCCGCATGCCGCCTTCCGAGCGGGGAGTCAGTTCCAGCCGGTAATCGCTGCCGTAAATCCGGGTGAGGCGTTCGCGGGTGTTGGAGAGGCCGATGCCGCCGCGGCTTGGCGCGACCCCCGGCTCGACCGGCGAACCATCCGGTCCGTCGTCCACGATCTCCAGCTGCAGGCGCCCGTCCACGCGCAGCGCGGCGAGACGCACGGTGCCCGGCTCGATGCGGCGCGAGATGCCGTGCTTGATCGCGTTCTCGACCAGCGGCTGCAGCACGAGATTGGGGACGGCGGCGTGGAGCACCGCCGGGTCGATTGCGAAGTCGAGGCGCAGCTTGTCCCCGAAGCGCACGCGCTCGATCTCGAGGTAGCGCCGGATGAAGTCGATTTCCTCGTCGAGGGGCAGTTCCTGGCGGCCGGTGCGTTCCACGGCCAGGCGCAGGAGCGCGCTGAGCTGGGCGATGATCTCGACGGCCGCATCATTGCGCCGCTGTCGCACGAGCGACGCCACGGCGTTGAAGCTGTTGAACAGGAAGTGCGGATGCAGCTGGCCGCGCAGCGCGGTGAGTTCCGCGCGGGCGAGATTGGACTGCAGCTGGGCGGCATGGAGCTCGAGTTGCAACGCCTCGGCGGCGCGGGCGCGGTATTTGAAATGGTAGTCGATGGCGACGGTGGCGAAGAAGAAGCTGCAATACGTCAGGAAATCCATCGGCAGCAGCAGCAGCGTGGAGACCGAATAGTGCGACCAATCCACGGGCAGGGCAGCCGCCGGCGGCAGCCAGATGTTGGGCAGCACGCGCAGCAGGAAGCGGAGGTTGGTGACGACGAGGAAAATCGCCCCGCTGCCGAGCAGCAGGCCCACGAGGCTGCGGCGGATCTGCCGGCGACCCAGCGGAAAGCGCCGGATCAGGAGCAGCATGGCCGGCGCGGCCAGCAGCCAGACAAACCACGCGAACCCATCCCAGCCGCGCAGCAATTGCTGCACGTGCTCGCGGTCCGCCATCGCGCGCAGTTCGCGCTGGCCGTGGTAGCCCAGGCTCAGCAGGAGGCTGACCGCGAAAAACAAGGCGAGCTGCACCTTGAGCTCGGAGCGCTCTTCAGGACTGGGGAGCGAAAAACGCACGGCGGCGGAAAAGCGGGACCAGATTCATGGGCGATTGGCTGGAACGCCGACTTATCAACGCGGCGACCGGCGAAGCAATCACTTTATCCCGCGCCCGACGGCGGCGCCGGCGCGGGGCAAAAAGAAAGGCGGCCCGGAAAACCGGGCCGCCTTTTCAAAAACGCGGAGTTAACCGCGGGACTTAGAACTTGATCTTCATGTCGACGTAGTAGAACCGGCCGAGGGCGCCGAAGGTACCGGTGTCGACATTGGAGTCGGTGAACGTGTTCGGGTCGAGATTGCCGAACTTGTTGAACACGTTGTTCACGCCGAGGGTGAGCTTGGCGCCCGAGAGATACGGGATTTCCGAACCCACCGTGTAGGCGGTCAGGAGGTCAACCGCCGCCCAGCCGTTCGCGCGCGCGCCGGTCGCGTAGATCGTGTAGGCCGGCAGGTAGCGAACGCCAATGAAGGCCTGGTAGGGCCCGCGGTAGAAGTCCACCGAGGTGTACGTCGACCAGCGCGGCAGCGTGCCATTCGTGGCGGTGGACATGCCCACCGTCTCGAACGGAGTCGAGCCGGGCAGCGAGGTCACCGTGTAGTGGTTGTAGATGCCGATGTTCGACGCGAAGTCGAAGCGGCCCACTGCATCCACGTTATAGGTGTACTTGGCCGCGATATCGAAGCCATCGAGGTCAACCGCGGCGATGTTCACGCTCGAGTCGACGACGTAGATGTTATCCAGCACGCCGTTGCTGATCTGACCGGGAGCCGTGACGCCCGGGCCGGTGAAGCTGCCGATGTGGACCTTGCCGAAGTACTGCGAGGTCACACCGTTAAGTTCGACGTCCTGGAGGATATTCGTGGTACCAATGCTCGAGATGAGCTTGTCCTGCTTGATGTTCCAGTAGTCCACCGACACCGACAGGCCTTTGATGCCCTTCGGCGAGTAGACGACGCCGGCGGTCCAGTTCTTCGAGGTCGAGGGTTCCAGGTTGGGATTGGCACCGGACTCCGAGTTGGTCTGGACGTTCTGGACCGTGCCACCGCCGAATTTCGTCAGGGTGAACGGGGTGGTGAAGCCAATGCTCACGGGGCCGAACAGGCTGTAGAGCGTCGGAGCCGAGAACGACCTCGAGTAGGTCGCGCGGACCGCGAACTGGTCGTCGAACGGCAGGTAACGCAGCGTGATCTTCGGCACGGTCGGATCGGTCGTGTCGCTGTAGGTCTCATGGCGGATCGCGCCGGTGAGTTCCAACAGGTGCGCGCCGGCGACATCCTTGAAGACCGGTATGCGGACTTCCCCGAACAGCGACGTGACCGAGCGGCCTGCGCTGAAGGGATACAGGGTCGTGGCGCCGTTCCAGCCGAGCAGGCCCGTCACCGGGTCGAGCTGGCTGAGGGGATCGGCGATCGCACTGAGCGATTCCTGGCGAACTTCCACGCCCAAGGCCATGTCGAGGGAGCCGGCCGGGAGGTCGAACAGCTTGCCGTTAACACGGAAGTCATAGTTGCTCAGCTTGCTGGTGAAGCCGCCGAACGCCGTGCCGACGATGCCGTCAGCCGCGATTTCCGCCGCATCGTGCGTGCGCGAGAACATGTTGAAGCGGTCGGCGTTGATCGCCGCCGTCAAGTGCGCCTGGTTGATGACACCAGGGTTGGTGTAGTTCTGCTGGATGCGGTTGTAATCAGCCGCGGATTCCCAGGACCAGTCCTCGCTGAACTTGCCCTTCAGGCCGAAGACACCGCGAACGCCGTTCGTGTCCGCCAGGTACTGGCGGGGCTGGGCGACGATACGATTGCGCGCCGTGACCGTGATGTTGAACGGGTTGCCGTGCACGCCCGCCGCAATGCTCGCCGTGATCGGCTGGCCGTTGATCTGCGAGAACGTGTTCGTGTGCGAATACATGAAATCACCGAACGCCTTGAGGCTGTCGTTGATCTTGTGGTCGAACGCAAACGAGAGCGACTGGCGCTCGGAACCGACGGTCTGCGTGACGTAGCGCGCCAGATTGAAGAACTGGAACTGGTCGCCCGCCGCACGGGGGCCGGAATAGGTGCCATTGGCGATCAGCACCGCGGGATCAAGGCCACCCGGTGTAACCGTCGGGGCGGTCTGGCTCTGGTTCAGCAAGTAGTAGCTGGAGCCGGAGCTGACGGAACCCGCGAAGGTCGGGGTGCCGTAGGTGGGATCCGAGTAGTGACGCTCGAAGTTCCAAACCGGGTCAACCCGGTCCCATTCGGCCGAGACCGTCATGCTGGTCTTGCCGTTGCTCGTGCCGCCCACGATGTAGGCGCTGCGCTCGGCAGCGTTGCCCGAGTTGGCGGACCAGCCGTAGCGGCTGCCGGCCTCGAAGCCCTCGTAGTCGGTCTTCAGGATGATGTTCACCACGCCGGAGACGGCGTCGGTGCCGTAGATGGCCGAGGCGCCGTCCGCGAGGACTTCAATGCGCTCGATGGCGGCCACCGGGATGAGGTTGACGTCAACGAACTCGTAACCGCCACGGGCGTCGATCGGGGCGTAAGCCGCGCGACGACCGTTGATCAGCACGAGGGTCGCAGCGTTGCGCAGCGCGAGCTGGGCACCGCCGTTGGTCGAACCGCTGCCGACATTGGCGTTCTGCGCGCCGATGTTGAGGTTACCGCTGAACTGCGGGACCGTCTTGCGCAGGATTTCGAGCACGCTGGTGTTGTTGCCGGAGTTGGCGATCGCCTTCGAATCAACCGTGATGACCGGAATGGCGACCGAGTTGGCCGCGGGCGTCAGGTAGGAACCCGTGACCTGGAACTTCTCCATGACCGTGGTCTGGTCCTTGGGAGTATCCTTGGTCGTGGTGGTGGTAGTCGTTGTCGTTGTCGTGGCCTGGGCCAAAGCGCCCGGGACCGCGAACAGGCCTGCCGTCAACAGAGACAGCGCGGCCATGAACTTCCGCAAGCGGAGGTTGTTCATAGTCATTGTTTTATCAGTTTGTGTTGTGTGTTGTGCAAGTTAACTGGCTTGGGACCATGTTGAACTTGGGTGGGAAGCTGGGAGGAAAAAGTCCGAAATGCAATAATTTCGTTAAGATGCAGAAATCCGAGGTCTAATGGCTAAAAATGCGCGCCCAAAGACGTTACCCTGCGACCGGGAACGCCCGCCCAAGCAGCTTTGGGACCACATTTATGGAAAGCTGCGCTTGCTCCCCCGCCCCTTAATCGCCTGATAGGGGCTGCTCCCATCATGCGCGCCTCCCTCACCGTGTTGATCAGCCTTCTTTTTCTGGCCTGCAGCGCCTTGGCCGCCGGTCCGGACCAGGCGTCGGTCATCCACAGCCTCACGGCGGAGGAATTCGCCAAGGCTGGACTCAACAAGCTCACCCCCGAGGAGCTCGCCTTCCTGGAAGAGGCCATCGCCCACCACCAACAGCCGCCCGCCATGGCCGAGTTGCCCCCGGCGCCCAAGGAACAGGTCGTCAAGTCCACCGACAAGGCTGCCGCCGCGTTCGGCGCGGAACAGGTTACCGAAGCCAAGCGGGAGGTCTCCGGCCAGGAACTCCACGCCCACATCGAGGGCACCATCGAGAGCTTCTCCGGCCGTGCGGTCTTCGTGCTCGATAACGGCCAGATCTGGCAGCAGCGCATCCCCGACACCGTCTACTTCACGCCCAAGCTCGAAAACCCCGAGGTGATCATCACGCGTGGCCTGATCGGCTACAAGATGCTCATCGTCCCGGCCAACCGGGTCGTTTTCGTCAAACGCGTCCAGTAACCGGACGGCCTTGGCGCGCCGCTGGAAAAAGACCTGACGTCCCGCCCGGTCCCGTCAGCATGGCCGTATGATCCTCCCGACGGGGCAACCGAAGTCTGACTCCAGTTTGGCCGTCCGGTCATGAATTCGACCCTGAATTCCACCCACGATGCCAGCCGCCAAAGCTGGATTCCCGCCGCCAACGACCCGGCCGGTGACTTTCCGCTGCAAAACCTGCCCACGGGCGTCTTCCACACGCCGGCCCAGCCCGCTCCGCGCGTGGGAGTGGCCATCGGCGACCAAGTCATCGACTTGGCCGCCGCCGGCGCCGCTGGATTGCTGCCCCCCAGCGTCGCCGCGGCGTGCGACGCCCCCGACCTCAACGCCTTCATGGCGCTCGGTCCGGTCGCTTGGTCCGCTCTCCGCGCCCGCCTCAGTGAACTTCTGGGCGCCGACACCTGCCCACCTGGCGCCCAACAATCAGCCGTCGCCACGTGCCTGGTTCCGATAACCGAAGCCCGGATGCTCCTGCCCGCCCGAATCGGCGACTACACCGATTTCTACGCCTCTATTTTCCACGCGACCAATGTCGGCCGGATGTTCCGCCCCGACCAGCCTTTGCTGCCCAACTACCACTGGGTGCCGGTCGGCTACCACGGACGCGTCTCCTCGGTCGTCGTCAGCGGCACGCCGGTCCGCCGCCCCAACGGCCAAACTCTTCCCGCCGAAGCCAAATCACCCCGCGTCGGCGCCAGCCAGCAGCTCGACTACGAGCTGGAACTGGCCGCGTTTGTCGGGCCCGGCAACGCCTTGGGCTCTCCGATCCCGCTCGCCCGCGCCGAGGAGAATATCTTCGGCGTCTGCCTTCTCAACGACTGGTCCGCGCGCGACATCCAATCGTGGGAATACCAGCCGCTCGGGCCGTTTCTCGCCAAAAACTTCGCCACCTCCGTCTCGCCCTGGGTCGTGTCGCTCGAGGCGCTCGTGCCGTTTCGCACGCCCGCCTTGGTCCGCTCGGCGGGCGAACCTGCGCCCTTGCCCTACCTCGCCTCCGACGCCAACCAGGCCCGCGGCGGCCTCGATCTCCGCCTCGAGGTTTTTCTCCTGACGCCGCGCATGCGCCGGGCCGGCATCCCGCCGCACCGTCTTTCAAGCGGCAACTTTTCCTCGATGTTCTGGACGCTCGCGCAGCTCCTGACGCATCACGCCAGCAACGGCTGCAACCTCCGGCCGGGCGACCTCCTCGGCAGCGGCACCGTTTCCGGACCCGACCCGGACTCGCGCGGCTGCCTGCTGGAACTCACCACGCGCGGACGCGATCCGGTTGCGCTGCCCGGTGCCGAAACCCGCGCGTTCCTGGAAGACGGCGACGAGGTGATTTTCCGCGGTTTTGCCCAAAAACCCGGCTGCGCGCGCATCGGGCTCGGGGAATGCCGCGGAGTCGTCCTGCCCGCCAACCCCTGAATCCGTCCATCCCGCCGCCACCGCCATTCGTCGCGTTGAGCTCGCGCCCCGCCGGACAGCCGCCAGCCTCCGCCCACATGAAATTACCCCTCCTGGTTTGCGTCACCCTCCTTGCCGTCAGCCCCGCGGTTTTCGCGGCGACCCCGGAAACACCTGCGGCCACGCCCGCCAAGCCGGACAAGGAGCAGCTAAAAAAGGAACTCGCCGCGATGGAGGACGCGTTCTGCGCGATGGGCAAATCGCAGGGCCTGCTCGCCGCGTTCAAGCATTTCGCCGCGCCGGACGTGTCGTTCATCGACACCGACCCGCGCAAATGGCGTGGACCCGCGGCCGTCGTCGAACGCATCGGGCCTGACATCCCGGGCGAGAGCCTGACGTGGTCGGCCTTCTACACCGACGTCTCGGACGACGGCACGATGGGCTTCAACTATGGCCGCTACGAGTCGCGCCACCCCGGGAAGGACGGCAAGGAAAGCATCCACACCGGCTGGTTCCTGACCATTTGGAAACGCCAGCCCGACGGTTCGTGGAAATACGTCATGGACAACGGCGCTCCCGACCGCCCTGCGCCGAAACCCGCCGCACCGGTCGCACCCGCGAAGCCCGCCGGCGGTTGACGCGTCAGCCCTCCAACTCGGCTTGGTAGCTTCGCGCCAGGCTGAGCGCTTCCTCGGCCGTGCGAGCCGTCACCGTGAAGTGGCCCATCTTTCGACCCGGCCGGGCCTCCGCCTTGCCGTAAAGATGCAGGCGCACATCCGGGTGCGCGGTCAGCCTCGCCCAGTTGGGTTCGCCGTTTTTCCACGCGTCGCCGAGGATGTTCACCATCACGACCGGTGACAGCAACGTCACCGGTCCCAGCGGCAGGCCGCAGATGGCGCGCACCTGTTGCTCAAATTGCGACGTGGCGCACGCGTCGATCGTCCAGTGGCCGCTGTTGTGCGTGCGCGGCGCGAGTTCGTTGACCAGCACTTCGCCCGTCCGCGTCACGAACAACTCCACGCCCATCACGCCGACGAGATCGACCTTCTCCGCCACGTGTCGGGCCAGCTTTTCCGCGGCCGCCGTCACCGCCGGCGCCACCCGCGCGGGCACGATGGAAAAATCCAGGATGTGGTTCTTGTGGATGTTCTCCGTGACCGGAAAAACGCTCACCGCGCCGTCCGACCCGCGCGCGACCACGGCCGACACCTCGCACGCAAAGTCGATGAACTGCTCGATCACCACCGGCTGCCCGGCAAAACGCCGCAGCGCCGCGGGCACATCGGCGGCGGTCATCACCTTGAGCTGGCCCTTGCCGTCGTAGCCGAAGTCCGCGGTCTTCACGACACAGGGCACGCCGACCGTCCGGATGCCCGCCGCCAGGTCTCCGCCGGCGGCGACTTCCGCGAAACGCGCGTGCGGTAGCTGCTGGTCCCGCAGCCAGCGCTTCTCGCGCGAACGGTTCTGCGCCGTTTCCAGCACCCGCCAGTGCGGCAGCAACTGCGTCACTTTTTCGATCGCCTGCAGCGGCGCCGCGGGGACGTTTTCAAATTCATACGTAACCACGTCGCATTCCTTCGCGAAGGCCTTCAGCGCCGCGAGGTCCTCGTAGGGCGCGTTTACTTCCTTGTCCGCCACGGCGCCCGCCGGGCAGCGCGCGGCCGGTTCGTAGACGTGCATCCGGTAGCCGAGCCGCTTCGCCGCCTGGGCCAGCATGCGCCCGAGCTGCCCGCCGCCCAACACGCCGATGGTTTTTCCCGGAGGAATCATGAATTAACCACGAAGTTCACGAAGCCCACGAAGCACAAACCCGAAAACCACCCTTCGTGATCTTCGTGCCCTTCGTGGTTCAAATCATGGCAGCTTCGCCTTCAACACCTTCGTCGTCTGCGCCGCGCGGAAATTTTTCCACGCGCGCTTGGTCTTCGGATCGCTCTGAGCGAGCAGCGACGCCGCAAACAGCGCGGCGTTGATCGCGCCCGCCTTGCCGATGGCAAACGTCGCCACCGGCACGCCGCCGGGCATCTGGACGATGGAAAGCAGCGAGTCCAGGCCCTTGAGCGCCTTCGATTCCACCGGCACCCCGAGGACGGGCAGCGTGGTGAACGACGCTGTCATGCCCGGCAGGTGGGCGGCCCCGCCGGCGCCGGCGATGATGACCTTGAGCCCGCGCTTCTCGGCCGACGCGGCGTAGTTCAACATGAGCTTCGGCGTGCGATGGGCCGACACGACGCGCTTCTCAAACGGCACGCCCAGCGCCTTCAGCTGCGCGGCAGCGTGCTGCATCGTCTCCCAGTCCGACGTGCTGCCCATGATGATTCCGACCAGCGGTGTAGAAGCCATAAGCGGTAAGTGCTAAGCTGTAAGCCCGGAATGCCTGAGTCCAGCCAAGGAAAAGGCGGGGCTTTCGCCCCGCCTTGGTCAGCAAGTTTATCGCTTACGGTTAGCCTCACACCAGCGACACACCCTTCGGCACGCGCACGACCGTGGTGCCGGCGATCTTGTCATGCCAGGACTGGCGTTGGTCGTCGAACACGACCCACAGGAAGCCCAAGCCGAGCACCACCAGCGAGAGGAAGCAACCGAGCGCCCGCACGATGGCGGTGCCCCAGTCGATCTCCCGGTCATCCAGACGCACCACCTTCAAGCCGCACACGATGCCACCGACCGTGGAGCCCTTGAGCTTCCACATCACGGCGCCATACACCGCCAGGGCGGGCAGCAGGTCCGAGCGGATGTGCACGTGTGACCCGAAGGTGAAGATGCCGTTCAACATGCTGCACAGGAGCCCGACCAGGATCACATCCAGCAGCAGGGCCGCCATGCGGATCCAAAAACCAGCGCGGGGCAGCGTCGCCACCGCGAAGACAGGGACCGCCGTCACTGCCGCGCCTGCGACCGGAACACCGAGCGGCGGCGGGGTGGCGGATCCATCGCCCGCCGGCGTCACGGGGTTGATCGGCACCGGGATCACAGGGGTCTTCTCCCGCTTCATGCCCTGCAGCAGCACGTAGACCACCACGCCGAGGCCGATCCAGCCGGTGAGCTTGTAGAGGATGAAGCCCAGCACCGGCACCGTGTAGAGCAGCATGAGGACGATGCCGCCCAGCAGCACGGCCAGCGCGGGAAGATCCGAGCCAACAAGCTTGGCGAGCTTGCGCCCGAGCCACGCGAGCATGACGACCTTGCCGAACAGCGAGGCCACGAAGAGGCCGACCGCGAGGAACGGGATCACGGCGATGCCGACGCCGGTGATGGCGAGGAGGACCGTCACGATCGGCGCGCACAGGACCGTCAGCAGCGCCGTGAGAATCGAGTAGCCGGGACGCTGCTCCAGCGTCTCCACGCACTTGTTGACGCCCCGGGGAAAGAGCAGCGCCACCAGCGCGTAAAACATGAGGAAGCCGATCGCGATCCACCACGCCCACATCAGGCCCGGGGCGAACGCGAGCGGGCGGAAAAACAGCAGGCAGTTCGTGATCCAGTTTTGCAGCCAGCCCAGGTCGGAAAGCGCGCCGATGAACGTCACATTCTGGACCTGGCCGTGCACCACCGCATGCGGATCGCGGGTGACGCGGCCGCCCACGGCCACGACATCGCCGACCTCGGCGTCGGGCCCGAGTTCGACATTGCCAAAGACCGCAACCACGGCGTCGGCGACCTTGCTGTTCACCTTGACGTTGCCGCCCACGGCCACCGCCGAGTCACCCACCGGCCCGTTAACCTTGGTGTTGCCGAAGATCGAAACCACGGAATCCGAAACCTCGCCGTCACTGGTGGCGGAGCCAAAGACCGCCACGACCGCATCGGCCGTCTGACCCTTTTCGAGCATGGCGTCACCGCCGACGTGGACGACCTCGTTGCCGGTGCTGTGGTGGTGCGTGCGCAGCGTCCGGTGCCAGGACTTGGAATCAACCGGCGCGTTCGGGTCGTCGAGCCGGCGCAGCTTCGGCGGCGCGGGAGTCTCGACCTTGGGTTCCGCGGCGGGCGCAGAAGCCGGCGTGGCGGCGGCCGGAGCGGGAGCAGCCGCAGGCGGCGCGGCGGGCTGGTCCTTGGGTGCGGTGGGCGGCGGAGTTTGTGCCGCGGGTTCCGGCGCAGGCTGGGCGGAGGCAGGATCGGGCTGCTTGTTGTTGTCCTGCGCCAAGGCGGCGAGCGTCAGCGTGCAGCTGAGCGCGACAGCGGCGCTGAGGAGAAAAGTGCGGGCAGAGGTTTTCATGGGGGTAAAGTTGGGCGATTAGCGATTGGCGAAGAGGGTGCGGTAGGCGGCGGCCCCGAGGCCGAGCAGGGACGTGTACATCAGGCCCACGAAGGCCAGGCCGCCGTACAGCCAAAGCGGGGGCAGGTTGCGGAACACGGTGCGGCAGAAGTCGCCCACGCCGTCGATGACGGCGGACGCGGTCTGGAACCAGCCGATCTGGGTGGAGAAGGCGTTCGCGAACTGCGCGCCGTCGAAGCCGGCCATGGCCCAGACGACGCCCATGATCGCCAGCTTGGCGATCCCGGCGGAGGCCACGATGAACACGGCGCGGGCGGCGAGCGGCCACTGCGCGAAGGACTGTTTCCACCACGGCAGCGCGGCGCGGGCCTCGATCGCGGCGCGCACGCGCGACTCCAGCGAGTGCGGGGCGCGGCGGGCGGGCAGCGACCGGAGGGTCTGGTGGATGTATTTCTCGAGATCTTCGGGAGAGTGTTTCATGGCGGTCAGGCGTTGAGGGATTCGTGGCTGGCGCCGCTGCGGGCGATGATCTGGGCCAGCGCGGTGCGGGCGCGAAGGATGTCGGTCTTCACCTTGGCGAGGGAGACGCCGAGTTTCTTGGCGATGTCCTCGTAGGGCATGTCTTCAAAATGATAGAGCACGAGCGGCACGCGCTGGTGCTCGGGCAACTTTTCCATCGCCGCCTCCACCCAGGCCCGGCGTTCGTCGGCGTCGACGCCGGCAAAAAACGTGTCAGGCGCGGCGAAATCGATGTCGGGCGTCTCGGCGTCGGCGGCACCGTCGTCCTTGCGGAACTCCGAGAAAAACTTCCAGCGGTTGCGGTAGCGCGACAGGTGGTTGAGCGAAAGGTTGGTCGCGACGGTCTTGAGCCAGCCGCCGGCGGTCGGGCTGGTCTGCAGCATGTCGAAATGCTCGTAGGCCTTGAGAAACACTTCCTGCGAAATATCCTCCGCCTGCGCGTCGTTGCCGGTGAGGCGCGCGGCGGTGGTGAAGACCATGTCTTGGTAGTTGCGCATGAACGTGGTGAAGTCGGCCGGGCTGATCAGGCCCGTGGGTGGTGTTTGCACTGGAGTGTCATCGTTCATGCCCAGAACACGGCCCGTGCCGCAAAAGTCGCAGGAATGTTGCTGGTGATCCAGCTCGTTGGGGGCGAGGGCATAAGAACTGCGGCAAATACCGCTTACGCCGGCAATTAGCGCGGATTCATCCCCATGTAGCCAGCCCCGGTTTACTTGCCAATCCGCCGGGTTGGGCGGACGCTGTCTTCAAAAAACAACCCCAACCTTCTGGATTAGCCATGAGCTCCAACCGTTTCCTACCCCCTTCCCCTGCCCTCGAGACCGCCATCCGGGCCAAGGGCGAAAAGCTGTTCGCCCTGATGAGCCAGCAGCCGCCGCCCGCGCTCTTCTCCAAGAAAGGCGCCTACGCCCGCCTGATGGACTGGTCGATGAAGGACCCGGCCTTCAAGACCCAGCTCTTCCGCTTCGTCGACGTCCTCCCGTCGCTCAACAGCTCCGCCGAGATCGTCCGCCATCTCCAGGAATATCTCGGTGACAAGGCCGTCGCCCTCAACCCCGCCCTCAAGGCCGGCCTCGCCGCCTCGTCGTTCGCTCCCGCCCTCGTCGCCGCGCCCGTCAAGGCCCAGATCGTCGACATGGCCGGCCAGTTCGTCGCCGGGCAGACCGGCGAGGACCTCATCAAACAAATCAAGAAGAACGCCAAGCTCGGCCTCGCCACTACCATCGACCTGCTCGGCGAAACCGTAGTGAACGACGCCGAGGCCGACGTCTTCCTCGCACGCAACCTCGAGATCCTCGACTCTGTCTCGAAGTTCTTCGCCGCGGACGGCCAGCCCAGCTTCAGCGACATCGGCCCCGGCGGCCCGCTTCCGCGGCTCAACCTCTCCGTCAAGATTTCCGCCCTCACGCCCGACGTCCATCCGGCCGACCCGGAAAACTCCATCGCCGCGCTCAAGCAGCGCCTCCGCCCGATCCTCCGCCGCGCGGCCGAGGTGGGCGCGTTGATCAACTTCGACATGGAGAGCTACAAGCTCAAGGACCTCACCCTCGCGCTGTTCAAATCCATCTTCGAGGAACCCGAGTTCGCCCAAAAACCCGCCATCGGCATCGCCATGCAGGCCTACCTGCGCGACTGCGAGGCCGACCTGCGCGACCTCGTGGCGTGGGCCCGCCAGCGCCAGCGCCCGCTCAGCGTCCGTCTCGTGAAAGGCGCCTACTGGGACTACGAAACCATCATCGCCCAGCAGCGCGACTGGCCCATTCCGGTCTGGCAGAAGAAGCCCGAGTCCGACGCCAACTACGAGAAGCTCACGCTGTTTCTCCTCGAGAACGCCGACGTCGTCACCCCCAACTTCGCCTCGCACAATGTCCGCTCCGTCGCCCACGCCATCGCCCAGGCCGAGCGCCTCGGCATCGCGCCGACCGCTTACGAGTTTCAGGCGCTGTTCGGCATGGCCGATGAGTTGAAGGCCGCGCTCCTGCAGATGGGCCATCGCGTCCGCGAGTATTGCGCCATCGGCGAACTGCTCCCCGGCATGGCCTACCTCGTCCGCCGCCTGCTCGAGAACACCTCCAACGAGGGCTTCCTCCGCATCAAGAACATGGGCGAGGCCACCCAGGCGCAGCTCCTCGGCAATCCCGTCGACGCCATCGCCGCCGCGCCCGAGCCGCTCGCGCGCAAGCCGCGTCCCGCTGGGACGTTCATCAACGCCGCCAACACCGACTTCACCCTCGCCGCCAATCGCGAGAAGCAGCGCGCCGCGCTGAAAAACTACGAGGCCACGCAGCTCGGCAAAAAATGGCCCGTCATCATTAACGGTAAAAAGATCTCCGACCGCCCGTTCCTCCCGTCCGTCAACCCCGCGCGTCCGGCGCAGGTCGTCGGCTACTGGGCCAAGGGCAGCGTCGCCGACGCTGAAGCCGCCGTCGCGGCTTCCGTCGCGTATTTCCCGAAATGGCGCGCCACGCCCGTCGCGGACCGCGCCGCCATCCTCCTTCGCGCCGCCGACCTCATGGAGTCGCGCCGGCTCGAGATCAACTCGCTGCTCATCCTCGAGGCGGGCAAGCCGTGGGTCGAGGCCGACGGCGACCTGTCCGAGGCCATCGACTTCCTGCGTTTCTACGCGATCGAGATGGTGAAGCTCGCGCAGCCGGTCGTCACGCAGGCCGTTCCCGGCGAGGCGTGCGTGCAAACGTGGACCCCGCGCGGCGTGGGCGTCTCCGTTGCCCCGTGGAATTTCCCGCTCGCGATCCTCACGGGACTGACCGTGGCCCCGCTCGTCGCCGGCAATTGCATGATCATCAAGCCCGCGCGCCAGACCTCGATCATCGGCGCGCTGCTGATGGAGGTTATGATGGAGGCCGGCACGCCCCCGGGCGCGCTGCACTTCCTGCCCTGCTCGGGCGCCGATGCCGGCGCGCACCTCGTGGCGCACCCGCAGATCGATTTCATCGCGTTCACCGGCTCGCGCTCCGTCGGCTGCGACATCTACGCGACCGCCGGCAAGACGCTGCCCGGCCAGCTCAACCTCAAGAAGGTCGTGTGCGAGATGGGCGGCAAGAACGCCCTGATCATCGACAACGACGCCGACCTCGACGAGGCGATCCCCGCCGCGCTCTACAGCGCGTTCGGCTACGCCGGGCAGAAATGCTCCGCGCTCTCGCGCCTCATCGTCCTCGAGGGCGTGTATGACAAGTTCGTCGACCGCTTCCTCGCCGCGTGTCCCAGTTTTCCCGTGGGCGATCCCACGCTGCCGGGCACGATGGTCAACCCCGTTATCGACGAGTCCGCGCAGAAATCCATCCTCGGCTACATCGAGACCGGCAAGAAGGAGTGCAAACTCGCGTGGCAGGCCAAGCTCGCGCCCGAGCTCGTTGCCAGCGGCGGCTATTACGTCCCGCCCACCGTCTTCACCGGCTGCAAGGTCGAGCACACCATCGTGCGCGAGGAGATCTTCGGCCCGGTGCTCGCCATCCTGAAGGCGAAGGACCTCGACGAGGCGTTCGCGATGGTGAACGCGTCCGACTACGCGCTGACCGCCGGCCTGTTCTCGCGCAGCCCGAAATCCCTCGCGCGCGCGCGCGAGGAAATGTTCGTGGGCAACCTCTACCTCAACCGCGGCTGCACCGGCGCCATCGTCGAACGGCACCCATTCGGCGGCTTCAAGATGTCCGGCGGCGGCACCAAGGCGGGCGGCAAGGAATACCTCGAGAACTTCCTCTTCCCGCGCCTCATCGCCGAGAACGTCATCCGCCGCGGCTTCACCCCGCCGGAGGAGTGAGCAGTAGCGCAGGCGGACTCTGACCGGCGCGGCACGGGCCCTCCCCTGCCCGCCGTAGCCTTGGCGAAGGTGGGCGCCCTTCAGTCCCCGCTCTCCTCCGGCGCTTTCACCACCGCCGGCGTGACGCGGTGGAAGTCGCTCCAGTCGTATTCAATCCGCTCGCCCAACTTCGCGATGACCATGTGCGCCGGGCCCGTCGGCCGGGCGTTCGCCGGGGTCACGACGGCCACCGGCGCATGCGCCGGGCTGAGTTTCAGGTCAAAATTGACCTCGATGATCCGCGCCAGCCCGAGGGCCGTGTGGAACGGCTGGTCGATCGCCGCCCTGACCCCTTCGATCGCGTGCGTCGTGCGGTTGACCGTGACGGTCAAGTCGATGCGGTCCAGCGGCAGCAGCCAGGCATGGTTGCTGCGAATCGGCAGCGCATAGCTGATGCTGGACCCTTTCGCCTCGACCACGCGGATATTTTCAAAGTCGAAATAGTCCGCCAGCGCCTTCGACCCCCGCCAGTGCTTCTTGGCCTTCGCCTTCTGCCACGCCAGCAGCCGCTCCGGCGTCGGCGGGTTACCGTCCACGGTCACCAGTTCCCAGCGCGCCGCGCCCGGCTTCGACGGATCAAATCGCTCCACGCGCACCTCCTTCACATCTGTCCCCGCAAACTGCTTCACCTGCACGGTGAATGCCCAGTGGTCGCCCTCGGCCAGCCAGGGCTCCGCGGCGCGGTTGAGCAGCGGCGACGACCCGGCGTTCGCCCGCAGGCCCAACCCGAGGCTCACAAGAAAAATGAAGAAAATCAGACGCATGCGCGATGCAATGACCTTAGGCCGCCGCGCCGGTTGCAAGTCTCGGATTGTCCAAACCGTGACATGACAGCGTGGCATCACCGTGGCATCGGCTTCCAGCCGATGATTTCAGGGACCCAGCGGCTGGAAGCCGCTGCCACTCCTGCCACGGCCCCTCCGCTCACAAATCCAGCGCCTTCAGCGGGCCGATCTTCACCCCGAAGCGCTCGTTGTAAGGCTTCACGCGCTGCCAATCCGTGCGCGTGCTCTGGAACACGCCGTTCACCGGCACAAACAGCAGCGACAGGCCAACGCTGCCGTTGACCGCAGTCATCACCGGACCAAACCGCGGATCCACCACCGCAAAGTCCATGCTGGCTTCGCCTTCCTTCACCTTGGCCACCACCTTCACGCGGAAGGACGCGAGCACGCGCAGCGCGGCGTGCCGGATCTGCCGCGACGCCTTGTGGACGACCACGCTCACCTCGATCTTGTCCGGCGGCACACCCGTCCCTTGGTCAATCAACGGTACCCGGTAAATGCAGTTCTCGCCGTCGCTGTTGATCACCAGCGGGTGCTCCAGGTCCAGCTTCAGTTTCTTTTCCTTGCCCGACTTCGGAGCGGGAGCGGCGGGATCCGCCGCGTGCGCCTCGGCCTTGGCCAGTTGCTCGCCGTGTTTTTCGCCGCGCTCGCGGTATTTCTTGAGCTGCTTCGCCGTGGGAGGCTTGCCGTCGATCTGCAGCGGCACGAACTGCTCGGCATAGGGCTTGGACGGATCGACCCGCACGACGGTCGCGCCCTTGTCCCCGTTTTTGCTGAACCTGCTCACCGTCGTCTCGGTGTAGGCCCAGTGTTCCGGTTCCTGCTCGGAATTCTTGATCGCGTCCTTGAACAGCGCGACCTCGTCCGCCGTGGCCGGTCGCGCCGGGGTTCCCGCCCCGAAAAGAGCGGACGTTCCCAGCAACCAGACGAGGGCAAAAAGACAACGGCGCATCAACGTGAGACCCCGCGCCGGGAAATTGTTTCAGCCAATAACCGCACCCCGCCCATCTTAAATCCGGCAGATGAGCAGCTCGCGTTCGTAAATCATCTCCTTCGGCAGGCGGTCGTGCAGGTCGATGAAAAGCTCCTCGTGCCCGATGACTTCGGAGCGCCAGGCGGCGCGGTCGAAGGCCATGATCCCGTCCCATTTCGCGCGGTCGAAATCGAGGCCGGTCCAGTCGATGTCTTCGTAGCTGGGCATCCAGCCGATGGGCGTTTCCTGCGCGAGCGTGCGGCCGCGGGCGCGGTCCACGATCCACTTGAGGATGCGCATGTTCTCGCTGAACCCCGGCCAGGTGAAGCCGCCGTCGGCGCCCTTGCGGAACCAGTTCACATGGAAGATGCGCGGCGTCGCCGTGAGCTTCTTCTGCATCATGATCCAGTGGCGGAAATAATCCCCCATGTGGTAACCGCAGAACGGCAGCATGGCGAACGGGTCGCGGCGCACCTTGCCCAGCGTGCCGGCCGCGGCGGCCGTCATCTCGGAACCCATCGTCGCGCCCATGTAGACGCCCGCGCTCCAGTTGAACGCTTGGTAAATCAGCGGGATCGTCGCGGCGCGGCGGCCGCCAAAAATGATCGCGCTCAACGGCACGCCCTCGGGCTTCTCCCAATCGGGATCGATCGAGGGGCACTGCGACGCCGGTGCCGTGAACCGCGAGTTCGGGTGCGCCGCCTTCGCGCCGGTCAGCTTGGCGATTTCCGGCGTCCAGTGCTGGCCCTGCCAGTCGGTGCACTCCGCCGGCGGCTTGTCCGTCATGCCCTCCCACCACACGCCGCCGTCGGGCGTGAGCGCGACGTTGGTGAAGATCGTGTTCTTCGCGAGCGCGGCCATCGCGTTCGGATTGGTCTTCACGGACGTGCCCGGGGCCACGCCGAAAAAGCCGGCCTCCGGGTTCATCGCATGCAGGCGGCCATCGGCGTCGGGCTTGATCCACGCGATGTCGTCGCCGACGGTCCAGATCTTCCAGCCCTTGCGCTTGAACGCGGCGGGCGGGATGAGCATGGCGAAATTCGTCTTGCCGCACGCGCTCGGGAACGCCGCCGCGACGTAGGTCTTCTCGCCGTGCGGATCCTCCACGCCGAGGATCAGCATGTGCTCGGCCATCCAGCCCTCGTCGCGGGCGAGGTTGGACGCGATGCGCAGCGCGAAGCACTTCTTGCCGAGCAGGGCGTTGCCGCCGTAGCCCGAGCCAAAGCTCCAGATCTCGCGCGTCTCCGGGAAATGCACGATGTATTTTTCCGCGTTGCACGGCCACGGCACGTCCTTCGCTCCCGGCTTCAGCGGCGCGCCGACGGAGTGCATGCAGGGCACGACGCGTTTCTCGCCCTTGTCGATCTCGGCATACACCGGCAGGCCGATGCGGGCCATGATGCGCATGTTGACGACGACGTAGGGCGAGTCGGTCAGCTGCACGCCGATCTGCGACATCGGCCCGCCTACCGGGCCCATGCTGAACGGCAGCACATACATCGTGCGCCCGGCCATGCAGCCGGAAAACAGGTCGCGCAGCTTCTTGCGCATCTCGTAGGGGTTGACCCAGTTGTTGGTCGGGCCGGCGGCTTCCTTGGACAGCGAACAAATGTAGGTGCGGTCCTCCACGCGGGCGACGTCACCGGCATCGGAGCGCGCATGATAGCAGCCGGGCCACAGCTTTGCGTTGAGCTTCGTGAACGTCCCGCTCGCCACCATCTCCGCGCAAAGTTCGTCATACTCTGCCTTCGAACCGTCCACCCAATGCACCCGCGCCGGTTTGCACAGCGCGACCATCTTCTCCACCCACCGGAGGAGATGGGTGTTTGCGCTCAGCGGCTTGGCAAAGTTGCGCTTTTTCATTGGGCGCGGACCGTAGGTCCTCCGTCCGGCTGAGTAAACGGGAAAGCCCGTCAGCGCGGGACCAATGAAGCGGGGCTTACCTGCGCATAAGTTGCGTCTCGCTTGCGCCGTTCCCCCCGGCCTAGCTTGCCGGCATGCGGCCCTGTCTTGTCCGAAGCCTCTTGGTCCTGAGCGTGGCCTTCGCCTCGTCGGCCTTCGCGGTCGAGCATGAGGCGCCGCACAAGATCAAGGTGGTCGTGACACCGCCGGATCCCACGCTGACGATCTACTACGTCGGCCTCCTGACGAAGGGTCCCCGCGCTGGCGAAGGCACCCACGAGGAGCGCCACCGCGACCAGGCGAATTCGATGGCCTACATGAACCGCCTCGCGCACGAGGGAAAACTTCTCGTGGCCGGGCCCATCGATGACCCCAGCGACTGGCGCGGCATTTACCTCTACAAATGCACGTCGCTCGCCGAGGCCCAGGCGCTCGCGGCGGCAGATCCCGCGGTCAAGGCGGGCCGGCTCACGATCGAGGTCCACGCGTGGGTGACCGAAAAGGGCGCGATCCGCGACCCGGAGTTCCGGCCGTCCAAATAACCCGCCGCCGTGCGCAAGCTCGCCATCCTCGTCGGCACCACCCTGGGGAGCTACGGCGGTTGGGCCATCGCCGACTATTTCGGCTGGAGCTTCTTCGCGTGCTTCATCGTCAGCGGAGTTGGCAGCGTCGTCGGCGTCTGGGCCGGCTGGAAAGTCGCGATGAAGCTGGAGCAGTGATGTAGCGCAGGCGTCCCGCCTGCAAGGTTTCGGCAGTGCAGGCGAGACGCCTGCGCTACAACTCCTTCGTCACCTGCAGCGACCACGCCCGGCCGCGGGCGAGGTTGTTGGAAACCGCAGGATCGTAGCCGTGGGAGTCGCTCGAGAGCGGCGGCTTCGTGTTGAATAGGTTGACCACGCCCACGCGGATCGTCGTGCGGTTGAGCCAGCGGTTCTTCGACGACAGGCGGTAGCTGGCGTAGGTGTTGTACGTCAGTGTGTCGTGCACGATGTAACGATAAGTCCACCCGCCGCCGGTGAAAGTTTGCGCAATGTAGCCCGGCGACCCGAGCGCGAGATACGTGGCCTGCGTGGTCGTCGCGTTGCTGTCCTGGTAGCTGCCGGTGTAATACGCGCTCAGTCCCGCCGCCCACGCGTCACGCTGCCAGCTCAACGTCGTCGTGCCGCGCCAGACCGCCGCGCCCGGCGCCGCGAAGCTGTTTTGGTCGCGCAACACCGTCTTCGGTTTGCCGGGGGCGTCGTAGGAATAGAAATCGATCAGGTACGTCCACGCCGTGTCGAAGGTAAACACGCCGAGCGCCGCCGTCGGCCGGCGGAAATTGAGATCGAAATCCACGCCGTTCACGAACTGCCGCGCCTTGTTGAAGTAGGTCAGCCGGATGTAATCGATCGCGCCCACGACCGCGCGCTGCTGGTCGACGGGCTTGCCGGCGTTGTAGGCCGCGAAGAAATCCCGGTCCGCCTGCGTCACGGGCAGCCGCACCACCGACGGATCGCCGCGGTAGCCCGCCGTGGCGGACCCGAGGTCGATCGAGCCGATCGCCGTCCCGGCGGCAAGCGCCGCCTGCGTCGCCGCTTGCAGCGCGGCGGTGTCGCTGTTCACCGCATCCGTCGCGGTCGGGCCGCTGATCACGTTCGCCTGGCGGATTTCCCAGTAATCGACCGAGAGCGAGAGGCCTTTGACGCCCGGCACGTCCACCACGACACCCGCCGTCCGCCCCGTGGACGTCTCCGGCTGCAGAGCGAGGTTGCCCGAACTCAGGCTGCGCCGGTTCGACGAACCGTCGGTGGGCAGGCCGGTGACGACGCTGCGGTAACTGTCCGTCGTATTCGTCGCCGTCCGGATGAGCGAGCCGGTGAACAACTCGGCAAGGTTCGGCGCGTGAAAGCCCTGGTTGTAAGACGCCCGCACCATCAGCCACTTCGCGGGACGCCAGTTGACGCCGTATTTCGGTTTCGTCGTGTCGCCGAAGTCGCTGTAGCTCTCGTAGCGCGCCGCCGCCGTCAATTCGAGCGACTGCACGAGCGGCAGCGTGAAATCATGGCCCACCAGCGGCGCCACCATCTCGACATACGCGGCGCTCACATGGCGGTTGGCGTGCGTGTCGGAATTGGGTGAAAAACCCAGGAAGTCGTTCGACACCGGGTCGAGCCCCGACCCTGGCGGATTTAACCCGGCGAACGGCGGCCGGTAATCGTCGTAGCCTTCGTAGCGGAACTCCCCGCCCGCCGCGCCGCTGAGCGCGTTGCCGCCCCACAGCGGGACCACGTCGCCGCCCGCGTGGAAATCCGCACTGCCGAGCTTCGTGATGCCGTCGCGCACGAACGGCGCGCGGAACTTCGAGGTGACGCTGTCCGGACTCTGCGCCGGCCCCGTGACCACCAGCGCCCCGCCCTGCACGGCAAAATTGTAGCCAAACGGATTGTAGGCCGTGGCGGGGTCCACCGAGTTGATTGCCTGCTGCAGCAGGCTCTTGCGGTCGGCACCCGCCTCGGAATCGGTGACGCGCGCCGCGGAATAGAGCAGCGCGCCTTCCCATGTCCACGAACCCGCGAGTTTCCCGCGGAGACCGGCGACGCCGCGATACACCGTGTCGTCGATCGTAGCGGTGCGCGTCGCGAGGTCGGTCAGGCGCTTGTTCGTGATCACCACCGCCGACGGCATGCCCGTCAGCCGCGGCGTGCCGTCAGCGTTCGGCGCGCCGGTGGGACTCCAGAAGCGCGTGCCAAATGGATTGTAGGGGCTGGTGGCCGGGACGATGAGGCTGCCGTCGGTCGACGCCGTGATGCCGTCCGGCTCGCGATAGGTCACCGACTTCGCGTGATACACGCTCAGGTCCGAGAAGAACGTGACGCGCGCGTTGAGGTCGTATTCGAGGCTGTTGAACCAGTTCGTGCGCTTCGACTCCGGCTGGATGACGCGATAGTCGTTGTTGTTCCAGTAATAGCCCTCCTCGATCCCGGTGCGCGCCGGCGTGGTGGTCTTGAAACCCGTGCCGCCCGCCGTCGGCACGAGGAAGAACTGCCCGGACGCCGCCACGAGCGTGCCCGGAATCCCCGCGGGCCGGCCGGCGGTAAACGTGCCGTCGGGATTCAGCGTGCCGAGCGAGTAATTTCCATAGGCGCTCGTCGATGACAGCGTGAAGAAGGCCGTGCTCTTCGTCACATCGTTCCACGGCGCTGGCGCCCGGCTCGTGAAATCGCCCGCCGCCGAAAAGTCCCGGTCGCTCGCGAAGATCGCCCCGCGGTCGTAGTAATCGAGCGTGGAGAGAAACCGCCCGCGCCCGCCCGCGAAATCCTCGCCGTGCGTGAGCGTCGCGCGGTATTCCCGGCCATCCCCCTGATCCGTCTCGCCGTAGCGCAGTGCCAGCTCAGTGCCGCGAAAATCGCGCCGCATCACGAAATTCACCACGCCCGCCACCGCGTCCGTGCCATACACCGACGACGCCCCGTCGCGCAGCAGCTCGACACGCTCGAGCCCGCGGTTGGGCAGCTGGTTCACGTTCACCGAGAGCGACGGCACGCTGCCTTCCACCGTGCTGATCGGGTGCGGCGCCAGCCGGCGTCCATTGAGCAAAATCAGGGTGTCAGCCGACGGCAGTCCGCGCAGCGAGATCGCCGCGTCGTCGCCCCGTGCCTGCGCGCCGAGCGCGGCCGTTTCGTTGAGCGACAGGCCCGTCACCGCCGGCAACATCGTCAGCAGGTCGGCGGGCGACGATGCGTCCCGCGCCTCGATCTGGTCGCGTCCCAGCACCGTGACCGGCAGCACCTGCTCCTGGTCGGTGCGCTTCAGGTGGGTGCCGGTGACGGAAAATTCCTCCAGCTGCACCACCTGGTCCGAGTCCGTTTTGGTCGGCAGCGACTCGCCTCGTGCCCCGAGGGGCAGCAAAAGTGAGGCCAGCAGGCCGGTGGTGCGGAGGGCGGTTTTCATGGACTCAGTGTCCGCGATGCCGGTTGCCCGGCCTGCGCGCCAGCCCAAATCCAGTCAGTCAGTCGTTGGTGGGCTCGATGTGCACCGTCACGTCGCTCACGGCGTGCGTGGCCGACGCCAGGAGCGCATCTTTCACCGCATGCGCGATGGCGTGGCCGGCGCGGACGCTCAGCTCGCCGTCCACCCGCACTTGGATGTCCACGAGGTGGCTCAGCCCGCTCTTGCGCACGCGCACCTTGTCGAGCGCGCGCACGCCCGGCACCGCCAGCGCCACCGCCCGGATCTCGTTTTCCAGCAACGTCGGCACCGCCGTGTCCATCACGTCGCTGAGCGCGTGGTTGAACATCCGCACGCCGTTGAAAACGATGACCACGCAGGCGAACAACGCCGCCCAGTCATCCGCGACCTCCCAGCCCTTGCCGCCCATGATCGCGAGCGAGATGCCGACAAACGCCGCGGCCGACGTCATCGCGTCCGACCAGTGATGCAGCGCCTCGACGTCCAGCGCCGTGCTGCCCGCCGCCGTCCCCGCCGCCGCCATGCGGCGCGAAAACCCGATCTTCACCACCACGATGACCGCCAGCAGCGGCAGCGTGAACCAGTGCGGGCCGCGATGCGGCGTCACGATTTCGTGCACCGCGTGCAGCGCGATCCACCCCGCCGCCAGGAAAATGATCAGCGTCACACCCAACGCCGCCAGCGGCTCGGCCTTGCCGTGTCCATACGGATGATCCGCATCCGGCGGACGGGCCGCGACGCGGAAGCCCGCCCAAACCAGGATCGACGAAAACACGTCCAGCAGCGACTCGGCCCCGTCGGCGATCAGCGCGTAGGTGTGCCCGAAGATGCCGCCGGCAAATTTCACGATCGCGAGCGTCAGGTTCAACGCGATCCCACGGAGCACCAGCCGCGCGCTGTCCTGGGCGCGGCGCTGCGTGGCAGCGTGGTGACGGGCGAGTTCCGTGGGCATGACGGACCAAGCTAGGCTACGCTTGGGCAACGGGCCAGCCTGCAATTGACCGCCGCGACTCCGTGGTCACACTTTTCCCTCAGTCATGGCCGAGACCAGCATTACCATCGCAACCGACCCGGTCCGGCAATTCTCCGTCTTCGCGGAAAACCGCGTCGGCCGGCTCCACCAACTGACGGCGCTCTTCAAGGAGCACAACGTCCACATCATGGCCATCACCGTGCTCGACACGACCGACAGCGCCATCATGCGCGTGATCGTCGATGACCGCGACAAGGCCCGCGAGCTGATGATCACGAACGATTTTCCCTACACCGAGTGCGACATCCTCGCGGTGGAGATCGACGACGAGACCGACCTGCGTGACGTGCTCGCCGCGCTGCTCGAGGCGGAGATCAACGTCCATTACGTCTACAGCTTCATCAAGCGCCCCGAGGGCCGTGCCGCGCTCGCCGTCAATGTCGAGGACGCCGACGTCGCCGCCCAAGCCCTCAACCAGCGCGGTTTCAAGGTGCTGACTCAGCGGGATATTGCCCGCTGAGTAGCTTTCAGCGGGCCGCTCTTCCTACAGCTGGTTCGCACGTAGGTCGGGCTTTACGCCCGATAGTTTGTCCGGATATCGGGGGTAAACCCCGACCTACGCATGGTCCGCGGCAAGCTGAGCGCTGAGAGCACACGCGCCTACGGCGTGCTCTCCGCCTGCTTCTCGCCCTCGAGCAAATACACGCCGGTCATGTAGCCGTTCTCATACATCGCGCCGACCTTCAGCTCGCCGAGAAACGACAGCGGGACGTCCATCATCGGCTTCACGCCGCTCTTCACCATCCGCACGACGACCCACTCGTTCATGTTCGGCATGACGCCGTAGCAGCAAAGCATCGGGTCCTTCACCAAAAGAAACTCGGTCACGAGCCCGCCATCCATCTTCACCGGCAGCATGAAACCCGTCACGATGGCCTTCTTGCCGCTCCAGCTCTTCACCTGCGCGGGAATCTGCTCGTTGCCCGTCGGCGGCACGGCCTTCGGGTCCGCCGCGGGATCAAACGCCGGCGGGATGAATTTGTAGCTCGCGAGTTTGTCGAAGCCCAGCCGCAGGTAGCCGTTCTCCGACTCCGGCACGGGCATCCCAAGGTCGTCCGCCGCCCGCAGCGAACCGCCCAGCAGCCCGAGCAAGAGCGCCGGCGCGAGGAGTCGGTGGAGCAGGAAAAACGCGGGTTTCATCGGCGCCGCTAACCTACACAAGTGCCGGAACGCGTCAAAATCTTTGCAGCCGTAAGCCCCGCCTCCGCCAAGGCTACGGCGGGCAAGCAGGAAACCAGGAACGCGGATTCCAATCCTTATCGCGGAAACGCGAAAGGGCGAAAGCGCGGAGGGGAGGCCGGCTGGGACCGACGGTCACAGCCTGCCTCCCTTTCCCGGTATTTCCGCTGCTCCGCGCTTCCGCGATCGGTTTGGTTCCTGGTTTCCTGGCTTCCGGCTAAAAATATTCGTAGCTCCCCCTCAGGCTCCCAAAATCCTCGCCGCTTCCCACCTGCCCGCCCAACCTCTCGCCATGCGCCTTGCCTCGCTTCGCCCGCTTTCCTTCGCGCTTGCCCTGCTCGCGCCTTTCGCCGCCTCCGCCCGCGACCTGTGGTTTCCCGACGGCCCCGTCCAACCCCAAATTCCCCACGGCGTGATGCTTCCGCCAAAAACGCGCACGCCGCAGTTTCCGCTCAAGACCGCACGCACGCTCCACTCCGACGCCGAAATCGCCCAGCTCCGTGCCAACATCGCGCACTACCCCACCGCCGCCGCCCTCGCCAAGGCGTGCATTACCGAGGCCGGTTACTGGCTGCTCTGGAGCGACCAGGACCTGCACGACCTCGTCACCACCGCCGAGGTGCCGCGCGCCGTCGAGCTTTGCAACACCGGCTGCCCCATCCACGGCCGAAAGATCTTTGAGGGCATCAACGGTTCCTCCTTCCCGTGGATCGTCGACCCGAAGCATCCGTTCCAGGTCAAGTGTCGCATCGGCGGTGAGGTCTACCCGAGCAACGACTACGGGGCGTATTACCGCAGTGGCTTCAAGGACAAGGCCTCGCTCACCGGCCCCTACGTGGACGACGGCTGGGGCTGGACCGCGCCGGACGGCCAGAAGTATTGGTTCGTCGCGCACGCCAATCACCTCGTCTGGGAAGGCCCGGGCCTCGACAGCCGCTGCATCGTCAACGCCGTCCAGTCCCTCGGCCGCGCCTACCTCATCTCCGGCGATCGCGACTACGCCCACAAGGCCGCCGTCCTCCTCCGCCGCGTCGCCGAGGTCTACCCGAACATGAACCATGAGCAGCAGTCCCGCTTCGGCCAGCTCATGGCCGAAACCGGGACGCGCTACACCGGCAAGGTCGTGAACGCCATCTGGGAGGCTTACCAAATCACGCCGGAACTCTGCGAGGGCTACGACGCGATCTGGGAAACGATCGACGGCGACACCGCCCTGCAAAAATTCTACGGCCAGACCGGTGAACAGATTCGCGCCAACATCGAGGCCAATTACCTCGAGGAGGCCATCGACGCCTACTTTGCCGACAAGATCCGCGGCAACTACGGCACGCACCAGCGCGCGCTGCTGCTGCTCGCCGTAGTCCGCCAGTATGGCGACAACCCGCGCTACGTCGACGAGGTGCTGCACCGCTCCACCGGCCACCTGCTCCGCATCGGCTTCGACTACGCGTTCTACAACTCCGTCTACCGCGATGGCGCGCCCCATGAGTCGCCCGACTACAATTTCATCTGGATCAAGATCTTCGCCCAGTCCGCGCCCCTGCTGAAGAAGCTCGGCTACGACATCGCCCAGCTCCCGCGGCTGAAGCGGATGTTCGACGCCCCGCTCGACTACATCACCACCGGCCGGCACTCCGCCCCGCTCGGCGACAGCCGCACCCGCTACGCCCCGGTCATCGGCGACGACGCGCTCACCTACCAGACCGGCCTGAAGCTCTACGGCGATCCGCGCTACGCCGCGTTCCTCGGCGGCATCGGCGCCACCGGCGACAAGAGCTTCAGCACCTTCGAGGCCTTGTTCTTCCCCGCCCTGCCCACGGTGGCTGCTGCGGCGGACGGACGCGTCGTCCCGCCCCAGCCCTCGCGCATCCTCAGCGGCTACGGCTCAGCGATCCTCAACAACCCGGCTGACACGCGGTCCGTCTCGCTCTTCTACGGCCTGCACGTCGCGCACTACCACCACGACCGCCTGCACTTCGACCTCTTCGCCAATGGCCAGGACTTGACGCCCGATCTCGGCTACCCCGACGGCGCGAACGAGTTCAACTCCTCGATCTTCACCTGGTCGAAGACGTCCATCTCCCACAACACCATCACCGTCGACGCCCACCGCCAGCCCGCCAACCCCGCCGGCCACCTCGAACTCTTCGCCGACGGCCCCTTCGCCCGCGCGATCGTCGCCAACGCCAACGGCACCTATCCGCAGACCACGACCTACCGCCGCACCCTGGTGATGGTTGACGTGCCCGACACCGCGACGGCGAAGGACCGCGGCTACGTCGTGGACTTCTTCGACGTCACCGGCGGCCACCAGCACGACTACAGCCTCCACGGCCCGACCGGAAAATTCACCGCCATCGGCGGGACGTGGTCCGCCCCCGAGCCCGGCACGCTCGCCGGCCCGAACGTGAAGGTCGGCGAACTCTACGACGACCCCATCCGCGGCGCGAAAGACTTCAAAGGCAGCTACCTCAACTACGAAGGCTCCGGCTTCCAGCACCTGGTGAACGTCCAGCGCCTGCAGTCCGGCGCCGATGATTTCATCGCCGAATACGTCCACGACAAAGACCCCAACGCCCGCCTCCGTATCCGCGTCCTCCCCCAGCCCGGCCAGGAACTGATCCGCGCCGAGGCGCGTGTTTCGCCGATCAAGTATCCCGAAATCGTTACCTACCTCATCGCCCGGCACGCGTCAGACGCAAATCAGTCCAACCTGCATAGCTCTTTCGTATCGGTGCTAGAGCCATTTTCCACAGAGACTTTCGTCGCAAACGTTCATCGGGACGAAATCAACAACCCACTGGCAATAGGGACGCTTGTTACTGTTACTCGCACCCATGGTGAGCGCGATCTGATCTATCATCAAACAGCCGGCAGATATCTGGCTGATGATCGTCTTGGTGGTCCTCCTCCCTTCACCATCTTCCAAGCTAAAGCCGACGCTTCGTTTATCCGAACCGATGCGAAAGTCGCCGTCGTGACCCTCAATGCCAAAGATCAGCCGCTCCGCGCCTTTTTCGCCGGCGGCAGTTTCCTCCAGTTCGGCGACCGCAGGCTGACCGCTGCAGAACTCGAGGGCAAAATCACCGCCCTCGACGTGGCCGCGGGAAAGTTGCACGTCGGTCTCGCTGCTAGTTCGCCCGCACCCGATCTCACCGCACTGCCTGGCCGCGTCCTTCATCTCTCCAACTCCCTCCGCGATACCGTCCAAACCATCACTGCCGCCACCCGCGAGGGCGACCACCTCGTGCTGACGGTGAAAGACGACCTGCGGGTCGGGCTCGTGCACGTCGACTCCGTCGACGGCGCGCAGGTCCACAGCAAGACCGCCCTGCGCCTCTTCGCGATCTACCGCGGCACCACGCTCTGCAACCGCGCCGGCCAGCCGCTCGGCACCGTGCTCTCGGCCAAGGATTCCGGCGAACTCACCCTCACCGCCCCGCCCACCGGCAAGATCGCGCCCGGCGAGGATCTCTGGATGGTCGACGCCGCCGTCGGTGAGACCGTCCGCCTGCATGCGATCATGAGCTGGCAAAAGTAGCGCAGGCGTTCCCGCCTGCATTCCCTGACTGTGCAGGCGGGGACGCCTGCGCTACTTCCAACCAGGATCTTCCTCCCTCCCCCATGGCCAAAAACCCGCAGCTCGTCCGCAACTACTTCATCCTCCCCTGCTGCCTGCTGCTGCTCAACCTCGTCAACTCGATCATCTCCTACAAGGCACAGCTGATCTCCGACCACATCCTGCGCGTCGTCTTCATCATGGTCATGATCCTCGGCGGCAGCGGCGTCGTCGCGTGGATCGTTTCCCCGGCCATCGAATCCCTTGTGCGCGGCCTGCATCGCTCCAGCCGCCAGAACGCCGGCGTCTTCGGCGAGGTCGTGTTCGCCTGCGTCCTCGCCCTCGTCATCTTCTGGCTCTACTTCCAGGTCTACATCCACGGCCCCGCATCCATCCTCCCCGCCGAGTGGGCCAACCCCCGGATTTGATCGCGGGGCCCTTCTGGGCTATCCTGCCATCCGCCCCATGAAAACCCTCGGCAGCTTCAACCAGCTGATGGACGCCTATCTCCTCCGCGCCCGGCTGGAGGACAGCGGCATCACGTCGTTCATCCGCGACGAAAACCTCATCACGCTCGACTGGCTCTACTCCAACGCCATCGGCGGCGTGAAGGTGGACGTCGCCGACGAGGACTACGAGCGGGCGCTCGAGCTGATGCACGAGCCGTAGGCGCCGCCTGCCCCTCAATTGCCCTTCGCCGCACTCCGCGGCACGACGCGGCGCCGGGAATTCTCGTTGATCGCCACCGTCAGCGACGCCGCCCCGATCACGAAATTCAACAACGCACCCGCCCAGTTGATGTTGAGCAGGTCCCGCGGAATGTTCCGCGTCGGCGGCAGCACCCAGAAAAACGCGACCATGATCAGCAGGCTGCCGAGGAAACAAAGGTAACGGTAGAGGATGTTCGCCCGCGGCCGCGCCAGCAGGCCGGCAATGCCCAGCACCACATAGCCGCCGGCCTGGCCCGGATTCGTCGTCAGGATGCCCAGCGCGGCAGGTTTGATGAGTCCCATGCCACCCTCGATCAGCATCCAGGCACTGACGAGAAGGGCGAAGGCGGAGGAGTTGGATTGTTTCATTGCAGGCGGACGCGGATTGGGAAGATTGGGGAAAGTCACCGCAGACCGCAAATTCCGAATCGAGTTCGTGCGCGGGCGTCCGCCGGGACCGTGCCGGAAAAATTACGCGAATGAATTTCGTCATCAGCGAGGCCCCCATCGCCGAGGTCGGCAAGCTCGCCGCCGTGCCCATTTCGTTCCGCGTCGAGGAAATCTTCCACGTCGGGCCGCGCGATCCGGCCACCGGCGCCTACGCGCTCACGACGCAGCCGGTCGCCACGCCGTTTCGCAAAAACTATGACGGCCTCCGTGGCGAGGGCCCGCGCGATTGGGCCCGGCGCTTCGACCTCACGCACTGGGGCTTCCTCCAGGCGCGCGCCGGCGGCACCCGCGTCGGCGGCGCGGTCATCGCGTTCAACACGCCCGGCGTCGACCTCCTCGAGGGCCGCCGCGACCTCGCCCTGCTCTGGAACATCCGCGTCGCCCCGCCTGCCCGCCGCCTCGGGATCGGCACCGCCCTCTTCCGCGCCGCCGAAGCCTGGGCCGTCGTCCATGGCTGCCGCGAACTCAAGGTCGAGACGCAAAACATCAACGTCCCCGCCGGCCGCTTCTACGCCCGCATGGGCTGCACCCTCCGCACCATCGATCGTCAGGCCTACAAAATCCTCCCCGACGAAATCCAGCTGCTTTGGTATAAAACTCTCCCGACCGCCAAAGCTTGAGCGCAAGGTGGCCAAGGCCGCGCCAAGGCTGTTCCAGTGCAACGGATTTGACGCCGGGCGGACGGTCGTTCCCGCTGGAGCGATGGCCTTCCCCGCCCGGCATGTCGCCCTCCTTTCCCTCGGCGTCGCCCTCGCCAGCAGCCTCCTTGCCGCGCCCGCCATGAAATCTTCCGTCACCGTCGTCTGGTCCGCCGCCCCCGCCGGCTCCGTCAGCGTCGACCGCGGCCAGCTGCTCGGACTTCGCGCCAGCGAGGGCGGCCAGGCCGTCGGCGCGGAATTTCATTTTCCCGGGAACTCTGCCGGCCGGATCACGCTGGATGTCGAAGGCGTGGCCGCCGGCGACGAGACCGGCACGCTTGTCACGATCCATTCACCCCGCCGCACGTTCACCTTCCGGCTCGGCGACGTGAACCGGGATTATCCGATCTACCTCCCGACCGACGGCACCGCCGTGCTCCCCGGCGACGACGCGCGCTCCTATGCCGACCTCGCCGCCGCCATCGCGGCGCGCGGGCTCCACACCAAATTGGAAACCATCGCCGCCGCCCCCGAGGAAAACTTCGCCCACGCCGCCGCCACGACGCGCCAGATGAAGCTCGAGACGTGGCTGGGTCTCAGCCGCGACGAGCGCATCTTCCGCGTGGACGACCGCCTGCAGTGGATCAAGCCGCGCTTCGCCTGGCGCGAGTCGAAGCTCCCCGAGAACGATAACAAGCCCATCGTCTACGAATTCCAGTTCGGCCGCGGCTGGGGCGTCCGCGACGACACCACCCGACGGCTCGAGGACGGTGTGCTGCCGATCCTCCACGGGCATATTGGCGACGAGGATGTCGCCTACGACGTCACGCTCTTCACCAGCCTCGAACGCTCCCCGCTCACCGCCGCGACGCTCCGCGGCACGCCCTACCTCGTCGCCGACTTCAACAGCGCCGGCCACATGTTCACGCCGGCGCAGCAGGCGGTGATGGAAAAGGAGCGCGCCGCCGAGGCCAATCTGTCCGAGGAAACCGTGCTCTACGTTCGCGGCGTCGCCACGAACCACGGCGCCGTGCCGCGTTACGCGCTCTTCAAGACGATGACGCCCCAGCTCCTCAAGCGCACCGAGTGGAGTGTGGAACGGCAGCACGGGTTCGGCACATTCAAGTCCGGCCGCGTCTTCGTCGTCACCCAGCTCAACGGCCAGCCCGCCGGCGAGGAATGTTCCGTACTGCTCAAGCCCGGCGAGACCGCCACATTTGAGATGGCCGTGCCGCACAGCCCGATTTCCGCCGAGCGTGCCGCGGCGTTGGCCGCGCAGTCGTTCGATGTCCGCCACGCCGAGGCCCGCGCGTTTTGGCAGCAAAAACTCGCCGCCGCGTCCGCGTGGCAACTGCCCGAGTCGCGTATCGCCGAAATGGTCCGCGCCGGCCTGCTGCACCTCGATCTGATCACCTACGGCCTTGAGCCGTCCGGCACGCTCATCCCCACCATCGGCGATTACACTGCGATCGGCTCCGAAAGCGCGCCGATCATCCAGTTCATGGACTCAAAGGGCTGGCACGACACCGCCGCCCGCTCGATCGCCTTCTTCCTCGATAAGCAGCATGACGACGGGTTCATCCAGAACTTCAACGGCTACATGCTCGAGACCGGCGCCGTGCTCTGGACGATGGGCGAGCATTACCGCTACACGCACGACGACGCGTGGCTCGCCGCCGTGAAGCCCCGGATGTTGAAGGCCTGCCGCTACCTGCAGGCGTGGCGCACACGCAACCAGAACGGCCCCGTCGGCGACGGCTTCGGCCTGCTCGACGGCAAGACCGCCGATCCCGACGACCCGTATCGCTCGTTCATGCTCAACGGCTACGCCTACCTCGGGTTCTCGCGCGTCGCGGAGATGCTCGCCGCCAGCGATCCCGCCGAGGCGAAGCTCTGGCGCGACGAGGCCGACGCGCTCAAGCACGACATCCTTGCGTCCTTCACCGCCGGCGTGGGCCGCTCGCCTGTCATTCCGCTTGGCGACGGCTCCTGGGCGCCCGCGCCTGCGCCGTGGACCGGCTACCGCGGCGCCGTGATGCTGCATGCCGACGGCGGCGCGTGGTTCACCCACGGCACAATGACCGGCCGCGATTCCCTGCTCGGCCCGCTCTGGCTCGTGTTCCAGGAAGTGCTGGATCCGCGCGACCCCCTCACAGGCATCCTGCTGGAAACCCACAACGAGCTGATGACCCGGCAGAACGTCGCGTTCAGCCAGCCCTACTACAGCCGCGCGCCGTATCTCCACCTCCGCCGCGGCGAGGTGAAACCGTTCCTCCAGGCGTGGTATGACTCCATGGCCGCGATCGCGGACCGCGACACCTACACGTTCACCGAGCATTTTTTTGGCGCAAGCCCGCACAAGACGCACGAGGAAGCGTGGTTCCTGATGGAGACGCGCTGGATGCTCTACCTCGAGGAAGGCCGCACGCTCCGCCTCTTCGCCGGCGCGCCCCGGGCCTGGCTCGAGGACGGCAAGACCATCGCCGTGGACCGCGCCGCCAGCTACTTCGGCCCGCTGACCTTCCGCGTGGAATCCCACGCCGCGAAAAACGAAATCCACGTCACCGTCACCTGCGCCGGCTCCCGCCATCCCGAAACCGTGGAAATCCGCGTCCCCCACCCCGCCGGCCTCCGCGCCAAGACCGTCAGCACCGGCACCTACGACGACGCCACCGAGACGGTCCGAATCGAGCACTTCACCGGCTCAGCCGACGTCACGCTGCGCTACTGACGTGCCCCAGGCAGATCGCGGAAGCGCGGAGCAAGCATTGGGTTTTTCCACGCCTCCGCCCTTCCGCGTTTCCGCGATCGGTTCGAAACCCTTCCGCGCTCCCGCGATCACACCCGGTAAAACGCCTCGGCGTTGCGGACGTAGAGCTTGTGCTGCTCGTCGGGAGACGCGCCCTTGATCGCGGCGTCGAGGGTGTTGACCCAGCGCGGGTAGTCAGTCGCCTGCGTGGATACCGGCCAGTCGCCACCGAAGATCACGCGGTCGAAGCCGAAGCAGTCCAGCACGTGGTCGATGTAGGGCTTCAGGTCGGCGGGCGTCCATTTCGAGAAATCCGCCTCGGTCACGAGCCCCGACATCTTGCACCAGACGTTCGGGAACTTGGAGAGCTCGCGCAGCTCGGCGCGCCACGGGTCGAGCAGGCCGGCCTTGATGTCGGGCTTCGCGATGTGGTCCATGATGAACTTCACGTTCGGGCACTGCTTAACGAGCTTCAGCGTGTTCGCCAGCTGCTTGTGGTTCACGCACAGGTCAAAGCTCAGCCCGTGCCGCGGCAGTGACTGCACGCCACGCACGAAGCCGGGCTTCAGGCAAAACTCGGGATCGGCCTCGAACTGGATGATGCGGCGGATGCCCTTGATCAGCGGGTTCGACGCGAGACGCGCGAGCGCCTCCTCGGCGCCGTCGCCCTTCTCCAGCGGCGCCCACGGCACGATGCCGCGGATGCGCGGGTCGGTCTTGGAGACTTCCGTGACCCAATCCGCCTCCTCCTGGAACAGCGCGAAGTCCGCCTCGCACTGGAGGAACACCATCTTCGCCACCTGCACCGGCCCGCAGGCCTTGCGGTATTCGTCGATGAGGTGGTCGCGGTTGAGCATGGGCACGTTCACCAGCCACGGATAACGCAGCCGCTTGAGGTCCCAGAGGTGCAGGTGGGTGTCGACGAGGGGGAAGTTTGGCATGGGGGTTTCGGGGCTCGGAGTTCGCAGATCGAAGATCGGGATGATGAAAACACCAGCGTGCGGTGATTGAAACAATTACTCTTTGGGGGCCGGCCCAAGATGTTCGTGAAGGATTTTCCATCCCGTCGACGTTTTGTGGACAATTGAAGTTCCCCGTCCGCCGCCGGCGACCGCCCGTCCATCAATCACTCCGCGCCACTTAAAATCGTAATAACAGACGGCGACTGAATCCGTCGTCAGGGTCCACTGCTTGTTCACGACCTCATAGTGCTCATCCCCGATCAGTCCAAATGTCCTCCGGATAGCCGCTTCTATGGCAGGAATACCGACATAAGTCCCCTCGGAGAAGATGAAGACCGCGGAGTCATCAATCATCGGCTGCACCGCTTCCCAGCAATGCGTGTTCAACGCCTTCACGTAGTCTTCGAGCAGTTGGACGTGAGCAGACATAAGCAGAGGTTTGGGCGATCTCCGATCTCCGCCTTGGGCCTACTTATTGACCTGGTTTTTCAGCGGCTCGCCCTTCAGGCCGCGGACGACTTCCTCGGCGGCGAGCTTTTGTAGGCAGGGGATGCTGCTCTCGCTATACCAGGCCACGTGCGACGTGATCAGCGCGGTCGCGCACGTGATCAGCGGGTGGTCCTTCTCGAGCGGCTCCTTCTCGTAGACGTCCAGGCCCGCGCCGGCGATCGTGCCGGCCTTGAGTGCGCCCGCCAACGCGACCGTGTCGACGAGCGGGCCGCGCGCGGTGTTCACGATGATCGCGGTCTTTTTCATCAGCGCCAGCCGGCCGCCGTTCACAAAATGCTTCGTCTCCGCCGACAGCGGCAGGTGCAGCGACAGGATGTCGGCGCGGGCAAACAGGTCGCCTAGTTCCACCTTCTCGACGCCCACCGCGGCCATGGCCTCAGCGGTGACGTAGGGGTCGTAGGCGATGCGCTTGCCGCCAAAACCGGCCATCATCTCATGCGCCGTGCGCGCGATGCGGCCGAAGCCGGCGGTGGCGAACGTCGACTCGCCCAGCGCCAGCATCGGGCGGTCGGGCGTGATCTTCCACGTGCCGCTGCGGAGCCGACGGTCGATCTGCGGGAGCTGCCGCGCCAGCGCGAGCGCCAGCGCCACCGCATGCTCCGCCACCTCGCGGACGCCGTAGTCCGGCACGTTGCACACGGCGATGCCCTTGGCCTTCGCCGCGGCCAGATCGACGTTGTCGTAGCCGATGCCGTAGCGGACGATGATCTTGCAGCGCGTTAGCGTCGCGATCACCGCGGCGTTGACCGGCGCCCATTGCACGAGGAGAGCGTCGGCGCCCTTCGCCGCGGCGATGACCTCCTCCGGCGTCTTGCACTGCGCGACCACCAGATCCGCCCCCGCGGCGGCAACGATCGACTCTTCGTGGCGAAGATTTGGAAAACCGTGATCAGTGATGAGAACGCGTGGTTTGGGCATAGATATGAAAGACTCTTTCAACCGCGAATGGACACGAATTATGGCAGGAGCCTTCAGAGGGTCTGGGATTCGCGTTCATTCGCGGTTAAGATCGGTCACTTCGATCCTGCGATCTTGGTGTTCTGCCCGAGTCCCTCGGGCCCGAGGCCGTTGTAGCCGCCGTCCACGGGCAGGTCCGTGCCGGTGATGAACGATGCGTCGTCGCTCAGCAGGAAGAGCACCGGGCCCGCGATCTCGACCGGGTGGCCCATGCGCGCGAGCATGTGAAACTGGCCCCAGATCGGGTCCCAGGTCGCGCGGTCGTTGTTCGCGGCCTTGTCGACCTCGCGCGTCCAGATCCAGCCGGGGCTGACGCTGTTGACGCGCACCTTGTAGGGCACGAGGTCGAGCGCGGCGCAGCGCGTGAGCTGCGCGACCGCGCCCTTGGCGGTGTTGTACGTCCAGCGGTTGGGCTGCGCGATCCACGCGGAAATGCTCGAGACGTTCACGATGGCACCCCCGCCCTGCTTCTTCATCGGCTCGGCTACCAGCTGGGTGAGCAGCGCGAAGGCGAATGGCCCGACGTTGAACGACCGCTCGAAGTCCTCGCGCGTGGCGTCGAGCCCCTTCGCGATGAACGAAAACGCGTTGTTCACGAGGCAGTCGATGCGGCCGCATTGCTTCAGCACGTCGGCGACGAGCTGGCGGCAGAACTTCTCGTCGGCCATGTCGCCGGCGAGGATCAGCGGGTTGAAACCGGCGGCGGCAAACGCGGCGCGTCCGCCCTCGACGTCGGCCGGCAGGCCGGTGACGGCAACGACGGCGCCCTCGCGCAGGAGCTCGAGCGCGATGGCATGGCCGATGCCATTGGTGCCACCGGTCACGAGGGCGACCTTGCCCTTGAACCGGTTCGGGATCGGGGTGCGGGTGGGGTTTTTAATCATGGGGTCGGGGAATTCAGGGACGCTCAGAGGAGGGGAAACTTGAAGCGCTGGATGATGCGATCGGCAGTTTGTGCAGTTGAGAGCTGGGTCGTTTCGAGACGAAAATAATCCGGTCGATGATCGAAGGCCCCTTGCGAGCTTAACTGATAGCGGGCGTCGGTTTCCAAGAGGTTCTTTCGGGAAAAAGTAAGGTCACGCTTGAAGGGCTTCTCGGCGAGGCGGAATTCCGTCTCGTTACGCCTCAGCCGCTCGGCCTGGGACGCCTCCAGTTCTGCAAATGCAACCGGCGCGCCTTTTTTCCGAAAAATATCCGCCAGGCTCTCCACGTGTTCGCCATCCTTGGGGTCGTTGAAGGCCCAGACATAGGTGAAGATCAGCCCGGGCAGGCTGCTCTCCGCCACCTCCTCGAAAATCCGGCGCCGAAACTCTCCCACCAGGCGCTGGAAGGCCGGGCTTTCATAAGGGAAAAATCGCAGGACGAGATCAATGGTCTGGTGGTTGTGGAACAGGCGAAAGCCGGTCCGGCGGGCGATTTCATACCCCACCGTCATCTTGCCAACTGCCGGCGGCCCAATGATGAACAGCAGCGACGGACTGGAATTTGCCGGTGCCATTGGGTGGGCCCTCAAGACTTGCTCCGCGGCGTGATCCTACGGGCAGATGACTGCCTTGATGTCGTTGCCCTTCGCGGCGACCATGCGCTTGAACGCCTCGACACCCTGTTCCAACGGGAAGCGCTGCACCCACGTGAGCGCGTCCACCTGGCCCGACGCCATGAGCTGCAGCGCGTGCGCGAGCTCCTCAATCGTCGCGGCGTAGGTGCCGAGAATCTGTTTCTCGGGCAGCGTGACGTTGTAGGAATCGAAGGTCAGCGTGTTCTCGTGCAGGCCGATCCAGACGGTGACGCCGCCCGGACGCAGGGCGTCGAGCGACGTCTTCTTGGTCACCGACGCGCCCACGGCGTCGATCACGAGGTCGGCGCCCTCCCCGCCCGTCAGCTCCTGCATCACCTTGGCCGGGTCCTGCGCGCGGGAATTGATCACGCCCGCCGCGCCGAGCTTCTTCGCCACGGCCAGACGCTCGGGGCTGAGGTCGGCGACATGGACCTTCGAGCCGCGGAGCACCTGCAGCGCCTGCTGGGTGAAAAGTCCGATCGGGCCCGCGCCGATGACGAGCACGGTCGCCGCCGGGTAATGCTTCGTGAGGTTCACGATGTGGATGCCATTGGCCAGCGGCTCGGCCAGCGAGGCGGCCTCGGCGGGGAGATTCTCGGGCCAGGGAATCAGGCAGCGCGCGGGCACATTGACGTATTCCGCAAACGCGCCGGGCCGATGCATGCCGAAAATCTGGCGTGTGGCGCAGAGATGCGTGTCGCCGCGCGTGCAGCGCACGCACTTGCCGCAGGGCACAAGCGAGTTGCTGACGACGCGCGCACCCTGCTTCACGTTGCGGACATCCGCGCCGAGTTCGGCGACGGTGCCGCAGAACTCGTGGCCCATCACCAGCGGCGGCGGACGGCGCGGGCTGTGGTTCTTGAACGACTCGAGTTCGCTGCCGCAAATGCCGCACGCGGCCACCTTCAGTCTCACCTCGTCCGGCTTCGGCGGGGTGACGTCGAGGTCGCGGATTTCCAACTGGTCAAACGCCGGGTATTGCAGGACGCGCATGGGAGGTTTTCTGGGTGCCCGTCAGTGTGCCGGAAAGCAAGGCGAAGCCGCATGAAAATTCGAGGCCGCGGAGGGATGGCCGCAAAGAGGCGCAAGATGTGGTGGTCGATTTCCACATCGACGATTGGTCTCCGTAGCGTCGTGCGAGCACGGAAGGGCCGTTAGTCGTCGATGTGGAAATCGACGACCACCTTGGGCTTCTTTTTTTGCGCCCGCTTGTGCCTCTTTGTGGCCAACGCTTCCGTCTCCGCTCAGGCCTTTTCCTCCAGCAATTTCCAGCAATACCACTGCATCCGCGGCAGGTGGAACGGGCCTTTCCACGTGTTGCCCTTCAGCGCCGAGGACACGCTGCCGTCGCGGTGAAGGTAGCCATACCACTCGCCGTGTTCGCGGTCCGGGAAATGTGCGTAGGCCCAGTCGTGCACGAGCCGGTGCCATTCCGCATACTTCGCGTCCCCCGTCAGCTGCTCGGCCAGCAGCGTGGCGATGATCGCCTCGTTCTGCGGCCACCAGAATTTCATGTCGTGCCAGTATTCCTGCACGGGCCGCTCCAGCACATCGACGTTGTAAAGGATGCCACCCTGTTCGCTGTCCCAGCCGCGCGCCCACATCCAGTCGAGGATCGTGAGGCCCAGCTTCAGCAGGCGCGGGTCGCGTCCGCGCAGCTTCGCCTCGTGCAGGATGAACCACGCGGCCTCGATGGCGTGACCGGGGTTGAGCTGGCGGCCGTCAAAATGATCGAGGAACTCGCCGTTCGCGCCGGCCACTTCCAGCAGCGCGGACAGCTCCGGTTTCAGGAAATAGCGCTCGATCTCCCCGATCGCGCGGTCGATCCACTGCGTGCAGGTCGCGCCCTCCGCCGTGATCTCGCCGAGATGCGCGCGCAGTTCCTGCGCCGTCACGATCGTGATCATCCGGTTCGCCAGCCCCTGTATGGGTCGCGTATTCGGATCCGTTTTCGGCGCCATCACCCCCGGCGTGTAGGTGTGATGCAGGAAGGTTGCCCACGCTTTCACGGCGTCTTCCTTCGCACGCGCCTCGCCCGTCGCCTTCGCATACGCCGCGAACGCGATGGCGGCAAAGCACTCGCTGTAAACGTAGCGCCGCATGCGCAGCGGCCGGCCGTCGCGGGTGACCGTGAAATACATCTTCCCGTCCGGCCCGTAGCCGTGACGGCGGAGAAAATCGAGACACGAGCCGGCGAATTCCAGCCATTCCGGCCGCCGGCCGGCGGTGAGATACGCGGTGGCGAACATCCATGCCGCGCGACCTTGGAACCAGATGGACTTGTCCGACTCGATCAGCGCCCCGTCCCGCCCCAGACCCGTCAGCACGCCCCCGTGCTCCCGGTCCCAGCCGTGGCGGAGCCAGAACGGCAGGACATCGTTCAGCAGGCCATCGCGATAGGTCGCAATCAGTTCGGCGCGGCGCGACGAGTTCATGGCAGAGGACGAGTCTGACCCGCCTGGGGCTGGGCGTCATTCTTTTTCCAGCCGAGCGCACTCGATCGGAGTTGGCCACAAAGAGGCGCAAGCGGGCGCAAGAAAGAGACCTGAGGTGGTCGTCGATTTCCCCATCGATGACTGGTCTCCGTTGCGTCGTGAGAGCGTGGAACGGCCGTAAGTCGTCGATGGGGAAATCGACGACCACCTTTTTGCGCTTCTTGTGCCTCTTCGCGGCCAACTCGCTCTCCCGCCGCCCAGTGGTTGCCGGTCACTGGCATTGGTAAATAAACGCCCCTGACACGGGGCGGGCTTGTGTTTGCCCGGGAAAATCTTTCGCGTTGGGCACCTTTCCCAATGAGTTCCGCCACCTCCCCCGTTGCTGCGTTGAACATCCGCAGCGTGTCGTATCCCGCCTTCGCCAAGACTACGGCGGGCAAGCCCTTCTCGGGCGCGCCGGTCGAAAAGACCGCGGCCGAGGAACTGGCCCGGCTCGCCGGCGTCACCGCGACCGCCGCGTCCCGGCCCGGCAAGGGCGTCAACGTCGCCCTCGCCTCCCGCCGCTGGGCCAAGGTCAAGGGCGCGCCCGCCGACGGCGGCTGGCTCTGGCTGCGCCTCACCGACACCGGCGCCGGCGAGATCACCGCCAGCGAACCCGCCTTCCTCTACGCCGCCGTCCGCCTGCTCGCGAACGGCCTCAGTCACGTTTCCCGCGCCAAGCTCGAGGCGGGCCTGCTGATCAAGGGCGCGTTCGACATGAACCGCCCGATCTCCGACAGCTGCCTCACGCAATACTGGCGGACCGCGCGCAACTTCAATCCCGAGCAATACGTCGCCACGCTCGCCGAGAGCGGCTTCACCCACCTCGAGGTCAACGGCCTCCAGGCCCACATGCCTTACGAGGACTCGGTCGCGTCGGAATACTACGCGCAGTTTTACACCTACAGCCCGGGCTTCAACCACTTCGTCGACACGCCGCTCACGCAGGGCATCTGGCCCGCGCATTATCTCGAGGCCAACCTCAACCAGCTCATCAAACTCGCCGACCTCGGCCGGAAATACGGCCTCAAGCCCGGCGTCTGCATGTTCGAGCCGCGCACGCTGCCCGAGCGCTTCTTCGCCCGCTACCCGACGCTCCGCGGCGCCCGCGTTGACCACCCGTTCCGCTCCCGTCTGCCGCGCTATTGCCTCGCGCAGGATCACCCCGTCACCAAGCAGCACTACCGCGCCGCCATCCAGGCGCTGATCAAGCGCGTGCCGGACCTGAGCTACATGTCCGTCTGGACCAACGACAGCGGCGCCGGCTTCGAACACACGGGCTCGCTCTACGTCGGCCGCAACGGCGGGCCCTACATGATCCGCGAGTGGCGCAACCACGACAAGGTCGCCCAAGCCGCCGGCGAAAGCATCGTCCGCTACCTGCGCAACCTCCAGTCCGCCGCCGCCGAGCTCAACCCCGACTTCGACATCATTCTCCGCATCGAGCCGTTCAAACTCGAGCAGGACCACATCAAGGCCGGCATGGGCAACCACGTTACCTGGGAGGCGCCCTCGCTCCTCGTCCGCGGCTACCACCTGCCCTACACCCATCCGCGCTACCCCGAGATGGGCGGCGTCGCCAGCAGCGCGCTCCACCCGGAGCTGGATGCCAGCGAGAAGGTCGTGCTCAACGACTCGCGCAAGAAGGACGTCGACCCGCTCCTCTACTACTCGGCCGGCATGACCGCCAACTACGAGCCGCTCATCGGCCTGCCGTATCCGCGTATGCTGCACCGCAAGCTCGCGTCGATGCGCGAGACCGGCCTCAAGCGCATCAGCGCCCTCGGCGGCCTCGCCAACACCACCGCCACACCCTACTGGCCCAACCCCGCCATCCTCGCCGCCGGGCAGTTCACGCCGAAGGTTTCCATCGACGACGTGTTGCTCGCCACCGCGCAGCGCTTTGTCGGCGATAAGTTCGCGCCGAAGCTGGTCGCCGCGTGGGACGCGTTCGAGACCGCCATGAGCTGGCAGCCGCCCGTGCCGCTGTTCACCGGCTTCGGCTTCTGCTGGCAGCGCACCTTCGACCGGCCCTACGTGCCCGACATCGAGGCCATCCCGTCCAAGGAGCGCGCCTACTACGAGCGCCACGGCTGCTTCCAGCACAACAACCCCGGGATTAACGATCTCGGCAAGGATGTGCTCTTCGACCTCGTCACCCGCGAATACGGCGCCAAGGCCTCGGCGGCGTTCGACAACAATGTCCTGCCCCGCCTCGAGAAGCTGCTCGCGACGCTCTCGAAACTCGCGACGCAGGCGGCCGGCGACGCCCGGGCCCAGGCGGTATTTGTCGACCTGCTCGATCGGGCCCGCGCCTACCGCGCGTGGTGCACCTCGCTCCGCACCGTGTGCGCCTGGTGCGCGCACGTCTACGGCTACCTCGAGAGCAAGACTGCGGCCGAAAAGAAAAAACACGAGAAGCTGCTGCAGGCCGCCATCGACGTCGAGCTGGCCAACACCGAGAACCTCATCGCGCTGCTCGACGAAGGCCGCACGGAGGTGCTGGTGACCTCAGGCGTGGCCAACAACACGTTCTTCTACGGCGAGGACCTGCCCGAACTGCTGCGCGAAAAGATCCGGCTGATGAAAAAGTATCGCCACCACAAGCCGCGTATCGACAAGGGCATCCTTTGGCGCCCCATCCCCGGCGCCCAGTGGCCGAAGTTCGACTGAGTGGGTTTCCCTTCGCAAGACACGCAAACGAAAGCCGATCCGTTGTCCACGGATCGGCTTTCGCGTGTCTCGTGGTGACTACCCGCCGTGGACTTTGCGGCGGAACTCCGAGGGCGTCGTGCCGGTGACCTGCTTGAACGCCTTCGAGAAATGAAAGACGTCGCAGAACTCCAGCTCCTCGGCCAGTTGCTTCAACGACTGGCCGCCGTGGTAGATCGCCGACTGCGCACGCTCCACGCGCTTGCGCTTTTGGAATTGGCCGGGTGACAACGCCATTCGTGCGGCGAACTGCTTGCGGAAATTCTCGTAACTCAGGCCCACCTTCTGCGCGACCTGCTGCGGCGAAAGCCAGCCGCCGGACTCCGGTGAGCCGAGCAGCCGCTGGCTTTCCTCCAGCCAAACCGCCGTGGAGATTTCGGGACCGCTGCTGTCCCGCAGCGCCACGAGCGCCGCCAGCACTTCCAGAAACCGCCCGAGGGTCCGCAACGCCGCCGCCGGGCCGTGGCCTTCGTCGGGCAAGATCGCCTCTTCCAGCCGGCGGGCCCAGAACGTCACCGGCTCGGCCCGCCAGACGGCGCGGGGCGAGTCAAGGAGCCCGCGTTTGCGCCAAAGGTCGAACTGCGGGCCGGAAAAAACGAAATACAGGTGCCGCCATTTCGTGCCCGGCTTCGCCCCATACGCGTGTGCCAGCTCCGGCGGGATCAGCACCACGTCACCCCCGGTCAGGTCGCAGCGCCGCCCGGTCGCGTCGGCATAATACCCGTCGGCCGCCAGGATGTAGACCAGCGCATAACTTCCCAAAACACGCATGGCCTTCGGGTCGATGGCCGTATTGTTCTCCAACGCGCCCGCCAGCTGCAGCCCACCGACCGGAGTCGGCAGCGGGCTCTCCAGCCAGGTTCGGGCGCGGAACATTTCAGCTTTGGGCATGGTTTCCCATAAACTACATGAATTTTCCCACTTCAACCATATTGTCCGCGCCGGACCCCGTGTATCTTCTCCCGATGAGCACTGCCACCCTGCCCCAGATTTACTCCTACGGCCACGCCCTCGAGATGGACGCGGACAAGTTTGGGCTGTTGCGCGATTCCTCCGACGCCGCCACGGATTTTCCCGAGCTCCGTCGCCGGTTTGCCGCGGATGGCTACCTCTACATGAAGGGCTACCTGGACCGCGACCAGGTGCTCGACGCGCGGTCGTCCCTGACCGAGCGCCTCGCCGCCGCCGGCGCCCTCGACGAGGGTTACCCGCACATCGAGGCCATCGCGCGGAAGGATGCCGGCTACATTTTCAAGCCGGACCTCACCACGGGCAACGAGCGCGTGCAGAAACTGCTCTACTCCGGCCGGCTGACGGAGTTCTACCGCCAGTTCTACGGCGAGGAGATCCGCCACTACGATTTCACCTGGCTCCGCGCCATCGGGCCCGGCAAGGGCACCAACCCCCACTGCGACCTTCCCTACATGGGCCGCGGCACGCACAAGCACATGACCTGCTGGCTGCCCTACGGTGACGTCTCGTTCGAGCTCGGCGGCCTGATGGTCCTCGAGAACTCGTTCAAGCGGATGGATCTCCTCGAGAACTACGTTTACCGCGACGTCGACGCCTTCTGCGAAAACAAGAACTCCGACGTGGCCAAGGTGAAGGAAGGCAAGTGGACCTTCACCGGCACGCTGTCGCACAACCCGCCCGCTGTCCGCCAGAAGTTCGGCGGCCGCTGGCTCACGACCGAGTATCAGGCCGGCGACTTCCTCACCTTCGGCATGTTCATGGTGCACGCCTCGCTCGACAACCGCACCGAGAACCGGCTGCGCATCTCGAGCGACACCCGCTACCAGCGCGCCTCCGAGCCGATCGACGAACGCTGGATCGGCGTCAACCCCCCCGCCCACGGCCCCAACGGCAAGCGCGGCTTGATCTGCTGAGTTTTTCACGGAGTAACATCCCGCATGTCATTCTGAGCGTAGCGAAGAATCCACTTGGAGCCTGCTGACCAAATCGAACTGGATTCTTCGCTGCGCTCAGAATGACAACACCTGGGTCCGGAACCCATCGCCCATAACCCATCGCCCATCGCCTCCCTTCCGATTCCATGCCCACTTCCGCTCCCGCCCGCCCCGCCGCCACCGCCACGAGCCGCATGGCCGCTGTCAACGAGATGACGCGCCTCCTCCGCCTGCTGTTTGAGGTCGAGCGCGAGTTCGTCCGCACCGTCCCCACGCTGATCTACCGCGTCGGCGAGCCCGAGCTGAAGTATCTCCTCTGCCAGCACGTCTGGGAATCCGCCGGCCACGCACGCTTCCTGCGCGAGCGCGGCCGCGAGCTCACGGGCTTTGGCACGACCGAGTCTGTCCGCGACAATCTCCGCAAGATTTTCAACGAAGCCGTCGGTTCAAACGCGGCCAATCCGCTCGTCGTTACCGCCGGTTTCTACGCGGTGCTGAAGCCCGCGCTGCTCGCCGCCTATCGCCACTATCTCAAGGTCACCGATCCCCTCGCCGACTGGCCGTCCAAGAAGCTCGTCGAGGAATTCATCGCCGACGAGGAGCGCCACCTCCGCGAGATCACGACCTACCTGCAGGGCGTCGACGCCCGCGAATGGCAGCTGCACCTCACGCAGGCGCTCGATGACCTCGGCGGCTGGCTCGGCCAGGAAACGCGCCTCCCGCTCGCCGCCGGCTATGTCTGGGCCCATGCCGCCACACCGTATGCCGCCCCTGCCACCTGCAGCCGTGGCAAATATCCGCTCTGCTCGAGCGTCTTCGGTTTCGATCCGAAGGAGGACCCGATCGTCCGCCCGTGGCTCACCGACCCGAAGACCGACGCCCGTGTCATCCGCCTGATGGTTTACGTGTGGCTGATGATGGAAATGGACGCGGTGGACTACCTCGCGACGGTGTTTTTCGAGACGCCCGAGGCGCCCTTTGATCTGCACTACGACCTCGCGCGGCACCTCTGGGACGAATCGCGTCACAGCCAGTTCGGCTTCCGCCAGCTGCCGAAGCTCGGCGTGGACCTGATGACCGTCGAGCACTCGCTCGACCTCTACAACATCCTCATCCAGATGCCGCCGCACGAGCGGTACGCGATGATGACGATGGAATTCGAGGCCGGCAGCTTCCCGACCAAGGCCCACGTGATGGACCGCGTGCGCGAGCTGAACGATTTCGAGGCCGACACGCTCCTCGCCTTCGACCGCAACGACGAGCAGAACCACGTCCGCTACGGCCACCGCTGGCTGGCCGAGATGATGGCGCTGTTCGGGGAAAAACGCCCGGTGGAGGAATTCGTCAAGGCCACACAGGAAAAATTCAAGGAGTACGCCGTCAAGTTTGGCGGCAAGCAGCCGCACACCCTACCCGCCAGCAAGCGCCTGACCGGTGAGAAGCTCCTGAAGCTGGCCGGGGTTTGAGTGGCTGCGGCTTCCAGCCGCAGATGTAGGGCGGGGTCGCTGACCCCGCCGAACCGATAGCCTGCGAATGGGCCCGTTTGGCGGACAGACGTCACGGCGGGGTCAGCGACCCCGCCCTACAAATACCCCTGAATGTTCGGCCCGTCACCGCTTGTCAGCGCGGTGGCCCTGCTTCTTTCTGGTCGCCGCATGTTCTCCTCGTTGCTGCGCCGCGCCGCGCTCGCCTGTTGCCTGCCGCTCGCCGCGCACGCCAACAGTCTGGTGTCGGTGCAGACGACCGAGGTCACACCGGCTGAGGCTGCCGAAGCCAAACGCGCTGCCGGGACTCACACATTTACTTTGGAAGGCAAAACCTTTCCCGCAGGTGTCGACCTCACCGGGCAGAAACTCCCTGGTCTAGATCCCTCGTTCGAACCTATTACAGCTGCCGAACAAGATGGCGCACTGTACCTGCTGGCAACGGATTCAAAGAAAAAGGAAGTCTTGCTGCGATATACCGCCAAGGGCGGCTGGGAACGACGCGCTATGTATCGGTATGGCTTGGAGTCAGCGGTTCAACCGGTAGGCCAATCCCATCTGCTCTTTGTTTCGCTGAGCGTTGATAGCGGCGGCTGCGAACAAATCGTCGCGTACCACACTATCACTGACACTTGGGCCCCCATGGGTAGCGGGTGGGGTTTGTCCGTCCCGTGGATAGAAACCGTTCCCACCAAGAATGGGTTTATCGTAACCACCTTTGCCACAGATACCCCGGGTGTGGCTAAAGGGTACCACTATACCCGCGCAGAACTCGTCTCCTCCAAACGCAGCCTCCGGTTCATCGATTACGCCGTCATCGCCGCCTACCTCTGCGTCGTCGCCGGCATCGGGATCTATTTCTACATCACCGGCAAGAAGGACCCCGCCAACTTCTTCGTCGCGGGCCGCCGCATCCCGTGGTGGGCCGCCGGCCTTTCGCTCTACGCCACCGGCACGAGCGCGATCAGCTACCTCGCCATTCCCGCCAAGTCCTACGCGACCAACTGGCTCTACCTCGCGCAAAACATCATCACGTTCGTCGGCTCGATCTACGTCGCGTTCGCGATCGTGCCGCTCGTCCGCCGGCTGAACCTCATCTCGGTCTACCAATACCTCGAGATGCGTTTCCATCCGACCGTCCGCATGATGGCCTCGCTGATCTGCATCGTGCAGCACCTCGCCGGCCGCATGAGCGTCGTCCTGCTCCTGCCCGCCCTCGCCCTGTCCGCCGTCACCGGGATTGGCCTGACCACGACTGTCCTCGTCATGGGCGTCATCACGACGCTCTACACCTTCCTCGGCGGCATGAAGGCCGTCATCTGGACCGACGTGCTCCAGGTTTTCGTCATGATCGGCGGTGCGATCTTCGCGATGACGTGGATGATCCACGGCGCCGGCGGACTCAGCTCGGTCGTGCACACCGCGCTCGCCGACCACAAGACCCACCTCTTCGACTGGAGCTTCGACTTCTCGATCCCGAACGTCTGGACCTATCTCCTGCTGCTCGTCGTCGGCACGCTCACCTGGCCGCAGGACCAGGTCATGACGCAGCGCGTGCTCTCAACGAAGGACGACAACGCCGCGCGCAGCTCGTTGCTCATGCTCACGGCCATCGCGCTGCCGGGCACCTTCATGTTCTTCAGCCTCGGGACCGTGCTCTACGCCTACTACAAGGCCCACCCGGCCAACCTCAATCCGCTGCTCACCACCGACCAGATCTTCCCGCAGTTCATCGCGTCCGACCTGCCGTCCGGGGTCACCGGCCTGATCATCGCGGGCATCTTCGCCGCGTCGATGGCTACGCTCAGCTCCAACATCAACTCCATCGCCACGCTCGTGTCCGTGGATTTCTACGAGCGCTACGCGAAACACCCCTCGCCGACCAAGAGCGTGCGCCTCGCCGAGTGGACCACGCTGCTCACCGGCGCGATCGGCACCGGCCTCGCGCTCTATCTCTCGACCCTCGATATCCGTTCGCTCTGGGACAAGTTCATCGAGCTGATGGCCCTGCTCGGCGGCGGTTTTTCCGGCATCTACGCGCTGGGCATGTTCACCCGGCGCGCGAACTGGCAGGGCTGCGTCATCGGCATTGTCGCCAGCATCGTGATGACGGTCGCGGCCAAATACGGCACGTCGCTGCACGTGCTGATGTATGCGGTGGTCTCCATCAGCGCTTGCATGGTGTTCGGCTACCTCGGCAGCCTGTTCTTTCCCGCTCCCACCCAGTCCCTCCGTGGCCTGACGATCTTCGACCAGTTCAAGACCCCCATCGATCCCGCCCAAGTCCGGGGCCACTAATTCCACCATGAAAACTCCCTACCGCGTCGTCCTCGTCGGCACCGGTGGCATCGGCGACGCCCACGTGCGCGCCGTCGCCGCTCTGCCCGGCCGCGTGCAACTCGTCGCCGCCTGCGACATCGATGCCAAGCGCGCGCAGGAGTTCTGCACGCGCCACGGCATCCCCACGGCGCACACGGACTACGCCGCGATGCTCAAGGCCGAGCGCCCCGACATCGTGCTCATCGCCGCGCCGCCCGCGCTGCACGCCAACATGAGCATCGCCGCCATGGAGGCCGGTGCGTGGGTGTTGTGCGAAAAGCCCCTCTGCGCCTCGCTCGCCGAGCTCGACCGCATCCAGGCCGCCGAGAAAAAGACCGGCAAGTTCACCGCCAGCATCTTCCAGATGCGGTTCGCCTCGTCGAACACGCACGTCCGCTCCCTGCTCGCCGCGGGAAAATTCGGTCGCCCGCTGCTCGCGATCTGCCACACGCTGTGGTTCCGCGACGCCGCGTATTACGCCGTGCCGTGGCGCGGCAAATGGGCCACGGAATTCGGCGGCCCCACCACCAGCCAGGGCATCCACACCATGGACCACCTGCTGCATCTCCTCGGCGACTGGGCCGAGGTCCGCGCGGTGATCGACAACCTCTACCACCAGATCGAGGTCGAGGACCTCTCGATGGCCCACGTAAAGTTCGCCAACGGCGCCCGCGCCTCAATCGTCAACAGCACCGTCTGCCCGCGCCAGGAAACTTACCTCCGCCTCGACTGCGAGCGCGCCACCGTCGAGCTCACCCACCTCTACGCCTACCAGAAGGAAAACTGGAAGCTCACGCCGGCCGACCCCGTCGCCGATGCCGCCCTCGTGACGGCGTGGAACGCCTTCCCGCCCGACGTCGGCTCCACGCATGCCGCCCAGCTCGAGAATTTCGTCGCGTGCATGGACGCCCACACTGCGCCCGCCACCGGCGGAGCCGTCGCCCGCGGCACGATCGAGTTCCTCACCGCGATCTACAAGTCCGCCTTCACCGGTGCCCCCGTCACGCGCGGCTCGATCCTGCCCGGCGACCCGTTCTATTCCGCCCTGCACGGCGGGATGGCGTCGCGACGCATGACCCAGTAAAAACTTGCCATGCAGCGCGCGCTGGGTGCGTTGCTGCCCGCACGCGATGCCGACGTCCCATACGCCTCTCGAACAGAAAAACCTGATCAGCTACCTCTGGGCGGCGCGCCGCCGCTTTCGCGGGGGTCTCGGCATCACGCTGCTGCGCAGCCTGGCGGCCGCGCCTTGTACGCTTCTGATCCAGCGGATTGTCGATAAGCCGCTTCACAACAATGATATCCGCGGGGTTATCAATTATAGCCTGATCTTCTTCGTCTGCCTGCTGTTCCACTATGGCTTCTCGGTCTGGGGCGCCCGCTCTCTCGCCAAGACGACCACCGGCCTGATGGTCGAGATGCGCAGCCGCATCTTCTTCCGCCTGCAGTTCCTCAGCTTCAGCTACCTCGACGGGCAGAAGACCGGCCGGTTGCTCTCCAAGTATGCCTTCGACACCCAAAAGGTGGAGGGTCTCGTCTACACGGTCCTCAACCAGCTCCTGCCCAACCTTTTAATGGGCATCTGCATCCTCTGCATCCTTGCCTGGATGAACTGGTTCCTGCTCCTCGTGCTGCTGCTGGCCATCCCGATTTACGCCACGGCCAAGTTCATGTTCTTCCGCCACATCAAGCGGACCAACAACGAAAACCGCCTCGCCCAGGAAAAACTCACCGGCACCGCCTCCGAATACATCTCCGCCCTCCGCCTCGTGCGCAGCTTCGGCGAGGAGGCCCAGGCCGAGCGCGAACTCGACCGCAGCAGCGAGTCCTTCGCCCGCAGCCGCGTCGCCCAATCCTACGTCAACGCCCTCTTCGGCACCTACGTCTACGTCGGCATGCAGCTGCTCTCGCTCATCGTCATCGCCGGCGGCTCCATCCTCGCCATCCAGGGCAAGCTCACCATCGGCACCCTCTTCGCCTTCCTCGCCGGCTTCGGCTACATCCTCACGCCCGTCCACATGTTCATCGGCATGAGCGAGCCCTACTTCGCCGCGCAGGAGGGCTACAACAGCATCAAGGAGCTCATCGATTCCCGCTACGTCGAGCTCTGGAACGGCACGCGCCGCGAGGACCGGCTCCGCGGCGACATCGTTTACGAGAACGTGTCCTTCTTTTACCCGTCCGCGCCCGACAAGATCGTCATCAAGAACCTCAACCTGACCATCAAGCCCGGCGAGCACGTCGCCTTCGTCGGCCCGTCCGGTTCCGGCAAGAGCACCCTCGCGAACCTGCTGCTCGGGCTCTACGCGCCCACGAGCGGACGCATCCTCATCGACGGCGTGCCGCAGTCCGAATGGGACATGCGCTGGGTCCGCCGCCAGATGGCCGTCGTCATGCAGGAAAGCATCCTCCTGTCCGGCTCCGTCGGGGAAAACATCCGCTTCGCCAAGCCCGACGCCACCGACGCCGAGATCCGCGCCGCCGCGAAGATGGCCAACGCCGAGGAGTTCATCGTCAAGATGCCCGAGGGTTTCAAAACCCCCGTCGGCGAACGCGGCGTGTCCCTCTCCGGCGGCCAGCGGCAGCGCATCGCCATCGCCCGCTCCGTCCTCCGCAATCCGCCCGTGCTCATCCTCGACGAAGCCACGTCCGCCCTCGATTACGAGAGCGAGCGCCTCATCCAGGAGGCGTTGGAACGCCTCTCCAAGGGCCGCACCGTGATCACGATCGCCCACCGTCTCAGCACGATCAAGAACGCCGACCGCATCATCGTGCTGCACAACGGCATCATCGTCGAGCAGGGCGGCTACCGCGAGCTGGTCCAGCGCGGCGGCGTGTTCGCCGGCCTCATTTCCGCCCAGTCCGACTCCGAGGAATTCCTGAAAACCTGATTTTGACTGCGGCCCAGTCGCATGGCACCGATTTGAGGGACCGGGGTCACACTCCCCCGATCCCGCTTTTCCCGACCTCACTTCCCCCAATGAAAACCCTGCTCTCCCTGTTCCTGCTGACCGCCGCCGCCGCCTTCGCCCAATCGGACCAGGTGGCGCTCCCGCCGCCCGCCAGCGCCACGCCACCCCCGGCCGCTGTCGAACCGCCGCCGGCTCCCGTCCCTTCCATCGCGCCGGGCTCCTTCCCGGGCATCAAGATCGTCATGACCCCCGAGGAATTCGCCAAGGCCGGCCTGTCCGGCCTGACGGATGAACAGGTCGGCATCATCAACGCCGCCATCACGCGTCACTACGACCACACCATCGCCAAGGCCGCCACGCAGGAAGCCGAGGAGATGACCCAGCAGGCCGTCGCCGAGGAAAAGCAAAAATCCTGGCTGGCCCACGTCGGCCTGCCCGACGTCATGTCCGCGCAGTGGAAGAACGAGCCCGGCATCAAGGCCAAGTGCACCGGCTGGGCTACCGGCAACAGCTTCAAACTCGACAACGACCAGGTGTGGGAGGGCGTCGAGCCCATCCGCATGGAGCTCTCCGGCCACGACATCGAGATCGCACCGCGCCCCAACGGCGCCTTCGACCTCATCGTAGATGGCAAGAACACCACCTACCGCGTCATCCGCGTCAAATAAGCGTCAATTAATTCGCTGGCTTGCGGTTCGCGGGTGGGACACTTGAAAATCGTCCCATGCTATCGCTGACCGCCAACTCCCTCGCCGTCGAATTGCTGAACCCCGCCGACACGGGCGATCGCGCCCGTCTCGGCACGCGCTACTGCTGGGGCGGCTACATCTGGCAGGTCCATGACCGGGATGTCGGCCCGCTGCTGACCGGCCCGGAGTGGCCGAACCCGGCGCCCACGCCCTTCAACGGCCAGGGTCTGCCCGAGTCGTTTCGCCACACGGAATTCGGCACGGAGCGCCCGCTCATGTTGGAAGACGGCCGCGGCTTCATCCTCGGCGTCGGCGAGGTCGCGCCCGGCGACGACGGCAAGCCGATGGTGACGAAACCCTGCCAGTGGACGGTGACGCGCAGTTCCGCCGCGATGGATTTCTACACCGTGCAAACCGGCGGGCCTTTCGGCTGCCGGCTCAGCCGCCGCATCGCCATCGAGGGCCGCTCCCTCACGTCCTACACCAAGGTCATCAACACCGGAGCGAAGCCGCTGCCCGTGCACTGGTTCGCGCACCCGTTCTTCGCGCTGACCGACGGCATGATCACCTGCGGCCTGCCGCGCAGCTGGGACATGGCCGAGAATCCGGGCTACGTCTTCGACGGCGAGCGCCGGCTGACCTTCCAGCGCCGATTCAAGAACAAGGACGACGGACATTTCCAGCAGCTGGTGGTCGGATCCCGCACGCCCCTGCGCGCCGCCGTCTCGCACCCGCGGCTCAGCAAAGTGTTTTTCTCGACCGATTTCACCCCCGACTCCTGCCCGGTGTGGGGCAACAGCAACACGTGGTCGATCGAGCCCTACATCACCGCCGACCTCGCCCCCGGCGCCACCCGCGCCTGGACCCTGACCTACGAATTCGGCGTGGCGACGTGACCGGCGTGGCACGGGCTTTATGCCCATGATTCAGGCATAGGTCGGGCTTCACGCCCGACACGTTTCTGCCCACGGAACACCCGGACGACGCGGATGCTCAATCAGCCGTCCGGTTCGCCGTCTCCGGTTTCCGTGTGTTCCGCGTGTTCCGTGGGCCAACCCCTCACCCGCGCTCACAAACTCCGCAAACAATCCGCCGGGTTGATCCGCTTCAGCCGGAACAGGCTCGGGATGCAGGCCAGCGCGGCCACCCCGAGGATCGCCAGGGCCACCCCCAGGTACGTGGGCACGCTGCGGGGATCGACGCCGTAAAGCAGCGCATTCAGGACTCGCACCAATTGGCTGGCGCCGGCCAGGCCAAGGCCCACCCCGGCCAGCACAGTCAACAGGTGCCCGCGCGTGAAGTCCCGCCACAGGCGCCGGGGCTCGGCCCCGAGCGCCATCCGGATGCCAAATTCGCGCGAGGACTGCAGCACCTGGGCCACCGTCAGGCTGTAAACGCCAATTGCACAAAGCAGCACGGCCGCCATCGCAAACAGCATGGTCAGGTCGGCCGTCATTCGAACCGAACTCAGCGTGAGATCGATCTGCCGCTTCAGCGTCGAGGGAAAATAGAGCGACGCTCTCATTTCCGTTTGGTGGACGGCGTCCGAGAGGGACTTCGCCGAAGGCATCCCGGCCTGGTCGCGCACAAAGATATGCACCGTCGTGTTGGCCCCGTCTTTCTTCCGAAAAGGCATGAAGATCGCGTCGTTGGTCCGCGCGCGGGGACCACTGGCTTGAAAGTCGCGCACGATCCCGCGCACGGTCAACTGCCTGGGCGGGTCCCCCACTTTCATCCAGTTCTCGCGGACATACAGCGTGTGATGCAGCGGATCTTCGTGGGGCCAGAGCCGGCGGGCGAGCGACTCCGTCAGGATCGCGTCCGGCAAGCCCTCGTCCGGCGGATCCACCGGAAAATCCATCCCCGCGACAAAAGGAACCTCCAACGTCGCAAAATACTGGTCGGAAACGCGCGCGTAATACGCCTCGCCCTCCGCCAGCCCGTTGCCGAGCGCCGCCGGGTTCGTCGCAAACGTGCAATAGGGCCCGCTGCTGTAGCCGGGCGACTGGTCCGAATACGCCGCCGAGGCGGTGTCCGCCCGCTGGCGGATGCCGCGGAAGGCCTGCCGCAGGCTGGCCAGCCGGCCCTGCGCCCAGTTGCTCTTCCCGTAGTCAATCGCATCCACGCTGATCTTCCCGTTGAAAACCCGCCCGGCGCTGTATCCCCAGTGCGTCTCGTCGACATTGCGGTTGGAGCGCACCAGCAAGGCTGCGCTCACCCCCAGCACGGTGAGCAGGCCGATCTGCCCGGTGAGGAGCACGCGGCGCCACAGCGCACGGCCCGACCCTTTGCTGGCATAGGCGTGCTCCCGGATGATCATGTCCGAGTCCATGAGCAGGAGATAGACGATCGGCGCGATCATCGTGACGCCGGCCGAGATGCCGGTCAGCAGGAGCGTCACGCCCACGTCACCCCAGGAAAAATGGTAGGTCAGCCAATACGGGGCGTTCAGGACCTTGATGCGGGCGAAGAGCCAGGCTCCCGTCACCGGCAGCAGGGCGAGTGCCGCCGCCCCACTCGCGCAGGCAATGAAACCGACCTGCAGGCAAACGCTGCGGATCGCCGAGGCGCGGGGAATGCCCAACGCCATCAGTGCCGCAATTTCCGGACGACGCCCGAGGAAATCCACGATCATCAGGTTCGCGGAGTTCGCACAGCTCACCGCCACGAAGAGCAATGACAGGGCGAGCAGGATCAGCGCGCTCGTCCGGATATCCGACAGCAAATAAGTATCGCGAAAATTGAGGAGCGCCGCTCGGGCCCCGCGCACGCGCGAGGGGCTTTGCGCGGGCATCGTCAGCTGGATGGCGCGCAGGTCGCTCTCCGCCCGTTCCTTGGTGATCCCAGGCTTGAGCTTCACCAAAGCCGCGCGGGCCGGGTATCGCCAGTTGTTGTAGGCCGCGCCCCATGACATCCAGACATCCTGGTCGTTGGGAAACCGGAAACTCGCCGGCAGCACGCCGATGATCGTGTAGGGATCACCGCTGATTTCGATCTGCTGTCCCATCACGTTGGGATCGCGGTTGTAACCCGTGTTCCAGAGTCGCTCGCTCAACAAGACCTTGCCCGGCGCGTGGAAGACATCGTCGGCCGGAACGAACAAGCTGCCGAGCAGCGGTTGCGCCCCAGCAATTTGGAGTGCGCGCGAGGACAGGTAGGCGCCGAGCGTGCGCTCGTAACCTTTCGGCGTCTTCGCCGAGGAGGAATCGTAAAAGATGATGCCTGCGACATCCGCAAAGACCGTCTGGCCCGCCACGTAAGCTTCCCATTCCTCCCGGGTCGACTTGTTGCCGTCCACGGCGATTGAGCCCTCGTAGCCCATCACGTAATACTCCCCGCGTGGGTCAAAATCCGGGCGGCTCAGGTGGACCGTGTGAAACAGCGACCAGCTCAGGAGCGCCAGGGTCAACGACACCGCAAACGTCACGAACATGAGCCCGTTCTGGGTCCTCCGCCGCGCCAGCCGCCGCAGCGACAACATGAATTCGAACCAGAGGACATTCATGGCGGGGTGGCGCAGTCAGAAATCCCAAGCCTAGACTGTCAACCCGTAGGTCGGGCTTTACGCCCGATATCCGTATCCGACCGTCCGGGAAATATCGGACGCAAAGGCCGACCTACAGGCTCCGAAGGCAATCCGCCGGGTTGATCCGCTTCAGCCGGAAGAGACTCGGGATGCACGCCAGCGCCGCGACGATCAGGATCGTCAGAGCTACCCCCGCGTAGGTGATGATGCCATGCGGATCCACGCCGTAGAGCAGGGTTCCGAGCAACCGGGCCACCTGGCTGGCGGCCACTAATCCTAGCGCCACGCCGATCACCGCCGCCAGCAGGTGTCCACGCGTGAAGTGCCGCCACAAACGCTTCGGCTCCGCGCCCAATGCCATCCGAATGCCAAATTCCCGCGACGACTGCAGCACTTGTGCCACCGTGAGACTGTAAACGCCGACCGCACACAACAGCACGGCGGCCGCGGCGAACACCGTCGTCAGGTCCGCCGTCATTTTCATCGAGCTAAGAGTGAGGTCGATTGTGCCCTTGAGGGTCGACGGAAAATACAGCGACAGCCGAGGGTCGGCCTTGTGGACCGCCTCGTTCAGCGAACGGAAAGGCGGAACGCCGCTCCGGTCGCGCACGAGCAGGAACGCCTGGGACTCGGCGTATTTTTCCACCAGTGGGAGGAAGATGGAGTCGTTGGTTTTCGCCATCGGCCCGCAGGCCTGGAAATCCCGCACCACTCCCCGCACCACAAAATGCAGGGGCGGCTCCGACTCCTTCATCCAATAGAACCGAGCGTAAAGGGTACGCTGCAGCGCACTTTGGCCCGGCCAGAGTTTATGCGCCAGCGACTCGGTGAGAATCACCGGCGAGATAGTTTCCGCGGGGGCCTCGGGCGCAAACGTTTCACCGGCCGTGAAAGGGACATCCATGGCCGCGAAAAAGTCCTCCGACACTTCGGTTTCAAACGCCTCCCCCAGTTCCGCATGCTGCGCAAACGCCCCCGGGTCCAAGGCATACCTCCCATAGGGTCCCGTGCTGTAGCCGGGCGGAGGCTGGGCCACAAAGGCCGTCGCCACCGTTTCCGGGCGCGCTTTGACCTGAGCCAAGGCCTGGCGCAGCACCCGCCAATTCCGCGGACTGTATTCCTCCTTTGAATAGCGGGTCGTGTTAACCAGCTTGCCCATGAAAATCCGTTCGGCGGGATAACCCCAACGCGACTCCCCGACGCTGTAACTCGACCGCACCAGCAGCCCTGCCGTCACGCCCAGCACCGTCAGCAGCCCGATTTGCCCGGTCAGGAGCAGCCGCCGCCACAGGGCGCGCCCGGTACCCCGACTCGAGGTGGCGTGCTCCCGGATGACTTGGTCGGGATCGACCCACAGCAAATAAACGATCGGGGCGACGACCGTCACTGCGGCCGACACCGCTGCGAGCACCAGCGCCGCGCCCACGTACTGCCACTGAAAATGATAGGCCAGCCAGAAGGGAGCGTTGAGGAATTTGACCCGGTCGTAGAGCAGCGGCCCTGCGACCGGCAGGATGGCGATGCCAATCAGGGCCGCGCCCAGCGCGATGAGACCCACCTGCCAGCAGACGCTTCGGATCGCCGCGCGACGCGGAATGCCCAGGGCCAACCCGGCGGCGACTTCGGAACGGCGACCCAGGAAGTCGATCAACATGAGATTCGCGGCGTTGGCGCAGCTCACCAGCACGAAGAGCACGGAGAGCGCGAAGAGGATCAGCGCACTCACCTTGACCTCGGGCAGCAGGTAGAAGTCACGCAGCGGCACGAGCGCCGGGATCAGCTTGTACTTGTTGGCCGGGCTGGTTGGCCCCAGCCGGTCGAGGATGATTTTGAGATCCAGGGCGGCCCGTTCCGGGGTGATGCCCGGCTTGAGTTTCACGATCGCGTCGAGGAGTGGGTTCTTCGGATTGTCTTCAGCCGATCCGTACGACAGCCACAGGTCTTGGTCGTTCGGAAATCGAAACTCCCGTGGCAGGACGCCGATGATCGTCGCGGGTTCACCGCTCATCGTCGTCGTCTTGCCCACGATTGCCGGATCGCTGCCGAAATTATTCTCCCACAGGCGCTGGCTCAGCAACACCACCACGGGCGACCCCCGCTTGTCCTCCGCCGGGGTGAAGAGCCGGCCCAGCAGCGGTTTGGCACCCACGACCCGCAGTGCGCTGGAGCTGGGAAACGCCGCCATGAAACGCTCTTCCCCGCCCGGCGTGCGGATGAACTTCGAGGTATAGAAACCGACTTCATGAAACTCGGCGAACAGCGCCTGCGCCGCCTTATACGCCTCCATCTCGTCACGGGACGAATGCTGCCGGAACCCCATCGCAAAGCTGCCAGCGTAGGTCATCACGTAATAATCCCCCTTTGGATCGAAATCCGGCTGGCTCAGGTGCACGGTCTCGAACAGCGACCAGCTCAGGAGCGAGAGCGTCACCGACATCGCGAACGTCAGCAGCATGAGCCCGTTCTGCGTCTTCCGCCGCCAGAGTCGCCGCAGCGACAGCATGAATTCGAACCAGAGGACATTCATGGCGGGGCGGCGGATTCAGCCGGCCTTGGCCTGGACTGTCAATCGGTGAGCTACCCGGACGGGCCGGGCGCTGAGGTGGGCCGGGCGCTCACGCTGGCGATTTCACCAGCGCGGTGAACTCGGGCGCGGGGCCTTCCTTCAGCTCGCGCGCTTCGGTGCCATGATAGTAAAAAACCGGGCCGTGCTCGACGGTCACCTGGCCGGCGTGCAACCGCACCACGGCGGCGTTGCCGATGCCCACCACCGTCTCGGCGGGATTCAGCCGGCAGAAGGCCCGGATCTTGTTCACGCGACCGCCATATTCGGCGTCAGTGGTGTGCGGGTGATGCGGATTCACCACGGCGGGAAACAGCCCGAGCGACTGGCGCGTCGGCACGTCCACCACCGGAAAATCATTCGTGCAGCCGATGTTCGGGCCCGCGATGTTCGAACCCGCGCTCGTGCCGTTGTAGGGTACGCCGGCGAGGACGCGCTCGCGCAGGATCCGGAGCTGGCCGCTCTCGTAGAGCGTGCGCAGCAACAGGAAGGTCTCACCGCCGCTGACGAAGAACGCCTCGGCGTCCGCAATTTTCTTTCGCGCGGCAGCCCCCTCCCAGTGATGCAGCGACTCCACGTTGAAGTGATCCTCGGCAAAATACTCCCGCAGTTTCTGCTCGTCGGCGTCCCGCCTCGCCGGCTCCGTCGCATGCAGGATCAGCAGGATATTTTTCCGTTCCCCATAGTGCAGCCGGTGGGCGGCGCGCACAGCGTCGGTCAGCTTGCCTTCCTTGGTAATCGACCCGCCGCTGATCATCACGCTCGCGCCGGCGTTAGTATGGAAATTCGGCGCGGCCGGAAACAGGCCGTCCTTGGTCATTTCCGCGCGGACCGCCGGCGGCAGCGCCGCGGCGGCGCTGGCGACAGCCACGGTCTTGAGGAAGGTGCGACGCGAGGTGTTCATGGTTTCTTGGGGGCCGGCGGCAGGGCGCCGAAGGGCCAAAGGCCTAGGTTGGTCATCCGTTTCTCCAGGTCAAATTTGCGAAACAACGCCGCGGTCTCCGCCGGGGTGCGGCGCGCCACCGCCAGGCCGGGCTCGTTCGCGAGCCGGTAGACCAGCGCCGCAACCGTGGCAGACGACTCGGGGATCATCCGCGGGTCCACCTTTTCGACCGTGTCGGCGAAATCGTGATAGTAACGCGTCACGTCGGCCTCGATTGTGCCGCCCAGCGTGATGGTGGGAATGCCTTCGAGCTGGAACGAGGTGTGGTCGCTGCCGAACCAGGTGATGCTGCTCACGCCCTGCTTGAGCTTGCGCTTGCCCAGCGACGCGTCGAAGCGCTGCAGCACCGGCACCAGCTCGTCATACCCCAGCGCATTTACCGCGATCGGAAAGCCCACCATGTCGAGGTTGAGCATCGCCGCCACTGGCCGGCCACGCAGTGACGCCGCATGAAACCGCGAGCCGAACAGTCCCTCCTCCTCGCCGTTGAACCACACCAGCTCGATCGTGCGCAGATTCTGCGGCGCATGCGCCTGCAGGGCCTTCGCCAGGGCGAAGAGCTGCGCGGTACCGAGGCCATTGTCCGTCGCGCCCTGGCCGAGGTCCCACGAGTCGAAATGCGCGCCCGCGACGATCAGGTCCGGCGTGCGGCCGGGAAACGTCACGACGATGTTCGCCGTCTCGATCTCCGCGCAATGCGAGCGGGTCAGCAGGCTCACGCTCACTTTCTCGTCGCGCTTCAGCAGCCGGACCATCCAAAGGCCCTCCTCCTGCGTGATCGCAAAAAAGGGCAGGCGCAGGGGCACGCCGTTGAATGATCCGGTCCGGGCCAGCAGTTCGCCACCCGCGACGCGGTCGGTGAACAGGATGCCACACAGCCCGTGCCGCGTCGCCACCTCTTCCAGTTGACGACTCGACTGTGCCGCCGTCGCCGCCAGCAGGCCAATCTTGCCCGCCGTTTTCAGCCCGGTGAAGTCCTCCTCGCGACCGTCACGGATGTCCACCACCTCCGCCTCGAAACGCTCGTGCGGCTGCGTGTAGCTCAGCGACGCCGCGCGCAGCTTCCGGTGCACCGGCGCCAGCATCTCCACCTCGTCATCGCCGCGGATCCATCCGGGCATCGTGAAGGGCTCCAGATGCGCGTCGACGCCGAGGGCCTTCAGCTCGGCAACCGTGCGTTCGAGCGCCCCTCGGTTGTTGACGCTCCCCGTGAGCCGTCCGCCGAAGTCATCGCAAAGATGCGTGAGAAATTCCGTGCCCGCCTTGTCTGCCAGCGCGTCCGCCACCATCGCATCCTGCGTGGCCTGCACCGGCTGGGCGTGGAGGTTGATGGCGAGCAATAAGCCCGTCGTCCACGCGAAGCAGCGGAAGGTGGATAGGGCGGAAACTCTCATGACTCGCGAATCCAAACGCGCATCTCGCCTTCGCCGCGGTTGTTCCAGAGGCAATACGGCACGGCCGTGATCGTCGCGGGCGACACCGCCGGCTCCGCCGTGGAGTAAAGCTCCTCGTTGGACGCCCGCACGCGCTCCGCCGGGCCCTCGATGACAACCGCGCCACCGAGCAGGTCGTGGTCGAAACGCGCGGTCAGCGCCGCGGTCTTCGGCAGGCGCAGCTGGGAGAGCAGCGGGCCGTTGTCGGCCTGCTCGAAACAAAACACCATCGGCCCGCGCTGCAGCGCGACACAGCCGGCGTCGTGATGCACCGCGGGATGCGCGCGCACCCGCTGGATCGGCATCGGGAAATCGAGCGTCACGACATCGCCCGCGCGCCACTCGCGGGCGAGATAGAGGTAGCCGTCGCGCGTGTGCGCCGCGAGATCGACCTTCTGGCCGTTGAGCCTCGCGCCCGGCGCCGTGCACCAGCCGGGCAGACGCAGGCGCAGCGTGAACGTCACGGGTTGCGCAGGGGAAACCTCGACCCGCACCGCGCCGTCCCAAGGATAATCCGTGTGCAGCGCCACCGCGGTTTTCTGCCCGGCGATCGTCGCTTCGAGGCGGCAATCGGCGTAGAGGTGCACCGCGAGCCCGTCGGACAGCACCGAATGCGTGTAGTAGCCGAGCGACGTGAGCGTGCGCGCGATGTTCGGCGGGCAGCAGGCGCAGCCGAACCACGGCACGCGCTGCGTCTTCACGTAATGCATGTCGTAGCGCCGCTTCGCCTCGTGCGGGCGGATTTCCAGCGGGTTGACGTAGAAGAACGTTTTCCCGTCGAGCGCCATGCCGGCGAGGACGTTGTTGTAGAGCGCCCGCTCCATCACGTCGCCGTATTGCCCGCGCAGCTGCAGGTCGAGCATCCGCCGCGCCCAGAACACGAGGCCGATGCCCGCGCAGCTCTCGGCATACGCGCGGTCGTTGGGCAGGTCGTAGCGCTCGGCGAATTTCTCGCCCATCCACTCCGAGCCGACGCCGCCGGTCAGGTAGAGGTGATAGCGCGTGAGGTTGTCCCAGAGCGTCGTGCAGGCGCGGCGCAGCGACTCGTCCGGCAGCGTCAGCGCGAGGTCCGCCATGGCCGTGGTAAGATACATCATGCGCACGGAGTGGCCGATCGGGTCGACCAGGTTGCGCACCGGCCGGCCGGCCTGCTGGAAGTCCCAGCGGTCCGCGTGATAATAGACCGGCAGCTTGGCGAAGCCGAGGCGCTTCGCCTCCTCCTCGAAATAGAGCGGCTCCTGGCCGCGCTGGTTGACGAAATAGGCGGCGAGTTGCGCGTAGCGCTTCTCCCCGGTCACCCGCGCGAGCTTGACCAGCGCGAGCTCGATCTCCTCGTGGCCGGGATAACCCGGGATCTGGCCGGCGCCCGTCCCGAAGGTCCGCTCGATCATGTTGGCCAGTTTCGCCACCACGTCCAGCAGCGAGCGCTTGCCCGTCGCCTCGAAGTGCGCGACGCCCGCCTCGATGAAGTGCCCGGCGATATACAGCTCGTGGTATTCGAACAGGTTCTTCCACCGCATGTGCGGTTCCTTCACCTGCACATACGTGTCGAGGTAGCCGTCGGGCTGCTGCGCCTTCGCAATGATCGCGATGATGCCGTCCAGCTCCGCCTCCAACGCCGCGTCGGGATGCGTCGCCAGCCGGTATGAGGCCGCCTCCAGCCACTTCGCGAGGTCGGAATCCTGGAACCAGTAGCCGTAGAACTCCCCCTGCTTTTCACCCGCGGCGATTTGAAAATTGCTCACGGTCCCGCTGCGCTCGGCGCCCGGGATGCGGTCGTTCAGCGCCTCCCACTGATACGGGATAACGACGTCGCGCACGAGGCGCGCGCGCCCCGCGAGGAAGCCGCGCTCGAAGCGTATTTTGGGCAAGGCAAGGCAGGTGGGGCTGGTCATGCGGGAAAAACGGGAGGCGAATCAGCTCAGCTGGCGAAGCGGAGCGCGGCGACTGAGCCCGGCGGCAGCGAAAGTTGTACGGCGGCGCCTTTCGTGACCACGCCGGCGAGCGGCTGGGCCGTCACGGCGCGGGGCTGGTCGAAGGTGTTGCAGGTCGTGAGCGTCTTCGCGGCAATCACCTGCGCGGTGGGCGCGGTGATCGCCCGGCCGGGCAGCGACAGCTCGACGTCGGCGCTGTGCTCGGAGTCCGTGTTGCACAGCGTCACCGTCACGGCGCCGTCGGCCGCGAGTGACGCGGTGGCGGACACGGCCGGGTATTCGCGGCCGTCGTGCTTGATGTTCGCCGCATTCGATTCGACGCGCAATCGCTTCGCGCCCTGGTGCGCGGCATAGAGCGCGAACACGTGCCACGTCGGCGTGAGCACCATCCGGCCGCCGCCTTCCTCGGTGAGCGCCACGGCCTGGAGGACGTTGACGGTCTGCGCGAGGTTCGCGATGCGCACGCGCTCGCAGTGGTTGATGAAGATATTCAGGTGCAGGGCCGCGAGCACCGCGTCGCGCACCGTCTGCTGCTGGTGGAGAAACCCGGGGTTCGTGCCCGGCTCGACCGCATACCAGGACCCCCACTCGTCCACCACCAGCGCGGTCGCGCGCTTGGGGTCATGGCGGTCCATCACGGCGGAGTGTTCGCGAACGAGCTCGTCCATCTTCCAGCCGAGCGACATCACCGCGCGCCAGCCGTCGCGGTCGAAGGGCGACGCGGCGTGCTTCTGCTCCCACGAACCCGGCACGGTGTAGTAGTGCAGCGACAGTCCCTGCATCAGCGGCGCGGGGTTGAGCGGGCCGCGATAGCCGAGCGTCATCATCACCTCGGTCCACTTGTAATCGTCGTTGGCCGCCCCGCTGGCGACGCGGTAGAGCGGCGCATTGGGAAAGTCGCGCGTGTAGGTCGCGAACTGGCGGAATTGCCCGGCGTAGTATTCGGCGGTCATGTTGCCGCCGCAGCCCCACGTCTCGTTGCCGATGCCCCACAGCCGCACCTTCCACGGGTCGCGGCGGCCGTTGGCGACGCGTTCGTCGGCGAGCGTGCCGGACGCGGCGTTGCAGTATTCCACCCACTCGCGGAGCTCGCGCGGCGAGCCGCTGCCGACGTTGCCGGCGATGTAGGGCTCGCAGCCGATCTGCTCGCACAGGTCGAGGAACTCATGCGTGCCAACGGCGTTGTCGTCGACCACCCCGCCCCAGTGCGCGTTGATCCGGCGGGGACGCTTCGCGCGCGGGCCGATGCCCTCGCGCCAATGGTAATCGTCGGCAAAGCAGCCGCCCGGCCAGCGGAGATTTGGCACGCGGATCTGCTTCAGCGCCGCAACGAGGTCGTTGCGCCAGCCCCGCGTGTTGGGCACCGGCGACTGCTCGCCGACCCACAGTCCGTCGTAAATGCAGCGGCCGAGGTGCTCGGAAAAATGGCCGAAGATGTGCGGGTCAATGGCCGGGCCGGGGGCGTCGGTGTGGACGGTGAGACGGGCTTGGGGCATGGGGTAAGTTAGAAGGCAGAGGGAAGAAGGATGAGGTCAGGAAGACCCGCGGCGGATTGGGCGGACTCGGGAATCGAAAGTCGAAAATCGAGATTCGAAAATAGTGCTGTCCGTCAGGGCAGCACGGAGTCGGTGATCTTCACCGTGTTGAAATCCAGGACGCGCTGCAGGTGGCCATAGGTCATCGTCAGTTTGCGCGACCCCTTCTCGGCGTTGAGATACGGGCCCTCGAACAGCTTCCACTTCGTGTAGTCGAGGGGCTGGCCGTCGACCACCGGCGCGGCGCCGTAGGTGACAACGACGTTCTTCCCGCGCAGCGTGCGCATCTTCACGGTCGGCGTCGGCTCGAGCTTGAACTCCAGCGGCAGCGCCACGATCGCGGCCTTGAACGCCGCGAAGTTCTTAAACTCGCTCGTGCTCGCCACCTGGAGAATCGTGCCGTTCTTGAGCGAATCGCTCTGGAGCCGGCTGTCGCGGATCGCCGCCTGCGCCCAATGGCTCTGCGTCCACTCATACGGCGCCAGCGGCCGATACGCGAGGTAGGCGTTGCCGCCCTGCGCAAAAATCCAGCCGGAGGGGTCCTCGGTGAGGTGCGTCAGGTCCTTCGAGAAGAAACCATTGACCTGCGGAAAACGCGTGCCGGGCGGGATGTCGTAGAGCGCCACGATCGTGTCGAGGTCCTGGAAAACCTGCTCGTAGGGCGAGCCGCCGAGCAGCTTGTCGGGCGAGTCATAGCTCGGCTTGGCGAGGTTGACCGCGCCCCCGATCATCGGCTCGGGGTAGCCGGTGAAATACGTCTGCATCGAGCGCGCCGACGACTCCGGTTGCATCGAGAACATCACGTTGTGCTGCGCGCGGGGGTTGGGCACCGCCCAGGTCACGTCCCAGACATGCGTTTGGATCGGATCGGACATCCCGCCTTGGAACGAACCCACGGCATAGTCGTGCCGCATGTAGGTCGTCTTGTAGATCGGGGCGAAAAGCACGTCGCTGTAGCGCCAGCGGCGACGGGTGCGCTTCAGGTCCTGCTGCAGGAAATCGTGGTCGCGGTCCATGGCGATGCGGTAGAGCACCTCCGGCACCTCGTAGTTGGCCGCCGCCGGCGCGAAATAGATGCCCCAGCCGCCAAAGCCCGTCGGGGGCGGAACGTTGCCGAAGAGCAGCCAGGAGAAATAGGCCGCCAGGCTGTTCGATGGTTCGATCACCGACTCGTCGGTGGTCCGGGCGTGCGACCCGACTGGCACGCCATTCAGCGTGCCCTCGGCGAGGTCGGCAAAAATCCACTCGAGCATCATGTGCCCGCGGGTCTTCATCGCGGGATCCTTGGCCCAACTCGCCAGGAACATCAGCGGGCAGGCATACTCGCCGATGTAGTGCACGGGATTGAATTCCCCCTGCCCCACCGTCGTGGCCAGGTCCATCCAGTGGATGATATACTCCCTCGACTCGGCGAGATTCTCCTCGGAGCTCTTGCCGGTGAACCACGAGCTCGCGGGCTCGTGCGGATACATCTCCGAAATCAGGTAGAGTGAAATGTAATACATCGCCCAGTGGTTCTCCGTGTCGCCGCGGATCTGGTAGGTCGTGCGCCACATGTCGCGCATCGCCTTCTTCGCCTCGGGCGAGAGCTGGTCGCGGCCCATGTAGGTCACGCACACGACGGGAAACATCCAGAACGGCCCCGTGCCGGGCGCCTTCATCAGCCGGATCACCTGCTCCGAGCAGAATTTCGGGTCCTCGTGGCGCGCCAGCATCGTCGCGACGGCGGCGAGGTCGATGCCGCCCGGGTCGGCGCGGTTCACGAGGTTGGCGCGGTAATCAATGACCTCCTGCACGCGCTTAAGATACGCCGCGCGGCGCACGGCAGCGTCGGTGACGATCTCCCGGCTGGGCACGGTCGTGGCACTGAAGGAAGGCTGCGCGCGCACCGCGGTGGTGGCGGCGAGGACGAGCAGCAGGCAGGCGGGGAAAAATTTCATGTGGGCAAAAGGTGACGGTTAGTTGCCGGCGTGGGGCAGGAAGATGAACCGGTTCACGGCCGAGCCCTCGAGGCCCAGGCTCTTCCACGTCCGGCCGAAATCATCGGACGCATACAGCGCCTCGCCGACCACGCTGGCGTAAAGCCGGCCGGTGTCGGGATTCACGCCCACGCGCCAGACGCTGTGAGGCGGCGGGTCGCACGGCATGCGGAAACCCGCCTTCTTGCCCGGCAGCCCGGCGTTGCGCTCTGTCCAGGTGGCGCCGCTGTCCTCGGAGGTCATCACACCGATGGTCCAACCGCAGAGCGCGAAACGCGCCGGGTTCGAGCCGTCGAAGGTGATGTTGTAGATCGTCTTGTCGGTGGGCGTTCCCGCCATCACCGCCCACGTCAGCCCGCCATCGCGGGAAATCAACGCGCCGGCGCTCTGCGTCGCGGCCAGCCAGAGTTTCGGGTCAGCCGGCGACTGCTGCAGGTCGGTGACCACGTCCTGCGTCGGGAACACCCGGCGCCACGACTGTGCGCCGTTCTCCGTGAGATAAATCCCCGTCTCGCAGCCGGCCAGCACCCGGCCGGCCTGCGTGCGGTCGACGCGGATCGCCTGCGTGTATTTGCCACGATCCGGCAGGCCGTTTTCCCGGCGCGGCCACGTCTGGCCGCGGTCGGGCGAGACGGCGATGCCATCCGGCAGCGCAAGGTACACGTTGTCCGGCGCGTGGGGATCGACGCTGACCTCCATCGGCTCCGTCATGTCCCAGCTCGTGCAGCAGCGCCAGGTCTTGCCGGCGTCCAGTGTCCGCCAGCAGCCATTGATGCTCGCGGCATAAAACACCCCGTGATCCCGGGGATCGAAATCGACGCCGAGAACACTCGTGTCGTTGTTGCCGATGTGCGTCCACTCGCCATTCGCCTCGTGCCGGAAGATGCCGTTGACGGTCACGATCACCGAGCCGACGACGTAATTCCGGTTCGTCGCCGCGCTGATGTAGAAATCGTGGCCCGCCGCGAGGGCGGCGCCGGCCGTGAGGAGAAAAAACCAGGCGATACGGAGGGAATTCATGGTGTTTAAAATCGATCAGCGCGGGGAGTCACCGCGCTGGTCACGCTTTCTTGAGGATTTCGTCGAGCGCGCCAATCAGGTGGTCGCATTCCTCGACCGAGTTGAAGAGATGGGTCGAGACGCGGACGGCATCGAGGTCGACCTCCGACACCGGCCGGCAGCGCAGGTGATAATCCACCAGCAGGTGCTCGAAGAGCTGGTTGTGTTTCATCTTCGGCGTGCGGAAGGTCAGGATCGACGCGCACATCACCGGGTCCTTCGGCGTGAGAATTTCGACACTGTCGATCTTCTCGAAGCCGGCGCGAACGCGGTCGGCGAGGGCGTGGCCGCGCGCAGCGATGCGGTCGCGGCCAATTTCGTTCTGGAACCGCGTCGCCTCGGCCAGGGCCAGCACCGCGGCCGCGTCGCGCGTGCCGTATTCGTAGCGATGCGCGCCCTTCGAATAGACGAAGGGACCGGGGTTGTTGAGGTTGACGTCCTCGCTCGAGTAGGCGCCCACCTGCCGCGGGACGACCTCTTTCATCTTGTCGCCGCGAATCCACAGCACGCCCGTCTCGTGCGGGCCGCCCACCCACTTGTGGCCGCTCGTGGCGTAGGAATCACAGCCGAGCGCGGGCAGGTTCACCGGGATCATGCCGGCCGACTGCGCGCCATCCACGTGGAACCAGCACTTGTGCTGCGCTGCGAGCTTCGCGATCTCGGGGCACGGCATGATGATGCCGGTCGGCGACGTGATGTGGGAAACCTGGATGACGCGCGTGCGCTTCGTGATCAGCGCCGCGATCCGCTCGACGTTGCCGGCCGCGCGGTCGGGGTCGGGTTCGAAGGTTTTGACGATGATGCCTTCGGTATGCTGCCGGTTGAGCCAGGGAAACGAGCCGCCGGGGTGTGCGTGGGACTCAAAGATCACCTCGTCCGCCGCCGTCAGCTCGAGGCCGGTCGCGACGATGCAATTGCCCTCGGTGGCGTTGCGCACGAAACACAGGTCGTCGGTCTTCGCGCCGAAATAGGCGGCCACAATCACGCGCGCCTGCGCAAAAAAGTCATGGCCCGTCTCCACCCGCTCCTGGAGTTGCCGACTGGCCACCGTCAGCATGTCCAGCACGCGCCGCGGCGCCGGGCCCAGGCCGCCGGTGTTGAAATACGTGCGCTCAGGCGTCATCGGAAACTGCACACGCACTTGCCGCCAGAACGCCTCGGGATCGGCGGGGTTCCAGACGGGCATCGCGGAGAGCTGCTCCGGGTCGCCGTCAATTTCGCCCAAGGCGCGCGTCGCCAGCAGTCCCAGCGCCCCGGCGCCCAGGCTGCGAAGGAAGGTTTTTCGATCGAGGTTCATGGGAGGGCGGTGAAGGTCAGCGTGTGGTCGATTTCGAGGGCCGCGCTGGCGGGCACCGCGAGATTCCGGTCGAATTGCACCGGGAACGCCGCCAGCGGATAGCCGTTGCGGCGGACGAACCAGTGCAGGGGACCGGAGTTATTCTCGAAGCGAATGATAACGCGCCGGAGCGTCTCGTCCAGCTGGCCGTGCCACTCCATCCAGCGCGCCGCCGCGCCGTGCACCGCCTCCAGCCCTTCGCGGCCGCCTTCGGCGATGATCTTGATCGTCGGGTCCAGATGGTCGTCGAGCAGCTCGCGCGCACCGCGGAACGTCAGGCCCGTGTAATGCGAGCCGGGTTTGCCGCCCGCCGAGTGCGGGTTGCCCAGCGAAAGTTCCCGGCCGCTGACGTTCACCAGGCGCGACTGCCAGTGGAGCGCCCAGGTTTGGGTGTCGAAATTCGCCATCACCCCGAGCGTCCGCTCCTCGCGGAACAGCACGCCCTTCGGCGTGTGCCACTCGAGCGTGTGCGCGAGCGTCGCCACATTGCCCGCCGCCGCGAGCTTCGTCCACGCCACATGGCGCTGCTCGCCATGGTCGTCGCGCCACTTGTAGCCGTCCTCGGGCCGGCAGGTGGGGCCGCCCCAGAAATTGAAGCCCGACACGTCCGTCAGCGTGAACGCGAGGCCATGGTGCCAGGGATGGTCGTTGGGCCGGAAATTCGTCAGCGTGTCGCCCGCGAGCGAGTTGAGCGGATGGAGATAGGGCTTGGGCGATTCCTTCAGCGGCTGGGCGGAGACGTGGACGTAGCGGAAGAGCAGCTGGTCGCCGGCGAAGACGCTGACAGCCCGACCCTCCTCGTGTTGCAGGCGGAGCGTGTTCATGAGAGGGGAAAAGCCTCCTCGAACCGGCCGCCCGCCGGCGTGCGGGTGGCGCCGCCGGGGGCAACGATGGTGAGCGCAATGCCGGCGGGGGCATTGACGGCCAGGTGAAACTTTCCGTCGGCGACGCGCCAGGCGACTTCGATCAGACCGCGCGGCGTGCAGACGCTGCCCGCGGCATGCGTGAGCCCGCAGCGGTTCGGCGCGATGCGGGTCGACACGAAGCCGGGCTCCGTCGCCGTCACGCCGAGGATCCGCTGCTGGAACTCCAGCACGGGGTGCGCGCTCCATGCGTGGCAGAGCGAGCGCCAGTAGCTGTTCTCCTCGACGAACGTGGACAGGCCGTAGCCGACCGACTCATGCCACGGGCCGAGGTGCTTCGGCATGTCGTCCGCGCGGCCGGATTTCGCCAGCGCGGCAAAGCCCGTGTGCAGCCAGAAGAACGAGCCGGGCGCGAGCTTCGGGTCGTTGGGAAAGCGCTTCAGGATGATCGCGCGCTCCCGTTCGCCCGCGAGCCCGGCGACGATCGCCCAGGCATTGCCGTATTGGCTGACCTCGGGGCCGCCCGGGCGATCAAAGTAAAGCCCCTCCGCCTCGGACCAGAAAAGCGCATGCGCTTTGCGGCGCAGGTCAGTGGCCTCGTGCGTGAGGGCGTCCGCCTCCGCCGCGTGCCCGAACGAGCGCACGAGCAGCGCGGCCTCGTCGAGGGCATTGATGTATTGCGCCGAATGGATGCAGGTCGCGCCGGTGTCGGCGCCGGGCACCACGCCCCGCGGCCACCACGGGCACCAGTCGGTGATGTTCCAAAATGGCAGCTTCGCTGGCAGCCCCGCGGCGTCGGTGTGCCGGCGATACCAGTCGAGCACGGCCCGGACGCCCGGCAGCAGGTCCTGCACGGTCGCGCGGTCGCCGGTGCAGTAGAAGTAGTCCTTAATGTTCGTGATCCAGTGGATGCTCCACGCCGGGATGATCTGCACGAGCCGCGACGGGAAACGTGCCTGCGTGAGCCCGTCGGACAGCCGCGACCAGTCGAAGTGATACAGCGCCTGGCGGCTCAGCCGGTAGTCGCCGGTCGTGAGCATGCCGAGCTTCGACGTGATCATCGTGTCACCGGCATACTGCATCTGCTCGTAGTGCGGGCAGTCCTCGAACGTCTCGTGCGAGCACATCCGCATCGTGTGCAAGCCGACGGACCAAATCTTGTCCAGCGCGGGGTCGGAGGACTTGAACGTCGCTGCGATGCGATACGGATAGGCCGTGAAGCGGTGCGCCACCGCTCGAAGCGTGAGCGGCGCAGCGCCGACCTTGATCGACAGGCCGACGTACCGGAACGCGCGCCAGTGCAGCGGCTCGAAGGTCTCGTCGCGGCCCGACGGCTCCCAGATATCGCACCAACCGGTCACTTCACCGCGGCGGTCGAAGGTCCAGCCGCGACTCTCGTCGGCAAAATGCGACGCGAGGTTCGCGAGCGACTGCTGCTTGCCCAGGAGTTTCGCGCCCGGCGTGTCCCAGCGCAGGCGCAGCGCCTCGGCGTAGGTCAGCCGGACGACGCTGCCCGCCCCGCCGGAAACCTCGAGATGCGGAAACGCCGTCGTCAGCGCCGCAGCGTCGAGCACGAGCAAAACCGTCGAGTTCGCCGGCAACGTCAGCGCCGCCCCGCGTTCCAGCAGCGCTGACCAAGGCGCCGGCACTGCCGTGCCGCCGGCGAGGAACGCATCCGCAAATTTCTCCGGCGCACCTTCTTCCAGCATCGGCACCATGCGCGGCACGAGGCCATACGGACTCGCGGGATCGCGGCGGTTGACCAGCAGCTCGGCCTTGAACAGCAAATGCGCTGCGGGCCAAGCCGCGTCGTCGAACTCCGGTGTGTTCCAGCCGACGGGGATGAACTTCGACACGCGATGCTCGAAGTAGCCGAGGTAACCCTCGAAGGTTGTGTTCTCGTTCTGGAAGCGATGGCCCTTGTCGACCGAGACCTTCCATGCCGCATCCGTGCGCAGGTCGGCGATCGTCTCGCCCGCCTTTGTCTGCAGCGCGCCCTCGAGCACGAAGCCGCCCGTGTAAGTCATCACCGAGCACGGCGGACCAAGCAGCGCGGGGCGGTGCGCCACGCGGGACATGTCCAGCACCAGTGCCGCCAGGACGTTGCGGCCGCGCCGCAGATGCGGCGCGAGGTCGAACGTCTCGTAGAAATGATGGTTCACGTCGCCCTTCGCCGGGCCGCGGCCGAGGCAAACGCCGTTGCAGAAAAACAGATAGCGGCTGTCCGCCGAGACGTGGACCGTGAGCTGCACCGCAACCGGGTCGGCGACGTCAAACGTCCGTCGGAAATACCGCACCTGGTAATGCGAGGGCGACGCCGCGTCGGGCGCCGGGGCGGAGTGCGAGCCCTCGGCGGACCAGATCCAGTTGGCGGAATTGACGAAGGGGGCGGCGGACACGAGGGGAGGAAAAATTTGGGCGCTCAGCGCCGGGGCTTCGGGACGAAAATGTAATCGGTGCCATTGGCGCCGTAGAGCCCGCCATTCTGCCAGGTGCGGCCGAGGTCGTCGGAGAAGTAACTCCCCTCCTCGAACGTCGACGCCCACAGGCGGGACGGCGCGTCGGGATCGAAGGCCAGTACCAGGACGTTCTTCACCGGCAGGCCCGCGCTGCGGTCCGCCCATGTCGCGCCACCATCCGTCGAAACTCGCACGCCCACATTCCAGCCGGCGACCGCCATCGTGGACACGTCGTGCGGGTGCAGCGCAGCGCCGTAAAGATTCGCCGTCGCGGAAACCGGATCGGCCGCCGACCAGCTCACACCGTTGTCCCGCGAGATCCACGCGCCGCGACCTTGCGTGCCGGCCAGCAAGAGCCGCGGGTCGACGCTGCTGCGCACGAGGCGCAGAATCGTCGTGGCGGGCGATTCGATGCGCGTCCAAGTCTGCGCCGCGTCCGTCGAAACGTAGAGCCCGTCCTCGGTGCCGAGCAGCACGCGGCCGCGTTGATGCGGATCGGTCACGAGCGTCTGGCAATAAGGTTTCGCGAGGCCGGACAAGGCCGCCTTCCAGGTTTCGCCGCCGTCGGTCGAGCGGATCGGGCCCCACGCCGTGGCACCGTAGACAAGCTGCGGATCGACGCCGTCGTAAACGATGCTCAGCACGTCGCCGACTTCCCAGCCGGTGACCATCCGCCAGGTCTTGCCGCCGTCCCGACTCCGCACCACGCCGTCCGAGCTGGGCACGAGCATGAAGGAATTGTCTCCCGGCCGCACCGTCAGGCCGCTGATCGCGACGCGGGGGCCGAACGGTTTCCATTTTCCGTCATCGGTGCGGAAGAACAGCCCGAAATCCTCGGGCGTCGGGGAATTTTTCTGCGCCTTGGTGAGCGAGGCCGACGCATACATCCGATACGCCGCGGGCGCTGCCGGAGCCGTTGCCACCGGCGCGGGCGCGGTGGTCGCCCACGCCAACGCCGGGAGAGTCAGGGCCAGGAGAAAGGCGCGCGTCGGCTTCATGGCGCGGCCTCCTCGATCAGCCGGTTTTTGAAGTCCAGCAGGTAGCGTTGCTGGCCGTGATGGATTTCCAGCCGATCGCTGCCGCGGACTTCGCGCGCGAAGGGGCTGTCGAAGAACGGCCAGTTCGCGTAGTCGACCGGCTGCCCGTCCACCGCCGGCGTGTCGCCGTAGCGCGCATGCAGCACGTGGCCGTCGAGCGCGGTGAACGTAACCTCGGGCTCAGGGGTGGTGGTGAACTTCAGTGGGAGCGCCTTCACCGCCGCCTGGAAATCCGCGAACGACTTGAAGTCGCGCACCGGCCCCACCTGCACCACGTAACCGTTGCGCAGCGCCGTGCTCACATAGCAGCGGTGGCCGGTGCCCCACTCGTTGAAGGCGCCGCTGAGAAACACGCCACCCGCGCCGTTGCGCAGCAGGCCGGTCCAGTCGCTGGGCCGCCACTGGCCGGGCGCGAGCGGTCGATACGCGATGTAAACCGGCCCGCCCTGCGTGAAGATCCAGCCCGAGGGGTCTTCGGTCGTGTTCACCAGATCGCGCGTGAAGAGCGTCGAGATGAGCGGAAAGCGGTTGTCCGCCGGCATGTCGTAGAGCGCGATGAGCGCGGTGCCCTGCTGGAACACCTGCTCGTGCGGCGAGCCGCCCGGCAGTTTGTCCTCGGAATCGTAGTCGGCCTTCGACCGGATGATCAGGCCGGTGACGGTGTCCCAATCGCCGCCAAAATACATCGTGCCCTCGTGCGGCGAGGAATACGGCTGCAGGCCGAAGAACGTGTTGGCGGCGTCGGTGCGCTTCTTGTCCGTCCGCCAGATCAGGCTCCAGGTCTCCTGCTGGATGGGCTGCAACACGCCGCCCTGCGACGAACCGAGCACGAAGTCGCGGTCCACGTAGCTGTATTTATACACCGGCGCGGTCCGGCGGTCGCCGATCAGGTAAGATTCGGGGCCGGCGTTGCGCTCGCGCCAGCGGGTGCGCTTGAGTTCGCGCTCGACGTAGGGTTGCGCGCGGTCGCGGGCGACGCGCTCGAGGATCGGCGGCGGCCGGTAACCGGCCATCGCGAGGATCGAGGCGGCGGGATCGGCGACGCGATCGCCAAACCCGAAGAGCAGCCAGGCGATGCCCTCGATCGGCGCGCGGCCCTGGGTGATGATCTGCCGCGGATAGACCCGGCTGTGCGCGCCGCCATACCAGCCGTCCACGTTTTCCACGGCGTAGTCGTAGATGATGTAGTCGAGCATCATCTTCGCCTTGAGCCGGAACGCATCGTCGTGCGCCCACCCGGCCAGCAAGCCGAGGGGAATGAGGTATTCCTGGATGTAGCTTGGGGAATCAAATTCGCCCTGCCCGTGGGTCGTGGTGATGCCCATCCAATGCTCGAGGTAGGACTTCGCCTCGGCCATGTTTTCCGCGGACGACTTGCCGTTATACCACTGGTCGGGCCCGGCCTCCGGCCACGTCTGCGCCGCCAGATAGAGACTGGAATAATAGAGCACCCAGTGATTCTCGGTGTCGCCCCGCGCCGGCCAGTAGGTGCGCCACAGTTCCTGGATGCGGGCCCAGCTGGCGGCATCGAGGTGGTCATGCCCCGCCGTCATCACCGAGACCATCGGATACATCCAAAACATCGCCGCCACCGGCACCGGCTCGTTCAATTTGGCCAGTCGGGCCAGCGCATCCACCCGTCGCTGACTGAGCTGCAAGGCCACCGCGACATCGACCAGCGAGCCGCCCTTGGTGGGATCCGGTTTGATCGTGTCGACCGACGCCGCCAGGACTGCCGCCCGGCGTTCCTCATAGCGGCGGGCGATCTCCGCGTCGGACATGGCGAGGGGACCAGGGTCCGGGAGGCCGGCCTTGGCCGTCGACCAACCAGCCACCACCATCGTAAAAACGAGGCCGGTCCGACGCCAGTTCACCGCATGCAAAATCATAATGGGGTTGTGTCGCGAGAAAGAGAATGCTCACCATACGAGCGCTCCGTTCAGCAATTCAATCAGCTTTTTCCCTGAAATTTCAAATCATGAGCCGCGTCAAAAAATCCCCCACCCCCCGCCTCGTCCAATGCGCCACCACCTGGTCGATGATCGGTTATCCCTCCGCCAAGCGTGAATGGTCGCTCGAGCGCAAGATGAAGGAAATCAAGGCGGCCGGCTTCGACGGCATCGCCGCCTATGCCAACGCCGAGGTCGGCGCCCTGGCCAGGAAGCTCGGCCTGAAGCTCATGGGCGGATTTGACGGCCGCGAGGCCAAGAAGGCCCGCCAGCAAATCATCGAGCAGCGCGACAACGGCACGCGGTATATGAATGTGCAGTTGCTCGACCACGACACCCCGCCCGCGGTCGCCGCCAGGCTGGCGGTGCAGCTGATCAAACTGTCCGACGAACTCGGCGTCGGCGTCCACATCGAGACCCACCGCGACACGGCGACGGAAACGCCCGAAAAATACGATGAGATTGCCCGCCTCTTCCAGAGGGCCACGGGGCGTCTCATGCCCACGACGTGGGACCATTCACATTTCGCGGTTTCGAAGCACCTGTTGCCGGCCGTTTACTCCGAGCGCCTGCTCGTCTGGCCCAAGCTCATCCAGCATTCCCACCTCTTTCACCTGCGCCCGTTCAACAGCCAGCATTGCCAGATCCCGGTCACCAACGGCCGCGGCCAGCTGACGCCCGAATTCAAGGACTACCTGGCCTTCGTCGAGGACCTGTTCACGCTCTGGCTGCAGGGCCCGAAACCGCGCGGCGACCTCTATGTCTGCCCGGAACTCGGCATGAGCCATGGCTATTTCGTGAGCGGCGATCCCCATGCCTGGCCCGACGCGGTGGTTGCCCGCAAGGAGTATGCCGGCGCTTGGAAACGGGCCCTCGCCCGCGCCCGGAAACCGTCCCGCAAGAAGTAAGGGCTCCGGCCGGGCCGGCGCGTGAAATGGGGCCACCTCAGGCTCCAGCCGTGAAAACTCTTGACGGGCTGGGGTGATTTTCAGAGTTGTTTTCTGAAACTTTCACGGCGCCACCCCAGCCATGCTCATTGCCGACATCGCCCTGCGGGCCAAGGTCTCCCCGGCCACGGTCTCCCGCGTAATCAATCAGCCGCACCTCGTCGCGCCCGACCGGCTCGCCCGCGTGCAAGCGGTCATGACGGCCGTCAATTACGTGCCGACGCCGCTCCACCGCCGCCGCGGTCCCAAGTCGCGGCTGGCCACGCCCAAGAAGATCGCCGTGTGGTTCGTCGGCGCGAAAAAGACGTCCAGCCTCAATTGGTTTCAGGACCAATTGCTGCAGATTCAGCATTCCAACGAGCGCCAGCGCATAGAGTTAACTGTTATCGTCACGGACACCCCCGAGGAGCTCCCCCGCGCCTTGGCTGAACGCCAGGTGGACGGGGTGATCATCCAGGGCATGGAGCCGACCGCCTCCAGCCTGCAGAAGCTGGTGGGCCTGCCCAACGTCTGGTTCATGACGCGCCGCAATGCCAATTACGCGGGCGATTTCGTCGAGCCCGACAACGAACTGAACGGCCGCATGGCGGCTGATTATTTGCATGCCCGTGGGCACAAGACCCTGGCGGTGATTTCCACGGATCCGGCCTACAGCGCCGTGGCGTGGCGCGTTAAATCGTTCGGCGAACGCGCGAAGGAACTCGGGCTCACGGTGCACAACATCCTCGGCAAGGCCAAACCCGGGGTCAGCTACCTCGAGATCGCCCCCATGCATGAGGAGAGCGACAGCTTGGTCCGTCGCATGATGCAGACCTCCCCCCGCCCCACCGGGCTCTACATGCCGGTCGATCATTTTTGCGGCTCGCTGTTCCGTTCCCTCCGGCAGGTTGGCCTGAAATCCGAGCGCGATTTCGAGGCGGTCCTGGGCAACTACAACCCGGTCATCTACCACAATCTCGACCATTTGCCCGCCGCCCTGAACATCAACCTCCCCTCCCTGGTGCGCAAAGTGGTGGACCACCTCGTCTGGCGGATCGAAAATCCCACCGCCATTGGCCGCGTCGGCATTACGATTGCCCCCACTCTCGTGACCGTGAGCCACGGCAAACATGCGATCCTTTGAACATTCATAACTTTCAGAAAAGTATCGCTTGCTAAAGTCCGCCCGTTTTCTTGCTCTTTACCACGTTTTGACCGGTATCACCCCCATGACTGGCTACCCCCTGCGGCATTATTTCCAGCGCCCCCGGACGGCTGTGCAATTTTTCTAATGCTTGGCATAAGCGTTTGATCGCTTTCTCCCTTTCCCGACTTTTGGACCGGCTCACCCCGGGTCAAAACCGGAAACTACAAACCACCCCCATACAACGAATGAAATCAGAACCCAGCTACCAAATGCACAGGACCAGCAAATACCTGGTCTCCTGTTTGGCTGCTCTGGTGGCAGTGTCGTCGCCCGCTTTGCGAGCCGCCGACACTGACACGACAAAAGCAACGACCACTACAACGACCACCACGACCACGACGCCGACAGCTGCTGCCGTCGCCTCGGACGAGGGGGTCCAAACCATGTCCCCGTTCACTGTCACCAGTGAAAAGGACAATGGCTACCTGAAGACCAATTCTGCTACCGCTACCCGTATCGGCATGGAGGTGCAGCGCACCCCCCTGGCCATTGAAATCAAATCGGCCGAGTTCCTGGCTGACACGAACTCGCAGACCCTCACGGACATCCTTCGCTACTCGTCGTCTGGTTCGGGTGACAACTCGTTCCTGATGGCCCGCCCTGCGAACGGCGCGACTCCGGTCGGCACGTTCACGATGCGCGGTTTCCAGATCAACACGATGCTGCGTAACGGCGTGAAACGTTACACCGCCTTCAACGTTGATTCCGTCGAGCGCGTCGAACTCATCAAGGGCCCGGCGGCCTTGTTCTTCGGTAACGGCGCCCCCGGCGGCGTTATCAATTACATCACCAAGGAGCCCGTGTTTGCCCGCATCCCGACGACCATTTCCTACGTCACGGGCACGGACCATAAGCGCAAGTGGCTCATCGATCACAACACGATGTTCTCCAACAAGGCGGCGATGCGCGTCATCCTCGTTTCCCAAAACGACGGTGGCCAGCGCCGGTTTGAATACCTGAAGAACAACAGCGTGACCGGCGGCCTGACCCTCGTTCCGTTCGACAGCGGCAAGCTCCGCATCACGGCCGACGCCGAGTGGACCGACCAGAAGTACAACTTCTCCCGTTCGACGGAGTGGTTCTACCCGGACGCGTGGTTCACCGCCTATCAGAACACGCAGACCAGCCCGTCTGACGCTTCCCTCGTCGCCCTTGAAAACGGCGCGGTGAAGAACGGCTTCAACCTCGCGGGCAACGCCGTCGGCAGCGCCGGCGCCGCCGCCCTCATGGCCAGCCGCTATGTCATCGTCGGTGGTTACGGCAACTGGGGTAATGACAACCGTGCCGCCACGGGCAATTACACCCTGCCCAACTACACCCGCATCGATCGCGGTGCCTACTACCTGAATGCCGCTGGCGTGCGTATCCACGACACGGGCTTCAACTGGGACGCTCGCGGTGCTTTCAATCATGACTACGTGAACACCACGGACGTCGTTGTTGAAATCTCGCCCTTCGACTGGGTCGACGGCCGCTATGTCGTCACGGTTGATAACAACCGCTACGACTCCATCGAAGGTGGCTACTCCCCCTACGGTGACGGTCGCCGGTTCAACTCGTTCGGTGGCGTCGGCGGCAACAGCGCCGGCTACTACCTGAAGTCCACGGATCACCAGTTCGACTTGATCTTCAAGAAGGACTTCTGGGGCCTGAAGAACAAGGTCCTGATCGGTGGCACCTTCCGCGAGGCTCTGCAGCAGTACAACGCCCAGTCGTTCACGTACTACGGCCAGATCCCCGGCGCCTCCAATGGTATCGCGAACCCCGGCGGCATCTACACCGGTGGCTCGCTCACGCTCGGCAACGTCCCGCACGTGCCGGTCAACCAGGTTATCCGTGACCGTTTCGGCAACATCCAGACGCCCGTGCAGGTCTTCAGCGAATGGGATCCGGGTTATCAGGTTCAGCCTGACATCAAGCCCCTGTTCGTCATCGACCGTAACGAGCTCGACGGTTACTACTACCAGGAGCAGGCCGGTTACATCAACTACCAGGGCCAGGCCTTCGATGATCGTCTGACGATCCTTGCCGGCGTCCGCCGCGAAATGCACCGGGATAGCGGTCAGTATCTGACCGACAACTTCCCGTACTACTCGCCGCCGCCCACGGCCTACTACGACACGGCGACCTATCCTGCCAGTGTGTGGGGTCAGGATCCGGCCTACGCTGGTGACCGCGACGGTGAACACTCGCGCATCGCCGGTACCTCCTGGATGGTGGGTCTCTCGTACCAGATTAAGAAGGACATCAACATCTACGTCTCGACGAGCAAGATCTACAATCGTAACGGCGCGACCAACGCGGGCGGCTTCTCTACGCTGTCTGTCCCGCAGTGGTACGCCGCGGCCCAAGCCTACCTCGGCTCCCTGCCGGGCGGCAATGCGGCCAATCCGTTCGTGTACAACGGCCATACGCTCAACAGCGTGAACGACCTGTTCGCCGCGCTGCACGCCAACGGTGCTGACGTCCTGATCAAGCCCGAGACCGGTCGTAACTCCGAAATCGGTGTGAAGACCTCGCTCTGGGACAACAAGCTCGTGAGCACGTTCTCAGTGTTCCACATGTTCCGCGTCAATCGCCGCGTGGACGACACCAATGCCCAGAACATCGATGCGCTGAATTATACCAATAATTACCAGTACTTCGGTGCGCCGGGCGCGTTCGTCAACCCGACTGGCTTCAACTTCTCCGGTGGCCGCCTGCTTCGCTGGCGCACCGTCGGTCAGAAGGACGTCGTCGAGGGTGCGGACTTCGAGGTCACCTGGAGCCCGATCCGCAACTTCCAGTCCGTCATCAATGGCGCCTGGCTGTGGACCGCCCATACCGTCAACGCCCCGACCGTCATCGCGCCCGGATCCGCGGCCTATAACGCGTTGGATCTCACCACGGTGGCTGGCAACAACACCAAGGTTAACTCGGACATCTACTACGGTGCCCGTCTGGAGAACGTGCCGGAATTCCGGCTCAACACGTTCAGCAAGTACACGATCACCGACGGCTTCCTCCACGGTATGTCCGTGGGCTTCGGCACTCGCTACTCGTCCAAGATGGTCATCTCACGTGACGTCACGTGGAATCCGCTCAACGGCGGCTTCCAGTCTGGCAACTACCTCGTGTTCGACGGCCTGGTCAGCTACCCTTGGGAGCTGTCCGGCTACAAGATCACATCGACGGCCAGCGTGCAGAACATCGCCGACAAGCTGTACTTCGAGGGTGGCGTCGTCGCCTCCCCTGGTCGCCAGCTGTTCATCACGAATACGCTGAGCTTCTAATCTAGAAGTCCAACAGCGCCTTCCTTCAAAGGGCGGAGACGAAAGTCTCCGCCCTTTTTCTTTTTGCCGGACCGAGGTGCCCGGCGCCAATCTGGCTTGGGGGGCGCCCGGCCCGGACGGCCGGTTTCCCCTCTCGCGCGTATCAACTCTTGTGCAACCCTCGTCTCCTCCATCGTTCTGGCAGCGCCGCGTCATCGCGCCCATCCGGGGACTGCTGACGCAGGGCGTCACCCCCGACAGGATCGCTCTCACCTTCGCGGTGGGCACCGCCTGCTCCCTGCTGCCCTTCCTGGGCTTCACCTCGCTGCTCAACCTCGGGGTCGGCCTCTGGCTGCGGCTCAACCAACCGATCCTGCAAACCCTGAACCAGATCCTCGGCCCCCTGCAGCTGGGGCTCATCCTGGTCTATGTGCGGGTCGGCGAAAAAATCTGGGGCGCCCTACCCATGCCGCTGTCGGTCCCCACGCTGATCCATTCCTTCCGGGACAATCCCGCCGCCTTCCTGCAGCGCTTTGGCTGGACCGGCGTGCACGCCGCCACCGCCTGGTTGATCAGCGTGCCGTTTCTGGTGGCCGGAATCTACTACCTTCTGCGGCCGCTGCTCCGGAAATTCTCCCGCCAGCGGGTCGCCTGAGGACTCGTCTGCCGGCGCGTTGGGTGGAGACGTGGAATATGCTTTTCAACGACTACCCGCGCCGGATGATGACCGGTCGTGGCCTCGCCTCCGTCGCAACTTCCTTCCGGACGCCGTCGATTTTTCCCTTCCACCTGGCCCGGCCGCGCCGCGCTGGCGGGCGCCATTTGGACCGCAGGCATGGTGGTCCTGGTTCTCGTCCGCTCTGGCCAGTCCTCCGCCCCGCCGTCCAACCGGCCGGTCAAGGCCGCCGTCGCCGCCGACATGGTATCGTCCGATTCCTGCCGTTCCTGTCACCCGGGCAATTACGCCAGCTGGCACGCGTCGTTCCACCGCACGATGACGCAGGTCGCGGAACCCGCCAACTTCGCCACCAAGATGGACGGGCTGGAGTTCACGCATAACGGCCTCGATTACCGCGTGGACCGCGCCAACCACGCCTATCGCGTCTTCACCAAACGCTCCGGCACGCCCGCGTCCGATTACACCGAGCCCCGGCAGATCGTCCTCCTCACCGGCTCGCACACCGTCCAGGTCTACTGGCTGGAAACCGGCGACGGCCGCACCGTGGGCCAATTCCCCTTCGCCTACCTCATCGGGGAAAAACGCTGGGCCCCCGTGAAGGACACGTTTCTCACGCCGCCCGACCCCGGCGATCTCTACGGCAAGGGCGAGTGGAACAACACCTGCATGAATTGCCACGTCACGCAGCCCGTGGCCCGGCCGATCGCCGGCGGCAATTCGGGCACGTTTGACTCGAAGGTCGGTGAGTTCGGCATCGCCTGCGAGGCGTGCCACAGCGGCGGACGCGAACACATCGCGCTCAACCGCAGCCCGGTCCGCCGCTTTGTGCTGCACCTCGCCGGACGCAACGACCCCACCATCGTCAACCCAGCGCGCCTGTCCGGACCCGAGTCGTCGCTCGTCTGCGGGCAGTGCCACAGCATCTGGGCATTCAAAACCGAGGCCGACGCCATGGTCTACGTCCACGACGGTGCCCAATACCGCCCCGGCCAGAAGGAAATCGACCGGCGCTGGATCGCGCAGCCGAAGGGCACCGACCATCCCGACGAGCGCGCGGCCCTCGACCGGAACGACCCGCATTTCTTTGACGACACGTTCTGGCCCGACGGGCAAATCCGCGTCATCGGCCGCGAGTTCAACAGTGTCTCCGCCTCGCCTTGCTTCACCGGCGGGAAATATTCCTGCCTTTCCTGCCACGAGCTTCATCCCGCGAAGACCGACCCGGCCTCCCTCGCGGCGTGGGCCAGCTCCGGCCAGCTCAAGCCCGGCATGGAGACCAACCAGGCCTGCCTCCAGTGCCACACGTCGTTCGCCAAGGTCGCCACCCTGACCGCCCACACGCACCACGCGGCCGACTCGGCCGGCAGCAGTTGCTACAACTGCCACATGCCGCGCACGATCTACGGCCTCCTCAAGGCCACGCGCAGCCACCAGATCGCGTCGCCCTCCGCCCATGAAACCTCCGACATGGGCCGCCTCAACGCCTGCAATCTCTGCCACCTCGACCAGCCCTTGGCCTGGACCGCCGCCAAACTCCAGGAATGGTATGGCCAGCGCCCGCCGCCCGCGCTCGACGCCGACGACCGCGAACTCGCCACCGGCGCGAAGTGGATCCTGCAAGGCGACGCCCGCCAGCGCTCCCTCATCGCCCTCAGCATGGGCTGGGAGCCCGTCCAGAAGGCTGCCGGCCGCGAATGGTTCTATCCCTATCTGATCTTCGAGCTCAACGATCCCTACTCTGCCGTCCGCTACGGCGCGTGGAAATCACTGCGCACGCTGCCCGGTTTCATCGACTACAAATTCGACTACACCGCCGACGACGCGCAGCAAAAGGAAGCCGTCGCCACCCAGTATCGCAAATGGTGGTTCGAAACCCGGCAGGCCAACGGCGGTTACCGCGCGCAGACCATCCTCGAGCCTTCCGGCATTTTCCACCAGGAGACGTTCGACCGCCTCCTCGACCACCGGGACAACAAGAAGATCACTGTGGTCGAGTAATGGCGCCTTATCGGCCGCGCTCGCGCAGCAACTCAAGGCGGTCGAGGTTGTCGCGCGCCTCGGCGAAGTCCGGCTTCAACCGCAGCGTCTCCTCGTATTGCGCCCGCGCCTCGTCAAGGCGGCCGAGTTGCAGCAGGGCGTTGCCGAGGTTGTTGTGCGCCTCGGCAAAATCCGGCCGGAGCCGCACAACTTCCGCATACTGCTCGGCCGCCTCGGAAAACCGCCGCAGAGCGAACAGCGCGTAGCCAAGATTGAAACGGGCCGGAATCGAACCGGGATTCAGCCGCACCGCCGCCGCGAAGTGAGCCTGCGCGTCGTCCATCCGTCCAAGGCGGCTCAGCACGTTGCCGAGCCCGAATTCCAGCGCGGGATTGCCGGGCTGGAGCCGCAGGGCCCGCTGGTAGTGGTCCACGGCCTCGGCCTCGCGCCCCATGCGCGCGAGCGTCTCCGCCAGCATCTGCCGCGCCTCTCCGGAATCCGGCCGGAGTTGCACCGCGGTCCCGAGGTGCGCCAGCGCCTCAGCGTTCCGGCCGAGCTGCGCCAGCACCCCGGCCAGGACGAAATGCGCCTCGAAATAGGTCGGCCGCAGCCGCACGGCCTCCTCCAGGTGCGGCAGCGCCTCGGTGGGGCGGGACTGCCGGAACAGGACGTTCCCTAGGTTGTTTTGCGCGTCGGGATAGTCGGGCTTGAGTCGCACCGCCTCTTCGAGGTAGGGCACCGCCTCCGCATTGCGGCCTTCCATGGCGAGCAGACAGCCAAGGGTCGTCTGCGCGCGCGGGTTGTCGGGCACCTCCGCCACCGTGAGCGCCCAAAGGTGCATGGCGCTCGAGTAGTCCTCGTTGCGCCGCGCCGTCCACCAACCCGCCACGATGGCCAGGCCCACGCACAGCGGCATCACTCGCCGGCCTAGCCAGCGGTATCCCGCCAGCACGGCCAGCACGACCACCGTCGCCAGCGACAGATACATCCGTTTCTCCGCGAGCGTTTGCGTGATGATCGGGACGATGCTCGAGCTGGGCGCGAGGATGGCGAAGAACCAGAAGCCCACGAACCCGAGCGGCGGCCGGCGGACCAGGGCCCAGCAAGTGCCCGCGACCAGCGCGACCAGGATTGCCGCCTGCCACCACACTTCGGCCAGCCGATGCGCGATCGTCATGCCGTAATCCACCACCAGCGGACTCGGCCAAAGCGCCAACCGCAGATAGAGCAGGATCCCGCGGCATTGCGTCAGGGCATAGAGCCACGCGCTGGCCGCCGGGTCGTCGCTGGCCGCCCCTCCGCGGTTGTAGGAACCGGCGACGAGCCAGGCAAGCAACAGCCAGGTGGCCGCGAGGGCGACGTAGAGTTTCCACCGCTCCCGCCACGCCGCGCGGAAACTTCCCGCCACGAAGGTGCGGTCATAGAGCAGCAACATCACCGGCGCCGACACCATCGTTTCCTTCGCCGCCATCCCGAGCAGGCAGGTGGCCACGATGAAAATCCGCCAGCGCCGCGGGTGCGGCGACTCCACCGACCGGATAAAGCCGTAGACGGTCAAGAGGTAGAGCATGCCCGTCAGCGACTCCGACCGGTAAATCACGCACGTCACCGCCTCCGTCAGCAGCGGATGCAGCGCCCACAGCAGCGTGATCGCCAGGGCCAGGGGAAGTGCCGCCGCGCCGTATCGCACCCGCAGTGGCGGCCGCAACAGCGTCCGCCGAATGACCCCCAACAACGCCAGCGCGGCCACGGCGTGGATGAGGGTATTCATCACGTGATACCCCTTCACATCGTAGCCCCCGAGGGCGTAATTGACCGCCAGCGAAAGATTCACCAGCGGCCGGCCCGCCGCGCCACTCGCGAACCAAGGGGGTGAAAGCACGTCCCCCAGCCGGTCGAGGTGCCGGATGGTCGGGTTCTGCACGATGCCCAATAGGTCATCGAACACGAAGGGCGCCGCCCAGCTGTTCGCGTATGCCGCCGCCACCGCCAGCACGATGCCGTGCCCCGCGAGCCCAACGGCCCAGCGCGTCGCCCAGCCGCCCGCCGGCACTGCCGAGGGCCCTGAATTCGCCCGTAATCCAGCCATGAGAATTTGCCGGGCAGCGTTGGCCGTGGCGTCGGCCCAGGCAAGGCACACTTGGCGGGATCCGTGACGCATCCGATCGGCCCTCAGCTGGATCGGGTTTTTCAGCGGCTGGCGTGGCCGTGTTGCCACCGCGATACCCATTCGAGTTGTCGGGTGAGGAGCTCTGCTTCGCTCTCTCCGGGAAATTTCACGCCCGGCCCGGCACTGGACACTGCGTGGGCTTCGCCCCATCTTTCCTTCTGGCCCAAAGTCCGGCCTTTATTTTTCCTGCAGCATGAATCCCGGCTCAAGATTTCGCGGCGCCCTTGCGGCCGAGCGGCCCCTGCAGATCGCCGGCACGATCAACGCCTACGCCGCCTTGCTCGCCCAGCGCGCGGGTTTCCACGCGATTTACCTCTCCGGTGCCGGCGTCGCCAACCATTCCTACGGCCTGCCCGACACCGGGCTGACTTCGCTGGCTGATGTGCTCATCGACGTCCGCCGCATCACCCGCCGAGTCGAGCTTCCGCTGCTCGTGGACATCGACACGGGCTGGGACGACCCCGCCACCGCTGTGCGCGAGGTAGCCGCCGCCGGTGCCGCCGCTGTCCATCTCGAGGACCAGGTTCCCGCCAAGCTTTGCGGCCATCTTCCCGGCAAGCACCTCATCTCCACTGCGGAAATGACCAAGCGCGTCCAAGCCGCCGTGTCTGGGCGGACTGACCCTGACTTCGTGATCATGGCTCGCACCGATGCCGCTGCCGTCGAGGGCGTGCCCGCCGCCATCGCGCGCGCCCAAGCCTACGTCACCGCCGGCGCCGACATGATATTCGCCGAAGCCCTCCCCACGCTCGACGACTATCGCCAGTTCACCGCTGCGCTCAAAGTTCCCGTCCTGGCCAACCTCACCGAGTTTGGCCGCACGCCCTATTTCACCCTCGCCGAACTCCGCAACGCGGGCATCGCCATGGCCCTCTATCCGCTGTCCGCCTCCCGTGCCTCCGCCGTGGCGTCGCTCGAGGTCTTCACCGCCATCCGCCGCGACGGCACGCAGCAGTCAGTCGTGGAAAAAATGCAAACCCGCGCCGAGCTTTACGCCACGCTCGGCTACACTCCTCCGCAGTGACCTCCGTCCTGTCGTTTTCCCGGCGCGTCCTTCCGTGAAATCCGCGATCAAACGAGCTTCCAATGAGTGACGCCGCTCCGCTTCCCGGCCCCAAGGTCAAGAAATCCGTCGCGCTCTCCGGCGTCATCGCCGGCTCCACCGCCATCTGCACCGTCGGCCAGTCGGGCAACGACCTGCATTACCGCGGTTACGACATCGCCGACCTCGCCCGCGGCGCCACGTTCGAGGAGGTCGCCCACTTGCTGATTCACGGCCACCTGCCCAACACCGCGGAGCTCGCCGCCTACCGCACCAAGCTCACCCGCCTCCGCGGCCTGCCCGCGCCGCTGCGGACGGTGTTGGAGCAAATCCCCGCGGGCGCGCATCCGATGGACGTCCTTCGCACCGGCTGCTCAGCCTTGGGCGCGCTCGAGTCCGAAAAACTTCCCGCGTCCGGCGCCAACGCCGACTCCGTCCCCGCAGCGCGCGAACTCGCCGACCGCCTGATCGCGGTATTTCCGTCGATGCTGCTCTACTGGCATCACTTCTCCACGTCCGGCCGCCGCCCGGTCGTTGAGTCCGCGGAAAACTCCGTCGCCGCGCATTTTCTCCAGTTGCTTCATTCCGGCAGCGGGCGCCGCGCCCCTTCGGCCGCGGAGATTCGCGCGCTCGACCAGTCGCTCATCCTCTACGCCGAACACGAGTTCAACGCCTCCACCTTCACGGCGCGCGTGATCGCCGGCACCGGCGCTGATTTTTATTCCGCCATCACCGGCGCCATCGGCGCGCTCCGCGGGCCCAAGCACGGCGGCGCCAACGAGGTCGCCCTGGAAATCCAGCAGCGCTACCGCACGCCCGACGAGGCGGAGGCGGGTATCCGCGCCGGGCTCGCACGCAAGGAGATCGTCATCGGTTTCGGCCATCCCGTTTACACCACCGGCGATCCGCGCAATCCCATCATCAAGGCCGTCGCCCGCGACCTCTGCGCCACGGGCGAGGGCCGGAACCTGTGCCAGATCGCCGAGCGTATCGAGACCGTGTTGTGGAACGAGAAGAAGATGTTTCCCAACTTGGATTGGTATAGCGCGGTCGCCTATCACGAGCTCGGCGTGCCTACTGCCATGTTCACCCCGCTGTTCGTCCTCGCCCGCACGGCCGGTTGGTCCGCGCACATCATCGAACAGCGCGTGGACGGCAAAATCATCCGCCCCGGCGCCAATTACACCGGCCCCGCAGACCGTCCGTTCGTCCCGCTCTCGCAACGTCCATGAGTTCCCCCATTTCCAACGTCCGCCCCGCCCCCGACGCCCTCCTGACCGACCTCGCCGACTACGCGCTCAGTGCAAAGATCACGAGCGCCGAGGCCCTCGACACCGCCCGCTGGTGTCTCGCCGATACCCTCGCCTGCGGCATCCTGGCCCTGGCTTACCCAGCCTGCACCAAGCTCCTCGGACCCGTCGTGCCCGGCACGACGATCCAACACGGCGCCCGCGTGCCCGGCACCGCCTACGAACTCGATCCCGTGCAGGCCGCCTTCAACATCGGCACGATCGTCCGCTGGCTCGACTTCAACGACACCTGGCTCGCCGCCGAGTGGGGCCATCCCTCTGACAACCTCGGCGCCATCCTCGCCACCGCCGACTGGCTCTCCCGCCAGCAGGAAGCGGGTGTCACCCCCGCCGCCTTCCATTCGAAAATCGAAATTCGTAATTCGAAAATTACCGTCCACGACGTCCTCGTCGCCATGGTCAAGGCCCACGAAATCCAGGGCGTGCTCGCCCTCGAAAACTCCTTCAACCGCGTCGGGCTCGACCACGTCCTCCTCGTCCGCGTTGCCTCCACCGCCGTCACCACCGCCCTGCTGGGCGGCACGCGCGAGCAGGTCGTCAACGCCCTTTCCCACGCCTGGCTCGACGGCTCCGCGCTCCGGACCTACCGCCACGCGCCCAACACCGGCTCCCGCAAGTCCTGGGCCGCCGGTGACGCCACCAGCCGCGCCGTCCGGCTCGCGCTCATCGCCCTGACCGGCGAGATGGGCTATCCCTCGGCGCTCACCGCCAAAACGTGGGGATTCCAGGACGTTTCATTCAAGGGTGCGCCCGTGAAACTCGCCCGTCCCCTCGGCAGCTACGTGATGGAAAACGTCCTCTTCAAGATTTCCTTCCCCGCCGAGTTCCACGCCCAAACCGCCGTCGAGTGCGCCGTGCAACTACACCCGCTCGTGCACGACCGGCTCGCGGAGATCACCCGCGTCGAACTCACCACCCACGAGTCGGCCATCCGGATCATCGACAAGACCGGCCCGCTGCATAACCCGGCGGATCGCGACCACTGCCTGCAATACATGACCGCCATCGGCCTCATCTTTGGCAACCTCACCGCCGCGGACTACGAGGACAAGGTCGCCGCCGATCCGCGCATCGACGCCCTCCGCGCGAAGATGACCGTCACCGAGGACAAGTCTTACTCGAAGGACTACCTCGACCCCGACAAGCGCTCCATCGCCAACGCCGTGCAGGTCTTCTTTCGCGACGGCTCTTCGACTCCGAAGGTCGCCGTCGAATTTCCCATCGGCCATCGCCGCCGGCGCCAGGACGGCATCCCGCTCCTGCGCAAGAAAGCTGAGGCCGCTTTCGCCGCACACTACGGCGCCGCCAAGTCCGCCGCGCTGCTTTCCCTCTTCGCCGATCGCGCTCAGCTGGAGGCAATGCCGGTCCACGCTTTTGCCAGCCAGTGGGCAAAATAGCGCGCCGGTTGCCGCGGCCGGGCGGGAGCGTCAGCTCACCACGATTTTCAGCTGCTCGTATTTCCGCTGCGCCTGCTCGCACGCCCGCTGGAATTCCAGCTCGGTGACGCCCGCCTTGGCAAAATTCTCCGGGGTGATCTTCCAATAAGATTCTTCGCCGGGAATGCAGTAGAACCGATCCGCGGCGGCCGACGCCGCAAGCGTCAGCAGGTGAGTCAGCGGATTGTGCCGGCCCGCCGGGCGGTAGTGATGCCGGATGGCGGTGACGGTCTCGTGCGGCAACCGCCACTGCACCAGGATCTTCTCAGCCGCCTCGACGTTGGTCATGCTCCAGTGAGCCTGCTCCCAGACGTCCAAAATCGTTTCACCACTCTCGCGGAAGGGCGGAATTCGCGAACCCGGCGCCGCGAGCCGTTCCAGTGCCATCATGCCGATCGTGCGGAGCAGGCCGACGGTGTAGCAATTGCGTGGGCTTTCCCCGGCCGGCTTGGCGAGCTCTTCCATCAGGACGGCAACGAACAGCGCGTTCAGCCGCAGCTTCGCGCCATCGATCGGGTAGAGGCGCATGCGTTGATCCCCGAGCTGCGTGGCGACCACCGCGCCGACCAGACGATGCACCTCCGCGAAACCGATCATGCCCACTGCCCGCTCGATCGAGCCCACGGGCTCGGGCGGCGAATAAAACGCGCTGTTCGCGCTGCGGATGAGCTGGGCCACCAGCTGCGAGTCCTGACGCAACACCGTCACAACCTCCGCCAAGTCCACTGCCCGATCGTGCATCAGCTGGCCAAGCTCAACGAGCAGCCGCGGCGCGGCAGGAAGTTTCTCCGCCACGCGCCTGAGATCCACATCCGACAATAAGGCCGTAACCATGGGTTATTTACGGCACGTTTAACCCCAGAATTTAGCCCAACCTTGGATTTCCTTTCGGCGCCAAGGCACCGCCATTCCCGCCTTTTTCAGGATTCCGCTTGCCTATTTCGGAACGTTCGTTCTCTTATCAGCCATGTCCCGGACCAAGGAGTTTGATGAAGCCGAAGTGCTCGACCACGCGCTCGAGCTCTTCCGTGCCCGCGGGTTCAAGCACACGTCCTTCGCCGACTTGACCAGCGAGCTCGGCGTGAGCCGCCAAAGCCTCTACGACACCTACGGCGACAAGCAGACCCTTTATCACACTGCCCTCAAGCGCTACCTCGACCGCTCCCTTGACGGCCTCCGCCGGAAACTGGCCGACTCTGCCCCAATTCGCGAAGTCCTGACGGGCATGTTTGACGCGATGATCTCAGGCAGCTGCAGCAACGGTTCGCCCGGCTGCCTGATGGTCAATTCCATGGTGGAACAGGCCCCACACGATGCCGACATCCGCGCTCTCGCCCAGATCCACGCCCGCGAGATCGAGGGCCTCTTCGCCTCCCGCCTCAGTGCCGCGCAGCGCCAGGGCGAAATCGCCAAGGACAAGGATCCCGTCGCCCTCGCCCGCTTCCTCTACCACACCATGCTCGGCTTCGGCGTTGCCTCCCGCGCCCTCGGCGAACGTGAGTCCCTCCGCAGCAGCGCCCGCCTGGCCTTGCAGGTTCTCAACTGATCTTCTTTTACCAATATTGGAACGTTTGTTCCGTTTAATAACCAACCAGTTTTTATGAAAAACCAAACCATTCTCGTCACCGGCGGCACCACTGGCATCGGCCTGGCCACCGCGCAACTTCTGCAAGCCGAAGGCGCGCGGGTCATTGTCACCGGACGCAATCCCACGACGCTCGCCGACGCCCGCGCGGTGCTCGGGCCCGACGCCTTCGTCCTGGCCTCCGACGCCGCCTCCGTCACGGAGGCCCAAGCCCTCGGCGCCAAAATCCAGCAATTTGCCCCCAAACTCGATGGCGCGTTTCTCAACGCCGGCACGTTCACCTTCGGCCCCATCGAGTCCATGACGCCGAAAAACTTCGAGGACATGTTTGGCGTAAATGTCCGTGGCCTGTACTTCCAACTGCAGTCACTGCTGCCGCTTCTCACCAACCCGAGCTCGGTGGTCCTCAACGCCTCCGTCGTGGCGGAACTGGGCCTGCCCTCGTCCAGCATCTACTCCGCAACCAAAGCCGCGGTCGTCTCGCTCGGTAAATCGCTCGCCACCGAGCTCGCCCCGCGCGGCATCCGCGTCAACACCCTCAGCCCTGGTCCGGTCCGGACGCCCGGCTTCGACAAGCTCGGCTTCGATGCCACCAGCCTGAAGGGTTTCGAGGACAGCATGGTCGCCGGCACGCTGCTCAAGCGCTTCGGCCTCCCTGACGAGATCGCCCGCCTGGCGCGCTTTCTCCTCTCCGCCGATTCCAGCTTCATCATCGGCGAAAACATCACGGCCGACGGCGGCATCCGCCTCACCTAAACATCCGTATCATTCCTGCCATGATTCCGCTCCTTCTCGTCCTTTCCGCACTTTGCGTGCTTGTCGCCACCGATTCCGCCAGCACCACCGAGTGACCGGCCCCTATTCCATCACCCGGATGGTCCAAAAGTCGTCCGCCAGGTTTGCGTCCAACAAATACGTGTAGGGCATCGTGAAATAGCCCTGCTGGCCCCACGTGGGACCCCAAGAGTTGCGCACCGTGAAGGTCTGCCTGGCCTCGTTGTAGCCCACCGCCAGCACCGCATGTCCGCCGACGGTCTGCTCCTTCGGCTGCGGCATGCCGAGCACGCCCGTCTTGGCGACCACCGGGCCCTCGAATGACTCATACACGGTGAAGCCGAACACGAACGGATACCCCGACGCCAAGCAGCCCTTCATTTGCGACAGCGTGCGGTCGATGCGCTGGTAGGCGACAGACTGATATTCCAGCGCGGTCTTGAAACACGCCGGCGGCGGTTTCTGCGCGGGCTTGGCCGTGTCCGCCCACAAGTTCGTCTTGGGGTTCGCTGGCGTGTCGTCGTAGGTCCACTCCGTCTCGGGGCAGACGCCGAGCTTGTTCACGACCTTGATGCCGTCGCGGATCTGCGCGCCGCCGTCGATGGGCACGGAGTGCTCCACGTTGCGTTCGTTCCAGTAGATGAACAGCCGCGACGGCGTGAAATCGGGCTTATGCTTTTCCAGCCGGCGCGTGAACTGCACCGCGGCGGCGATGGCGTTGGCCGTGCACGAGCCGATGCGGCCCTGGTCGAACACGGGGGGACATTGTTTGCGGAGATCGGCGGACGGGGGCAGCGACGAGACCACTTTCTGGGGCGCCGCGTAAACATGGTCGCGATGATCCGGCAGATCCGCGACCCAGCCATAACTATTCGAGCTCGGATGGGAGGCCATGGTGGGAATGGGGTTGAAACAGCAGGGCACCAACGGATGCCGGCAGATTAGTTTTCCCCGGCAGCCAGGCAAGACCGCGGCCGCATGAAAAAGTGCGTGCCCCGCCGCCGCCCCTGCGCGTAAATCCGGGCCATGGCTCGCTCCTCCAAAAAATCCCTCTCCACGCGACGGGCCGTCATCCCGGTCCGCGCGCTCGACTTCGTCATGTATAACTCGAAGAACGTCCGCAAAACCCGCGCGTTCTACCAGAAACTCTTCGGCTTCCGCCGCGGCGAGGAATGGACCGAGTTCTGGTCCGAGTTCGCCACCGAACCCCTCACGTTCTGCCTCAACGGCCCGTCCAAAACCATCCGCCCCGAATGGAACTGGATGGGCACGCCCTGCATCGCGCTCGCCGTGGACGACGTGCCCGCCGCCGTCGCCAAGTGCCGCAAGCGGCGCGTGAAGATCGTCATCCCGCCCGTGGAAACCCGCGTCTGCTGGATGGCGTGGATCGCCGACCCCGCCGGTAACCGCATCTGCCTGCATTCCCGCAAGAACGGCACCGCTGGCTGAGATATCCATTCCCGACCGTCAAACGGTGGCCTTGCCCGCCGTAGTCCCGGCGGAGGCGGCACAAAAAAACGGCGCGGATTGCTCCGCGCCGTCTTCGTTAAGATCAGGATCTAGTCAGCGAGAATGCGACCGGGATCAATTCCAGTGGCCCTCGTGGAAGCGGTAGGCGTTGCCTTCCTGCTCCGTGTACGGGGGGATCCAGCTCGAGCCCTTGTAGGGCGGGACTTCCCAGTGACCGGCCATCCACTCGTAGCGGCTCTCGCGCCACGTCCAGAAGCCCGGAATCCACACATAGTCGCCCGTCGGGCGCGCAAGGACAACTTCCTGCTGGGGCGCCGGCAGGGCTGAAGTGACGATGATCATGTTGCCCGCGGGAGCAGGATTCGTGGTCGTCGTGGTCGTGTACGACGTACCGGCCGGCGTGGTGGTCACGTAGGTCGGACTCTGCGTCATGACCGGGGTGGTCTGGGTGGTTTGAGTCGTGACCGTGGTGGCCGAGGAGGGCGGCGGCGGCGAGGAAACCACGTGGGATTCCTCAGAGGCGCAGCCGGCCATCAGGGCCAGCGCACCGCAGAGGGCAAAAGTAGGTGCGAGCAGTGCTCCGCGCCTAGAAGGGGTTGTGTTGTTGGTATTCATACCGACAACGCTGACCGGCAAATCGCCCGGTGGTTCGGCGCGATCAACGGCATGGGCTGGAAACCCCAGCCCCTGCGTCCATGCGGTTTACGGATTTGCCAGCCGGGAACGCCTGCGCTTGGCTGGCGCCTTACCCACATGTCACGCACTCTTGTCAAAGACGCCCTCAACGCCTCCGCGCCGATGGACCCCATCCTCCTCCAGGGCTGGGTTCGCACACGGCGCGACGCCAAGGCCTTCTCCTTCATCGAGCTCAACGACGGTTCCTGCCTGAAGGGCATCCAGATCGTCGCCGACGCCGCGCTGCCGGACTACGCCCATATCACCAAGGCCAACACCGGCGCCTCCCTCGAGGTGCGCGGCCGCCTGGTCGAGTCGAAGGGCTCGGGCCAGAAATGGGAGGTCGTCGCCACCGGCTTCACGATCCTCGGCGAGGCCGATGCCACCTACCCGCTGCAGAAAAAGGGGCACACGATGGAATTCCTGCGCGAGATCGCGCACCTGCGCCCGCGCTCCAACCTCTTCGGCGCCGTCTTCCGCGTGCGCAGCCGGCTCGCCTACGCGATTCACCAATTCTTCCAGGACAAGGGCTTTTACTACGTCCACACGCCCATCATCACCGCCAGCGACGCGGAGGGCGCGGGCGACATGTTCCGCGTCACTACCCTCGACCTCGCCAACCCGCCCAAGACCGAGGACGGCGCCATCGACAACGCCAAGGATTTCTTCGCCAAGAAAACTTTCCTTACCGTCTCCGGCCAGCTCGAGGCCGAGATCTTCGCCTGCGCGCTGAGCAACGTCTACACGTTCGGCCCGACCTTCCGCGCCGAGAACTCGCACACCTCCCGCCACGCCTCCGAGTTCTGGATGATCGAGCCCGAGGTCGCCTTCTGCGACCTCAACGGCAACATGGACCTCGCCGAGGCGTTCGTGAAATACCTCATTCGCGACATCCGCACGCACTGTCCCGGCGATCTCGAATTCTTCGCCAAGTTCGTGGACAAGGACCTGCTCGCGCGCCTCGACTTCGTGCTCGACCAGCCGTTCAAGCGCTGCAGCTACACCGAAGCCATTGAGATCCTGGGCAAGTCCGGCAAGACGTGGGAACATCCCGTCGCCTGGGGCGACAACCTCCAGTCCGAGCATGAGCGCTACCTGACCGAGGAGCACTTCAAGTGCCCCGTCACCGTCTTCAACTACCCGCGCGCGATCAAGGCGTTCTACATGCGCCAGACCGATGGCTGCGCCGAGGGCCGCGAGACCGTCGCCGCGATGGATCTCCTCGTGCCCGGCATCGGCGAAATCATCGGTGGCAGCCAGCGCGAGGAGCGCCTCGACAAGCTCCGCGCCGGCATGGCGCTGCACCACCTCGACGAGAAAAACTACTGGTGGTATCTCGACCTCCGCCGCTACGGCACGGTGCCGCACGCCGGCTTCGGCCTGGGCTTCGAGCGCATGCTCATGTTCGTCACCGGCGTGGGCAACATCCGCGACGTCATCCCCTTCGCCCGCACGCCGGGCACAGCGGAGTTCTAAGTCACTTCGCGGGCGCCGGCTTCCGATTCGCCAGCAACAGAAGCAGGAACACCACTGTCAGCACTGCCGGCAGGAGCGCCACGCGTCCCAGCGTTTCCAATCCCGCCGCCGCCTGGATCTGCATCCACTGCGCCGCCGCCGCACTGCCGGGCGCCGCTGCGGCGAGCGAATCCACCGTCTGGCCTGCGCCAAGCCGCGCCGCGATGCCGTTGTCGAAATAGCGCCCGATCACCGGCAGCACGAAGCTCACACTCAGCATGCCCGCCCCGCCCATGATCGCGAGGCCCAGCGCCCCGGTCTGAGGAAACCGCTCGCTCACAAACCCCAGCATCGTCGGCCAGAAAAAGCACACGCCCAGCGCGAACACCGTCGCCGCGCCAAACAGCATCGCGCCCGTCGCCTGGCTCATCGCATACAGCCCGAACCCGCTCAGGATCGCGCTCAGCAGCAGCATGCCTGGAGGCGACAGCCGGTGCACGAACACGCCCGCAAACTGCCGCCCCACCGCCATCAGCCCCGTGATCCAGACCAGCACCAGGATGCCGGACACGCCCGCATTCGTCAGGATGTTCGGAATCCACTGCCCCGGCCCCAGCTCCGTCGACGCCGTCAGCAGCATGCATGCGACCATTAACAGGAACGCCGGCCGGACGCACGCGGCGAACATCGCACCCGTGGACACGCCGGACGTCACCCGCTCCGTCCGCGGAAATGCCTGTCCGCGGAACATCACGCCGTAGATCGCCAGCGGCACCAGCATGCTGCCAAATTGCACCTGCCAGCCCAACCCCGCGCGTCCCAGAGCAAACGCCAGCAATCCGCCAATCACGATGCCGCCGGGAAACCAGACGTGAAAGTGATTCAGCCGCGTGGTCTTGTCCGTCGGGTAGAGCGTGGCGATGAGCGGGTTGCACGCCGCTTCCACCGACCCGTTGGCGATGCCGAAGATCAGCGTCCCAGCATACAGGCTCGCATAGTTCCACGCGAAGATCGTGAGCAGGATGCCCACGAGATGCCCGATCCACGCCAGCGCCACGATCCGCCCCAGTCCCAGCGCGTCGCACAGCGGCCCGCCGAACACCATCGCGAGCGTGAAGCCCCAGAACGCCGTGCCGTTGATCCAGCCCACCTGCTCGTGCGTGAGGTGGAACTGCAGCGCCCACTCCCCCGCGGCCGCGCCGCGCAGGGCAAAACTCATGGCGGTGACAATCAACGCGACGCAACTCGCTGCGAAAAGACGCTGGGCATTCATAGGCTGGAGGGGTTGGGGTTGACCGGCCACCGGCCGGCCTCGGGGAAGAAAGCCCCGCCACTCAAACCGCGAAGCCGGAACGTTGTCGAAGCGGAAAAAAGAAACCTGAAATTTAAGCCGGAAGCCAGGAAACCAGAAGAAATACCCGGAGGCCTTGTTCCTGGTTTCCTGGCTTCCGGCTAAAAAACTCCTACTTCTTCGCTTCCTCCCCGCCGTATTTCTCCTCCGCCGCCTTCAGCAGGTTCCGACTGATGATCAGCCGCTGCACTTCGCTCGAGCCCTCGCCGATCTCCGTCAGCCGCGCGTCCCGCCACATGCGCTCGACAAACGTGTCGCGCGTGTAGCCCCAGCCGCCGCAGATCTGCAGCGCGCGATTGCAGGCGCGCGTGCCGGCCTCCGACGCGTAGAGCTTCGCGAACGACGCCTCGAGGGTGAACTTCTGCCCGCGCGCATGCATCACGCAGGGCTGCAACAGCAGCGCCTCGGCCGCCCGCAATTCCACCTCGCAGTCGGCGAGCATGAACTGCAGCGCCTGGAAATCCGCGATGCGTTTGCCGAACTGCTTCCGCGTCAGCATCCGCTGTTTCGCAAGCTCCACCGCCGAGCGCCCGAGCCCGATCGCCATCGCCGCGATGCCGAGCCGTCCGCCGTCGAGGCAGGTGAGCGCGGCGTGCTGGCCCTTGCCCCGCTGGCCGATCAGCTCGCCCTTCACCGCCTTGAGATAAAATTCGCTGGTGTTGCTCGCCCGCACGCCGGACGTCTTCACCTTCCGCACCGGCGTGATGTCCGCGCTGTTGATCCAGAAGGCCGAGAACTCCTTCTTGCCCTTCTCGTCCCGGCCCGTGACCGCCATCACGATCATGCGGTTCGAGTGCAGGCCCATCGTGATGTAGAGCTTGTGGCCGTTCAGCTCCCACGTGCCGTCCGGCCGCTGCTCCGCGGTTGTCTCGACGCCACCCGTGTCCGAGCCGGCGTTCGGCTCCGTCAGCGCCCACGCGACCATCCAGTCGCCGTTGAGCACGCCCGGGAAAATTTTCTTCTTCAGCTCGTCGCTCGCAAATCCCAGCGGATGCCCCACGCAGAGTGCGTTGTGCGCCGCGAGGTTCATGGCGAACGCGCCGCAGTGCCGCGCGACTTCCTCGATTGCCAAGCAGAAGCAGAGCATCGACAGCGCCTGCCCGCCGACGGCCTTCGGCGCCAGCATGCCCATCAGCCCGGCCTTCCCCGCCGCGGTGAACAGCGCCCGCGGCAGTTCCTCCTTCTCCTCCCAGTCGGTGGCAAACGGGGCGATTTCCTTTTCGCAGAATGCGGCGGTCTTCTTCAGGAACTCGAGCTCATCGGGCTTGAGGAAATCCAGATACAATGAGTTGGGGTGGATCATGGTCGTGCCGGAAGTCTAGCCGCGGAGGCCGCGAACACGCAAGCCGGCCCCCGGCCGCCTCCCTGATTTACGCCAAAAGGATTAATTCGGGCGCCGTTCGACTCATTCCGCTTGCTCGGCGATTGCGCCCGGCTGCTTTTCCCATTCCCTGTGTTTCGCATGGCTGCCGCCCAAAAACCCCGGCCCCCGGCTCCGCTCCGCATCCTGACTGCCGTGCCCATCTGCGACGGCCATGACAGCGCCGTGAGCACGATCAACATGGAGCTCGCCCGCCACGGCTTCGAAGTCATCTACCTCGGCTACCACTGCCCCGTTGACGTCATCGTGCGCGCCGCCCTGCAGGAGGACGTGCACGTCGTTGGCATCAGCTCCTACAACGGCGGCCACATCGTCTTCTTTAAGGAGGTCATCGACCAGCTCCGCGCGCGCGGCGCCCGCGACATCCCCATCTTCGGCGGGGGCGGCGGCACGATCACCAAGGCCGACGAGCGCGTCATGCAACGCCAGGGCACCGACCGCATCTTCCACGCCGGCACCCCCCTCGCCGACATCATGGCCCAGATCCGCCGCGACTACGCCCGCCCCCTCAAACCGAATTCGAAACTCCGCGGCGACCGCGCCCTCGCCCGCGCCATCACCCTCGCCGAGTCCGCCACTGTAGGAGCGGCTTTACGCCGCGATCTCTCCGATTTGCGGTCCGGGCAATCCCCATCGCGGCGTAAAACCGCTCCTACAGCTAACGCCCGCTCCTTCGTCGTCGGCGTCGCCGGCCCCGGCGGCGCCGGCAAATCCACGCTCATCGACGAGCTCACCTCGCGCTTCCTCCGCCAGAATCCCACCGGCCGCATCGCCATTCTCGCCAACGACCCGTCCCACCCCGACACCGGCGGCGCCATCCTCGGCGACCGCGTGTCGATGATCTACGCCCAGGACGACCGCGTGTTCTTCCGCTCGCTCGCCACCCGCGGCAGCCTCACCGGCCTCTCCGCCGCCGCGCCCGCCGCCATCGAGATTTTGAAGAAGTCCGGCGAGTTTGACCTCATCCTCGTCGAGTCCGTCGGCATCGGCCAGGAGAGCGACCCGTTCCGCCTCTTCGGCCCGAAGGGCCCGCTCGTCGACGCCATGCTCTTCGTCCTCGCGCCCTACTACGGCGGACGCCTCCAGCTCCAGAAGATCGGACTGCTCAACGGCGCCGACTTCGTCGCGCTCAACAAGTGCGACCATCCCATGGCCCACACCGCCCGCGCCGAGATCGCCGCCCGCCTCGACGTCAATGGCAAGGGCCAGCGGCTCTTCGGCACCGTCGCCGCCCAGCACCACGACCCCGGGGTGGACACGCTCTACGCCGCCCTCGCCGACCGCGGCGGCCTGACTGTCACCCCCGGCGGCGAAAAACCCTGCCAGCTCGTCGTCGCGCCATGATTTCCAGCTATCGTCACTCGTTACTGGTCACTCGTCACTGCCGCCGCTGCGACGGCCGCCCATGAGCTCCCTCGGCAGAATCGCTGACGCCGTCGACGCCTACAACGCCCACGTCTCCGCCGAGGTGACGCGCGCCCGCACTGACGCCAAATTCGCCGCCGACCTCCGCGCGCGCTGGGCCAAGATCCGCGCCAGCATCGAGACCACGCACTCGCCGACCGGCACTCCGCTCCCGCGCCTCGCCCTGCCGCCCACCGACGAACCCGGCGCCATCGCCGAGTATCTTTTCGGCCAGGGCCTCCCCGGCGAATTCCCCTACGCCAACGCGGCCTACCGCGAGATGTATCTGGATCGCGAGACGACCACCGGCGAGGAACCCATGCGCCTCTTCGCCGGCCTCGGCCTCGCCGAGGACACCAACGCGCGCTTCAAACACCTGAGCACCCACCAGAAGAGCCTCCGCCTTTCCACCGCGTTCGACGGCCCTACGCTCTACGGACTCGATTCCGACCACGAGGGCGTGCTCGGCAAGGTCGGCGAGGGCGGCGTGGCCATCGACACGGTCGAGGACATGACGCGGCTGTTCGCCGGCTTCGACCTCACCCGCAAGGACGCGTCCGTCTCGATGACGATGAACGCCCCCGCGCCCGTCATCCTCGCGATGTTCATCGCCTCGGCGAAGCGCCGCTTCGGACCCGGCTGCGTGCCCAATCTCCGCGGCACCATCCAGGCCGACATGCTCAAGGAGGTGCAGGCGCAGAACGAGGTCATCTTCCCGATCGACGCCTCGCTGCGCTTCCTCTGCGACATGATCGAATGGTGCGTGCCCAACATGCCGCGCTGGTATCCCGTCAGCATCTCCGGTTACCACATCGCCGAAGCCGGGGCCACGCCCGTGCAGCAGGCCGCGTTCACGCTCTCGAACGGCTTCACCTACGTCGAGCTGCTCCGCGCCCGCGGCGCCGACGTCAACGCCATCGGCCCACGCCTGTCCTTCTTCCTGGATTGCGGCCTCGACGTGGAATATCTCGTCCTCGGCCGCGTCTGCCGCCGGCTCTGGGCGATCGGCATGCGCGACGCGTTCGGTGCCAACACGAAGGCGCAGGTGCTGAAACTCCACACCCAGACCAGCGGCCGCTCGCTCGTCACAGCCGAGTTCCAGAACAACCTCACCCGCACTGCCGTCGAGTTGATGCTGTCGTATCTGAACTACACCAACTCCTGCCATTCCAACTCTGCCGACGAGCCCTTCACCACGCCCACTGAGAAATACGCCACCCTCGCCTCGCACGGGCAGTCGATCATCATGGAGGAGTCCGGCGTGTTTAAGCACATGATGAACGTCTTCGGCGGCGCGCCCGGCCTGCTCATCCTCGAAAAGGAGGTCGAGCAGGCGATCCTCGCCGTCTTCCGCGAGATGGACACCCTCGGCGGCGTCCTCGCCGCGCAGGAGCAGCGCTACCAGCGCAGCAAGATCCAGGAAGCCGGCCACGCCTACGAGCAGCAGATCTACTCCGGCAAACGCCCCATCATCGGCCTCAACAAATACGTCACCGACGAGCCCATGCCGAGCGTCCCCCTCGCGCGGACGTCACCGAAGAAACAACGTCTCCAAGTCGAGCGCCTCCGCGCCTTCAAAAAGAAGCACGCCAAATCCGCCCCCGCCGCCCTGCAGAAACTGGAGAACATCGCCCGCGGCAAAGGCAACGTCTTCGCCGAGCTCATCAACACTGTCGAAGTCTGCTCGCTCGGGCAGATTACGGCGTGCCTCACCGACGTCGTGGGTAAATTCAGGCCGATGGTTTGATTTCCCTTTCATCTTATGAAAAAAGTGCGCTTGAGAATCATTCGTCCGTCATTGCTCACCATGTTGAAGATCTCGGTATTCGGGTTCTGCGCTTCATGGGGAATCATCATGATCCTGGGTGCGGTCTTTGTCGCGATTGTGAATCCTCGGGGATTCTTTGCCGAATCTTCGAAGCTCGAGGCCATTGGCGGTTTGCTCGGCTTCTGGATAGGGATTCCTATCACGGGTGCGGTCATCTATGGGCTGCCGACCTATATCGCTTTCCGCATATTCCAGAGATTTATCAATCTGGAGGTTGAGTTCTATGTGCCCGCTGACTGCGACGCCAAGATCGTAGAATCGCATTCGATCAAAAGCGATCGGGGCATCGAATGATTCGCGACATGAAGACCCCAGCACCTGCCAACCCCCTCCTCGACCGCTGCCACGAAGTCGCGCAGCAGGAGGCCGTCCTGCGCGAGGGCGGCGGGCCGGACGGACTCGCCCGGCAGCACAAGCTCGGGCGGCTGTTTGCCCGCGAGCGGATTGCCGGGCTGATCGACGATCCCAATTCCTTCCTCGAAACCGGGCTTTGGGCCGCCAACGGCATGTATCTCGACTGGGGCAAGTTCCCCGCGGCGGGCGTCGTCACGGGCATCGGCGACATCGCCGGGCACCCGTGCATGATCGTCGCCAACGACGCCACGGTGAAGGCCGGCGCGTTTGTCCCGATGACGTGCAAGAAGCTGCTCCGCGCGCAGCGCAGCGCGTTCGAGTGCAACCTGCCGCTCGTCTACCTCGTGGACTCCGCCGGCGTGTTCCTGCCGATGCAGGACGAGATTTTCCCGGACGAGGACGACTTCGGCCGCATCTTCCGCAACAACGCCGTCATCTCCGCCGCGGGCATCCCGCAATATGCCGCCATCATGGGCAACTGCGTCGCCGGCGGCGCGTATCTGCCCGTGCTCTGCGACAAGATCCTCATGACCGAGGGCAGCGGCCTCTACCTCGCCGGCCCGCAGCTCGTGAAGGCTGCCATCGGCCAGGAAACCGACACCGAAACCCTTGGCGGCGCCGCCATGCACGCCGAGATCTCCGGCACCGTGGACTTCAAGGAGAAGGATGATCCGGCCGCGCTGAAACGGCTGAAGAGCCTGATCGCGCTGCTTCCTTCCGAGGTGGAGCGCGTTGCCCCTAACGCGCTGGTTGGGGCAGAGTCCAAAGACGAACAGCGCGTTGGGGGCAACGCGCTCCACCCGCAATCCGTCGATCCCGAATTCCCCGCCTCCAAAATCTACGAGCTCGTCAGCGCCGACGGCCGGAAGGAATACGACGTCCGCGAGCTGATGAAGTGCCTCGTCGATGCCGGCAGCATCGACGAATACAAGGCCGACTACGGCAAATCGATCGTCTGCGCCTTCGCCCGCCTCGCCGGCCGGCCGGTCGGCATCGTCGCCAACCAGCGCCAGCGCGTGCAGTCGAAATCATCCGGCGCCGCGGGACTGCAGATGCCGGGCGTGATTTACGCCGACAGCGCCGACAAGAGCGCGCGGTTCATCATGGACTGCAACCAAACGCGCGTGCCGCTGCTCTTCTTGCAGGACGTATCCGGCTTCATGGTTGGCAAGGACGCCGAGCAGAGCGGCATCATCCGCTCCGGCGCCAAGATGGTGAACGCGCTCAGCAACTCCACCGTCCCGAAGATCACGCTCATCACCGGCGGCTCGTTCGGCGCCGGCAACTACGTCATGTGCGGCAAGGCCTTCGATCCGCGCTTCATCTTCGCCTGGCCCCACGCCAAATACGCCGTCATGGGCGCCGCGCAGGCCAGCGACGTGGTTTTCAACATCCTCACCCGCAGCTCTAAGGACAAATCCCCCGCCGAACTCGACGCCCTCCGCGCGAAGGTGAAAGCCGATTACACCGAGCAGACCGACATCCGCTACGGCGCCGCCCGTGGCTGGGTGGACGCCATCCTCCAACCCCACGACACCCGCGCGACCCTGATCCGCGCCTTCGCCCTCACCAGCCGTCCCACGCCAAAGGCGAGTTTTCACACCGGTGTCCTGCAGGTCTGATTTTTCTCACGCAAAGCCGCGAAGTTCCGATCCCCTTCCGAATTCAGAATTTCTGACCTTTGCGCCTTAGCGGCTTTGCGTGAACCCCATGATTCGCCCCGTCAAAATCGCCAACGCCGCCGGGTTCTGGGGCGACCAGCCCGATGCCGCCGCGCGCCTCGTCGCCGCGCAGCCGGACCTCGATTTCCTCACGCTCGACTACCTCGCCGAGGTCTCGCTCTCGATCATGGCGATCATCCGCGCGAAGGATCCCAGCGCCGGCTACGCGCGCGACTTCGTCGACGTCCTCCGCTCGCTCGGGCCGTTCTACCAGGCTGGTGGCAAAACCAAGATCGTCACCAACGCCGGCGGACTCGACCCCGCCGCCTGCGCCCGCGCCTGCCAGGAGGTCCTTAAAGCCGCCAAACTCGACCACCTCAAAATCTTCACCGTCAGCGGCGATGACGTCCTGTCCGTCGTCGGTCGGGGTTTATCCCCGATAGGGTCGATCCCAGATGTCGGGCGTAAAGCCCGACCTACAGCCGGATCAGCCCCCGCAGAAGCCAAACCCTTCGCCAACCTCGACCCAGGCGCGCCGCTCTCGTCCATCGCCCCGCGCCTCGTCACCGCCAATGCCTACCTCGGCGCGGCGCCCATCGCCGACGCCCTGCGCGCCGGCGCGGACTTCGTCATCACCGGCCGCGTGGCCGACCCTTCGCTCACCGTCGGCCCGTGCCTCGCGCACTTCGGCTGGAAACCCACCGACTACGACCGGCTCGCCGGCGCCACCGTCGCCGGCCACCTCATCGAGTGCGGCACGCAGGTCACCGGCGGTTTCTCGACAGACTGGCTCGATATCCCCGGCAATGACGACATCGGCTTTCCCATCGTTGAGGTCTCCGCCGACGGTTCCTGCGTCGTCGCCAAGCCCGCCGGCACCGGCGGCGCCGTCACCGTGCCGATCGTGAAAGAGCAGCTGCTCTACGAGATCGGTGACCCGGCCAACTACCTCTCGCCCGACGTCACCGTTTCCTTCCTCACTCTGAAGGCCGAGTCTGCCGGCGAAAACCGTGTGCGCGTCTCCGGCGCCACGGGCCGCGCGCCCACCGACAGCTACAAGGTGTCCGCCACCTACCGCGACGGCTACAAGGCTCACGGGCTGATTACCATCTTCGGCCACGACGCCGTGCGCAAGGCCCGCCAAGCCGGCGAGGGCCTGCTGCGCCGCCTCCATTCGCGCGGCTGCGTCTTCCGCGAGACACTGATCGAGTGCCTCGGCACCGGCGCGAGTGTGCGCGGAATCGTCAGCCGCATGAGCGACACGCACCTCGTCGAAACCGTGCTGCGCGTGAGCGTCGCCGCCGACACCAAGGAATCCGTGGAGCGCTTCACCAAGGAAATCGCCCCGCTCATCACCTGCGGCCCCCAAGGCGTGACCGGCTACGCCACCGGCCGGCCCAAGGTCCTCCCCATCTTCGGCTACTGGCCCGGCCTGATCTCCAAGTCGCTCGTCAAACCCATCGTCCAATCGTTGCCCGCGAATCACACGAATGAGCGCGAATAAATCCAAAACCATTCGCGCCGATTCGCGGAATTCGCGGGCAAAACTCCGGATTCCCCTCCGCGAGATCGCCCATGCCCGCAGCGGCGACAAGGGTAACTCTGCCAACGTCGCGGTCTTCGCCCGCTCGCCGGCCGCCTACGCCTGGCTGCGCGAGTATCTCACCGCCGCGGCCGTGGAAACTTATTTCAAACCGCTCGGCGTCGGCGCCGTCACGCGCTACGAGGTGCCCAACCTCGAGGCGCTCAACTTCCTCCTCCCCGACATCCTCGCCGGCGGTGGCAGCCGCTCGCTGCGGATCGATTCCCAAGGCAAAACCCTCGGCATGGCGCTGCTGGAGATGCCCGTCGACGCAGCGAAGGTGTGTCGAAGCGATAAGCTTTAAGCTCATTCGCCCGGCCGCAGCCCGCCTCTTCCGAACGCTTTCAGCTTATCGCTTAAAGGTTACACCCCTCCACCGATGTCCTCTGTTCTCCTCATTTCCACCGACGGTCCCGTCACCACCGTCACGCTCAACCGGCCGGACAAGCGCAACGCCCTCAACGTCGAGCTGCTCACGCAACTCGGCGCTGCCATCACCGCCGCGCAGGCCGACGCCTCCCAGCGCATCCTCGTGCTCCGCGGCGCCGGGACGGTCTTCTGCTCCGGCCTCGACCTCGAGGAAGCCGCCCAGCCCGACCGCGCCCACGTCTCCGCCGACCTCGTGGCGCAGGGTTTGCGCACGCTTTCGGCGACGCGGCTGATCACGATCGCCGCCGTGCAGGGCGCGGCCATCGCCGGCGGCGCGGGGCTTATGAGCGCGTGTGATTTCGCGGTCGCCACCAAGGACGCGAAATTCGGCTACCCCGAGGTCCGCCGCGGCCTCGTGCCCGCGCTCATCATGACGTTTCTCCGCCGCCAACTCCGCGAGCGCGACGCCCGCGAACTGCTGCTGCTCGGCAAGCCCTTCGATGCCGCCCACGCGCACGCCATCGGCTTGGTGAACCGCGTTGTGTCCGACGAAGCTGCGCTCGCCACTGAGGTGAAAACCCTCGTCAGCTCCCTGCTCCAGGGCGGACCCGAGGCGATCGCCGAGACGAAGAAACTCCTCGCCGAACTCTGGCCTGTCCCGGTGTCCACCGACTTGGACCACGCCCATGCGTTTCACCTGAGCGCCCGGAATTCCGCCGAGGCGAAGGAGGGCGTCGCCGCCTTCCGCGAAAAGCGCCCGCCCAAGTGGGCTCCGTGAGCAGACCACAGCCCTGTTGCCCGCGGATCACACGGAATTACGCGGATCAGAATTCGGATCGGAGGGTTCCATCCGTGCCATCGGCGTAATCCGCGGTTGCCTTGGCGTGCCCAAACAAAAGGCGGGGTCATTTGACCCCACCCTACACCTTGCCCTCAAATTTGGCAGCAATCACCCGCCGCCCCCCGGCGGCGGGTGATCACTGCGATGCCAGCATTATGCTCCCAGTGCTGGCCCTGGAAAGATTGAGCGCCACCTGCCCGCGAAGGGCGTTCGCGCCCTTCAGCATGAGGCGGTCGGCGATTTCCCGGCGCTGCGGCGTGTCGGTCGAAGCGAAGGCCTGCGTGATGACGCCGACGAAATTGCGGGCGGTAACGAGGTCGGCGTCGGGGGCGGGATTGTTCGCACCCTGCGCCACCCAGCCGCTGCGCGTCGCCTGGACCAGCGCGTGCGCCACGCCCCGGCCTTCGGCATTCACATAAACCACGGACATGCCCGGGCGGAGCTGGGCGAAATCACAGGGCGTGACCACAATCGCCGTGCCGCTGGCATAAATGGGTTCCATCGACTCGCCCGCGCCGATGAAGGCTTGCGCCCCGGCGAGATGCGACGCCGCGGCCGCGGCCGCGCGCAGTTCCTGACCCTGCTTCACCAGCACCGGCGCCGGGGCCAGGGCCACGACGGCGTCGAGATTACGGCTCGCAGTCAGCGTGCTGCAGCCGCTGAACCCCAGCGCGCCACCCACCAGCGCCAGCGCGGGCAAAACGCGGATCAAGGCGGATCCGGCGCGGGCTGCGAAGTGGGAACGGGGGGATTTCATGCCCCCAGAATAGTCTTTTCAGCCCAACCTAACTATCCGGGCCGGCCCGCGATCCACCGCGTGAATTCCGCTAGGGTATTTACCCCACGGATTTACCCCAGATTGGCCGTCGCCACTGCGGCTATTGCAACTTTTTGCCCTGCGGGACTATAATCGATTGAGTCCCACCCCGATTGGGACGATAAAACTAATCCCAACGGCCTCATCCATGCCTGCCGAATTCAACACTGCCAAGATCCGCGTTTTGTATGCGGACGATGACCCGCAGATCTCGGAAGTGGTCCAGACGTATTTCACGTGGACGGCGCCGGAGTGCATCCTGGAAACAGTCCCCAACGGCCTCGGTTGCCTCGACCGCATGCAACGCGGCGGGGTCGACGTGCTGCTGCTCGACTTCGAGATGCCCGACATCGACGGCCTCCACATCCTGAGCGAACTCGCGTCGCGGGGCGACACCACACCCGTGATCATGGTCAGCGGCAAGGGCCAGACGAAGCTCGCCGTCCGCGCCCTGCGCGCCGGCGCCGTGGACTGCGTCGACAAGACCAGCCCGCAGTTCCTCGAGCTCCCGGCCATCGTCCTCCACGTCCACGCCCGGCAGCAGAAAAACCTCAAGGTGGCGCGCCCGGCCGTTCCCGCCGCGGAGAAATACCACATCCTGCTCATCGAGGGCTCGGAGGGGCTGCGCCAGGACCTCGCGGAGTTCTTCGCCCGCACCGCGCCGCGCTTTGTCCTCGTGCCGCTGTCCGCCGTCGACCGCCTCGAGCACGCGCTGTCCAGCCGCGTGGCATTCGACGCGGTGATCGTCGGGCCCAATCCCAGCCCAGAGGGTCCGCTCGATGCCCTGCGCAAGATCCACTCCCATTTCGTCGACGCACCCGTGCTCATGCTGGCCGCGCGCAACGACGGCGAGACCGCCGTCGCCGCGTTCAAGCTCGGGGCGCAGGACTACATCCTGCAGAACGAAGGCTACCTTTCGGAGCTGGTCTTCTCGCTCAACATCCTGCTCCGCCGCGCCGACACCGAGCGGCTCAACCAGCGCCTCACGCGCGATCTCGCGGAACTCAACCTCTCGCTCGAGGCCCAGGTCGCCACACGCACGCAGGAGCTGCAGTCGGAGGTCGCGGTGCGTCAGAAGGCCGAGCGCAGCGCCGCCGAGCACGCCGTCCGCCTGCAGATCCTCTCGAAGCGCCTGTTCAAAATCCAGGAGGACGAGCGCCGCGCCATCGCGCGTGAATTACATGACCAGGTCGGCCAGATGCTGACTGGGCTCAAGATGCAGCTCGAATCCCTCGCGAAACAGGCCGCCGTCAGCGGCGCCCCAGCCGCGGCGCTGCAGGAGAGCCTGGCCGAGTCCCTCACCGTCGCCACCGATCTCATGGGCCACGTGCGCGGGCTCACGCAGCAATACCGCCCCCGCATCCTCGACGATCTCGGCCTCCGTGCCGCGCTGGAGTGGCATGCCCGGTTGTTCCAAAAGCAGACCAACGTGAACACGACCGTGGACGTTTCCCTGCCCCAGGAGCGGCTGCCGATCGAACTCGAGATCGTGGTTTTCCGCATCGTGCAGGAAGCGCTCACCAATGTCGCCCGCCATGCCAGCTGCGACACGGCAACGGTGACCCTGACCCACGCCGAACCCATACCTGGCGCGGAGGGTGGACGCCTGATCGTGGAAATCGTGGATCGCGGCCAGGGCTTCGACCTCGACGCCGTGCTGGAGTCGCGCACGTCCATCGGACTGACCGGCCTGACGGAGCGCGTGACGCTCGCGGGCGGCACCGTGGAAATCTTCTCGCGCGTTGGCCAGGGCACGCGGATCCAGGCGGAATTTCCGCTTGGCGTCGCCGCCGAGCACAAGCCCACCTTTGCCCACGGCGAAACCGGAGGTCGCACGTGAACACCGTCGTGCTGGCCGATGACCACGAGATCGTGCGCAAGGGCGTGCGCAGTGTGCTGGAGGCGGACAGGAACTTCACGGTCCTCGCCGAGGTTTCCGACGGCCTGGCCGCCGTCGCCGCCGTGGAGAAACACCAGCCCGCCCTGCTCTTCCTTGACCTCAGCCTGCCCCGCCTGCACGGGATCGAGGTTCTCCGCCAGGTGCGCTCCGTGAGCCCGCACACCCGCGTGCTCATCCTCTCGATGCACAACGACGAGCCCTACGTGATCGAGGCCCTCCGCGGCGGCGCGATGGCCTATCTGCTGAAAGGCTCCGACACCGCCGAGATCCTGCACGCCGCCAAGGAAGTGCTGGCCAACCGCCGCTTCCTCAGCGCGCCGCTCTCCGACTGGGCCATTAGCGCCCTCGTCAGCAAACCTGCCGAGGCCGCCGACCCGCTGGCGTCACTGTCCCCGCGCGAGCGCGAAGTGCTGCAGTATGCCGCCGAGGGCATGAGCAACGCCGAGATTGCCGAGAAACTCTTCCTCAGCCCGCGCACCACCGAGACCCATCGCACAAACCTGATGCGCAAGCTGAACCTGCAGACGCAGACGGATCTCGTCCGCTTCGCGATCCGCAAGGGGCTCATCCAAGCCTGAGCGGGAAGTCTGGTTTTTAGCCGGAAGCCAAGAAACCAGGAACGGAGAAGCAAGGGTTTCAACCCAGATCGCGGAAGCGCGAAAGAGCTAAAAAGCGAAACTACAGACCGCCTGTTACTTTCGCGCTTCCGCGATCTGCTTGGTTCTTGGCTTCCTGGCTTCCGGCTAGACTACTCTCACTCCTTCGTTTCGGCTTTCTTCTTCCCGCGGCCGGATGGTTTCTTGGCTTCACCGTCAGCATACTTTGATGCCTTGGCGTTGAGCCAGAGTTCGTCCTTGGCGTTCTTGTTGAGCCAGAAGATCTCGCCCGCGTGCTCAACGAACACCGGCTTCTCGCGCGCCTTCGCGGGCACCTTCAGCCCAGCCGCCACGAGCGCGGCCACAAAGTCATCCGGCGATTTGCCGAGCTGCTCGGCGAGACGGTCGGTCTTGCCGGAGAAGCCACCCGGCTTCGTTTCCGTCAGCAACAAGCGCACCGCCGCCAGCACCGGACCCGGCTTACCCGCCGTAAGCTCAGCGGAGGTGGGCGCAGTCGGGGTTGCGGCGGCGGAGTCGAGCGGAAGCTCAGCCGTCTTCGGGCCGGCGTCCGCGGGCTTTTCGCGCCCGTTGATCCAGAGGCCGCCACGCGAATCGAGATTCAGCCACCACAGGTCGGGGCCGACCTCGATCGTCACGGGCTTGTCCGCGGCATTCTCCGGGACGACGAGACCGAGCGACTTGAAGGCCGTCACGAGGTCCGCCTCGGTGCAGCGCAGCGCGCGGGACAGGAACGTCGCACTGCCCGAACCGCCCGGCTCGTGCCGGTTGCGGCGCATGTGCGGACGGATCTTTTCCAACAACGCCGGCCCCTCCGGCAGCTTCGCCCCGCCTTGCTTCGGTTTCTGATTGTCAGCCTTTCGTTCCGCCGTCGGCTCACCGGCAGCCTGTTCGCCCTCGGCTCTGCCCGCCGAAACGTCCTCAGCGGCGGACCTGCCCGCCGTAGGCTCGGCGGAGGTGGGGGAGGGATTCGCCACGTCGCTGGCCACGGCGGTACCCTTCACGACCCGGAACACCGGGCGCGGCTTTTCGCGCGTGTTGATCCACAGCTCGCCACGGCGGTTGATGTTCACCCAAAAGAGGTCGCCGTCGTATTCCACGTAGACGGGTGTTTCGTTTTCGTCGGTGGGGATCTGCATCCCGCACTCCACGAGCGCGCCCTTCACGTCGGCTTCCGCCAATTCCCATTTCTTGACGAGGTAATCGAGGCCGACCGACATGCCCGGTCCCCGCTGGTTGCGGCGCATGTGCGGCTTGAGCGCATCGAAGAACGTCGGCAGCTCGTTTTCCTCGTTGAGCTTGTCCCACTCGTCCTTCTCCGCTGCGTCGGGATCGCTGTCGCTCGAGGTGTCGACCGGCTTGCGGAACCCGTCGTCGGGCGCGGACTTCTCCTCGAGGAAGCTCGGGGATTTCTCCTCGCCCGCCGGCGAACTCGCGGCGGCGGCCTGGAACTTCGCGGCGAACTCCGCGCGGAGCTTCTCCGCCTCGGCCTTCGCGGCCGTCGCGGCGGCGTCTTCGAGGGACCAGTCGCGCTGCGTCGAGCGCCGCGCGAGGCCCGTGAAGGCGAGCATGTTGTCCGCCGGTGACTGAAAATGGACAATCTCCCACTCCTCGCGGCCGAGATCGTTGAGGAATTTTTCCAGCAGCGCGGGCGTCGCAAAGCCGCCCTTGCCGCTGGTGATTACCTTGTATTCCCAAAGTGCCATAAAATTGGTTGGTTTCGCTGGAACCCAAGCCATCCCAAAAGCCCGAACCGTTGCCGAGCCTAATCGTGCGGCGGCGGAAAGCTCATCCCGGCGAGCCTGTCACCGTGGCCAGAAACCGGTCGATCGCGTAGTCGGCCAGCTGTCCGCCGGGACCGTGGGGATTGAAGTCAAAGCCGTGCGTTCCCCACGGCAGCTGCAGGTAATAATGCGCCACGCCCAGCTCCGTGAGCCGCGCGCTCAGGCGTTCGCTGTGCCGGTACCACGACAGCGTGTCGAGCAACCCGTGCACCAGCAGCGTCGGCGGCGAGTCCGCCCCCGCCAGCAACTGGCCGCTGGCGGAAACATAGAGCGGCTGGTTCGCCGCGTCCGGGGGGCCACCCATGTATTGGCGCATCAACTTGGCGGAATTGAGCGCATCCCCTTCGCGCGAGACCGACCAGACGAACGGCATGTCGTGCGGCGCGTAGAGCGCGATCACGCCCCGAATCGCGGGATCGCGCGCCCCGTAACCCACCGCCGTGGCAATCTGTCCGCCCGCCGAACGTCCGAGCAGCACAAGACGCGTCGGGTCAATGCCCAGGCGGGGTGCGTGGACCTTGAGCCAGGCGATGGCGGACCCGATGTCGCCGGCCTGCATCGGCCATTTCCACTGCGGCGCGAGCCGGTAGCTGATGGCGGCCACCGCATAACCACGCGCCGCCCAGCGCGAATTCCAGCCATCCAGTTGTTTCCGATCCCCGCCATCCCACCCGCCTCCATGGATCACCACGATGCACGGCGCACCGCCCGCCGTGTTCGGCGCTTTCACCGGGGCGTAAAAATCGAGCTTCAATTCCTGTCCATCCGGCTGCGCAAAGATTTCCGTGATCATCCCGTTGGCGGCGCGCGTCGGCGTCACGCCGAACAGCCGCGCCCACGACCAGGCAGGCCGGTCAATCCGCGCCGCGCCGAACGCCGCCTCGAGGTCCTCCGAAATTCTCTTCGCCAAACGCTGCGCGCCGTAAACCGGCCGCAGGAACATGACGGCCGCAAACGCGCAGAGCACGAGCGTGAGCGTGCGCTCTTTGCCCGCGGGCCCGCCCGCCGCCACGGCCGCCAGCACCAGCGGCAGCAGGAGCAGCCAGTGCCCGAATTCGCCGGCGAGGATGGTCAGCTTCCATGCCCACATCCAGCTGGGCGCGTGCACCAGCGTGAGCAGGGAGATGACCGCCAGCAGGGCGGCGAGCAGCGGGAGCAGGAGATTCATGCGCGCGGCTCCCACTACGGGCGAACTTCGGCCGGAATAGAATCAATTTCGGCGTGTGCTCCGCGGGCTTCGTGGTTGAGTCGCCCCATGCGCCGCATCGACCAGCTTCTCGCCAACCTCGGTTACTGCTCCCGCCGCGAGTCCCGCGCGTGGGTCGCCGATGGCCGCGTGACCGTGGCGGGCGTGCCAGCCGAGGACTTCGGCCAGAAGGCCGATCCCGCCGACGTGCGCGTGGCCGGCGAGCCGCTCGATCATCCCGGCGGCCTCCTGCTCCTGCTGCACAAACCCGTCGGACTCGTCTGCTCGCACGACGGGCGCGAGGGCCCGGACGTCTATTCCCTGATCCCGGAGCGCTGGCGCCGGCGCAATCCGGTCGTTACCAGCATCGGCCGGCTCGACAAGGAAACCAGCGGCCTCCTGCTGCTCACCGACCAATCCCCGCTCGTCCACCGGCTGACTTCGCCCAAGCACAAGGTGCCGAAAGTCTATCATGCAACAGTCGACCGCGACCTTGCGCCGGAGCTCGTGGCGCAATTCGCGAGCGGCACGCTGCTGCTCGAAGGCGAGGACACCCCGTGCGCGCCCGCCGAATTGAAATTGCTGAGCCCCCGCGAGGCCGAGGTGACGCTGACCGAGGGGCGCTACCACCAAGTCCGCCGCATGTTCGCCGCGACCGGCGCCACCGTCCTCGCGCTCCACCGAAGCCGCTTCGGCCCTCTCGAGCTCGGCGACCTCCCCGCCGGCACCTGGCGCGAGCTGCCGTTGGACACCTTCGGCGCCTGAGGAGAATCAGGCATAGGTCCTATCGGTCGCATAGGTCCCATACGTCCTGTCTCCAAACCCCCGCCGACTTAAAAATTTCCCTTTCACCCCCGGCTCTGCCATCCTGCCCTCCCATGTATGACTTTCCCCTCACCGGCGCGCAGAAGGCTCACCTTCGCGGCCTCGGCCAGACGCTCGAGCCCGCGCTGAAACTCGGCAAAGGCGGCCTCACGCCGGCATTCCTCGCCGAATTGAACAAATTCCTGCGCGCCCACGAGCTGGTGAAGCTGCGTTTCCTCGGCACCGAGCGTGACGAGCGCGCCGTCCTGTGCGCCCAGATCGCCGACGAGGGCCGCTGCGTCTGTGTCGGTGCCGTCGGCCACACCGCCTTGTTCTACCGGCAGCATCCCGAGCCGGAGAGCCGCCAGATCGCGCTGCCCTGAGGGGCGCAACTACGCGCCGGTCACTCGGCGATTGCCCGCCCTCTGCCCCGTCGCATAGTTGCGGCCATGAAGCTTTACCCCGCCCCGTTCCTCGCCGCGCTGGTGGTTGGCGCCGCCACCACCCTCGTTTCGGCCCACACGCTCGTTCACGTCGGAGCGCTGATCGATGGCGTCGCGTCCACCCCGCGCAAACAGATGACGATCGTCGTTGATGGCGACCGCATCGTCGCCGTGCAGGCGGGCTACACGCCGGCCACCGCCAACGACACGATCATCGATCTCACCGCCGACACCGTCATGCCCGGCTGGATCGACTGCCACGTGCACCTCGATTTCCAGCAGTCGCCCACGACGTACAGCGAGCGATTCACGATGAACCCCGGCGACTACGCGCTGCGCGCCGCCTACAACGCCAAAAAGACGCTGCTGGCGGGATTCACCACGGTCCGCAATGTCGGTGACACCGCCAACTCGACCATCGCCCTGCGCAGCGCCATCGCGGCCGGCTGGGTCGTGGGACCGCGGATTTACACCGCGGGCCGCACGATCACGACCACGGGCGGGCACGCCGACGCGACCAACGGCGCGAGCGTGAGGCTCATGGGCGACCCGGGCCCGATGGAGGGCGTGATCAACGGCGCGGACGAGGCGCGCAAGGCCGTGCGTGAGCACTACAAGGAGGGTGCCGACCTCATCAAGATCACCGCCACCGGCGGCGTGCTCGACCTTTCGCCCAACGCCGCGAACGCCCAGTTCACGCCCGAGGAAATGCGCGCGATCGTCGAGACCGCGCACGCCTACGGCCTCAAGGTGGCCGCGCACGCCCACGGCACTGAGGGCATGAAACGCGCCGTCGAGGCCGGCGTGGATTCCATCGAGCACGGCACGTTCATGACCGACGAGGTCATCGCCCTCATGAAACAGCACGGCACCTACTACGTGCCGACCCTCAGCGCGGGCCGCTGGGTCCTCGACAAGGCCCGCATTCCGGGCGCCTTGCCGGCCATGGTGGTGCCGAAGGCGCTGCTCGTCGGCGCGGCCATGCGCGGCACTTTTCAACGCGCGGACCAGGCCGGGGTGAAGATCGCGTTCGGCACCGACCAAGGCGTCGCGTTGCACGGCGACAACGCCCTCGAGTTCGTTTACATGGTCGAGGAAGGCATGGCGCCGATGAAGGCGATCCAATCCGCCACGATCGAGGCCGCGAAACTCATCGGGGCTGACAAGGACCTGGGTTCCGTCGAAGCCGGCAAGTATGCCGACCTCGTGGCCGTGCCCGGCGACGTGCTCACGGACATCAAGCTCGTGATGAAAGTGTCGTTCGTGATGAAGGGCGGCGTCGTCTACAAACCCTGATTTTCCCCGGTTTCCTGCGTCGTTGACGCTCCGGGCCCCCACTGTCTTTATCCCCGATCATGTTCACCATCATTGGCGGGGACGGGAAGGAATACGGGCCGGTGTCCGCGGAACAGGTGCGGACCTGGCTGGCCAGCGGTCGGGCCAACCTCAGCACGAAGGTCAAGGTGGTGGGTAGCGAGGAGTGGCGCACGTTGGGCGACTTGGCGGAATTTTCCGGCGCCGGCGCACCCCCGCCAGTCGCGTCCACGCCGGTCACGCCTGTCACGGTGTCGGATCCCAAGGCTTACGCGGCTGATCTCATCGCCCGCGCGGCCCCGCTCGATGTCTTTGGCTGCCTCGACCGGACGTTCAAGCTGTGGACCGGGAATTTCTTCCCGCTGGTCGGCGTGACGCTGCTGGTGCTGCTCGCGCAGGCCATCGCCGGGATGATTCCGTTGGTCGGAATCCTGAGCCGCCTGCTGCTCAACGGCGTGTTTTGCGGCGGTTTGTATTACTACTACCTGGGCAAGCTCCGCGGCCAACCGCGCACCGTGGGCGATGGGTTTGCCGGGTTTTCACTCGCGTTCGTGCCCCTGATGCTCGCGTCGCTGATCACAGCGGCGATTACCCTGGGAGTCATGCTCGTGTTCTGCGCGCCGATCTTCATGTTCTTGATCAGGACGGTGGCGGCTGGAGCCCAGCACCTGCACACGCTTCCCGAGTTCAGCCCGCTGGCCTTCCTGGGGCTCGGCGTCGGGGTGCTGGTCATGATCTACCTCGGCGTGTCGTGGATTTTCACTTTCCCGCTCGTGATCGACCAGGGGCTGGGACCCTGGACCGCGATGGAGGTCAGCCGCCGCGTGGTCGGCAAGCAATGGTTCCGGGTGTTCTTCGTGGTGCTGCTCGCCGGCATCCTCGCGCTGCTGGGCCTGATCGCTCTCTTCATTGGCTTCTTCTTCACCATCCCGTTGATGTTCGGCGGCGTCGTCTGCGCCTACGAGAGCCTGTGCCGCCCGCCGCCGCGCGCCTGAGCGCGGAGGACGGCTATTTCACCTTCGCCAGCCGCGCGGTGAGCGCGGCTTCGGTCAGGATCGGCGACGAGCACGCGCCGTTGGCGCAGAGAAACGCCGCGGCCCGGTCCAGTTCGGGATAAATGTCCTCGCCGCGCGGCGCCGGACTCTCGCGCCGGTCCCACCACTCGACAAGCTTGTGTGCGTCGGGCAGCCGCAGCCCCGCGGCAAACATCGCCCGCGCCACCGGGTCGTCCCGGTGACCCAGCACCGCCACGTGCACGGGGTCGGTGCGGAATTCCTCCTCGGCCAGCAACAAGCCGGCAACGTAAAAGCCGCGCCCGTCCGTCGCACCCGGAGCAAGCAGCCAGCGCAGCGCCGTGGCCGCGAGCGTGCGAAACTCCGCCTGCCCCGACGTCCGCGCCAAGGCGCCGGCCCAGCGTGCGACACTGACGTTTTCGTCGAACTGCGGCCGCGGAGCCGGAAAGGCGTTCACCGTCGTGTCGCTGCTCGCAAAGCCCGCCTCAGCCCCGCGCGCGAAGTGCGCCGCGACAAACCGCGCCGCCGCCATCGCCTGTTCGAGCCACGCCCGGTCCTGCGTGAGCTGGTGCAACGCGAGGAAGGCGCGACCCATGGAAAGCGTGTCGCCCAGATACGGGCCGGCCGCATCCTTTTCGTCATGGCGGAATCCCCCGCCGGGCAACGCGCGATGCGCCAGCACCCAGCGCGCGGACCGCTCGGCCTCGGCGCGATAGCTGTCATCGCCGGTGACCGCGGCCAGCTGGCAGAGCGCCACGATCACCCAGCCGTTTTCCCGGGCGTAGATGTGCGTGTCGATGCGCGGAATCCCCCGCGCGCGGCGCCCCGCGTCGTCGAGCGCGTAGTAATCCGCGCTGTGCTCGCCCGGCACGAGGTCGGCGTCCTGGCTGGTGTAAACCACGCCATCCGGGCTCGTGAGAAACTTCCGGAGGTAACCGTAAATCGCCCGCGCACTCGCGAGGTCAGCGGGATCGTGCCAGCGCGCGTAGGCCTGCGCGTCGATGCGCAGGTTCTCCGCCTGCATCTGCATGATCTTTTCGAAGTGCGGCTCGTTCCAGTCGCCGCCCACCGAATACTGGTAAACGCCGCCCCACACCGGGTCGATCAGCTTGCGCTGGAGCCGGAGCGTGTCGCGCGCCCGCTGCGCCCCGCGCTCGTCCGCGCCCGCGCGATGCAACGCCAGCTCCACGCTGTCCCAGTCGAGAAATTTGTGGCTGAAGCCCCACCCGCCTGCCTTCTCGTCGTAGCCCTCCGCCCACGCGTGCAACAGCTCCGCGCGCCGGGCGTCACCCAGCTCCGTGGCAGTCGCGGCGGCGACCACCGTTTCGGGACGGACGGACGGACCTGGCGTCGGGTCGGCGATGACCGCCTGCAGCAGCGCCGCCATCGCCCGCGGCGGCACGTAGCCCTGGCGCTTCACCAGCTCGCGGCCATCCGGGGCGAAGATGATCGTCGCCGGCCAGCCGTAATCCTCGTAGCGGTTCGACAAATCCGGCCGCGAATCCTGGTCCACGCGCACCGCGAGATAGCGCGCAGCCATCGGGCCCGTCACCGCCGGGTCGCGATACGTCGTCTCCGCCATCACGTGGCACCAGTGGCACCACACCGCCTCCAGATCGAGGAGGATGAATTTGTTCTCCCGCTTCGCCTGGGCGAAGATCTCCGGTGACCACGCATGCCACGTGATCGCCGAGCCGACAGGTGCGGCTGGCTCACCGGCGGCACCGACAGCGGGCAGGAAAGCGAGCAGCCCGGAGGCTGCGATGCACAGCAGAAGAGGACGGGGAATGCGCATGGACTTGATACGCTTCAGGCGCGCGGCCGGACGCGCCCGTTTTTCGTCATTCCGCGGAGGACGTTTTCTTTTCGAATACCGCGTCGAGCGAGAGTTTGCCCGGGCCAAAGATGAAGACGATCACCACGGCGAAGAGAAAGAGGAACGGGGTGGCCGTGAGGAACTTGTCCGGGTCGGAGTAAAACGCGTGCAGCGCGGCCTGCTCCGACGTGATGTACGCCACCACCAACAGGGTCATCAGCGGCAGTGGCACCACGCGCCCGCCCAAGCCGGCCAGGAACAGCAGCCCGAAAACCATCTCCGTCGATCCCACCAGGATCGCGTTAAACCTCGGAAAGGGAATGTGGAGGCTCGCAAAATAATCCGTCGGGCGGTCCAGGTTCGTCAGCTTCCCCTTGCCGGTCAGGAAAAACTGCCAGCCCCAGTAGAGGCGGATGACGAGCAGGAAGAGCGGCCGCAGCAGGCCGGCCAGCAGCGCGAGGAGGTGATTCAGCTTATGATACAGGGAGGCGGGGTTCATGAGAGTGAGAGCGGGCCCGCGGGACTTTATTTCCGCCGGCAGAGCCAACCTAGCTTGGCCCAGAGGGCGAACCAGTCCTGCACCTGCGCCGGCGTCACACCGCGCCCACCCGCCATGACCGCGCGCGCAAGCGTCTGGCCATCGCGCAGGGCCGCGAGGATCCGGTAGGCGGCCGGCTCGAGCCGCTTGTAATAAAGCACGTTGTCCACGCGGTGCACCGCGACCCAGCAGCGCTCGCGGCGGGGACGCGCCACGCGCCGCTTCCGCGCCGCCGTCGGGCCGGACGTGGTGGCGTTGCTCGCCTCGGCGCGGAGGGTGTCGCGTTTTTTCACCGCGATGACGAAGCGGTCCACGGGATAGGCCAGCTCGAGCAGCGTGATGTAGGGCTGCAGGCTGAGCCGCAGCCGACCGGGCTCGGTGCGGGCAAAATCCGCGGGCTGGGCCACCGGACGCGCAGCCTCGTCGAAACCCATCGTCTGCGCCCACTCGAAACGCGCGACTTCCCGCGCCAGCGCCGTGTGCGGCGCGGTCCAGCGGGGCTCCGCGCGGATGAATTCCTCGAGGTGGGAGCAGAGGTTGCGCAGCGTGAAGGAGCGGGAGGGATGCTTGGTCAGGTAGGCCACCGCCAGGCGGTCGAACTTCCGGTCGCCCAGCACGGCGCGCAGGCCGGGGCAGTCCTCGTGGAAGCTGTCGATGATCCGGAACCAATACATCCGGTTGTAGATCTCGAGTCGCTCGAACGCCGTCAGCCGGTCGTTGGGCCGGACAAACCCCGCCGCCACGTCGGCCATCGGCCGGCCGTCCCGCCAGCGCTTCTGCATACGGTAGCCCGGGCCCAGCGGGCGCACCACCGCGTCCTTCATCAGGCGCTGGAAGGAGCGCAGGTCGCTCGTGGAATCAAGACGCGCGGGCACGGCGGGCACGGGGTTGACGTTGGGCAGCCTTAGCCTTGACGACGGTGGAAGCCTGCCCGCCGTAGGCTTGGCGAAGGTGGGCCTCCGCGATGAACGTGTTGGCCTTGAGGGCCTCGTCGTGCACCTCGTTGAACGACGGGATGCGATCGTCCCACTCCAGCAGCGTGGCCGTCACGCCGCAGAGGCGCGTGGCGTGGGCGTAGAGCTGCCACACCGGGTCCAGCACGGGATGGTCGTGGGTATCGAGAATGTATTTTTCGAACTTGGTGTGCCCCGCGATGTGCATCTGCCCAACGCGGTGGTGCGGGACGCCGTTGAGGTAATCGTAGGGGTTGAAAGCGTGGTTCTTCGACGAGACGTAGATGTTGTTCACGTCGAGGAGAATTCCGCAGTCGGCGCGCTCCACGACCTCGGTGAGGAATTCCCATTCCGTCATCTCGGACGCGTGGAACTCCGCGTAGCTGCTGACGTTTTCCACGCAGATCGGCACCTCGAGGTAGTCGCGGACCTGGCGGATCTTTTCCGCGGTGCGCTTCGCCGCCGCGTGCGTGTAGGGCATCGGCAGCAGGTCGTGCGTGTAGGTGCCGTCGACGCTGCCCCAGCAGAGGTGATCGGAAATCCATGGCGTCTTCGTGCGTTTCACCAGCGCCTTGAGTCGCTTCAGGTGCTCGCGGTCGGGCTTGTCCGCCGATCCGAAATACAGCGACACGCCGTGCTGCACGACGCGGTATTGTTCGAGGATGCGGTCTAGCACTTCGAGCGGCCGTCCGCCGCCACACATGAAATTCTCCGAGATGATCTCGAACCAGTCGACGACGGGCTTCCGCTCCAGGATGTGCGCGTAATGCGGCACCCGCAGGCCGATGCCGATGCCGTAGTCGGTGCGGCCATTGAACGCGTTGGCGGGCATGAACGGAGGCTAGGCGGGGCGGGTGTGGGCGGGCGAGCGGCGAAAAAAAACGCGGCCGACGACGAGCGCCGGCCGCGTGAGGGGGATAAACTTACTTCTTGGCCTCGTCGGCCGGCATGTCCTTCGCGGAGCAGCCGCCCTTGCCCTTGCAGTCGTTCTTGCCCTTGCAGTCATGGTCAGCCGTCTTGCAGCCGCCCTTGCCCTTGCAGTCGTTGTGGCCCTTGCAGGCGGCCTTGCCGTTGCAGCCATCCTTGCCCTTACAGGAGCTCTTGTCCTTGGAGTCGTCCTTCGCCGCCGGCGTACCGGCGTCCGCCGCGTGGGCGCGGACGGCGAGTGAACCAGCATAGAGACCGGCCATGGCGGCCGCCGTGACGATGAGACGGGTCGATTTATTCATATCTGAACTGTGTTTTGGGTTGTTTGACCACCCCGGGTGCCGGCCACTGGGCCGGTTAAGGATGATCAGGAATAGGAGTAACTACGGGCGGCGATATTCCCCGGATTCAAAAATCGCGCAATGGAATACACTCTCCGGCCAGCCCGCTCACCCAATTGTAACTTGCTGGCGCTATTCCGGGGTCGAACGCGCCTCAAATCACCCGATCCGTCATCGCCCTGCCCTGGGTAAACGCAGTGAGATTACCCAGAAAGTGCCGCACAATCGCCTCATCCTGGTCCGCGCGTCCCCCGGCGGTGTGGGACGTCACATAGCAGTGCGGCGCCTTCCATAGCGGGTGTTCCGGCGGGAGCGGCTCGGGATCAAATACATCGAGATACGCCGCTCCCAACCGCCCCGAGTTCAGCGCCTCGAGCAGCGCCGCCTGGTCCACGGTCGTGCCGCGGCCCACGTTGTAAAACCTCGCGCCGGGCTTGAAACACGCGAGCCGGCGGGCGTTCACGTAGTTTCGCGTGGCCGCATTGTCTGGCAGGATGTTCACCACGTGGTCCGCCAGCGGCAGGATCGCGCTGATCTTTTCCTCGGGAATGATGTGCACGCCCGCCTCGCTGCGCACCGAGCGGCGCACCGCGTAAATCTTCATGCCGAACGGCGCCAGCAGCTCCGCCAGCCTCCGGCCAATCGCGCCAAATCCGAGCAGCACCACCGTCTGTCCGGTGAGCAGGCGCGAGTCGTAGCGACGTTCCGTGTAATGCCAGGACTGGTCCGTCAATTGGTCGCGATGTGACGCCAGCAACTGCCGCCCGAGGGCCAGCATCATCGCCAGCACGTGCTGCGCGCACGGATCCGCAAATACGCCCGATGCCGTCGTGAACGCCGACCCGCGCGCCCGAAATGCTTCGCGAAATTCCGGCGTGTCGTAGCGCGTGTAGCCCGCTGTCGTCACCTCGACCCAGCGGAGCTTCGTGCAGCGCAGGCACTCCGCCGCATCGGGCTGGCCAAAGGCGATGTCCGCCTGCGCCATCGCCGGGTCCGCCGCGCCCGCCGTCAGCACATTCGCCGACGCCTGCGTGGAAAAAATCAGCCGGTGCCCGCGCGTGCCCTCGGTGAGCTGCCGCGTGACGGCGTTGTTGAACTTCGCATTGCTCCAGATCGTGAGGCTCATGGGGAATAGCCGCGCAGTGCCGGCAGGCGGGCGTTGAGGTCGGCCAATAATTCCGTGTGCTCGCGCGCCTCGGTATCGTCAGGATGAACCAACCCGCGCGCAAACGGCGGCTGTTCACCCGCGCCGTCCCGCCAATGGCTCCAGGCGTAGCCGACCACCGCCGGATTCCTCGCAGCCCGCTCGAGCGCCGTCCGTCCGCGGCGCAGCATGCGCTCCACCGCCGTCAGGCCCCGCGCGCGCCGCGCGCCGGGCGCACCGAAAAACCGCGTGTCCACCCAGGTGAAATCCCCCGCCAAGGCCGGTCCCGCCGGTACCTGCGCGAGCTCGTCCAAGTCGATCCACGGCACGTCCACCGCCGGCGACGCGCATTGCGAAAGCACCGCCGCGCCCGCCGGCACCCCGAACCGGCAGCCGAGCACGAGGTGATGCGGATCGTGCGCCCGGATCGCCGCCGCCGTCAGCGCGAAGTAGCGCCGCGCGAATTCCTGCGACCAGCGCGCATCATCGCGGACATAGCCGCGCGTCGCGATGCCTCGGTCCGCCCGCGTGAGTTCGCGGACGACTTCCTTGTTCTTGATCCCCGGCTGCGCCCACGCGCGCGCGAGCGTCTCGAGCCGCCCCGCGTGCAGCGCGAGCACAAACTCCCACGCCGCGTGATACGCCGCGAACGCTGGTTCCAGGCTCAGGCAAATTTGCAACAAACCCGGCCGGCCCGAGGGTCCGGGCTGCGCCCAGCCGGGCTGGTCATCCGTAAGCCAACCGATGAGTTCGCGCCGCTCGCACCACGGCAGGCAGGCCTCGCCCGCGCGCGCCGCGGCCATCTTCGGCCAGTCCGGATCAAACACGTCGGGCAACCGCGCCCCGTTTGAGTGGATCAACGCCCCCGCCGCGCAAAAATCCACGGTGCCCACCCAGGGCAGGCCTTCCTCGTGCAACGGCGCGCCCGCACCGGCCCCCAGCGCATTGAATCCCCAACCGCGCAGCCGCGCCGCGGGATCATGCGGCGAACCCTCCACGCCTCGCACCTCGTTCACCGCGCACAGGAAAAACGGCCGACCGGACGGGTCGAGCAGGCGCCACATGCCGGACGTCGACTGGCCCACTCGAAAGAAGCCCTCCGCGCCGCGGGTGGTGCCGGGACGGATTTCCAGATCCTGCGGGGCGTCGCTGGTTTGCGCCATCGCGGCGAGGCTGGGCATCCGACGCGCAAATGCAAAGCGCGATTGCCGCGCGGCGGCGGATGGGTTTGCGTGAACCGCCATGACCCCTGAGCGCCTCGCCGCCCTGACCGCTGGATTTGCCCGCTTGCGCGTCGGCGTCGTCGGCGATTTCTCGCTCGATCGCTACTTCGACATCGATCCGGCCCGCGCCGAGACCTCGATCGAGACCGGCCTGCCCGTGCACAACGTGACGAGCGTCCGCTGCTCGCCCGGCGCGGCGGGCAACATTGTGCAGAATCTCGGCGCGCTCGGCGCCGGCACGCTCTGGCCTCTCGGCTACTGCGGCGAGGACGGCGAGGGCTTCGAGCTGCTCCGCGCGCTGCGCGCCGTGCCCGGCGTGTCGCTGGACAATTTCCTGCGCACCCCCGAACGCCGCACGTTCACCTACACCAAGCCGCTCGTGCACACGCCCGGCCAGTCGCCGGTGGAGCTCTCGCGTCTCGACCTCAAGAACTGGGTGCCCATGCCCGGCGACGTGGAGGGCGAACTCTGCTCGGCGCTGCACGACCTGGCGCCGGATTTGGACGCGCTCATCGTCATGGACCAGGCCGGCGTGCCGGGAACGGGCGTGATTTCACGCTCCGTGCTGAAGACGGTGCGGGAGCTCTCCCTCGCTTATCCGCGCCTCGTGATCCTCGCGGACAGCCGGCACGGGCTCGGGCATTTTCCCCCGCTGGTCTTCAAGATGAACGCGGCCGAGTTCACGCAGCTTGCGGGCGCGCCCGGCAAAACCAGCCAGCGTGTCGGTGACATCGATCCCAAGAGCGCCGCGCTGCCCCTCGCGGAAATCAAGGTGGGCGCTGAGCGCCTCGCCGGGGCGAGCAAGCACGCAGTCTTCATCACCCTCGCCGAGCGCGGCATCATCGGCGCGGCGCCCGGCCAGCATGCGGTGCACGTGCCGGCGCTGCCGCTCCGCGGCGCGATCGACATCGTCGGCGCGGGCGATGCCGTGACCGCCGCACTCACGCTCGCCCTCGCGGCCGGCGCGACGCTGGACGAGGCGATGCAGCTGGCCCAGGCCGCCGCGTCACTTGTGATTCACCAGCTCGGCACGACCGGCCTGGCCCGCGTGTCGGACGTGCGGAAACTCCTGTTCCCATGAGCGCCGTCGCCGAGCCCGTCGTGTTCACCCCACCCGTGCACCGCACGCGCCCGGGCGCGCGGCCCGCGCTGCTGGTGGCGGAGTTTCGGGGCATCGGCGACATCGCCATCCTCATTCCTTTCCTGCGCGTGGCGGTGCAGCACTACGACGTGACACTGCTGGCCGTGCCGAACGCGAGCGGGCTGCTGCGGCGGTTTGTCCCCGAGGTGGAACTGATTCCCTGCGTCGCGCCGTGGGCGCTGTTCTCGGGCGGGCGCAACCTGCCCCGCTGGCCCTGGCGCCCGCTCGCGCGAATTCTGCGGGAATTGCGCGGGCGCCGGTATGCCGCGGCCGTCTCGATCTGGCCGCTGGCCTCCGATCATCTATTCCTGCGACTGGCCCGCCCGCGCCGCCTGCTCGGTTACGGCCGCCGCGGCGCCGGCTGGCTGCTCGATGAAAATCTTGCCGACGGCGGCCACCTGCACCGGCCCGAGGCCTGGCGCCGGCTGGCCGCCGAGCTCGGCCTGCCCGCGCTTCCGGCCGCGTCATCGCGCCTGCGAGCGCCCGCCGCCCCGCGCCGCCTGGTGTTGCACTCGGGTGCGTCCCAGCCGCTGCGCGTCTGGCCGCTGCCCCGCTACGCCGAATTGCTGCGCCGGCTGCGCACGCAGGGCTGGGACCCCGTCGTGCTCTGCGACCGCCCACAAGTGGCCGCCTGGCAAAAACTCGGCGAGGCGCAGGCGCACGCGGTGGACAACATGGACGAACTCGTCGACACGATTGCCAGCGCCGTGGCGTTCTTCGGCAACGATTCAGGTCCCGGCCACATCGCTGCGTTCTGCGGCGTGCCCACGTTCACCATCTTCGGCCCGCAAGTGCCGGAACTCTTCGCGCCGTCGCATCCCGATGCCGAGTGGATTGAGGGTCGTCCCTGCCGTTACAAACCCTGCTACGACCGCTGCCGGTTTGCCGAGCCGTTCTGCCTCACCGGCATCGACGTCGAGACCGTGTGGACCAAGCTCGTCGACTGGCTGGCGAAGTGTCGCCAGCCGGGGCAGAGTTGAATTTCTTCCCACCCCATGCTCAAAAACAAATCCGCCCTCGTGACGGGCTCCACCAGCGGCATCGGCCTGGGGCTTGCGCGCGCGCTGGCGCGGGCCGGCGCCAACGTGATGCTCAACGGCTTTGGCGACGCCGCGGCGATCGAGCTGCTGCGCCGCGAACTCGCCACGGCGACTGGCGTGCAGGTGCTTCATCACCCCGCCGATGTCAGCAAACCCGCCGAGGTGGCGGCGATGGTCGCGGCGACGGAACAGGCGTTCGGCGGCGTGGACGTTCTCATCAATAATGCCGGGATCCAGTTCGTCTCGCCGGTGGAGGACTTTCCCCTCGAGCGCTGGGCGGCGATCCAGGACGTCATCCTCAACGCCAGTTTCTACTCCATCCGCGCCGCCCTGCCCGGCATGAAGCGCCGCAACTGGGGCCGCATCATCAACCTCGTCTCGACCCACGGCCTCGTCGCCTCGCCGTTCAAGTCCGCCTACGTCGCCGCCAAGCATGGCCAGGTCGGCCTCACCAAGTCCGTCGCGCTCGAGGTCGCCGAGGTCGGCATCACGTGCAACGCGATCTGTCCCGGCTATGTGCTGACTCCGCTGGTGCAGGGGCAGATCGAAAGCCAGGCCAGGGTGAACAACCTGCCGCCGGAGCGGGTGATCAAGGAAGTGATCCTCGCCGTCCAGCCGACGAAGCGCTTCGTCGAGATCGAGGACATCGCCGCCCTCGCCGTTTTCCTCTGCAGCGACGCCGCCAAATCGATCACCGGCGCCGCCATCCCCATCGACGGCGGCTGGACCGCGCGGTGAGACGACGAAACCCACGAACACTGATTTAGCCCACGGAACACACCGAGGACACGGAAGTAGAAGATCGGGTTTCCGTGTCCTCCGTGTGTTCCGTGGGCAGCTTCACCACAGCCCGAGGTTTACGCGGCGGACTTCGACCGGTTGATCGGTCTCGTTGCGCAGCTCGAGAGTGTTAGCCCCGGGCTGCAGCAGCGCGGAGTCAAACCGATACAACTGTGACTGGTCGCGCGTCGGGCGGTGGCTGCTGACGTTCGAAAAATTGTTCGGCGGCACGATGTATTCGAGGAACAGCTCCGGCGGGTGAATCGTCGGCACCCGCTCCAGGGCGCGGCCATCGATCGCCACCGCGAGCGGCGCGTCCGTGTTGAGGAGAATCCGCGCCCGCCAAGCCGGCAGGGCCAGCGGCGGAATGTTCAAAGCCAGCGTCACCGCGCTGTGTGCCGGGATCTGCACCGGCAGCACCGCCGGCTGGTCCATTTCCTTGCGGTATTTGTTCACCGGCAGCGAAAACAGCAGTGGCTTCCGCGCGGCCGTGGAGGGCGACTCGAGCCCGGCGATCCATTCGTAGGGCACGACGCCGAAGTCGGCATGGCCGACAAAATTGAAGAGGCTGATGCCGTCCGCTCCGCACGCATACAGGCCCGTCGCCGCTGCGCGCAGCGACTCCGCGTTGTGATGCTGCCAGCCGTGCTCGATCTCGACCGACGCGTAGATTGGCATCGCCGACCCGAACATTTTCCGGAACTCGCCAATCGGCATGCTGAAATCCGTGTCGAGGAACTCCGACACCGTCACGAAGTCCACCAGCCCGCGTTTCACCCAGTCCTCGACGTCCACGCCCAGCACCCGGCAGCCGCGCGGCGTGCTCGGCACACGCACCGACAGCTTCAGGCCGTGTTTCTGGGTCAGCTGGCGCGCGAACTCCACGATGCGGGTGAGATATTCCCGCTTCGCCCACACCTCGTCGCCCACGCCGGACAGGTGCCGGGGAAAACGCATCCAGTCGAGCTGCAGGCCGTCCATGGACTTCGCATATCGCTCCACGACCTCCGTCAGCATCGCGCGGAGATAGTGGTCCGCCTCCGGCTGTGAGAAATCGAGGCTCCAGTTCATCCACTCCGGGTCGCCCCGCGCCGCCGCCTCGGGCCGCGCGATGACATCGGGGTGCTGCTCGCGCACCAGCGGCATGTTCCAGTGATCCGCGTCGGTGGGATTGTGCACGTCGTTCATGCGATAGGTGATGAACGTCTCGCGGCCCGACGCGTGGAGTTTCTCCAGGAAGTAGCCAAATGGGTCGTTGCCCTTGGCATGCTCTGCGTTGAGTTGCTTCAATCGTGGATCCACCAGGCCAATCTTCGTCGGGAAATAAAACCGGCCCGCGCCGCAGCAGAGCAGGAACGTGGTGACGTTCGGCGGGATTTCGCGGATGCGCTCGTCGATGTCGGCGCGAAAGTCCGTCGTCAGCGTGGAGAATTGCGCGTGGCCGTCATGGTCGAGGATCAACCGGTGCGGCCGGGCCGGGGGTTCGGCCGCCGCCAGCGGGAGCGCCAGCGCCAGCAACATCGCGCACGCGGCGCCGCGCCGCGAGACAGGGGTAAGGGGGTGCATCGCAGCCCGACGCTGGCCCGCACGCGCGGCGTTGTCTAGTCCCACGGTTGCGCGGCTCTTGCCAAGCTCTGCCGTGCCCTTCAGAGATGAAGCCGGTCCGCGCCCCACCATGGAAGCCTTCTTCGTCTTGTTGGCCCTCTACTTGATCGCGGCGGTCGTCGTCCTGCCCATCTGGACGATCATCAAGATCACCCAGCAGCGGCGCGACCAGGAGATCCTGCAACAGCAGCTCACTTTCCTAGAAAAGGAAATCCAGGCCCTGCGCGCCGAGCTGAAATCGTCCCCCGTCGCCCCCGCACCCGCGCCCGCGGTTGCTCCCGCGCCCCAATCGGTCACCCCACCGCCGGCGCCCGCGCCGGCCAAGCCGGTCGTCGTCTCCGCCCCGCCCGTCGTCAGCATTCCCCTGCCCGCGCCTGCACCTCAGTCCGTCCCGGCGGACCTGCCGCCGGTGTTGCCGCCGGTGATCGCGGCGTCCCGGCCAGTGTATGTTCCGCCGGCACCCGCGCCTTCCGGCATCAACTGGGAGCAATTCATGGGCGCCAAGCTCTTCGCGTGGCTCGGCGGTTTCGCGCTGTTTCTCGGCGTCGCGTTCTTCGTCAAATACTCCTTCGAGCACGACCTGATCCCGCCCGAAGTGCGCGTCGCCCTCGGCTTCCTGCTGGGCGCGGGGCTGATCGTGGGCGGGTTGAAGATCACGTCGGATCGGCTCCGCGTCACGTCGCAGACGCTCATCGCGAGCGGCGTCGTGTCGCTTTACGCCGTCACGTTCGCCTGCAACTCGATCTACCACTTCGCGTTCTTTGGCCCGGTGCCGAGCTTCGTACTGATGTCGCTGATCACGGCGACGGCCTTCGTCATCGCGGTGCGCCTCGGGGCGCCCGTCGTGGCCATCCTCGGCATCCTCGGCGGTTTCCTCACGCCGAGGCTGATCAGCACCGACCAAGACAATCCCCCGGGGTTGTTCAGCTACCTGGCGCTGTTGGACGTGGGGCTGATCTCGGTGGCGCTGCGACGCCGCTGGTTCTATCTCGTGCCGTTGGGTGCCGGCGGAACCGCGCTGCTGATGATCGGCTGGGCCGCTAAGTTCTACGCGCCGGAAAAGACCTCCACGGCCATGATTGTCTGCCTGGGTTTCTCGGCCTTGTTTATCATCGCCAACGACCTCGCCCGCCGATGGGACTGGCATGACCGCCTGCTCTCGCTGTCCGCGGCGGTGATACCGCTGGTGGCGTTCGGCTTCGCGTTTGCGTTCCTCGACTACCCCACCGTCGCGGCGCGGGGCGGACTTTACCTGGGCTTTGTGCTGCTGGTGGACGCGGCGCTGATGATCCAGTGCTGGCGGGACGACACGCTGCCGCGCCTTCATCTCGTGGGTGGATTCGTGTCGTTCGCGCTGCTGGCGTTCTGGACCGGCGGACACTTGACCGACGATCTGCTTCCCATCGCCCTGGCTGCGTTCCTCGTGTTCGCCGCCCTGCATTCCGCCTTCCCGTTGTTGCTGGAACGCCAGCGGCCCGCCAGCACGCCAACGTGGTGGAGCCAGCTCTTTCCGCCGCTCACGCTGCTCCTGATGCTCGGGCCGATCTTCAAGCTCGAGGCGGTGTCACTGCTGATCTGGCCTGCCATCCTGCTCGTGGACGTGCTCGCCATCGGGCTCGCCGTGCTGAGCGCGTCGCTCGCCGCCGTCGCGGCCGTGCTCGTCCTCACGCTGATCGCCACCGGCCTGTGTATTTTCCGCCTGCCGGTGACCGCCGCCCTCGACTCATCCCTGTTGCTGGTGATCGCCGGCTTCGCCGTGTTCTTCTTCGTCACGAGCCTGTGGTTGGTGCGCAAGCTCGGCGCGAAACTTCCCGCCGACGGCGGGCCGCTCGCCGGGGTTTTCGGCGACGCCCGCGCGCAACTGCCCGCGTTCGCGTCGCTCCTGCCGTTCGTCCTCCTCATCATGGCGTGCGAGCGGCTCTGGATCCCTGATCCGTCGGCCGTGTTCGGCCTCGGGCTGCTGCTGGTCGTGCTCACGCTCGGGCTGGCCCGGTTGCTTGTCATCGAATGGCTGCCCGTCTGCGCCCTCGTCGGCATGGCCGCGCTCGAGTTTGCGTGGCACAACCATTATCGCGCGCTGTCCCGCGCGGAGCTCCCGCTCGGCTGGTATCTTCTCTTCTATGCGATCTTCGCGGTGTATCCGTTCCTCTTCCGCGGGGTTTTCCAACGGCTCACCGGGCCGTGGGCCGTGGCCGCGCTGAGCGGGCTCGCCCATTTCTGGATGGTTTACCAGGCGCTGAAGCCGGACTGGTCCGCCGATTTGCTCGGTGCGATCCCGGCCCTCTTCGCGCTCGCGCCACTGCTCAGCCTCTTTGTCGTCCTGCGGCTCACGCCGCCGGAACAACCCGCGCGACTCAACCAGCTCGCGTGGTTCGGCGGCGTGACGCTGTTCTTCATCACGCTCATCTTCCCCATCCAGTTCGAACGCCAGTGGCTCACCGTCGCGTGGGCGCTCGAGGGCGCGGCGTTGCTTTGGCTGTTTCACCGCGTGCCGCACCCGGGCCTGCGCGCCACCGGCGCCGTCTTGCTGGTCACGGCTTTCGTGCGGCTCGCGCTCAATCCCGCCGTTTTCGCCTACCACCCGCGGAGTGACGTCGCGATTTTCAACTGGTATCTCTACGCCTATGGCCTCGCAATCGCCGCGCTGTTCGTGGGTGCCCGGCTGGCTGCGCCGCCGCGCGAACGCATCCTCGGTGTGAACGCCCCGCCGCTGTTCCAAACCCTCGGCGTCATCCTCGCGTTCGTCCTGCTTAACGTCGAGATCGCCGACTACTTCACCCCAGTCGGCGCGCGCGCCCTCACGTGGCAATTCTCCGGCAGCTTCGCCCGCGACATGACCTACACGATCGCGTGGTCCCTCTTCGCCCTCGGCCTGCTGGTCGCCGGCATCTGGAAGGAAGCCCGCCTCGCGCGCTACGCCGCCATCGCGCTGCTCAGCGTCGCCCTGCTGAAGCTCTTCTTCCACGACCTCGCCCAGCTCGCCCAACTCTACCGCGTCGGCGCGCTCTTTGCCGTCGCCGCCGTCGCCATCCTCGCCTCCTTCGCCTACCAACGCTTCCTGCCGAGCAATGAAAAGACGCCCCGGACTTGACCGCCTCGCCCTGCTGCTCGCCCTCGCCGCCGCCACGCCACTCGGCGCCGTGCTGGTGCCGACGGAGTGGTCACATCGGCAGGAACTCCTGATCTCCTCCCCGGGACTCATCCGCGTGGACTTGACCGCGGCCTCCTTCGACGCCGCCGGCCCGCGCCAGGAAGACCTCCGCGTCATCGATGCGACCGGCCGCGAAATTCCTTCCCTGCTGGACCGCCCACCCGTGCCACTCGCGCAAACGGTCCGGCCGTCGGCCTTCGGCGTGAAACTGGAGGGCAGCACGACCGTCCTCACGCTCACCACCGGCACGACAGACGCGCTGGCCGCCGTCACGCTGGAAACGCCGCATCCGTTCTTCCTGCGCTCCGCGCGTGTGGAGCTTTCGGACGACGGCGTGCAGTGGACCCAGCTCGACTCGGGCCTCCCGCTTTTCCGCCAGTGGGGCGCCGAGAAACTCACCCTGCCGCTTGGCCAGCGCACCGCCGCTTTCGTGCGCATCGCGGTGTCCGGCGACCGCGCCGGCGCGATGCCGTTCACCGGCGCGTGGCTCAGCCTCGCCGCCGCACCCGCGCCGGCCCTCCTGCCCGTGGAGGCACAGATCACCCGGCGTGAGGAATTCGCCGGTGAAACCGTGCTTACGCTGGCTCTCGCCGGCCGTCACTTGCCGCTGGCCGCACTCACCTTCGATACCAAGGAGCCGCTGTTCATGCGGCGCGTGAGCGTCACCGTCCGCGAAGTCCGCGAGGCCGTGCCCGGCGAGCGCACCGTCGGGGCGGGCACGATTTACCGTGTCGCCCTCGACGGCGCGCCGGCGCGCGCGCAGCTCGAGGTGCCGTTGAATTTCACCGCCCCGACGCGCGAGGTCCTCGTGCACATCTTCAACGGCGACTCACCCCCGCTGGCGCTGGACGGCGTGCGGCTGCAACGCTGGCCGGTCAATCTCCTCTTCATGGCGCCCGCCTTCGGCCGTTTCGCGCTGCTCTCGGGCAATCCCCAGGCCGGCTCGCCGCACTACGACCTCGCCGGTTTCGCGGACCAGCTGCGCGCCGCGGGCGCCACCGTCGTCGTCCCGGGTGCGATGGAAGCCATGCCCAACTACCACCCGCGCGAGTCCCTCGCCGAGGCCCCGCTGCCCGATGTGCCCCTCGCCGGCGCCCCGCTCGACGCCGCGGACTGGCCCGACCGCCGCCCAGTCGGCATTCAACACGCCGGCGTGCAGGAGCTGGAGCTGGACCTCGAGGCCCTCGCCCGGTCCCGCGCGGACTTCGGCGACCTGCGGCTGCTCCGCGAGGGCAACCAGATCCCCTACGTCCTCGAGCTGCCCGGCCTCGCGCGCTCGCTGAATCTTTCCCCGGCCGCCGCGCCCGACCCGAAGCGCCGCTCCGTTAGCGTGTGGCAATTGCAGCTGCCCCACGCCGGCGCCCCGCTGCGCCGGCTCGTGCTGTCGTCGCGCACGCCGCTCTTCTCGCGCGAATTCCGCATCTACGAAAAAGTCAGCACGCCGGAGGGTCGCACCTACGAAAACCTCCTCGCCAGCGGCGCTTGGAGCCGGACGCCCGAGCCGGGCGTGCCGTTGACGCGCGTCTTTGACCTCCTCGACCGGATGCGGACGGACACACTTTGGATCGAGACCGACAACGGCGACAATCCCGCGATCTCCCTCGACAGCGTGCAGGTCGTGTATCCGGTGGCGCGCCTGATCTTCAAAGTCGCGGACACCGATGGTTTCTCGCTGATCTACGGCAACAAGGACGCCACCACGCCGCGCTACGATCTTCGCCTGGTCGCCGAAAAGCTGCTCACCTCCAGTCGCAACATCGCCACCCTCGGCGCGGGCGAAACAAACTACGCCGCACACAACACATTCGCCGGCCTCAAGGGCGGTTACGTCTTCTGGGGCGCCCTCGCGCTGGTCGTCATCGTCCTGCTCACCGTCGTTTCGAAGCTCCTGCCCAAGCCGCCGCTGATCTAGACGTCACCGCAGCGTGCGCAGTCCCAGCAGCGCGGATTCCACGCGGTCGAACACCGCCAGCCCAACTTCGCCAAACGCCGAGCGATAACCGTCGTAGTCCGGCCCAGCGTCCACCGCGACGGCGACCGGCTTGCCGTGTTTTGCCGCCAGCTTGGCCAGCGCCGCGGCGAACGGCGCAGCGTCCGGCCGGGCGGTGTTAAGCCGGCGCGTGAACGGCACCAGCCCCACGATCAGCAACGCCGCAGAGCCAAGCACCAGGTCCACCGCGGCGAGAAAGGCGTCTTCACTGGCCATCGGGGTCAGGTCGAGTGGCAGCTGGGGATTCACGAGGGTGTTGAGCTGGTGACGCACCAGCAGCGCGGCCAGTTCTTCCTTCGCCGCAGGTGTCAGCACGGCGGCATCAAGTCCCTGGGCGAGCAGGTCGCTCGCGTTCACGCTTTCGAATCCGGCGTTGGTGACCAACGCCACCGGGCCGGGCGGAGTCGCGGGATACGTGCCCAGCCATTCGAGGGCGGCGTCGAACGCGGCAATCGACGCCGAAAGTTTCACGCCCGCGCGCTGTAGCAACGTCTGCTCGAGGTCCCAGTCCCCCGCCATCGCGCCCGTGTGGCTCGCCGCCGCCGCGTGTCCCGCCGGCGTGCGCCCCGCCCGGTGCATCAGCACCGGGATTCCCCGTTCGTGCAGCCGTTGCGCGGCCTTCGCCGTCGCCAGCAGCTGGCCCGGCCCAAATCCTTCGACGTAGGCCGCCACGGCACCGCACTCGGACTCTCGCGCCAGCGCCCGCAGAAAATCCGGCAGCGCCGCGTCCATCTGGTTGCCCAGCGCCACCCCTAGGCCGAAACGTAGCCGCAGCGCGCGCGAGCGCCGGCACAGCAGGAACGCGCCGCTCTGGCTGAGCAGCACCAAGTCGCCTCCGGTAGACCTCGGTGGGGTGAGTTTCTCCGCCGGGATGAAGGACGTGTCGAGTTGGAGCGCGGGCACCCAATGCCCCAGAAAATTCGGCCCGAGCACCGTTGGCGTCCACCGCCCCGCCGCGCGTGCCTCCTGCAGCTGTTCCTCCAGTTGACGTCCGAGTCCCGTCACATCCGCCCCATCGCCAAGGCCACCCGAAACGAGCGCGACCACGCTCGCCCCGCCTCCCTGTCCGATAAGGGCTGTCAGCACCGCCGCCGCCGCGGGCGCGGGCAACGCGAGCACCAGCAGGTCCACGGGCGCGGCTCGCAGCGCCAGGACGTCCGGCACGCATGGCAGGCCCAGCAATTCAGCCTGGCCGGGCTTGATGAGGGTGATGGCGCCCGCCAGCGCGGGACACCGGCAGAGATTTTCCAGGATGACGCGGCCCACGCCGCCGGGCTTTTCCGACACACCGGCGAGCGCGACACGGCGGGGATGACGCAGCGCCGGCAGAAATGCACCCGGAGGCGGCAAACGCCGTTTTGGCATCGCTCCCCGGCGGCCCACCGCGTCCACCGGCCGCGGTTGCCCGATCTCATCGAGCACGACGGGATTCATTTCCAGCAGGTTGATTCCGTCCGTCTCGGCGAGCGCTGCCAGCCGCCACACCGCCTCGATGAATTCGGCCAGTTGGGGCTCGGTGGTCAGCGGCGTCGTGCCGCGCAGCCGGCCCAGCCAGATCCGGCCGAGCAAATGCGCCTTCAGTTCCGCGAGGGCGTCCGCCGGTTGGACGAGCGCCAGCGGCCAGCGCAACGGCGGAGCCGCGGCGGCGAGCGCGTCGGCCTGCAGTCCGCCAAAGCCGCACAGCACCACCCAGCCCGCCTCGCCGCGGGCGAGGGACACAAAACCTTCCGACGGCAATCCATCCGCGTGCGCCACGGCGATGCGTTCGCAGACCAGCGCTCCGATCCAGCGGTGGCCGGCGTCCTCGACCCGGCGGGCCATCATGTGCGCTGCGGTGATGACGGGCGTGACCGCAAACGTCATGAACTCGACCGCGCCCGCTTCCGACTTGTGCCAGAGTTCCTCACCCAGCCCCTTGAGCACCACCGGTTCGCCGGCTGCGAACGGCAGCGGCTTGCCGATCACCGCGTGCCGCGGCGGCTCGAGTCCGGAGCGGAGGATCAACTCATAGGCCTCGGCCTCGCCGACAAAGCTGCCTCGGACCGCCGGTTCCGGAAGGACTGCGGCGTCGGAGTTCATGCGGGCAGGAGCAGCGCCTCCACTGCGTCACGACCCGCGGCGAACGCCGCCTCGTTGAGGGGCAGGACGGCCGGCTTGTCGTGCAACACATGCCGCAGCGTGTCGACCACGCTGTCCTCGGGCAAAATCTGCAGCGCAGCCTGCAGGGCGCCGAGCGCGACGACGTTCTTGACCACGGGCCGGCCGAGTTCGGTCGCGATGCGCGTGAAGGGAACCGGATAAACCCGCAGGTGCGCGGGCAGCAGCGGCGGCGCGGTGATGATGGTGCTGTCGTAGAGGATCACGCCGCCCTTTTTCACCATGGCGGCAAATTTGGACAGGCTCGGCGCGTTGAAGGCGACGAGCACATGCGGCATGGGAGCTGCCGGGTTCAACACCTCGTGCTCGGCAAGGTGCACGTCGGCATACGACGTGCCGCCGCGGCTCTCGGGGCCGTAACTCGGGATGTCGGTGGCGTCGTAGCCCTGCGCGATCGCCGCGCGGGTGAGCAGCAGCGCCGCCGTCTGCGCGCCGTCGCCGCCGGAACCCGCGAGCTTGATGGCGATGTCCCGGGCGGGGAGATGCGCGGGCCAGGCCGGCGGAGCGTGCGCGTCCACGTCGGCGCTGGGCTCGGCGCCGATGAGTTCCAGGAGTGGCGTGGGCTCGAACACCGGCGCGCCAGGCTTGAACCACGGCTCGACCGTCAAGTCCTTCTTCACGCCGAGCGGATAAACCGGAGCCATCTTCGTCTTCACCCACTCCTCCGCCTCCTGCGGCGTCATCTTCAGGTGCGTCGGGCACTCGGCGATGATTTCGACAAAGGAATAACCGCGGCCCTCGATCTGGTTCGTAAGCGCCTTGCGGATGGCCTTGCGGGCCTTCACGCGTTCGCGGGCGTCGAACAGTGCGACGCGTTCGACATAAACCGGCCCATCCAGCTGGGCGATGAGCTCCGCCATCTTCAGCGGCTGGCCCATCGCGGGACCGCGGCCCTCGGGCGTGGTCGTGGTTTTCTGGCCCATCAGCGAAGTCGGCGCGAGCTGGCCGCCGGTCATGCCATAGACGGCGTTGTTGATGAAGATGACCGTGATCGGCACGCCCATCTGCGCGATCGAGATGGTCTCGGCGAGGCCGATCGACGCGAGGTCACCGTCGCCCTGGTAGCTGATGACGACCGCCTCGGGATGCGCGAGCTTGTGCCCCAACGCGACCGCGGGCGCGCGGCCGTGGGCGGCCTGCGAGTTGCCGACGTCGAAGTAGTAATGCGCGAACACCGCGCAGCCGACGGGGCTGATCAGCACCGTCTGGTCCTGGATGCCCAGCTCGTCGATGGCAGCGGCAAGGTCGCGGTGAACCACGCCGTGGCCGCAGCCGGGGCAGTAGTGCGTGCTGTGGGCCTTGAGCCCCTCGCCGTGGGAGTGACGTTGAAAATTTTCGTAGAACGCGTTCATGACAGCACCTCCTCGCGGGCGAGCAGCGTCGCCAGGATTTCGTCCTGCGCCGGCAGGTTGCCGCCGCAGCGTCGCACGTGGTCAATCGGCGGCGGCGCGATGTTGGCGTGGCTGAGGGCCAGCCGGAGTTCGTCCTCGAGCTGCCCTGGGCCAGCCTCGACCACCACGATGCGCCGGACTCCCGGCATGATTTCCGCGAGCGCATCGATTGGGAAGGGCCACAGCGTAATCGGGCGGAAGAGGCCGGCCTTCACACCGTTCTCCCGCGCGGTTTCGACCGCGCCCTTGGCCATGCGGGCGGGCGTATTGCAGGCGACGACCAACACCTCGGCATCGCGGCAGCGGTAGCAGTCCACGCGCTGCTCGCAGGCAGTGATGGCGGCATACTTGCGGTTGAGATGCTCGTTGTGGTCCTCGAGGTCGGCCTCGGCGAGGGCGATGGAGCTGATGAGATTGTGCCGGTGCGCGCGGTCGCCCCACACGGCCCACGCGGGCAGGCCGGGCCGGATCATTGACGCCGGCAGCCGCACCTTGCCGGTCATCTGGCCGAGGTAGCCGTCGCCGAGGAGGATGACGGGATTGCGGTAACGAAAGGCCAGGGCGAACGCGTCGATCGCGAGGTCGAGCATCTCCTGCGGCGTGCTCGGCGTGAGGACGATCGCGTGGGTGTTGCCATGGCCGAGGCCGCGGCAGGCCAGCTTGATGTCGGTCTGCTCGGGCGCGATGTTCCCGAGGCCGGGTCCGCCGCGCATCATGTTGACGAACACGCCAGGCACTTCCGCGCCGATCATGTAGCTGACGCCCTCGAGCATGAGGCTGAAGCCCGGGCTGCTCGTGAAGGTCATGCACGGCAGCCCGGCGCCCCCGGCGCCATACATCATGTTCACTGCGGCGACCTCGCTCACGGCGTGAACGAAGTGTCCGTTGAGCTTCGGCAGGATGCGCGCCATGAGCTCCGCGCCCTCGGTGCTGGGCGTGATCGGGTAGCCAAAAACGTGGCGGCAACCCGCCAGCAGCGCGCCGATGGCGGTGGCGTAAGTGCCTTTCAGCACCAGCGGCTCACAGTCCGGCAGCGCGCGCCGGTCGTCAGGCAGGTCGCCCTCCGAGTGGTTCGGCACGCACTTCTCGCCGAACAGCTTGGCCGGGTCCTCGAGCACGAACTCGCCCTCGAGTCCCGCCCGGTCGGTCTCCAGCCGCAGGCCATACGGTTCGGGACAAGCCTGCAGGCAAAGCGTGCAGCCGTTGCAATTTTCCAGGTGCAGCTCAACCGGCACGAGGCCGGTGGCGGGATTGATGGCGGAGCCCGGCGTGATGCAATCGCGTGGGCAGGCCTCGATGCAACGGAGGCAGCCCTTGCAATATTGGGGCTCGAGGTAGGGTTTGGGACGGACGGAAGCGGACATGGCGCGGGGGCCCGGAGACCGGGCGTTGGGGTTGGCCCATGATAGCCCAACCGCCGCCCGGAACTGTGCATGTCTTGGCGGAGACTGCGCAGGACTTGGGGCGCCTGTTTACTCCAAACGGAGTAGGCCGATTTTGACCGCGGCAGGCACACCCGCGGTCGGCTATTTCCCCGCCAGCGCCGCGATCGGCTCGAACGCCGCCGGGTTGTCGATGCTGGTGATGTCGCCCGGCGGCTGGCCGAGGAAGACGCGCAGCATCGCCGCGCGCACAATCTTGCCGCTGCGGGTCTTGGGCAGCGCGGGGATGACAAAGACGTGTTTCGGCGCCAGCGGTTTGCCGAGTTGCTTGGCCACCTGCGCAATCAACTCAGCTTCCGTTGGAGCCGCGGCGCCCCCGCCGTGGCTTGGCTTCAACACCACGAAGCACACCAGTGCCGTGCCCTTGATGTCGTCTGGCACGCCGATCACCGCCGCCTCGCTCACCGCAGGATGCGTCGCGAGCGCGCCCTCGACTTCGCCCGGCCCCACTCGCTTGCCGGCGACCTTCATCGTGTCGTCCGTGCGGCCGAACAGGAACCACTGGCCGTCCTCGTCCACTTTCGCCCAGTCGCCGTGATACCACACGCCCGGGAAGCGTTGGAAATACGTCTCCAGGTAGCGCGCGTCGTCGTGGAGAAAGCTGCGCGTCATCGATGGCGCGGGCTGGCGGCAGACCAGATGCCCCATCGTGCCGGCGGGCGCGGGCTTCCCCTCGTCGGTGAACGCCGCCACATCCATACCGAGGCTCGGCCCGCCCACCGAGCAGGGCTTGAGCGGCGTGAGCGGCGTGGGCGAGACGTGGCACCCGAGGATCTCGGTGCCGCCGGAGATGTTGATCACCGGGCAGCGCTTCATGCCGACGTGCTCAAAATACCACAGGTAACTCGCCTCGTCCCAGACCTCGCCGGTGGAACCGAGCACCCGCAGCTTCGAAAGATCGTGGCCGCCCGGCCCGCGGCCATCGTGGCTGCGCATCAGCAGGCGGATCAACGTGGGCGAACAACCGAGCGTGACGACGCCCAGCTTCGCGCAGATTTCCCAGATGCGGTCGCCCGTCGGGTAATTCGGCGCGCCGTCGAACAACACGATCGGCGTGCGATAGAGCAGGCAGCCGATGATTTCCCACGGTCCCATCATCCAGCCAATGTCCGTGACCCAGAAGAACGGCTCGCCGGGCTGCACGTTGAAGGCGTAGCGTAGTTCCTTCCCCGTCTGCGCGAGGCAGCCCGCGTGCGTGTGCACCGTGCCCTTCGGCCGCCCCGTCGTGCCGCTCGTGTAGATGATCAGGCATGGATCCTCGGCCGCCCTGGGCGCGCTCGCGATCACCGGCCTACCCGTCCCGAGAAATGCGTCCCAATCCAGCGTGTCCACCCAGACGGTGCGCGTGAGCGACGGCACCTTCGCCGCAGCGGCGCGCGCGATGGCGGCCGTGTCGGTGGGCTTGCCGCGCCGCGTGAGCGTGCCGCAGGCGAAGAGCAGCTTCGCCTCGCACGATGCCAGCCGCTCGCGCAGCGCCTCCTCGCCGTAGCCGCAGAAAATCGGGACGAAACGCGCGCCAATCTTCATTGTCGCGAACAGCGCCACCACCGTCGGCACCTGCATCGGCGCATACAGCCCAACGCTGTCGCCCGCCTTCACGCCCGCCGCGCGCAACGCCCCGGCACAGCGGTTCACCAGCTCAGCCAGCTCGGCAAAGGTGACGCGCCGCGCCTCCTCCGGGCGGCCCGAGTCGGACTCATAGAACAGCGCCGTCTCTCCGCCGTGGCCGTCGCGCACGTGGCGGTCGACGCAGTTGTGCGCGACGTTGACCTGTCCCTCGAGAAACCAGCGCGTCCACGCAATCCCGCGCGAATCGTCCCTCACCTGGGAGTAGGGCCGCGTCCACTCGACGCCCATGTCCTTCATCGCCGCGTCCCAAAACCACGCCGTGTCCCGCACCGACGCCGCGTGCAGCTCGCCCAGCGTCGCCAAGCCATGCGCGCGCATGAACCGCGCGACATGCGAGTCGCGGGTCCAGGCATGATCCTCGGGGCGCCAGATGAAGGAGGAAGTCATGGTTTAACCGCGAATGGACGCGAATGAACGCGAACCTCCGGCGCAGTGCTCCAGGTCGAAATCAATTCGCGTCTATTCGCGTCCATTCGCGGTTCCAAAATCAGGCCAGCTCCACGCACACCGCCAAACCCTCGCCGCCGCCGATGCAGATGGCGGCGACGCCGCGCTTCAGTCCGCGCTCCTTCAGCGCCGCCAGCAGGGTGACCACGATCCTGGCGCCACTCGCACCGATGGGATGGCCGAGCGAGATCGCACCGCCGCGCACGTTGAGCTTTTCGTGCGGTACTCCGAGTTCCTGCATGAACGCCATGGGCACGACCGCGAAGGCTTCGTTTACTTCCCAGAGCTCGACGTCGCCCACCTTCCAACCCGCGCGTGCCAGTGCGTTCTGCGTCGCCTGCACAGGGGCGGTGGTGAACCAAAGCGGGTCCTGGGCGTGTCCGCCGAAAGCCACGATGCGTGCGAGGGGCCTGAGTTTCTTCGCCTGCGCGCTGGCCGACGTCGCCAGCACCACGGCCGCCGCACCGTCGTTGATCGTGGACGCGTTCGCTGGGGTGATCGTGCCGGCTTTGTCAAAGGCGGGGCGCAGCGTCGGGACCTTGTCGTATTTTACCTTCGCCGGGCCCTCGTCCTGCTCGACTTTAGTGACGCCGCCCTTCGCGTCGGTGATTTCGACCGGTGTGATTTCCGCCGCAAACCGCCCATCTTTCTGCGCCGCGTTGGCGCGCTGGAACGAGGCGATGGCGTAGGCGTCCTGCTGCTCGCGCGTGAAGCCGTATTTGGCCGCGCACTTTTCCGCACAGTTGCCCATGTGGAGGTTGTTGTAGGGATCCCACAGCCCATCGAGGATCAGCGAGTCGACCACCTGCTGGTTGCCGAGCCGGTAGCCGTCGCGCGCTTTCGGCAGCAGGTAGGGCGCGGCGCTCATGTTCTCCATGCCGCCCGCCACGACCAGCGTCGCCGCATCGAGCGCCAGTGCGTGCACGCCCTGCATGATCGACTGCAGGCCCGACCCGCAGACCTTGTGAATCGTGACCGCGCGCGCCGAAGTCGGCAGGCCAGCCGCCAGCGCCGCCTGCCGGGCGGGCGCCTGGCCCTGGCCAGCCTGGAGCACATTGCCCATCAGCACGTCGGACACCTCTGCCGGCGCGACGCCGACCTGCGCAAGCGCGCCCATGATTGCGGCCGCACCGAGCTTCGACGCCGGCACGCCTGCGAGGGCGCCCTGAAACGAGCCAAGCGGCGTGCGCGTGGCGGAAAGAATGACGATGTCGGGTTGGGACATGGGGTGAGCTTTATCTGACACTATCTGTCATTCGGAGCGAAGCGAAGAATCCAGTGGGAGTTCGTCTGCCGTGTCCAAGGGGATTCTTCGCTTCGCTCCGAATGACAAACGTTAATCCGGACGTTCGATGGAAAATGTGTCGCGCGTCGTGCTGTAAGCCTCGCCGCCGAGACGGCCAACGAGGTCGAGCTTGGCCACGTCGGGCTTGCCGTTCGGGCCGAGCACGTCGTCGCGGACATGCGCGACCAGGATGCTCCCGAAGATGACGTGCGCCGCCAGCGGGCCCTCGCCGATGTTCACCACCCGGAGCAGCCGGCACTCGTAAGCGACGGGGGCCGCAGCGACGCGCGGCGGGCGAACCAGCTCGGATTTCGCCGCGGCAATGCCGAATTTTTCAAATTCGCTCTCACCGTAGGGCAGCAGCGCCGAGCAGGCGTTCATCTGCTCCGCGAGGGCGCGCGGCACGAGGTTCACGACGAACTCCGGCACGGCCTCGATGTTGCGCACGGTGTCCTTCTTCTGCCCCTGGCGGTTGTTGACGGGGACAAACATGAGCGTCGGCGGGTTGGCGCAGACGCCCTGAAAGAAACTGAACGGCGCGAGGTTGGTCTTCCCGTCGGCCGAGATCGTCGAGACCCACGCGATGGGCCGCGGCAGGATTGTGCTGATCATCCATTGGTAGGCATCGCGCGGGGCGAGCTGGGAAAAGTCGAGGCGCATGGGAAAGAGGATCAGCCGGGGTCAACTCAAGTTCAACAGAATGGTTAAGCCGGAAGCCATGAAGCCAGGAGAGACCAAGGCCCTCTGGTTCCTAGCTTCATGGCTTCCGGCTTAACCCATTCAGGCCGGTCACCCCAGCCAGCTCAGCGGGTAGTTCGGGTCGTCGATCGCGAGCGCCTCCTCGGTCAGCTGCAGCGGGTATTGCGTGTCGAACATCACCGCCAGCTCCTCGGTGCGGGTGGCGTCGAAGCTCTTCAGGGTCGTTCCCGGGTGCGGCCCGTGCGGGATGCCCTGCGGGTGCAGCGTGAACGACCCCGGCTCCACGCCCTTGCGCGAGCCGAACTGCCCGCGCACGTAGAACAGCACTTCGTCCGCCTCCGTGTTGTCGTGTGCCCACGGCACTTTCACGGCCTCGGGATGATGATCGAGCCAGCGCGGCGCGAAGGTACACACAACGTAGCCGCGGATCTCGAACGTCTGGTGAATCGGCGGCGGCAGGTGCACCGTGCCCGTGATCGGCTCAAAATCATTCGCGTTGAACGTGAACGGATAGAGGTAGCCGTCCCAGCCCACGACATCGAACGGGTGGCTCGCCATCACGACCTTCGTCAGCCGCGCGCGGTCCTTGAGCAGGATTGCGAAGTCCCCCTCCGTCTCGTTCGGCACCAGCTCGCTCGGACCGTGAAAGTCGCGCTCGCTGTAGGGCGCGCCCATCCGGATCTGGCCCTCGGGGTGCAGGTAGCGCGCGGGAATCCGCACCGGGTGCGCCGACTCGAGGATCAGGTAGTCCTCCTTGGCAACGTCGTCCGGCACCAGCCGGTAGATCGTGCCGCGCGGGATGACGATGTAGTCGTCCTGCCGGTAGCGCAGCCGCCCGAAGTTCGTCTCCAGCCAGCCGCCGCCGCCCCACACGAAGATGATGTCGTCACTCTGGCCGTTGCGGTAGAAATCGTAGCCCGCCGCCATCGCCGTCGCCGGCCGGCAGCGGGAGCAGGTCATGTCCTGGTTGAACATCAGCGGCACGCGGCCCGTGTAAGGATCGCCGCGGCGCGGCAGTTGAAACGACTTCAGGTGGTGATGTCGCAAAGGCAGGGGCGCGGCCGCCCGCGGCGCGAGTTCGCGTATCAGCTCGACGCTCTTCACGCGCGTGGGCGGCTTCTGGTGATACAGGATCGAATACGCCCGATCGAACCCCTCGGTCGTGACGACGTGTTCGTAGTGCAGCCCCTCGCCCTTGAAGCTCTCAGCCGCGGGCCGGGAAAATTTCAGGTGATGCTTCCGCGGCATCGAACCGAGTTTGAGGTAGGGCATGGGAAATTTTCGAATTTCGATTTCCGAATTTCGAATGGCAGGCGGCTGGGGGTGATTTGGGCGGGGCTGGTGGTTGGGCTCCGGGCAGAAATCGAAATTAGAAAATCGAAAATTACAGCGTTCCCCGCTTCGCCTGCTCCCGCTCGATCGCCTCGAACAGCGCGCGGAAGTTGCCTTCGCCGAAGCCCCGCGCGCGACCGCGGCGCTGGATCACCTCGAAGAACAGCGTCGGGCGCGCGAAGACGCACTTGGTGAACAGCTGCAGCAGGTAGCCGTCGTCACCTTCGTCGCGGTCCACCAGGATGCGCAGCTCCTTCAGCCGTTCCTTGTCCTCCGCAATCTCGCCCACACGCTGGTCAAATTCCGCGTCGTAGTACGTCTCCGGCACGTCGAGGAAATCCTGGCCCATCCGGCGCATCTCCGCGACGGTCGCGACGATGTCGGGCGTGAGCAGCGCGATGTGCTGGACGCCAGGGCCGTTGTAGCGGTCGAGAAATTCCCGGATCTGCGAGTTCGCCGAGGAGGGCTCGTTGATCGGCATCTTCACCCAGCCGTCCGTCGAGCTGACGACCTTCGACATCAGCGCGCTGCGGCCGGTGTTGATGTCGAAGTGCATGAAGAGGTCGAAGCCGAAGATGTCCGCGTAATATTTCACCCACGGCTCCATGTGCTCCACGTTGGCCACGACGTGGTCGATCATCGCGAAGTTGATGTCCCCGTCCTCGACCACACCCGGCACGGGCGAGTAGCCGGGCGCGAAATTCGTGTGGGGCTTGCGCTCGATGAAGGTGTGAACCGTGTCGCCGTAGGCCGCGATCGTGCCGCCGATGAAGACCTCGTGCTCGTCCAGCGGACGCACGACCGACGCCCCCCGGCGCGCCGCCTCGGCCAGCGCGTGGGCCGCGTCCTTCACGCGGAACGCCACGTCGCGCACGCCGCAGCCGTGTTTTTCCAAGTGCCACCGCATGAAGTCCGCTTCCGGGCCCGTGCCCTGCGGCTCGGCGACAATGAAATTGATCCGTCCCTGCCCCACCACGTGCGCACGCCGGCCGCGCACGCCGGTCTTTTCGTCGGCATAGAACCGCGCCGCCATGCCGTATTTCCCGAGGAAGAAGTCCCGCCACTGGTCGGCGTTGTCGACGATGAACTCGATGTGGTCGATGCCCTTCACGCCCAGGGGATTGAAGGCCGCTTTCGCCCCGGCGGATTTCTCGAAGAAAGTGGTGCTCATGGGGTGGACGGGGTGCGGGCAATCTAACCTCACCTTCCGCCGGGGTCCATCGGCCAAATGGAGTAATCCGCCGCTTGCGCCGCCCGCGCTTCCCCGCCAGCTTCCGGCATGGCTGGCCGGCTCCCCGTTTCCCCTTCCAACGAGTCCGCGCTGCTGGCGCACACCTTGGCCATGCTCGAGGAAGTGCCCGTCGGCCTGCTGCTCCTCGACTTGGACCTGCGGCCCCTGTGGTTCAACGTGGAGGCCGCCCGCGCGTGCGCCGTCTGGAACCACGGCGAGCGCCGCGCCGCGGCCTTGCGCGTGCGGAGCGCGTTTCGCGTGCCGGGACCCCTGCTCGAGGCGTGCCGCGCGCTCCACGACGCGGGGCCTTCCGCCGCGCCTGCCGTGGTGAGTGACCATGCCCGCGGCCTGCACGCGCGCATCCGCCTCCACACTCCAGCCGCCGGCCAGCCGCCGGCTTTCCACCTGCAGCTGGACTATCGCCGTCCCCGCGGCGACCGCCACCGGCCGTTGTCGCCCGGTGCCGTCGCCCTGCTCGCCCGGCTGTCGGAGCGCGAACGCGAGGTCGCCATGCGCGTCCGCGAGGGCCTGCGCACCGTCGAAATCGCCGCCGAACTTCGGCGCAGCCCGCTCACGATCAAGACCCAGCTCGCCGCCATCTTCGCCAAACTCGACGTGCGCGGGCGCACCCGCGTGGCGGCCTTGCTCAGCCGCTAAAGTTGACCACAATCCCTTGGAAACCAGCTAGGTATTCCCCCCGATATCATTGTTCGCCGCGGGATTGCGTCCGCCCGCGTTCCATGCATTCTCCTGCCCCGTCCCCGCCCTTCTGACCATGGCCCGTATTTTGATTATCGACGATGACGACACGCTCCGTGGCATCATTGCCAAGAGCCTGACCCATGCGGGCCACACGGTCTCGCAGGCCAACAACGGCCGCAAGGGCGTCGCCCTCTATCGCTCGGCGCCGACCGACCTTGTCATCACCGATCTCGTGATGCCGGAGCAGGAGGGCATGGAGACGATCAAAATTCTCCACCAGAGTTTCCCCACGCTGCCCATCATCGCGATGTCCGGCGGGTTGGATGGCTCGCCACTTTACCTCGACCTCACTCGCCGGCTCGGCGCGATGATCACGCTGACCAAGCCGTTCACGCTCCAACAGCTCAAGGTGGCGATCGACGAGATCTTCGCGAAGAATCCGCCCCCGCCTTCCGCGCCTCCGCCCGCTGCGGGGGCCGAGGAAAAGCCGGCCGCCGGCAGCTGAGGTCCGGGCGCATCTCGCGCCGTCTGCAGTTTACGCCGTTTGGGGTATGGCTCCGCGCTGCACCGACTGCTAGCATCAGAGGTCAACCCCCCTCCGACGGCGCGCTCGCTTGGCCGCCTCAATCCCATGCGCCCCACTCCCACCGCGGTTCATCCGGCAGCCCGTCCGCCCGATGGCAGTGACCCGCGCTGCGTGCCCCACAAGCTGGCCGGCCCGCTGCCGGTCGGGGACGCATGCGGCTATCCCGATTACACCGCCGAGGAACATGACGTCTGGCGCACGCTTTACGCGCGCATGGCGCAGCTGCTGCCCGGGCGCGCCGCGGATGAATTTCTCACAGGGCTCGACGCGCTCGGGCTCAACCACGAGCGCATCCCCGCGCTCGCCGCCGTGTCGCGGCGCCTGCAGGAGACCACCGGCTGGCAGATCGCCCGCACGCCCGGGTTGCTCGACGCGCACGATTTCTTCTCCCATCTCGCGCGCCGCATTTTTCCGTGCACCGACTACATCCGCGGCCGGTCGGAACTCGACTACACGCCCGCGCCCGACTGTTTCCACGACATCTTCGGCCACACGCCGATGATCATGCACCCGCGCTTCGCCGACTTTTACCAGAAGATCGGCCAGTCAGCCCTGGCCTGCCGCGATCCCGCCATCGCAGAAGGGCTCACGCGCATTTACTGGTTCACGGTCGAGTTCGGTCTCGTGCAAAATCCCGGCGGTCTGCGCATCTACGGCAACGGCATCATCTCCAGTTCCGGCGAGACGTTGCACTCGCTCACCGCGGCGGTGGAAAAACGGCCCTTCGTGCCGGAGCAAACCGCGCGGCAGCCCTACGACATCTGGCATTTTCAGGATGTGCTATGGGTCGTGGAGTCCTTCGACCAACTCGAGGCGCAGTTCGTCCGCTGGTCGAAAGCACACGGCCTGCTCTAGGTTTCTGCCCCGGCTTCAGTGGCCATTTGATTTCCAGCCCGGGACTGTTACCCATGCTCGGCCGCAACCGATCATGAACCCAACTGCGAAGCAAAATTTGAGCAAGGTTCCCGAGGTAACCTTCATCTTCTGGATCATCAAAATTGCCGCGACCACGCTGGGCGAAACCGGCGGGGATGCGGTGTCCATGTCGATGGAGCTGGGATACCTGGTGGGCACCGGGATTTTTGCGGCGGTGTTTGTCGGGGCCGTCGTGGCGCAGATCAAGGCGCCGCGATTTTATCCCTTTCTCTATTGGGCTACGATCATCGCCTCGACCACGGTCGGGACGACCTTGGCCGACTATGCCGACCGTTCACTCGGCATCGGCTACGCCGGTGGCGCTTCGCTGCTCTTCATTCTGCTCATGGCCTCCCTTGCCACCTGGCATTGGGCGCTCGGTTCCGTCTCCGTCAACACGGTCAGCTCCCCCAAGGCCGAGATGTTCTATTGGGTCACGATCATGTTTTCCCAAACGCTGGGCACGGCTGTGGGAGATTGGACGGCCGACTCGGCCGGGCTGGGCTATACCGGGGGCGTGATCATCTTTGGTTCCCTACTCGCGCTGGTGGTGGCGGCGTATCTTTGGACCAACCTCTCCCGCACGGCGCTCTTCTGGTCGGCTTTCATCCTGACGCGGCCGCTGGGTGCGGTAGTCGGCGATTTCCTCGACAAGCCGACCGATTCCGGCGGCCTGGCCTTGAGCCGATATACGGCTTCAGCCGCGCTCCTGGGGTTCATTGTCGCCTGCATCCTGATATTTCCCCAGCGACCCGCCAAGGGCGCAGCGCACGGCTGACCTTGCCCGGAGCCGAACCCGGCGTGGCCAGCCCACGGGTTAGCTTTTCAGGCCGTAAACGAGGACCTTGAAGGTGCCCGGCACCATCTTGGGGCGCTTGGTGTCGCCCGGCTTCTTGGGCTCAAACTGTGCGGAAGGCAGATAGATCTTATGGGACGCCGGATCCAACGCGATCGTGCGCGCGCTGCGCTCGGTATTGAGCGTTTGTACGATGATGAATTTGTCCGGGGAATCCTCATGCACCACGGTCAGGGTGCCATCGGCGCCATTGGGGACAAAGGCCAGCTGGGTGGCGGGGTCAAAGGCCGCGCCATCGATCCCGTTGCCGACCGGCAGCGCGGTCACGACGTGCCCGTCTTCGCTATCGAGGATCACCAGCTTGGCGTTGCCGCAGCCGAGAAAGAGCCGGTGGTGCGCCCGGTCGATCGCCATGCCCGTGGCCTCCTCCCCGGGCGCTATCGGCCAGCGGTGCGTCACGGCATGGGTCTTGGCGTCGAGCACGGCCACCTCGTTCTTGTCCTCGAGATTGACGAACACCCGGCCGCCGTCCGCTTGGGCGAATTCCGGTTTTCCGCCAAGCGGGATGGTCGCGGTCACCTTGCCGGAGCCGGGGGAGATGACCGTGGCCGACTGGGCGCGGCCGTTGAAGGCGTAGACCTCCTCCTGCGTCGGCTCGAACAGCATGATATCCGGATTCTGGCCGGTCGAAATCTTTGCGAGCGTTTGCAGATGGCCGAGGTCAATCATGTTCACGGTGTTGTCGCGGCCGCTGCTGGCGAAACCCCGGCTCGATTTTGGCGCCACGGCGAAGTCATGCGCGCCGTTCAGACCGTTGATCTCGCCGACCACTGCGTCATTCACGGTGTCGATCACGACGATCTTTGTCGCATGGGTCACATACAGGCGGTGCGAGGCGGCATCCGTCGAGAGACAGTCCCAACCACCTTCGCCACCCACGGGAATTTCCTTGAGGAACTGATAGCGTTCCTCGGCCTGGGCGAGGACGACAAAACCAGCACAGAGCAAACTCCACAGACAAAACCGGCCTAACGAGCGGGATTTCATGACTCGAAGGGGGCGTAATTTTGACGGGAAGGCAAAATAGTTGTGAACTATCCCCGAATGGCATGACTCGAACTACGACACCACCCATGCGCCCTCGCTCCGAGATTGTTGATCTCTTTCCGTTGATGGGCAGACGGCCACCTTGGTTCCTCCCATTTTGGTCCCTGGTCGTCGCGTTGACTACACCCGCGTCCGTCTTGGCCCAAGGTGGCCCGCCCATGCTCACCGATGACCCTGGCACTCCCGATTACCGGCATTGGGAAATCAATTTCGCCTTGGTCACCCAACATTCGCGGGACGGCACCCGAAGCTCCGACCTGCCTCTGCTGGACATCAACTACGGCGCGACGGAGCGCCTCCAGATCAAATACGAGATTCCGTGGGTCATTGCCGGTGAGCCCGGCCAGTCCAGCCGCGCCGGACTGGGCAATTCCAATTTTGGGCTGAAGTGGCGCTTTTTCGACGACGCGGCGGATGGCGGGTTGGCGATTTCCACGTTTCCGCAGCTGGAATTCAACAATCCCACCTCGTCCCGCCGCCGCGGCCTGGTGGACAGCGGGAGCACGTTGCTGCTTCCCGTCGAAGTTCAGGGCAAACTTGGCGGCCTCGAATGGAATGCTGAGCTGGGCCGCAACTTTGCCGCGCAGGGCGACGACGACTGGATCTACGGCTTGGTGCTCGGTCGGGAGATTAACGAGCGGCTCGAGCTCATGGTCGAGTTGCACGGCGAGGGACATTTTTCGCGCACGGCGGACGAGTGGGTGGCGAATGTCGGCGCGCGGGTGAAGCTCACCCCGCACGAGACACTGCTGGTTTCTGCTGGGCGCAGCGTGAACCACCTGCACGGCGCGGAGCTGACGTTCATCGGCTACCTGGGCCTGCAAACTACATTTTGAGCCGGCCGGGCGCAGGCTTGCGCGGCGCCGGACCCTCTGGCTTGTTCGGGCGCCCCGATGTCCGACCCCGCCATCCCCGCCCGTGCTCCGCTGGTCGATGCGGGCCGCTCGCTTCGCCTGACGCTCGCCGCCGCATTTTTGGGCTGGATGTTTGACGGGCTCGAAATGGGCCTCTTTCCCCTCGTGGCGCGGCCGGCGCTGCTGCAAATGCGGGGCGGCGCGGTCAACGACGCCTTCGTCGGCCACTGGATGGGCATCATCACCGCCGCCTTTCTCCTCGGCGCTGCCGTGGGCGGGCTCGCGTTCGGCTGGCTCGGCGACCGCGTGGGCCGCGTGCGCGCGCTGAGTTTGAGCGTGCTCACCTACTCGATCTTTACCGGGCTCGCCTACTTTGCGCAGACGCCGGAATACCTCGCCGTCACGCGCTTCTGCGCGGCGCTCGGCATGGGCGGTGAATGGTCGCTCGGCGTCGCGCTCGTGATGGAAGTCTGGCCGGAAAAGTCCCGCCCGATGCTCTCCGGCATTATCGGTGCCGCGGCCAACGTCGGCTTCTCCCTCATTGCCATCATCGGGCTGTTTTTCTCGGTCACGGTGCATTCCTGGCGCTGGGTCGTCTTGGTGGGCGCGCTGCCCGCCCTGCTGACGTTCTTCATCCGCCAGTTCGTGCCGGAGTCGGAAAAATGGCGGCACGCTGCCGAGGGCGCGCCGGCGAAGCCCGTGAGGGAAATCTTCGCCCCCGGGCTCCGGCGTGTGACGCTGCTCGCCACGGGGCTCACGGCCATCGTGCTCATCGGCACCTGGGGAACGGTGCAATGGATCCCGCTCTGGGCCGACCAACTCACGGGCGGCGCGCAACCCCAGGCCAAGGCCTGGACCGGCTTGGTCGCCGGACTCGGCGCCATCTCGGGTTGCCTGGCGGGCGCGTGGGCCGGCGGACGGTTTGGCCGGCGCTTCACCTATTTCGGCATGTGCCTGGGATCGCTGGTGAGCTGCGCCGTGCTGTTCCGCGGCGGCATCGGCTACGGCGCGGGATTTCTGCTGCTGACGTTTATCGTCGGCGCGATGACGGCGTCATTTTTCGGCTGGCTCCCGCTGTATCTGCCGGAGCTGTTTCCCACGCGGGTGCGCGCGACCGCGCAAGGTCTTGCCTACAACGCCGGTCGCGTGCTCGCCGCTGCGGGCGCGCTGCAAATGGGCGCGCTCATGCGCCAGTTCAACGGCAGCTATGCGCAGGCCGGCGCGGTCATCACGCTGGTGTATGCGATCGGTCTGGGCCTGATCTGGCTCGCCCCGGAAACCAAGGGGCGCGTCCTTCCGGACTGAGTACTGCGGCCTGAGCCCCACTCGCGCCGCCCAATCCCCCGAATCTCTGCCCGACCGACCCGGATCGGGAGATGAACTTTGTTTGACCTGCATCAAGGCGCGTTCCGCCCGCTTGCGTTAACCTGTGCCCATCATCCCGTCCTCCGCATGAAGATCCTCCGCTCACCCACTCCCGCACTCGCCCTCTTGTTCATGTTGGTCTCGATCGCGCCACCCGCCCGCGCCGACGAGGGTCCTCAGGACGCCAAAGGCCTTGTCGCACTCCCCGCCGAGGTCGAAGCCCTGCCCGTCGAGCAAGCCATCCTCACCAGCGCGCCCAACGTCCCGCCGCCCTTCAAGCGCAAGTATTCCGCGCGTGTCATCGTGAACCTCGAGGTCCGCGAGGTCGTCAAGAAGCTGGCCGATGGCGTCGAGTATACCTTCTGGACCTACGGCGGCAGCGTTCCCGGCAAGTTCATTCGCGTCCGCGAGGGCGACGTCATCGAGTTCCACCTCAACAACCACCCGTCGTCCAAGCTTCCGCACAACATCGACCTCCACGCCGTCACCGGCCCCGGCGGCGGCGCGGCGTCGACGTTCACCGCTCCCGGCCACAGCTCGCAGTTCACCTTCCAGGCGCTCAATCCCGGCCTCTTCGTTTATCACTGCGCCACCGCGCCCGTGCCGATGCACATCGGCAACGGCATGTATGGCCTGATCCTCGTCGAGCCCAAGGAGGGCCTGCCGCCCGTGGACCACGAATACTACGTGATGCAGGGCGAGTTCTACACGACGGGCCGCTACGGCGAGGAGGGTCTGCAGTCCTTCGACATGGCCAAGGCCATCGACGAGCGCCCGCCCTACGTCGTCTTCAACGGCGCGGTCGGTTCCCTCGTCGGCGACAAAGCCCTCACCGCCAAGGTCGGCGAGACTGTCCGCATCTACTTCGGCGTCGGTGGCCCCAACCTCACGTCGTCCTTCCATGTGATCGGCGAGATCTTCGACAAGGTCTACCCGGAGGCCGGTCTCAGCCTGCCCAATCGCAACGTGCAGACGACCCTCGTCCCCTCGGGCGGTGCCACGGCGGTGGAGTTCAAGGTCGACGTGCCCGGCACGTTCATCCTCGTCGACCACTCACTGACCCGCGCGTTCAACAAGGGCGCGCTCGGCATGCTCAAGGTCAGCGGCCCCGAAAACCGCGTCATCTACTCCGGCAAGGAAATCGACGCCGTTTACCTCGGCGCGCAGGCCGAGGAAGGCTCCGAGTCCGCCAAGCGTGAGGCCGAGCTCAAGGGCCGCATCGCCGAGGAGATCAAATCCAACCCCGCCATCGCCGGCCTCACCAAGGAAATGCAGGCCGAGAAGGGCAAGCAGGTCTTCATGGGCCTGTGCTTCGCCTGCCACCAACCGGACGGCAAGGGCCTGCCCGGCGCCTTCCCGCCCCTCGCCGGTTCCGACTTCCTGCTCGCCGACCAGGAGCGCGCCATCCGCATCGTGCTGAAGGGCCTCAACGGTCCCGTCACCGTCAACGGCACCACGATCAACAGCGTCATGCCCCCGCAGGAGGCCGTGCTGACCGACACGCAAATCGCGGACGTCCTGACCTACGTTTACAACGCGTGGGGCAACAAGGGCGACGCCATCAGCATCAGCCGGGTCCGCGCGATCCGCAACGAAACGCACTGAGTTTCACTCCCGTGAACCTGCCGCTCGGACTTCTCCGTTTCCTGCTCCTCCTGCCGGCCTTGCCGGCGGGGGCCGCAGGCGGAGCCGCCGGCGTGTCCGAGTCCGGCATGATTCACGTGCCCGCGGGAAACTACGCCCCGCTGCTCCGCACGCCCAAGGACCCCGCCACCGTCAGCGTGGCCGCCTTCCTGCTCGATGAGCGGCCCGTCACCAACGCGGAGTTTCTCACGTTCGTCACCGCCGAGCCGAAATGGCGGCGCTCCGCGATCAGCCCGCTGTTCGCCGATGCCTCCTACCTCGGACACTGGGCGGGCGACCTCGCTCCCGGTCCCAACGCCCCGGCCGACGCACCCGTCGTTCGCGTCTCCTGGTTCGCCGCGCGCGCCTACGCCCGCTGGGCCGGCAAGCGCCTGCCCACCACCGCCGAATGGGAGTTCACCGCCGGCGCGGGCTACACGCGGCCTGATGGCAAAAACGACGAGCAGCTCAACCGCGATCTCTACGCCTGGCTGGCGCGGCCCGTGCCCGCGGTGTTGCCGGCGGCCGGACGCGGCCGGCCCAATTTCTACGGCGTGCGCGACCTCCACGGCCTCGTCTGGGAATGGGTCGAGGATTTCAACACCGCGATGGTCACCGGCGAATCCCGCGGCGACACCGGCCTCGAGCGTGATCTGTTTTGCGGCGCCGGTTCCATTGGGGCCAAGGACACCACCGACTACGCAGCCTTCATGCGCCAGGCGCTGCGCTCCTCACTCAAGGCCAACAACACCACCACGTCGCTCGGCTTTCGCTGCGCCCGCGATCTCCCCCAAAAACCGTTCCAGCCATGAAAGCCCAACTCGTCCTCTTTCTGTTCTCCGCGGCGTTCCTCGCTGCCGCCGAGAATACCCCCGTCCCGCCCGCCACTCCCGTCGCCTGCCCGCATTGCGCAGCCGCGGCGGCGGCTTCGGCGCCGGCCGCGTCGGCGTTTACCCGCGAGTCGATTTACCAACTCGACGCGAAGTTCACCGACGACTCCGGCCGGACGTTCACCCTCGGGGAACTCCGCGGCCGCCCCGTCGTGCTGGACATGTTCTTCGCCTCCTGCGGCTACGCCTGCCCGCTGCTCGTCACCGACATGCAGGCCATCCGAGGACGCCTGCCGGCTGCGCTGCGCGACCGCGCTGTGTTCGTTCTGGTGTCCTTCGACGTCACCCGCGACACGCCCGTCGCCCTCGCGCAGTATCGCGCGCAGCGCGCCCTCGATGGGCAGTGGCGGCTGTTGCACGGGGACGATGACTCAGTCCGCGAACTCGCCGCGTTGCTCGGCGTGAAATACCGGCAGGACTCCGACGGCATGTTTTCCCATTCCAACGTCATCACTATCCTTAACGCGCAGGGTGAGATCGTGCACCAGCGCATCGGCCTCAAGGGCGGACTCGATGAAGCCGCCGCCGCGCTCGCCGCCGCAACGAGGTGAGTCCACTCTCGGCCCCACTCCCATGACCCCGACCAAATTTAAAACCTTCGACGTCCGCCCGCTGCTCGCCAAGGGCGAGGAACCCATCGCCTTGATCCGCGTCAAGGTGGATGCGCTCACCACCGGCCACGGTCTCATCGTCGTCGCGCCGTTCATGCCGGCGCCGCTCATTGAGCTGCTCAAGAGCGAGGGCTTCCAGTCCACGTTGGAGCGCGGCGTGGACGGGAGCTGGGCCGTCAAATTTTGGAAGGAATAACCCCGCCCCCTCGCCATGAAGAAAAACACCCTGCTCTCGCCCACCGAAGCCGCCACCTGCTCCCTGCTGGCGCCGGTCGAAAATGTCGCCCACGGCATCGTCAGCCGCGCGGTGCTCACGACGCCGGGGCTGCGCGTCACGCTCTTTCATTTCGCTCCGGGCCAGGAACTGTCCGAGCACACCAGCAAGGCCCGTGCGCTGATCCAGGCGCTGGCGGGCACCTGCGTTTTCACCGTCGGCACCACGATCCACACGCTCAAGCCCGGCGACCTGCTGCATCTCCCGCCCGGCGCCCCGCACGCCATGACCGCGCCCGAGGGCTGCAGCATGCTGCTCACGCAGGTAACGGAAGCCGGAGCTGCAGGTTAATCGCGGAAACGCGAAAGACCGGAAGCGCGGAAGACAGATCTCTCTTTAGCCGGAAGCCAGGAAAGCAGGAATTCTGTAGGGCGGGGTCGCCGAACCCCGCCCTGAGGTTCTCGAACTCCCGGAGGCCCAAATCTCCGTGGCTTTGCGCCTTTGCGTGACCACCCTCAGGGAAAAATCCGCTGCGAGGCCCAGCCGGCGCCCGTCCACGTGTAGAGCACGCGCTCGTGGAGCCGAAACGGCTTCTCGTGCCAGAATTCAATGCTCTCCGGCGCGAGCCGGAAGCCGGACCAGTGCGGCGGCCGGGGAATCTTGCCCACCCCGAAACGCAGCGCCTCCGCAGCGCAATTTTTCTCCAGCTCGAACCGGTCTGCCATCGGACGCGACTGGTGCGACGCCCATGCGCCGAGCTGGCTGAGCCGAGCGCGCGACGCGAAATAAGCGTCGGCCTCGGCGTCGCTCACGGGCTTGACGGGACCCGTGACGCGCACCTGCCGCTTGATCTGGTTCCAGTAAAAGCACAGCGCCGCGCGCGGCCGGGCCGCGAGTTCGTGCGCCTTCGGGCTCTCCAGGTTCGTGTAGAATACGAAACCGCGCTCGTCGACGCCCTTGAGCAGCAGCATCCGCACGTTCGGGGCGCCGGACGCGTCCGCCGTCGCCACCGCCATGGCCGTGGGCTCCGGCACGCCGCCCTTTTCAGCCTCCGCGAACCAGGCGCTAAACTGCGCGATCGGATCCTCGCCGGTGCATGGGGGCGTGCTCATGGCTGGATGATGGCGCAAATCCGCGCCCGAGGGAAGCGTGGGTTAGGGCAGCTCGCAGGCGCCGCCGGCGCACGCGACGACGTCCTTGAGCTTCGTCTCGTCGGTGTGCTCCACGAGCGACGTGTAGTTCACCGGCACGTATTTCAGGCGGTTCCACTTCGCCACGTCGTCCTCCGTCGCCACGGCCTCGCGCGGCGCCTGGGGATAGTGCTTGTCGCCCTCGTAGCCGAGCAACGCCACGCCAGTGAAATGCTCGCGGTGTTCCCAGATGAACTCGCCCACGCGGTCCCACTCGCCCGGCTTGACCGTGCAGGTGTTGGACACGTTGTGATGCAGCCCCGGCGAACGGTTGTGCTCCGCCTCGCCGCCCAGCACCCAGTGCTGCTGGACGAGTTGCACCGCCTGCAGGAATTCCACGGCTCCGACCTCATCGCGCAGGATCGCGTGCGGTGGCGCCTCGACGGCAAACGTGATGACGTCGTCCGTGTCGGGCCGGTAAACCGAGGCCTCCGTGAGCTGCGAGTTGCTCTGCTTGAAATGCCGGTAGATCGGGTCGTGCCGGCTCGCCTGCACGCGGCGGAAATAATGCCGCGCGTGGTGCGGGTGGATGCCGGAGGCGGCGCCGAGCAGCAGCGATGCCGTGCCCTCAGGTTTCACACACGTGACACGCGTCGCCGGCCGGATGCCAAGCGCGCGGGCGACGATCTGGTTGGCGGCCCGGCACAGGCGGGCGCCGCGCTCAAGGACGTCGGGGTTGAACAGGATCTCGGGGTTGTCCATGAAGCCGCAAATTGAGACGCCCAGCAGCGCGTCGCGCTCGTTGAGGTAGCGCGTGACGGGCCCGAGATACGCGATGTCGGTGTAGGCCGCCTGGAGCGTGCCGATGACGGCCGCGTGGATGCAGGCGACGAGGAAATCATCCGCGGTCTGCAGCACGGCGCCGTTGATCGTGCTGAGATTGCACATTTGCCAGCCGCTGAGGCGCGTTTCGGGGCCCAGCGGTCCCTCGTAGCCGAGGGCACGGAGGCGGGCGGTCTCGACCTCGTCGAGCGGGCCCTCGATGACAGGATGCAGCCCGATCTCGCAGCAGGGGTTGCAGCCATAATCGGGATGGTCGGCAAAATAGAAACCGGGCTCGCCAAACTCCTTCTGCGCCGCAAACAGCCGGCGGAAGAGCGTGTCATCCGGCCGCGAGCGCGGCAGCACGGCGGAGTTATTGGACGCCGAGCGCTGCGGGTTCTTCTCGAACCAATTGCCGGTCTTGGCGCCCATCATTTCCTCGTCGTCGGGGGAAAACAGGCAGATCGTCGCCGAACGCCGGATGCCGCCGCTGAGCACGGAGCGCGCGGCATACATGCAGATGTCGTAGACCTCGATCGGGCGGAGTCGCCGGCCGGAAGCGCCGGCGAGGACGCCCTCGATATCGAGCAGCGCCTGCTTCAGTGGCAGGTGGCCGGGAGCCTTGCCGCCAGAGGTTACCAGCGCGCGGCCGCGGGGGCGGACTTGGGAAAAATTGAACTCCGCCTTGAAGTGCTCGTAGTGGCTCAGCATCAGCACGTGGAGCGCGCCGGCCCAGCCCTCGATCGTGTCGCCGACGGTGTGATGCACGACGACGAGATCCATTTCCTCGCCGCGCACGGGCAGCACGGGCAGCCGGTCGGTGTGGTGCCGCTGCACGGAAAAGCCGCAGCCCGTGCCGGCCAACAGCAGGAACAGGTATTCGCGGAAAAACTCGAGGCGGTCCACCGGGCTGAACGCGCAATTGAACAGCCGGGCGTGGTTGCGGAGGATGGCTTCCCCGCCGAACTGCAGCGAGCGCATCGACGGCAGCACGCGCTTCTGACCCACTGCGCCGTAAGCGCGATGAATCGCGTCGCCCAGTGTCCCGCCCGTCAGCCATTCGGACAGCAGCCGGCGGTCCGAGGGCCGCGCCGGTGAATCGTCGCCGGGCGGGGGCAGGCGCTGCGCGAGCAGCGGGTGAAAATGCTCCAGGTGCATCTCGAGCACGCGGCGCGCGGCCTCGACGAACGTCTCACGCCGGCCGAGGTCGCGGCGGTAGCGGGCGTATTTGGCGCAGGCGATGTAGTCGCTCAGGCCGTTCTCCGGATAATGTGCCAGGCGATGCTGCGCCTTAAGCCCGCGGTAAATGATATAGGCGCGTGCCACCTCCCACTCGCCCTCGGCGGCGATCGCCTTCTCCACGTTGTCCTGGATCTGCTCGATCGTCGGGTGCCGGCCCGAGCGATAGTAAAGCTCGAGCATCCGCGCCACGCGCGAGGTGATCAGCTGGACCTTGTGGAATGAATCCCCGTCCAGGCCGAAGCAAGCCGTCGCGTCCTCCCGGTTGGGATTCGGCGCGGCATCGTGTGTCACCTCGTAGTAGGCGAGGGCGACGGCGCGGGTGATCTTGCTGGCGTCCCACGGCACCAAGGTGCCGTCCCGCTTGACGACGCAGCGGTCGGCGGGGGCGATGGCGGTGGTGGGAGTGGCGCGGGGGTTGAGGCGGGCGAGAAGGGAGGAGGTGGCGGAGGTCATGCGGAAAGGAGCGGAGAGCATAGTCCGCCCGCACCCACGCCGCTAACCATTCCTTGCTAAAGGATGGAAATCTTTGCGCATAATTTGTGACGCACCGCGCGAAATCAGTTTCGCCCGCTCAACGCGAGCGCGCGCGGGAAGAGAATGTTGTTTTCCTTGTGCACGTGGCGGTGCAGGTCCGCCTCGAACTCGGCCAGCCCGGCCAGCAGCGCGCGGTGCGTGTTGCACGCGTCCGCGCCCGGCGTGAAGCCGTCGGTCAGCTCCCGCAGCTCCGCCGTCACCTGGCCCGCGGACTCGTGCTCGGCTTCCATCACGCGGATCGGATTGGCAATGGAACCGCAGTGAAAACCGCCGTCCGCCGCCCCGGCTTCGAGCTCCCGCACGAGCGGGAAGAGGATGCCCTCCTCCTTCTGCATGTGACTCAGCATCTCATTCGCCAGCGCCACGACGCGCTCATTCACGAGGGGCAGACGGGCGTCGCGCCACTCGTGCTTGCGGGCGACGCGCCCGGCCATCTCGACCAGACGCGGGAGCTCCGACTTGAGGTAAGTGTGGTGCGTCTGCTCGATGTGGTCCGCCAGCTGCGTCAGGGTCAGCGCCGTCACATCCACGTCGAGCGGCCCCGCCTCGATGACGGCTGCCGCCGCTTCCAACATGGCTTGCACGATGTGCGGTTCGAGATCCTTGGCGCGGCAGGCGGTGGCGAGGGACTGTTTGCCGCCGCAGCAGTAGTCGAGGCCGAGTTTCTCAAAAACGCGGGCAAAAGCCGGGCGGGCGGCGACGATGGCGCCGAGGGTGGTGTCCGCGCTGAAGCGCGGCGTGGAGGGGGAGTCGGTGATCATGGTGGGGTGGTTCGCGCTGACTTTGCCACGAACCGCCGCGGGTCGCCTTGTCCTGGATCAAGGAATTCCCCGGCGGCATTTTCGGCGGGACTATGCCCCGGGCGGCCCCTTCACTGTCGCCTGCGATGCCGACCCGTCCGCGCCCCGCCGATCTCAAGCTCACCGGCCTCACCGGCACACTGCGCTGCTGCCAACTTTTCACCGGGTTGTCGGCGGAGGATCTGGGCATCATCGCCGGCTTCACCATCGTCCAAAAGCTCGCCAAGGACGACTACCTGTTTCGCGAGGGCGAGCAGTCGCGGGGGCTCTATCTCGTGCAAAGTGGCGCCATCAACGTCCACCGCGTCAACGTGGCCGGCAAGGAGCAGGTGATTCACATCTTCCGCGCCGGCGAATCGTTTGCCGAGGCCGCCCTCGCCTCCCCCACGGGCTATCCCGCCGACGCCCGCGCTGTCGAGCCGAGCACCGTTCTCGTCATTCCCAAGGCGCCCATCCTCGAGCTGATCGGCCGCCGCCCGGACCTGGCCCTGCGCATGCTCGGCTCGATGAGCAGTCACCTGCGAGTGCTCGTGGGCATGCTGGACGACCTCACGCTGAAGGATGTGGAGACGCGGATGCTCAACTGGCTGGTGAAGCACAGCCGGGCCGCCCGAGGGGGCTCCATTCACCTGCCTGGCACGAAGCGCGTGCTGGCCGCCGAGTTGGGCACGAGCAGCGAGACCCTCTCGCGCACCCTCGGCCGGCTGCGGGACAGGAAGCTGATTTCAGTCTCGGGCAAAGTCATTGCGATCCACGACCTGCCCGCCCTGCAGGCCATGCTCCGCCGTAATCTCGGGGAAACCTGACCTGGCTGTCAGCGATCAGCTGTCAGCGATGAGTAGCTGCGAGCGTGAGCGAGTGGATCAGCCTCCGCTCGCTCACGCTCGCAGCTACAAAGCTCCCGCCCGCCCGCGGTCACACGATTGAACCAAATCACGCTCGCGCGAGCCGGGACGGACAGCCATGCTGTCGGGTTCATGTCAGCAGATCCGTCCCTTTCCTCCCCGCCCGAAGCCCCGTGGCATGCCGGCCTGCGCGCTGCGCGCGCCAACCTGCTGCCCGGCCTCCTCCTGCAGGCCGTCGCCCTGGCCTTGGTGCTGGCCTATTACTGGCACCCGCCGACGCGCGCGTTGTTCGAGCAGCTGATCACGCTGCGCCAGCGGACCGGCGTGCTCTTTTCAATCATCGCGACCTCGCTCTGCGGCGGGGTGCTGCCGTTCATTTACATGCGGTCGCAGCCCGAAACGGGTTCCCGCTTCACGTGGGCCAGCGGGCTGTTTTTCACGCTCTTCTGGGCCTACAAGGGCGTCGAAGTGGATCTCTGGCAGCGCGCCCTCGCCCATTTCGTCGGGAATGACACCCGCGTCACCACCGTCGCACTCAAGGTTTTCCTCGACCAGTTCGTCTACTGCCCGATTTGGGCCGTCTTCGTGACGGTCATCGCCTACAACTGGCAGAGCGCCGGCTTCCGGTGGGCGCCGTTGATGGCGGATTTCCGGGCCGGCCAATGGTATCAGCGGCAGATCCTGCCCGCGTTGGTCGCCAACCTCGGGCTCTGGGTGCCGCTCACCGTCCTCATCTTCGCCCTGCCGTTGCCGCTGCAACTTCCGCTGTTCGATCTCGCGCTGGTGTTTTACACGCTTTTGATCGCGCATATCACGCGCCGGAAGGTCTAACTATCTTCGCCGCGTCCGGGGGGCGGGCTGAACCGTAGGATTTTGGGGAATCTTTGCCTTCCCGCTGGCCTCCCACACAATCCCTCCACCCATGAAGCTGCCCCGTTTCATCCTGCGCTGGCCGCGCGGGCTCCTCAGCGCCTGCACCCTCTTCCTGGCGGCCGCGCTGCCTTCCGCCCAAGCCGTCGAAAGCCACGTGCACGCGTCGCTCGTCGCCGCCGACGCCTCCATCCAACCCGGCAAGCCCTTCACCGTCGCGTTGCGCTTCCAGCACGACCCGCATTGGCACACCTACTGGTTGAATCCCGGCACCGGCCTGCCGACATCACTCGCCTGGCATCTGCCCCCCGGTTTCACCGCCGGCGAAATCCAGTGGCCCGCACCGAAGCTGCTCATCGACAACTCCGGCGGCATCATCGGCAACGGTTACGAGGGCGAACTCTTCCTCCCCGTCACGATCACCCCACCCGCCGACCTGAAACCTGGCACCACTGTCGAACTCGTCGCCGACGCCGACTGGCTGATGTGCGAGGAAATCTGCGTGCCGGGGAAGGCCACGGTAAAACTGTCGCTGCCGGTTTCCCCAGACGCGCCGCAGACCGACTCCACGTGGGGCGCAAAGATCCGCGCCACCCTCGCCGGCCTGCCGCGCGCTGATGCCGAGTGGAAGGTCGCGGCCGCGCGCGATGCCAAGAACGTCACCCTCAGTGTGAATTTCACCGGTGTTGTCGCCGGCAAGCGCGCGTGGCCGTCCCATCTCCATTTCTTTTCAGACGACAGCCTCGTGGCCTTCGACCAGCCCCAAACCGTCGTCGAAAAAGATTACGTCGGCCGCTACGTGATCGCTCTGCCCATTTCCCCGGATGGCCCGAAGGATGCCGCTAAGCTGCTCGGCGTGCTCACCTCCGACACCGGCTGGCTCGCCGACGGCTCGTCTCGTGGCCTCCGGGTCGAAGTTCCGTTGGGCGCTCCCAGCAGTCAGTCGTCAGCGACCGAAGCGCCGCGTTTTGCTGCAACCAAAGCGGGCGAAAGCGGCACACCGATCGCCTCCCCGCCCCCTACCAGCGGGCTTGGCGGCACCCTCCTTCTCGCCCTCGTCGGCGGCATGATCCTGAACCTCATGCCCTGCGTCTTCCCCGTGCTCGGGATCAAGATTCTCGGATTCGTGAACCAGGCCGGCCACGAGCGCGGCAAGGTCGTCGCCCACGGCCTGACGTTCGCCTCGGGCGTGCTGCTGTCCTTCTGGACACTCGCCGCCGTGCTCGCCGTGCTGCGGGCCGGCGGCAGCCACCTGGGCTGGGGCTTCCAACTGCAGTCGCCCGCGTTCGTCTTCGTCCTCGCCGCGGCCATGCTCATTTTCGGCCTGAACATGAGCGGCCTGTTTGAAATCGGGCTCAGCGCCACGTCGGTCGGCGGCGACTTGCAGACAAAGACCGGTTTCGCCGGCTCGTTCTTCACCGGCGTGCTCGCCACCGTCGTCGCCACGCCCTGCTCCGCGCCCTTCCTCGCCCCGGCACTCGGTGCGGCGCTGGCGCTCTCGACGGCGCAGTCGTTCGCCATCTTCACCGCCATCGCGATCGGACTCGCGCTGCCCTACCTGCTGCTCTCGATCTTTCCCGCCGCCGTGAAGGTGCTGCCGCGACCCGGCGCGTGGATGGAAACGTTCAAGCAGTTCATGGCCTTCCCGCTCTATGCGACCGTTGGCTACCTCGTGTGGGTGCTGGCCGGACAGACCAGTGACGAAGGCCTGCAGAACGTCCTCTTCGGCCTCGTGCTCGTCGCGATGGGCATCTGGGTTTACGGCCGCTGGAACGCCCCCGGCGCGTCCGTCGGCCGCACGCGCTTCGGCGTGGCCGGGCTCGTCGTGCTCGGAGCCGCCGGCCTGTGGCTGGGCTGGCCGCAGAGCGCCGCGGCCAAGGCCGCCGCCGCGCAATCCTCCACCGCGCCCGAGGTGGTCTGGGACAAATGGAGCCCCGAGGCCGTGGCGAAGTTGCGCAGCGAGAACCGGATTATCTACGTCGACTTTACCGCGCGCTGGTGCGCCACGTGCCAGGCCAACAAGAAACTCGTGTTCCACAACGACGAGGTCCTGAAGTATTTCCACGATCACCAGATCGCCACGCTGCGCGGTGACTGGACCAACCAGGACCCGGCCATCACGGCCGAGCTGGCGAAATACCAGCGCAGCGCCGTGCCGTTCAACTTGATCTGGATGCCCGGCAAAGACGCGCCGATCCTGCTCCCCGAACTGCTCACGCCCGGCACGGTGCTCGGCGCGCTGCGGGGGAAGTAAGCCCGAGCCATGCCTTGGTTCTACCTCACGTTCGGGATCGCGGTGCTCCTCTGCATCTTCTTCCTGAACATGCGGCGAACCTCCCGCAAGGATTCCAGCCGGGAGAAAATCGCCCGGACGATTGGCGATTTCATCGAGGGCAAGGGACTGCCCGATGACTGGGATGATTTCACTTCAATCCCGCTGAAGGACCCTGAACTCGACCGGATCAGGGAGGCCTGCGTCGAAGTCGGGTTCTCCTTCCCGGCCAAGAAGTCGAATGCCTGGTGCAGCCCGGAAGGAATCGCCGAGCTGCGAAAAATCCAAACTCGCTGCCTTGCGCAGCCCTAGGCACACCCGGCCTTTTCGGGGCCCGGGCAGCCTCATCACCGGCCGACCTCGACCGCTCCGCCGCCCAGTGGCGGCAGAGCGGCGACTATGGCAAAAGGCCGGGCGGTTTACTTCGCCGGGACGGCGAATCCGCGGATTTGCTTCACGAGGGCGGTGATCTCGTCGGGCGAGAGCTTGTCGCTGAAGCCCTTCATCTTCTCCTTGCCGTTGTCCTTCACGCCTTGGGCGGTGGCCTTGGCGAGGTCGGCGTCGGTGAACTTGGCGAGCGAGGCGGGATTCGAGTAATCCTTCAGCTTCAGCTTCGTGCCGAGCTTGGTCTGGGCCTTGCCATCCGGGCCGTGGCATTTGGCGCAGTGGGTATCCCAATTTTCTCCGGCGGTGGCCGCCAGGGCCGAAGTCGCACCGAGCGCGAGGACGACAGTGAGTGAGGCAATCAGTTTATTCTTCATAAGGCCCGCATGGGCGGGTGCCATGGATGCTAGCGGTTGACCGCACCGAATCAAGGAACCCCCCGCCCCGATCCCACATCGCAGGCAATTGAATGCAGGGTATGAAAAACCCTGTCGACGGTCGCGGCGGTCTGCGGCATCGGCTTCGGCGCCCCTTTTCCAGGTCCGGCCCGATCGCATTGCCAGTGTCCTGGCTTTTTTTCGTGCGTCCGCGCGCTTCTGCCGCCATCCGCTTGCGCAGTGAAAAATCCCGATCACGCGCGCGCCGTCGGCCAGCTGCTCATCGCGGCCCTGCTGTGGAGTCTCGCCGGCGTCCTGATCAAGGGCCTGGCGTGGCCCGCCCTCGCGGTCGCGGGCGGGCGCGGGCTGATTGCGGCGCTCTTCCTCCTCGCCACCACGCGCGGGCTCAAATTCACGTGGTCCCGCGTCCAGCTTGGCGGCGCAGTCGCCTACGCGGCGTGCACCGTCACCTTCGTCATCGCCAACAAGCTCACCACCGCCGCCAACGCGATTCTCCTCCAATACACGGCGCCGGTCTGGGTCGCTCTGCTGGGCGCGTGGCTGCTCCATGAGCGTCCCGCCAAGGCCGACTGGTGGGCCATGGTCGTGGCGTTGGGCGGCATGGGGCTGTTTTTCGCCGACGAACTCCGCTGGATCAGCGTGATCGGCAATCTCGTCGGTGTCCTCAGCGGCGTGTGCTTCGCGTTGCTCGTGATCCTGCTGCGCATGCAAAAGGACAGCTCCGCCGTGGAATCGATCATCCTCGGCAACTTCCTCGCCTTCGCGATCGGCCTGCCTGCCATTGCCACCGCGCCCGCGCTGCCCGCCCGGGGTTGGATCGGCCTGCTCGCACTCGGCGTGGTGCAGCTCGGGCTCTCGTATCGTTTTTACGCTCAGGCCATCAAACACGTAACCGCACTCGAAGCCGTGATCATCCCGGTGGTCGAGCCCATTTTCAACCCGCTCTGGGTGCTGTTCTTCTTCGGCGAACGCCCCGGCCCCCTCGCTCTCGCCGGCGGCATCCTGGTGCTCGGCGCCGTCACCGCCCGCGCCCTCGCCGCCATCCGGGCGCCGGCGCCGCGCTGAGCGCGGCGGGCCGGCTATTTTTCCTGCGGCCAGAATTGGATCAGGGCGTTGGCGCCGAGGATCAATCCGCCTCCCACCAGCAGCGTCAGCGACAGCGGCTGGTTGGCGTAGTCGATGCCGACCCAGCGCGAGAACACCGCGGGCAGAAACACTTCGCTGAGCGCCGCCACGACCGGCGAGAAACTGTAGAGTAGCGCCGCCTCCGTCGTCGGGATGAAGCGCTGCCAATGGTTCATCACCACGAAGGGCGTCACCGTGCCGAAGACCGTCGCCAGCACCACGAGCGCCAGCCAGGAGGGCGACGTGTAGGGCTGGAACAGGTGCACCGGGTCGCGGCATGCCGCCACGCTCACCACCGCGAACAGCCCGCCTTCGAGCAGGAACATGCCCGTCGAGGTCCGCTCCGCGCGGTTGGCGGCGAACGCCGGCCAGTTGAGCGAACAGAGCAGCAGCGAGAAAAATATCGTCGAGAACAGCACCTCCGCCTCGCCCCGCCCGATGCGGAACGTGTGCCAGTTCACCCGCGCCAGCACGGCCACGCCCGCCAGCACCAGCAACCCGGCCAGCAGCACCGTGCCCGTCGGTCGCTTGCGGTGCGCCAGGGCCCACCAGAGCGGGACCAGGATCACATAGAATTGGGTCAGGAAGCCCGTCGTCGCCGCCGTCGTGTATTGCAGCCCGTCCGTCTGGAACATGCAGCCCGCGAATGACGTGACCGCCATGAACACCGCCTGCGTCCACTCCGTCCGCGTCAGCCGCAGCGCCGCGCCGCCATAAATCGCCACCAGGCCGACCACGCCCAGCCAGAACCGCGGCAGCAGGTTGTGCGCGGCGATGAACCACGTGCTCTCCCCCTCGGCGAACGGTTGCTGCGCCAGGACCGAGGCCTTGAACAGCACGAAGCTCGCCCCCGAGACGACCGTCACGACGGCCAGCGCAACCAAAGCGCGGACATGCTGCGCAACCGGCGGCGGGTTCATGCGGGCGCGACCGGTCGGCGCGGATTCATCTGGATGAGCACGTTGGCCGCCGTGATCAGCCCGCCGCCGAGCAGCAGGTTGGCGCCGAGCGTTTCGTTGGCGTAATTCAGGCTGCCCCAGAGCGAAAACCACGCGGGCAGGAACAGCGCCAGCATCGCGGTAAACACCGGCTCGGAACAGTAAAGCAGCCCCGCCTCCGTCGTCGTGATGAAGGGCTGCCACTTGTTCATGATCGTGAACGCCGCGAGTGTGCAGACGGTCGTCAGGATCAGCGTGAAGCCCAGCCACGCCCCGTTCGTCCACATCGCCAGCATGTTCACGCCGGGCGGAGCTAGCGCGACCGACATTACGCCCGAGCCCAACGCCAGCACGACGAACATCAACGTCGTCACCGGCAGCGCGCGGTTGCCCGCAAACTCCGCTCGGCCCAGCCACAAAATCTGGCCCATGTAGAACACGGAGCTGATCAACGTCTCGAGTTCGCCGCGCCCGAGCCGGAGGTCGCGCCAGTCGAGTCGCGCGAGCACCGCCATCCCCGCCAGCGCCATCGCGCCGCTCACCCACACCGTCCACGGCGGGCTGCGCCGCAGCCGCAGTGCGAGGTAGGTCGGGATCATGATCGCGTAGAGTTGCGTGAGGAAGGCGGAGGTGGAGGCCGACGTGAACTGCAGGCCGTCGTTTTGGAAAATCATCCCCGCCGTCACGAACACGCCGAGCCCAAGGCCCTGTTTCCACTCGCTGCGCGTCAGCGTGCGCATCGCGCCAAAGCAAATGATGCCGAGCACCAGCGCCCCGAGCGTGAACCGCGGCAGCAGCGTGGAGGCGGTGATGAACCAGGTGCTGCTGCCCGGCAGGAGGCGGGCCTGCAACAGCACCAGCGACTTGATGAGCGGGAAACTCACGCCCCACAGCAGGTTGCCAAGCAGCAGCATCCAGATGGCCTTGCGGTGCTGCGCCGGGTTCGTCGGGTTCATGGAAAAGCCGCGCAGCGTGAAGCGCGCGCCGCCAGCCGCCAAGCGAATTGGCCGGGCCAGAGGGAAAATTCAGCCTCGGCCTCGATTCAGACCTGCCTGACTTGCCGGGCGGCCCGGGCGGCCGAGAACTTGCTCAGTGCGATGCGCAGTTCCGGCATCGTCACCGGCTTGACGAGGTAGTCGTTCGCCCCGATCGCGAGCGCCTGTTCCTTCAACGTCAGGCGCGCATCGGCCGTCAGCGCGGCGATCCAGACGTCCTGCCGCGCGGCACCGGCGCCACCGGCACGGATCTGGCGGATGGCGGTGACGCCGTCCACGTCCGGCATGTGGAGGTCCATCAGCACGAAATCAAACGCCGTGCGCGCCAGTTCCAGCATGGCCACCCGGCTATTTTCCGCCTTGGTCCAGCGGCAGCCGAGGTTGTCGAGCTGCTTCTGCATCAGCAGGAGGTTGACCGGGTCGTCGTCGATCAGGAGCACGTTCAGGTTGACCGGCTCGCGGCGGGGTTCGGTCAGGGCGGACGCGTCGCTCAACGCCGTCAGCATGCCGCGCAGCGCGTCCTGGTGCACGGGCTTGTTGAGCAGCAGGCGAAAATGCGTGCGCAGCGCGGCGCGCTGGGCGCTGGGCAGCGAAAGTGGCACGAGACCCAGCATCCGCTCCGGCGGCAAGCCCGGCTGCGGCTCCGGGCGCGACGCCAGCTGGGCGGCCAGCGCGGGGCTCACATCCACCAGCGCCACATCCCAGCCCGTCGTCGCACCGAGCGTCTCGGGTGTCGCCGTCACGAGGCGCGCGCCGAAGCGCTTGCCGAGTCGCAGCAGCTCGCCGCGCAGTGAACTCGTGGAAACCGCGACGGCGAGGCTCAGCTTGTCCAGCGGAGGCGCCACGCGTAGCTCCCGGACGAGGCCCTGCGCCGGCACGGGCAGCGTGAAGGAAAACGTGGAGCCCTGGCCGAGCGTGCTCTTGAGCTGCATCTGCCCGCCCATCAGCTCGACGATGTTTTTGCAGATCGCGAGGCCGAGGCCCGTGCCGCCGTGGCGCCGGGTCAGCGCGTTGTCGAGCTGGCTGAACGGCCGGAAGAGTTGCGCCTGCTGCTCCGGCGCGATGCCGATGCCGGTGTCGCGAACGGTGAAAATGAGCGCCAGGCCGGCCCCATCCGGCAACGCCCGCTCCGTCGCCACCCGCACCTCGACTTCGCCCTGGGCGGTGAACGTCACGGCATTGTTCAACAGGTTCACCAGCACCTGGCGCAGGCGGTTGCCGTCGGTCACGATCACGGCGGGCACGGAGTCGTCGACCCAGTGCAGGAGTTCCACGCCCTTCGTCGCGGCCTTGGCGGCGATGATGTCCAGCGCATCCTCGACGCACTCGCGTGGCGCGCAGGGCGCCGGGTCGAGGTCGAATTTGCCGGACTCCATGCGGGCAAAATCGAGGATGCTGTCCGTCAGCTGGATCAGCGCCTGGCCGCTGAGCTGGATCGTCTCGACGTATTCGGCCTGGTCGGACGTGAGCGGAGTTTCGCGCAGCAGGCTGGTGAAGCCGAGGATGCCGTTGAGCGGCGTGCGCACCTCATGGCTCATTGTCGCGAGGAACTGGCGCTTGGCCTCCTCGCCCGCCTCGGCGCGCCGCTGCGCGTCGCGCAGCATTACGTCCGTCCGCTGGACCTCGGTCAAATCGTCGAACGTCGCGACATAGCAGGCCAGCGCGCCGTCTTCGCGCATGATGGGGGCAAAGGTGCCGCGCAGCGGATACGCGCTGCCGTCGGGACGGTGCGCCTCCCACTCGCCCGACCAGCCGCGGCCGGCGCGGACCGCGGTCATCATCTCGTCCACCAACTGCGGCGGCGTGTCGGGACCCGTCGGGGAAATCGTGCGCCAGTTGCGGCCCAGCAGTTCGCTCCGTCCGAAACGGAGCAGTTCGCAGCCGCCCTGGTTGACCTGCTCGATGATCCCGTCCGCATTGAAAATCACCACCGCGGCCCGCGTCTGCTCCACCGCGCCGGCGAGATGGCGGAGCGTTTCGCGCAGCTGCGCCTGGCGACGCAGCAGGTGATAACCCACGAACGGCACGCCCAGCACCAGCCAGACCGCCACCCCCGGGCCGGCGTCCGCCCAGCCGTGGTGGGACCGCGCGTGGTTCACCGCCGCGGTGATGAGACCGGCAAGCAGGATGAGCCCGGAGCCGAGGACAATGGGATGGCTTTTCAAACGCAGCGACATGGGCGGCGCGTCCACTAGACGGCGCCGGTTCGCCCCGCGCAACCGAGAAGAATCGCTCCCGGGGATCCGGACACAAAAAAGCCGCCTCCAGCAAGCTGGGGGCGGCTCCGAAAGACAGGGACGTCCGGTTAGGAAACGTGGCCCGAGACGAGCTTGGTCATCTCGAACATGCTGACCTTGGTCTTGCCACCGAAGACGGCCTTGAGGGCGTCGTCGGCATTGATCTGCGTGCGGACCTTCTTGTCCTGCAGGCCATTCTTCTTGATGTAAGCCCAGAGCTTCTTGGTGAGCTCCGTGCGGGGCAACGGGGTCGAGCCAACGACGGCGGCGAGCTTGGCGTCGGGCGTGACCGGTTTCATGAACGCGGCGTTCGGTTTACGAGCTGATTTTTTAGCCATAGTGATTGTGGGTTTAGGGTGCTGAACTGTGATAGCAACGCATTTCTAGAGGTAAAACGGGGTGTTTGCCTAGGAGAATTTTGAAAAATCTCCGGCGCGCCGCGACTCACGCCTGCTCGTCCACCTGCACGAATTGCTCATACAACGCCGCGTAGCGGCCGTGTTGCGCGAGCAATTCCGGGTGCGTGCCGCGCTCGATGATGCGCCCCTGGTCGAGCACGAGCACAATGTCCGCATGCCGGATCGTGCTCAGCCGGTGCGCCACGACAAAGCTCGTGCGCCCGCGCAGCAGTTCGACCAGCGCCTTCTGCAATCGCGCCTCGGTGAGCGCGTCGATCGCGCTCGTCGCCTCGTCGAGGATCACCAGCCGCGGGTCCGCCAGCAGCGCGCGCGTGAAACATACGAGCTGGCGCTGGCCGACCGACAGGCCCGCGCCCCGCTCGCCAATCTCCGTCTCGAGGCCGTGCGGCAGTGCCTCGAGCAGGTCGAGGCAGTCGAGCCGGCGCGCGGCGTCACGCACCTCCGCCACCGTCGCCTCGGGTTTGCTCAGCCGGATGTTTTGCAGGACCGTGCCGGTGAAGAGGAAATTCTGCTGCTGGACCATACCCATCTGCCGGTGCAGCGAGTGGCTCGTGACCGTGCGGATCTCGCGGCCGTCGAGGAGCAACTCGCCGGCGGTTGGCAGGTAGAACTTCGAAACGAGGTTGATGATCGAGCTCTTCCCGCTGCCGGTGTGCCCCACCAGCGCCACGGTCTGGCCGGGCAACACATTGAAGTTCACGTCGTGCAACACCGGTCGCGCCGGATCGTAGCCGAAGGTGATGTGCCGGAACTCCACGTGCAGGCCCGTGCCCGGCACCGCGGGCAGCGGCGTCGCCTTCGGGTCGTCCTCCCAGTCCGGCTTCGCGTCGATCAGGTGAAAGACCCGCTCCGCCCCCGCCATCGCGATCAACGCCTGGTTGTATTGGTTGCCGATCGTGGCGATCGGCGAGAAGAACAGGTTCGCGAGGAAGAAGAACTGGATCAGGTCGCCGATGGTCATGAACCCGTGGAACGTCCGCCAGCCGCCCAGCATCAGCAGCACCGCGATGAAGAACTGGCTGTTCAGCTCGAGCAGCGGCGTGAGGATCGCGGACGTCCGCGCCTGCTCGATGTTGTAGCGCGAATGGTCGGCCAGCAGGCTCCGGAACAGCCCGAGGTTCGTCTCCTGGCGCACGAAGCCCTGCGTCACCCGCATGCCATTGACCGACTCCGCCAGCGTGGACGTCACCCGGCTGAAGCTCTCCTGCGCCGCGCGTGAGAGCCGGCTCAGCCGCATGCGGAAGTGGTTGTTCACCACCCACAGCACGGGCGCCATCGCGATGACGACGAGGAACAGCACCCAGTCGCACCACGCCATCACCACGGCGGCGAAGACCATCTGGCCGAACTGGATCACGCTGACGAAAAACACATCTTGGATGCCCGCGCGCAGCGTTTCCACGTCCGTGGTCACGCGGCCGATGATGCGCCCGAGCTTCGTGCGGTGGAAAAAACTCATCGGCATGCTCTGCATCCGGGCGAAGATCGCGGAGCGCAGCGCGTTCACGACCTTCTCGCCCAGCTCCAGCGCGTAACGCTGGCGGAAGTGGAACATCGCGTCCGTCACCACCGCCAGCACGCCGTAGCCGAGAATCGCCCACGGGAGGATTTCCCGGTCGTGACTCGCCGTCGCGTCGGTGCCCGCCAGCCGCGCGATCGGGCCAGCGATGATGCGGCTCATCGCCCACGTGATCGCCGGGATCTGCATCGCGCGGATGAGGGTCAGGACGACCAGCGCGTTTCGTTTCGCCGCGAACGGCACCGTGTAGGTGAACAGGCGCCGCATCAGGCTCCATTCGAGCGGCTTGAACTGCTCCTCATCCTCGTCGTCGTCCGGGACGCGGCGGACAAGCCCGACGGAGCGGATGGGCGGGGCCGGCTTCATGGCGCGTCCCCCTTCGGCTCGAGTTGCTCCAGCTCGCGGCCGTCCACCAACTGCAGGCTGGCGACGTGGCGGTAAGGTCCCGGCACGCGCATCAGGTCCTCGTGGCGGCCTTGCTGCACGATCCGGCCGTTTTCCATCACGATGATGAAGTCCGCGCGGCGCAGCGTGCTGAGCCGATGCGCCACGATGAACGTCGTCCGGCCGGCGATGGCGCTGTCCAGCGCGTCGAAAATTTCGTGCTCCGTCTCGCTGTCGATCGCGGCCGTCGGGTCGTCGAGCAGCAGGATCGCCGGCTCCAGCAGCACGGCGCGCGCGATCGCGAGCCGCTGGCGCTGGCCGCCGGAGAGTGTGTTGCCGCTTTCGCCGAGCACGGTGTCGTAGCCCTTCGGCAGTTGCAGGATGAAGTCGTGCGCGGCGGCAATGCGCGCGGCCTTCTCGATTTGTGCGGGCGTCGCATCGGGATGGCCGAAGGCAATGTTGGCCGCCACCGTGTTCGAGAACAAGAAACTCTCCTGGAACACCAGGCCGATGTTGCGGCGCAGGTCATCGAGGCGCAGGTGGCGGATGTCGATTCCGTCCACCAGCAGCCGGCCCGCGGTGACATCGTAGAAGCGCGGGATGAGGCTCATCAACACGCTCTTCCCCGCGCCGGTGGCGCCGAGGATGGCCACGCACTGGCCGGGCTCGACGGCGAGGTTGATGCCGCGCAGCACGGGATCGATGCCGCTGTAGGAGAACTCCACGCGCTCGAATTTCACCGCACCCTTCAGCTTCGGGCAGGGCATGGCGTCGGGCGCGCTTTTCACCTCGACGGGCGCGTCCATCACCTCAAACACGCGGCGCGCGCCGATCAGCGACTGCTGCACGGAGTTCACGACGCCGGCGATGTTGTTCACCTGCCCGGAGAACTGCTCAAGCAGGCCCGCAAACACGACCAAGCCGGTGCCCAGCGGAAGCTGCCCGTGGATCACCAGCCAGCCGCCGTAGCTCAGCAGCACGACCATGTTGATGCGCGTCACGATGCCGACCGCCGGCGTGAAGAGGCTCAACCGCCAGAAGATGCCGAGCTGCTGCTCGTAAACGCGGCGGTTCTCCGCCTCGAATTTCGCCCGGTTCTCCGCCTCGCGGGCGAAACCCTTTGTCACCGCGATGCCCTGGATGCTCTCCGCGAGGTATTGCACGAGATTTTCCGCCAGCGTGCGGCTCTCCGCGTAGGCCGGCTGGATCTTCTTGGAGAACCACATCGACATGACGATGAGCAGCGGGGTGGTCGCGAGGCAGGCCAGGGTCAGGCCCGGGCTGAGGCTCGCCATGTAAATGACGTAAACCGTGAGCGAGACAGCCATGATCACGCTCTGGAACAGCACCTGGTCGAGGAACATGCGCACGGACTGCACGTCGCCCGTCACGCGCGTGATGATCGAGCCGGTGGAGTTGGCATCAAAGAAGCGAAAGCTGAGCGACTGCAGCTTGTCGTAGATCACTGCGCGCAGGTCGGGCACGAGCTCCTGCTGCAGGAGGATGTTGCTGCTGATCAGATAGGAGTAATTCAGCAGCGCGCGGCACAGGGCCAGCAGGAGAATGCTGCCGGCCAGCAGCGCGATCACCTGCATCGGCGGCCAGTCATGTGGCAGGCGGGAAATGTCGATGAGCCCGGGCTTCGCCGCCGGGACTGGCGGAGCAGACTGCGCCTGCGCCCCCACCGCGGCGGGGTGCGGCGGCCCGCTCGCCGGCGTGATCACCTGATGCCGGATGTAGTCGATGCCCAGGCCGGTCAGGCTCAGGCCGGCCAGCCCCATCGTCAGGAGCACGAGCTGGATGCTCAGGACCTTGATGCAGCCTGCCCGGTAGCGCCAGGTGAGCCCGAGCAATCGCCGGATCAGGGCCGCGTTGGATGGAGCGGCGGAGGTCGGCGGCGGTGCGGACATACGGTCCTCAATTTAGGACCGGGGGACGCAAACACACGAAATTTATTTTTTCCCGGACGGGAACCCGCGCGTCATTTCGGCGGCGGCGGCATGCCCTGCTCGCGGGCCGCGCGGCGGCGGTTGATTTCCTCGACCGCCCGGTTGAAACGCGCGGCATCCTCGGGCGTCGATGGTTTGGGCATTGGGCCCACGCCCGGCCCACCACCCATGGGTCGCGGACCGGCCGAGTACTGGACCCCTCCCCCGATAACGGTGGCCGCCGCAGGACTCAGCGCGGTGACCTTCGCCGAATGCAGGGGCAGCGTCAGCACCCGGCCCTGAAAATCGAGGGTGACCGTGTCGTGCGCCAGGTCGTGCGTCTTGACGACGAAATCGTGGCCGGGCTCGTTGAGTTTGACCCACTGGCCGGATTTCTTCGCGGGGTCGAAGATGCTGAACCGGTAGCCGTCGCCATCCCGCAGGATGCCCCGCAGTTCGAGCGGCGTGTTTTCCGCCCCGGCGGCCGCCGCGGCTCCGTCCGGCGGCAGGAACGGCGAGGTTGCGGCCAGCTTCGTGTCCGCCCGCGCGCCCACGGCGAGCAAAAGGCCGGCGCAAAGGCCGAGGGAGCGGGCAAATGGGGTCATGGCAGGAGCAGATATGACGGCGGCGAACCGCGTCAAGTAACGCGGTTTCAGAGCATCGTCCCGCGCATGATCAGGAAGGCGACGGTGAAATAGATGATTAGGCCCGTCACGTCCACCAGCGTGGCAATGAACGGCGCGCTCGACGTCGCGGGGTCGAAGCCCGCCCGCTTGATGATCAGCGGCAGCATGGAGCCCATCAGCGAGCCCCACATCACGATGCCCACCAGCGCCGTGCTGACGGTGGCGGCGACGAGGACCCAGTGCTCGCCGTAGGTGTTGGGGAAAAGCAGCGACCACACGGAGATGCGCACAAAGCCGATGGCGCCGAGGATGCAGCCGAGCGCAAAGCCGGCCACCAGTTCGCGCCGCATGATGAGCCACCACTGGCGCAGCTTGAACTCGCCCAGCGCCAGCGCGCGGATGACAAGCGTCGCCGCCTGCGAGCCCGCGTTGCCGCCGGAGCTGACGACCAGCGGCAGGAAGAGCGACAGCACGATGGCCTTGGCCAGCTCACCCTCGTAATATTTCAACGCGGTGGCCGTGAGCATTTCGCCGAGAAACAGGATCACCAGCCAGCTGGCGCGCTTTTTCACCATCCGCGCGAGCGAGATGGTGGTGTAGGGCTCGTCGAGGGCCTCGGTACCACCCATCTTCTGGATGTCCTCGGTCGCCTCTTCTTCCGCGACGTCGAGCATGTCATCCACCGTCACGATGCCGATGAGCTTCTTGGTCTCGTCGACCACGGGCAGCGCCACGCGGTCAAATTGCTTGAACAACCCGAGCGCCTTCTCGCGGTCGTCCGTGGGCGACAGCATCGTGAAGTTGCCGTCGAGCAGTGCGCTCACCGGCCGGTCCAACGGCGAAAGCAGCAGGCGCCGCACCCGGAAGTCGTCCACAAGGTGGCCGCGCTCATCCACCACGAAGATCATGTTGAGCGTTTCGCGGTCGTAGCCGTGCTCGCGGATGTAATCGAGGGCCTCGCGGACGGTCCACTCGGGGCGCACCGCCACGTAGTCGAGCGTCATCATCCGGCCGACGCTGTGTTCCGGGTAGGCCAGCAGGGATTGCGCCACCTGCCGCTCGTCCGGCGTCAGCATCGAGAGCAACTGCATCGCCACGTCGAGGGGCAGCTCGTTAAGGAAGGCGGTGCGATCGTCGGGCGGCAGCGCGTTGAGCAGCGCGGCGGCCTGCTCCTGGTTGAGCAGCTTGAGCAGCTTCTTCTGCGCCTCCAGCGGCACATAGGTGAAGGTCGTCGCCGCCAGCTCGCGCGTGCTCACGCGGAACAGCGCCGCCAGCTCCTCCACCGGCAGGTCCGCGATGATCGGGGCGAGGTCGGCTGCCACCCAGGGCTCGAGATATTTTTTCAGGGCCCCCAGGTCCTTGCGCTCGATGAGCGCGGAGACGTCCGCTTTGATCCTAGCTTGTTCGGGCATTGCGGCAGCGAGTCACGTTACGGTGCCGCCGGCAATCCTTGGCACGTGAATTTCCCGCGACAGGCCTTCTATCCGCTTGATGCAAATTGAGGGGAAGGCGAAGCTGCACGCCTTCCGGTGCCATTCGACCCCACACCTCTAACTTCCCCTGAGAGCGAGTTGTTCGCGCGCCTCGGCAGCTCGCCTGGCGGCCATGGCACCGACTCCGCGGCCGAGGCCCTGAGCCAGGCGGGGCCCAACACCGTGACGGCCGGCGGGCGGCATTCGTTTGTGCGCGACCTGCTCGAACGCTGCCGCAATCCGCTCGTCATCCAGCTGCTGGTCATCGCCACGGTCTGCTACCTGACCGGGGACATCCCCTCGACCGTCATCGTCGGCGGCATGGTGTTTCTCAGCGTCTTCCTCTCCTACATCCAGGAAGCACGGTCCACCCGCGCCGTCGAGAAGCTGCAGAAGCTCGTCAAGACCACGGTGAACGTATTGCGCGACGGCAAGGAAACCGACCTGCCGCTGGAGCAGGTCGTGCCGGGCGACGTCGTCGTGCTCGCGGCCGGCAGCCTGATCCCCGCCGACCTGCGCATCATTGCGTCCAAGGACTTCTTCGTCACCCAGTCCGCCCTGACCGGCGAGTCCATGCCGGTGGAAAAGAACGCGGATGTGAACCAACCCGCGGGCCGCGCGCCGTTTGATTTCACGAACGCCTGCTTCATGGGCAGCAACGTGCTCAGCGGTTCGGCGCGGGGCGTCGTCCTGGTGACAGGTTCCCGCACCTATTTTGGCTCGCTCGCGGAAAAACTGGGGTCGAAGCGCGCCCTCACGAGTTTTGACCAGGGCGTCAAGAGCTTCACGTGGCTGATGATCCGGTTCATGGTGGTCATGGTCTCGATCACCTTCCTGATCCGCGGCCTCCGCACGCAGGAATGGCTGGAGGCCCTGCTCTTCGGCCTGGCCGTGGCCGTCGGCCTGACGCCGGAAATGCTGCCGATGATCATGACCGTCTGCCTGTCGAAGGGCGCGCTCATGATGTCGCGCAAGAAGGTCATCGTGAAGCATCTTCACGCGATCCAGAACTTCGGCGCGATGGACGTGCTGTGCACGGACAAGACCGGCACGCTCACCCAGGACCACGTCGTGCTCGAGCGTTACGTCGACGTGACCAACCGCCAGAGCGAGGACGTGCTGCGCTACGCGTACATGAACAGCTTTTACCAGACGGGGCTGCGCAACCTCCTCGACCGCGCCATCCTAGCGCACACCGATCTCGACGTGGAGCGCAACTGCCGGAAGGTCGATGAGATCCCGTTCGACTTCAAACGCCGGCGCATGTCAGTGGTGATCGACCACGAGGACCGCCACGTGCTCATCTGCAAGGGCGCCGTCGAGGAGGTCACCGCCGTCTGCGAAAACTACCAGGTCGACGAGGACATCAACCCGCTGATTCGGCTCATCCGCGACGACCTGATGGACGAATACCGCAACCTCAGCGCCGATGGCTACCGCGTCCTCGCCATCGCCTACCGCGAGTTTGACCGTACCAAGCAGGTCTTTTCCGTCGCTGATGAGACCGAGATGACGCTCCTCGGCTACATCGCGTTCTTCGATCCCGCCAAGGAAACCTCGGCCAAGGCGATCGAGGCGCTTACCCGCTCGGGCGTCGCCGTGAAGATCCTCACCGGCGACAACGAACTCGTGACGCGCAAGGTCTGCACCGACGTCCGGATGCCAATCACCCGGATTGTCACCGGGCCCCAGCTGGCCGCCCTCGACGACGCGGGCTTCATTCGCGAGGTCAGCGAGGCCAACGTCCTCGCCCGTCTCACCCCCGACCAGAAGGAAAAGGTCATCAAGACGCTCCGGGCGGCGGGTCACGTCGTTGGCTTCATGGGCGACGGGATCAACGACGTGCTGGCGATGAAGGCCGCCGACGTGGGCATCTCGGTCGACACGGCCGTGGATGTCGCGAAGGAATCGGCCGATATCATCCTGCTGGAGAAAAGCCTGCTCGTGCTCGAGGACGGCATCATCGAGGGGCGGAAGGTCTTCGGAAATATCATCAAATACATCAAAATGGGCGCGAGCTCGAACTACGGGAACATGTTCAGCGTCGTCGGCGCGGCGTGCTTCCTGCCGTTCCAGCCCATGCTGCCCATCCAGATCCTGGTGAACAACCTCCTTTACGATTTTTCGCAGACGGGAATCCCGCTCGACCACGTCGACCAGGAGTATCTCGACAAGCCGCGTCGCTGGAACATCAAGAGCATCCAGAAATTCATGGTCTACATCGGGCCGATCAGCTCGATCTTCGATTACGCCACGTTCTTCCTGATGCTCTATTTCTTCAACTGCCGGGTGTTGGACCTGGCGTCGCCGGCGGGCTTCGTCGCCCGCTTCGCCCACCCCAAGGATCCCGATGGAACCTACGCCGCCGCGCTGTTCCATTCCGCGTGGTTTGTCGAATCGCTCCTCACCCAGACGATGATCGTCCACATCATCCGCACGAACCGGATTCCTTTCATCCAAAGCCGGGCGAGCCGGGCCATGATGCTGACCACCGTCGTGGTCATGGCCGTCGGTTGCTGGCTGCCATTTTCACCGTTCGCCGCCCTGCTGGGGCTCGTGCCCCTGCCCGGGATCTTTTTCCTCTGGCTTGCCCTCTTCCTCGTTAGTTACAGCGTGCTCACCCATGGGGTGAAAACCTGGTTCACCCGCCGCTTCGGCACCGACTGACCATGCGCAGCATCCTCACCGCCCTGCAGGAAGGCCGGCTCTTTGAGCTCCCCGACGCCGGCAAGGACCGCGCGCTTGAATTCCTCGCGCGCATCCTCGACGCCAACCCCGACATCGAGGTCGGCACCGACACGATCGAGGAGGTCAAGAAGCGCGAGCTCGAGTGCAACACCGGCATCGGCATGGGCGTCGGCGTGCCCCACATCCGCGCGCGCCGCGAGGAGGGCGATTTGTTTTGCGCCATCGGCTGGTCGCCTCAGGGCATCGATTACGGCTCGCCCGATGGGGAGCACGTTCACCTCGTCGTGATGTACTACATTCCCGGCGCGCAGAAGAACGTCTATCTCAAGGAAATTTCCACGTTGGTGAAGGCGATGCGCAAGAGCGGGGGCATCGAGCCCATCGCCCACGCCACCGACCTCAACGATGTCCGCAACCTCCTGCTCGACTGGGTCAGCACCGTCCTCGGTGACACCGGTCCCGAGGCCGTCGCGCGCATGATCAAGCTCGACGTCAAGCAGACCCAGGCCGCGCCGGCAGCGGAAACCGCACCCGCAGCCGCGGCAGGTGCCAATGCCAGCGCCATGGCCTTTCAAGTCCTCACCGGCCCGCTCGCCACGGTGGTGCTTTCGGACGACGCCGGCTGGGTGACCGCTTTGGAAAAGGAGGACAACCTGGCCCAACGCCTCGCCGCCGGGCCCTCGTTCGTCGCCGCCGGCCGGCGGGTCTTCGTGCTTAGCTCCCACGCTTTCGCCGCCGGTCGGATCCTTTACCATTGCGCAACCGTGGGACCAGGCGCGTAGGCCGGTCTGCTCGCGCGGTCTCGTCGTTTTCGTTCTTGGACGCCTTCGCCTGCGGTCCCAGAGTAGGCCAATGCGCCTCCTCGCCCTGCTTGCCCTGACCGTTCTTGTGCTGGCCGGCTGCTCCCGGCCCGCCCCGGCCGGATACCAAGGCTACCTCGAGGGCGAATTTGTCTATGTGGGCTCCCCGCTCGCCGGGCGGTTGGAATCGCTGGCCGTCCAAAAGGGTGCGCGCGTCACAGCCGGCACTCCCCTGTTCACACTGGAGCGCAACGCCGAGCTGGCCGCCCAGCGCCAGGCCGCCGACCAGCTTCGCGCGGCCCAAGCCCGCCTCGAGGACCTCAAGAAGGGCTCGCGGCCCAGCGAGCTCGCCAACCTCGTCGCCCGCCGCGACCAGGCCCGCGCCGCGGCCGAGCTCTCCCGGCTCGACCTGGCCCGGCAGGAAAATCTCTTCGCCACCAAGGTCGTCGCCGTCAGCGACCTCGACCGCGCGCGGCTGACTCACGAGCAGAACCTCCACGCCGTGGACCAACTCACCGCCCAGCTGGAAACCGCCACGCTGGGCGCGCGCACCGACGCCATCGCCGCCGCCGAGGCCGACGTGAGCGCCGCCGCCGCCGCGAAGGAGCACGCCGACTGGAGCGTGGAGCAGAAATCCCAAGCCGCGCCGAAAGCCGGGCTCGTCTTCGACACGCTTTACCGGGAGGGCGAGTTCGTCGCCGCCGGCCTGCCCGTCGTGTCACTGCTGCCGCCGTCCAACCTCAAGGTGCGTTTCTTCGTGCCCGAGGGGCAATTCGCCGCACTGCGCGCCGGCGCGGCCATCCGCGTCGCCATCAACGGCCACCCCGCCCCACTGGCCGCCCACATTTCCTACCTGTCGCCGCAACCGGAGTTCACGCCGCCCGTCCTCTACAACCGCGAAAACCGCGCCAAGCTCATGTTCATGGTCGAGGCCGTGTTCGACGATGACCCCAGCGACCTCCACCCCGGCCAGCCGGTCGACGTCACGCTGGCCAACTAAGCCCGCATGAGCGCGACGGACTTGGTCATCGACGTTACCGGCGTCACGAAGATCTTCGACGGCAAGAAGGTCGTCGACTCGATCGACCTGTCCGTCCGCCGCGGCGAGATCTACGGCTTCCTCGGCCCGAACGGCTCGGGCAAGACGACCTTCATCCGCATGCTGTGCGGACTGCTCACGCCCGACGCTGGGAGCGGCACCTGCCTGGGCTATGATGTGCGCACGCAGCAGGCGCAGATCAAGGCTCACGTCGGCTACATGACGCAGCGGTTCAGCTACTACGAGGACCTGAGCATCCGCGAGAACCTCGATTTCATTGCGCGCATCTACGACGTCCCCGACCGCGGCGCGGCCGTGGACCGCAGCCTCGAGCGGCTCGGCCTCCAGAACCGCAGCAAGCAGCTCGCCGGTCAGCTCTCGGGCGGCTGGAAGCAGCGCCTCGCGCTCGCCGCCTGCCTCATTCACTCACCGCAGCTCCTGCTCCTCGACGAGCCCACCGCAGGCGTCGACCCGAAGGCCCGGCGCGAGTTCTGGGACGAAATTCACCAGCTCGCCGCCGACGGGCTCACGGTACTGATCACCACGCATTACATGGACGAGGCGGAGCGCTGCCACCGGCTCGCCTACCTCGCCTACGGCCGGATGCTCGCGCGCGGCACCTTGGCTGAAGTGCTTTCCACCGTGAACCTCACCACGTGGACCGTCTCCGGGCCGAATCTCCGCACCCTCGCCGCCACGCTGCGCGGCCGGCCGGGCGTGGAGCAGGTGGTCGCGTTCGGCAACATGCTGCACGTGAGCGGCCGCGACGCCGCGCAGCTCGAGCAGGCCATCGCCGCCGTGCGCGATGGCAGCCACGAGTGGACACGCGTGCGCTCCGGCCTCGAGGACGTGTTCATCAGCCTGATGGCGGGCGCCAAGGACAACTTCGCATGAGCGCCGAGACCCCGCGCCGCCTGAGCGCCCACCGCCTCTGGGCGATCGTGCTCAAGGAATTCATCCAGATGAAGCGCGACCGCGTGACGTTCGCGATGATGATCGGCATCCCGCTGATGCAGCTGATGCTGTTCGGCTTCGCGATCAACTCGGACCCGAAGCACCTGCCCACCGCGATCCGCGCCGCCGACCAGGGACCGTTTGCCCGCACGCTCGTGGCGGCGCTCCGGCAGAGCGACTACTTCGCCCTCACGCGCGAGACCGCCAGCGAGGCGGAGGCGGAGCGGCTGCTGCAGGTCGGCGACGTGCAGTTCATTATCAACATCCCCGAGGATTTCTCCCGCAAGCTCCTGCGCGGCGAACAACCGACGGTGCTCATCGAGGCCGACGCCACCGATCCCGCCGCGACGGGGCCCGCCATTTCCGCCACGCGCGCCATTGCGGATACCGTGCTGGACCGCGACCTGACTGGTCCCCTCGCCCGCCTGCGGGCCAAGGCCGGGCCCATCGACTTCCAGATCCACGCGCACTACAACCCCGAGAACATCACGCAGTATAACGTCGTCCCCGGCCTCATGGGCGTGGTGCTCACGATGACGATGGTCGTCATCACCGCGCTCGCCATCACGCGCGAGCGCGAGCGCGGCACGATGGAAAACCTGCTGGCCACGCCGGTGCGCCCCGTCGAGGTGATGGTCGGGAAAATCCTGCCCTACATCGTGGTGGGCTACATCCAGGCGTCGCTGATCCTGCTCGCCGCGCGGTTCATCTTCGGCGTGCCGATGATCGGCAATCTCTTCCTGCTTTACGGCGTATCCCTGCTCTTCATCGCGGCCAACCTGGCGGTCGGCATCACGTTCTCCACGCTCGCGACCAACCAGCTGCAGGCCGTGCAGATGGCGTTCTTCTTCTTCCTGCCGTCGATCCTGCTCTCGGGCTTCATGTTCCCCTTCCGCGGCATGCCGGAGTGGGCGCAATGGATCGGCACGTGCCTGCCCAACACGCATTTCCTCCGCATCGTGCGCGGCATCCTCCTCAAGGGCAACGGCCTCTCCGAGATCGCCCCGGAGATCTGGCCGCTGCTGCTCTTCCTCGCCGTGGCCATGACCATTGGCGTGAAGCGCTACCGGCAGACGCTGGACTAGGCCCCCGTGCGGACTTTCGCCGCCGCCGCGACGGTGCCCTCAAGCTGCACCGTCTGCGTGGGATACGCAAAGGCGAGCCCGCGCGCCGCCACCAGGCGCAGGAACGCGAGGTTCAGCCGCTCCTTGAGTTTCAAGTGCGCGGCGAAGTCGGGGCTGGTCGTCGCATACACGACCAGGATGTCGAGCGAGGAGGCACTGAGCTGGGTGAACGCCACCACAACCGAGGCCGGGTCGACTTCCTTCTCCGCGAGGATCAGCTGGCGCAGTTCCACAAGGATTGCCTCCATTTGCTCCGGCTTCGTGGCGTAGGTGAGCCCCAGCGTCTGCTCGACGCGGCGCGCCGTGAACTTCGAGAGGTTAATCACCGCCTCGGCGGCGACCATCTTGTTGGGCATGACCACCAGCGAGCGGTCCACCAGGCGAATGCGCGTGGAGCGGAGGCCGATGTCCTCGACGGTGCCGGCCTGCGTGCCGATCTTCACCACCTCGCCGACCTTGAACGGCTGGTCCATCACCACGACGAACGAGCCGAAGAGGTTGGCAATCGTGTCCTGCGCGGCGAAGGCAAACGCCAAACCGCCGATGCCGAGGCCGGCGAGCACCGCACCCACGTCGACGCCGAGGCTCTTCACCACCATCAGCACGCCAAAGATGATCACGAACGCCGCGAGCGTCCGCTTGATCAGCGGCATGAAGTGCGCGATGTTCAACTTGCGCTCGTGACCGAGCTCCTCGAGGTGGTCGAGCACCGCGCCGCCCGCGCGCAGGATACCCCAGAACACCACCGTGATGAGCGAGACCTTGGCGCCGTAGACGATCATGCGATCCACCGCCGGGGTGAGCTTGAGCACCGTCAGCGCGGCAAAGATGCCGCCGACCATCACCAGCGTGGCGACGGGACCCTCGAGCGCGGGGAACAGCTTGTCGTCGAGCGTCGTCTCCGTCTTTTCCGCCAGCCGTTTCAGCCAGCTGAAGATGATGTTGGTGATGAACCGCCGCAGCAGGATCGCAGCGAGCAGGAGCACGCCACACGCCAGCCAGTGCACGAGGTCGCCGTGCGAGCCGTCCGGGAAAATCCGCAGCTGCAGCCAGTCCACGAAGTGCTCGAGCAGGTCGGTCGCCGCCGCTTCCGCGGCGCCGGGCGCAGGCGGCACCGCCGGGGCGGGCGCCGCCGGCGCAGCAGCGACGGCCAGGGCGGGAAGCAGGGTGAAGCTGGACAGGAACAGGAAGAAGCGGTGCATGCGGGTGGCGTTTCCAACGCCGGGGCGGCGCGAAGTCAAAAAGTTATTCCAGCGGGAGCCGTTCCGGCTGGAAATCCCGGCTCCGTTTCCATCGCCGCACTCCCCGCTTGCCCGCGGCGCGCCGGCCCCACCATGCTCGCCCGCGATGACGCTGCCGCTCGCCCTTTTTGAATCCATGCCGCTGTGGGCGTGGGGGGGATTTTTCGCCTTCATCATCGCGATGCTCGCCCTCGACCTCGGGCTGCTCCAGCGCAACCCGCACGCGGTCGGAATGAAGGAGGCGCTGGTGTGGTGCACGGTCTGGATCACCCTCGCGCTGGGTTTCAACTTCCTGCTGCTGCACTGGCGCGGCCCGGAACTCGCGCAGCAGTTCCTCGCCGCCTACCTCGTCGAACTCTGCCTCAGCGTCGATAACGTCTTCATCTTCATCCTCGTCTTTGCGTTCTTCCAGGTCGACGCACGCTACCAGCACCGCGTGCTCTTCTGGGGCATCATCGGCGCCGTCGTGATGCGCGCGGTCTTCATCCTCGTTGGCGTGGGCGTCATCCACCGCTTCCACTGGGTGCTCTACCTGTTCGGCGCGTTCCTCGTCTACACCGGCATCAAGATGGCGCGGCCGAAAAAGCCGGAGGAGGAGGAAATTCACCCCGACCAGAACATCGCCGTGCGCCTGTTCCGGCGCTTCTTCCGCGTCTCCGAGCAGGTCGACGCGGGCACCTTCTTTGTCGAGGAGGACGGCCGGCGCATCGCCACGCGGCTGTTCATCGTGCTGTTGGTGATCGAGACGACCGACCTGGTCTTCGCGCTGGATTCGCTGCCCGCCGTGCTCGCCATCACGAAGGACGGCTTTGTCGCGCTCACCTCCAACATCTTCGCCATCCTCGGGCTGCGGTCGCTCTATTTTGCGCTCAACGGCGTCATGCAGCTGTTCCGCTACCTCAAGGTCGGCCTCGCTATCATCCTCGTCTTCATCGGCGTGAAGATGCTGATCGAACCCTGGCTCGCCATCTCCACCACGACTTCGCTCGCGGTGATTGGCAGCGTGCTGACGATGGCCATCCTGCTCTCCGTGCTCATCAAGGAGCCGGGCGCGGAGACGGTCCGCTGACATCCGCCCCGCATCTGGCACGCCGCCTGCACCTTTGGGTGCATGCGCTCCCTTCTTCTCGCCGGTTGCCTGGCCCTCACCGCGGTTTTTTCTGCCCGGGCCGCCAGCCCGGCACCACTACCCGATGACCCGGCCTGCAACGCGGACGACCGCAAGTTCATGTTGCGCGCCCTCGAACTCGTCCGCGAGTCCGTGGCGCATGGGTTGCATCCGTTCAGCGCCGTGCTCGTGAAGGACGGCAAGGTGCTCGCCGAATACGTGAACCGCTCGGACACCACCCACGACGTCACCCAACACGCCGAGACGGGCCTGATCTCAATGTATTCGCCCAAATTCGACCGGGCCACCCTCGCCGCCTGCACGCTCTACGCGAGCTCCGAGCCCTGCACGATGTGCTGCGGCTCCATCCGTTTTTCCGGCATCAAGCGCGTCGTCTACGGCGTCACCGAGACGCAATTCCTCCGGGTGTGGGGCTATCCCGTCAGCCCGCATCCGCTGGAGATCCGCGAGATCATGGCGCGCACCGCGCCGGAGATCCAGGTCATCGGCCCGTTGATGGAAGCGGAAGGTCTCCAACTCCACGCCGATTACACGGAGAAATACGGCGCGGCGCACCACCAGGTCCACTGAAGCGGACGCGCTGTCAGTCGATAAACCGCGCCGCCCACTCGGGTCGCGCCAGTGGGCGGGATTTCCACTCGCCGAAAATCCGGTAGCGCCAGCGCGCCACCAACCGGTAGCCCGCATCGCGCCACGCTGCGGGAAACACCGCCAGCACCGCGGCAAATACGGTCCCCGACCCGCCACAGCCGCGCAGCGCGGCAATCACGCCGTCCGTGCGCAAAAGAAATTCCCCCGCCGGCTGGCGCGTCCAGTCGGGCACCAAGACCAAGCTGTCGAAATCCTCCACCGGAAGTCCGTGGGAGCGGAGATACGCCTGCCCGGCGTCGCTTTGCAGTCGCGCAAACCGCAACCGCCCGGCGCGATCCAGCCGCAGGAGCAGCCGCACGACCCGGTTGCACAGGCCGCAGTTGCCGTCGTAGAGCAACACGGCGTCGACCAAGGGAAAATTCTTCGGCGCAGTCATGGCGGTCAGCGCTTCTCCTCGCCAGCGACCTCGGCGACTTCCGCGAGATCGCACACGATGCCCACCGCTCGCTGGCAGCGGTTGCAGGAGTCCCCATTGGTAAAACCGCCCATCTCCGCATAACGGACGATCCCGGCCTCGAGCTTGAACTCCATGCCGCGCGCCTGCACCCCGAGCTCGCGCACGAACGCCGTGATCTTGGCCCGCAATTCCGGCAGCAGCGCCGCGGCGAAAAACTCCGGCTGGTTGGTCTGGATGAACCAGTCCGCGTCAAACTCCGCATCGCCCACCTGGATTTCGCGCGCGCCGAACAGCTCCATGAACTTCGTGCCGAAGCCCTGCCGCCGCAGGTGAAACGTCAGGCCGTCGCCGGCGGACACCGCTGCCGACACCCCGCACCACTGCACGCGCGACTTCCCCGCGCCGGTCGCAAACGGAAAAATTTCGACGAGCCGCCCGCGGATTTGCCCCCGCGCTCGCGGCTCGGTGTAAAACAGGCCCCACACCGGCGGCTTGGTGACAAATTCCAGCCCCAGCGCCTCCGCCAGGCGCTGCACGTGATCCGCGGCCAACTTGCTCTGTCGCGCCGCCAGCCGCGCGACCGTGCCGACAACGAACAGTGAAAAGCCGATCATCAGCAAGGGAAGCACGGCCGGACTCATGCCGGCACGTTCGCAGGCCGCATGGCCCACGGCAAAAGCAAAAGAGGCGTCGCCGCTGGACGCAAAAAGGCCGGGCCCCGCTGGGGAGCCCGGCCTGATGACTGACCCGGTAACCGGGGACAGGATTAGCTGACGGTGATCTTGCGGGGCTTCAGCGCCTCGGCCTTCGGCAGCGACGCGCGGAGCACGCCGTCCTTCAGCTCGGCTGCAATCTTGTCGGCGTCGATCGCGTTGTCGTGCGTGAGCACGAGCACGAAGGGCGCGTCCGCGGACTCGCGATAAACCGTGGTCCAGCCCGCCGGGGACGTCCACGTGCGGCGGCCCACGATGCGCAGTTCCTGGTTCTCGATGGTGAGCTCCAGGCTGTCCTTGGCGACGCCAGGCAGGAAGACCGTCAGGCCGTAAGCCTCATCGGTCTCCTTGATTTCATAGACGGGTTTCAGCGACGGGCCGACGTCTTCGGTTGCCGGGCGGCTGGCTTCGCGCGAGCGCGAGGGAATGAGTGAATTGAACAGTGACATGGTAATTTTTCTCCGGTGGTGGGTTGATGGATGGGTGGTGCCGCGGCGGATTATTTGACGGCCACGGTGACCTTCTTCGGCTTGGCCTCCTCGCGCTTGGGCAGCGTGACGGTGAGCACGCCGTTTTCGTAGGCCGCGCTGACCTGGTCGGCCGAGATTTCGGCGGGAATGGTCAGGGAGCGACTGGACGAGGCCGATTGCTCGGCCTGGCCTTCACCCTGGGGCGTCTTGCGCACGGCGGTGATGGTCAGGGTGCCATCGGTCATCTCGACCTGAATATCAGCGCGATTTACGCCCGGGAGCTCGGCCCGGACGAAGGCGTGGTTTCGGTCCTGATAGAGGTCGACCGGGAAACTCGCGCCGTCCGCAATGCCGGCAAAGGCAGGAAGCGAAGCGGCAAACAGGCGGTCGATTTCGGCCTCAAGGCCCACCCAGGGAGAGCGGGCAAAGCGGCTCGGCGCGGTGGCCAGGCTGCCGTAGGAAGGATAGGTATAGCGAACGATGTTCATGGTGATTTTTGTGGAGTGATGGTTGTCGGGCGAATGCCCTCCGGATGCTCTCCCTCTGCAGATGGGATGCCGGGCCCTTCAAATTGTTTATCAAGTTGGAGAATAAATAGTTGCATATAACAGGAGGCCCACGGACCGGGACGGAATGGCCAGTTTGAGTCGTCACACTCGGGTAAGAATTTCCCGCCCCGTTGCTGAACTGCTACACCGTATGAAGCGTAGGCATACTCGCCAACCGGCTATCGCTCTTTGGGGTTAATTGGATGAGGGTTATACCCTACTAAAGTGAATCTCTCCCAGTCCAAGTTCCTTCGCTACTTCGCATCCTGCCTGACCCCGTTGGTCATGGCAGTGGTGATGCGTGCCGCGGGAGATAACTGGACGAGCACCACATCCAGCGCTTGGAGCAAGGCCGGCAACTGGAGCTCAGGGACACCGACCAGCGGCAGCGTTGCCACTTTTAACACCGTGGCCGGATTGAAGTCGGTGATCACGCTCTCGGCCGGCTCCACCGCCAATTCGCTCGTCTTCAGTGCCGCCGGCGGCGCCAACGCCTACACCTTTGACACCTCCGGGACCGTCAACGCCAACACCCTGACGCTCACTTCGGGCATCACCAACTCCGCCGCAGCCACGCAGACGTTCTACAACGCCTTCGCGCTGGCCGGAAACCAGACTTGGAACGCCGGCTCCGGTGCACTGGTGTTCAACGGCAACGTGAACCTCGGTGCCGGCGCCAAATCCTACGCCCTGTCCATCAATGGCGCCAACACCGTCTCCGTGGCCGGCGTGATCGCCAACGGCGGCACCTCCGCCGGCAGCCTCACCTACGCCGGCACCGGCACCCTCACCCTCTCCGGCGCCAACACCTACACGGGCGCCACCAACATCAACTCCGGCACGCTCCTCTTCGGCGCCAGCAACGTCCTCTCCGCCAGCACCGCCCTCTCCATCGCCAGCGGCGCCACCGTGGACCTCGGCTGGGGTCACTCTGCGACCGTCGCCTCCCTCGCCGGCGCCGGCACCCTCGATCTCAAGGGCGGGCCCTTCACGGTCGGCGACGCCACCAACACCACGTTCTCCGGCACGATCATCGACAGCGGCGGCTACGGCAACTTCGTCAAACAGGGCTCCGGCACCCTCACGCTTTCCGGTGCCAACACTTTCAACGGCGTCACCACCATCAACGCCGGCGCACTCAACCTCCAAAGCAACACCGCCCTCGGCACCTCGACCTCCGGCAACACCATTGCCAGCGGCGCGGCGCTGCAGCTGCAGAACAACATCTCCGTCACCAAGGCTTCCTTCGGGATCTCCGGTTCAGGCCTCGGCTCGACGGGCGCAATCCGCAACCTCAGCGGCAACAACACCCTCAACTCCGCCCTCGCCCTCAACGCCAGCACCACCCTCGGCGCCGACGCCGGCACGCTCACGATCACGGGCGACGTCAACCTCGGCTCCAGCCAAACCCTCACCACCACCGGCGCAGGCACCATCAATCTCAGCGGTGCCCTCAACGGCTCCAGCGGTGTCACCCAGGCCGGCCCCGGCACCCTCGTGTTCTCGGGTTCCACCGCCAACTCCCAAACGGGCACGACTGCCGTCAACAGCGGCACGCTCCAGCTGAACAAGACCGCCGGCACCAACGCCATCGGCGGCGGCGCACTCACGATCGGCGACGGCCTCGGCGCGGCCAATTCCGCCACGGTGGTCCTTCTCGCCTCCAACCAGATCGCCGACTACGCCGGCCTCGTCACCATCAACTCCGACGGCCGCCTCAACCTCAACAACCAGTCCGAATCGATCAACACCCTCGCCGGCACCGGCTCGATCGCGTTTGGCACCACCGGTTACCTCGGCGTCGGCGTCAACTCGGGCTCCTCCACCTTCGGCGGTTCGCTCACCGGCACCGGGGTCCTGGAAAAACTCGGTTCCGGCACCCTGACGTTCAATTCCTCCTTCAACTTCAGCGGCGAGCTGCGCCTTTCGAGCGGCACCGTCGTCCTCGCCGGCATCACCGCCACCGTCGGCGTCCTCCACATCACCGGCAACACCATCCTCGATTTCGGCAACTCCTCCGCTTCGCTACTCAATGCCACCACGCTGCTCATCGACTCCGGCGTGTCCCTCACGATCACGAACTGGGTCAACGGCACGGATTTCTTTTACGCGCAGAATTTCACGGGCGCGCTGCCGGACACCCGCGGGACGACGCCGATGAACCAGGTCACGTTCACCGGCAGCAGCAACAACGACACCTCCTGGCAGGGATACGATCACCAGATCACCCCCGCGCCGGAACCGTCGACCTATGGCGCCCTCTTCATCGGCCTGAGCCTCGGACTCGTCGCCTGGCGGCGCCGCCACCCGCGCTCCGCCTAACGTCTTCCCCTGCAGGGGCGCGGGCTCGTTGCGCCCCAGGACCCCGCCGGCCACCTGCCTTATGCCGGAAAAAGTCCGTGCCCCGCGGCGCCTTCCATGGTTCAGTGCCCGTCCTTTCCCGCATGACCTTCGACTTTGATACCCCCGTGCCGCGCGCGGGCACCGACTCGCAAAAATGGCAGAAATACGCCGGCCGCGACGTGCTGCCAATGTGGGTCGCGGACATGGATTTCAAGTCACCCCCCGCCATCACCGCCGCGATTCAGGCGCGCGTGGCGCAGGGAATTTACGGCTACGCCCGGCCCGTGAAGTCCACGCCCGACACCGTCGTGGCCGCCCTCGAGCAACGCTACGGCTGGAAGATCGAGGCGTCGTGGCTGGTCTGGCTGCCCGGCCTGGTCGTCGGCCTCAACGTCGCAGCCCAGGCCTTCGCCGCTGTCGGCGAGGAAGTTCTCACGCTCACGCCGGTTTACCCGCCGTTCATGTCTGCACCCAAAAACTCCGGCCGCGTGCCGGTGACCGTGCCGTTTTCCCTCGAGGCGGGGCGCTGGAGGATCAATTGGGACGCGCTTGAATGCGCCGTCACTCCGCGCACGAAGCTGTTTTTCCTCTGCAACCCGCACAACCCGATCGCGCGCGTCTGGCGGCGCGACGAACTCGAGCGCCTCGCGGAGTTCTGCCTGCGGCACAAGCTCGTGCTCTGCTCGGACGAGATTCACTGTGATCTCATCCTCGACCCGGCCCTGCGGCACATCGCGACGGCGACGCTCTCCCCGGAAATCGCCGCGCGCACCATCACGTTCATGGCGCCGAGCAAGACCTACAACATCCCCGGCCTCGGCACGTCGCTCGCCATCATTTCCGACCCCGCGCTGCGCGCGCAGTATGTGCGCGCCACCGCCGGCATCGTCGCGGAAGTGAACACCTTTGGCTTCACCGCCTGCGAAGCCGCCTACCGCGACTGTGAAGACTGGCGTCAGGCGCTGCTCGCCTACCTGCGCGGTAATCGTGACTATCTCCTCGATTTCCTCGTGCGCGAACTTCCCGCGATCACGGTCGAGGCACCGATGGAGGCGACCTACCTGGCGTGGCTCAACGTCACCGCCCTCGGCCTGAAGGACCCCATCGCGCATTTCGAAAAGCATGGCGTCGGCCTGAGCGACGGCGCCTTCTTCGGCGCGCCCAAGGGCCACTACGTCCGCATCAACCTCGGCTGCACCCGCGCCACCCTCACCGAAGCCCTCCGCCGGATGAAGACGGCCTTGGCGTAGGATTGGGAATTGGAAGGAGAAGCCAGGAAGCCAGGAAAAATGCCGTGATCTCCTGGCGTAACCTGCTTCCCCGTTTCCCGGCTTCTCCTTAAAATCTCGCTCAATCCCCTGCCGTGCGCCTCGGTTCCTACGAGCTCTCCTCGAACCTCTTTCTCTCGCCGCTGGCGGGATACACCAACCTGCCCATGCGCGAGACCGTGCGCGAACTCGGCGGGCTGGGCTGGGCGACGACCGACCTTGTCAACGCGCGCTCGCTCCTCGAACGCAACGCCACCGCGCTCAAGCTCGTCGCCACGTCGGCCGCCGACCGCCCGCTCGCGATTCAACTATTCGGCAGCGTGCCGGAGGAGATGCGCGACGCCGCCGTGATGTGCCAGGAACTCGGCGTGGAGTCCGTCGACATCAACATGGGCTGCCCGGTGAAGAAGGTCGTCAAGATCGGCGGCGGTTCGGCCATGATGACCGAGCTCACCAAGACCGCCGCGCTCGTCCGTGGCATGATCGACGCCGTGAAGATCCCAATCACGGCCAAGATGCGGCTGGGCTGGGACGACGACAACCTCACCGCGCCCGATCTCGCGCGCGTGCTCGAGGACACCGGCGTCGCCGCCATTTTTGTGCACGGCCGCACCCGGGCGCAGGGCTTCAGCGGCAGCGTCAATCTCGCCGGCATCCGCGCCGTCGTGACCGCGGTGAAGTCCATTCCCGTCATCGGCAACGGCGACGTCACCACGCCGGAGGCCGCCAGGCACATGCTCGACGAAACGGGCTGTGCCGGCGTGAGCATCGGTCGCGGCGCATTTTACGATCCGTGGATTTTCCGCCGGACGGACCACTATCTGCGCACCGGCGAGCTCACTCCCGAGCCGGGCTTCGCGGAGCGCGTGCGCGTGCTGCGGCGGCATTTCGAGCGCTACGTCGCGTTCTACGGCGAGGAAAACGGCGCCAAGCTCTTCCGCAAGGTCGCGCCCTGGTATGCCAAGCGCTTCGGCCCGGCCAAGGACTTCAAGCGCCGCATCATCACGATCCGTTCGCGATCCGATTTCGAGGCCGCCCTCGCCGACTACACCGCGTGGCGCGCGCCGTTCTGCGACGCCGCCGGCGAACTCCTGCCGAAATACCAGCCCGGCCCGATGGTCGCATCGTTCATGCGCGAGCCGGGCGCGCCCGAGGAGCGCAGCTCCATCCCCGTGCCCAAGGGCCCGGTCGAAGTCTGGTAAGCGCCCATGTTTCTGGGTTCCTGCTTGCCCGCCATAGCCTTGGCGACGGCGGGGCTTCCGGCTTAACCTGGCCCGCGCATCCGCCTTTGCATCGCGGGGAATTTTTTGCCTGACTCCGCGGTCCCATGGTCACGGTCTCGCATTTCTGGCAGCTCATCCTCGGCACGGTCATCGCGTTGCTCCCGCTGATCAACCCGCTCGCCGCGGCGCCGACGTTCCTCGCGATCACCGAGGGCGACACGCATGCGCGCCGGCTCCAACAGCTCCGGATGGCCTGCGTCTACATGGTCATCATCCTGGTGAGTTTTCTCATCGGCGGCACGTTCATCATGGGCTTCTTCGGCATCTCGATCCCCGGCCTGCGCATCGCCGGCGGCCTGCTCGTGGCTGGCATCGGCTCCGGGATGCTCGTCGCCGCCCCGCGCGGCGCGGTCGAGGATGAAAAGGCCCGCGCGGCCGCCCGGGCCAAGCGCGACATCTCGTTCTCGCCGCTCGCCATGCCCATGCTCAGCGGACCCGGCTCCATCGCCGTCACGCTCGGCTTTATCTCGCTCGCCAACCACTGGATCGACTACGTCGCCATCATCCTCGGCATCCTGATCGTCGCCGCCGTCACCTACGCCACACTGCGCCTCTCGGGCAAGATCGTGACGGTCATCGGCGTAAACGGCATGAACGCCCTGACCAAGATCATGGGCTTCCTGCTGCTCTGCGTCGGCATCCAGTTCATCGTGAACGGCGTGCTGGGCGTGGCCACCGACCCCGACCTGATCCGCGCCATCCGCGACGCCGCGCTGGCGCACTGAGTTTTCCTCCATGACCCGCTCCACCCCGTCGCCTTCGCGTGAAGAGAAGATTTTCGGCCGCGCCCAATGGATCTGGCCGGATGATTTCCGCTGGGACCTGCACAACTGCTACGTCCTGTTCCGCCGCGAATTCACGCTCGACCACGTGCCCCGCCGCGCGCCGCTGTTCATCACGGCGGACCAGTCGTATCAGCTGTATGTGAACGGCGCCTTTGTCGGTCGCGGCCCTGCGCGCGGCTACCAATCGCACTGGCCATATGACGAGATCGACCTTGCGCGCTGGCTGGTGCCCGGCCGCAACGTCCTCGCCATCCGCGCCTACAATCCCGGCGCGAGCAATTTCCAATACGTCTCGCAGAGCTACGCGGGCCTCCTCGTTTCCGCGACGTGGGGCAGTGTGCGTCTGCAGACCGACCGTGACTGGAAATGCCTCCGCCAGCCCGGCATTCGCCGCGACATGATACAGACCAGCCTGCAGCTTTTCTTCCAGGAGAACTTCGACGCCCGGTCGGGTCCGCTCGACTGGATGAATCCCGATTTCGATGACTCCGCCTGGGTCAGGCCGCTCGGCCAGCGCTGGAATTCCCTGCCGTGGGCGAGCCTCGAGCCGCGCGGCATCCCGGCGCTGTTCGAGGAAGCCTGGCGGCCGGGCGAGGTGATCGGCGTCGGCGAGGGAACCTGCGGCGCCGGCTGGGAAGAGGCGCGCAATCTCTACCTGCTGCGGCAAAACGAGGATCACACGCACACGCCGGTGGCCGCCAAGCTCGACACGCCCGCGGCGGCCGACGCGCCGGTGGGCCTGTTTGCCGCGGGCTTGGAAATTTCCCCGACCGGCCCGGGGCGGTTCCGCAGCTACCTGCTCGACGTCGGCAAGCCCGTGGTGGGAAATTTTTCGCTCTCGATCGGCGGCGCGCGCGGTGGCGAGGTGATTGACCTGGTTTACACCGAGGTGATCGACCCAGAAAAACTGGAACCGGAGTTGCGCTTCCCCGACGGCAGCCGCGTGGCGTTCGCGGGACGGCTGACCTGCCGGCCCGGACGCACGGAGCACATGTTTTATCACCTGATCGGCTTCCGGCACGTGATGATCGTGGTGCGCAATTCCACCGTCCCGCTGCATATCGCGCCCTGCCTGCGCCGGACCGGCTATCCGCTGGTGCGCCGCGGGAGTTTTCAAAGCTCCGATCGCACGCTGGAGCAAATCTGGGAAACCTGCGCGTGGTCGCAGCAGAACTGCATGCTCGACGCCTACGTGGACACGCCGTGGCGCGAGCAGGCGCAGTGGTGGGGCGACGCGCGCGTGCAGGCGTGGAACACGTTTCACCTGAGTGGTGACGCGCGTCTCTTCCGGCGCGGCATTTACCAGATCGGCGGGCAAACCACGGCCGACGGTGTCACCTACGGCCACGCGCCCACGATGGGACACAACTGCGTGCTGCCGGATTTCACGCTCATTTGGATCCTCACGCAGTGGGACTACTACTGGCAGACCGGCGACCTCACGCCGTTTCGCGATCAGCGCGCCGTCATCGAGCGCGCGCTCGCCTACTTCGACGCGCACACGGGCAAAGAGGGACTCGTGCACTACGACCCGCGTTACTGGCTGTTTCTCGACTGGACGGACCTGCCGAAGGACGGCGCCTCCACCGTTTACAATCTTTGGCTGATGATCGCCCTCGAGCGACTGGCCGCGATGCACCGGCTCAACCGCGACCCAGCCGCCGCCGCCCGCTGCGAACGCCGCGCGCGCGACCTGCGCAAGCGCCTCGGTGCATTCGTCAACCGCGAGGGCTTGCTGCGCGATGGTCTCGACGCCAAGGGCAAGGTTCTCTCCAGCACTTCGCCCCACGCGCAAACGCTGGCGCTGATGTCGAATCTCGCCCCCGCCGGCGCGGCCGCGCAGGAGCAGTTCCTGCTCAATTACCTGCGCGACGAGTCCGGCCACACGGTCAAGCCCAGCGCTTATTGGATCACCTACGTCTACTCCGTGCTCGCCACGCGCGGTCACGGAGCGGAGATCGTGGCCCACCTGCGCCCGCGCTGGGAGCCAATGGTCGCGTATGGGTCGACCTTCGAGCTGTTCCGCGATCACCCGGAGTTTCAAATCAGCCATTCGCATGCCTGGTCAGCACACCCGCTGTTTCACCTCATGCAGATCATCGGCGGCGTGCGCCAAGCGGCCCCGCAGTGGAAACGCGTGGAATTTTCGCCGGTGTTCGTCGGCAAGACGGGCGGCTGCACGGTCCCCACCCCGGCGGGTCCCATCACGAGTGCCTGGCGGCGTAACGGTGCGGAAGCGGAGGTCGAGCTTTCCCTACCGCGCGGCGTAAGCGCCACGGTCACGCTGCCGGGCGTCACGTCAAAGCGGGTGACCGGCAAGCACCACTGGCGCGTGGCGTTGGCTCAGTAACGGCGCGACACGGTGGCGCCGCGCGCGTCCTTGAACACGAGGCTGCGGGACGCGACGTCGATGCTGTCGAAATAGATTTCCTGCACGTCATCGATCATCTCGCCGGTGCGGAAGAGGCGGCCATTGATGAAGGCGCGCGGCGGATTGCCGGCGTAGACGCCGCTGATCTTCGCGCTGGCGACGAAGCTGCGGAAGGCCGAACTGGCGTTGGGCACCGCGCGAATGGCTTCCGTCGTGGCCGTCACGCCGGGGGCGAGCTCGACGGTCGCCGTGCTCGCGACGCGCACGCCGGGAGTCGTATCAATCGGCGTAACTTCCGTTGGTGCCTGCGGCTTCACCACCACCGGCGTCGGGGTCACCACCGCCACGGGTTCGGGCGGGGGCGTCGGCAGGGCCTTGGGGGGAACGCGGGTGGGCGGAGGCGGCTCGGCAAACTTGAGGTAGGCGCCCCCGATGATCGCCGCGGCCAGAAACACGCCGCCGACTGCGATCAGCGCATATTTCCAAAGGCGTCTCCGGCGCTCGGCGGCCAGCAGGGCAGCGGGCACCTTGGGGCGAACGAAAACCGCGGGCCGGGAACCGCCACCCGGGAATTTGACCTTCCCCGGCGCGGCGGCGGGAACGGGAGCGTCGGGCGGGATGAGAATCGGGGGAACCGTGCCCTCGCCCTCTTCCGGCGGCGGGGGTGCAACCACCGGAAATGGGGGCAGCGCAGGGGGTTGCTCGGCTTCGGCTTCCACCGCCGGCTCGGGTTCCCGCGCGACGGCGGGGGTCGGGAGCTTGATCTTCAGCTTCACCTTGCCCTCCTCGGGCAATGGCATCGGCGGGGGTTCCGCCTCGGGCGATGCCTCCGCAGGGGCTTCGGCCGGGGCGGCCTCGGGCTCCGCTTCAGCCACCGGTTCCGGGTCGGGTTCGATGATCAACTTGGGCTTGAGCCGCAACTTGCCCTCTTCCACCGGGGCCGCAGCTGGAGGCTCCGGCGGCGGCGCCTCGCCATCGGGGCGGGGCCGCGGTCGGAGCCGCAACGGGGGTGGCGGAGTCTCGTCGCTCATGTCGGTACAACAAAAAACGATTATTGTGCCCGGCGCGAAACCAAAAAGATTCCCTCGGAGTCAATTCCCGTCATGGTAAGCGTTAAATAATCGGCACCCTTTATGAAACGTTTACCTTTTTTCCTTCTGCTCGCGCCCCTAGCCCTGGTCACTGCCTGCTCGCATAACAAGAAAAAGCCCAAGGAAAACCCCGCCTACGCCTCGGAAGTCGAGGACGCTTTCAAGCAGCGCTGGGTGGAAAAGCGCTCGAGCGAGCTCATGGCCCTCGGCCTGCGTCCCGACCTGGCGCGCCAGCAGGCGCTGGAGGAATACAGCGTCCGTTACCGCTACACCCACGCGGCGGATAAATGAGCCAAGGGGCCCACCCCGCGGCCGGCCGCGGGGCGCTGGCCGCCGCCGCCTGTTACTTTTGCTGGGGCCTGTTTCCTCTCTATTGGAAGCAGCTGGCGGATGTCGATGCGACAGAGCTGATTGCGCACCGTCATATCTGGTCGCTGGCCTTCGTCCTCTGCCTGATGGCCGCGGGCGCGGGCTGGTCTGAACTGCGCGCGGCGCTGCGTTCCCCGGTCGCGCTCCGGTGGCACGCATTGAGTGGCGTTCTACTCACGATCAACTGGCTGGTCTACGTCTGGGGCGTGAACCACGGGCATGTGTTGGAGACGAGCCTGGGCTACTTCCTCGTCCCGCTCGTCAATGTCGCCCTCGGCCGCCTGGTCCTGCATGAACGGCTCCGTCCGGTGCCATGGCTGGCAATCGGCTCCGCCGCCTTGGGCGTGATGCTGATGTTGGTGAAGGTCGGCCGGCCGCCGTGGATTGCCCTCACCCTGGCTGGCACGTTTGGCGCCTATGGCTTGCTGCGGAAAAAGTCCCCGCTCGGCCCGCTCACCGGGCTCGGCTTGGAAACCCTGCTGCTCGCCCCGCTCGCCCTCACCTTCCTCGCCTGGCAGCAACACACCGGGGCGGGCGCCCTCGGCCGCGTCTCGTCGTTGGAACATGTGATGCTGGTGAGCGCGGGCGTGGTCACGGCCGTGCCGCTGTTGCTCTTTGCCTACGGCGCGCGCCGGATCCGGCTGTCCACGCTGGGCCTGCTCCAATACATCGCGCCCACGGTGCAGTTCGCCTTGGGCCTGTGGATCTTCCACGAACCCTTCTCGCGTGATCGCGCGCTCGCTTTCGCGTTCATCTGGGCCGGACTGGCGCTCTATACCGCGGACAATCTCTGGTATCAGCGGCGTATCCGGCTGGTGGTCTTGCCGGAGTGAATCCCACCGACCCGCGGGTCGGTCACAGCGGCTCGTTCTCGCGCTTGATGTCGAGCAACTCGATGAGGAAAACCAGGGTCGTGTTGCGCGGGATGCGCGGGGGAGAACCCCGCATGCCGAAACCGAGCTCCGGCGGGATGATGACGAGTCGACGCTCGCCCACCTTCATCTGCAACATGGTCTGGTCCCAGCCGGAGATCACGAGGTCGCGGCCGACGCGGAAGGAAAACGGATGCTGGCGGTCGACGATCTGCTCGAAGAGCGTGCCGTTGAGTAGGCGGGCGGCGTAGATCACGGAAACGATATCGCCCGGACGCGCCGGGTCACCCTTGCCCTCGGCTTGGATGACATAGCGGATGCCGGTGCTGGACTTTTGGGCGTTGGGCCACGTCTTTTCCACGAAGGCCAGGTCCTCATCCGGGAGCTTCTCGCGCTGGGCCTGCAACCCGGGCGCGCCGAGCGCCAGCATCAGCAGCAGCACAAACATGGGACGGAAAAGGAAACTCATTTGTCCTGTCTTCATGACCGGAGGACCGCGGGTTGGCACGAATTTTTTATCGCCTCATGCGCGGCGGCCAGGGTGAGGGCCTGGCGCAGGAGGGTGCGCCCGGGCTCCATGCGATGCCAGGGCGAGGCGCCCGAGGGGTGCGGCAGCGGGATGCAATCCGCCCCGTGACCCCGGTAATCGATGCGAAACGACCGCCCAATCGTCTCCACCAGCGGGCGTTCCCCGAGAAATTGCGTGATGGCGAGCTTGCCCACGGGGAGCACCAAGGCCGGGCGCAACAGCGCGAATTCGCGCTCCAACCAAGCCGAGCAATTCGTGATCTCCTCGGGGGCCGGCACGCGGTCGCCGCCCTCGGGGCGCTTGCCGGGAAAACACCGGCACACCGCCGCGAAATAAACCCGGTCGCGGACTTCGTCCTCCGTCCAGCCGGGGATTTCCGCGAACCACTTGAAAAGCGTCTTGCCCGCCGTCCACGCGAACGGCCGGCCGAGCTTGGGCTCCTTGTCGCCCGGCGCCTGCCCCACCAGCAAAATGCGGCTGGCCACGGTGCGCCCGACCACCACCGGCCGGTGCATGCGCGGGCAGCGCTCACACGCGCGGAGCGCAGCGAGGTGCTTCTCGACGGCGGAAACGGTAACGCGCATGCGCCGATGCTGGGGTTGTCCCGCACCGGCGCGCAAGCCCGGGACAGATTTTAGTAGCGATGACGGCTCCGGCCGCCGCCGCCGCCAAAGCGGTTCCAGCCACCCTGCCGGCTCGGCTTGGAATGCGAGCCACCGGGGGCCGAGGGCTGCACCGCGCGCGCGACGAACGCGCGATACGGGAACCCCTCGAGCTTGAGCTCGGGAATCTTCTGGCCGATGAAGCGCTGGATGTCGCGGATGTCGCCGGCGTTTTCCGGCGTGACGAGCGTGAACGCGTCACCCACGGCCTGCGCCCGGCCGGTGCGGCCGATGCGGTGGACATAATCCTCGGGCTTCTCGGGGACGTCGTAGTTGATGACGTGCGAGATGTCGGCGACGTCGATGCCGCGCGCCGCGATGTCCGTGGCGACCATGACCTCGTATTTGCCGGACTTGAAGCCGGCGAGGGCCTCCATGCGCTGGTTCTGCGAGCGGTTGGCGTGCAGCACAGCGACGGAGTGGTTGGCGGCCTTGAGCCGGCGGGCGATCTTGTCGGCGCCGTGTTTGGTGCGGGAGAAGACGAGGACGCTGTCGAAGTCGGTCTTGGCGAGGAGCGCCTCGAGCAGCTCGAATTTCTGGTCTGCGGCGACGGGATAGAGCGCGTGGTTGACCGACTCGTTGACGGAGCGGGCGATGCCGATCTCGACCTTGGTCGGGTTGCGCAGGGCAAACGACGCGACCGCGGCGATCTCCGGCGGGACGGTGGCGGAGAAGAACAGCGTCTGGCGCTCGCGCGGGCAGCGGGCGACGATGTCCTTCACAACGGGCAGGAAGCCCATGTCGAGCATGCGGTCGACCTCATCGAGGATGAGGATGTTGATGTCCTGGAGGCTGATGGTACGCTCCTTGAGGTAGTCCATCAGGCGGCCGGGCGTGGCGACGATGATGTCGACGCCGCGCTTGAGCTCGGTGCGCTGGTTGCCGTAGCCGACGCCGCCAAAGATGGCGACGGTGCGGATGTCGGTGAAGCGGGCGAAATCGCGGAAGGCGGTCTCGACCTGGGCGGCAAGTTCGCGCGTGGGCTCGAGGACGAGCACGCGGGTGCGGCCGTGTTGGCCGAGGCGGGTGAGGACCGGCAGCGCGAAGGCCGCGGTCTTGCCGGTGCCCGTCTGGGCGGAGGCAATGAGGTCGCCGCCGGCGAGCACGGCCGGGATGGCGCGCAGCTGGATGGGCGTGGGATCGGTGTAACCGGCGGCTTGCACGCCGCGGAGCACCTGTTCGGAAAGATTGAGAGCTTTAAAAGGCATAAGGCAGGGGCCGCAGTCGTGCGGCGGAGAAAATCTGTAAAAAGAAAAAGGACGGAGCCCCAAAGGAGCTCCGTCCCTCGAAAATCAGTTCGTGAAAACGAATCGATTAGTAACGGCGCTCGCCGCGATCGCGGCCGCCGCCACCGCCGCCACCGCCGAAGCCGCCGCGGTCACGACCGCCGCCGCCACCGCCGAAGCCACGGCCGCCACCGCCGAAGCCGCCACCCGGGCGCTCTTCCTTGGGACGGGCCTCATTGACCGTGAGCTGACGACCACCGAGATCGGTGCCGTTCATCTTCTCGGTCGCGGCTTTCGCCTCTTCCTCGGTGCCCATGGTGATGAACGCGAAGCCGCGGGGGCGGCCGGTCATCTTGTCCATGGCGACGTACAGATCCGTGACGGTGCCGAACTGGCCGAAAGCGGCGCGAAGCTCGTCTTCGGTGGTCTTGAACGACAGGTTGCCGACGTATAGTTTTGAATTACCCATTGTGATGTCTCGAAGATCCACCGTCATCTGCCAGTTCCGTTCCCACCGTGGGTTTCGAAATCATCACTTAAGCAATACGCTCAGCCTACGACTCACCAGATGCTGTCATCCTACGCTTTCTCTATCGATAAGTGGCTGAAGGCATCGATTAACGGTGCAAACGCAAGGCTATTCGCCGCGGAGCCTTCCCGGCCAAGGGCTTAGATCGAGTACTTCGCCCGGATCTCCTCCGGCAGCGGCGTCGCCCGGCCTGTCGCGAGCGTGACCAGCGAATAGTCGCAGGCGCCGTCACACACCCGCTTGCCGGTGGGCCGCTTCTCGATTTCAAACGCCACGCGACAACCCGTCTCCGTGAAGTGCTCGATCCAAGTCCGCACCACCATCCGGTCGCCCCAGCCCAGCGGCCGCCGGAAGTGAATCGTGGCGGAACTCATGTACCAACCGAGCCCCAGCGCCGCAAACGTCTGCATCGGCATCTTGTAGCAGCGCTCCATCTGGTCGAAGCGCGCCGCCAGCACGTAATCGAGGTAACGCGTCGAATGGACGTGCTGGTACAGGTCGATGTCATCCGGCCGGACCGCCAGCTCGGATTCGAATTTGGAAAAGACGTTCATCCTCCGATGGGACGCTCACTCGAACAGCCGGTCAACCTCGCGGCGTTCCCGCTTGGTCGGCCGGCCACTGCCCTTCGGCCGCGCGAGCACGCGCTCCAGCCGCGACACCCGCAGCTTCTCAAATTCCTCCGGCGGGGTGAGGTCGGTGCAGTATTCCGGCACGAGCTTTGCCCCCACCCGGCTCGCCGGCGCGTCCACCACGCGCAGCGTGCGTGTGATCAGGCCCTGCTGCACCGTCACGATTTCACCGGCGTGGACTTCCCGCGACGGTTTCGCCGGCAGTTCGTTGATGGCCACGGCGCCCGCGCGGATCGCCGTGGCCGCCAGGTTGCGGGTCTTGAAGAGCCGCACGGCCCAGAGCCACTTGTCGAGCCGCGCGGTCACAGCCGTCCGGCTCAGTGCTTGAAGGGGTTGAACCCGCCCGCACCCATGCCGGGAATCGAAAATTCCGCGTAGCCATCGGTGGAGAAGAGCGAGTCCGACACCGGGGACTTGTCCACGCTGGTCACTTCCATGCGCGCGGTCTCGGCTCCCTTGGTGTCATGCGTCACGACGCGCATCGGGAAATAATTCCCGTCGCGCGCGAAATTCTCCCAGCCCGGGGGCGGCGCGCCGCGGCCACCCATCGGGTTGCCGCCGGAAAAGGACATGAAAGGCCCGAGGCCGGACGCGAGCCACAGCTCGATGACTTCCCCTTTTTCGCTGGTCGTGCGGTATTCGGTCGCCAAGTAGCCGGCGATCATCTCGGTGCGGCCCGTCGCCACCGGGGCTGACATCGCGTGGCCGTCCTTGTATTTGGCCGTCTGCTCGGCGGTCGGCTGCGGAATCGGGCGGCGCATGAACATTTTCTGCCCCTGCATATCCATGAGGATGATCATCTCCTTGGCGGGCATATCGAGGATGATGCCCATGGCACCATTGCCGCCGTGCTTCTCGTCCATCTTCGGGTCCATGCGCATCTTGCCATTCTTCATGGCATACTCGAGGGACATCTTGTCCTTCTTATTGCTGGTCATGTCCATGTGGACACGGCCCTCAAAGGAATCGGCGGCGGAGACCGCGGTGAAGGTGACCAAGGCCAACGCGGTGAACAGCAGGCCGCGGCAGTAGGAAGCAACAGGCAGTTTCATGATGGGAGGGGAATCAGGGTGGTTGGGGTGGTTGGAACCCGACCGGATGCCTCACGGGTTTAGTGCCCGGTTTTCCGACCGCAAGGCTTCCGACGAATCCCGACGCAAAAAAAACCGCGCGCCACAAGGGACGCGCGGCCAAGGTGGACCCGAATTGAGCCCGGTGATTCAGCCCCGGCCGTCCTTCGGGAAGTCGTTCTTCAGCCAGTCGTCGAGCAGGTTCTTCTCGAAGCGCAGGTTGTCGCGCGGATTGTTGGTGATCTTCCCCATGAAGGCGAGGTCGCGGAGTTGGCGTTTGCCCTCCTTGATCACCCGGCCGTCGGCCGCCGTCAGCTTGAACTCGAGGTCCATCCGGGGCGGATAAACATCCTTCACGATGCGGATGTCCATCGCCTGGCCATTGCGCCACGGCTCAAAATCGCCCGCGAGATCGATGTCGGTGAACGTCACCGTCAACTTCTCGCCTGCCGGCACTACGGTCTGGGCCTTCAGCACGATGTAGTCGCGAATCTGGTCCAGGATGGCCTTCTCGCCCATCTGGGTCGAAGTGTAGGCGTCGCGGATGTCGGAATATTTCTCCGGCGAGGCAAAGATGACCTCCGCCTTGGCGTCGGTCGCGGGGGTCGATTCAGCCGCCACCGCACAGCCGATCGCGGCCAAGCTCACGACGGCGCCAAAAAACATTGGGGTAATTTTCATGATCTGGGTGAGACGCATCTTGGCGCCAATTGGTTCCCACGCGAGTCCGCTTCGAGCCGCGCTATTAGGAGCATTAACGCATCATCTTTAATTCGTTAGATATAAATCGATTATGGAACTACAGTCCCGGCCGTCTCTGGCTATCACAGCCGATCAAACGACGACGGGCGGCGTGGCGAGCTTGGCGATGTTTACGGCCGTCACTTTGTATTCGGGCGTCTGGGTGTATCGGTCGCGTTGGGACGTCGTGATTTGGTTTAGGAAGACGCGCACGCTGTGGAACGTAGTGTAGACCTCGCCGGGCTTCACGTGGTCACTGATTTGCACGGGCAGCTCGGCGGTGCCCTGCGTGCTGCGCAGCCGGACGGTCTCGCCATCGGCCAGGCCGAGGCGGGTCGCGTCGACCGGGGAAATCTGGAGGTAATCGGTGGGGTGCAGGCCGTTGTTCGGCGTGCGGGAGGTCTGCGTGGCGGCGTTGTATTGGTAAAGATTGCGGCCGGTCGTGAGCAGGAAAGGAAACTCCGCCGAGAGGATTTGGGGCGGCGGAACGAATTCGATCCGGCGCAGCGCCGTGGTCTTGCCGTGGGTGAAGTGATCCACGTGCAGGATGGGCGTGCCGGGCGAGTTCTCCTCGAAGCACGGCCACTGGAGGCCGCCTTCCTTGTCGAGGCGCGCGTAACTGATGCCCTGGCCCTCGGGCCAGAGTGAGCGCACTTCGTTCCAGATCTCCTCGGCGGAGCGGTAGGCGAAATGCTCGCCCTTGCCCATGGCCTTGGCCACTTGGCAGACGATTTCCCAGTCCGAGCGCGCCAGGCCTTGCGGTTTCGCGGCGCCGCGCACGCGCTGGATGCGGCGCTCGCCGTTCATGAACGTGCCGTCCTTCTCGAAGGACGACGCCGCGGGCAGGAACACGTCGCCAAACTCCCGCGCCGTCGCGTTGAGGAAAAGATCCTGCACGATCACGAGGTCGATCTGCTCCATCGCGCGGCGCGTCTCGTGCGTGTTCGGGTTCGTCATCACGATGTCGTAGCCGATGGCCCACATCGCCTTCATTTTGCCCTTCGTGGCGGCGTCCAACATGTCGATCATGTTGAGCCCCTTGTGCGTGGGCAGCGGGACGTGCCAGGCGGACTCGAACTGCGCGCGCGCCTCCTCGATCGGCACGTAGCCGGCGAGCAGCTTGGGCTCGCAGCCCATGTGGGGCGCGCCCTGCACGTTGTTCTGGCCGCGCAGCGGATTGATGCCCGTGCCGGGCTTGCCGATGTTGCCCGTGAGCAGCGCCAGGTTGACCAGCGCCATGATGCCCTCGGTGCCCTGGATGTGCTCGGTCATGCCGAGGCCGTGAACGCTCAGGGATGGCTTAGACGTCGCGTAAATGCGCGCCGCCTCGCGGATCTTCGCCGCGGGCACGCCGCAGATCTTTTCGACTTTTTCGGGCGAAAAATCGCGGATGAACTTACGGTATTCCTCGTATTCGGTCAGACGCGTCCGAACGAATTCCTCGTCGACGAGCCCTTCTTCCACGATCGCCGCGCCCATCGCGTTGAAGAGGACGACATTCGTGCCCGCGTGGAGTTGCAGGTGCAAAGTGGCGAACTCGTTCAGCTCGATCACCCGGGGATCGACGATGATGAGCTTCGCGCCGTGGCGGGCGGCCTGCTTGATGCGCGCACCGGTCACGGGATGCCCGTCGGTGGGATTGGCGCCGCAGACGAGAATCGTGCGCGCCAGCTCGATTTCATCCAGCGAGTTCGTGGCGGCGCCGGTGCCGAGCGTCATCTTCATCGCGGCGGCGGTCGGCGAGTGGCAGACGCGGGCGCAACAATCGATGTTGTTGTTGCCCAGCACCACCCGCGCGAACTTCTGCGCGACAAAGTTTTCCTCGTTGGTGCCGCGGGCCGAGCTGAGCACGCCGATGCTGTCGGGCCCGTGCTGCTTGATCGTCTCGGCGAGCTTCGTGGAGATGTACTTGATGACCTCGTCCCAGCTGACGTCCTCCCACTGGCCGTTGCGCCGGATCATCGGCGAGGTGATGCGCTCCTCGGCGTAAACGTAGTCGAAGGCGTAGCGGCCCTTCACGCAGGTGTGGCCGTGGTTGCTCGGGCCATCGGAGGGGCGGATGGTCGTGATCTGGCCGTCGCGCGTGCCGACGTTCACCTCGCAGCCCGTGCCGCAGTAGGAGCAAATGGTCTTCGTCCACTCGGTGGGCACGCCGCGGGCGAGCACCGTGATATCCTCCAGCGCGCCGGACGGACAGGTGTCGACGCAGGCGCCGCAGCTGACGCAGCCGCCATCCAGCATCGTCTCGCCGCGCACCGGCAAAATGCGGGTGGTGTCGCCGCGATTCCAGGCCTTCCAGACGAACTGGCCCTGGACTTCCTCGCAAATGCGCACGCAGCGGTAGCAGGTGACGCACTGCGACATGTCCACGTTGATGTAGGGATGCGACGCGTCCTGCATGAACGGTACGTCGGGTGCCGGCGCAGTGCGCGAGCCACCGGCCTTCACGCCGTATTGCTTCAGGTAGCGATGGAACTGCTTGTCCGGAAACTGCGCGACGGCTTCGGCCGGATAGTCCGCCGCCAGCAAACCAAACAAGGTCTTGCGCACGCCTTCCACCGTCGGCGAATGCGTCTGGATTTCCATGCCCTCGCGGAGCTGCGTGTTGCACGCCGTGACGAGCGCGCCCACGCCCTTCACCTCGACGGCGCAGGTCCGGCACGAGCCATAAGGATCCACGCGGTCATCATGGCAGAGCGTCGGGATCTCGACGCCGATCTGGCGCAGCGCCTCGTTGATCGTGAGGCCGTCGACGAACTTATGCGGCTGGCCGTTGATGGTTACTTGAAGCATGGCTCAACCTCCGTGGGATAATAACGCAGGATGGACTCGGCAAACCGCGCCAGGCCCGTGCCGTGGCCGCAGAGGCTCGCCAGCTTCAGCGCCGTGACGAGGTCGCGGCACTCCTGCAGGTCGGCCTTGGTGGCGTCGCCGGCGATGGCGTTGGCAAAGATTTCCTCGACGCGCCCGCTGCCGCTGCGACAGGGCGTGCATTTGCCGCACGACTCGTAGGCGCCGAACGAAAAGACGTGCTCCACGAGGTCGGGAATCGACGTGTGCTGGTCGAACGCGACCACGCCGCCGTGGCCGACGCCCGCGCCGATCGCGGCGAGTTCCTCGAAGCCTAGCGGCGTGTCGAGCAGGTGCGGCGGGATCACGCCGATGATCGGCCCGCCGATGATGACGCCCTTCAATGTCCCGCCGCCGCGCAGGCCCCCGCCGAGTTCCTCGACGATGTGCCGCACGGTGACGCCGAACTCGACCTCGTAGAGGCCCGGGCGATTGAACAGCGAATTGAGCGAGAGCGCCTTCGTGCCGCGGCTCTTGGAAAAGCCGATCGCGTTGTAGGCGTCGCCGCCGTGCGTCACGATCCAGGGAATGTTGACGAGCGTCTCGACGTTGTTGAGCAGCGTCGGCCGGTCGAACAGCCCGCGCTCCGTCGGATACGGCGGCCGCGCCATGACCTCGGGACGCTTGCCCTCGATCGAGCGCAGCAGGGAGGTTTCCTCGCCGCAGACGTAGCTGCCGTGGCCGGTGTAAACCTCTAGCTCGAAGCTGAATTTCGTCCCACCCACCTTGGCACCGATCCAACCCGCCGCGCGCGCCTCGGCCAGTGCGGCCTCCAGGATCGCGCCGGCTTGGGGATACTCGATGCGCAGGTAAATGTAGCCCTTGGTCGCGCCCACTGCGAAGCCGGCCAGGATCATGCCCTCGATCAGCCGGTGCGGATCATCCTCGATCAAATAACGGTCGATGTAGGCTCCCGCGTCGCCTTCGTCGGCATTGGCGACGACATATTTGGTGCCGGCGGGCTGCGACGCCACGGCGCGCCACTTGCGGCCGGTCGGGAAACCCGCGCCACCGCGACCGCGAAGATTGGATTTTTCCACGGCCGCCAGCACCTGCTCCGGCGTGCCCGTCAGAGCCTGGGCCAGCGCCTGGTAGCCGCCGTGCTTCTGGTAGGCCGCCAGCGTGCGGGCCCCACCCTGCGCGATGCGGCCGAGCACGATGCCCTCCTTGGAACAAACGCGCACCGGCGGCCGCGGATGCGTCTGGCCCTTGGCGGGCGCGGCGAAGCATTCGCCGAGGCAATATACCCGCGGGTTGTTCTTCGCTCCCTCGGCCCAGCGGGCCGGATTGAAGTGCCGCGCGGCGAAACACGCCGTGCCCTGGCAGACTTTGCCGGCGAAGCCCCCGTGCGGGAGATGGTAGAACGACTCGACCTCCGGTCTCAGCGCATGCGCGCCAGACTTGCCGTTGGGGTAGGTCGGAGGGGTTACGTGATTCATGTCACCAATGCAGCCGGATTGCGAGAGGAGGGGGCACCGCGCACGTTCTGACCCGCGTTCAGGACGACTTCAATCACAGACCATGCCCGCGGGTGGCTATTTGCACGCATCTCCGGGGCTATCACCCGCTCCCTTCGACGTGTCGCCCGTGCTTTCAATTCGCCGCGATTGGGTTAGGTTGGGACAGAGGTTTACCGTGTTCGCCAATCTTCTCCAGCTCATCACCCGCCGCACGCCCCCCGACTACGAGCAGAGCTTCGTGCAAGCGGTTCACATCAAGCACCGTTCGCCGCGCAACCGGCGCATCGAGCGCGTGATTTTGGCCGGCTGGTTGCTGATCCTTTGCAAAAGCCTCCTCGTGGTCTGGGCAGTCGACAAGTATCACCTGAATTTCAACGCCAGCTGGATCATCGTGCCGACCGTGATCTCCGCGCTGCTCTGCACCGCGGTGTATTTTTTTCGTGACTGACCAGTTTGGGATTTTCTCTCCTGTAATTTTCTATTGGCTGCGGGCATGTCCCTTGTTCCCGGTCTTCGCAGTCCCTACGCCAAGGTCGGCCGCGTGGTCTACTTCGGCCGCATGCTCGACAAGATCCGCCTGCACGCCGCGGGCACCCTTCCCGCCGCCGACTACGCGGCAAATCTCGGCAAGGGCTTCGACTTGCGCTGCGTGACGTTTCTCCGCGTCAGCTACGAGGAACTCAAGGCCCGCACGCTCGCCGGCGGCGACACTGACGAGCAACTGCTCGCGTGGGCGCATGCGCGCGGCGGCGCGCGCACCGACGAGGAATGCGAGATCTGGAATGGCTTCATGATGAAGCGCGGCTGGCGCGATGCCGGCGCCGACGTCCTGGCGAAGCGCATCCGCGAGAGTCACCTCGAGGCGCAAACGGTTTTGACGATGTTCGACTACATTGATTTCGACGAGGGCCGGGATCCCGTCGCCGCGAAAGCCTGGTTGGGCTGACCCGGCTCCGCCCATGGTTGTTGTCCTCATGGGAGTCGCCGGCAGCGGCAAGACCACCATCGGCCGCGAGCTCGCCGCCGAGCTGGGCTGGAAGTTTGCCGACGCCGATGACTTCCACCCGCCCGCCAACGTCGCCAAGATGAGCGCCGGCATCCCGCTCGATGACGCCGATCGCGCCCCGTGGCTCGCGGCAATCCGGCTCTACATCGACACGCGGCTCGAACGCGGCGAGCCCGCCGTCGTCACGTGTTCCGCCCTCCGCGAAAAACACCGCGCCGTCCTCCTCGCCGACCCGGCGCAGGTGAAACTCGTCTATCTGCGCGGCTCCCGCGAACTGCTGTGGTCCCGGATCAGCGCGCGCACGGGGCATTTCATGAAGCCGGCCATGCTCGACAGCCAGCTCGCGACGCTGGAGGAGCCCGTCAACGCGCTCGTCGTCGACATCGCGCCGCCCCCCGCGGAAATCGTCGCCCAACTCCGCCGCGTCCTCGCCGCATGACCTCACCCGCCGGCAAACGTCTTCGTCTCCTCGGCAGCGTGCTCAGCGTGCTGGTGCTGCTGGCCGGCCTCGTCGCCGGCTGGGGCTACTACCGCTTGCGCGCCAGCCTGCCGCAGCTCGACGGCCACGTCGCGCTCCCAGGGCTCAGTGCGCCCGTGACGATCACGCGGGATGCGCTGGGCGTGCCCGCGATCAAGGCCGCGACGCGCCTGGATATCGCGTGCGCACTGGGTTACCTCCACGCGCAGGACCGTTTTTTCCAGATGGATCTCCTGCGGCGCCGCAGCGCGGGCGAATTGTCCGAGCTGTTCGGCAAAGTGGCGCTCAACCTCGACCGCACCACCCGCCGGCACGGCTTCCGCGCGCTCGCCCAGAAGGTCCTCGCGGGGCTGCCGCCCGCCGACCGGGCCCTGCTCACGAGCTATAGCGCCGGCGTCAACGCCGGCCTCGCGGCCCTCCACGAGAAACCCTTCGAATACCTCGTGCTGCGCGCCCAGCCGGAACCGTGGCGGCCCGAGGACAGCCTGCTCGTCATCTACTCGATGACGCTCGATCTCCAGGATTCCTCCGGCACCTACGAGCTGTGCCTCGCCACGCTGCGCGACCAACTGGGCAACGATAGCCTCGCTTTCTTTGCCCCGTTGGTCGGGCCTGCCGACGCCGCGCTGGATGGCAGCACCGCACCGCTGCCGCCCATTCCCTCCGCGCGCCTCATCGACCTGCGCCATTCCGCCGCCCAAGCGCGAGTGCGGCCGCCCGGGATTCAATCGCTATTCGCCATGGCCCCTGAGCGGGAATCCGAAATGCTGCCCGGCAGCAACAGCTTTGCCCTCGCCGGCACGCACACCGCCACCGGCGCGGCGTTGCTGGCGAGCGACCCGCACCTCGATCTCGCTGTGCCCAACATCTGGTATCGCGCGTCGATCGAGTGGAACGAGCCCGCCGCCACCCACATCGTGGGCGTCACGCTGCCCGGCCTTCCCTTCGTCGTGATCGGCAGCAACGGCCACATCGCCTGGGGTCTCACCGACGGTTACGTCGACACCGGCGACCTCGTGGCCGTCGACGTGAACGCCATCGACCACTCGCTCTACAAGATTCCCGGTCGGGACGAGCTGCTGGAAATCGAAAAGCGCACGGACGTCATCCGCGTCAAGGGCGCGGATCCGGTCACCGTCGAGACGCCCTGGACGGTCTGGGGCCCGATCGTCGCCACCGACGCCAAGTCCCGCCCGCTCGCGTATCACTGGACCGCCCACGATCCGGCCGCGACCAACCTCGTCTTCATCCAGTTGGAATCGGCGCAGACCGTCGCCGCCGCGGTTGTGATCGCGCACCAGACCGGCATTCCCGCCCACAATTTCGTGATCGCCGACGCCGCGGGTAACATCGCGTGGACCATCATCGGCCGGCTCCCCAAGCGCGTGGGCTTCGACGGCCGCCTGCCCACGTCGTGGAGCTTTGGCGACCGCCACTGGGACGGTTTCCTGCCCGCCGACCAGGTGCCCGCCGTCATCGCCCCGCCCAGCGGGCGCGTGTGGACGGCGAACAACCGCGCGTTGGGCGGCGCTGCACTCGCCCTGCTTGGTGACGGGGGCTACGCCTCCGCGCCGCGCGCGGCCCAAGTCCGCGACGATCTCGCCACGGTCGAGAAGGCCGTGCCGCGCGACCTGCTCGCCATCCAGCTCGACGACCGCGCGTTCTTCCTCGAACGCTGGCAGAAACTCCTGCTCTCCGTGCTGACGCCCGAGGCCGTGGCGGGCCACAAATCCTGCGCCGAGCTCCGCTCCATCGTCGAGCACTGGGGTGAAAGCGCCGCGGTGGACTCCGTCGGCTACCGGCTGGTGCGGGGATTCCGCAGCTGCACGGCCGACTTCACTTTCACCCCGATCTTCGCCCCGTGCGTGGAAGCCATGCCGGGCTTCGACTGGGCCCGGTTTCATTACGAGGAAGCGCTGTGGACCCTGGTCGAGCAGAAGCCCGCGCATCTGCTTAATCCGCAGTTTTCCTCGTGGGATGCCCTCCTGCTCGCCGCCGCCGACCATGTGGTCACCGAAGTCGAAAAGCAGGGCCTGACTCTCAGTCAGGCGACGTGGGGCCGTCGCAATACCGCGCACATCATGCACCCGTTCGGCCGGATGCTGCCTGCGTGGCTGGGTGGCTGGCTGAACATGCCCGCGGATCCGCTGCCGGGTGACATCAACATGCCGCGGGTGCAGACGCCCACGTTTGGCGCCAGCATGCGCCTCGTGGTTTCACCGGGCCGCGAGGCCGAGGGACTTTTCCAAATGTCCGGCGGCCAGAGCGGGCATCCCCTCTCCCCGTATTACCGCGCCGGCCACGAGAACTGGGTGCACGGCACCCCCGGCCCGCTGCTGCCCGGCCCGGCGATGCACACACTGGTGCTCACGCCCTGAGCGGGGTGGTGATTTCTCGCGACGACGCAACGAACGCGACGCCCGAACCGTGGGGATTTCTTAACCACGGATTACGCCCGCGTTGCTTCGCGGCCGTCGCGTCGTCGCGAGAAAAATTGCCGGGATTGAATTTTGGCGCCGCGCGCCCCAGCCTCCCGCCATGCTGCACGTCCTCGATCATCCGCTCGCGGCGCACGTCATCACGCATTTGCGCGACAAGACGACCAAGCCGGCCACGTTCCGCACCCTGAGCTACCAGATCAGCCTGCTCCTCGCGATCGAGGCGACACGCAATCTGCCCACCGAGCCAAAGGCGATCGAAACGCCCTTGGAGCCGATGACCGGGCGCGTGCTGACCCACCAGCCGCTCGTGGTCGTGCCCATCCTCCGCGCCGGCCTCGGCATGGTGCAGCCGTTCGTGGATATTTTCCCCGACGTCAGTGTCGGCTACATCGGCCTCGAGCGCGACCACACCACCGCGATCGCGCGGAGCTACTATTGCAAACTTCCCGTGGTCAGTGGCCGGCGCATCGTGCTCGTGGACCCGATGCTCGCCACCGGCGGATCCGCGGTGAAGGCGATTGACGTCGTGCGCGACGCGGGCGGCGCCGATATCACGCTCGTCAGCATCGTCAGCTCGCCCGAGGGCGTGGCCGAGGTGGAAAGCCATTACCCCAAGCTTCCCATCTTCACGGCCGCGCTCGACCGCGGCCTGAACGCGAAAAAATACATCATGCCCGGCCTCGGCGATTTCGGCGACCGCCTCTACGGCACCTGAACCATGAGCCTTCCCGGCAAACTCGGCCTGATTTACGTTGTTTCGGAACTCGCCCTCGGCTTCCTGCGGCGCTCGGGCGCGAAGTCCAAGCGCCAGGACGGCGGCTCGCTCACCGTGCTCTGGATCACCATCACGCTGAGCATCATCGCCGGCATGATTGTGACGTGGGCGCTGCCGCAATTCAGCTTTCCCCTGTCGCGGGCGGTCGCCCAGATCCTGGGAACGGTCTTCGCCTTTGCGCTGGTGCTGCGGTGGTGGGCGATCCTCTCCCTCGGAAAATTCTTCACGGTCGACGTCGCCATCGCGCAGGACCACCGCCTGATCATCCGCGGGCCCTACCACTGGATGCGGCACCCCTCCTACACCGGCATGCTGCTCGCGTTTTTCGCGCTCGGGGCGACGTTTCAGAACTGGATCTCGATCGCGTGCATTATGGTGCCCATCTCGATCGCGCTGGCCTACCGCATCTACGTCGAGGAAATCGCGCTCGAGGCCACCTTCGGCTCCGCGTATCACCGCTACGCCGAGACGACCAAGCGCCTCATCCCGGGGATATTCTAAAAGGCCGCGCGCGATCAGGTGGTCGCCGATTTCCACATCGGCGACAGGCGTCGGTATGGAAACCGACGCCCACCCCCAAGCTAAGCCAGCGCGTCGTATAGGATTTCCGCGGGATGCTGGCCGTGGTGGCCGGTGCCGTCCTTGATTTGGTGGCGGCAGCTCGTGCCAGAGGCGGCGAGGATGGATTCGGCGGGCATCGCGCGGACGGCGGGGAACAGCACCAGCTCGCCGATCTGCTGCGAGACGTCGAAATGCTCCTCCTCGTAGCCGAACGAGCCGGCCATGCCGCAGCAGCCGCTGGGAATGATCGACACCTTGTAATTCGCCGGCAGCTCCAGCGCCTTCACCGCGGGCGTGAGCGACGAGAGCGACTTCTGGTGGCAGTGGCCGTGCAGCTTGATCGCGCGCGGCGCCGTCGTGAACGACTCGCGCTTGATCTTCCCGCGGTCGGCCTCGCGCGCGATGAACTCCTCGAACAGCAACGCGTGCTTCGCCAGCTCCCGCGCTGCCCCGATCAGTTTTTCCGGCACGAGGTCGGGATATTCGTCGCGAAACCCGAGGATCGCCGACGGCTCCAGCCCGACCAGCGGGATCTCGGCGGTGACGACGGGCGCGAGCAATTCGACGTTGCGGATCGCGAGCTTCTGCGCGGCGCGCACCAGGCCCTTCGAGAACTGCGCCCGGCCGCTGTCGACGTGCTGCGGGATGATCACCTCGTAGCCAAGCCGGTTGAGCAACTGCACCGCCTTGATGCCCATCGTGGTGTCGTTGTAGTTCGTGAACTCGTCACAGAAGAGAAACACCCGGCCGTTGGTCCACGGGCCGCCGCGATTCGCGTGCCGCGCGTGCCACCGGCGGAGCGTGGTCGAGTGCAGCTTGGGCATGCTCCGCCGGGGCGAGAAGCGGGCGAATTTCTTGATGAGCAGGGCCGTCACCCGGTTCGTCACCGCCCAGTTGAACACCGGCGGCACGAGCGACGCCAAGGCCATGAACTGGGAGAAGCTCCCCACCAGCCGCGAGCGCAGCGGGACGCCGTGTGTGTCGTAGTAATGCTGCGACCACTCGGCCTTGAGCCGCGCGATGTCCACGTTGGACGGGCACTCGGACTTGCAGCCCTTGCACGAGAGGCAGAGCGCCATGACTTCGGCGATTTCCTTGCTGTCGAACGGCCGGGACGCGTCGTGCGGGTGCGTGAGCATGTGCCGGAGCATGTTGGCGCGGGCGCGCGTCGTGTCCTGCTCGTTGCGCGTGGCCATGTAGCTGGGGCACATCGTGCCGCCCATGAGCGCGGACTTCCGGCAGTCGCCGGAGCCGTTGCACTTCTCCGCCGCGCGCAGGATGCCCTGCGTCGCGCTGAAATTGAAGATCGTCGGGTAATCCGGCGTCGCCTCCCCGGGCCCGTGCCGCAGCGAGGTGTCCATCGGGGGCGTGTCGATGATCTTGCCGGGATTGAACAGCCCCGCGGGATCGAAGGTCGTCTTCACGCGGCGCATCAGCGCGTAGCACTCGTCGCCAACCATGAAGCGGATGAACTCACCCCGCAGCCGGCCGTCGCCGTGTTCACCGCTGAGCGAGCCGCGATACTTTTTCACCAGCGCGGCCACGTCGGTCGCGATGCCGCGAAACATCTTCAAGCCCTCGGCGGTCTTCAGGTTGAACAGCGGCCGCGTGTGCAGCTCACCGGCGCCGGCGTGCGCGTAGTAAACGCAGGCGATGCCGTATTTCTCGCGCATCAACGTGTCGAATTCGCCAATGTAGGCGGGCAGGTCCGCCACGGCCACGGCGGTATCCTCGACCACCTCGCGCGGCTTGGCGTCGCCCACGACGTTGCTCATCAGCCCCTGGCCCGCGCGGCGCAGCTCCCAAACCTTGTTGCCGTCCTCGCCCCAGAGCACGGGATACGCGTGCCCGAGCCCGGCGGCGCGCAGCTCGGCCTCCAGCGCCCGCAACACCGCCTCGATCTCCGCCTTTTGTTCGCGGCGGATTTCGATGACGAGGATGGCGCCGGGATCACCCTGCACGAAGAAGCGGTTCTTCGCCTGCTCGAGGTTCGTCTTCGTGCATTCGAGGATGTGGCGGTCAATCAGCTCCACGCCGCTGGGCCGGTGGCGCAGCGCGATCAGCACGGCCTGCAGCGATTCCTTCACCGAGGCGAAGTGCGCGCACATCAGCGCGCCGACCGGCGGGAGCGGTTCGCAGTTGAGCTCGAATTCCAGCCCGAGGAACAGCGTGCCCTCGGAGCCTGCCAGCAGCCGGCAGAGGTTGAAGGGCTTGTCCGACGCTGGGTCGAACACCGCGCAGTCCATCAGTGCATCGAGCGCATAACCCGTGTTGCGCCGCGTGACGGTCGCCTTCGGGAAATGCTCGCGGATCAAGTCGCGGTTGGCCGCATCGCCCAGCTCGTCGCGCACCATGCGGTAAATGCGCGTCTCGAGCGACTCCGGCCCGGCGCACTTGGCGTCGAACTCCGCGCGCGACAGCGGCCCGAAGATCACCTCCGAGCCGTCGCTGAGCAGGCCGCGCGCTGAGACGAGATGGTCGCGCGTCGAGCCGTAGACGAGGGAATTGGAGCCGCAGGAGTTGTTGCCAATCATGCCGCCCATCATCGCGCGGTTGGCGGTGGACGTTTCCGGGCCGAAGAGCAGGCCGTGCGTGGCGAGCACGAGATTGAGTTCGTTGCGCACCACACCGGGCTGCACGCGCGCGCGGCGGGCGACGGGGTCGATCGAGATAATGCGCGCGAGCCGGCCGATGTCGACGACGAGGCCGTTGCCCACGACCTGCCCCGCCAGCGAAGTGCCGGCGGCGCGGGGAATAAGCCCGAGGCCATGATCGCGGGCGAAAGCCAGCAGCTTCTTCACATCCGCCTCGCTGCGCGGCAAGGCGACCGCCACGGGCAGTTCCTGATACTCCGAGGCGTCCGTCGCATAGAGCAGGCGCAGAGCCCGGTCAGTGCGGAGGTCTCCCTCAAGTTCCCGTGCGAGTTGGTCGAAGTCAGCGGGGGCGATAGCGGGCATGGCCCGGAAAAACTAACGGTTTCCAACCCGCATGGCTAGCCTCCGCCCGTGTTCATTACCTCCGGGAATGCGCGCGATAACCCCGGGATATCCTCCGCAAAGTAGCGCAGGCGACTCGCCTGCATTACTCCCGTGCAGGCGGGACGCCTGCGCTACCTCGGCAATCACGGGGTCGTCCCCGCGCTCCGCATCCCGCGCCGCTCAATCCAGCCATCCACCGGTGGCCTGCACGGGCGTGAGCTCGCCCTGTCGCGTGATCCAAACCGCCATGGCGTGACGCGTGACACCCGTGACCTTCGGCACGGGCAGCGCGATTTTTTTTCCCAGCGGCGCATTCCGCAACGCCAGGGCAATAAACTCGTGGTGCAGCGTCTCGCCCTGGTTTTCGCCCCCGCCGACCTGCGAGGTGATGCCGCCACCGAGGATCGCCGCGTGGACCTCGAATGTGCCGCCAGCCAACGCGCCCGCGGGAATGAATTCCGCGTGTAATGTCGCTCCGTCGTAGCGCGCCGTCAGCCGCCCGGTCGTCACGCCGGAAAGCGCGAGCGAATGCTGCCCGCCAAGGTCGGCGCCATTGTGCACCAGGCACGGCGTGTAGACGCTCTCGCTGTGCCACGCGGCCGCGTAGGCGTATTCGCGCTGCGTGAATTCCCGCGTGGAAAATCGGTCGGGCCAGCCGAGGCGGTTCCAGTAGTCGACGTGAAACGCCACCGGCACGAAATCGCGCCACAGTCCCGGCTGGTCGCGCAGCGTCGCCAGAAACCGCTCCGCCGGCGGGCAACTGCTGCAGCCCTCGCTGGTGTAAAGTTCCAGCAAGGTCGTCTGCGTCACCCCGCTGGAAAACTCGACGGGGCGCGCGTCCGCCGCGGACAGCCGCACGAGCAGGCCCAGCGTCACACCGAAAAACAAAAACGCCCTCATGCCAGACAGAGTGTCGGGGAGGGCGTTTTATTCCAAGTCAGGGCGCAGCGAGCCTGCGCCCCACCGTTTCGGAAACGGCTTACTTCCAGTCCAGCACGAGGCGGGTGAAGTAGAGCGTGTCGAGGCGCTCGACGCCGGGGCCGGGCTTGCTGGTGTAGTCGTTGCTCACGCCAAGGCGGAGCTTCCACTGCGGGTCCGCCAGCGGCACTTCATAGAACGACTCGTGGGTGAAGTGAAAGTTGCTGAAGTCCGAGAAGGCCGGCGTGTAGGTCAGGCGGTCGACCAGCTTGGACGTCTTGAATTCCCACTCGTGGTTCAGCCCGAAATCGAGGCCGGCGCTGTTCAGCGTGGGATGCGCGGGATTGCCATAGGCCTCGTAACGATACGAGACACCGGCGCGGAACGTCAGCAGGTGCTTGGCTTCCTTGAGGTAATCATAGCCCAGGCCCACCGCGGCGGTGTTGTAGAGGGTGATGTCCTTCACGCGGTCGAAGCCGCCTTCGTCGCGCGCATACCACGAGGTCTTGCCCGAGAAATTATCCTGGTAGTCGATGCCGGCCGAAAACTGGTCGGCGGACTTCACGCCGTCCGTCACCTGGCGGTTGTAGGACGTGAAGAGCTGCAGGGTGTCATCCGGGGTCTTGAGCGTGGCGCGGAACGCCCCTGCCGTGCCCAGCTGCTCCGAATTGCCGGTCTTGCCGGAGATGTCCACGGTCGCCTCGTAGCTCCAGTGGCGGCGGAGGGACACGACAAGCGGGTCTTCCTGGCCGACCGGCCACGTCGCGGCGACCTTCGCCACCTGCGTGGAGAGCTGGCCGTCCGGGCCCGTGATCTTGAGCGCGCCGCCCTCGGTGAGCAGGCTGCCCTGCAGGACCGTGCCCGAGGACAGGCGCACGACCACCGGGGCTTCCGTCGCGATGCTGGTGACCTCGGACTGCTTGACGGTGATGTCACCGGCATAATCCGTCGTCAGATAGACGCTGCCGCCGTCGATCTTGGTGACTTTACCGACGAGGCGGGCACCGTTCTTGGTTTCGACGATATCGGCCGAAAGGCGCGAGGCGCCCACGGCGGCGCAGGCAATTAGGCTGACGATGCGGACAGTCTTGAGGAGGTTCATGGCGGAAATGAAACGGGGAAAAAACCTCTTTTGGAGCGAACGTGTCAACAAAACTGTCCGGGCGGCCCGATTTTGACAAATTGCGCGCACCGCGGCTCGACAAGCCCCGGCCGGCGGCGTTGTTTCGACGGACAGCCGCCATGTCCGCGTCCGTTTCACGCCCCGCCCTCATCGTCGCCGACCACTGGCGCGACTACGAGCTGCTGGAATGCGGCGACGGCCTGAAGCGCGAGCGCTGGGGTGAATTCACGCTCGTGCGGCCCGACCCGCAGATCATCTGGCCGCGCCCCGGCCGCAAACCCGGCGCCGCGTGGGACGAATGGGATGGCTTTTACCACCGCAGCGAGTCCGGCGGTGGCCGATGGGAATTCCGCCGTCCCCTGCCCGATCACTGGAAAATCAGCTACGGCCCGCTCACGTTCAAAATCCACCCTACCTCGTTCAAACACACCGGGCTCTTCCCGGAGCAGGCGGTGAACTGGGACTGGTTCAGTGCAAAAATCAAAGCGGCGCGGGCCGCCGGCCGCGAAGTCAGCGTGCTCAATCTCTTCGGCTACACCGGCGCCGCCACGGTTGCCGCCGCGGCGGCGGGTGCGACGGTGTGCCACGTGGATGCCGCCGAGGGCATGGTGAAATGGTGCCGCGAGAACGCCGCGCTCAGCGGCCTGGCCGACGCGCCGGTCCGCTATATCGCGGACGACTGCCTGAAATTCGTGCGCCGCGAGATCAAGCGCGGCCGGAAATACGACGCGATCATCATGGACCCGCCGACCTACGGCCGCGGCAGCACGGGTGAAATGTGGAAGCTTGAGGACCACCTTTGGGAACTGCTGACCGAGTGCCGCGGGCTGCTGACGGACGCGCCGCTGTTCTTCCTGATCAACGCCTACACCGCCCGCCTGTCGCCGACGGTCGTCGCCAACCTGCTCGCCGAGCTGATGGCCGGCCGCAAAGGCGCGATCACCGCCGGCGAAGTCGGTCTGCCCGTCCAAGCCGACGGCAAGGTCCTCCCCTGCGGCATCTACGGCCGCTGGGAGGCGTGAGCGGCGGCTAGTTCGCCGTCATGTGCGCGGCGAGGAATTTGTCGACCTGCTGATACAGCTCGAGCCGGTGGTCGTAGGTGTAGAAGCCGTGGCCCTCGTTGTGCTTGCTGACGAATTCGTAGGTCTTGTTGTTCCGGTCCAGCGCGTCGCGCATCAGCCGCGCCTGCTCGAACGGCACCGTCTGGTCGTCCTTGCTGTAAACCAACAGCAACGGGATGTTGATCTTGTCGGCGTGGTTCACCGGCGAGATGTCGGCGAGGTCCGCGGCATCCTTGATGGGATCGCCAATCATCTCGGCGTTCTCCTCATCGCCGAATCCCTCGGTGACCGTCCGCTGGTATTTCAGGATGGCAACCCAGTCCGTCACGCCCGCCAGGTCGATCGCGCAGCGGTAGAGGTTGGGCTCGCGGACCGCGCCCATCAGGGCGGAGTAGCCGCCGAAGCTCCAGCCCATGATGGCGATCCGATGCGGATCCGCGATGCCCTTGGCAATCGCCCATTTCGTGCCGTCGGTGATGTCGTCCTGCAGCTCGCGCCCGATGTGGCGCTGGCCCTTCACGAAGAAATCCTCCCCGTAGCCGGGTGAGCCGCGGTAATTCATCTGGAGCACGGCATAGCCCCGGCTCGCCAGGAACTGCGCATCGTTGTGGAAGCCCCAGGAATCGCGCCCGAACGGCCCGCCATGCGGGAACACCACCATCGGCAGGTTCTTCGGCTCCTTGCCCGGGGGCACGGTCAGGTAACCGTGGATGACGAGCCCGTCCCGGGATTTGTAGCTGATCGGATAAACCTCCGCCATTTGCTCCGGCTTGATCCAGGGGGACGTCGCGAAGAGCTGCTTCAGCTGCTTCTTCTCCAAGTCAAAAATGTAGTAGCTGCCGGGATCCCGGGCGGACCACGAAAAGATGACGAACCGTTTCAGGTCATCGCTCATTTCCACAATGCTGTTGACCTTGTGCGGCAAACCCTGATCGAGCGCACCCTGGATCGAGGCCAGCGTCGGGTCGAACCAGACCACCTTGGGCACGTCGGTGACGTATTGGATGCCCAGCAGCTCGTGGGTCCTCGGGGCGAACACCATCCGTTCAATGGAGTGCCCGTCCGCCGAGATGCCGTTGCGCAGGATGTCAAAGTTGGCGTGACCCACCATCATCTCGCCCAGCTTCTGGTTTTTCAGGTCATACTCATACACCCCCCACATGCCGGTGGGCGTCGGCTTGGTCACATACAAGGTGGCTCCATCCGCACTTATGCCCTCCAAGCCCACGGTGCGCTTGATGTGCTCCAGCCCCGCCAGCCGGTGCCAGGGGGCATTCTCACCTTCGCGATAGATGACGGCGCTGTAGCCCTTGTCGTATTCCGCGCCCACCCGCACCACGCCGTCCTTGTCCGTGCCCCAGCCAATGACCTTCCCGGGATTTTGAACGATTTGCACGTAGTTGCCCGTCCGCGTGTCCATGTTGATGACGTTCGGGTTGTAGATGTAGTTGAAGCCGTAGCTGTAAGCGTGGGGCAGTTGGTCAAATTCGTTCAGCAGGATGTGCCCTTCGAATTCACCCTTGAATTCGCGGAACAGGATTCCGCCCGTGGCCAACCGGTTTTGGTCACGCTTGTCGAGTTCCCGGGCCTTACCGAGCAGGCCGGCATATTTGCTGCCGTCGCGGTTCATCCCCGCCATATAGCCGTAAACCACGCGGTCGTTGGAGATCCACCGGGGATAGACTGCGACGAAGTTGTCCGTGCCCTGCACGCCCTTGGTCTTGCCGGTGTCGATTTCCTTGAAGGCGAACGCCGCCTGCAGGTCGTCAAACATCGAGTAGGCAATGAACTTCCCGTCCGGCGAAAGGGTCACCTGGCGGATGGCCGGCAGGCGGGCGAAACTTTCCATCGGCACCTGCACCGGCGCAGCCGGCGTGGCGGGGGCCGGCGTGGCCGCGGCGGCGACTGACGCGGCCGCGAGGCCGGCGATGCTCAACAGGGAACCAAGACGGTATTTCAAGCGCATGGGGTGAATCGGGTTGGGCTACGAAAACGCTGGGGCAGTTTCTCAGCCGGCGGACCGACACGGAAGCTTTTTTGTCGGCTTTTGCGGGCCCGGCGATTGATTGCTGGGTCATGCCCTCGCTGCCCGAGACCTACTCCACCCGCGCCCACGAGCTGCTCGTGCACGCCCAGGCCAAGAACGCCCCCACGATCGCCCGGCTCGCCCCCATCATCGGCGCCAGCGTCGCGCGCGGGGGGATCCTGCACACTTTCGGGAGCGGTCACAGCGACGTGATCGCCCGCGAGATCATCGGTCGCGCCGGCGGCCTGGTCTGCGTCAACGGCATCATCGACCCCACCGCCGGCTTCATCGAGAATCTCGTCGGCTACGGCACCGCGCTCGCCGCGCGTTACGACCGCCAGCACCAGCTGCTCGCCGGCGAGACGATCATCGTCATTTCCAATTCCGGTAAAAACAGCGCGCCGATCGAGGTCGCGCTCTACGCCAAGCAAAAGGGCCTGCACGTCGTCGGTCTCACCGCCCTCGCCATGTCCCAGACTGCCGCCACCGTCCACCCCGGCGGCAAGAACCTGCATGCCATCGCCGATGACGTCCTCGACAACTGCGGCGTCCCCGGCGACACCCTCATCGAGGTCGCGCCCGGCGTCAGTTCCGGCCCGACCTCCACGCTCGTCGGCGCGATGCTCCTGAATCTTCTCATGCTCGCGGTGATCGACTGGCTCAAGGCCCACGGCCATCCGCTGCCCGTGCTGCGCAGTCAGAACATTCCCGGCGCCATCGAACACAACCGCGCCGTCGGCGAAAAATACAAGAATCGCCTCAGCCGCCAGCTCGCCTGAGCAACTCCCCGCCATGAGCTACAAGATCGGCGTGGACGGCGGCGGGACCAAGACGGAGTGCATCCTGGTCGACGCCACCGGCCGCATGGTCGCCTGCCACGTCGGCGTCGGCTGCAACCCGAGCGTCGTCGGTCCCGAAGCCGCCGCGTCCATCCTGACGGCCGCGCTCGACTCGCTGCGCGCGCAAGCGGTCGCCCATCAGGCGGGCAATTCCCAAGGGCTGCCGTCGCAGCGGGACTTTCTCATCACCTACACGCTGCTCTGCATGGCGGGCAGCCGGGGTTTCTGGGACGAGTTTGCCGCGGCTCTCACCGGTTTCGGCCGCGTCACGGCCGTGGACGACTCGCGTCCCATCCTCGAACTCGCCACCTCGGGCCGGCCCGGCCTCGCGCTGCACGCCGGCACCGGCTCGTTCGTCGCCGCGCGGGCGCCGGATGAGTCCGTGCACTTCGCCGGCGGAGTCGGCTGGCGCTTCGGCGATCCCGGCAGCGGCTACGATCTTGGTGCGCGCGCGATTGCCCGCGCGGTGCTTGAACTCCAGGGCTGGGCCCCCGCGTCGCGGCTCGGGCCCGCCGTGCGCGAATACGCCCAACTCGCCCCCACGGCCACCGCCAGCGCGGTGACGCGGCATTTCTACCAGCACAGCGATCCCACGCCACACATCGCCGCCCTCGCCCCGACCGTGCTCCGACTTGCCAGCGAAGGCGACGCGGTCGCCCGGAATATCGTGGTCGTCTCCACGGGTGGGCTCCTCGACCTGGCGATCAGTGTCGGCACCAAGCTCTTCACCGAGGCGCGACTCGCCGACGTCTCCGCCGGCCTGAGCGGCCCGATCCTCAACCACCCGCTCGTGGTGGAAACCCTCGCCGCGCGTTCGCCCATGCCGCTGGTCACCCTGACGGATTCCCCCATCGAGGGCGTCCGCCAGCTGCTGACGCGACTGTGAGCGACTTTGCGGTTCATGTCTTCCGTGCTGACCGCGAACTCCATCGTTTGCCTGTCCGAGCCGGAGTGGCGCGAACGCCGCGCCGCGCACGAAGCTCGCGTCTCGGCGTGGCTGACGCCTCACCAACTGCGCGCGTCGCGGGGCGAGAAGCATCCGATCTACGATTTTCTGTTCAGCTACTACGCTTTCCGCCCCGCGTGGTTGCGGCGCTGGCATCCGGGACCGGACGTCGTGCTCGCGGGGGAAAGTGCCCGTGAATTCCTGCGCTGGCCCGAGTATCGCGCCACCATCGACGGCGTGGCGCAGGATCCCACGGCTTTGCGGGCGTCACGGCGCGAGTTCGTCGCATGGCTGCGCCACCTGCTCGAGGCGATGCGCGAACGCCCGCCCTTCTTCGGCTGCTTTGGCCTGCACGAGTGGGCGATGGTCCATCGGCAGACGCCCGCCGAGGTCCGCCATGCCGCGTGGCCGCTGCGTTTTTCGCCCGACGAACTCGCGGCGATCGTCGAGAGCCAGTCCGTGTGCTGCACGCATTTCGACGCGTTCCGTTTCTTCACCCCGGCGGCGCGCCCGCTAAATCGCGTGCAGCCAAAGCGCGCCACGGTGGCGGAGCACGAGCAGCGCGGCTGCCTGCACGCCAACATGGATCTCTACAAGTGGGCGTTCAAACTGGCGCCCTTCACGCCCAGCGAGTTGCTCACCGACTGCTTCGAGCTGGCGCGCGACATCCGCGAGGTGGACATGCGCGCGAGTCCCTACGACTTGCGCGCCCTGGGTTTCACGCCCATCGCGATCGAGACGCCCGCCGGCCGCGCTGAATACGAGCGCGCCCAGCGCGCCTTCACCGCCCGCGGCGAGCCCCTGCGCGAGCGCCTCATCATCCTCTGCGACCGGTTGCTGGGAGTCTGAAGGGATTTCTCGCGACGACACCGCTTCGGTCGGGTTGGACCGTCGCGCTTGTCGCGGCCGTCGCGAGAAGCTTTCGTCACCACCGCGCCGGCGTGCCGGGCGGGCGGACGTATTCCTGCGGGTGGACGAGCTTTCGTGCGAAGGGTTTGTCCTTCAGGCGCTCGAGTAACTCCGGCGAGGTGTGGTAGCCCCAGCGCGTGCGGTTCCACGAGGACCCGTAGCGATAGACGCTGATGCGGCGCTCGCCGGGATTCACGCGCTTGGCCGAGCCGTGGCACGTCGCGTCGACAAACACGATCGCGTCGCCCGCCTTCATGTGCACCTCCTGCGCGCCCGCCACGCCATCCACCGAGCCACCCTTTCCTTCCTGCCATTCCGCGCCGCGCTTGGGGTTGAGGAATTCGGGATGAATGATGTTCGATTTGTGCGAACCGGGGATGACCATCGTCGCACCGTCGCCGGGCCCGATGTCGGTGAACGCGACCAGCACGTTGATCTGCGCGCAATGGAAGCGGCCGTTGTGATAGCGAAATTGCATGCGCTTGCAGCGGTCGTGGCCACCCGCGTGCAGCGTGATCGCCTCGCCGGGCCCGCGGATGGTGAAGAAATTCTCGTCGATGAACAGCGGCCCGTGGTGGTAATCAAACGTGTCCTGGCCACCGACGAAGCGCTGCACGTAGTTGATGTAGTTCGGGTGGTCGATCATCCGCTCAAATGCGCCGCCCAGCTCATAGACCTGCTGGTAGCTGATGCCGCGATGCTCGGGATGGTCCTCGCGCTGCACCCAGCCATGCCAGCCCAGGCGCGGCAGCGACCGTGGGATCGTGTCGATGCGGGCGTTGGCGTCGGCGACTTCCTGCTGCGAAAGCGCGCCGCGAATCACGACGAAGCCGTTGAGGTCAAAAAGGTATTCGTCGAGCGTGCTGGGCACGACCGCGTCCGTCCGGTCGATCTTGGGGGGTAACGTGTGGTGGTCGTGAAAGCGTGGGTCCATGCGCAGACTGTAATCGAACTATTCAAAAACTTCTTTCGGTTTACTCCCAACTATTTCTTGTTAAGTAACCTCCATGCCGCGTCCTTCCGCCCACGTCACCGCCACGCGGCACGAGTCGGAGCTGGGTTTCCACGTCTGGCGGATGCGCAACGCCGGCAACATGTCCGCGCCGCACACGCATCCCGACATCGAGGTGAATTTCCTCTTCGAGGGCGGCTTTTCCTACCTGCACGGCGGAGCGGTGGCACCCGTCGAGGCCGGCCGGTTCACGGTGCTCTGGGGCGGCGTGCCGCACCAGACGGTCGCGCCGGGCATTGTCGGGACCGGGATCTGGATCACCCTGCCGCTCGCGTGGTTCCTGCAATGGCAGCTGCCCCACGGCCTGCAGGACCGCTTGCTCCGCGGCGAAGTCGTGTCCGCGGGCCCGGATCCCTCCGACCGCGCGCTGCTCGAGCGCTGGCTGGAGGACGCCAACAGCCGCATCCCGGGTCGCCGCCGCGTGCTGTTGTTGGAAATGGAAGCGCGTTTTCACCGCCTCGCTCTCGCCACTCCCCGCCATCGCTCACACGCCGGGCCCGAGGGTGCCGGCCAGATCGCGCGCGTCACGCGCTACATTGCCGAGCACTATCGCGAGCCGCTCACCGTGCCCGCCATCGCCGCCGACGCCGGATTGCACCCGAAATACCTCATGCGCGTCTTCAAGAAGCAGTGCGGCGTGAGCGTGTGGGAATACGTCACGCGGCTGCGCGTCTCGCACGCCCAGCGGCTGCTCATCACGACCGACACCAAGGTCGTGGACGTCGCCCTCGAGAGCGGCTTCGCATCGGTCGCGCCGTTCTACCAAGCCTTCCACACCTACGCCAACCACGAGCGGCCGCTTGCCTACCGCCGCAAACACCGGCTGCCTGCTCCGGCTTGATTGCTTTTTCCGCGCCATGACTCCGCCTAATTCCCCGCTTTTCACCCGCCTGTCCGGCTGGCTGCAGGGCGGCGCAATCCGCGTCGAGCGGCTCCGGGCGGTGCACTCACCGGAACTGGGCAACCGGCGCACGATCACGGTTTATTTGCCGCCGGGCTACACGCACGACCGCGAATTTCCGCTGCTAATCGCCCACGACGGCCAGGAAATGAACGCTTGGAAACTCTCCGATGCCCTCCGGCAGCACCACGCGGCGGGCCATGTCACCCCCATCGTTGCCACCATCCCCGCGAATGCCGACCGCATGCACGAATACGGCACCGCGGGGCGGCTCAACTCCCAAGGCCTGGGCTCGCGCGCCGCGGAATTCCAGCTGTTTGTCACCGACACCGTCGTGCCGCTGCTGCGCCGGCGCTACCAGGTTTCGCGCCGGCCCGCGCACACCGCCGTGATGGGCGCGTCGCTGGGGGGACTCTCCGCCTTTGATCTCGCCTGGCGCCGGCCGGATTTGTTCGGCGCGGTGGGCGTTTTCTCCGGCTCATTCTGGTGGCGCACCAGCAATGCGAGCGTGGCGGAGCAACAGGCGTCGCGGATCGCGCACCAACTTGTGCGCGAGAACGCCGCGAGGCCCGCGCTGCGCCTGTGGTTTCAGGCCGGCACGCACGACGAGCAGGATGACCGCGACGGCAACGGCGTGATCGACGCGATCCAGGACACCACCGAGCTGATCGACGAGCTCGCGACCAAGGGGTTCAACGTGGGCCGCGACGTCGTTTATCACCAGACGGACGGTGGCATCCATCACCCGTCCACGTGGGCCCGGGAGCTGCCGGCCTTCCTGCGCTGGGCCTTTCCCGAACCGCAATTTCTCCCATGAAAAGGAAAATCTCCGAATTGCAGATCGGCCTCATCGGCTCCGGCGGACGCGGCACGCTCCTCGGTGCGCTCGCCCACCGGCCCGGCCGCGGCTCGCGCGTGGTGGCCTGCTGTGATGTGAGCGACGCGACACTCGCGCGCAACCGCGCGGACTACGGCGCCGGCCTCTTCACGACGGACGACTACCGCGCGCTGCTCGCCCGGAAGCTCGACGCCGTGATCATCGCCACGCCGGATTTCCTGCACGAGGCCCAAGCTGTCGCCGCGGCGGCGCGCGGCCTGGCCATTTACCTCGAGAAACCGATGGCGCTCAGCATCGCCGGATGCGACCGGATCCTTCGCGCCGCGGCGAAGACCCGCGCGCGCCTCTACGTCGGCCACAACATGCGGCACATGCCGTTCGTGCGGAAGATGAAGTCCCTGATCGACGGCGGCGCGATCGGTGAGGTGAAAGCGTGCTGGGTGCGGCACTTTGTCGGCCACGGCGGCGATTTCTATTTTCGCGACTGGCATGCCGAGCAGCGCTACACGAACAGCCTGCTGCTGCAGAAAGCGGCGCACGACCTCGACATCATCCACTGGCTCTGCGGCGGCTACGCCCGGAAAGTGAATGCCTTCGGCGCGCTCACGCTGTTTGGCGGCCTGCCCGGCCGCAAACCCGCGACCCGGGGACTCAGCCGGCTGCGGCCCGGCGAGATGAAGCTCACGGCTTTTCCCTACACCCGTGCCCGGGGCTTCAACCACCGGATCGACGTTGAGGACCTCAGCACGGTGCAGCTGCAGCTCGATAACGGCGTGCTCGCGACCTACACGCAGTGCCACTTCACCCCCGACTACTGGCGCAACTACGTCGTGATCGGCACGGAGGGACGGATCGAGAATTTCGGCAACGGCGAGCCCGGCACATGCGTGCGCGTCTGGAATCGGCGCAAGCAGGGCTACGATGCCGCGGGGGACGTCACGTATCGCATTCCCGTGAGCCGCGGCGCGCACGGCGGAGCGGATCCGCGGATCATGGAGGAGTTTTTGCGCTTCGCCCGTTCCGGCGGAAAGACCGACACGTCGCCCATCGCCGCGCGAGAGAGCATCGCCGCGGGTTGCGTGGCGACGGAGTCACTGCGGGCCGGCGGGGCTCTGCGATCCGTGCCCCGCCTCTCGCCCGCGCTCGCCCGGCACTTCCGCGGCTGACGACGACGAGAAGACCGCAGGGACAATTCACCGCGTGAGACTCGTCGCACCCGGCCTCATGGTGGTCGGCGGAGGTTCCGAGGCCGGCGGGGCAGGCGTGTAGAAATCCTGGATGGCGTAAACCAAGGGCTGGCCGCGCAAAACCACGGCGATGCGCGTGCCGCAGCCAAGGTAGTGCAGCTTGGGGTTGAGCAGGTTGGCGCGGTGGCCGGGAGAATCCAGCCAAGCGTCCACAAGCAGCCGGGCCAGCTCGCGGTAGGAGTAATCGCCGCCGGCCTCGCGGTTTTTGGCGGGCACGGTTGCGGCGTTTTCCGCCACTGTCCCCTCGGGCAGACCCGCCGCGTGCACGCGAGCGGCCGGTGTGCCCATGTTTTCAAGCGGGTTGTCGTGCCCGCTGTGAATGCGAATCTCCTCCATCGCCGCCTGCCCGTCGGCGGCGGCCGCCAACCGCGCGTCAGGTTTCAGCGCTGCCACGCCGTGTTGGGCGCGCGCTTCGTTCGTCGCCCGAAAAATCTCCTGCGCAAGCAGGGCGGGCTCAAACGTGTCCAGTGTCACGGTCCGCCACGCCGCCTCGCCTTCGGCCCCACGCGCCGCGCCGGCCCCGGCCAGGCCGGCGAGCAAAACCAGCAACAGGGCGAGGGGCCGGGCGCACGTCATGCGCGGAGCCAAATCGCTTTTGGCGTCGGCGCCAGCGGATTTCCCGTGGAAGTTTTCGGCTCCGGCCGGCGATGAGCAAGGCTCGCCAGTGCGCCGAGGCGGTCTCATGTTGAACCCATGGAGGGCACGAATCAACAGCATCCCCCGACGCAGAAGAAACCCTGCATGCCCGTGCTGGACGGTCTGCGGGGCTACCTGACACGCTACAAGCGCGAGCGGGATCTACCGGTCACTTATGCCCGGTTGCGCGATTTCCACGAAGCGATTCCCCTGACCGACGCCGCTGGCAAGCCCACACTGTGGGACAGCGTCATCTACCGGGCCGACGAGATGGGCCAGCTCTACAATGACCTGAAGCAGGTCTACGCATTGCTGCGGGTCGATGGCGACCGGAGCATCATGGACCACCTCTACATCGACCGCGTGGACTTCTGCAGCTTCGGCAATTCCACGCCGTTTCGCATCCGCGTCGTCAACGCCTACAACGACAACCAGGATTATTTCTACGTGAAGCAGGCCGACGCGTCGCGCGTCTACGGCCTCGAACTCGAGCACCTGCTCTCCCCCAACCGGCTCAACTTTCTCACGCTCGGCGCCACGCTCGTCGAGGAGCACATCGCGGGGATCCCCGGCGACGTGTTCATCAACCGCTGGATGAACGACCAGCAGCTCAGCCCGGTGCGCGTGGCGAAGGAGATGGTGAAGTTCAACGAGCGGTGCTTCGTGCGCCTGCTCGGCGACATGCGGTCCTACAACTACGTCGTCGTCGTCACCCCGGATTTCGAGAGCGCGCAGATCCGCATCCGCGCAATGGATTTCGACCAGCAATCGTATCACGGGCGGAAAAACTTCTACCTGCCGCAGTTCTTCAAGGAAAACGCCGCTGTCGTCGCCTTTTGCACCAAGCACCTGCACACGCGCACCGCCCTGCAGTATCAGCGGGAGGAACAGACGCTCATGCTGCAGCGTGCCGAGCTGGCCCACGTGCGGCTGGGGGTGCTGCTCGACGAGATGGCGCGCGATCCAATCGCGCCGCCCAACAACGTGCACGAGCTGCGCGCGCAGCTGGCGGACCACTACCAGCGCAACGAGTATCTGCGCTGCGAGTCCATGGGCGACCTGGTGCGGGAAAACCTCGAGTCGATCCGGCGCATGATCGACCTCCCGGGCCGGCCGGAGATGCTGGGCAAGTTCGTGTTCTGACCCTACTCAACCCGGCCCTCGTCGAACTCGATGAGGTCCACCACGCTGACAATCTGGTCCACGCGATCGGCGCAGCCCATCGCCGTCAGGGCTTCGCGCAGAAATTCGCGTCCGCTGGCAGTCATGCCCTTTTGCACGTAGTCCCGGTTCCATTTCGCCACGCACCGGTCCGCGGGCAAGAGGGCCTGCAGCCCGGCGTCGATTTCCGCGTCGTTCGCGGATTCGAAAACTATTTTCTCCACCGCCGCCGGATCGATGCCGAGGTGCAGGCACAGGAAGCGATCCATGCCGCGCTTGTAATTTTTCGCGTAGCTCGGCGGCAGTGCGCCATGGGCCTTCACGTATTTGCACTTCGCAATGAACCGCGGGAGGTGCAGCAGACCTGTCGCGGCGTGCGGCAGGTAGGCCGACGGCAGCGCCGTGAGCACCGCGCCGGAGGAACCCGGGATGGGTTTGGATGGCATGGCGTGTTGTCGCCCGCCGAGGCGCGGGCGACAACATCGAATGGGTCCTATGAGACCCATGGGACCTATGCGCCCGGACGCCGGAAGGCCGCCTCAGGCCGCGGTCTTCCTTGTCTCCGGGCGCTCTGGCACAGCGGTCTTCGTCCCTTCGCCTTCCGGGATCGCGCGCGCGCGGTAAACGTCGTAGTCGGGCACGAGGCGCAGGTAGCGTTTGTCCATCAGCGGCGAGGAAATCATGAAGTCCGCCGAGGCGCGGTCGCACGCGATCGGGATGTTCCAAACCACCGCCATGCGCAGCAGGGCCTTCACGTCGGGATCGTGCGGCTGCGGCTCCAGCGGGTCCCAGAAAAAGATCAGGAAGTCGATGTCGCCATCCACGATCTTCGCGCCGATCTGCTGGTCGCCGCCGAGCGGACCGCTCTGGAGCTTGGTGATGGGGAAACCGAGTTCCTCCTCCAGCATCAGCCCCGTGGTGCCCGTGGCGTAAACCTTGTGGTGCGCCAGCAGGTCGCGGTTGAACTTCGCCCATTCGATCAGGTCCCGCTTCTTGTGATCGTGCGCCACCAGCGCGATTTTCTTGTCCAGCTCCATCACGATTTTTTTGTAGGCCATAGCCTGCAGCATAGCACGGCGCGTTCCCGGCGGCGACCGGCCGCGGGTAAATAACGGGTGACAATCACGCCGCCTGGAAAGGCGGGGGCAATTTTCGCGGGGGACGCACCTCGACGAGCCCGAGCAGGAGAAAATACGCCGCCCCCATCGCCAGCGCCCGCTCTGGCTGGCGCTCCCAGGCACCGCTCCGGCGCGTGGGCCAGACTTCATTGAGCAACGGATCAGTGAGCCCGCCGCGCGGCAGTGGCATGAACAGCGTGGCAAAGGTCAGTCCCAAGAACAGCACCGCGCCCGCCACCACGCGGCGCTGCGAGACCGCGCGGTCCATGTCGTCCTGGCCGGCAAAGAGCGACCACAGCCGGCCCGACATCACCAAGCCGAAGGAACCCAGGATCCACCAGCTGTGGAACGAAAATGCGATCGCCCCGGCAAACAGTGCGTAATATGCGGCGAGACCGATGAGCTTCCGATCGCGGGCCCAGCCAGCCTTTTGCGTCATGAAGGCGTTCAGGAACGCGCCGGAGTGAATCAGGATGAACTCCAACACCATCACCCCGACCCCGAGTTTTACCCAGCGGCCATTGTCCAAGCTCCGCGGCCACCACCACGCCGTCACGAACATCGCCGCCATGAACCAGCACGACCCTGCCGACCAAAGGCAACTGAACCAGTCGCCCCAAGTCGGCTGCAGGGTCTGCATCCCCGATGAATCCTCTGTTTCCGGCATCCCGCAAACGTGGGTGGCGGCCCCCGGGAGGGCAATCCCTCCTCCGCCGTTTGGAAACAATGCCATACAGTGGAATAGATAGTTATAACTTTACTCCGAAAGCCCTGCTGGCAAGATATGGCCAAGCGGTGTATAGTTATAACTATATCTTTGGTGGCTAAATCTCTCGAACCATTCCCGTTGGCTGAGGACACGGACGGCTCCCGTCCGATTGGGCGAATCGTACGGCCCGCGGTCGGCTGGTTGCGCGCGATCCGCGAGGCCTTGGGGCTTTCCCTGGCGGATCAGGCCCGGCGCCTGAAAATCACGCCGCCGGCGGTGCGCTCGTTCGAACTGGCCGAAGCGGAAGACCGGATCACCCTCGCGTCCCTCCGCCGCACCGCCGCAGCGATGGACTGCGATTTGGTCTACACGCTCGTGTCGCGGTCGGGCGCGTTGGCGATTCCCGCGAAGGATGAGTCTGGGAAAGCTGCCCGGAAGACAGGAGGTGGCCGGGAGACTCTGGCCAAGGCATCGGGTCCGTCGTCCACGCCGGACAATGTTGTCTTGGACCTGACTTGGCGCGTGGAAAACGGCGTGGATTGAAGGCCATCCTTCGATACTCGAGCCAAAGGTGTTCGACATGGGTCGGGGTTTATCCCCGACATCCCGCGACTTTGCGCGAGAGGGCCGGGCAGACAGCATGTCGGGCGTAAAGCCCGACCCACGACGCGAAGGTCAATACGAGCCCTGGCCCTTGGCTCAGGGCAGATCCGTCGAACCCATCAGGTAGCGGTCGCATTCGCGGGCGGCGGCGCGGCCTTCGTTGATGGCCCACACGACGAGGCTCTGACCGCGGCGGCAGTCGCCGGCGGCGAAAACGCCCGGGATGCTGGTGCCAAACTTGCCGTAGTCCGCCTTGATGTTGCTGCGGGGATCGGTCTCGACCTTGAGTTCCTTCAACAGCGCCTGCTCGGGCCCGAGGAAACCCATCGCGAGCAGCACGAGCTGCGCGGGACGCGTCTTCTCCGTGCCCGGCTGTTCCTGCGGCACGAACTGGCCCTTGTCGTTCTTGGCCCACTTGATCTCGACGGTCACAAGTTCCTTCACCCGGCCCTCGGCGTCACCGACGAACTTCTTCACGGTGGTGAGATAAATGCGCGGGTCGGCCCCGAACTTCGCGGCGGCCTCCTCCTGGCCGTAGTCCATCTTGTAAACCTTCGGCCACTCCGGCCACGGGTTGTCCGCCATGCGCTCGAGCGGGGGCTTGGGCAGAATCTCGATCTGGAGCAGGCTCTTGCAGCCGTGCCGCATCGACGTGCCCACGCAGTCGGTGCCGGTGTCGCCGCCGCCGATGACGACGACGTCCTTGCCGCCGCCGTGGATCGGGCTCGCACCGTTGTTGCCGAGGACGGCCTTGGTGTTAGCGGTGAGAAACTCCATCGCGAAGTGCACGCCCTTCAGGTTGCGGCCCTCGATCGGGAGGTCGCGCGGCTGCGTCGCGCCCGTGCAGATGACAGTGGCGTCAAATTCATTGAGGAAGATCTGCGGCTCGACGTTGTCGCCGACGTTCGCGTTGCAGATGAACTTGATCCCCTCCTGCTCCATGTGCCGGATGCGGCGGAGGACGACCTCCTGCTTGTCCAACTTCATGTTCGGGATGCCATACATCAGCAGGCCTCCCGGGCGGTCCGCGCGCTCGAAGACCGTCACGGTGTGTCCGGCCAAATTGAGCTGCGCCGCGGCCGACAGGCCCGACGGGCCGGAACCGATGATCGCGACCTTCTTGCCGGTGCGCACCTTGGGCGCCTCGGGGATGACCCAGCCCTCTTCCCAGCCGCGATCCGTGATGGCGGCCTCGATGTTCTTGATTGTGACGGGCGGGTTGTTGATGCCGAGTACGCAGGAGCCCTCGCAGGGCGCCGGACAGACGCGGCCGGTGAATTCCGGGAAATTATTCGTCTTGTGCAGCCGCAGCAGCGCTTCCTTCCACAGCCCGCGGTAAACGAGGTCGTTCCACTCGGGGATCAGGTTGTTGATCGGGCAACCCGAGGCCATGCCGCTGATGAGCTTGCCCGTGTGGCAGAACGGCACGCCGCAATCCATGCAGCGGGCACCCTGGTGGCGGAGCTTCTTCTCCTCCATGTGGTGGTGAAACTCCTTCCAATCGCGCACGCGCTCGAGCGGTGTGCGGTCGACGGGAAGTTCCCGCAGGTATTCGATGAATCCGGTTGGCTTGCCCATGGGGTTAGGAGTTTTGCCCGCGAATCACGCGAATGAGCGCGAATGTCGGAGAGAGAGGATTCGGAAGTTCAAAATTAGCGTTCATTCGCGTGATTCGCGGGTAAATCAGGGGATCGATCAGTTTCCTCCCACGCGGGAAAGGTCGCGGGCGTTTTCCTCGAAGGCGGCCATGATGGCCTCGTCGCCGGTCAGGCCCTGTGCCTCGGCCTTCTCGATGCACGCAAGCATGCGCTTGTAGTCCTTCGGGAGCACCTTGACGAACTTCGGGAGGAACTGCTTCCAGCCGTCGAGGATCTGCTTCGCGCGGACGCTCTTCGTATACTCGTAGTGCTGCTCGATCATCGCGCGGACCTCGGCCACCTCGGCCGGGGTCTCGAGTTTTTCCAAGCCGACCATCGCGGTGTTCACGCGCACGGCGAAATCGCCGGACTCGTCGAGCACGTAGCCGATGCCGCCCGACATGCCGGCGCCGAAATTGCGCCCCGCAGGTCCCAGCACGACGATGCGTCCGCCGGTCATATACTCGCAACCGTTGTCACCGATGGACTCGACGACCGCCTTCACGCCCGAGTTGCGCACGGCAAAGCGCTCGCCCGCCATGCCGGCGATGTAAACCTCGCCGGACGTTGCGCCGTAGAGCGCGACGTTGCCGATGATCATGTTCTCGCTGGCCTTGAACGTGGCCGCGGGCGACGGGTAGATGATGATCTTGCCGCCGGAGAGGCCCTTGCCGACGTAGTCGTTGGCGTCGCCCTCGATTGAGAACGTCATGCCGCGCGTCATGAACGCGCCAAAGCTCTGGCCGGCGGAACCCTTGAAGCGAATGCGGATCGTGTCGTCCGGCAGGCCCTTCGCGCCGTATTTCTTCGTGACCTCGTGGCTCGTGATCGTGCCGACCACGCGGTTGACGTTCCGGATCGGCAGCTCGGCGACGACCTTCTCGCCGCGCTCGATCGCCGGAGCGCAGATGCCGAGGAGCGTCGTGAGGTCGAGCGACTTGTCGATACCGTGGTCCTGCTTGGTGGAGCAGAAGCGCCCCACCTCGGGGCCGACTTCGGGCGAGTAGAGGATGTTGGAAAAATCGAGCCCCTTGGCCTTCCAGTGATCGATGGCCTGCTTCGGCTCGAGGAAACCGACCTGCCCGACCATCTCCTCGATCGTGCGGAAGCCGAGCTGCGCCATGATCTCGCGCACCTCCTCGGCGATGAACTTCATGAAGTTCACCACGTGCTCGGGCTTGCCGGCGAACTTCGCGCGGAGCTTGGGATCCTGCGTGGCGACACCCGCGGGACAGGTGTTGAGATGGCAGACGCGCATCATGATGCAGCCCGTGGACACGAGCGGCGCGGTGGCGAAGCCGAATTCCTCGGCGCCGAGTAACGCGGCGATAACGACGTCGCGGCCGGTCTTGAGCTGGCCGTCGGTCTCGACGGCGATGCGACTGCGAAGATTGTTAAGCACGAGCGTCTGGTGCGTCTCGGCCAGGCCGAGCTCCCAGGGCAAGCCGGCGTGCTGCAGCGACGTGTGCGGCGAGGAGCCGGTGCCGCCGTCGTAGCCGGAGATGAGCACGACGTCGGCGTGCGCCTTCGCCACGCCGGCGGCGATGGTGCCGACACCGACCTCGGACACGAGCTTCACGCTCACGCGCGCGTCGCGGTTGCTGTTCTTCAGGTCGTGGATCAGCTCGGCGAGATCCTCGATCGAGTAGATGTCGTGGTGCGGCGGGGGTGAAATGAGTCCGACGCCCGGCGTGGTGCCGCGGGTCTTGGCGATCCACGGGTAAACCTTGGCGCCGGGCAGCTGGCCGCCCTCGCCGGGCTTCGCGCCCTGCGCCATCTTGATCTGGAGCTCCTTCGCGCTCGTGAGATATTCGCTCGTGACGCCAAAGCGCCCAGCCGCGACCTGCTTGATCGCGGAATTCTTCGAGTCCCCGTTCGCCATCGGCGTATAGCGGTCGGCGTCCTCGCCGCCCTCGCCCGTGTTGGACTTGCCGCCGATGCGGTTCATCGCGATGGCGAGCGTCTCGTGCGCCTCCTTCGAGATGGAGCCATACGACATCGCGCCCGTCTTGAAGCGCTTCATGATGCTCTCCGCGGGCTCGACCTCCTCGATTGGGATCGCCGCGGATGGCTTGAACTCGAGCAGGCTGCGGAGCGTGCAGAGGGTTTTGCCCTGCTCGTTGATGAGCTTTGAGAACACCTTGAACGCCGCGAAGCTGCCGGTGCGGGTCGCCTTCTGCAGGGCGTGGATCGACTCGGGCGTGAACAGGTGCGCCTCGCCGTCCGCGCGCCACTGGTAGATGCCGCCGACCGGCAGGACGTGGCCGTTGACCTGGCGATCCGGGTAGGCGGCGTGATGCCGCGCGAGGACTTCCTGCGCGATCACGTCGAGGCCGATGCCGCCGACACGCGAAGCCGTCCAAGTGAAGTAGTGGTCAATGACGTCCTGCCGCAGCCCGAGCGCCTCGAACACCTGCGCGCCGCGGTAGCTCTGGATGGCGGAGATGCCCATCTTGGACATGACCTTGATCACGCCCTTCGACGCGGCCTTCACCATGTTCTTGCAGGCGGTCTTATGGTCGATGCCGGTGAGGTGGCCCTCACGGATCATGTCATCGATCGTCTCGAACGCCACATACGGGTTGATTGCGCTGACGCCGTAGCCGATGAGCAGCGCAAAGTGGTGCACCTCACGCGCCTCACCCGTCTCGAGCACGAGGCTGGCGCGGGTGCGCAGGCCTTCGCGGATGAGATAATGGTGCAGGCCGGCCACCGCGAGCAGCGCGGGGATCGGGGCAAATTCCTTGCTCACGCCGCGGTCGCTCAGGATGAGGACATTGATCTCCTCCTCCTCGATCATGCGGCGGGCCATCATGCAGATTTCCTCCATCGACTTCGCGAGGCCCTTCTCGCCGCGCGCGACGCGGAAAAGCGACGGCAGCACGCCCATCTTGAGGCCGGGCAGGTCGGTGCGGCGGATCTTGGCAAATTCCTCGTTGGTCAGCACCGGCCACTTCAACTCGACGCGGCGGCACGCGGTCGGCTGCGGGTTGAGCAGGTTGCCCTCGGAGCCGAGGCGCGTCTCGGCGGAAATCACGATCTCCTCGCGGATCGAGTCGATCGGCGGATTGGTGACCTGCGCGAAGAGCTGCTTGAAATAGTCGTAGAGCATCCGCGGCCGGTTCGAGAGCACGGCGAGCGCGCCGTCGTTGCCCATCGAGCCCAGCGCCTCGACGCCGTCGCGGGCCATCGGCGCGAGGATGATGCGCTCGTCCTCGTGCGTGTAGCCGAACGCGATCTGCCGTTGCAAAAGCGTGGTGTGGTCCGGCACGGGCACCGACGGCGCCGCGGGCAAGTCCTCGAGGTGCACGAGGTGTTCGTCGAGCCAGGCGCGATACGGCCGCTCGCCGGACAGTTGCTGCTTGATTTCCTCGTCCTCGATGATGCGGCCCTGCTCGGTGTCCACGAGGAACACCCGCCCCGGCTGGAGGCGACCCTTGCGCAGGACGTTCTCCGGCGGGATGTCGAGCACACCGGTTTCCGACGCCATGATCACGAGGCCGTCCTTCGTCTGGCAGTAACGCGACGGGCGGAGGCCGTTGCGGTCGAGAATGGCGCCGATCTGCTTGCCGTCGGTGAACGCGATGGCGGCGGGGCCGTCCCACGGCTCCATCAAGCAGGCGTGATATTGGTAGAACGCGCGGCGAGCATCGTCCATGTGCTGGTCGCCCGACCACGGCTCCGGGATCATCATCATGATCGCGTGCGACAGCGGGCGGCCGGCGAGGACGAGCAGCTCGAGCGTGTTGTCGAACATCGCCGAGTCGCTGCCGTTCGGGTTCACGATCGGGAGCAGCTTCTTGATGTCCTCGCCGAACAGCTCCGACTCGAACAGCGCCTCGCGGGCGTGCATCCAGTTGATGTTGCCGCGGAGGGTGTTGATCTCGCCGTTGTGCGCGACGTAGCGATACGGGTGCGCGCGGTCCCAGCTGGGAAACGTGTTCGTGGAGAAGCGCGAGTGCACGAGGCCGATGGCCGTCTCCACGGAGGGATTTTGCAGGTCGGGAAAATATCGCCCGAGCTGGTCGGTCAGCAACATGCCCTTGTAGACGATCGTCTTGCAGGAAAGGCTGGCCACATACCACGATTCCGCGCCGCCCATCGTCGAGGTGCGGATGTCGCTGTAGGCGCGCTTGCGGATGATGTAGAGCTTGCGCTCGAACGCCATGTCGTCGGTGAGCGACGGGTTCCGGCCGATGAACACCTGGCGCATGAACGGCTCGCAGGACTTCGCGGTTTCGCCGAGCGAAGAGTTGTCGGTCGGCACCGTGCGCCAGCCGAGGAAGGTCTGGCCCTCGGCCTGGACGATGCGCTCGAACGTCTGCTCGATGCGGCGGCGGACGGTCGGGTTGCGGGGTAGGAAAATGACGCCGGCACCGTAGTGGCCGGGTGCAGGCAGCGTGATGCGCACCTTCTTGCAGACCTCGCTGAAGAACTTGTGCGGGAGCTGCAGGAGCACGCCCGCGCCGTCGCCCGTGTTGGGCTCGCTGCCGGCGGCGCCGCGGTGGTCGAGATTGGTCAGCACCTGCAGCGCTTGCTGCAGGATCTGGTGGGACTTGCGGCCGTGGAGGTCGGCGACGAAGCCCACGCCGCACGCGTCGTGTTCAAACGCCGGGTCATAGAGCCCCTGCTTGCCGGGCCGGCCGACGGTGGAGAACTCAGGAGGCAGGGAGAGGTGGTTGGGCCGCGAAGCGTTCGACATCAGAGTGGGGAAACCGGGAGCGGAAAGTGTGCCGGATCGGGCGGGGTGAAGGCGTGGGGGCAAAAAAAGGGCCGGTCGCATTTTGCGAGAGCCGGCCCGGGAAGGTTAGTTCGTCGATGCGGCTTTCGCGTCAGAAAAAGCGAATCGTTTTGGTGGCCATCTTGGCGTGTTCCGCATCCGAGCAACCGGCGTTGGTCGGCACGTCGGGCGCCGCGTCGGTGGGCTTCACGAGGGCGTTGCTGAGCAGGTAATTCTCGACCTCCTCGCCGGAGATGTCCGCGAGCATGACGCCGTCGACTTCCACGCAGGGCGAGAGCGGCTGGCCGGACTTCTGCACCATCTCGGCGTAGTTCGCGCGGTCGTTGATGATGTCGATGTCCTCAAACGCCAGCCCGTGCTTGCGGAGCACGGCGCGCACGCCATTGGACCAACCGCATTGCGGCTTGAGATAAGCTTTGATGATCATGCGATAGGATGCGCGGGACGAAAAGTGTCGCAAGCTATAGGGCGTGGTTTTTTCCCGGCAAGCGGAACTTTAGGAAATCTTTGGCATAACCCCGCGGCGGCCCGAAGTATTCCGCGCGCGCCGCCAATCGCGTTTGCGCTGGGGGCGTTTTCCTCCTTCGTTGGATCCGTCATGAGCACCACCCCGACTCCTGAGGTCCTGTTTGACGTCGTCGCCGACATGCATGCGCCCGAGCTGTATGAGCCGAAGGCGACCGGCGAGGGCGTCGAGCACCTGGACGACCTTGGCCCCGAGCAAATCGCGTTTTACCGCGAGCACGGCTACATCGTTATCCGCTCGGCGTTCACCCCAACCGAGGTCGCGGACGCCACCGCGGGGCTCGTGGACCTGATCATGGGCAAGCGGCCGGACTTCAAGCACGTCTACTTCGAGGGCAAGGCCAAGGCCATCCTCCCCACCCTCGGGCCTGAACAGCGCCAGGACGCCGTGCGCAAGATTGGCGCGTTCATCGAATTCGATGCCCGGCTGAAGGCGATTTCCCACCACCCCGCCCTCCTCCGCGCGCTGCGCTCCCTCCTCGGCAGCGCGGAACCCGAGATGTTCCAGGATATGGCCCTCATCAAGCCGCCGCTGCTCGGCCGCGAGAAACCGTGGCACCAGGACAAGGCGTACTTTGAATATCCCCTCGGCACGCCCGTCGTCGGCGTGTGGATCGCGCTCGACGAGGCCACGATCGCGAACGGCTGCATGCAGATCCTCCCCGGCCGCCACAAGGAGGGCCCGATCCTGCACTTCCAGCGCCGCGACTGGCAGATTTGCGACAACGTCATCCTCGGCACGAAGTCCGTCGCCGTCCCGCTCAAGCCGGGTGGCCTGCTCTTCTTCGACGGGATGCTGCCGCACGGCACGCCGCACAACTCCTCACCCAAGCGCCGCCGCGCGCTGCAGTTCCACTACCTGCCCGCCGGCGTGAAGAAGGTCCCGCCCGAGGAGCGCCTGAAACACTTCGGTGGCGAAGGCAAAAACGTGACCTGCTAGCCAGAACGTCCACGGAGTTCAGTTTTTTTAGCCGGAAACCAGGAATCCAAGAAACAATCCGGTTCTGCTTCCTGGTTTCCTGCCTTCCGGCTAAACCTACCTCCGGCTCCCACTCCGGCTTACAATTTCCTAGCTCCCCCGCGCGCGCTCCCCTATCACGCACGGGATGAAAGTCCTCGTGACCGGCGCCGCCGGGTTCATCGGTTACCATGTCGCCCGCCGCCTGGCCGGCACCAACCGCTGCGAGGTCCTCGGCGTCGACAATCTCAACGACTACTACTCCGTCGAACTCAAGCGCGCCCGGCTGGCGGAGCTCGCCACGCTGGAGGATTTTCGGTTCGTGCAGGCGGATTTTGCCGACGCCACCGCTTTTCAGGGCATCTACAGCCACTTCAAGCCCGACTACGTCATTCACCTCGGCGCGCAAGCGGGGGTGAGATACGGCATGGAAAACCCCGCGGCCTACGTGCACAGCAACCTCGCGGGCTTTCTCAACGTCCTCGAGGCCTGCCGCAAACTCCCGCCGAGGCATCTCGTGTTTGCCTCGTCGAGCAGCGTCTACGGCGCGGGGGCGCAGGTGCCGTTCTCCGAAGACGCCGACACCGACCAGCCCATCTCGTTTTACGGCGCGACCAAGAAGAGCAACGAGCTCATGGCGCACAGCTACGCGCACCTGCACGGCCTGATGATCACCGGCCTGCGTTTTTTCACCGTCTACGGCCCGTGGAGCCGCCCGGACATGGCGCCCACGATCTTCTCGCAGGCGATCTGCGAAGGAAAACCCATCCGGCTCTTCAACCACGGCAAGTGCCGCCGCGATTTCACCTACGTGGACGACATCGTCGACGGCGTCGTGAAGGTTCTCCTCTACCCGCCCGCCCAGCCGCCGGTCCCGCCGTTCCGCATCTTCAACATCGGCCATCACCGGCCCGTCGAGGTGTTGCTGTTCGTGAAAATGCTCGAGCAGCTGCTCGGCCGCACGGCCCAGCTCGAGCTGCTGCCGCCCCAGCCCGGCGACATGATCGAAACCTGCGCCAGCATCGACCGGCTTCAGGCCGCCATCGGGTTCACCCCGCGCGTTTCGCTCGAGGACGGCCTCCGCCATTTCACCACCTGGTTCAAAACCTACTACCGACACCCGTGAAAACCATTTTCCTGCTCTTCGGTTCGAACATCTTCATGACGCTCGCCTGGTATGGGCAGCTGAAGTTCAAGTGGCTCGAGTCCAAGCCGCTGTTCGTGATCATCCTCGCCTCGTGGGGCATCGCCTTCTTCGAATACTGCCTGATGGTCCCCGCCAACCGCGCCGGTTATTTTTCCGGCGGCCTCACCGGCTACCAGCTCAAGATCATCCAGGAATGCATCACGCTGGTGGTCTTCGTGGGCTTCGCGTGGCTCGTGCTGAAGGAGCGCCTCACCTGGAATTACCTCGTGAGCTTCGCCTTCATCCTCCTCGCCCTCTGGTTCGCCACCGCCTTCAAGCCCGGCAGCACGCCGAACTCGTAGGTCGGGGTTTATCCCCGATATTCCGGATTCTGTATCGGGCATGAAGCCCGACCTACATCTGGCTACGCGGCCCCTTCCGGAAAACTTACGGCTCCCGCCGCCTCCGCGCTTGCCACGACTCACCGCCGGCGCAACTTGAACTTCTCTTTTAATCGCAACCTCAACTCCCTCATACGCCATGTCCAAAGCCGCCCCCGCCAAAACCGCTCCCGCCGCCCCCGCCACCACGCACGTTCGCGAAAAGAACATCGAGCTCGCCCTCTCCTCGATCACGAAGCAGTTCGGCGACGGCTCGATCATGCGTTTGGGCAGCAACACCAAGATGAAGGTCGAGACGCTCTCGACCGGCTCGCTCGCCATCGACCTCGCCCTCGGCGTCGGCGGCCTGCCCAAGGGCCGCATCGTCGAAATTTACGGCCCGGAATCGTCCGGCAAAACCACCTTCTGTCTCAGCGTCATCGCCGAGGCGCAGAAAAAGGGCGGCCTCGCCGCCTTCATCGACGTCGAGCACGCGCTCGACCCGAAATACGCCCGCGTCGTCGGCGTGAACCTCGATGACCTGCTCGTTTCCCAGCCGGACTCCGGCGAGGACGCGCTTAACATCATGGAGACGCTCATCCGCTCCAACAGCATTGACGTCATCGTCCTCGACTCCGTCGCCGCCCTCATCACCAAGGCCGAGCTCGACGGCCAGATGGGCGACATGACCATGGGCAGCCAGGCCCGCCTGATGTCGCAGGCCATGCGCCGCCTCACCGCCGTCGTCAGCAAGACGAACTGCGTGTGCATTTTCACCAACCAGATCCGCGAAAAGATCGGCGTGATGTTCGGCAGCCCCGAGACGACCTCCGGCGGCCGCGCGCTGAAATTCTTCTCGTCCATCCGCATCGACATCCGCCGCAAGGACCAGATCAAGACGCCCGAGGGCAAGGTCATCGGCAACCGCACCAAGATCAAGGTCGTGAAGAACAAGGTCGCCCCGCCGTTCACCGAGGTGGAATTCGACATCATGTATGACGAAGGCATTTCCAAGCTCGGCTCGCTCCTCGACCTCGGCCTCGAGCACAAGGTGCTGGAGAAAAAGGGCGCGTGGATCGCCTACGAAGGCGCGCTCGTCGGCCAGGGACGCGACGCCGCCAAGGCCGCACTCAAGGAAAAGCCCGAGCTCGCCGAAAAAATCTCCCAAGCCGTCCTGGCCAAGGTGAACGTCACCGGCGGCGCCGTCATCACCGGCCCGTCGGAATAATCGGGTCGGCGTGGCACGGGTCTCCGGCCCGTGATTTCAATGTAAGGCGGGGTCGCTGACCACGCCTTTTTCATGTCCGCAGCCAGCCTCCATGGAGACGGTGCGCTCGGCCCACCTTTAAATTGTATTTTGTTTTGTCATGCCCGCGCCCAGCTTGCGTGAGCCCACGCATGCCCCTGCTCCGTGCCAATGACCTCCAGATCCGCGATCCGTTCGTGCTGCCCGTGGCGGCGGAGCAGCAATATTACCTCTTCGGCACGACCGACAAAAAACCTTGGCCAGGCAGTTCGGGCGTGGGCTTCGACACGTATCGCAGTCGCGACCTCATCAACTGGGAAGGTCCCTTCCCTGCTTTTCGCCCGGAGCCGGGATTCTGGGGCACGCAATGTTTCTGGGCGCCCGAGGTGCACGTCTGGCGCGGACGCTTCTACATGTTCGCAAGCTTCGAGGGCTCGGGCCGCCTGCGCGGCACGCAAATCCTCGTGGCCGACCACCCGCTCGGTCCGTTCCGGCCGCACAGTGACGGCGCCGTCACGCCCGCCGACGCGGAGTGCCTCGACGGCACGCTGCACGTCGCGCCGGACGGGACGCCGTGGATGATCTTCAGCCGCGACTGGCCGCTGATCGACGTGGGCCGCTACTCCGCCCTGCCCTTGCGCGACGATTTCAGCGCGGCGGCGGGGCCCGCGATCGAACTCTTCGCGGTGAACGCCGCCCCGTGGGTGCGCACGCCGCCGTGGCAAAAGGAACGCGACGCCAAAGGCCAGCCGCCGTGTTTTATCGCGGATGGCGCGTGGCCGTTTCGCCTGCGAAGCGGGCAACTCTGCCTGCTGTTCTCGAGCTGGAACGAAAAAGGCAACTACGCGACTGGCCTCGCCCGCTCCCTCCCGGGCGAACTCGCCGGTCCCTGGCAATTCGATCCGCTCCCGCTCTTCCCCGCCGACGGCGGCCACGCGATGATCTTCGCCGGCTTCGACGGCGTGTCGTATCTGTCCCTGCACCAGCCCAATTCCCCGCCGCCCGAGCATCCGCGATTCTTTCCCGTTGAGGAAATCGGCGGCCAGCTCCGCCTCGGCACCGCGCTGCCGTCCTGACCCGCGCGGCTCAACCGGCGCGCTCTCCTGCGCGCAGGTTTGGCCGGCGATTTTCTTTTTGTGTCTTTTTGTGCCTCTTTGTGGCCAAATTCAGGGATGCTGCGTTCCTCGGACACCATTGCCGCGCTCGCCACGCCCGCGGGCACGTCCGCGATCGCGGTGTTGCGCGTGAGCGGCCCCGATGCCGCGCGGCTCGCAACGGAAATTTTCGGCAGCGCGCCCGCGCCGCGCTCGCCGCGGCATGGCGACTACCGGGCGAAGAACGGAGCGCTCGTGGACGACGTGCTGGCTACGTTTTTCCCCGCGGCCAGCTCGTATACAGGCGAGGATGCGCTCGAGATTTCGTGTCACGGCAACCCCTTCATCGCTCAAACTCTCCTCGAGGATTTGCTCGCGCGCGGCTGCCGGGCCGCCGGGCCGGGTGAGTTCACGCAGCGTGCTTTTCTCAACGGCCGCATGGACCTGAGTCAGGCCGAGGCGGTGATGGATCTCATCCACGCGCGCAGCGAACGCGCCCTCGAGGTGGCGAACCGGCTGCTGCGCGGTGAACTCGGCCGGCGGTTGAACGAACTGACCGAGCGCCTGCTCACCGCCCTCGCGCGCATCGAAGCCTACATCGATTTTCCCGAGGAGGATCTGCCGGCCGAGGACCGCGCGATCGTTCGCCACACCCTCGAAGGCCTCGTCCAGGGCACGGACCGGTTGATGGCCACGAGCCATTATGGGGAAATGCTGCGTGACGGAATCAAGACCGTCATCGTCGGCGCGCCCAACGCCGGCAAGAGCAGCCTCCTCAACCGCCTCGTCGGCCGCGAGCGGGCGATTGTCAGCGCCGAGCCCGGCACCACGCGCGACTACATCGAGGAACGCATCATCGTCGGTCCGCACTCGCTGCGGCTGATCGATACCGCCGGGCTCAATTCCTCCCCGGGGGCGATTGAGAAGCTAGGAATGGCAAAGTCCCTCGACCGAGTCGCCGAGGCAGACTTGATTTTGCTCGTCTTGGACGCAACGACTCCCCTACCCGCTTTCCCTGAATCTGTTACAAAGTTTCTCGTGCCCGGAAAGGCCCTGATCGTAGCCAATAAGATAGATCTCTTAGATGCCATATTATTTGACATCAAAGTTTATCCCAAAGTCCCCTGTGTTCAAGTTTCCGCGCTGACCGGAAAGGGCATCGATAGCTTGGTGACCCAGATCACCCAGCTGGCCGACTCGTTTCGCCCCGCCAGCCATGAAGACACGATCGCCATCAACGCCCGCCACGCGGACGCCCTCGCCCGGGCCCGGACAGGCCTCGAAGCCGCACTGACCAAGCTCCAGAGCAACGGCCCGGTCGAGCTATTGGCCAGTGATCTACGTGGAACACTCGAGGCCTTCGGGGAGATTATCGGCAAGGTGGACAACGAACGGATGCTCGACCAACTCTTTGCGATGTTTTGTATCGGAAAGTAGGCTTAGCCTCGTGGTCCCCTCGCCTGCAGCCAGGCCATGAACCTTTAGTTTATTAGATGATATGCAATAAGATACCATTTGAAGTGATTGTCTGCGGTGCCGGACACGCGGGCGTCGAAGCCAGCCTGGCGGCCGCCCGGATGGGAGCCTCTACCCTGCTCCTCACTGGTAACATCGACACGATCGCCCAGATGAGCTGCAACCCGGCAATCGGCGGCCAGGCCAAGGGTCAGATGGTTCGCGAAATCGACGCGCTAGGCGGCGAGATGGCAATCAACACCGACGTGACCGGGATCCAGTTCCGGTTGCTCAACGAGTCCAAGGGACCGGCCGTCCAAGCACCGCGGGCTCAGTGCGACAAGAAAGCCTACCAGTTCCGATTGAAGCACACCCTCGAGCTCCAGCCGAATCTTCAGATCTTCCAGGCCACGGTGACGGGTTTGCTGTTCAAGGACGGCAAGGTCGTCGGCTGCCGGACCAACCTGGATATCGACTTCCTCGGGCAAACCGTGGTCGTGACCACGGGTACGTTTTTGCGGGGACTGATGCACATCGGTCAAAACAAAAACGAAGGCGGACGCCTGGGAGACTTCAGTGCGAAAAGCCTGTCCGGAAGTCTGCTTGAAGCCGGGATCGAACTTGAACGCCTGAAGACCGGCACGCCGCCGCGATTGCTCGGACGCAGCATCGATTTTAGCAAAACACAGGAACAGAAAGGCGATGCCGTCCCGACGCTGTTTGCGTTTCACGACACCCGGGGTCCGGAGGAAATGTTCCATGTGGAACAATCCGGCGAACGTCGCCTCGGGTGGGTGCCTGGAACCGAACAAGTCTCGTGCTGGATGACCTACACCACGGACCGAACGGCTGAGATCGTCCGCGCGAACCTGCACAAATCTGCGATGTATAGCGGCGAGATCGTTGGGGTAGGGCCGCGCTATTGTCCCAGTATCGAGGACAAGTTCGTCCGCTTCGCCGACAAGCCCCGACATTTGCTATTCCTTGAGCCGGAGGGGAGGGCGACGAACGAATATTACGTTAACGGGCTGTCAACAAGTCTACCTTTCGACGTCCAACTCGACCTGGTCCACAGTATACCCGGGCTAGAGCAGGCCGTCCTGCTGCGGCCAGCCTATGCCGTGGAGTATGACTTCGCTCATCCGACCCAACTCTTTCCCTCGCTGGAGTCTAAGAAAGTGGAAAACCTGTTTTTTGCCGGACAGATCAACGGCACCTCGGGCTACGAGGAAGCGGCCGCCCAAGGTTTAGTCGCTGGCGTAAATGCTGTGAATAAGGTGCGAGCAACTCCGCCCATGCTCATCCAACGCAACCAGGGATATATTGGCGTACTGATCGACGATCTCGTAACCAAGGGCACGAAAGAGCCTTACCGCATGTTTACGAGCCGGGCCGAACACCGCTTGCTGTTCAATCATGGGAGCGCGGAGTTCCGCATGCTCGAGCACGCTTCCGACTTTAAATTGTTACCCAATAATCGCTTAACAGCTATTCGAGAAAAATTTTCGCGAGTGATTCACTGGGTCGATTTCCTCGAGCTAAACCGCGCGCCGGGCGGCACCTGGGCGGACGCCATCCGACGCGATCGGGTAGGGGCCGCTCTGCCTGAAGACTTCCTCAAGGAGCCCGCGGCCGTCCGCGACGAAGTCATCTACCGTGTGAGCTACCAAGGTTACTTGGTGCGCGAACAGCGCCAGGTGGAGAAGCTCTCCCAGATCGAGAAGATCCGCATCCCCCAAGGCTTCGACTATGCAGCCGTGCGCGGTCTCCGCCGCGAGAGCGCCCTGAAACTCGCCGAGTTCCGTCCCATGACTCTCGGCCAGGCGAGTCGCATCAGTGGCGTAAATCCCTCGGATATCAGCATTTTGATGGTGATGGTTGGGGCGGGCAGGGGAGAGGAAACACCCTAACCCATTAATCATCATGGATAATCCCATTCGGACGGCCGAGTATTTGGCCCGCCTGTCGAAGCGCCGCAGCGATCTACAGGGCCAAATCGCAGGTCTGCTTCCGTCCGCGGCCCATTTTGTTTGCGAGTTTGGCTGTGGCCACGGTCATTTTCTCGCCGCGTATGCCGCCGCGCACCCGGATCAGCTGTGCATCGGTCTCGACATCAGCGGGGAACGCATCGCGCGGGCCGTCCGGAAGCGCGATCGGGCCAAGCTCACGAACCTCCACTTCGTCCACGCCGAAGCGCGCGACTTCATGGACTGCCTGCCTACGGATGCGACCTTGGCCGACGTCTACATTCTTTTTCCGGATCCCTGGCCGAAACGTCGGCATCACAAGAATCGCCTGCTCGAGTCGGATTTTCTCGAAATCGTCGCGCGCCGCGCCGGGCAGGGGACGCGGCTCTTTTTTCGGACCGATTACGAGCCGTATTTCCGCGAAGCCGAGTCGCTTCTCCAGCAACATCCTGCGTGGGAAATCACCCCCGGCGCGTGGCCGTTTGAGCAGGTTACCGTCTTCCAGAGTCGCGCGGCCAAACATTATTCGCTGACCGCGCTTCGGCGACGTTCATCGGCATAAGTTTGCCGGCATGGGCGGGTGGGGCGGTTTAATTCCTCCCTGCAGCGCGAGCCCGATCCATTTCGGGGGTTGACGGAGACGAAGGCGTTTGCCTACGTCTTCACTTTTCCATCCGTCCCTCCTCCTCCAGCGCCTTCATGTCTTGGGTCAAAAAACTCACCCTGCTCGCCTCGATTTTCGGCACCTGCGTGCCCGCGTTCGCGAGTGAAGGCGTCGCCGCGGCGGCCGAACCGCTTTTTCATCTCGGACCGCTGCCGGTGACGAACAGCATGGTGACCAGTTGGGTCGTGACGGTGCTGCTGATTGTTGGCATCCGCCTCGCTATCAAGCGCCCCAAGCTCATTCCCGGCCGCGGCCAAGCGATTGTGGAAACCCTGGTTCAGGGCATTAACGACCTCATTTCGCCCATCGTCGGCCCGAACGTCGCCAAGCCCGCCTTTCCGCTGCTCGTCGGACTCTTCACCTTCATCCTGATCCAGAACTGGAGCGGGCTCGTCCCGGGCGTGGGCACCATTTACATGGTGGATCACGAAACCGGCAGCTGGATGGAACTCATCCGTCCCGGCAACGCGGACCTCAATGGCACGCTCGCCCTCGCGATTGTCGCCATCGCCGGCTGGTTCTATTTCATCATGCGCTACACGGGACCGGCCCTGGTGCTGAAGGACATTTTCGGCAACAAGGCCGACAAGTCGGAGGTTCCCGCGATCATCTACTACCCGCTGTTCCTCATCTTCTTCGCAGTCGGCCTGATCGAAATCATCTCCATTGCGTTCCGCCCCATTTCACTGTCGCTCCGGCTTTTTGGCAACGTCTTCGGCGGCGAAAGCCTCATCCACGCGATGAGCTCGATGCAACGGTGGGGCCTGCCCATGCCGTTCTACTTCCTCGAGCTCCTGATCGGCTTCGTACAGGCCTTCGTGTTCACGCTGCTCATCAGCGTTTACATCGGCCTGCTCTGCAATCACGGCGATGACCATGCGCACGACAGCCATGGTCACGCGGAGGCCGACCCCAAGGAAGCCGCGCACTGACCCTTTCCCGCCGGGACCGTGCGCAACGTGCGGACGGCGGAAATCCAACCAACCAAAACCAAACATCATGATCAACCAACTCGCTGAAATCACGGGTAGCATTCAGGGCGGCCTCGGCTGCCTCGGCGCCGCCATTGGCGTGGGTCTCGTCGGCTTCAAAGCCGCAGAGGCCGTCGGCCGCAATCCGGGAGCCTCCACGAAGATTCTCGTGCAGGGCATCATCGGCATGGCCCTCGCTGAAGCCGTCGCGTTCTACGCGCTGTTCATCAAGTAATCCGTTCCGTTTCACCCGCGCCGGCGTTCCCCGCCGGCGCGCCAATTTCCAAGCCCACCGCCATGCTCTCCTCCCTGCTCATGTTCGCCGAAGTCACCAGCCAGACGGCTGAGGCCACCGGCCCGTCCAAGATCATGCATGATTTCGGCATCAGCTGGCCGGGCATCGCCGCACAGGTTCTCAACGTCGGCATCGTCGTCTTCATCCTCTGGAAGTTCGCATTCAAACCCGTCCTCGCCACCCTCGACGAGCGCCAGCAGAAAATCGCCTCCGGCCTCCAATACGCCGAGGAAATGAAGGCCAAGCTCGCGGCCGCCCAGGAGGAGACCGCCGCCAGCGCCAAGCGCGCCCAGCTCGAGGCCACCCGCATCATCGAGGAGGCTCGCAAGTCCGCGAAGGACTTCCTCGACAAGCAGTCCGCCGAAACTTCCGCCAAGGCCAACGACATCCTCATCAAGGCCCAGCAGGCCATCGAGCTCGAGAAAAAGAAGATGCTCGCCGAGGCCCGCACCGAGATCGCCCGCCTCGTCGTCGTCACCACCCAGCGCGTGCTCGCGAAGGAACTCTCCGACGCCGACCGCAGCCGCTACAACGACGCCGCCACGCGCGAGCTGACCGGCGCCTGACCTTATTTTCGATTTTCGAATTTCGCTTTTCGAATCCCAACCCCACCACCGACCTTCGCCCGCCGACCCAATCGAAAATCGCCAATCGAAATTCGAAAATTCCCATGGCCGCCCACGCCCGCAAAGCCCAGCAGTTCGCCCGCCAGCTCTTCAAGCTGAGCGTCGTCGATGGCGCCGTCTCGGCCGAGCGCGTGTCCGGGGTTCTTGAATACATCGAGAAACACCGGCCCGCGAATCCCGTGATGGTCCTCAAGGCCTACGCCCGCTTCATCGCCGCCGAGCTCGCCAAGGGCGAGGCCGTCGTCGAGCACGCCGGCGCGATCAACGCCACCACCCTCAGCGCCATCGCCGCCGCGATGACGAAAAAATACGGCCGCCCCGTCACCGCCACCGCCAAGCCCAACGCCGCGCTCCTCGCCGGCCTGCGCGTCCATGTCGGCGACGATGTCTACGAGTCCTCCGTCGCCGGCCAGCTCGCCGCCCTCGCCGCCGCCGTCTAATTTCCAAACACCTCCGCCTGCAACCCCCGCATTTCCCGATGAGCACCGTCCTCGAACAAATCGAATCCCAGATCGCCAAGCTTTCCAGCAAGGCCATCAAGAAGAACACCGGCAACATTCGCACCGTCGCCGACGGCGTCGCCAAGATCGACGGCCTGTCCGCCGTGATGTATAACGAGATGGTGCAGTTCCCGGGCGGCGCCATCGGCATCGCACTCAACCTGGAAGAGGACGAGGTCGGCTGCGTCGTCCTCGGCGACGTCTCCAAGCTCAAGGAAGGCGACGAGGTCACCACCACCGGCAAGCTCCTCTCCGTGCCCGTCGGCAAGGCGCTGCTCGGCCGCGCGGTCGACGCCCTCGGCAACCCCGTGGATGGCAAGGGCCCGATCGCCGCGACGGAATTCTATCCCGTCGAGAAGATCGCCCCCGGCATCATCGTCCGCAAATCCGTCTCGCAGCCGCTCTTCACCGGCATCATGGCGATCGACTCCATGATCCCGATCGGCCGCGGCCAGCGCGAGCTGATCATCGGCGACCGTGGCACCGGCAAGACCACCATCTGCATCGATACGATCATCAACCAGGCGAAGATCAACAAAGTCGGCCTCGCCAGCGGCGACCCGAAGTTCCGCCCGGTTTATTCCATCTACGTCGCCGTCGGCCAGAAGAACTCCAACATCGTGCGCACGATGACGGCCCTCGAGAACGCCGGCGCCCTCGAATACACCATCATCGTCGGCGCCCCCGCCGCGGACAACCCCGCCAACCAATACCTCGCGCCGTTCTCCGGCGCGGCGATGGGCGAGTGGTTCATGGAAAACGGCATGGACGCGCTGATCGTGTATGACGATCTCTCCAAGCACGCCGTCGCCTACCGCCAGATTTCGCTGATCCTCAAGCGCCCCTCGGGCCGCG
>CAIPAH010000031.1 GCA_903862955.1 uncultured Opitutia bacterium
CCCGCCGCCAACATGATCGTGGACATCGGCGGCGGCACCACCGAGATCGCCATCATCTCGCTCAACGGCATCGTCTTCTCCAAGTCCATCCGCGTGGCTGGCGACGAGCTCGACGCCGCCATCATCAATTACATGAAGCGGGCCTACAATCTCCTCATCGGTGAGCGCACCGCGGAAGAGATCAAGCTAAAGGTCGGTTCCGCTTACCCGCTCGACGAGGAGCTCACGATGGAGGTCAAGGGCCGCGATTCCGTCGCCGGCCTGCCCAAGACCATCCACATCACCTCGCAGGAAATCCGCGAGGCCCTCTCCGACACCATCGCCGCGATCGTCGACGCCGTGCGCGTCACCCTCGAGCGCTGCCCGCCCGAGCTTTCCGCCGACCTCGTGGACCGCGGCTTCGTGATGGCCGGCGGTGGCGCCCTGATCCGCGGCATTGACCGCCTGCTCAGCGAAAAGACCGGCTTGCCCGTCCTCGTCGCCGACGACCCCCTCTCTGCCGTCGCCAACGGCACCGGCGCCGTCCTCAACGACCTCGCCTGGCTGATGCAGCACGTCTGACGGCGCGGCCGGCGCTTGCGCGGGATTGCCCTTGGCGTCCGGCAATCCATAAGTCCTATAGGCCTTATACGTTGTATAGGACCTATTCTCTTTTCGCCCCGTGCCCCCGAAACGCTTCGATCAAGCCCGCCCCTTCCTGACGCTCATTGTCATCGTCATCGCGTGGCTGGTCGTGCCGGTCGTGGTGAAGACGTTCACCCGCGCCAGCTTCATCGAGCTGCAGGCCCCCATCACCGTCGCCGCCTCCTACGCCCGCGACCTCCAGGAATACTGGACGCTCCGCCTCCACTCCAACAGCGAGCTCATCGAGGCGGGGCGCGATCTCGCTCGCCTCACCGCCACCTACGAATACTCCGTCCAGCAAAATGCCACGCTCCAGGCCGAGGTCGCCCGGCTTGAGGAACTCCTGAAGCTGCCCGCCTACGCCAACTACCGCCCGGAATACGCCCGCGTCGTGCGCCGTGACTTCTCCGGCTGGTGGCAGCAGCTGACGATCCGCAAGGGCAGGAATTACGGCATCCCGGTCGGCGCGCCCGTCATCTTTAGCGGCGGCGTCGTCGGGCGCGTCAGTGAAGTCCGCGCCTACACCGCCGTCGTCGAGCTCATCAGCAACCCCGGCGTCCGGCTGGCCAGCGTCATCGAGGGCGAGACCCAGCCCATCAGCTTCCAAGGCGGCATCAACGCCACCTTCGACGCCCCCCGCGGCGTGATCGAGTTCGTGCCGCTGAGCGTCTTCGCCAGCGCCGCCATGCCGAAGCGCCTCGTCACGTCCGGCCTCGGCGGCGTCTTCCCACCCGGCCTCAGCCTCGGCACCGTGACCAAGGTCGAGCCCAGCGCCGACGGCCTGTTCAAGTCCGGCGAAGTCCAACTCGACCCCCGCCTCAGCACCCTCACGGAAGTCACCGTGCTGGTGCCGTTGAATCCCGAATAAGTTTAAAGGTGTAAGTTCTAAGTCCAAACCGCTCCGTCCGGGGCCTTCCCTTACAACATACGCTCTTAAACCTTACACTTAACCCATGCGCCGCGCGCTCATCACTTTTCTCACCCTGTTCGTCCTCTGGGTGATCGTCGCGCAGTCGAACCACGCGCTCGCCGGCAGCCACGTCTATCTTTTCCTCGGCGGACTCATGATCACCTACGCCGCCCTGCACCTGCCGCTCCGCGATGGCGTCATCGCCGTGCTGCTGGCGGGCCTGCTCAGCGACGCCACCACGCCCGTGCCCTTCGGCCTGCACACGCTGCTTTTCGCCGGTGCGTTCGCGATCGTCGCCAACGTCCGCGATCACGTCCCGCGCGAGGAAACGGTCGCGCGCGTGATCGTCGCCCTCCTTGCCAACCTCGCGCTGTTCCTCGTGTTCTCGTTCGCCCTGATCGGCCGCGGCCCGGCGCCCGGCCAGGTCTGGCCGCGGCTCATCGTTGATCTTCTCTGCTCGCAGGTCGCCCTCGCATTGGTCGCCCCGTGGTTCTTCGCGCTGCAGGGCCGCGCGCTCGTCCTCGCCCGCGTCGAGCGCGACCCGCTCACCTGAGGCCCGCCATGGCCACGCACGACACGAACCTCGCCGAGCGCTCGGGCAGCCTCGTCCAGTCCCACAAGAACTACCAGCCGCGGGTTGTCTTCTTCTATTTCGTCATCCTGGCGCTGCTCCTGACGCTTGGCGGCGGGCTCGCGTATCAGCAACTGCTCAACCGCGACCGGCACCGTGACACCGAGCGCGTACAGAACCAGCGCCGCATCCTCGTGCCGGGCCCGCGCGGCAACATCTACGACCGCGAGGGCCGCCTGCTCGTCGGCAACCGCGCGCGCTTCTCCGTCGTGCTCTACCTCGACGAACTCCGCGCCGAGTTCCGCCGCGAGTTCATCCGCATCCGCAAAAACTACCGCGAGACCGGCGACAAGGACCTCCCCAATTCCGCCCAGATGGAGGAGATCGCCCACACGACGGTGGTGCAGCGCTATCTGGACCAGGTTAACGACATCCTCCACCGCGCCGTGTCCGTGGACCGGACCGACCTCAAGAAGCACTTCGATCGCCAGCTGCTCCTGCCGTATACGTTGATCGACGACCTCGAGCCCGGCGACTACGCGCGCCTCGTCGAGCACCTGCCCGTGCGCTCGCCACTGCAGGTCATGGCCTCCAGCACGCGTTTCTACCCGTATGGCTCCGCCGCCGCCCACACCCTCGGCTACGTCGGCGTCGACTCCGACATCGACGTCGAGGATTTCCCCGGCGAGGACCTCAAGACCTTCAAGATGAAGGGCACCCTCGGCCGCGACGGGCTGGAGAAGGTCTTCGATACCCAGCTCCAGGGCGAGGCCGGCGGCACGATCTTCCGCGTCGATCCCACTGGCTACAAAATCAACCCGCCCCTCGAAAAACGCCTGCCCGTGCAGGGCAAGAACCTGGTGACAACCCTCGACATCGACCTCCAGCAGGTCGCCGAGGAGGCCATCGGCGACCGCATCGGCACCGCCGTCGCGCTCGACGTCCGCACCGGCGAGGTGCTCGTGCTCGCAAACAAGCCCGACTACAACCTCAGCGACACGTCGCCCCACATCAGCCAGCAGACGTGGCAGGACATCATCGACCGCAACGCCCTGCTCAACCAGGCCATCGGCGGCGCCTACCCGGCCGGGTCCACATTCAAGATCCTCACCGCCATCGCCGGCCTGCGCAGCGGCCGGCTTGATCCCGACCAGGTCATCGTGGACTGCGACGGCGTCGTGAAAATCGGCAACAAGCTTTTCTATTGTTCCAATGGCAACGGCCACCACCACGAGATCACGCTGGCCGACGCCATCAGCCACAGCTGCGACATTTATTTCTACGAGGCCGGCCGCCTCATCACGCCCGATATCCTCGCCGCCGAAGGCCGGCGCTTCCATCTCGACCAGCGCACTGGCATCGAGCTGCCCAACGAGACCTCGCGCATGGTCATGCCCACCCCGGAGTGGAAGGAGGAAAAGATGGGCGAACGGTGGTTCCCGGGCGATACCGCCAACATGGCCATCGGCCAGGGCTATGTGCTCGTCACCCCGCTCGACATGGCGTGCTTCGTCGCCTCCGTCGCCCGCAACGAGGTTTATACCAAGCCCACGCTGCTGCACCGGCCAAACGCGCCCGTGCAACACTCCGAGCCCATCGGTCTCACCGACGCGCAACGGGCCGTCCTCCTCCACGGCATGGAAGGCACGACCATCTACGGCTCTGCCAAGGACATCAACAAACTGCCGCTTTACCATGTGCCCGTGCGCATGGCGGGCAAAACGGGCACGGCGCAAAAGCGCGTGGTCAAGGACGGCCAGCTCGGCACGATCAATTTTGCGTGGTATATTTGCTTCGCGCCGATCGAAAAACCCGAGATCGCCGTCGCCGTCATGCTGGAGGGCGAGACCCTCGGGGAGGCTTTCCAAGGCGGCCTCAACGCCACTCCCGTCGCCAACCTCATTCTGAAAAAATACTTCGAGAAGCGGGATCACCCGTCCCCGTTCGTGTCGCCCCTCAAGACGCCGTAACGCGGCCCCGCCGGCGCTCCGCGCGCACCGCCACCCGTGCCCGCCGGAACACCGCCTCCGGCTCGGGCCAAGTCGCCCGCGCGCCAAACCGCAGCCGCTGCAAATCGTCAATCACGCGCGCCGTCTCGGGCCCAACCACCCACGAGCGCGCGCTCGCCTGTGCTGACTCCGAAGCTCCCGTCAGGACGGTCAATTCCCTCAGCCACCGCCCCGCCTGCAACCTCACCGGGTCACCGCTCGGGGCATTGCGCCGCAGCTGACGCCACCAGCCGCGCCCAAATTCTCGCCAGGCCCAGATGAGTCCCGCCAGCGCCACCACGCTGCCCAGGATTTTCGCCACGCGCTCCGCGGTCCACGGCGACGCCAGCCACGCCTTCAACCGCTCCACCATTTCGCTCAGCTTGACGCGCAGTTGCTGGCCCGATTTCTCCGTCGCCTCCTTCACCGCCTTCAGCGTCTCGACCTGCGAGCGCTGGTCGAAGTTCACGATGCGCCGATACCAAAACACGCGCAGGCTGTCCCAGCGCGCCGCCCAGCTCCGGTCCAGCCGCCGCGCCAGCGTCGCCTCGCCTTTCGCCTGCTCCCCCGGCCCGGCGTCCGCGCCCGGCGTGGGATCCGTGCGCAGCCACGCTGCGCTTGCCGCGTCGAACACCTCGCACCAGGCATGGGCGTCCGAGTTGCGGATCGTGAAATTGTTCGAGTAACCGTTCCACGTGCCGCCGCGGAAACCCGTGACCACTCGCGCCGACAGGCCGGCCGTGCGCGCCAGCAGCACGAACGACCCGGCAAAGAGTTCGCAATGGCCCGCCTCCCCCGAGGCCATCCAGCGCACCAGCGGATCGCCCGCGCCGCCCGGGACGTTCGGGTTGAGCGAATACCGGTGCCGCCGCGCCAGCCACGCTTCCGTCCGCCGCGAAAACTCCGCCACCGGCAAAGCCACCCCGCCCGTGATCTCCCGCACCATGCCCGCCAGCGTCGCTTGGTCCGCGGCATTCACGCCGAGGCCCAGCATCTTCAGCGTCGTGCTTTGCGGATCCGTGCCCGGCAGCTTCAGCAGCCGCAGCGCGAAATTGGCGTCCGGCAGCCGGTCGCTGGCATCCATGCCCTCCACGCGATACGCCGTCATCGCCGCCGGCTCCTCGCGCAGCGCCACCACCCCCAGGTTCGTTGCCACGCGGTAATTCTGCGTCTCGCGAAAGCGCACCTGCGCAAACGGCCCCAGCAGCGGCAGGTAGCGGCTCACCCCCGACTCAAAATAAAACGTCCAGTAAACCGGCTCGCCCCGCGGCGACCGCGCCGTGCCCCGGATGGTGTCGCCCACGCGCTCGCCGCGCGAAAATTCCCGGTAGCGCAGCAGCGGTGACAGCCGGAACGATCCCGCCCGATACTCGTCGAGCACCAGCATCCGCCAATAGGGCGCGGCCGGGATCTGGCTGCGGTCCGTCACGTCCACGCTCAGCGCCACGCTCGTGTCCTGCTGGATCTCCGTCACGTCGCCAAACTTGATGTTGTCGTTGAAACCAGTCCGCGCCTTCTTCGCCGCAAAACGTTCCAGGAACAGGCTGTTCTCCAGCTGGAAACGCGGGATGGCCAGGAACAGCAGCGCCGACACGCCCACCACGCCGACGAACAGCACGCCGCCGAGCACCAACACCCGCCAGTCCGCCACCTCGCGCAGCCGCGCCCAGAGCCGCCGCCAGCCGAGGTGCGTCCATGCCGGCACCCGCGGCGGCGCGCCGTCTTTCGGCCGTCCGGCGTCCGCCGACTCGACCAGGTTGATCACCAGCAGGAACGCCAGCGCGCACGCCGTGAATACCAGGATCTGCGCCGCAAACGCCAGCGACACCGTCAGCACGCCCGCCACCACGATCAGGAACAGGCCGAGGATGATCACCTGCAGGTCGTCGCGTTTTTGCCGATACGACACGCCGCGATATAGCAGCAGCAGGATGTCCAGCCGCACGATCGCCGGCAGCACCTGCGTGTTCAGCCACAGGTCGCCGATGAAAAACATCACCACCGCCGGGAATACCAGCCGGTGCGTCCAGGGCGGCAGGCGCGCAGGCAAAGCCGGCCGAATCAGCGCCGCCATCACCGCGACGGTCGTCAGCCCCATCAGCGTCCACGCCTCGATTTCGAGGTAGAACACCGTCCACACCGACAGCAGCACGAGCACGCCGCCGAGCAGCCACTTGAGCTGGTGCAGTTCCTCGAGGCTAAGTTGTGGCCGTTTTTTCTCCATCGACATAGGCGGCCACCGCATGCGCCCCGTCGGGCGCAAAGGTCAGCACGTTGCGTTTCGCCTTCGGCTCGGCGGCCAGCACCGCATGCCCCGGACCCAATTCCTTGCGCGGTTGGATGATCGCCAGCCGGTCCAGTAATTGTTCCAGATCCCGCACGCGGCGGACGGGCAACGGCGCTTCGTCGTCAATCGCCAACGCCGTCAGCTGGCCGGCGCGAAACAGATCCTCCGCCAGCGTCGCGCAGAAACTCACCAGCCGCTCGAATTGCTCCGGGCGCGTCCAGATCGCCGCATCCGTGCGCAGCCAAATTGAAAATCCTTCCGTCGTCTCCGCCGCAAACTGCCGGACGAGCAGCGTCCGTGACCGCGCACTGGCTTTCCAGTGAATCAACCGGTGTGAGTCGCCCGACGCATACCGCCGCAGCGCCAGCAGGTCCAATCCCTGCCCCGCCCGCGCCGCGCGTTCCCCGCCCGCCGTCCGCCGCGCGCCCGCCTCCGCCAGCCGGCGGTAATCCACCGGCGCCGGCCAGACAAACCGCTCTTCGCGCAGCTCCGTCGTGAGGTGCTTGCGCAGGAAGCCGAACGGAAACTGCGAGCCGATGCCCGCCAGCTCGACGCTCAACCGCCCGCGCTTCGTCGGTTTGAACAGCCAGTCCAGCCGCAACTCGCCCCGTGGATCGAGCCGCTCACGAAGAAACAACTGACCCCGCTGCTCGGCCAGCGCCGCCTGCTTCCACGCCGCGCGCACGTCGAGATCGCCGAGGTCATTGCCCGTGATCGTCGACTTGGGCGGCGGCGGCGGGCCTTCCTCGACCGGCCGCGCCAGCAGCTCAAACCACAGGCCGTAGGTCGGCAGGAACGGCTTGCCGTTGCGCAAACCCAGCCCCACCACCGCCTCGTGCCCCGCCCGCAGCGGCGGCGCGAGCTCCAGCCGCCAGGCCACGCCGCGGAAATTCAGCCACGACAGCACGCCGCTCAAAATCAGGCACGCCAGCAGCAGCGACAGCGTGATGAACAGGATGTTGTTCGCCGAGTTGTAGGCCGCCATGCCGATGCCGAGCGACAGCGCAATCAGCAGCGTGCCCGACAGCGTCGGCAGGATCCGTTGCCCCCGCTGCGGGAAAATGAGCGCCCACAGCAGCGCGTTCCACGTGAACCGCCGCCGCTTGCTGCGCGCACCCGGACCCGACCAGCCCGCAGCCGGGCCGGAAGGCGGCGCCACCTGCGGCGACGTGAGGGCTGCCGGGGCCGCGCTCACGTCGGCAGCGTCAAGGCGGCCAAAATGCGGCGCAACACGGTGATCACCGCACGCCGTTCTTCCAGCGCGTCACTCGTCTGCCGCGCCAGCCCGAGGCGGTGACCCAGGATCGGCGTGACCAGCTCCACCACGTCGTCCGGCAGTACGAAATCCCGGCCGTGCACCAGCGCCCGCGCCTGCGCCGCCGTGCGCAGGGCCAGGCCGCCGCGCACGCTCACGCCGGCCTTGAACTCCGCCTCGCTGCGCGTCGCCGTCACGATCCGCAAAATGTAATCGAGCACGCTGTCCTCGACGAAGACTTGGTGCACGAGCGCCTGCAGCCGCAGCACGTCCGCGCGCGTCACCGCCGCCGATTGCGCAATCGCGTCGTAGGCCGTCCGCGCCACCCGCAGGATCTCCAACTCGTCCGCCGGCTGCGGATAACCCATCTGCAGCCGCATTAGGAACCGGTCCATCTGGCTTTCCGGCAGGGGAAACGTCCCTTCGTAGTCCACGGGATTCTGCGTCGCGAACACCATGAACGGCGACCCCACCGCGTGCGCCACGCCGTCCACCGTCACGCGCGCCCGGTCCATCACCTCGAGCAGCGCCGACTGCGTCTTGGGCGTCGCCCGGTTGATTTCGTCCGCCAACACCACGCTCGCAAAGATCGGGCCGGGCTTGAACACGAACTCCTTCGTCGTCTCGTCGTAAATCGCGACGCCTGTCACGTCGCCCGGTAGCAGGTCGCTGGTGAATTGGATGCGCGAAAACGTGCAGTCCATCGAGCGCGCCAGCGCATAAGCGAGGGTGGTCTTGCCCACGCCCGGCAGGTCCTCGATCAGCAAATGCCCGCCAGCGACGAGGCAGATGAGCACCTGCTCGATGACGTCGTCCTTGCCCTTGATCGATACCCGCATGCTCGCGCGGAGCCGGTCCAGCGCCTGTTTCGCCTCCGTCACTTCCGCCGTCTGGATGAAATCGCTCATGGGCCTCCATCCTGACACGCCTCGCCCCCACGTCAAACCGCCGGGCGGCCATAAACCGCGGATTTACCAAGGATTAATACGTATCAAACGGTAGGGCGCGACCGCTGGGCGCGCCAATTACCCCGTGGGCATTTCGATGCGGCGGGCCCAGCGGTCCCGCCCTACCCATCGCGTCTCGCTCTTCGTCTACTTCTCCAACAATTTGATCAGGGCCGAAAAATCCTCGTCGCCCCACCCCCGCGCCTCGGCGGCGTGCAAGGCCGCGCGCACCGTGCCGAGCACCGGCAGGCCCGCGCCCTCCGGCGAGTGCAGCGCCAGGCGCATGTCCTTCGACATGTGCTTCACCGAAAACTGCGGCGCGAAATCCCCCGCCTTGAGCTTCGGCTCCTTCAGTTTCGTCAGGCCGGAGTAACCCGCGTTCTTGCCCATCGCGTCGAAAAACACGTCGTCCGTCACGCCTGCCCGGCGCGTCATCGTCAGCGCCTCGCTCAGCGCCTCCATCTGCGCCGCGAGGTTGAGGTTCATCGCCAGCTTCAGCGTGCAGGCCTGCTCGTTCGTGCCGATCACGAACCGGTGCGCCGACACCAAGCTTAGCAGCGGCTCCAGCTCCGCCACCAGCGCGCGGTCACCGCCGAGGTAGAAAATCGTCTGCCGCTGCTCCGCCGCCGGCTTGCTGCCGGTAAACGGTGCCGCGAGATACCGCGCGCCGCGCGCGACCACCTGCGCCGCGAACTTCGCGCTGCTCGCCGCGTCGATCGTGCTCGACAGCACCACGACCTTGCCCGGGCCGAGCTTCGGCAGGATGCGCTGCAGCACGTCGTCCACCGCCGCCGGATCGGCGACGACGATCTGCACGACGTCCGCCGCGGCCGCGACGGCTTCCGGCGTCGGCTGCCACTGCGGGAAATCCGGTTGCGGCGTGCGGTTCCACGCCCCGGCCAGCACGCCCGCCGCGTGATAATGCCGCGCCCACACCCCGCCAATGATCCCCAACCCAAGTACGCCGATTTTCATAAGTTTAGATTTGTCATTTTCATAAAGTGATAAGTCTAAGCACCAAACACCCGAATGCCAAACCACAAGCTTTGCCCGCGAATGGCGCGAATTTTCCGGAGACCGTCTTCCGGCCTCTCCATTCGCGCCAATTCGCGTCATTCGCGGGCAACTCAGGAACCCAGAATTTCCAACAGCCGCGTGAACAGCCGGTTCACCTTCGCCTGGTTGTCCTTCACGAGGTCCTTGAATTTCGCGAAGTCGATCTCCGTGCCCTCGAGGCCGTTCGCGTAATTGTCGATCAGCGCGAGGCTGTTGTAGCGCAGCCCGAGTTCGCTGCACAGGTCCGCCTCGTGCGCCGCCGTCATGCCGACGACATCGCCCCAGTGCTGCAGGATCCGGATCTCCGCCTTGGTCTCGAACCGCGGCCCGCGCAGCTGGACGTAAACCTTGCCCGGATGAATCTTAAATTCCGGCGCCAGCTCTGCGATGATCCGCGGGATCAGGTTGTTGGCGATCGCCGGCGCGCCGCCTTTCAGCTCCTGGTCGAAGAACGTCGCCGGTCCCTGCTGCAGCCCCACGTAGTCGCCGCACGACACGAACGTCCCCGGCGGCAGCTCCTTCTTCAGCGAGCCGACCGAGTTGAGCGACACGATGTCCTGGTAGCCCAGGTCGGCCAGCGCGCGGATGTTCGCGCGGTAATTGATCGAGTGCGGCGGCAGCGGGAACGCGTAGCCGTGCCGGTTGATCAGCGCGAAGTCGCCCTTGGTCTTGTAGGTGACGGGGCCGAACGGCGTCTCGATCGTCTTCACCGCCCACGCCGCAAACAGGTTGGAGTTGACGATGCTGGTCCCGCTGATGAACGCGACTTTCATGCCCCTACTCACGCGCCCCCGGCTCCCGGTCACAACATGAAAAACCAGTGACAACCCCGCCCGCTCGCGCTCTCCTGCCTCTGCCCCAATCATTTGGATTCGCGGGCAACCTTTTTCCCATGCCATTAATCGACAAACCCCTCGCCGAACTCAAAACGTATGCCGGGCTCAATCCCCGCCCTGCGGACTTCGATGCCTACTGGGCCGCCGCGCTCAAGGAGCTCGACGCCACCGATCCGAAGCCGGAGTTGGTGCCATCGAAGGAGATTCACCCCCGCAACAGCGAGGCCTTTGACCTGTGGTTCAACGGCGTCGGCGGCGCCCGGGTCTACGCGAAATACATCCGGCCCAAGAAGTCGTCCGGCAAAAACCCCGCGATTCTCCAGTTCCACGGCTACACCGGCAGCAGCGGTGACTTCGCCGGCCGGCTCGCCTACTCCGGCGAGGGCTTTAGCGTCGCCGCACTCGACTGCCGTGGCCAGGGCGGACGCTCCGAGGATGTCGGCGGCGTGAAGGGCACGACCTACCGCGGCCAGATCGTCCGCGGACTCGATGACCCCGACCCGCGAAAGCTGCTCTTCCGGCAAATCTTCCTCGATACCGCCCAGCTGGCGCGGGTGGTGATGAGTTTGCCTGAAGTGGACGCGACCCGCGTCGGCGCCACCGGCGGTTCCCAAGGCGGCGCGCTCACGCTCGCCTGCGCCGCGCTCGAGCCGCGCATCAAGCGCGCCGCGCCGGTTTTCCCGTTCCTCTGCGACTACCGCCGCGTCTGGGAAATGGACCTCGCGAAAGACGCCTACGAGGAACTCCGCACGTGGTTCCGCCAGTTCGATCCCCTGCACGCGCGCGAGGAGGAGATTTTCACCAAGCTCGGCTACGTCGACTGCCAGCACCTCGCCCCGCGCATCAAGGCCGAGGTCCTGATGTACACCGGCCTGATGGACACGATCTGCCCGCCCAGCTCGCAATTCGCCGCCTACAATAAGATCAAGTCGAAGAAGGACCTCGTGATCTACCCCGACTACGGCCACGAAGGCCTCCCCGGTGAGAGCGACCGGACGTTTAACTTCATGCTGGGGCTGTGAGCTAGGCTGCCGCTGTTCGTCGCTCGCGTCTTCGGCTGCAAACCAAAATGAAATGGCTCTCGGTCATCGCCTTCGGCTTGGTTGCGGCCGCACTATTAGGGGAATTCGCAGAAGGGTATTTCTGCACCCGAGGTGTCCTCGTGTTCCTGCCCGCGAGCATTATCTATTTCCCTGCTTTTGGACTTCTCGTTCTCGCAACGACTAGCTCAGTAATTGCCTTCGTGTGGGCCAGATATAGGAAGAAACCAACACCCATTCGAGGATGGCAATGGCAGGTATATGCCTGGCTCATTCTGGCGCTCGTCTACTATGGAGGATACGAACCGCGTCTTGGCGGCTTGGCTTTCAGGGCAGAAACTCACCAAGAGGGGCTAATCGATTTCTACACGAAATATCGCGCCGGCGGCGGCGTGATGGTCAAGGACCACTCCGTTATGACATGGAGCGCTTTTGATCCAAAGATTCGTGCCACCGATCGTTTCGTGGAGATTTCGTGGGGTGCCACCCTCCCCGGAAGCTGGGGTAATCGCATCAATAACGAGGGACGTGACGGCCCGCAATTTGTAACCGGCACCGACGCCTACGCGATGGGCGTTTCTGACAGGCTGACAGTTTTCATCGGGAGGTATTAAGTTGGAAAGACTGCGGCCGCTGTTGGGCGGCTAGCGCCCCCGCGCCTCACCGCACGCTGAATAGGGCCCGCACGTTTTCCACCGGCGTCCCTTGGATGATCGCGTTGGAGCAGCCTTGGAAATAGCCGTGGCCCCCGCTTTCGGCCAGCGCGGCCTGGGCCTGATCGCGCACCTGCGCGGGTGTGCCGCGCGCCAGCAGTGACGACGACACGTTGCCCCAAATCACCAGCCGCGGAAACCGCGCCCGCACGGCGGCAACCGTCATCGAGGCGTCCCGGTCCGTCTCGCCATAACCCGGGCAAGCGGCTTCGCCGTAAATCATGTCCATCAGCGGCCACAGGTTGCCGTCGCTACGGAAGACGTAGTGCACGCCCAGCCGGTTCAGCTCCGCCAGCGCCTTCGCGTAAGCCGGCAGCACCAAGTCGCGGAACATCGCCGGCGAATAGAACGGGCCGTTGTTCCCCGCGAGATCGCCGCCGCCGAGCATCACCAGCGGACACCCCGTCTCCACCAAAGCCCGCCCCACCGCGATGGCGAAATCCGCCTGCAGCAGGCACCATCGGCGCACCAGGTCGGGCTCAGCCAGCATCAACTCGAGCGTTTCCGGCGCGAGCCCCACGCCGATGTGCGCCGACGCGCCGATCACGAAAAATTCCCCGCCAAACTTTCGCCACAACTCCGCGACCGGGACGATCTCGGCGCGTGCCGCCGCCGCCAAGTCCACCGACTCCAGCCGCGTCACTTCCTTGCGCAAGCGGATCTCGAGCGGGTCCGTTCGCGGTGACTGGTAGCTGACGCTGAAATCCGCCGTCACCGGCTGGTATTGCCAGATCGTATGTTCGCCGTTCTCGGGCCCAAAACGAAACGTGAAGTCGTCCAGCCGCGCATCCGGCCGGACGTTCATCCGCCACGGAATCCGCAGCACATCCAGGTCCAGCGCCCGGTGCACCGCCACCAAGTCCTCGATCAAATGCGCCTCAAACTCGGCATGCGCCGCGTCGCCGTCCGCCCACGCGGCCACCTCGGCATAGTGCAGCGAGCCCGTGCCCGTGTGGACCGGCCGGCCTAGGATCGCGGATGCCACCCCGCAGGAAATCGCCGGCAGATAGAGCGGCGCCCGATCACTCTGTTCTCCCGCGAGCGTCGCGGCACATCGCCGGAGGCGGGGATGCGAGTTGGCGGTGATTGCGAGATGGGTGCACATGATTGCAAACCTGTGCCGGGCTTCGTCGAGCGACGCCCCGACCGATGGCCGAGATAGCGCCGGGCCGCAGTCAAGGCAAGCCGCTGCCTCTCGCGCGTGCCGGGCGCTACTGCGCCAGCCGATGCTTGTCTCGCCCGCGGGTGACTGCGCAGGATGGGCGGGTTAACTTCCCCGCCAAAATTCCGCCGGTCCTTTGCGCCCTCGCGCTCACCCTGCTGGTCGGCGCGTGCAGCCCCAGCGTGCCCACGGCAGCGCGCGGTGCGGTCGATTTCTACCGCGACGGGAAAATGACGTCGTCCCGCGCGCTGGTGGAGAAGGAGGCCCGGGCAATCGCCGCGTGGATCACGGCGCACAATTCCGGCTGGAGCCGGAACGATGTCTCGGAAGCTCCCGTCATCGTGATCCGCCTGAAACACTCCAACTTTGACACGACGGTGATCAACCTGTCGGGCCACAACCTGATCGTCTCCAACTCCGGCAGTCAGTTTCGCCGGCCGCTCTCGCCCGAGGAGGAAGCAGACTTCCGCCTGCTCGCCGGGATCGACCCGGCGTCCGCTCCGTAAATTTCCGCCCGTCGGCCAAGTCATGCCCCAGCTCAACGTCGCATTGGTCGGTCTCGGCTTCGGGAGCGCGTTTGTCCCGATCTACCAGAAGCATCCCGACGTCGGCCGGCTCGTCCTCTGTGACGCAAATCCCGCGCGGCTCCGCGACCTGCAAACGCGCTTCGGCGTGAAGCACGCGGTCGCGACGCTCGAGGAGGTGCTGGCCGACCCGGCGATCGACGCCGTCCATCTTAACACCGGCATTCCCGACCACGCGCGCCACACCATCGCCGCGCTCCACGCCGGCAAGCACGTCGCCTGCACCGTGCCGATGGCGACGTCACTCGCGGACCTCCGCGCCATCATCGCGGCCTGCCACTCGAGCGGGAAGAACTACATGATGATGGAGACTCAGCTCTACGCGCGGGAGTTCCTCTACGCCGCCGAGCTGCACGCGCGCGGTTTCTTCGGGCAGCTCCAATTCCTCAGCGGCGCGCATTTTCAGGACATGGAGAACTGGGCGCCCTACTGGGCCGGGCTGCCACCGATGTGGTATGCGACCCACGCCGTCGCCCCCTGCCTCGCGCTTGCGAACACCCGCGCGCGCAGCGTGCGCTGTCTCGGCAGCGGTGGGATGCGCGCCGAGCTGAAACGACCGCATGCCAACCCTTTCCCAATGGAGACCGCCATCTTCGACCTCGAGCGCGACGAGCCGCTTGCGATGGAGATCACCCGCGCGCTGTTTCACTCCGCCCGTGGCTATTCCGAGTCATTCAGCATCTATGGCGAGGATGCGACCTTCGAGGCGGCGCAGGTTCATGGCGAGCCGCCCGTCATGTTCAAGCTCAGCAAGCTCGGCGCGCATCCCGGCGCGCGCACCACCACGGACGAGCGCGTCTACGTGCCGGACTACGCCGACCGCCTGCCGCCCGAGATCCGCGAATTCACCGGCGCGGTCAAACTCGACGCCCGCGGCGCGCATCCGTCGGTCCAGCACGGCGGTGGACACGGCGGGTCGCATCCGCATCTCGTCCACGAATTCGTGCGCAGCATCGTGGAAAACCGCCCCCCCGCCATCGACGAGCTCAAGGCCGCCGACTGGTGCGCGCCCGGCATCTGCGCGCACGAGTCCGCCCTGCAAGGTGGCGCAGTCGTCGAGGTGCCGTCGTTCGCCTAAGTCAGGTTGACGTGCGTTTCCGGGAGTTGGAGCCGCGGCGCCCTCGCCGCGGTCGGAGCGCAGGACGCGGCGGGGCGCCGCATCTTCCAATGAACCCACAATTCGGCTTTGCCCCGTGGGTTTCGCCCCTTACTTTCGCGGCGGATGGACAAGACCGAACGCGAGTTACGGGACATGCTGGCTGACCGCCGCCTCGTGCGCTGGCCGACCGAGCCGCAATGGAAGGACATCTGGCTGACGGCCAACGCCAAGGGCTACCCGGGCAACGTCTCCACCGCTGTCTACAGCATCGCACCGGACCTGCTCGACGTGGACTGGGTGGGAATGATGAAGAACGACGCCGACTCGGCCCGCATGATGTGGTCCGAGATCCGCCTGCGCCGCTCGGTCTCGCCCTTCATCCGCGGCGCCAAGCCGTCCACCCACCTCAACCCGGACGCGAGCGAGGAGGCGGCTATTGCCTACCAGGCGGAAATCACACGGTGGGTGGAAGCCCGTTGGGAAGTTATCAGCGACGGACCCACGGGGGTGCAGCTGCGGGCCCCGCGCAAGATGAAGATCATCGACCTCATCTGCCTGATCGTCGGCCTGCCGATGATCGTGTTCTGGGGCCTCGGCCTGATCCTCATCGGGCTCGGGCTCATCGACCATTTCGTCCTGACGCAGCCCGAGACAAAGTTCCTGCCGCGGCCCTGAGCGCGGCCAACAGCGGGGAGTTCGTACCTACCGGCTACCATCTGCGGCGCCGCCAACAGATCACTTCACCCACGCGATCGCCGAGATCTTTTTCGCCAGCTCGACGTCCTTCACCGTCACCTTGCCGCCGGCGTCATGCGTGTTGAGCCGGATGAAGACGCAGTTGTAGACGTTGGTCCATTCCGGGTGGTGGTTCAGCGCTTCCGCCTCGAAACCGGCGCGCACCATGAAGCTCAGCGCCTCGCGGAAATTTCCAAACGTGTAGGTCTTCGCCAGCGCATCGTTCTCGAACGCCCAGCCCGGCAGCGAGCCCAACGCGGCAGTCATCTCGGCGGCTGTCAGCGGGGCGGCGGGCATGCGGAGAAACTAGCGGCCCGCTCCACGTTTGCAAGGATCGCGCCTTTCTCCCTTGCCCCGATCGGGAATCGCATCGGGAAGTTTCAGCGAAGCCGGCCTTGTCAAAGGCTCCCCCGCTACGCTAACTGCCTCCAATCGCATGCCCCCTTCCGCCACCCGACCCGTGACCGAACGGGCGAAAGTCCCTGCGCATGTCGCCATCATCATGGATGGCAACGGCCGCTGGGCCCGGCAGCGCGGCCTCCCACGCATCGAGGGCCACCGCCGCGGCGTCGAGACCGTCCGCACGGTGACCAACGCCGCGCGGGAACTCGGCGTCCGGATGCTCACGCTTTACGCCTTCTCGGTCGAAAATTGGAAACGCCCGCAGGACGAGGTCGGCGCGCTGATGGGCCTGCTGGAGTTTTACCTGAAGAAGGAGCTCAAGACCTTCGTGAAGGACCGCGTGCGCCTCCGCACCATCGGCCGCATCGACGAGCTGCCCGCCGGCGTGCAAAAACACCTCCGCCATACCATTGAGGAGACCGCGCATTTCACCGACTACACCCTCGTGCTCGCGCTCAATTACGGCTCGCGGACGGAGGTCGTCGACGCCGCCCGCGCCTACGCCGCGGCTGTCGCCGCCGGCAAGGAGAAGCTCAATGACGGCTCCTGGACCACGTTCAACCGCTACCTCTCCACGGCCGACCTGCCCGACCCCGACCTCATCATCCGCACGTCCGGCGAGACGCGCCTGAGCAACTTCCTCCTGCTGCAGGGTGCCTACGCGGAGCTCATTTTCACCCCGGTGCTCTGGCCGGACTTCACCAAGGCCGACCTCGCTGAAGCCTGCACCGAATACGCCCGCCGCGAGCGGCGCTACGGCCTGACCAGCGAGCAGGTCAAACCCGCGGCGTCCCGCACCGCCTCCTGACCATGGGCAAACGCATCTTCAGCACCGTCCTCCTCTGGCTGATTGTCTTCGGCGTGATGTGGCAGTTCGGCAACACCGGCGCAGTGGTGCTCGTCTGCCTCATCTCCGTGCTCACTCTGCGGGAATTCTACGCGCTGCTGGCCAGCGCCGGCCACGCCCCGTTCCGCCGACTCGGCATGGCCTTCGGCGCGCTCGTGACCATCTCGCCCTGGCTGTATCAGCACGTCGGCATCCCGCGCAGCTCCGACGCGCTCGTGCTGGCCGTCATCGTGTTTGCCATCCGCATCCTGGCCGAACGCGAACCGGCCAAACGCGCCGAGGCGCTCGCCGCCACGGTCTTCGGCCTCGTTTACGTCGCGCTGATGCTCCAGTATTTTGTGCGCATCCTCACGCCGGTCCCGGACGACATCGTCACGCCCAACGGCCGGCTGATCCTCTGCCTCTGGATCATCGCGGTGGCCAAATTCTGTGATGTGGGCGCGCTCCTCACCGGCATGGCCTTCGGCCGCCACAAGATGGCGCCGCAGATTTCCCCCAAGAAAACCTGGGAAGGAGCAGCCGGCGGCGTGCTTTTGGCCATGGGTGTTGGCGCCCTCGTGGCCTGGCTCGGACGCAACGACCTGCCCGCCCACCTGACGCCCCTCGTCGGCGCCTTCCTCGCCGCGCCCATCGCGCTCGTTGCCATCGTGTCGGACCTGATCGAGTCGATCATGAAGCGCCACGCCGCGATCAAGGATTCCGGCGGCACCATCCCCGGCATCGGTGGAATCTTCGACCTGACCGACAGCCTGATCCTCACCGCGCCCCTCGGTTATTTCCTCTTCGCCCTGCCCTGAGCCGGAGCGGAGTCGGTTGTAGGTCGGGCTTTACGCCCGACATCCGGGGTTTGCTTGTCGGGCGTAAAGCCCGACCTACGAGACCAGGATGTCCGCGCGACAATTCACCCTCCGCGCTTGCCGCGGCCCGCGGGATTCGGGCATAGTCGCCGGCTTTCGTGGCCCACTCTCCCTCCCATCCTCGCAAACGCATCGTCCTTCTCGGCGCGACGGGCTCCATTGGTGAAAACGCCCTGCGCGTGATCGCCGCGCATCGCGACAAGCTCGAGCTCGTCGGCATCGCCGCCCTGCGCAACCACGCCCGCCTCGCCCAAATCGCCCGGGACTTTGGCGTGCACCATGTCGCCGTGTTCGATCCCGCCGCCGCCGCCGCGGCCAAGTCCGGCGGTGAGTTTCCGCCCGGCACCCAGCTGCACGGCGGGCTCGCGGGGCTGATCGCGCTTTCCCAGCTGCCCGAGGCCGACATCGTCCTGGTCGCGATCATTGGCACCACCGGGCTCGAGCCCGCCCTCGCCGCGCTGGCCGCCGGCAAGGACCTCGCGCTCGCCTCCAAGGAAATCCTCGTCCTCGCCGGCAAGTTCGTCATGGCCGCCGCCAAGAAGCACGGTTCCAAGCTCCTGCCCGTCGACAGCGAGCACAGCGCAGTTTTCCAGTGCCTCGAGGGTCACCCGCAGGCGGGCGTGCGCCGCATCGTCCTCACCGCCAGCGGCGGCGCGTTCCGCGACTGGCCGGCCGAGCGGCTCGCGCACGTGACGCCCGCCGACGCCCTCAAGCATCCCACGTGGGCGATGGGCCCGAAGATCACCGTCGACTGCGCCACCATGGCCAACAAGGGCCTCGAGTTGATCGAGGCGCAGTGGCTGTTCGGGCTCCGCGCCGAGCAATGCACCGCGGTGCTCCACCCGCAGAGCATCGTGCACTGCCTCGTGGAGTTCAAAGACGGCGCGATGCTCTCGCAGCTCTCGCCGCCGTCCATGACGTTTCCGATCCAATACGCCCTGCTGCACCCCGACCGCGCCCCGGGCGTGGACAGCGCGCTCGATTTCACGCAACTACTCGGCTTCGAGTTCCGTCCGGTCGACGAGCTCCGCTACCCCGCCTTCCGCCTCGCCCGCCAGGTCATGGTCGCCGGCGGTATCGCGCCCGCTGTTTTCAATGCCGCCAACGAGGTCGCCGTCGCCGCGTTCCTCGCCGGGAGCATCCCCTACCTTGCGATTCCGCGGGTCATCGATCAGACTCTGCAGGCCGTGGAAAACTCTGAACCGGACACCCTCGCCGCCGTGCTCGACGCCGACGCGAATGCCCGGCGCACCGCGACCTCCCTCCTCAAGAAACTTACCTGATCCGCATGTCGTTCGACTTCCTGCAGACCCTGCTCGCCAACGTCTGGTCCATCGCGCTCGTCGTGGTGTTCTTCAGCGCCTCGATCTTCGTCCATGAGCTGGGCCACTTCCTCGCCGCGCGCTGGCGCGGGGCCAAGGTCGAGCGCTTCTCCATCGGCTTCGGCCCGGCCATCTGGTCCCACCACGGCCGCGACGGCGTGGAATACCGCATCGCCTGGCTGCCGCTCGGCGGCTACGTGCTGCTCCCGCAGCTGGCCGACCTCGGCCCCATCGAGGGTAACATCGAGTCCGACGTCGAAAAGCTCCCGCCGGTGAGCTACCCGACCAAGATGATCGTCTTCGTGGCGGGGGCGCTCTTCAACGTCCTCTTCGCCTTCGGCCTCGCGACCATCATCTGGGTCATCGGCCAGCCCGAGAGCAACGAGACCGCCAGCACGCGCATCGGCTACGTCAGCCCGACCCTGGAGCTGCGCACGGGCGTCAAGGTGCCCAGCCCCGCCAGCGTCGCGGGCCTGCACGTCGGCGACACGATCCTCGCGATTGACGGCCACCCCGTCGCGAAGTTTTTCGACATCTACACCTACATCGGCCTCGGCGCCGGGCGCAGCGAAGACGGTCGCCGCCAGGCCGTCTTCACCATCCAGCGCGGCGCGCAGGTGTTGGACATCACGGTCCACCCGCAACTCGTGGGCGACGAACAGGAACGTCGCGTCGGCATCGCGCCAGGCTACGAACTCAGCGTCCAGGAAGTTGCGCGGCGGTCCCTGGCCGCCAAGGCGGGCTTTCACCCGGATGACGTGTTCGTGAGCATCGACGGGCAGCCGGTGCTCAACGTCCAGACCTTGCAGGATGCCCTCGAAGCGTCCGCGCTGCGTTCTGCCACCATCGTGGTCCGTCGGGGCAGCCGTGAATTGACCCTGACGCTGCCCGCCCGACCGCAGGCCAAGTCCGGGGCCAACATCGGCCTGGCCCTGACGACGGGCTACACGCTCACCCACCCCACGCCATTCGCCCAGATCAGCGATCAAGTGACGATGTCGTTCCGCACGATCTGGAGCCTCATCAACCCGCATTCCGACATGGGACTCTCCAAACTCACCGGTCCGGTCGGCATCGTACACATCTTCCACAGCGCCGCCGAGGCCGGCCTGCGCCCCGTGCTCCTTTTCACCATCCTGCTCAACATGAGCCTCGCGATTTTCAACCTGCTGCCGCTGCCCGTGCTGGACGGCGGCCAGATGCTGTTCGCCACCATCGGCCGGCTGCGCGGCCGCGCGCTTTCGGTCAATTTCGTCATGGCCGCCAACAGCATCTTCATCGTGCTGCTCCTCACGATGGTGATCTACGTGAGCATTTTTGACGTCCGCCGAATCAAGCGGGACAACGCCGACGCCACGCCCCCGCCCCCGTCGGCGGTTCCCACCAAGCCCTGACTGGCCCGACGGCATGTCCTACTGCGCGTCACGTTTCCGCACCGTGCGCCGCCCCACCCGCGAGGTGAAGGTCGGGACCATTGGCGTCGGCGGCACAAACCCGATTCGCCTGCAGTCGATGACCACCAGCGACACCCAGGATGTCGCCGCCACGGTGAAGCAGTCCATCGCGCTGGCTGAGGTCGGCTGCGAGATCGTCCGCATCACCGCTCCGAACGTCGCCGCCGCCAAGTGCCTCCAGGACATCCGCGCGCAGTTCACCGCCGCGGGCTTCGGCCACATCCCGCTCGTGGCCGACATCCACTTCCTGCCCAGCGCCGCGATGGAGGCGGTGGAGCATGTCGAAAAGGTCCGCGTGAATCCCGGCAACTACGCGGACAAGAAGAAATTCAACGTCCGCGAATACACCGACGCCGACTACTCCACGGAACTGCAGCGCCTCCACGACGCCTTTTCCCCGCTCGTCATCCGCGCCCGGCAGCTCGGCCGGGCGCTGCGCATCGGCACCAATCACGGTTCGCTCAGCGACCGGATCATGAACCGCTACGGTGACACGCCCCTCGGCATGGTGGAGAGCGCCTTGGAATTCCTCCGCATCGCCGAGGCGAACTCCTACAAGGAGATCATCCTGTCGATGAAGGCCTCGAACCCGAAGGTCATGATCCAGGCCTACCGGCTGCTCGTCCAACGCATGGCGCAGGAAGACATGCACTATCCGCTCCATCTCGGCGTCACGGAAGCCGGCGATGGCGAGGACGGCCGGATCAAGAGCGCCATCGGCATCGGCTCCCTGCTGCTGGACGGCTTGGGCGACACCATCCGCGTCTCGCTCACCGAGGACAGCGTGTATGAAATCCCCGTCGCCCGCGCCATCGCCGACAAGGCGATGAGCCTGTGGACCGCCGATCGCCCCTCGCCCAGTGCCGATCGCCCCGACGAAGGCATCGACCCCTATCACTTTGCGAAACGCGAAACGACGACCCTGCAGTTCGCGCCCGGTGTCACCGTCGGTCCGGAGCAGCCGCCCCGGGTCGTCGTGAGCGCCGGCGCCGACATCGCCGCCACGCTGGCCCAACTCACCGCGAACAAACTCAAGGACACGCCCGCCGAGATCCTGCTCGTACCCGTGGACTCCGCCGCCCGCCTCGCCAACCTGCCTGACCCCGGCACCTCGTCCTACGCGTTGGAACTGGCGCCTGCCGTCACGCTGCTCGAGCTGAAGTCCTCTGCCGCCCAGCTTCGTCCAGGGACAATCATCGTCCGCGATTTCGGCGCCAACGATGCGTCCGCCCTGACGGAATTCGGCCAATTCGTTCGCGCACACCAGTTCAACCTCGCCGCCGCCGTTGCACCCGGCGACTTCGCCGTCCTCGCCCCCACGCTTCAGCAATTGGGTTCGGATCGACTTCTGTTCACCGTGTCGGAAGCTGGAATTCGGCAAGGGGCAAATTCCCGCGGCCACGCGCTGGGCGCCTACCGCCGGCTGGCTGCCGGACTTCGCGGGCTCGGCCTGCGCGCGCCGCTCTGGATCCGCAACACCGCCGGCAGTGCCGTTCGCGGCGACAACAGCTTCCTGTCCAAACTGCTCGAGGCTTCATTTCTGACCGGCGGCCTGCTCTGCGACGGGCTGGGTGGCCTGCTCAGCATCGAGACCGAGCCGGACGCCCCCCGGGCCACGCGGCTGGCCTACAACGTCCTCCAGGGCGCCGGCGCGCGCATTTCCAAGACGGAGTTCGTCGCCTGCCCCAGCTGCGGACGCACGCTCTTCGACCTGCAGACCACCACGCAGCGCATCCGCGCGCAGACCGGCCATCTCAAGGGCGTGAAAATCGCCATCATGGGCTGCATCGTGAACGGCCCGGGCGAAATGGCCGACGCCGACTTCGGTTACGTCGGCGGCGCGCCGGGGAAGATCAACCTCTACGTCGGAAAGAACTGCGTGCAGTATAACATTCCGCAGGCCGATGCCGACGCGAAGCTCATCGCGCTGATCAAGGAACACGGCAAGTGGGTCGACGCCGCGCCCGTGCCGGCCTGAACGAAACCACGACCGCGTATTCAGAAATTAACGCGCCGTCACCGTTTCGTCACCGCATCGTAACCTTGCAACCGGCTTCCCAAGCCGCCTCCAGGGCGATGCGCGGCCGCGGCGATTACGGGAAAATTACGGCCCGTTTTGCGCGCTACGTTCGGGCCGGCGTGGCAATAAAATAATCCGAAAAGTTATGCCCAGCCCGCCGGTGAATAACATGGGAGAAAGTTACCCTTGAAATGCTTTTTTGGTTCCCTGTTACTGCGCCCTCGTCCAGTGTTCCTTTCCCGTCCGTCGGTTCTTTCTCACGTCCCTTTCGGCCTCGTTCCCCCGCTCCCCGGCAACCACTGTTGGCAAGCCTTCGACATCAACCGGTTACAGATTCCTTCCCCGTAGCCCTTTTTTCGTGATGTTCTGGCATGAATTTCGTTGCAGGCAGGTAGCGCAGATGAGGCTCAGGGCGACGTGACTGGGATCCCCCGGCGGCGCAGTGTGAATAAACCCCCTCTTCCGTCCGTTCCCATGCCCACTTTGTCCCTGTCCCCCAGCCTCTGGGAAACCGTCAAATGCGACTTCAAGGAGTTGTTTCCGGAGGACGTTTTCCAGATGTGGTTCGAGCCCATGGTGTGTCTCGATGCCACGGAGGACACGATGACGCTGGGCGTACCCAACGACTTCGCCGCCATCTGGATCCACGATAACTACCTGGACCTCATCACCCAGCGCCTGCGGCTGACCGCCGGCCGTCTCGTGAATGTCACGTTGCGCAAGGCCGACTCAAACCGCACGCCGGTTCCAGCCCACCCCCACAAGGACAAGTCCGCCACCGAGGCCGCCCGTGCGCGCAACTCCACCCGCCGCACCGGCCGCTATGACGAGCGCGGACCCGCCGCCGGCACGCTCAATGTCCGCAACACCTTCGAGACCTTCGTCGTCGGCGCCAACAACCAGATGGCCCACGCCGCCGCCCTCGCCGTCGCCCAGGCACCTGCGCAGGCCTACAATCCCCTCTTCATTTACGGCAATACCGGCCTCGGCAAAACCCACCTGATGCACGCCATCGGGCATGCCATCCTCCGCGCCAACCCCGACGCCCGCGTCGCCTACCTCTCGACCGAGAAGTTCACCAACGAGTTCATCCAGGCCCTGCAGGAGAACAGCCTCACGAAGTTCCGCCAGCGCTACCGCCACGTGGACGTGCTGCTCATCGACGACGTGCAGTTCCTCGCCGGCAAGGAGCGCATCCAGGAGGAATTCTTCCACACCTTCAACGACCTCTTCGAGTCCGGCAAACAGGTCGTCCTCTCCAGCGACCGCCGCGCCAGCGAGATCCAGAAGCTCGAGGCCCGCCTCGTGTCCCGCTTCGAATGGGGCCTGCCCGCCGACATCCAGGCGCCCGACTTCGAAACCCGCGTCGCCATTCTCCGCACCAAGGCCGCGAGCCTGAAGTTCGACCTGCCGGAGCCGATCCTGAATTTCATCGCGCAGAACATCTCCAAGAACATCCGCCGCCTCGAGGGCGCGCTGATCAAGGTCGCCAGCTACTCCGCCCTCACCAGCAAGCCGCTCGACCTCGCGACGACCGAGATGCTCCTGCAGGACGTGCTGATGGAGCAGGCGCAGAACATCCTTACGATCGAGACGATCCAGAAGCGCGTGGCCGACCACTACCAGATCCGCCACAGCGACATGACCAGCAAGCGCCGGCCCAACAACATCGCCATCCCCCGCCAGATCGCGATGTATCTCACGCGCACGCTCACCAAGCACTCGCTCCAGGAAATCGGCGACGCCTTCGGCGGCCGCGACCACGGCACCGTCATCCACGCCTGCAAGGCCGTGGACAACATGATGGACCAGGACACGTCCACCCGCAGCAGCGTGGATTTCCTGAAGTCCCAGCTCTCGAAGTGACGCGGCGGAGCCGCGTCACAGTTGAAAGTTGAAAGAGTTTGGTTGAAAGTGGGTTGGCGAAATTCGGAAGTGTTTTCCGTCTTTCAACTTTCAACCTTCAACTTTCAACTGCCTCATGGCCTTAACTCCCGAACAAACCGCCGCCGTCACCAGCTGGGTCTCCGCCGGCGACAGCCTCTCGGCCATCCAGAAAAAGCTCAGCGAACAGTTCAAAGTCTCGCTGACCTACCGCGACGTCCGCTTCCTCGTGGACGACCTCAATCTCGCCTTGAAGGACGCCGCGCCGAAGGTCGACGCCTCCGACGTCACCAAGACCCCCGGCGCCCCCGCCGCAGCTCCCGCTGCCCGCCAAACGGGCCCTGCCGCCGGCGGCGGCCCGCCGACGGAAGACGATGAGGACCTGGCTGAACCCGCCGACCTGCCCGCCGGCGCCGCGAATGTCTCCGTCACCTTGGACAAGGTCACCCTGATCCCCGGCGCGCTCGCGAGCGGCTCCGTGACGTTCAGCGATGGCGTCACCGGCCAGTGGATCGTGGACAACCAGGGCCGCCCCGGTTTCACGAAAATCAGCCAGCCGAATTACCGCCCCACCCCCACCGACGGCCAGGCCTTCATGCAGGAACTCAGCGCGGCGTTGCAGAAGCGGGGATTCTGAGCACTTCCCGACCAGCCGAAAACATGGCGTGCCGAAGAGACGTCTCCCATGGCGCAGTATCTCCTGCTGATCCAAAATAACGCGAAGTCCCAGTCCTCTCCTGCAGAGTGGGACGCGTTCCTTGCCGCGGCGCGGGCCAGCGGGATGTTTGAGGGCGGCAGCGCGCTCGGGGAACGCGAGGTGATCGGCGATGCTGCGTCGGCCAAATCCACGCGCCACATCGGGGGCTACATGCGCTTCGACACCGACGACAAGGCCAGGCTCCTCGAACTGCTCCAACGGCACCCGGTTGTCCTGCACGGTGGATCGGTCGAGCTCTGCGAGATGCCGCGGACATGAATTCACTGCCCGCGCGAATCCCCCTGCACCGGGCAATCGCCTGGATTTCCCTCGCGGCGCTGGCCGGGCTCGTTGTCGCCGACGCCAAACCGCCCGCTCCGGCGGCGCAGGTGTTTGAGATGCACACGTTCCGCCTGGAAGTCGCCGCGCCCCGTGGCTGGGAAGCAAAGGCCAGCCCACCGCACGGCTACGTGCTTTTCAATTACACGGACAAACCCGCGCTGACGACGGCGGCTACGTTCGGGGTGTTCCGCATCGTTGCTCCCGCTGCTGTCCGCCAGGGCGATCGCCTGGAAGTCGCGCGCGGCTACGCCACCTACGATCTGGCCGGCGTCCAGCAGGCCTTGTTCAAGGCCAACGCCGACCTGCGGCCCCTGAGCCGCCGGCCCAAGGCCATCAATGGTGGCCAATTGTTCAGCTTTGCCGAGGTGGCCGATGCCGACAACCTGCGCGTCAGCAGCTCCGAGTTCGTCCGCGGCTGGGCCTTCTTTCCCGCCGAGTTCGCCCAAGACGGCACCCTGTTCCTGCTGCTTGGCCGGCAAACCACGCCTTCCAACGAAGTCCGGCCCGACGAACTTGCCTGGGCCGAAGACATCATCGCAGGGCTGCATCCGCGCTGAGCGCCGCCAGTAAACCAGCCGCGACTAACGGTTGACGCGGATCATCCGCGCCACGGCGGAACGAAATTCGCTGATCGCGAAGGGCTTTGAGAGACACGTGAGCTGGTGCTCCGCGAGGAAGGTTTGAAACGTGTCGCTCACCACGTCGCCGGTCATGAACAGCGTGCGCTTCGCCGACTCCGGATGCGTCGCGAGCAGGTGCTCGTGGAGCCGGATGCCGTTCAAGCCGGGCATCTTCCAATCTGACACCAGCACGTCGAATTTCTTGCGGGCCATCAGCTCCAGCGCCTGCTGGCCGCTCGACGCCGTCTCCACGGCATGTCCCTCGGTGCGTAACAGCTCGCTCGCGAGGTCGAGGATCCACTGTTCGTCGTCGATCACGAGGATCGTCTTGCCCGTCGGCGCGCCCGGCGCCGCAAACGGGAACGGCGTGCCGCTCCGCCGCACGGACGGCGCCGTGTTGCTGGCCACCGGCAGCTCGATCAGGAACGTCGCGCCGTGGCCCGGCTCGCTCTGCGCACTGATCTTGCCGCCGTGTTCCTGGATGAGGCCGTAGGACAAGCTCAGCCCGAGGCCGGTGCCCTTGCCCGCCGGCTTCGTTGTGAAAAACGGGTCGAAGATGCGCGCGAGGTGCTGCGGCTTGATGCCCGGGCCGTTGTCCTGGAATTCGATCACCACCCAGCCGTCCTCGCTGTGCGTCCGGATGACAATGCAGCCCTCCTGCTGGATCGGCTCAATCGCCTGCCGGGCGTTGCCGAGGATGTTCACGAACACCTGCTGCAGCTGGTGCGGATCGGCCATGATCTGCGGCAGCGTCGGGGCAAACTCCTTCACGATCGAAACGTTGCTGGTGCGCAGGTCATACGCCATGATCTCCAAAACCTCGTCGATGACTGTATGCAGGTCCACGAGCTTGCGCACGGGCGCCTCCTGCCGGGCAAAACTGAGCAGGCTGTGCACGATCTTGTGGCAGCGGTGCGCGCTCTTCGCGATGCGCTCGAGATGGCCCTTGGTTTTCTCGTCCGTCTGCGCCGTCTGCAGCAGCTCCGAGAAGCCGATGACCGCCGTGAGCGGGTTGTTCAACTCGTGCGCCACGCCGGCGACGAACTGCCCGACCGCGGAGAGTTTCTCGCTCTGGATCAGCTGCTCCTGCGTCGACTTGACCGTCTGCATCGCCCGCTCCAGCTCCACGCGCGAGTTCTGCAGGTTCGTCGTCATCTGGTTGAACGTCACCGCCAGTTCGCCGCATTCGTCATTCGAGAACCGTTCGATGCGCCGCGAAAAATCGCCGCGCCCAACCGCTTCGGCGCTGTCCCGCAGTTCGCGCAAGGGCCGCGTCACGCGGCCGATAAAGAACCACACTACGAGCGCGCTAGCGACGACGCCGGCCAGGCTGATGCCCAGCACACGGTAGCGGGTAACGTCCGAGGCATCCAAGCGCTGCTCATATGACGACAACAGCACGAAATGAAAACCCTGCGACGACGCCGTCCGCCCGTAATCCCCCGTGAGCGCCAGAAAATGTTCATCCTTGATGACCGCCTCCTGGGGTTCCGCATCCTCCCCCGTCGGCGCGCCCGCGGCCGGCGAATTCGCCCAGCCCAACACCGCCGCCTTGGTCGTCGGGCCGCGCAGCGTCGAGCCCACCACCACGCCATTGGCCAGCAGCATGACTTCCGTCTGCGGCGGCTTGAGCTGCTGCAACACGGTTTCGCTGAGGTGGACGCCCGCGACGAGCACGCCGGCCAGCCCGCGCTCCGGCACGGTGACCGGCACTGCGACTACATTCAGCGCCTGGTCCCCGAGCACCTGGCTCCCCGTGCCCACGTCGCCGCCCAGTGCCACGCGGATCGGCCCGGAGACGTCACGCGCGAAGTCTTCCAAGGACAATTTGTCGCCGCGCCGCGCGCCCGTGTAATATTTCCCATCCGGGCGGACAAAGACGAGCACCTCGGTGTCATCGGCAAATTCCTCCAGCAGCTCGCCGAGATAGGCCTGCATCGTGTTCGCGTCGCCCAACCGCACCGCGGTTTGGAATCGCGAGTCGCTGATGACATTGCGGTACCGCGAAACCAGGCTGTTGGCCCGGTTGGCGAGTGACTGGACAAACACCGCGCGCGACGTCGTCAGCGCCTGTCCGGCGGACTCGAGGGTCTGCCGCTTGATGCTCTTGTCGGTGATCCAGAGTGTGATGGCCGGCAGGACGATGAGCAGGGTCAACACCGCTGCCATGACCTTGGCCTGCAGGCTGAACCAGAGCGGTCGGCGGGGCGTGGACATGGGTTAGGATTGCGGGAGTTCCCCCAGCCCCAGGGCAAAATCCACCCGCACCTCGCCGTCCGCCGGCACCGTGACCAGCTTGACCTGCGCCGGGAACCGCTCGTGCCAGGCCCGCAGCTTGTAGACGCCGGGGGGCACGTCCTTGATCACGAACCGGCCCTTCGCGTCCACCTTGGCGAAGTAGATGTTTGGCACCACGAGGACGATGCAGTGCATCTTGGTGTGGATCGCGCAGAACACGTCCACACGGCCCACTTCGTCAAATTTCTGCTCCGGGACTTTCTCCTTCTTGTAGTAACCCAGGTCGAAGGACTTCGTGTCGGAAATCGAGTAGACGTTGTGGTAAATGTCGTCGTCGTTGGGCCACCGCACCGTCGTCCCGACCGCCACGGGCAGGACGTGCGGATCGAAGCTCGCGTCGCGCTGCGTCGTGACCGCGGCCAGTTGCGGCGCCACCGGCGGAGCGCCGGGCACGGCTTGGTCGATGTAAACCACGAAGTCCCGGAGCCGGTCGTAGTCGATCCGCTCCGCAAACTTGTAGCGGCGGCTTTCATACGCCCCACCCCCGCCCGCCGCGGCCGGCGGCTCGGGCGGTGGCAGGGCGCGCACGGTGCCGACAATTGTGCCGGCGCGAGCGGCCGTGAGCCCGGCGAGGCCCAGACAAAGCAGCAGCAACTTCGGGTTCATTCTCATCAGTTAAAATTTGAGTCCCACCTCGGCCGCGAGCAAATCCTCGTGGTTGCGCGATTCGCCCGTCGTCGTCCGGCCCCATTCCCAGCTATACTCGAGCTTCAGCACCAGCGGCGGCCCCATGCGGTAGCCAAACCCCAGGCTCAACCGCCGCAGGTCTTCGGTGAACGTCGGTCGGAAGAAATACTGGCCCATGCTGCCCAGCCCGGCGAGCGGGTAGCCGTGCGGCGCGTCGATTGCGGAATAGCGCATCGCGCCGTAGAGCTGTTCGGAAATCGACTGCATCGCCTCGAGGTAGCCGTAGCGCATCCGCCGGGAATTATCCACGAGCGGGTCGTTGTCGTCGAATTGCACCTGCCCCAGCGCCGCGCTCACCTTGCCGTTGGACCACTTCGCCACCGCGTCCGCCTCGTAGAGGTTCGCCCAGAAATTCGTCGTCCGGCTGGCAGGACCGAGCGCGCGGAAGAAGCCGTTCGCAAACCACAGCGCGGAGAGGTTGTCGCCCTGCGACGTGACCGGCGAAACCGTGGCGAGCTTGCCCGTGCGCATCGCGCTCGCGCTCAGGTGCAGCCAGGGCAGCGGATCCCAGCCCAGGCGCGCGGTGAATGACTTGGACGAGTGATAGTCCCGCAACTGGCTGAGTCCGCCGTTCTGCACGGCGACGACATACTGCCAGGTGCCGGCCGAGCCGTATAATTCCGCGCCCTCGTCCGGTCCCCAGATGTCGCTCAGGGAATGCGATACGAGCGGATTTTCCACCGGGCCGCGCACGAGATACTCCTCGCCAAAGGGCGTGTTGATGCTGCCGAACCGCAGGTTCATCGAGTCCGGCCGGCCCCACGGCGCACCCAGCCGCTCGAAGTCCGCATACAGTTCGCCGAACTGGAAATTGCCCGTGCTGGATTCGCGCGTGAGCAGCTTCAGCTCGCTGAAGAAATAGACGTCCTGCCACACCGGCGCCTCCGCGGTGATCGTCGTGTCATCGACGCGGAACTCGCCGTTGGGAAACTGCCCTTCGCTGCCGGAGGAAAAATACGCCAGGCCCGCCTCGCCCGCGATCCGCACTTCGTGGTCGCGCGACTGCTCCACCGGGATCGCGGTTTCCTTCGGGCCGGCGTCCGCCTGCTCCCGCAATCCCTGCAAATCACGCTGCTGGCGTTCCGTGGCGCGCCGGATTTCCTGCACTTGCGCGTTCAGCGCCTCGATCGTCTTTTGCTGCGCCTTCACCTGCTCCTGCAGCAGCCGGTTCTGCTCGATGACGGCCTGCAACGCCGGGTCGGTCGACGCCGTCTTTTGCGCCCAAGCCACGCCGCTCCCGAGGCCGAGACCCAGACACAGAATCGGGAGAATGCTGCGCGTGCCTGTCATGGGGATAACGGCGGGAAAACTACCCGCGGCCCCTCCCGCTGGCAAGCATCGTAGCGTCACACACTTGGCGGAAATTGCTTAGCTCGCGCCGCTCCGCAGCAGGCGCTCGAACTTCGCCTCGTCAATCACCGGCACGCCCAGCTCCTGGGCCTTGTCGAGCTTCGAGCCCGCCTCCTCCCCCGCCAGCACGTAACTGGTTTTCTTGCTCACGCTGCCGGAAACCTTGCCGCCCGCCGCCAGGATCTTCTGCTCCGCTTCCTCCCGCTTCAGCGTCGGCAGCGTGCCGGTGAGCACAAACGTCTTGCCGGAAAACACTCCCGCCGTGACGACCGTGCCCTGCGGATCAATGCCGAGCTTGCGGAGTTTCGAGAGCAGGCGCTTGCCCGGAACGCTCGCCAGGAATTCCAGCGTGCTCTGCGCCACGGCCGGGCCGACGTCCGCCGGCACGCCCGCCAGCGGGCCCGCATCGAGCGCGGCAATTTCCTCGTCCAGACGCGCACAAAGTTCCTTCCGCCGCGCCTTGTCCGCCTCGGATTTCGCGGGATTTTTTCGCGAGGCCGGCGCCTCCCATTCGCGCTGCGCCACCAGCTCCGCCTTTTTCAGCACGGCGTGCAGCAGCGGCGAAGCCGCCAGCTCGGCAAACGTGCGGTGCCGCCGGCCGAGTTCGCGCGCCGTCGTTTCGCCCACGTCCGGCACGCTCAGCGCATAGAGCCACTTCTCCAGCGGCAGGCCTCGGGCAACGTCGCGCGCGGCGACGATCTTGGTGGCGTTCTTCTCGCCGAACACCCGCGGCTCATCCGCCGTGCCGAGATTGAGCGTCGCGAGCGTTTCCACCGGCACGTCATACAGGTCGGGCGGGTCCTCGACGTGGCCGAGTTCCACGAGCTTCGCCGCCACCACGCCACCCACGCCGTCGATGGCCAGCGCCCGCCGGCTGCAGAAAAAACCCAACCGGCCCGCCCGCTGCGCCGCGCAATCGTAATTCTGGCACTTCCACGCCACGCCCTCTGCTTCCTCCGCGGCCACCTCGATGCGCGCGATCTTCGAGCCGCACACCGGGCACTTGCCGCTCACCGCGTCAAACAGGTTGAACTCCGTGGCCCCCGCCGGCCGCTCGGCGGGAAACGACCGCAGCACGGCGGGTATCACCTCGCCCGCCTTCTCGATTTCCACGAGGTCGCCCACGCGGATGTCCTTGCGCCGGATCTCGTCCTCGTTGTGCAACGTCGCCCGTGCGATCGTGCTGCCCGCCAGGAACACCGGCTCAAGCTCCGCCACCGGGCTGAGAATGCCCGTCTTGCCGACCTGGATCGTGATGCCCAGCAGCCGCGTGCGCGCGGTCTCGGGCTTGAACTTGTAGGCGATCGCCCAGCGCGGCGCCTTGTCCGTCGCGCCGGCTTCACGCTGCTGGTCGCGGTCGTCCAGCTTCACCACCGCGCCGTCCGTACCATACGCAAATCCCGCCCGCAGGTGGTCCAGCTCGCCGATCGCCGCCCACACGGCGTCGATGCCGCGCACCGCCCAGTATTTTTCCACCACCGGCAGGCCCCAGGCTTTCAATCGCTTCTGTAAATCCGACTGCGACTCCACGACCTCCGGCTCGCAGTAACCCATGCCGTAGAGGGCAATCTCCAGCTTGCGCCGCGCCACCTCGGCCGAGTCGAGCTGCTTGATCGTGCCCGCCGCCAGGTTGCGGGGATTGGCGTAAAGCTCCTCCTCGGCCGCCGCGCGCTCGGCGTTGATGCGCTTGAACTCCTCGAAGGTGATGTAGATTTCGCCGCGGATTTCCACCAGCCGGGGCGCCGCACCGCGCAGCTTCGCGGGCAGCGAATGAATCGTGCGGGCGTTCACCGTCACGTCGTCGCCCCGGTCGCCCTTGCCGCGGGTCACGGCGCGCACGAATTTCCCGTCCTCGTAAGTCAGGCTCACCGCCAGGCCGTCGATCTTCGGCTCCACGGTGTAGGCCAGGTCGTCCCGGCCGAGCAATTTGCCCAGCCGCGCATGAAACGCCCGCAACTCCGCCTCGTTGTAGGTGTTGTCGAGGCTGAGCATCTTCTGCCGGTGCGCCACCTCGACAAAGCCCTGCACCCGGTCATCGCCGATGCGCAGCGTGGGCGAATCCGCGGCGGCCAATTGCGGAAATTTCTCCTCGAGGTCCGCCAGTTCGCGCTTGGCCGCGTCGTATTCGAAATCGGACAGCTCCGGCTTCGCGCGCTTGTAATACAGCTCGTCCGCCCGGGCGATCTGGGTGCGAAGGTCGGCAATCCGCTGCTGGGCTCGGGCCGGGGTCATCAGCCGCAATGGAAACTCAATTCCCCGGAGCGGAAAGGAAAATGACGTGAAAGTGCTGATAGTTTGGTGCGGGTCTTGCTATTCCAAGGGTTGCAACTCGCGGTCCGCCCTGAAGGTTTTGCGCGAGCCGCCCCACTTTCCCATGCTGCAAAGAATCTATCGCCTGGCCGAGAATGGCACGACCATCGGCCGTGAACTGCAGGCCGGCGCGACCACGTTCGCCGCGATGGCCTACATCCTCGCCGTCAATCCCGCCATCCTGGCGGCCGCGGGGATGCCCCAGGCCGCCTTGATCACGGTCACGGCGATCACCGCCGCCATTAGCACCCTGCTGATGGGCTTCCTGACCAACTACCCGCTGGCGCTGGCCCCGGGCATGGGCGTGAACGCCTATTTCGCCTTCACCATCTGCCTCGGCCTCCACGTGACGTGGCAATCCGCGCTCGGCCTCGTGTTCGTGAACGGCTGCATCTTCCTGCTCCTGTCCGTGACTGGCGTGCGGGAAAAAATCATCGCCGCGATCCCCCACCAGCTGAAACTGGCCATCACCTGCGGCATCGGCATCTTCATCGCGTTCATCGGCCTGAAAAACGGTGGCCTCGTGGTCGCCAGCCCGGCGACTTTCATCACGCACGGCGACTTCGGCTCGCCCGCGGTGCCGCTTTGCTTCGGTGGCATCCTGTTCACCGGCGTGCTCATCGCGCGCCGGGTGCCCGGGGCGATCATCCTGTCGATCCTCGCCGTGACCGTCGTGGGGCTGTTCGTTTCGAATGGCACCGGCGGCACGGTCACCACGATGCCGCATGCGCTGTTTTCGCTGCCGGCTTCACCGGCGCCAACGATGCTCCAGCTCAACTTTGACCTGCTGTTTCATGACCTCGGCAAGGCGCTGCCGATCATCCTCACGCTGCTGCTCGTGGACATGTTCGACAACATCGGCACGCTGATCGGCGTGACCGAGCGCGCGGGCTTGCTCGACAAGGACGGCAAGCTGCCCAAGGCGGGCAAGGCGCTGATCGCCGACTCCATCGCCGCCATCCTGAGCTCGCTCTTCGGCACCTCGACGGTGGTCAGCTACATCGAGTCCGCCTCGGGCGTGGAAGCGGGTGGCCGCACCGGGTTGACCGGCGCCGCGGCCGCCGTGCTGTTCCTGCTCGCGCTGTTCCTGACGCCCGTGATCCTCGCGATTCCGCCCGCGGCGACCGCGCCCGCGCTGGTGATCGTGGGCATCTTCATGTTCCAGTCGGTGGCGAAGCTGGACTTGGAGGATTTCACGCAGCTGGCGCCGGCTTTCCTCATCATCGCCGGAATCCCACTCTGCTTCAGCATCGCCGAAGGCATCGGCCTCGGCCTCATCGCCTACGCCGTGCTACACCTCTGCACGGGCCGCGCCCGCGAGGTGCCGATGATTGGTTATGTCCTCGCGCTCAGGGTAATAGTGGAGGTGTTCGGAAGGTGCTTCGCCGACGACGATAATTTTCGGCGACATCTTTTTGAGCATCGAATCGGGAATTCTGCCGCTCTCTCTGCCGTGGTGCGGAGCGAAGAGAATGTCCACCTTGGGGAGCGTTATATCAGCCTCGATCGACTCCATGAACGCGGTTTCCAAATCGCCCATCCAGAGGAACGTCGCTCCGCCTTCCAGTGAGTATTTGATAATGGCAGAGATGTTGTTGGGGCTCCCTCCTTCTGCCGCAGCCTGCAGCGCCTCCTTGAAGTGCGCATTTTCTGTTTTCGGCCAAAGGATCTGGATTCCAGAAGCCTTCCTTACTTCATCCGATTGGTTCATCCACTTCCGGTTGCACCCCTCGTAGATGTAAAACGCGTTGTCAGCGTCACGAAACGCCCGGTATTTCACAAAATCTTCGCTCTCGTCAGGCTTTGTCGCTGCATTCTTTACGCAATAAAAGTTGGCGATGCCGATCTTCTCGTTCAACGCGATCAGACCTTGAAGGTGGTCCTCGTCCGGGTGAGTGGAGATAAAGCGCGTAATCCCCTTGTTCTTACTGAGCGCCGAAATTTGCGCTAGGATTGGCTCTTCTGTATTCTCATCGAGACAACAGTCGATAATGGTGAAATTATCGCTGTCATGGTTGATGTAAAACATGTCACCCTCACCAACTGAATGGGATCTGATTTGGCTCATTGGTGGTTATTCGACGAGCATCTTGAAGACGGCATCGACGCTGTCGCGGTAGAACTCGATGGTCAGCTTGGTCCAGTATTCGTCAGGCAGGTCGTTGAGTTGCCGGCGAGCCGAGACCGGTAGCAGTAGCACTTGGGCGCGCTTGTCTACTGCTAGTTCAACGACCTTCGCCGCATTGGGCAGGATTTCCACTGAGCCGCCCAGATTGAGTGATCCGGCGATAATCGCGCCGCCACGCGTGTTCTTTCCCAAGAGCGCGCCGCAAAGAGCGACAAGGACGGGCAGGCCTAGCCCAGCACCCGTCTTCTCCGAATCGATGGCGCGCATCTGAATCGAGAACTCTTCTTCACGGGGGTTACGGTCACCGACGAGTTCTTTTGCGCGGGTGTAGAGATTTTGTTCTCCGACCTTCACGCTTTCCCGAAATGGCGGGGGCGTTGGCTGATTGAGCACCCGCACGCCCGATCCTGGGCCGCAGGTAACTTCGAGCCGGTAAAGTGCCGTCCCGGTTTCGGGTGATCCGGGGCTGGCCGCCCACACTTGTCCCGGCGGCAGCGGGTCGGTTTCTATTGCTTCGTCACTATGCAGCTCGGGTGTGGCTACGAACTGCTCCACCCCGTCCGCGCCCATGATATAGCTGAAATGGGTGTTGCGAAATTCGCTTTTGAACACGCGCTTTTGCTGCTCCTTCACCCGGCGCCGCGATTCCAGCGCAAGGCGGACCATCCACTCCAAATCTTCGTCGGCCACGGGCTGGCTCGGTTCGGGAAACACGAGCTTCAGCAATCCGTTCAACGTCTTGTTGACGGCTTCGATGTCACGGCCGCTGAGCGCACCGCCAAGATGCACCCGGCCTTGCAATGGTGCCAAGCGGTTACTGGACCGCAGGCGAGTCCAGGCTTCACTCAGGAAGTCGCTGACCAACCCGAAATGCTGGGTGAGATGTTCGTTCGGGTTAAGTTTGGGAAAATCCCAGCCCGAGACATAGCTGTGAAGTCGGTCCATGAACGCGGTATCGTTGCGCATTTCCGGAGGGAGCGGGCTGAGCAAATGGCCGATGCGCTGCTGCTGCTCCACATCCACATCGAGGTTGCCGACCATCACGAGGCTGCCTTCGGCCCGGATGTTGTCTTTGCCCCGGCTGAATTGGCCGGAGGCCATGTAGCCCTTCATTATATTAACCCCGTCCTTCTGGTCGAAGGAGATGCCCGACACCTCGTCGAAGCACACAACGTCGTATTGGCATACAAGGCCGCGCTGGCCGCTGGCGTTATTGACGAACATCTTTGCCACGGTGGCTTTGCCGCCTGAGATCAGGTGCGCGTAAGGCGAAATCTGCTGGAAAAGATGGCTCTTGCCGGTGCCGCGCGGTCCCAGCTCGACCAGGTTGTAGTTGCGCTCCACGAACGGGACCATCCGCAACAGTGTGACCTTCTTTGCGCGGTCCGATAGAGCGGATGGCTCCAAGCCGATGGACCGGATGAGAAAGTCGATCCATTCCTGCGTGGTGAATGCCGCACGCCCTTTGCCGTAAACCTCAAGAATATCGGCCTTCGACATCTGAATCGGCCGGATGCTTTCGATGCCGAACGGCCGACCACCCTGCTCCTGCGCGATCACGCCATCATAACCGAGGGTCACTTCCGCAAAAAAACCATCCGTGAGCATCCGCTCGTTATCCGTGACCATCTGACCGGAGATGCGCACATCGCGTAGCGCGAGGCTCGGCAGCTCGGCGACGTAGCAGTCGTTCTTCGCGTCGAGCCGCGCTTTAACGAGGTCGATGATACGCACTGAGCCTTCCTCTTTGGCGCGTGCCTTGAAGAGTTCCTCATCACCGGTGCGCACTGTCCGGTCTTTGAGCTGTTGCTCGACGATGCCGAGGCCCTCGGCGATTTCCGCTTCGTTCACGCTGGCGCAGTAGCGGCCGAGCAGAAACTCCACCACATAGGTGGGCACGGGATACTGTCGTGCGTATTTCCGCACTAAATCCTTTCGGACGAGGAAGCCGTCGTAGGTCTTGGCCGCCAGTGAATCAAGGTGATCGAGTTCCATGCTCATAAAGTTTCTCCGATTGTTGTGGGTTGATGATCGATGACCTGGCCCGTCGCGTCCAAGAGCACCACGCTCGCGGCGGAGCCTTCGAGAGAGTCGTCGCGAACCGCCAGGCTTCCCGTGCCCTGCGCATCCACTTCTTTCACCGAGGCGGCAATGGATTTCTCCTGTTTCCAATTCTGTCGCAAATCGACCCTCAGGCCGGCGCTGGCACCTTCGATTTGCACCCGGCAGCGAAGACCCCGCCAGGAGATTGCTCCGATCTTGGCCGTGATTTTCACGACACTTCGCTCGACCGTAAGATCGGGAGTGATGCATTCCTGCGGACTGATGCCGCCATGAGAGTATTCGTTGCCGGCCAGAAACGCGCCGATGCCGTGAGGGACGGCGATCCGCACGTGCGGATTCCAGAACCACCCGTATTCCGGCACCGTGCTGGCAGACTCACCTTTGAGCGTGGCACAGCGCGTCCACTTTGATGCCGCGAGGTAGTGAGGGAGGTCCACCTTGGGGAGTCCACCGGGCAGCAGCAGCCAGCCGTGATCGGTGATGACCCGCACGGCATTCCACCCCCCGTTGAGTAAACTTTCGATACGCTCAACCAAGGCCTCGATTTGCAGTTCGAGGTGCCTGGGCAGCTCGCCCTGGAGCGAATGCCCCAAGTGATCGAATTGACCGGATTCGGTCCATCCCCCGGCCTCTGCACCGACTGGCATCAGCATTTCGCCCGGCTCGATGATCTCCACTCCTTGTTTTGCCATCCAATCGCGCAGTCGTTGGGCAGAGGCGGGTTGGCCTGAATCCCGAAACACTGGCAGGAAATCCTCGGCTGCATCCCGACCTTCAAGCGACTGACGCGCCGGTGTCGCAGCGGGTTTGGCCGTTGCAGTGACGGTCGGCACCGTCGTGAGCCGGGCCTTCATGCGTGATTTGAGGCCACGGGAGTCCAGCCGGGCGAGCAGCCGTTGCGCAATGTCGTAGCGCAGGCCGTCTACAAATAGCAGACATACGTCCTTTTCCATCGCGACTTCACCGACCAACGAAGTTGGGGCACGCTCCTTTGCGAAGGCGTCTTGGAACGCACGGGCTGAGCGATCCAGCCAGGGCTCGTAAAGGGTGCGGACTACCCGGCTGATCGCTGCCAAATCCGACGACGGACCCGGACTGGCCAAAGCGATCATCGCCGCGTCGTCCGCCAGCCAGCCGTCCTCGGTATAAGCCTTGATGATTCGTTCGAGATCGCTTCCGCCGAGTGTGCGCTGGGCTGCCAGTGCCAGGCGTGAGAGCGGCAGCAACCCAACGGCGAGCGGACTCTGGCCGATCTGAGCCCAGACCCAATCGCGTCGCTTCCCATGCTCTTTCTCCAAGTCGAGCACCTTGGCGCATGCCGCGCCGTGAGGCAATTTGGTCACTGCGTCCAAATCCTTCGCAAGCCTGGCCTCCTGCATTTCATTCGCCGATGGCTGACGGCCCTCACCCACGAAAAAATCCTTTGGGGTGACTTCTCGCAGTAGGCGCGCCACACCGGGATAGCCCTTGGGCGCTTCGCAGAAGCGACGCCAAACATCATCCCAACGGTCCCCTCCGGCCTGCAACGCTTCGCCGGCCTCCCGGGGATGCGCTTGCTCCGGATCGAGGCCAAATTGCCGGCGGCACACGTCGCGAAAGGTTGACCACCTTGGCCCCGCCCAGAGTGCGGCGCTGCCGGTGGGGTCATTCATCCACATGAGTATATCTCGCACCGGATCGCCGATGGCCAAGCGGTCGAAATCCTCGGCCTCCAATCGCCGCCCGCGCAACCCGGCGAGCGGTTCGTTGATGAGGAGAGGAAGCGCCCGCATCAACGCCTCGCGCGTGCGCGCGTCGAGCGCCACATCAAGACCCAGTCCCTGTTCAGACGTGAGAAACGCCTCCGCTGTCCAGTCTCGCCCGTTGCGCTGGTGCCACATGGCACCCCGGTATTCGAGTTCGATCAACGGTTGGAGTAGCGCTGGGCACTCACTGCCCGCTCGGAGAATCTGTCGGCTGACCCCGGGAAGATAGAGCACCGGAACATGCCCGGCAGGCGGACTGGCATCGGGGAGTGTTCGCTCGACCACGCACTTCAACCAGATGGCCGGACCGCTGCGTTTGCCCGGAACGAAATCGCCCAGCGTGTATAGCTCGGGAAATGATCCACTCAGCGCAGCCACGAACGGACGCCATTGCGCGTCTGGATCGGTCCACAATATGGCGGCCGGTGCGGCCACACCTTCCGGTGATACCGCGGCGGCGGAGAGGGAGTTCCAAAGTGCTTCAGCGAGAGTGTTCACGTAAAATTATCTGCCGTGCCGGTCGCGGGCGGCTTGTTTGGCGGCGATCAAATAGTGGCAATCATTCCAGCGATTGCCGTCGAAAGCGGAGCCGCCTTTGAAATCCGCGGTGGCTTCGTCCCACGTCCAGAACCAGGGGAAATCGGCCTTGGCGCGCTGGGGCTCTTTGCCGCGGTCTTTGTCCCAACTGACTTTGGGCGTGGAGCGGAGGATGCAGGCGCTCTTCCCGCGGGCGTTGAGCGGCTTGGCGGTGATGAACGGGCGGAGGTTGAGCCGGACGCCGTCGTTGATGTCTGGATTCCAGCCGATGGGCTGCTCGTGGAGCGGCTTCCAGCGGACGAACAGGTCGAAGGGCGGTTCGCCGGCAAGGATGTCTTTGAGTTGGACGCTCAGGTGTTCCGCGGCCGTGACGCGGGCGTCGGCGCCCTCAACCCCGGCCTTCTGCGCCTTGCGCTGGGCGTCGATCCATTCGCCGAGATAGGTGAAGATGAGTTTATCCAGCGTGCGCTTGCCGGCGCCGTCCCCGGCGGCGAGCCGGTGGTAGTTGATCAGGGCGCTGAAGCCGCCCTTCAGGCCGTCCCAAATGTGCCAGATAAAGGGGCGCTGGTGGAACAGGTCGCAGTGCTGCGCGAAGAAATCGTCGCTGAGCCAGTCGCCAAGCGCCTTGGCTTTCGAGCCCGTCGCGGCCAGTAACTCGCGTGCCTTCGTAGCCGACCACTCGGAGCCAAAGGCGGCGGCGAGCAGGGCGTTGAGCCGATCCGCTGCGGGCGCTTCGCCCTTGGTGGCGGAGAGACACACGATGCCGTCTTTGTCGGCCAATTTTTCCAAACCGTCGGCCTTGACCGCCGGGCAATCGGGAAAACTGGAGCCGGCCTGCCGAGGCCACTGGTAGCCGAGCAAACGCGCCACGGCGACGTGCAACGGCTGGTCTGCGCCGGCAGGGTGGCCGTTGAACAGCCACTGCGTCGGGTCGCTGGAAAACGGCTTCGGCAAGCCGTGCGGATACTTGCTTGCCGCTACCTTCTTCCAGTGAGCAAGGGCGAATGGGACTTGAACCAAACTTTTGTTTGTTGGCTTGAGCGACTGGTCAACCTTTCGAACTTCGATGAAATAGTCCTCTGATGAGCAAAAGGCCCAAAGCGCAGGAATATTTTCTCGATCCTCGATAACGATAGGGGATGCGTTACTGTCAAAAGTCTCGCCGAAGTATAGTGCGACAGGAAGCGAGCGCATCTGGCTTACCATTACACCGCGCTTACCCCATCCGCCCATTCCTTGTTTCCGTGCTAGCCCGTCGCCGTCATCTCCCCACGAAATTACGGAATCCAAACCGCCGATGAGCCGGGTTGTTAGAACGCTTCCTTGGTAGAATTTCCATTTAGAATCAATGTGCGGCAACTGCCAAAAATTCCTCACGACTCGTTCGTCATCCCCAGTCTTGATACCCTGAAATGATGAAGCACTAGCAGATAACAGCTCTTTTTTCCCGTGCTCGACCAGCATTACACGGCCATCCGGATTGCTCAGCTGATCGCGTTGTTTTAGAATTAAAGGCGTTATGTTCAAAAGCGCGGAGGCCTTACCTTCGGGATTGTTAGGTTCGAGCGCATCAAAACCGGCAAACGACGTTTCTGGATTTGGACTAACCCGGGTCAGAGTGACCATTGCAACGAAAGCGCCGGCCGCTTGGGGGCTTTCAAAGCCGTGTTCACCAAGTTGGGCGACTGTGTTCCAAGTTGCCTCGGACAATATGGTTTTTCTCACCTGCTTGTAACCGTCTTGATACAGCCAGTTCTGCGGAGTTACTAGAGCTGTGCTTCCCATCTTAGCGCAAAGCGCGAGACACCGCTCGACGAAACAGGTTGCAAGGTCAGTCTTGGCTTCGGGATGAACGCGCTCGCAGAAATCCCTAAGCAGATCATCCTGTTTGCCGCGCCCTAGGTAAGGAACGTTCGTCGCGACCAGAGTGAACTGTGCTGCAAGAATTTCTGCCGCTTTGGCGAGGCCGCGCGCGGTCACGGCCATTTCAAGCACGGTGTCGTCCTTGGTCTCCTGCTCCAGCGCCTTTTCCAGCAGCGGCTGGAGCTCATGAAACGCTGACTCTAGGAGCTCATTTTCAGCGGCCCGCGGATTGATAAGGCTGCCCAAAACGGGCGCGTTCTTAAACAACCGATAGAGGCGCGACATGCCGTTCTGAATGTTGCCGTCCCCGCCAGCGATTTTTAGCCAGTCGGCCTCACGGATATTCGGCGCAAGACCGGAGCAGGCCAAGTTCATCGCCGGCAACGGGCGATACCTCACGCGGCGCCAAGCGGCCAGTGCCAAGTTGAACGCAGCAATCTGCGTGCAGCGCTGATCAATCTCCAAACCAAACAGATTATCGCGGATGACGGCTGCCACCGCTGACGCTTCGTCCATCTTTTCCTCGGCAACGCGCAGGGCGACGAGCCGTTCTAACATTGCGACCACGATATGCCCGCTGCCCATACACGGGTCGATGCACTTGAGTTCCTTTGCTTTCTTGGGCCATCCCTCAAACGTCCCAGCTGCGGGACTCCACTTGCCGTCCTTGTTCTTGATGAAACGCAGATAACTCCACGGGCAACCGGGAAGTGCGACGGCCGCACGCAACTCGGTCTCGTCCTTGGCACTCGCGGTCAAGCTAGGATTTTCGGCGATAACTTTGCCGGCGTGCCACGCGCCGAGCGTGTTGTCCAAGAGGAAGTCCACCATGTAATCCTCGGTGAATAGTTGGGTCACCGCCGGAATTTCGTCGGCACCGCGTGGGACGTCAGACTTGTTGATCTCTGCCTTCCGATCCGCTTGCCAAAATTGATAAACCCAGCCGAGGCTGTCGGAGGCGACGAACACATCACAGGGCAAATCGTTGAGCACGTCCTCCAATTCCGAGCGCGTCTCCGGCGGCAGCGTGACCTCCAGCACCGGATCGCCGTGGCGGAATATTTCCGGGAGCATGGCCTCGGCGTAGGAGCACGCGACCGGTATCCAATCCTTGCCCTGCTCGCGGGCGAGTTCGCGGCACTCGTCCATGCTCATCGCCTGACCCGACTCGGGCTCAATCAAGAGTTCGTTCTCCGCGAGGTAGCGGGCGAAAAGCATCCGGTGCCAGTGCTCATAAGCGACCTCACCGATGAGCCGGGTCACGACTTGGGTGCCCCGCTGCGCATCGTGGGCGTCTCCTAACTGCCGGCCATGGGCGCGGAGCCGGTTGCGCAGGCGGACCTGCGCTGGCGTCAGGCTTCCCCATGGCTCGTGATGCGCGACCGCGAGCAATTCGAGGGCCTTGCCCGCACCTGTCTCTGCCGCCCGCCGGGCCTGTTTGACGGCGTTTTCAAGGTCCTTGCGAAGATTGGAAGCGAGGGAGGGCATGGGAATTACTTCTGCTGGTATTCCTGCCAGACGACCCCGTCCTGTTCGTGCTTTGGCGAGGTAACGAGATACTGCGTGATCGACTCACTGTAGAGTTTCTCAAAAGTTTGGTAACAATCGTTGCTATCAATAACGCGAACCTCGGAGCCAACTTGATACAAAAAAGAACCGGCTTGGGCGCATGGCTTGAATCGAAACGACTGTCCGTCGGAAACGAGTTCGACGGCCAATGCAGGATCATAGTCCTCAACGATCAAGCTGGTGACGGGATAGCGGTTTAACTCGATATCCAGTTTTCCGGGAATGCTGAACGTCCTTTTCACGGATTCGATGTTGCCGATGTCTGTGTTGGCCGACGTGTCGTGCAGCAAATTTAAGTCGAGAATCCAACGCTGATTCCGAAACTGCGAATGCCCTTCATGAATCTCGCGGAGCAATGCCACCAAGGCGTTAATTCCCTGACCGCCACGTGCAGTATCGGTGACGTTTATCCGATAGTCGGCTGCTCCTGGGTCCCGTTGCTTTAGTATGGTCACGAGGTCAGCCGTTATGCGGCCGTGATTCTGCGCATTCGAGCCGGCCTGGAAGTTGAAGTAGTCGTAGGAAAATTGCCCCCGCGCCATTACTTCTGTCGTTGCACATGGCTTGGCTGCGCCCCGGAGAGGTCCCAACAAGCAATGCGAGGCGACCTGAAGGGTGTGCTCGGTCAACTTCACCAGTTTCTCGGCGTATAAATCGAAATCGGATTCTGCAACCCGGCAGGGAAACTTACTCAGAGAGGAAAACCATTCGGCACTCAGGTAGGAGAATGTCCGTTTCACCTCATATGAGCTGGTATACTGGTCCAGCACCGCAGGATTGTAGATGGGACGATAGGCGTCCGCCTGATATGCTTCACCCACGAGAAACTTCTGAGGTGCAGCATTGGCGACAAATGAGCCCGATGGGGCGGTATAGGTCGTGCTGTTAAAAGTCATCGGGCGTTTCTCCTCTTTGATTTGGCGCCGCGTGTCGTCGGCCCTTTTGGAGTTGATGATTTCTTTGAGCCCTTTGTGCGCCCTTTGCCCCGGTGCGCGGCGGATGATGATGTCGGGTTTGTCGGGTTCTTGGCGGGTTTGGCCTGGCTGACCGATGTCGGGTTTGTCGGGTTTATGTCGGGTTTAGAGGTGAGGACATAATGAGCCGAACGCCCGGTCTGACCGCGCTTCGCCAGCACGCCTTTTTCCTGAAGCTCAGCCAGGTCGCGGAGCGCCGTGCGATCCGTCGCTCCTGAAAGCTTCCGATAGTCCTTGTTCGTGATGCGCTGCTGCAGGCGCAGGAAATCAACCGCCTGGCGTTGCCGGTCATTGAGTCCTAACTCGGCGATCTTTGCCGCCGTAAGCCAGTGCCGCCAGATCGTCTGGATGACCTGGCCATGCTCCTGGCGGAATTCAGGGGGTGGGAGCCCGGCAGCGCGGCATAATTCGATCATGTCGAGTGTGCCGGACCCGGCCCGCTCAATGTAGCGGGTCAGAAACAGAGGATCGGCAATCAGCGGATTGCGCGGGATTGACGGATGCGGACGGCGGAGGGCCTCCGTGGTCAGCGGCGGAAACAGCTCACCGGGATTCCAAATCTCCAGCCGGTCGGCGAAGAGCATGATCTGCACCGAGGCATTGGACGCGTAGTCGCGGTGCGCGATGGCATTGACGATGGCCTCTGAGACGGCATCGCGGGGCAGCTCATAAGTCTCCGGCGCCTGATTACTCTTGGCCCGCGTGCCGACGGCGCGGTCGAGCTTGGACATGACGAAGTCCACCGACTGATCGACCAGTTCAAACACGGTGCCGCGAAAACTACTGTAGGCCGGGATGGGCTTGCGGATCTCGGTGCCGTGAAAGCGGAGGCACTTGACGAACGAGGTCAGCAGGAACCGCTGGGGATCGTTGCCGAAGAGGAGGACCGCTGCATGGCTGGGGCGGTCGCCGTCGAGTAGGTTCAAGTGAACCAAGGCATCCCGCATCGGCGTTTCCGGTCCCAAGGCGTAACCCCGGCGGGCCTGGGCGAGACGCAAAAACTCGGCCACTTTCTTCGACGAGAGATCGTCGAGCGTGGCCCGCGGGCACGCCGCCGCATCGAAGGGCAGCGAGCGAATCTCGCCCGTCCGCGCCAGTCGCTCCACAAGGCTACCGTAGAGACCACCGGTCAACTCTGGCAGGGTTGAAAACCGCCGGCGGACCACCTGGTCCGAGGCCCGCTGGGTAAGCGCCAGCATCTTGGGCTGGCGTGAGGCGTCGGAGGTGCCCTTGACGAAGACGAGGCGCTCCTTGCCGGCGGCGGTGGCACGGTCGAATTCGCGTTCCGTAGGCGACACGCCGCTGGCATCCTCAAAACCATAGCTGTCACCGAAAATGCCGACGTAGACATCGCACCGGTCCACTTCTGTCAGGTAGACCTCATCGGCACGGCGGCCCGAGGCCGGCAAATCCTCGAACAGATAGACCTCGAAAAATTGCCGCAGGAGCGGGTCGTTGTGAACATATTCCTTCAGCGCACGACGCTCCGCCGCGAGTTCCTTCTGCACGGAACTGACGAAGATGATGGATTTTGAGGAATTGGGCATCGCGTGAAATGGTTACTCAGGAAATCACAACCGGGCCGGTCTTGATGCGTTCGAGAAGGGCCTTCTCCTGGCCGGCCAGCCATTCCCGCACATCTGTTTCAGTGCGAAGCACAACGCTGCTAAGATGCACGTGCTGCACCTTGGGCTCCAACAGCACGGCGGCCTCTTTGGCAGCCTGAGCAAAACGCCCGGAGAGGGCGGCAAGCTTATCGTGCCACCATGAAAGTGGCGTCGCCTCTAGGGTAGAAAGGAGCTTCTCGTCCGTAGAGACATCTGGCGCGGTTGATTTTGAGAGCCCTGAGGCGGCGAGGATTCGGGTCCGGTCAGATGCTTCAATCCGCTTCCACACATCGGACGCTTCGAGCATGGCGAGGTGCTGCGCGTAAGCGGACTCGAAACTGCGATGCGCCTGCTGCACGCCGCCGCGCAGCAAATCCGCCAGCGTGCGCCGAAGCGGCGATATGCCATCCTGAGCCTGGAGAAGGGATCGTTGGGCGCGGATCGCCTCGATCTGCTCGCGGCATTCCTTGGCCTCGGGCAATTCGGATGATTGTCCAGCCAAGCGGACGACGAGATTCCACAAAGGGAGACGCTGGGCCGCGAGATCACGCGCCGCCGTCCAATCCTTGATATTGGTTTCGAGCTGAGTCGCGGCCGCCCGAATCGCCGTCAACTGCTGATTGCCGACCAGGTGCTGCATGTCCTCGATGGCGGTAAGTTTGGAAACCTCGGGAAGCGGTGCATCACCACCTGCAGCGCGGGCGAGCGAAACGAGCGTCCGCAAAAACTCATCCGCCTTGATGGCTTCTTCGCCGCTCTTGCAGGTGACGCCCGCCTGACCGAACAACTTCCGCAGAGCCAGCCGGTCCTGAACGGAGAGCGTCGCCTGCTCCACCCGGAACGCGGCCTTCGGAATCTTGTTCTGATCCAACTGGCCCAACGGGACCGGCGCACCATTAAGGGTGACGCTGAGGTGCTGCGCACGATGAAGTGCGATGAGCGCGGCATCGATGGCGTCACGGGGCCAGCCAAACGGATCGGCCTGAAGGACCTTGCGAACCTCCGTGCCGGTCTTACCGGCTCCAATCGTGGCAATGACCTGCTGACACACGGGGTGTTTTTCAGTGGCATCGGTGTGGCCCGCCGGCTGAAACGGGTGGTCAGCGCCATCGCGCGCGCGTTTTAGCACCACCTCCCAAGCATTCGAGTCGCCCTCCTTGAACCGGGGAAAGAGCCGGACCAAGGACTCGTCGGCCGCATCGCGAATCTTGTCCTCGAGCGTAAGCCGGATGATTTCACTGCCGCCGCCTTGGAATACCTTGGCGTTGGCCACGATTTCACGGACCAGCCGGTCGCGGGCAGAGGCGGAGCTGGCCTTGCGGCTCTCCATGCTTTGCCGCGCCTCCTGACCTTCGGGCGTGGAAGGGAGCCCGCGCAGGTCAAGCGTCTGTTGGGCCGCGTCCGCCTCGACGACAAGGCGTCGCAGATCGTCGGCCGATTGGCGCGGCACGAAGACCGCGAGCATCGGGCTCTCAGCACCCACCGCGCGAGTCGCCTCCAACACCTCTTTCTCAGCGCACGACCAACCGTCACGAACCCAGACGGGGACACTGGCACCATCACCGGAAGGGACGGTGGCGTCGCGGCTGATGGTGAGACTACGTGACTCCTTGCTCTGCCCTTGTGTCTTCTTGACCGTGCGGATGATTCGCTCCGTCTCGCCATAGAGCAGCTCGTCGCGGCGGAACTGGATGGTGGCGTCGTCGTTGTTGAGCTTGGTCTGGCGGTTTCTGAATTCGCGATCCCACTCGCTACCCTCGCGCGTTTGCAGGCGATATTCGTCGCCGACCGTCATAAGGACGCCCTTGGCGGCAAGGTTCTTCAAAGCGGCCTCGACATCGGAGCGTAGCTTGCCGTTGTCCGCGGCCAAATCGTCAACGAGCAGGTCGGCAATGTGATCCTTGTTCGCACGGACTCCTGTGTCTGAGGCATCATCGCGTTTCAGCTTTCCGATGAGAAAAACCAGCCCGCAGACCCGGCGAGAGAGCACTCCCTCATCTTTGCCGACCTTGATGATGCGCTCGTTGCTCTCGCGGAGCAGGACCCCGGTATTCACGAGGTTCGGGGCCAGTGAATCGAACAGCTCGTCGGCTGGAACCACAGCACCCACGTCCCGACCGGAAAGTTTGGCGACCGCACTATGTATAATGCTGAGCTGCGAACGAAGCTGGCTCTGCGTGCCGGCGGCGTCCACCTGCCGGAAGCAGTGCTCCCAGAAACGGCGGCGGACGGGCAGCAGCGGATAATCCTCGACGATGAACGCGCGGTCCTCCGTGCGCTCGGCAAGACGGGTGCCCTGGAGGTGGCGGGACACTTCGCCTGCATGGGTATCGAGCAGGCGGCGAACCTCAGGAACGCCGGTGGGCTTTTTTTGCAGCAGCACCTTACGGGTAACGGTCTCCACCTCGATATCGGAGAGCGGCACACGAATGGTGAAACGGTCGAGGAGCTTGTGCAGCAGAGGGACATCGGTGAGAGCGCTCTGGCCGGCGCCGACAATCATCACATGGCTGTCGAGTTGCTTGGAAACGGCCTCGGCAACCTCAGTAATCAGAGTCGCACGGATATTGGAGTCCCCGATGTATTGCTGAACTTCGTCGAGAATCAGGATGGTGCACGGGATGCGGCCGTTTTTCCCGACGCGGCGCAGTGCTTCTTTGGCGGTCGCTAGGAATGCCTCCGTAGTAATGTCCGTGGCCTGCGGTGGGAATTGAGCCTTGATGCTCTGGCGGGCCTCGGCCTCAGAGGTGGCAAACTTCGGGTCGCACTCAAGGACCGCGCGCGCCAACGGACCGCTCACATAGAGATTGTTAAGCTCACGCGCAAAGTCTTTGCCAGCCGCTGCAACGCTCTTTTGCACCCGTTCATACCATCCCTGCGAATCGAGCCAGAGGCAGAATCGAGCCTGAGGATATAGCTCCGGGAGGCCGGTCGCTTTGAGTAGGATCGAGAGGATGGTCAGGCGAACATTTTCGGTGGTGCCACTGGGTAAAGCACCGGCGGCCGCAAGCAAGCCACCGGCACGTTTGCCGGCGGTCTCCAGCTCGCGCAGAAGGGCGCGCAGATCCTCGGGAATGTGAGGCACCAAGCTCCGGGCGGTCGCACCGTCATCGAAGGCAGTGTCCTGCCAGAGATTGGCTGTCATCTTCAAGACATGAGACTTGCCGCTGCCGTAAAATCCACTGACCCATGCCCCTTTCTGGCTGGTCCGCCCGAGGTTCTCCAGGAATGAACGGATGATGCGCGTTAGCCCGTCGGCAAACTGGCCTTCGCATACGAAGGTGGACAACTCACCGCGTAGTTCTTCCCGCGCTTTGGGGTCGGAGCCGTCCGAAATGCGCGCCTGCCCTTGATTGACGAGGGGATTGTCCGCGGGGTCGCGCAGCAGTATGTCGTGGATTTTCATGAGGAAAATTCGTCGGAGTAGTGGGTGATGGGGATGGCGAGGTAATTCCAGTCGTCACGAGCATCCAATAGGCGGTAATTGTTGTGATCGTATTGGCCGGGAAAGAACACGAGGAGCCGTCCCCGAATATCGCGATCAACCTTGCGGAGGACCTCGGAGAAACGCGCCAAGCCAAATAGCGTTGCGACTCCCAGAACGGCGACAACGGTGTTTTCCGTCACGTTCGGGGCGGTTAGCGCGCGCCGCAGCTCGGCGGCGACGTATTCCGGGAATTCAGATTGGAGCTTTAGGCTCAGGTCGTCCGGCTGCTCGAAGTAGGCGTCGCGGTATTCGTCGCCTGCGATCCACGAAGGGAAAGAGGTGGTCAGGTCGATTTCGTGCCAGGTATGCCCAACCTCAAGGGTGGCCGTCTCAAAGAGCACCTTGCGCGCGCGCAAAGTCCGCTCCAGCTCCTTTTCATATACAACCATGATGACGCGTTGCGCGCCCGACATGGTGTGCTGCCAGGGAGTCGAGATGTGCCGCGTGTAGCGTTCGGCGAGTTCTTCGATGCGTGACATTGTTATTTCAGGGAGGAGGCGAAGCCCGGGCCAAGCCGTTCCAGTTGGAGATCTACAATCTTGTCCGAAATACGGAGGTCGATAAGGCCGGCACGTTTGGCTTCAAGCGCTAGGTTGCGTGCCGTGGCAGGGTCAGCATCCAGCACGCGCATCCACGGGCTGCTAAACAGGGTCTCGCCCCGGATGCCCGCCGTGAACCCGACTGCCAGCGCCATGGTGACCGAAACGAAGTGGGGCTTGATTTGTTGGCGATGCTTGAAGGTCCGCCCGTGCAGATGCCCGGCCTGAGCCCATGAGCTGGCACAATTTCGTACTACTTTTGCGAGGATGCTATCGTTGAGCCGACCTTCCGTGCCGGTCCTCAGCGCCGCTTCGGCGTCTGTCCGCGAAAATTCTTCTCCGACCTTCAAGCTCAGCACCACCGGTGCTGAACACCGCAACAGCGGGTCTCTGGCCAGCGCGACAAGGATGGCGAGCTGGGGTTGCGAACCGGCGTCCATCGCCCATAGCCGCCGGAGCAGACGGAAAAGTGTGACCTGGGGGTCAAGGGAGTAGAGCTCCGAGAGCCGCTGAAAAGAGAGTCGGCGGGTCGAAGCTGTCGGCTTCCCAAGGCAATTATCATCGACCACGCTGCGCTTGTAGCCCGCCCGGTCTGAACCGCTGGCGGTATGGTCGAGAACCGACCGAAGTTCGGACAGCATCAGGGTGCGACTGCTGTGTGTCCCAACGGAGCCGAACCGAAACCCGGCTTCGATCTGAGCCGGTTCTGGCGCTGGCGTGGGAAAGAAACTACGGGCGTCTGAAAAGCTAGTCATTTCGCCGGCAAGATTGCCGGCGGACTTTAGGAAGTCAATCCAATTCCCATGCGTGGCCGGCCAAACTCGGGAAGAATAGGCGCTTTGCGAAGAACGATTTTACGCCTAATCAATTCGCATCTTTCTGCCCTACAGGATCTAAAGTAAACCCGCCAATGCTTGCACTCAAAGCGACGAGGCGGGATGCATTCCGACTGGCGATCTATGGGGGTGTTCTACTTCCGCGCGTTTTCCCATTGTGCCACGCCCGTCAAGGTATCGCTCGCTGTGCTCGACTCCACCTTCCCTCCTTGGAGGTTGAGAAATTCTGGGTCCCCTGCCTCAACCGGAAGAACCGGCTCAAGAAGCTGGTCGAGGTTACCTCGGGCACGGCGACCTCGGCCCTGGCGCATCCACGAGAGGTGTTCAGGAGTGAAGTCCAGCATGGAGTAACCGCTATCGCCTGTGTCCACAATGTTCATCGCAACGCCCACTGGGCACCCGCTGCCATTCACCCCGCTACTTCGTTTCGGGGCCACCGCTTCGCATTGGCCATCTCCGCGCTATCGTCGAACTCTTCCCGGAGGAAATCAAGGGAGCGAGTCTGCCCTTCTTCATCGATTGGGTTAAGTATAACGTAGTTTTGGTAGAGATCATCGCCTACTCCGATGACAATGCCTATACGATTTTCGAGACGATGAATGATCGAGGGTTAAATCTAACCCCGACCGAGATGCTCAAGGGATTCATCCTTTCGCGTTTTAACCAACAAGCGAAACGCACCAAGGCCAACGATGACTGGAAAAAGGCCATGCAGGCGCTTGGCGAGTTTGAGGAGGATGAGGACCAGCGCTTTTTTCAGGCTTGGTTACGTGCCCGTTACGCCGACACGATTCGACCCGGCAAAGCCGGTTCACAAAACGAGGATTTCGAGAAAATCGGCACGCGCTTCCATAGCTGGGTAAGAGACAACCTCGAAAAAATGAAGCTCGATCCGGACCGCCCGGACGACTTCGAGCGTTTTGTATCGGATGATTTCAAGTTTCACCTCACCGCCTACCTGCGGATTTTACAGACTCAGAACACCCTGATACCCGCCCTTCAGCACATCTATTACATCAACCGCTGGGGTATCGCGTCCTCGCAAAGCTATCCTTTGATGCTTGCGCCATTGGTCACCACGGATACGGCCGAAACCGTAGATGCCAAAATGGATTTGGTCGCCCGCTACATTGAGACGTTTGTCGTGCGCCGCTCGATCAACTATCGGAAGTTTTCTGCCAGCTCTATTCGTTACACCATGTATTCATTGGTGAAGGAAATTCGGGGGAAAGACCTGCCGACGCTTCAAACCCTGCTCGCGGCCAAGATCAAGGCACTGGACGAAAGCTGGGGCGAATTCACTCACTTTGGCTTGCATGGACAAAATCGGCGTTTCGTAAAATTCCTCCTGTCACGCATCACGTCCTACGCGGAGCAAGGGGTGGGTATGACGACCACGTTCCAGACCTACCACGAAAGTCCTGGAGGAAAGCCCTTCGAGATTGAACACATCTGGGCCGACAACATGGCCCTCCAATCTGAAAAGTTTGAAGACACCGCCGATTTCTCGGACTGGCGGGCCAGTATTGGCGCACTGGTGCTTCTCCCCAACGGCACTAATCAATCTTACAACGATAAATCATACACGGAAAAGCTGCCGCACTACCAGAAGGAGAACCTCCTCGCCCGGTCATTGTGCCCTCTCACCTATAAGAACAATCCAAACTTCACGAAATGGTTTACGTCCCGCGGCCTTCCTTTCCGGGCGCATGACGAATTTAAGAAGGCCGACATCGACCTCCGTCAGGCACTCTACCAGAAAATCTGCGAAGACATTTGGCAATTCCCGACGGCCCAAGCTTGATAGCGCTGATTTTGCTGCCGCCGATGCCAAGCTATCAGGTGCCGTTCTTAACCGGATAGCGTTCGAGCCACCGCCCCCAAAGTTGACGATAGAGCGGATTGGCGCAGACGGCTATTTCCGAGACGCTGTCTCGGATTTTAACCCCGGCGGCGCTGGCCGTAGCCTCCGCTCGCAGGCAGGGCGTGTGAAGGCTCAGTTGATGTCATTGCAACATATCATATATGATTGCTTAACGACATTAGATTTGATCTAGTGATCATATGTTATCACTTAAAACAGAGTCTGACGTGCTACGTGAGATCGCCGATTCGGTGCGGTCTCACCGACTGACTTTGGGCTGGCGCCAGGATGACTTGGCCCAACGCAGTGGGGTGGGCATCGCAACCTTGCGGCGGTTTGAGCGCTCCGGGCAAATCGGGTTTGAGGGACTCGCCAAACTATTGGTCACGCTGGGCCTCGCCGATAATTTTCTGACCGCGCTTAAGCGCCCGGCGGACGCCCCGAAGAGTATCGCGGCATTTCTCGCCGCTTACCAGCCGGCCAAACCAAGGCGACGGGCCCCCGCCGCCATCAAATCCCCTTAACTGATGGCCGTGGTCGAACCCAATCTTCTTCAGCTGAAATTTCTCGGCAGCCCGCTGGGCGTTCTCGCCTACCGGCCGGACGGCCCCGTGCATGCGCTTGAACTTGACCGCGCTTTTCTGGCCAACGACCATGACCTGTCGCCGTTGAGCCTGCCGCTGGATTCGTTTGCGAACGGGCCGCGGCTCTTCCGGCCGGGTGACACTCCCTTTGCGGGTGGACTGCCAGGCCTGATCGCCGATTCCCTGCCCGACGCCTGGGGAGAGCGGATGCTGCGCCATGAGATGCCGGAAGTGCAGA